>NZ_BOMH01000046.1 GCF_016862095.1 Actinoplanes cyaneus
CGCCGCGGGCCGTTACCGCCACCAGCGCGACCAGCACCCGGCGCCGCACGACCCGAACTTCACCGGCGTGGGGCGCATGCTCACCGGCGCGGACGGGACGTACCGCTTCCAGACGATCAAGCCGGGGCCGTACCCGTGGCGCAACCACCTCAACGCGTGGCGTCCCGCGCACATCCACTTCTCGATCTTCGGGACCGATTTCACCCAGCGCGTGGTGACCCAGATGTACTTCCCGGGCGACCCGCTCTTCCCGTACGACCCGATCTACCAGTCGATCACCGACCCGAAGTCCCGGGAGCTGCTGATCGCGCAGTACGACCACGACCTCACCACCCCGGAGTGGAACACCGGATACCGTTGGGACATCGTGCTCACCGGCACCCACCGCACTCCGCTCGACACGGAGGACAACGCATGAGCGACCGGAGCGAGTTCTCGATGGAGCGCGGAATAGGGGAGTCGGCATGAGCGCCGTGCCCGGGCAGACCGTCGGCCCCTTCTTCCACCTGGGTCTCGAATACCCGCAGATGAACGAGCTGGTCCCGCCGGGGAACCCGCGCGCGATCCGCCTGCACGGCCGCGTCACCGACGGCGCCGGCGCCCCCGTCCCGGACGCGGTGATCGAGATCTGGCAGGCCGACCCGCAGGGCCACATCGTGCGGCAGCCCGGCTCGCTGCGCCGCGACGGCTGGACGTTCACCGGCTGGGGCCGCGCCGCGACCGACCCGGACGGCCTCTACTCGTTCGCCACCGTCGAGCCCGGCCGGACCACCCCGGAACGTCCCGCGTTCTTCGCCGTGACCGTTTTCGCCCGTGGTCTGCTCGACCGGCTCTTCACCCGCGCCTACCTGCCCGGCGACGCCGAGTCGTTCGCCGCCGACCCACTGCTGGCGGCCCTCGAACCGGAGCGCCGCGACACGCTGATCACCAGGCGCGTCGACCAGGGCCTGGTCTTCGACATCCACCTGCAGGGCCCGGCCGAGACGGTGTTCCTCACCTACCCCCGCCTGCGGGACGCCTGGGCATGATCGTCACTCCACGATCCACCGGACAACGACCCACAGGGCAACCCACACGATCCACCCGGCAACCCGCACGGCCCACCCACCCTGGGGGAGGTCCCGCTGATCAGTATGGCGGGAATCGCCGAGATCCCGCGGGTGCCCTGTGGACAACCCGTCAGTGTGGAGAACCAGCCTCCCGGCGTACGCCGTGAGCGACCTCCTGTGGCCCGGCGACCATCGCGCCGGTGACCTGTTCAGCGACGCGGCCGTGGTGGCGGCCATGGTCCGCGTCGAGCACGCGTGGCTCACCGCGCTCGCCGAGCACAAGATCGCCGACCTCACCGTGCCGGACCTGACCGGCCTGGTCGCGCCGGAGGACCTGCCGCAACTGGCGATCGACGGCGAGTCCGGCGGCAACCCGCTGATCCCGCTGCTCAAGCTGCTGCGGGCGCGCCTGCGTGGCCGCAACACCGCCGCCGCGGGCTGGCTGCACAAGGGTCTGACCAGCCAGGACGTGATCGACACGGCGATCGTCCTGTGCCTGCGTGACGCGCACGACCGGATCCGGGCCGGTCTGCGCTCCCAGGTCGGCTCGCTCTCCCGGCTCGCGGACGAGCACCGCGAGACCCGGATGGCCGGCCGCACGCTGACCCAGCACGCCATCCCGATCATGTTCGGGCTGAAGGCGGCCGGCTGGCTCACCGGCGTCCTCGACGCGCGCGACCAGCTCGCCGCCGTGACGTTCCCGATCCAGGTCGGGGGAGCGGCCGGCAGCCTGGCCGCTCCGGCGGCGCTCGCCGGTGGCCCGGGCCGGGCCCGCGAGCTGGTCGCGACCACCGCCGGGCAGCTGGGGCTGCCGTCCCGGGAGCCGTGGCACACCAGCCGCGCGCCGGTGACCCGGATCGCCGACGCGTTCGTGACCTGCACCGACGCGTGGGGCAGGATCGCCAACGACGTGCTGGTCGGCTCCCGGCCGGAGGTGCACGAGCTGATCGAGGGCGCGGCCGAGGGCAAGGGCGGCTCGTCCGCGATGCCGAACAAGCAGAACCCGGTCCACGCCGTCCTGATCAAGCGCGCCGCGCTGGCCGGCCCACCACTGGCCGCTCTGGTCCACGCGGGGGCGGCCGCCGCCGTCGATGAGCGCCCGGACGGCGGCTGGCACGTGGAGTGGGCCACCCTGCGGACCCTGGCCCGCCGCACGGTCGTGGCCGGGGCGCAGACCGCCGAGCTGCTCGCCGGGTTACGCGTGGACACCGGCAAGATGCTGGCCACGCTGCACGACGCCCGCCCGGACATCGACGCCGAACAGCAGTCGATCACGCCCGGCGTCGCCCCCGGCCACCCCTATCCCGGGGCGACCGAGGAGATCATCGACGCGGTGCTGGCGCGTGCCGCGGCGGGGCCGGGCTGACGCCGTACCGCATCGGGACCCTGATCTTGACCTTGCCTGAAGGGACAGTCTTGTCTGAAAGGACAGTCTTGCTGACCGCGACCGTCTTCACCGACGCCCCCGACCGACCGCTGCTGCTGCTCGGAACGTCCGTCGGCACCTCGGCGGAGAGCCTGTGGGCGCGCTGCGCGTCCCGGCTCTACGGCCGCTACCACGTGGTCGGCTTCGACCTGCCCGGGCACGGCCGCAGCGCTCCGGCGCCCGGCCCGTTCACCGTCGCCGACCTGGCCCGGGAGGTCGTCGCGCTCGCCGACCGGCTGCGCCCCGGCGAACGCTTCCTCTACGCCGGTGACTCGATCGGCGGCGCGATCGGCCTGCAGGTGCTGCTCGACGCGCCCGACCGGATCGCCGCCGCGGCCCTGCTCTGCACCGGCGCCAAGATCGGTGAGGCGGCGGCGTGGGCCGAACGCGCCGCGCTGGTCCGCGCCGAGGGCACCGACGCGGTGGTCGCCGGTTCGATCGAGCGCTGGTTCAACCCGGACTTCCCGCCGCCCGACCGGGAACCCCTGCTCGACGCCCTGCGCGCCACCGACGACGAAAGCTACGCGCGCTGCTGCGAGGCTCTCGCCGATTTCGACGTACGCGACAGGTTGCCGGAAATCGCCACGCCGGTGCTCGCCGTCGCCGGTGGCCAGGACAAACCCACCCCGCCCGCCGGTCTGGAGCTGATCGTGGCAAGCGTGCTGAACGGCCGTCTCGTGGTCCTCGACAGTGTCGCCCACCTGGCCCCGGCCGAGTCCCCAGAGGTCGTCGCGTTCCTGCTCGACCAGCATTTCGACGAGTCCCGCGCGGCCGGGATCGCTGTCCGCCGCGAGGTGCTCGGCCCCGCGCACGTCGACCGCGCCACCGCCGCGACCACCCCGTTCACCAGGGACTTCCAGGATCTGATCACCCGGTACGCGTGGGGCGACATCTGGACCCGCCCCGGTCTGGACCGCCGCAGCCGGTCGATGGTGACGCTGACCGCGCTCGTCGCTCTCGGGCACCACGAGGAACTGGCGATGCACGTGCGGGCCGCCCGCACCAACGGCCTGACCGTCGACGAGATCAAGGAGGTCCTGCTCCAGACGGCCATCTATTGCGGCGTCCCCGCCGCGAACACCGCGTTCCGCATCGCCCAGCAGGTCCTCGACGACCTCTGATTCCGCAGTCGCAGCCCGTCTCCGTCGCGGGCCCAGCTGCGGCCGCCGCTCGCGGTTCTGCTGGTTCTCACGGTGCTTGTCCGGCCCGAACAACCACCGTGAGAACCAGGCGGTGTTTCGCAGTGCGGCCGGGGCACTGACCTTCCCTGCGACCGGGATCGCGGGGCGTCGGGCGTCAGGCGGGCTGGTCGGCGGCGTCGTTGGCGGGGCCCGACGGCCGCGGTTCGTCGATCACCGGGTGACGCGGGCCGGGGTGGCCGGCCGGCAGGGCCCGTTGGATGACCCACCAGCTGACCGCGAGGCAGGCGGCGACCAGCGGCCAGCTCAGCACGATCCGGGCCACGGCCAGCGCGCCGGTCTGCCCAGCGGCGTAGAGCGGCAGGAACACCGCGACCCGGATGACGTACTGCAGGACCCACACCCAGCTCGCCCGGGAGTAGGCCCGGAGCAGGTCCGGGTCGCGGCGCCAGCGGGTCTTCTGGCCGAGGACCGCGCCGACCACGACGCCCAGCAGCGGCCAGCGGATCACGATGCTGATCGTCCAGACCAGGACGCTCGCGCCGTTGCTGAGCAGCTGGAGCAGGAAGAAGTTCTCCGCCTTGCCGGTGCGCAGCGCGACGAGCGCGGCGACGCAGACGCCGAGCAGGCCGAAGAGGACGGCGCGAGGCTTGTCGCCGCGGCGCAGGCGCCAGAAGACGACGCCGAGCGCGCAGATCAGCGCTCCGGCCGTGCCCGCCCAGATGGAGTGGAACACCAGCCAGCCGATCAGGAAGCCGACGGCCGGCCACGACGCGTCGATGGCGGCGCGCCGCCCGTTGAGCAATTCTGCCAGCGACTCCGGCTGCGCCATCTCCACCCGCCCGTTCTCGGTTAGGGCAGCCTAACCCTGCCCGTCAGGCAGGTCGACGTGGCCCGCCGGAAACGTCGCGACGGTCACCGAGTTCAGGCCGCCCGTTCGGCGGCTCCGTGCCGGAAAGCGGCGGCCGGAGGAGCCAGGTGGTATCCCTGCCCCAGGCGATATCCGATCTCGTGCAGCCGCCGCGCCTGCTCCGCGGTCTCCACCCCTTTGGCGATGGCATCGATTCCGAGGTCGGCGGCCAGCCGCGCGATCGTCCGGGCCACCGCGGTGTGCCGGCCGTTCTCGGTCACCCGCTCGGTGAAGACCGGGTGCACCTTGACGGCCGCCACCGGAACCTCGGCCAGCAGTGCCAGCGGCGCCCGCCCGGCACCGAAGTCGTCCAGCGCGATCCGGACGCCGAGGCCGGCGACGCGGTGCAGGGTGGCCAGTGCGGTGGTGTCGTCCATCGCCGCTTCGATCACCTCGATGACCAGCCGGTCCGGCGCGAGTCCGGAGGTGGAGAGCGCGGCGGCCACCCGGTCGGCGAAGCGGGGCTCCCGCAACTCGTGCGCCGACACGTTGACGTAGGTGAGCGGCGCCTGCCCGCCGTAGCGGCACGCTGTCTCCAGCACCCACGCGCCCAGCGGCACGATCAGCCCGCTGCGCGCCGCAATCGGCAGGAACTCCGCGGGTGGCAGCGCGCCGCGTTCCGGGTCGGTCCAGCGGACCAGCGCTTCCACGCCGGTCGTGACGCCGTCGTCGAGCCGGGCGACCGGTTGGTAGTGCAGCGACAGCCGGCCTTCGTCCAGGGCGTGGCGCAGCGCGGTGAGGGTGGCGCCGTGGTCGATCACCCGGGTCCGCATCCCGGGCCGGTGGTGGACGCAGCGGCTCTTGCCGCCGTCCTTCGCCTCGTACAGCGCGATGTCGGCGTGCCGGAGCAGGTCCTCGCCGGATTCGCCGGCCTGCCGCCGGGCCACGCCGATGCTGGCGCGCGGTGTCAGCTGATGGCCCGCCACGTCGACGGGCGTGGTCAGCGCGGCCGTGATCCGCCGGGCGGTCCGTTCGTGGTCGTCGCCGTCGCTCAGGAGCACCGCGAACTCGTCCCCGCCGAGCCTGGCGACGAGACCGCCGGCGGGCAGCGCCTCCCGGAGCACCCGGGCCACGGCGATCAGGAAGTGGTCGCCGACGTCGTGCCCGAGGCTGTCGTTGATGCCCTTGAAGTCGTCGAGGTCGATGAGCAGCACCGCGGCGGCGTCGTCCAGCCGCCGGGTGAACAGCGCCCGGTTGGCCACGCCGGTGAGCGGGTCGGCGTCGGCCAGGTCCCGGAGGCGCCGTTCGAGGGTGCGCCGCTCGGTGATGTCGAGCATCGCCCCGGACAACCCGGTCACGGTGCCCTGGTCGTCGGTGAGCACGGTATCCGGACGCGCGCAGCTCGTCCAGCGCGGCCAGGGCCGTGTGGAGGTCGCCGGCGGGTCCGATCGTGGGCTTCATCAAGCTGTCCATCGGCCGGTGGGCAGCGGGTCTGAGGAATGGGGAACGGGGAAGGAGGTGGGGCTGCCTCCTTCCCCGTCATGGTGCGACAGCACTGCGTGCGTGCACGCGGGGGATGAGCTGCGCCTCCGTTCGGTCAAGGCGGGGGATCACTGGGAGCGCTCCCAGTTAACCGAACTGTAGCAATTGTTGCCAGCCGGGGCGAGGGGTCAGACCGCGGAACACGTGACGGTGGGAGTGGCCGGTGCGCCCGCCGCGACGAAACCGAAGCTCGTCGACCCTCCGGCCGGCAGTGTCCCGTTGTACGCCGCGTTCGTCGCCTGGATCTGGTTCCCGCTGGCCAGCACTGTCGCGTTCCACGACTGCTGCACCGTCTGCGCCCCGCCGTAGGTGAGCGTGACCGCCCACCCCTTGACGGCCGCGTTGCCGGCCGTGACGTTCACGGTCGCCTGGTAGGCACCGGACCACTGCGAGGCCACGGAGACGGTCGCGGCGCACGCCCCGGTCGCGGGCGAGGTGGAGGTCGACGGCGAGGTGGAGGCCGACGGCGAGGTCGACGGCGACGTGGAGGCCGACGCCGAGGTGGACGGGCTCGGCGAGGAGCCGCCGCCGCCGAAGTTCACGTCACTGCAGAAGTAGTACGACTGGTCCAGGTGGCTGGCCTGCCAGATCGTGTAGACCATGGCCCGCCCGGTGCGCCCGGCCGCGCTCACCGGGATGTCCATCTGCACCCCGTTGCTGAGCTGCTGGGTCCACTGCGCCGCGGGCGTGTTCGGCACCTCCTTGACCAGGTCCAGGTCGGACCATTTGAGTGCCTGGGTGACCGGGTTGTAGGACGGCTTGGAGACGTACACCCGGATGTAGTCGGCGCCGTGCCGGGCCCCGTCGAAGAGGTTCAGCGTGAACGAGTTGGCCAGGTTGGTGGCCTTCCAGTCGCCGATCGTGTCCATCGCGGCGTACCGCCCGTTCTGGGTCTTCCCGGCGCTGCACAGCTGACCGTCCGGGATGGCGGCCTGGTGGTTCCCGGCCACCCCCTCGCGGAAGAGGCCGTTCCAGTTCCACATCGCCTGCGGATCCGCCTGCCACGCCTGGTAGCACATCGGGTCCTGGGTGGCCATCTCGGGCGCCTGGAACTTGTCGCCCCAGCGCTCGAAACACCCGTAGTTGCGCGAGGCGGGACTGAGGACGTTGCCGTGCGCCGCGGCGGGGGAGCTCGGCGTTGCGATCACGACGAGGGCCGCGACGAGGGCGGCGATCACGGCAGAGAGCAGAAATCTTGCGCGTACGACGTTGTGCATGTGAAGTCAGCACTCCTGAGCACAGGGCCGTTGCCCGTGGCGACGGCCGCCGGTGAGGACGGCGGGAGCTGCCCAGGCTCCCGGGGTGCCGCGCGTGCTCGCGGCAGTGCTGTCCGCCAAGAGTGCCGAATTGATCGAGTCAAGTCAATGCCGGGGAAATTCGGATGCCCCGCCCGCCCGTACGCCAATAGGTTGTCGGAATGTCCGCAGAAGCAGCTCGCGCCGCCGAACTCCTCACGCAACTCGCCAACCCTGCCCGCCTGCGCGCCTTCGCCGGCCTGGCAGCTCGCGGCTCGGAGGGGTTCTCGATCGCCGAGATGTCGTTCCTACTGGACATGACGAAACCCGAGGCCGGCGAGGCGCTGGGCCGGCTGGCCGGGCTCGGACTGGCCAGCGGCTCGGGCGACGGGTATTACCGGGCCAAGCCGGAGGTGCTGCGCGAGGCGGCGCAGGCCCTGGTCGGCACGCTCCCGATCGCCCCGCTGCTCACGGAATATCCGCAGCTCAAAGGCTTCTTCGCGTACGGCCGGCTGACCAGCTTGCCGCCCACGCTCAGCGACCGCTACCAGCAGGTCGCCGAGTTGCTCGCCCGCTTCCTGGCCGTCGACGGAGTGCTGACCGAGGACGAGGTCAACAAGCGCATCGCCCTCGTCGCCGACGACGTCGCCGCGGTCCGCCGCATGCTAGTCGACACGGGCTGGCTGGAGCGCGACCGCGCCGGCACCTCCTACGGCGCCGGCCGCGTCCACGTGCCGTGACCCCGTTCGGCTGAACCGCGCTGTCGGGCCGCGTCGAACACTCCCGTCGCTCTTTGACGGCGATGTAGCTGTGAATCCGTCGGTGCCGGCGGACGGCTGCTCTCGACCGGGAGTGTGGACCGACCGTGGAACCTGACCTGCAGGGGATCGCCGCAGCCGGGGCCGCCACCATCGTGGGGGCGATGGCGGGCGACGCGTGGAAGATGGCCAAGCAAGCCGTGGCGCACGTGTGCGGCCGCGGCCGGGCGGACGCGGTAGAGGACGTCGCCGCGGAGCTGGAGCTGGACCGCCGGCGGGTCACCGCCGACGCCGACGCCGAGGACGCGGTACGGGCCTACTGGGCGGACCGGCTCGCCCGGCTGCTCGCGGTCCGGCCCGACGCCGCGGCCGAGCTCGACGCGCTGGTGCGCCGGCTCGCCGCGGAGCTGCCCGGCTCCGGGAGCCCCGCGGCGGCCGGGCACACGTTCAACGTCCGTGCTCGTGATCGTGCGACCGTGACCGTGGCCGGCGGCAACATGCGGATCGGACGCTGAGGATGCCCGACGGCAACCGGTTCGACGCGCACGCCGAGGGTCGCGCCCGGGTCTACGGCTCGGGCGGCGACATGTCGATCGACCAGTCCCGGCACCGATCCAACGTCGACCAGTCGCGGCACCACGCGAACAGCGGGTACCAGTTCGGGAACGGCAACTCGATCGGCTCGCACAACAACTTCGGCCGGCAGCACATCCGTGAGCAGCACATCGGCGACCGGTTCGACGTCGACCTCGACCCGGCGGGCCCGCTGTTCACCGGCCGCGGCCCCGGCCGGGTGCTGATGATCCTCGGGCTGTGCGTGGTGGGGTTCAGCTTCGCCGGCTGGATGTCGATCGTCTTCGGCGCCATGTCCGGTGGCATCAAGGGCCCGCCGGACATGCTCGGCGCCCGGCTCGGCTCCGGCATCCCGGTCGGCGCGGTCTACTTCCTCGGCGTCGGGTTCGGCAGCGTGCTGATGATCATCGGCCGGTCGATGGCGAAAGCCGGGGCGAAGGGCGGCAGCCACGCCGGCCACCTGGTGTCGACAGTGATCGTCACCCTGATCGGGGTCCTCGGCGTCGGGTACGCGCTGGGCGGCAGCTCCCCGGCGAAACTCGTCCCGTCGTTCTCCGGAGCCGCGGGCGCCGCCGACGCCGGGCCACCGGTCGTCGTCAGCGACACCGCCATCTCCGCCAAGCGCAGCGGACTCAGCCTGACCGTCACGAGGATCGAGAACACCGGCGGGCACGGCGTCGTCCACCTCCAGGCCCGCAACACCACCGAGTACTCGATGAGCCTGACGCCCGGCTGGTTCGTGGTGACCGACGGCGACGGCCGGACCTATCAGCCGGACCACTTCGGCGGGGACTGGAACACCGAGCTCGGCCCGTCCGCGCGCCAGAGCGGCACGATCGCGCTCGAGAAGCCGGTCGCGCTCGGCACCGGAAAGCTGCGGGTCGAGTTCACCACGGTGATCGGCCGGTCCGGCCCGGACAGCATCGCGGTCACCGCCATCCCCTCCCACTGACCCGCCCGCCCGCACTCTGAGCAGCTCTGGCTGCGACGTCAGCGCCGCCGTCAGGCGCCGGCTGGTGCTCAGGGCTGCAACCGCCTGCTTCAGCAGCCGTGAGTGCCAGCTGAGCCCCGGCGGCTGGCAATCACGGCTGTGTTGCGGGTGCTTGGGAGCCGTGAGTGCCAGCTGTGGCCTGGTGGCTGGCGCTGGTGGCTGTGTCGGCGGCGGAGGGGTCAGTCGGTCGTGATGTTCAGGGCGGGCGCGGACCGCGGGACGATGGCAAGGGTTGCCACGGCCAGGACCGCGGTGGCCACGCCGAGCACGCCGATCGCCGGGCGCAGGCCACCGGTCGCGGCGGAGAGCCCGTTGATCAGGAGCGGGGACAGGAACTCGCCGATGAAGAGCGCGCCGGTCCACAGCCCGGTGCCCCGGCCGCGCTCCTCGAAGCCGAGGTTGTTCGTCGCCCAGGTCAGCAGCGTCGGCAGGAGCAGCCCGGTGCCGGCGCCGGCGACGACCGCGCCCGTGGTGATCACCGGGACCGAGGCGGTGGCCGACAGGATCAGGAAGCCGGCCGCCGCGAGCCCGAAAGCGATCGGCAGCAGCTGGCGCGGCGTCCTCGCGGAGAGCTTCGCGAACGAGCCGGCGGCGATCGCGGTGGCCAGCGACATCAGGGCACTGAGCGCGCCGATCGTGCCGGTCGCCGTCACGCCGACCTCGTCGAGCACGAACGACAGCTCCACGATCAGGGCGTAGAACACGATGCCGCCGCCGAGCGTGACCAGGCACGGCGTCCGCAGCGCCCGCCACGGCAGCGGCGGCAACTTACGAGCCCCGGCCGCGGGGGACGGGGAGAGGGCCGGGGACTGGGTGCGGACGGGCTGCCAGATCAGCAGGACCATCGGGACGGCGAGGACCAGCGCGATCGCGTAGAGCCAGAACGGCGCCCGCCACCCCGACCCGCCGATCACGCCGCCGAGCCCGAGGAAGATCGTCGCCGAGACGGATGCCAGCAGCGTCTGCAGCCCCAGGTAACGACTGCGCCGGCGGCCCGACCAGTAGTCCGCGATCAACGTCGTGCAGCACGTCATGATCGCCGCCTCGCAGAGTCCGACGAGGACGCGGCTGCCGATGATCGCCGGCAGCGAGTTCAGGTACAGCGGCGCCGTCCCGCAGAGGGCGTACCCGATCATCGCGGCGATCAGCAGCCGCTTGCGGTCGATGGCGTCCACGATGAACCCGGCGAACGGCGCGGTCAGCCCGATCATCAGCGCCGGCACGGTCAGCACGATCGGGACGAGCACGTCCGCCCCGGCGACGCCGGCGAAGTGGTCGGTCATCTGCGGCAGCACCGGTGCGATCAGGACCGCGCCGAGCACGGACAGGCAGCTGCCGGCGAGCAACAGCACGAGTTGACCCGCACCGGCACGGCGCAGGGTGGCGGCTTCGGACATGGAGAGCCTTCCGGAGGGAGAGAAGCCGGTGGTCCAGGTCACATCCGGCAGGCCCTGAATATGCTCAGCCGTCCGGCTCGCACGGAAGCCGCGATCCGCTGATGGCCGCCATCAGCCCCGCTGATGACCGACGATCAAAGTCGAGGCTCCGGCGTACGCAGGGAAGCCGCCGACGCCATGATCAGCTCCCGGAACCACGCGTGGGCCGGGTCGTTGCGATACATCGGGTTCCACCAGAACGCCTCGGCCACGGGCACCACCTCGAACGGGCAGTCCAGGATTCGGATCCCGGTCACCGGCGCCAGCATCCGCGCCAGCCGTTCCTGGATGAGCGCCACCCGCCGGGTTCCGGAGATCAGGAACGGCAGCTGGAGGAACCCGTCGACCACCACGTCCACCTGCGCCTCGATGCCGAGCATCCGCAGTTGCCGGGCGGCCGGCGCGAACGCGGTCGGCCGGTCGAAGATCACCGCCCACGGCAGGGTTCGCAGCTCGTGGAGGGTGAGCGTGTCCCCGACGGTCGGATGGTCCTCGGACACGATGCACACCCACCGGTCCTCGAAGAGGTCCAGATAGGGCAGCTCGGTGACGAAGCCGTGCGGGATGACCAGGCCGTCCGCGGCGCGCAGCGTGTCGGCGACGTGATCCACCGCGTACGGCGTCGTCTGCTCCAGCCGCAACCGCACGCCCGGCGCGAGGTGCCCGAGCCGCCGGGCCAGCAGCGGGCCGAGAACCGCCGCGGCGTAGTCGGAGATCACCAGCGTGAACTCCCGGTCGAGCTGGGACGGGTCGAAGTCGGCGGTCGAGTCGAAGACCCGGCGCACGCCGGCGAGGGCCGGCCCGGTCAGCACCGCGACCCGGGCGGCGAGCGGGGTCAGCTCGTACCGGTTGCCGACCCGGGTGAGCAGCGGGTCGCCGAAGTGCCGCCGCAGCCGGGCGAGCGCGCCGCTGACCGCCGGCTGGCTGACACCGAGCTGTTCGGACGTGCGGGTCACGTTCCGCTCGCGCAGCAGCGTGTCGAGCGTGACCAGCAGATTGAGATCGAGGTTGGCCAGCACCCTGTCGACCGCCATGCCGCCACTATAAGCCCGGCTGATCGCACGCATCAGCAAGTCGACCTTCCGTAATACCCCGGCCTCCGGCGACAGTGGTCCCAGTCACACGAAACGGGAGGGAAACCGCCGTGCCAGCAGTTCGTAACGTTCTGGTCGTCGGTGGGGGTGCCGCCGGCGCCGCCACGGCGATCCTGCTAGCCGAGGGTGGCGTCGCGGTCGACCTCATCGACCTCAAGCCCGACGTCTCCGCGCTCGGCTCCGGGATCACGTTGCAGGGCAACGCCCTGCGGGTGCTGCGCCGACTCGGCGTCTGGGAGCAGATCCGTGCCGAGGGGTACGAGTTCGACACGCTCGGCCTGCGCGCCCCCGACCCGGCCGGCACGCTGATCGCCGAGCTCACCGACATCCGCACCGGCGGCCCGGATCTGCCCGCGACCCTCGGCATGTACCGCCCGACGCTGGCGAAGATCCTGATCAAGCGGGCCGAGGAGGCCGGCGCCACGGTCCGGTTCGGCGCGCAGCCGGCCGCGCTGGAGCAGGACGGCGAGACCGTCACGGTGACCTTCGCGGACGGCACCTCCCAGGCGTACGACCTGGTGGTCGGCGCCGACGGCCTGCGCTCCTGGACCCGGCGCGCGGTCGGCATCGACGCCGAGCCGCAGCCGGTCGGCATGGGCATTTGGCGCACCTTCACCGGGCGGCCGGAATCGATCACCCGGACCGACCTCTTCTACGGCGGTCCCGCCTACATCGCCGGGTACTGCCCGACCGGGCCGGACAGCATCTACGCGTACCTGGTCGAGGCGGTGCAGGACCGGTTCAGCCTCACCCCGGAGGACGCGCTCGCGACGATGCGCGAGCTGGCCGGGGCGTATCACGGGCCGTGGGACGACATCCGGGAGACGCTGACCGACCCGAGCCGGGTCAACTACACCGCGTTCGAGTCCCACGTGCTCGACGGGCCGTGGAACCGGGGGCGGGTCGTGGTGATCGGCGACGCCGCGCACAGCTGCCCGCCCACCCTCGCGCAGGGCGCCGCCCAGGCTCTCGAGGACGCGTCCGTGCTGGCCGAGCTGCTGCTGCGCGACGACGCGGTGACCGGTGAGCTGTGGGCCGAGTTCACCGCGCGGCGCCTGCCGCGCGCCAAGGAGGTCGTCGAGGCCTCCCTGCAACTGTGTCGCTGGCTGCTGGCCCGCGAGCGCGGCGACGTCCCCGGCCTGATGGCCCGGATCTCGCACCTCGTCGAAGTGCCCGCCTGAAACCGAGGAAGAACATGAGCAACGACGAACGACTCATCACCCACCTGCGGCACGTCGACCTGGCCGTGCCGGACTACGACAAGCAGCTCGAGTTCTACACGACCATGTGGGGCCTGGACGTCGAGACCACCGACGAGGGCATCGCGTTCCTGGCCGCGGCCGGCTCGCCGGAGCAGTACTCGGTGCGGCTGCGCAAGGCGCCGGAGAAGCGCCTGGACCTGATCGCGTTCGGCGCCGCGGACGAGGCCGACGTGAACGCGCTCGCCGAGCGTCTCGGCCGGGCCGGCGTGAAGCTGGTCAGTGAGCCGGGCGCGCTGCTGACCCCGGGCGGCGGCTACGGCTTCCGGTTCTTCGACCTCGACGGCCGTACCGTCGAAGTCTCCTGTGATGTGGCGGTGCGACAGCACCGCAAGCTGGAGGAGGGCGAGTCCGTTCCGGTCAAGCTCTCGCACGTGGTGATCAACTCGCCGAACCCGGAGGCGACCGTCGCCTTCTACGACCAGCACCTGAACTTCGCGCTGTCGGACACCCTGATGCACCCGCGGATGGGCTCGATGATGTGGTTCCTGCGCACCAACCGCTGGCACCACAGCCTGGCGATCGCCCGCGGCCCGCACGTCTCGCTGCACCACGCGTCGTTCGAGATGCGCGGCATCGACGAGTACATGCGCGGCACCGGCCGGCTGCTGCGCGGCGGCGTCGAGAAGGTGTGGGGTCCGGGCCGGCACATGGCCGGGAACAACACCTTCAGCTACTTCCTCGACCCGCACGGGAACACCATCGAGTACACCACCGAGCTGGAGGAACTCGATGAGGACACGTGGCACCCGCACCTCTACGACTTCTCCGACCCGACCGTGAGTGATCAGTGGGGGACGGCGAACCCGATGAACGAGTTCGTCGCGAAGCAGTCGTTCAACGACCCCGACCGCGGCAGCTTCGTCGCGCCGCCGGTCTGATGCGGATCGTCACCTACCGGCACGAGGGCCGGGAGAGGTCGGGCGTGCTCCGGGACGGGACGGTGTTCCCGTTCGTCGACGACGCCGACGTGCTGCACGTGATCACGAACGGTCTCGTCGACGTCGCGAAGACCGGAACCCCGCTTGCCGGCGTACGTCTGCTCGCGCCGCTGCGCCCACCCTCCGTCCGCGACTTCGTGGCGTTCGAGGAGCACGTCGAGGGTGTCCGGCGCAGCATCGACGGCTCGGCCGGGGTGCCCGAGGCCTGGTACGACGCGCCGACGTTCTACTTCACCAACCCGCACGCGGTCTACGGCCCCGGCGACGACATCCCGTTCCCGGCCGCGTCCGTGGCCCGTGACTTCGAGCTGGAGGTCGCCGCGATCGCCGGACCCGGTGGGACGATCTTCGGGTACACGATCTTCAACGACTTCTCGGCACGGGACCTGCAGGGCCGCGAGATGAAGGTGAACCTGGGACCGGCCAAGGGCAAGGACTTCGCGTCGAGCCTCGGGCCCTGGATCGTGACGGCTGACGAGCTGGATCCGTACAAGAAGGACGGTTTTCTCGATCTCTGGTGTGTCGCCGAGGTCAACGGCGCCGAGGTCGGGCGGGACCTGCTCGGCAACATGGGCTGGACGTTCGAGACGATGCTGGCCTACGCGGCCCGCGACAGCATCGTGCGGCCCGGCGACGTGCTCGGCTCCGGAACCGTCGGCAACGGCGGGTGCCTCGCGGAGCTGTGGGGCCGCAACGGCACCCAGGATCCGCCCCCGCTGAAGGACGGCGACGAGGTGACGTTGACCGTCGAGGGCATCGGCAGCCTGACCAATCGGATCACTTCCGGACATGTGACAGCGCCGTTGGCGAAGGTCCGCCGCCGTGACCAGGCGAAAGCGCGAAGCGAAAGGCAAGACTGATGTTCGAGTACTTCCCCGGCAACTACGTCTGGAACCTGGGCGTGGTCGCCACCCTGAACAGTGGTGGTCTGATCGACGAGGTCGACCGCGCCTGCCGCCCGATCCGCGAGCTCGGTGCCCAGGGTGCCGACGTCGGCACCAGGGAGTTCATGGCGTCGTGGGCCGCGGTCGCCGAGGACCTGGCGACACAGGCCGCCGCCGACGAGGCCGCCGGGCACCTGCGCACCGCGGGTCAGAAGTACCAGCGGGCCACGAACTACCTGGCACAGGCCGAGCGCATGCAGTCCGCCAAGAAGCCGGACCGCAACGTCTTCTACCGCCGCTGTCTGGAACTGCAGCAGAAGGCGTTTGACCTGATCGACCCGGCGACGACCCGGGTGGAGATCCCGTTCGAGGGCGCGCTGCTCCCCGCGTACTTCAAGAAGGCTGTTCCGGACGGCCCGGCCCCGGTGATCATCATGTTCAACGGGCTGGACTCCACCAAGGAGCACATGTACGCCTCGGGCTTCCCGCAGGAGATGGCCGCCCGCGGCATCTCCACGCTGATGGTCGACACCCCGGGCAGCGGCGAGGCGCTGCGGCTGCTCGGCCTGACCAGCCGGGTCGAGTCCGAGGACTGGGCTCGCGCGTGCGTCGACTACCTGCTGACCCGCGACGACGTCGTCACCGGCAAGATCGGACTGGTCGGGTGGTCGCTGGGCGGCTACTACGCGCCGCGCGCCGCCGCGTTCGAGAAGCGGCTCGCGCTCTGCGTGGCGTGGGGCGCCAACCACGACTGGGGCGCGGTGCAGAAGCGCCGGCTCGAACGCGAGGGGGAGCACCCGGTCCCGCACTACTGGGACCACGTGCTCTGGGTGTGGGGCGAGACCGATCTGGACACGTTCATCAAGAAGGCCGAAGCGGTCAACCTGGACGGCGTCGTCGAGAAGATCACCGTGCCGTTCCTGATCGCGCACGGCGAGAACGACCGGCAGATCCCGCTGCAGTACGCCCACCGCTCGTACGAGCAGGCGGTCAACGCGCCCCGGCGTGACCTGCGGATCTTCACGGCGGCCGAGGGCGGGGCCGAGCACATCGGGCTCGACCACTTCGCGCACGTGCAGACGTACATCGCAGACTGGATCGTGGACGTGCTGTCATGATCGACCGCTCCGACCCGGAAGGCGCCATCGCGGCGGCCACGAAACGGTGCTCCAACTGGGGGCGGTGGGGTGCCGACGACGTACGCGGAACGATGAACTTCCTGACTCCCGCGCACCGCGCGCACGCCGCGAGCCTGGTGCGGCGCGGCGTGTCCTTCTCGCTGTCGCAGTCGTTCGACGCGAACGGGCCGCAGAAGGGCTGGCGGCGGCGCACCAACCCGGTGCACACCATGCTCGACACCGGCACCGACGCGGTCACCGGCGTGCAGGGCTTCCCGCACGGGCTCGGCGGCGCCGACGACGTGATCGCGATGCCGCTGCAGTGCTCGACGCAGTGGGACGGGCTCGGCCACATCTTCGACCACGGCCACGCCTGGAACGGCCGGCCCGCCGAGAAGGTCGTGACCAGCCTCGGCGACGGCGTCACCGGCATCGAGACGGTCGCGTCGGTGATCGCCGGGCGTGGCGTGCTGCTCGACGTGGGGCGTGCTCTCGGCGTCGACGGCGAGCTTCCGGACGGCTTCGCCATCACGGAAGAACACCTGGTGGAGACCATCGCCCGGCAGGGCGCCACGTCCGCTGTGGGCCAGGGCGACATCGTGCTGGTACGTACGGGTCAGCTCACCCGCGCCCGCCGCAACGGCTGGGGTGAGTACGCGGGCGGTCCGGCGCCCGGCCTGTCGTTCACCACAGCGGACTGGCTGCACCGCACGGAGATCGCCGCGATCGCGACCGACACGTGGGGCTTCGAGGTGCGGCCCAACGAGTTCGACGAGGCGTTCCAGCCGTTGCACCAGGTGGCGATCCCGCACATCGGCCTGTTCCTCGGCGAGATGTGGGACCCGGACGAGCTGGCGGCGGACTGCGCGGCCGACGGCGTCTACGAGTTCTGGCTCACCGCCGCCCCCCTCCCGATCACCGGCGCGGTAGGCAGCCCGGTCAACCCCATCGCCGTCAAGTAACCACCCACCCACCCGAACCCGCCCCACCCGCACGCAAACCGCACCTGCCGCACCCGCATGCGAGCCGCGCTCGGCGCACTCGCATGCGGGCCGCGCTCGGCGTGGGCCACTCGCACGCGAGCCGCGCGTGCCGCACTCGCACGCGAATCCGCGTTCGGCCCAGGTCGCGGCGCGCGGCAGGCCCTCAGCTGGTTCTGACCGCGGTTTCGGCGGTCAGACAACCACGCTGAGCGCCAGCCGCCCGCCCCCAGCTGGCTCCGACCGTGGTCGTGCCGGCGCGAAAACCACGGTGAGCCCCAGCCGCCCGCGCCCGGCCCGCAGCTGGTTCTGGCCGTGGTTGTGGCGGCGGGATAACCACGGTGAGTGCCAGCTCGAGAGGGCGACCTGCGGCTGGGCCGGGGCGTGCGTGACCGGCTGGGCCTGCACGCCCGCGCGGTTGGCGGGCAGTGGCCGGGAAAGGGGCGCGTCCACTGGACGCGCCCCTTTCCGTGGCGGAGCACAGGCGGTGGCGGCCGCCCAGCGCGCTCCTCTAGCAAAGCTTTCTAGATCACCGCGTGTGAAACCCGGGTGAAGCTCAGACGGTGGCGCTGACCGGCTCGGCGGCCGGGCGGCGCTTCGACACCCAGCGCTCGAAGATCAGCGTGGTCAGCGGCGGCACGGACGCGCCCAGCGCGAACGCCGTCCGCCAGAGCGACCACCGCTCCGCCCGCGCGACCCAGAGCGTGGCGGCGAGATAGGCCACGAACAGCGCACCGTGCACCCGCCCGAACAGCCACACGCCCGCGTCAGTGGTGTGCGAGACGTGCTTGAGATACATCCCCACGAGCAGCCCGGTCCACGAGAACGCCTCCGCGACCGCGGTCACCCGGAACACCCGGAACGCTTCCACCCGCAACCCCTTTCACGATCCTCGACCCGGAACGGTACGACCTCGAAGTTGAGTGTTTCCTGGCAGGAGCCCCGGGTACCCGCCGCCGAGGAAGGTCAGCCAACCGCGGAGGGGGATCCGTGCCGGACATCGTGGAGATCATCAAGGAGCAGCACCAGCAGGTGGAGAAGCTGCTCACCCAGGCGGAGGAGGACGGCTCGGACACGGCCGCGCTGCTCCAGGAGGTGGCCAGGTTGCTGCTGCCGCACTCCGAGGCCGAGGAGGACTTCGTCTACCCCGCCATCCGGGACAGGGCGCAGGAGACCGGTGCGGAGGTGCGCGACGGCGTCGAGGAGCACCACCAGATCGAGGAGATGCTGAAGAGCCTGCTGGACGGCAGCCCGGACGACCCCGGTTACGACGGCACGCTCGCGGCGATCATCGGCGAGTTGCGGCACCACGTCCAGGAGGAAGAGGAGGACCTGCTCCCGATCCTGGCCGACAACCTCACCGACGACGAGCGGGAGGAGATGGGGCAGCGGTTCGTCGAGGCGACCACCGGCGCGCTGCCCGAGTCGCCGGCTCCCACAACGGGAGACGCCGGGCACGAGACCCGCCACGAACTCTATGAAAAAGCCAAGGAAAAGGACATCCCGGGCCGGTCGTCGATGACGAAGGATGAACTGGCCAAAGCAGTCGGTAACGGCTGAGTTCATTCGGGAGGTGTGGATCACACCGGAATGAGCAAGATCTACATTCTCGGGCATGTCGCTGCAAACGCATCGAAGCCACACCAGGGCCGTTGCGCAACGGCCGGTGCTGGCACCACACCTTCAGGAGACCATCGAGTCCCTCGCCGCCGGCGAGACGGCCCGCGAGATGGCGGCTCGCCTCTACATCTCGCCGAACACCGTCAAGTCCCGGCTGCGCACGTTGTACCAACAGCTCGGCGCTCGTGACCAGGCGCATGCCGTGGCCATCGGCTTCCGGATCGGGATCCTCCGCGCGGCCGGCGAGGCCGGCCCGGTCCCCGGGCGGCAGCCGGTCATGATCGGCACCGTCGACCCGGACAGCCTCCGTGACACGATCGCCGACCTGACCGCGCTGCTGCGCATCGTGGAACGGGTCCGCCAGCTCGACGACGGCCACCTGCCGGACCTGCTCCGGCAGGTGGGCGAACTGGCCAGCCGGCCGCACGAGGACCCCCGCGACGCGCTGGACCGGATCGCGAAGATAGCGGCCGAGGCCGGGTTCGGCGCGCAAGATCCGGCCGCGACCGGATTCAGCGCGCGAGAGGCGGGCGCGAACCCGGGTTCCCGACGATAATGAACTGGTGGGTGACCGTCCGGTGGAGCGGATGCGACCGTGCCGTCGCTGCGGTCACCCGACCCGGGTGGACCGCATGGTGCAGGGTTATGGGCGTAACTGTGCCGCGCTGATGGGCCTGATCGGCGGCTCTGTCGACACGGGGCATGCCGGGCCGGATCTGTTCGACCTGCTCGAGGTCGAGCCGGAGGACTCCTGCGACGGGTGGGACCGGCCGGCCGACAGCGACCTCACCGGTGGGCGGCGCACCGTGTGACGCTCTCCCGCCGTACGCCGGAACCGGTCTGTGTCGTGAACCGGCGAGAGCTCGAGCGGATGCCCGGAAACAGCGAATCCGTGCCCGTACCTCCATGAATCCCGTAGTTTGAAGGAGGGAGGGGACGGGTGTGGAGTCACGCATTGAGCTGCCGGGGCTCCTGATCGACACCGCGCCGGACGCGATCGTCATCTGCCGCTCGGACGGCACCGTCACGATCGCGAACCGCCGGGCCCACGACATGTTCGGCTACCCGCCCGGCCGCCTCGTCGGCATCTGTGTCGACGAGCTGTTCCCGGAGGACGTCCGCCCGGGGCTCCCGGAGAAGCGCGCCGCCTACCTGACCGGCGAGAGCCACCCCCTGCGCCGCGTGCCGCTGCGAGGCAGGCGCCGCGACGGCGCGGTCTTCCCGGTGGAGATCTCCCTCTCCGGCGTCAGCGCGCCCGACGGTGAGACCTACGTGACCGCGGTCCTGCGTGACGACACCGCCCAGCGCCGGATGGCCACGAGCCGCGCCCTGCTCGCCTCGGTCGTGCAGTCCTCGCACGACGCGATCGTCACCGTCGGCCTGGACGACCGGGTGCTGTCCTGGAATCCGGGTGCCGAGCTGCTCTACGGCTTCCCGGCCGACGAGATGATCGGCGTCCCGATCGACGAGATCATCCCGCCGGACCGGCGCGCCGACGAGCGGCAGATCCGCGACCTGGTGCGCAAGGGCGCCAGAGTCGACCGATATCGATCATTGCGGCTCACCACCTCCGGCGAGCCGATCGCGGTCGCGGTGCTGACCTCGCCGCTGCTGGACGAGCACGGCACCGTGGCCGGCACCACCAGCATCGCCCGCGACATCAGCGAACGCGAACGCACCGAGGCACGGGTCCAGGCGATCCTCGACGCCGCCCCGGACGCGCTGCTCGGCGTCGCCGAGACAGGCCAGCTGGTGCTGGTCAACGCCGCGGCCGAGCGCCTGTTCGGGCATCCGCGGCAGGAACTGATCCACCTGCCCGTCGGCTGGCTCCTGCCGGACGGGCTGCCACCCGTCTCGGCCGTGCTGCGGACCGGCGACGACCCGTCCACCCCGCCGGAGACCGAGCGCGCCGACGCCCGCGAACAGCGCTGGGCCAAGCGCCGGGCGATCCGCAGCGACGGCGCCGAGTTGCCGGTCGACATCACGGTCAGCGCGCTGCACACCGACGCCGGCGTGATCACCGTGGCCGCTGTCCGGGACATCACCGACCGGCTCACCGCCGAGGCCGAGCGGCACCGGCTGCGCGAGGAGACCGACCGGCAGAAGCTCGAGGCCCGCATGCAGCAGGCCCAGCGCCTGGAGAGCCTGGGACAGCTGGCCGGCGGCATCGCGCACGACTTCAACAACCTGCTGGCGGTCATCCTGAACTACGCGGCGTTCATCATGGAGGACGCCGCCGGAAGCCCGCCGGCCGCCGACGCCGAGCAGATCGCCCGGGCCGCCCGGCGTGGCAGCGATCTCACCCACCAGTTGCTGGCCTTCGCCCGGCGTGAGGTGATCCGGCCCCGGCCGCTCGACCTCAACGCGGTGGTCACCGAGGTCTGTCACATGCTGCGGCGGTCTCTCGGCGAGCACATCACCTTGACGGTACGGACCACCGACGCCCTGCCCGCGGTCATGGCCGACCCGGGACAACTGGAGCAGGTGCTCGTCAACCTCGCGGTCAACGCCCGCGACGCGATGCCCACCGGTGGCCGCCTCACGATCGACACCGCGCGGGTCGACGTCGACGCGGAGTACTCGACTCCCCGCCTCGGGCTCAGCCCCGGCCCGTACGTGCGGCTGCGCGTCTCGGACACCGGCACCGGCATGCCCAGGGAGGTGATCGACAAGGCCTTCGAGCCGTTCTTCACCACCAAACCCAGCGGTCAGGGCACCGGGCTGGGGCTGGCCACCGTCTACGGCATCGTCACGCAGGCCGGCGGGACCGTGCAGATCTACTCCGAGCCGGGGATCGGCACCACGTTCACGATCCTGCTGCCGGTCACCGACGCGCGGGCGCAGGAGGTGACCACCGGCGGGACCGCCGAGAAGCTGGACGGGCGCGGGGCGACGGTGCTGGTCGTCGAGGACGAGGACGCGCTGCGCGAGGTGACCTGCCGGATCCTGGTCCGCGGCGGGTACACGGTGCTGGCCGCGACCGGGGGCGAGGAGGCGTTGCGGCTGGCCGGCTCCCAGCCCGTCGACGTGCTGCTCACCGACGTGATCATGCCGGGGATGCTGGGCAAGGACCTGGCCGACGCGGTGACGGCCCGCCACCCCCGCACCAGGGTGTTGTTCATGTCCGGGTACGCCCAGCCGGTCCTGACCGACCACGGGACCCTGGCGGCCGGCGTGCATCTGCTGGAGAAGCCGTTCACCAGCGCTGAACTGATGCGCGCTCTGCACGATGAGCTGCAAGCGAAGCCTTGACTGTTACGTTCGTCGATACGTGGGTAAGCGGGGCGTCATGCCGTACCGGAAAATCGGTCGCATCATGGCGGCCGCCCTCCTCGGTCTCACCCCGCTCGCTGCCGCCCGTGACGTCCCGGCGCCCGGCGCACCCGGTGCGGACCAGCAGTACCTGCCCGCCGACAAGACCGGCCTGATCACCGCGGCGGGCACGGAGAGCAAGGTCTGGGCGACCGTGCAGCGCACCGGTGGCCTCGGCGAGATCTTCTACCCGGACCTCGGGACGCCGAGCGCGCGGGCGCTGAGCTTCGTCGTCACCGGCCCGTCCGGTCGCGAGACCGCGGCGTCCGTGGACACCACCATGACCGACGACAGGAGCCTGAGCTTCCGGCAGCGGCTGGCCGGGCCGTCCGGTCGGTGGCGGCTCTCCCTCTCGTACGCGACCGACCCGCACCGTGCCACCGTCCTGGCCGACGTGAACTTCACCGCCCGTCCGGGCTATCGCCTCCACGCCATCTTCGACCCGGCACTGGGCAACAGCAGGAGCGGAGATTCCGGCCGTACGGCGGGAGACGCGCTCGTGGCCTCCGACGGCGACGTGGCCAGCGCCTTCGTGGCCGCGCCCGCCTTCCGCACCACGTCCAACGGCTTCACCGGGACCAGCGACGACCTGGACGCGCGGTACACCTCGGCCGCGCCCGGCTACCTGGTGCAGACCGGCCGGCTCGGCACCGGGCACACCACGCTCGCGCTCGGTTTCGGCACGTCCACCGGCGCGGCGCTCGACGGCGCCCGGGCCGGGCTGCGCCGCGGGTTCGGCGCGACCGCCCGGGAGTACGCCGCCGGCTGGCACCGTCACCTCGGCGGACTGCACCGCCCGCCGGCCGTCGCCGACCGCGCGCTGTGGCGGACCTCCGCGATGGTCCTGGCCGCCAGTGAGGACAAGACCCACCGCGGCGCGTACGTGGCGGCGCCCGGCTCGCCGTGGGCCTTCGGCCGTGACGACCCGTCCGGGCCGTACCACCTGGTCTGGTCCCGCGACCTCTACCAGATCGCGACCGGGCTCCTCGCCGCCGGTGACCGGGCCGGCGCCACCCGCGCGCTGAACTACCTGTTCACCGTGCAGCAGAAGCCCGACGGCTCGTTCCCGCAGAACTCCCGGCTCGACGGCACCCCGGTCTGGGACGGGCTGCAGCTCGACGAGGTGGGCCTGCCGATCGTGCTCGCCTACCAGCTCGGCCGCACCGACGCGGCGACCTGGGCGCACGTGAGGAAGGCGGCGGACTTCCTGATCGGCTTCGAGCAGGACGGGAACCGCGCGCCGTGGAGCCCGCAGGACCGGTGGGAGAACCAGTCCGGGTACTCCCCGGCCACCATCGCGGCCGAGATCGCCGGGCTCGTCTGCGCGGCGTCGATCGCCGCCGACAACGAGGACGACGCGTCCGCCACGCGGTACCTGACCGTTGCTGATCAGTGGCGGGCGAACGTGAAGGCGTGGACGGTCACCAGCACCGGGCCGTACTCCCGCTCGCCGTACTTCCTGCGGCTCACCAAGGACGGCAAGCCCGACCTCGGGACGACCTACGACATCGGGGACAGCGGCCCGTCCGGCGTCGACCAGCGACGGGTGGTGGACCCGGGGTTCCTCGAGCTCGTCAGGCTGGGCATCCTGCCGGCCGGCGATCCGGACGTACGCACCTCGCTGCGCGTCGTCGACGCCCAGCTCGGCGCGGGCCCGTTCTGGCACCGGGCGTCCTTCGACGGGTACGGCGAGAAAGCCGACGGCAGCCAGTGGGACTACCCGCTGCCGGCCGACTCGCAGATCACGCGGGGACGGGCGTGGCCGCTGCTCAACGGCGAACGCGGCGAATACCTGCTGGCCGGTGGCTCCCGTGCCGGGGCGCGCTCGCAGCTGAGGATCCTGGCGAGCGCCGCCGGGCCCAGCCGGATGCTGCCCGAACAGGTGTGGGACCAGTACCCGCCGAACCGGCCGCTGGGCACCCCGAGCACCTCGGCGACGCCGCTGGCCTGGACACATGCCCAGTACCTGCGGCTCGCCGCGGACCTGGCCGCCGGGCGCGTGCTGGAGCGGCCGGCAGCCGTCGCCGACCGTTATACGAAGCCCGCGGACGTCGCCGGCGGCTGACCGGAAGCCGGAAACCGTTACTCGCAGACGACTCCGTCCTTGTCGGCGTCGCGGTACCAGGCGTACTCGGGGTCCTCGCCCTTGGTGTACGGCCCGTGGCCGGCCCTCTTCGCCGCCGCGCACGTGGCGTACCGCGGATCCGTCCCGCCGTCGTCCTCCCCGGTGTCGCTGTCCCCGGTGTCGCCGGTGCCGGGCTCGTCCGGCTCGTCGGCGTCACCGGACTCGCAGGCGAGGCCGTCGCCGTCGCGGTCCAGCGCCTTGCGGTAGCCGGGGTCGCTCCTGCGCAGGTTCGACCTTCCGGCGGCGTGCACGGCGTCGCAGTTCGCGTAGTAGACCGGCTTCGCCGTGGTTCTCGCCGACGCCGGCTTGGTGGTCTTCGCAGGAGCCACCGGCGTGGCCTTCGCCGAACTCGGACTCGGGCCCGGACTCGCCGACGGGGCGACCGCCACCGGAACCGCCGACGCGGCGACCTGCTCGGTGGAGATCACCGCCGACGGCCGTACCGACCCGGCGTTGTCCGTCTTCGGCGAGTCCGGCGCGAAGATCGCCGCGCCGCACACGAACAGCACGGCGACACCGGCCAGGCCCAGCAGCACCTTGCCGACGGCCGGCTTCTTCACCGGCTTGCCCGCCGCGTTGTACGGCACGGTCATCGGATATCCGGCCGCACCGTGCGGCAACGGCTGCCCGCCCGGCGTCCCTCCGGCGTGCGGATACGCCGGCCCGCCCGGTGCGGCTCCGGCGTGCGGATACGCCGGCCCGCCCGGTGCCGCTCCGCCGTGCGGATACGCCGGCCCAGCCACCGTGGGCGGGAACTCGTGCCCCGGCGCCGGGGGATAGGCCTGACCCGGCATCACCGGCGGTCCCGATTGCGGCGTTTCGGACGGGCGGGCCCAAGGATCCTGCGGAGGCGGCAAACTCACAGGCAGAGCATCGTGTCCGCAACCGCCCATCGCCACCCGCCGATCGGCCCGTACCGGCACGCCGGTCGACCCCGGCCCTGACCGAAAGGTCCACTCACTCCCATCGATCGACCCAGCCCTGCAGTCGCGCACCCCGATCCCGCCGGGTTGGGCACCGGCGCGGTCGACGGCAGCCGGGCCGTCTCATCGGGCGATCACGTGGCATCCGGCGCGGGGAAAGCCACCTCGATCACCAGCCCGCCCTCGGGCCGCGCGACGATCGAGACCGTTGCCCCGTGAGCGTCCGCCACGGCCCGCACCACGGCCAGCCCCGTCCCACCGCCCGGCCCGCCCCGGTCGAACGGCCGGAAGATCAGCCGATCGTCGGGCACCGGTGGCCCGGTGTTCACCACGGTCAGCACCGCCCGGCCCTCGCCGTGGCGCACGGTCACCCCGGCCCAGCCGCCGGCCGTGTTGTGCCGGATCGCGTTCTCCACCAGGGTCACGACGAGCCGCCCGGCCAGTCGCACCCGGCCCATCGCGGTCGCCGGAGCGAGCGCCGCCAGCAGCGTCACCTCATACCGGTCAGCCTCGTCCCGCCGCGCGTCGACCAACTCCCGCACCAGCTCGGTCAGGTTGAACGGCGCACGCCCCTCCTCGTCCGCCGGGCTTCCGGATCCCGCTCGCAACCGCGCCCACGGCTCCTCGTCGTCCCTTCCCACCAGCGCTCGCACGATCCCCGCCTCCCATTCGCGTTCATCGACGCGAACCATCCTGGCGAGCGGCAGGTTTCCGCAGCGTCTCCTTCCCTCTCGGAAACCAGCACCGCCATCGCATGACGGCGGCGTGATGATGCACGACGACCAGCTGACAGCCAGCGAGCCTGCCGACCGCCGAACCGCCCGTCCGACCTCACAGGAATCCCATCGGAGCGGACTCACTGTCATGCCGAGAAGAGGGCACTGCAAGGCGGCATTCAGCGCACCGATGAAAGACTCAACCAAGCGTTGGAAAAGGAACAGAAAATGTCGGTGGACCGCGAGCCCCAGGCACCTTCCGCCCGCGGCAAACAACATCAGAAATGGTTGCCCTGAGCCTAACCACAGCCCGGTGACCGCCACAGACCCGGCGGCATCCCACCTTATCGAGTGCCACCTCGACCACCATCACACACCAGCCCACCACAACAATGAACAACCCAGCTTGCCCACGGCCGGGCCCAAGCTGAGGACTCGCGGGTGAGCGCGGGCAAACCGCAACCTGAGGGCTGGCGGGTGCGGGCGACCCAGGCGCAACCTGTGGTTTCGCGGATCCGGGCGAGCTGCTCGCAGGCTGCGGGTTCGCGGGTCCGGGCGAGCTGCTCGCAACCTGTGGTTTCGCGGGCCCGGGCGAGCTGGGCGCAAGCTGCGGGTTCGAAGGCGTGGTCGCCCCGGAAACGTGCTGCGACGACAGTGGTGTTTCACCGGGACTTCGTCCCACCGATGGGGCAGCAGCCGGAGCCGACGCGCTCGCGGCAGGACGCGCTGGCTGCGACGGAGCGGCAATCACCGGCGCCGACTGGCGCGGCTGATCCTCACCTGCAGTGACAGCGGCCCACGCCGCCGAAGCACCCCATCCCGCCCGGACCAGTTTCCGTGCATGACGCTGACGTAAACCCCAAGCACGATGCCGCTCATGGTCGCGCCGAAACTTCTCCGCCTCCGCCGAGTAATTGCGCGCCAGAGTGCGATCCCGCATCCCCGCGAGCTCGCCCCGGCTGAACAACGACATCTGCGCCACCATTGAATTGTCCCACCCCGGGAAACACGTATGTAAGCGTCGGGACGTGACAAAAACTATTTCCCCCGGGCGGCACCGAAACGGAAATGAGCACCGGAATCCGAGGATGACCGAGCCGCCCTCATCCGCGACCTGAATGGATGGTCGCGCCGCCGACCGGACGCGACCGCAACTTCAATCGGTTCCCTCTCCACGCCGACGTCTTGATCTGCCGCTGACAGAGCGCTGATGAGCGGCGGCGAGCCCGCGCAGGTGCGAACCTGGCTCCCGTCCGACGGTACGGCCGACGTGCTCAGAGCC
The DNA here is from genome assembly GCF_016862095.1 of Actinoplanes cyaneus. Lineage (GTDB taxonomy): Bacteria > Actinomycetota > Actinomycetes > Mycobacteriales > Micromonosporaceae > Actinoplanes > Actinoplanes cyaneus. Next base: position 27,254 of record NZ_BOMH01000046.1, read on the forward strand.
GCAGGCCGACCAGTTTGGTCAGGAAGCGGTCGAGCTGGTCGGCCATGGGCGGCCACGGCAGGTCGGGTTCGTTGATGCGCTGAGCCAGCATGCCGTTGACAGCGGTGCGCAGGTCGATCGTCACGGTGAGCGCGTCGTCGTGCGGGGCGGCGCCGGCATCCATGCAGCGCTGAACCGCGGTGCGGGTGCGTTCGACCATCACTTCCTTGAACGGCATGCCGAGCCGGCGGTGGACGCCGCTTTCGTGCAGCACCTTGTAGAGGCCCGGGTGGTTCTGGGCCCATTCTGCCTGGGCCAGGATGCGGGCCCGCAGTTGTGCGGCGGGGTGGTGTTCGTAAGCCGCCTCGGCGGTGTCGCCGACGGCGACGAGATCCTCGTGGCAGCGCTGGGTCACGGCCAGCACGAGTGCGTCGCGGTCAGGAAAGTAGAGGTAGACCGAAGTCGCGGCGACGGAGACGGCGCGGGCGACCGCGCGGAGCGACAGTGCCTGGTCGTCGCCGAGTTCGTCGAGCATCCGCACGCCGGCCGTCAGGATCTCCTCGCGGAGCAGGTCGCCCCGCCCGCGAGTGTTCTGCTTGCGACGACCCGTGGTGTTCATCCCGGCAAGAATAGCTGGACACCCATTGCGCTACAGCCGTCCTCCAATCATGCTGATGGGCGTCGGCCAGGACAGCTGCCCGCCCAACTCGAAGGGATCGCCATGCCGTTGACACTTCACGAGGCTCAGGCAGTCATCACCGGCGCACACGAGCGCGCCGCCGAGCTGGCCGCGCCGGTGACGGTCGCGGTCGTCGACGAGGGCGGCCACCTGCAGGCCCTCGGCCGCATGACCGGGGCACCACCGCTTTCGGCCCAGATCGCCGAGGTCAAAGCGGCCAGCGTTGCGCTCTTCCGCCGCGACGGCGCCGTACTGCGCAAGATGCAGGAGACCTCACCTGCCTTCTTCGCCCAACTGGACGGGGCCGTGCGGGTACCGATCCTCGCGGGCGCCGGCGCGGCGCTCATCGTGCGCGGGGACACCGTCCTGGGCGCGTTGGCGGTGAGCGGCGGATGGACGCCCGGGCAGGACGACGAATGCGCCGAAGCCGCGCTTGCCGTCCTCGCTTCTTAGCGGCGATCCGGACGGCCGATCCCACAAGCGAGCCTACCGGTCAAGCCGACTGGTTGCCTCCGCCGGAAGGCAATTCGCAGGCGCCTGTCATTGCTGTTCGGTGCTGCTGTTGAGAGCCGCGAGGCAGGTGCGGACTTGCTCGGCCTCGGGTACGCCGAGATCGGTGTAGAGGGCCAGTGCGCGCTGGTAGCCCGCGTGAGCGAGGGTGAGATTGCCGAGGATGTGGTGGGCGTGGCCGAGTCCGGTGTGGGCGCGGGCCTGCTGATCGGGGTCGCCCGTTTCTGCGGCGGTGGTGTGGGCGGCGGTGTGGTGGGTGAGGGCGTTCGCGACGTGGCCGGCGGTGCGGGCGGCTTCGCCGAGGCCGTTGAGCGCCCACGCTTCGCCGTACCTGTCGCCGATCTTGCGGAAGATGGTCAGGGCCCGCTGGTGGTGCTTGGTGGCCCGGGCGGGCTCGCCGAGGCGGGCGTGAAGGGTGCCGAGGCTGTCCAGCGTCCACGCTTCGCCCGAGTGATGGCCGAGTTGGCGGTGCAGGGTCAGGGCTTGCCGCAGGTGGTCGCCGGCCGGCCGGTACTGGCCGAATCGCCTCTCGATCTCGCCGAGGCCGTTCAGCGCGTCGGCTTCACCGACCCGGTTGCCGGCCCGCCGATACAGGGCCAGAGCGTGCTCGTGGTGTTCGATGGCAGGCCGGTAGTGGCCCGACCGCCCCTGGACGAAGCCGAGGTTGGTGAGCGCGCGGCCTTCGCCGGCCCGGTCACCGGCCTCCCGGTGCAGGGTCAGGGCCCGAGCGAATTGGTCACTGGCCGTGCGGTAGTGGCCCGACCGCACCGCGATGACGCCGAGGGTGTTCACCGTGCGGGCTTCGCCGGCCGGGTCGCCGGCCCGGCGGAACAGGTCCATAGCCTGTCGGAGGTGCTCGCCCGCCGGCCCGTACCGGCCCAGCCGATAGTGGACGGCACCGAGGTCGGCCAGGGCGTGGGCAAGTCCGGTCGGGTCCCCGCTGTTGCGGGCGGCATGGCCGGCGTGACCGTGCACGGTCAGGGCATCAGTGTTGTGGCCGCCGTCGAGGTATCGGTACAGGATTCGCGAGAGCCGCATGGTGTGGGTGGGCCAGCCGTGGCCGGCGGTGTGGGCGGCGACGGTGACGAGGGTCAGCCGTTCGGTGTCCAACCATTCCCGCGCGATGTCCGGATCTGTCAGGTCCGGAGTGGCGGTGGCGGCAGGCAAGATTACCGGCCGGTAGTGCGCTTCGGCGGGGTGCAGAGTGTTCATGGCGGTGGCGGCGAGGTAGTGGTCGAACAGGCGGGTCAGGGAGGTGCGGCGTTCTAGGGGGCGATCCTCGTCGGTGACCCGGATGGTGGCGTAGACGCGGACCAGGTCGTGGAACGTGTACCGGCCGGGGGTGCTCTGCTGCAGCAGATGGTCGCGGTGCAAGCGGTCGAGATGGCTCTGGGTGGTGGGTAGGCCGGCGTCGACCAGAGCCGCGGCGGCGTACGCGTCGAAGTCCTGGCCGGGGTGCAGCGCCGCCAGCCGCAGCAGTCGTCGCGGGCCGGCGGAGAGATGCTGGTAGGACAGATCGAGCGCGAGTTCGACGCCGGTGTCCAGGCGCCGCTGGTGGTGGCGTTCGTCGAGGCGGTCGGCGTGGTCGGTCAACGTCCAGCCCGGTGTGTTGCGGATGTGCCCGGTGATCAGGCCCAGGGCCAGGGGCAGGTTGCCGCAGCGCCCGGCGATGCGGGCGGCGGCGTGCGGATCCACGCCGAGGGGGACGTCGGGAACGGCGCGGGTGAGGAATGCCAGAGCCTCGGCCGCGGTGAACACGTCCACCGTGAGGTGGGTCGCGGGGCGCAGGCCGGCCAGGCCGCACCGGCTGGTGATCAGGGTGAGGCAGCCCGGTGCGGTCGGCAGCAGTGGGCGGACCTGATCGGTGGACGCGGCGTTGTCCAGCACCACCAGGACTCGGGTGCCGGCGAGGCGGTCGCGGTAGGCCGCGGCGCGGGCCTCGAGGGTGTGGGGGATCTGCTGGCCGGTCATCCCGAGCAGGCGCAGGAACCCGTCCAGGACCGCGGCGGGGTCGGCGGGCGGCTGTGCCGGGTCGGGGTCGAAGCCGCGCAGGTTGACGAACAACACCCGATCGAAGGCGTTCTCCCGGGTCAGCAGGTGCCCGGCGTGGACGGCGAGTTGGGTCTTGCCGACCCCGGCCATTCCCTCGATCACGGCAGTCACCGCCGCTTTCCCGCCCCGTATCGTGCGGCGGAGCCGGTCAAGTGCGCCGGCGCGCCCGGTGAACCCCGTCAGCTCTCGAGGCAAGCTGTCCTGCACCCGGACCTGGGACACCGCCTCGATCTCCCCGCCGACGACCCGCAACGCCTGGCGCCAGAGAGCCACATACCCGGTGTCCGGGTTCAGCGCCCGGACCACCGCGACCACCAGCTCGGTGTCCAACCGGCGGCGACGGGACCGGAAGCAGTACGCGACGGTGGACCTGCACACCAGCTCACCGGCCGGCCGGCCGGCCGCCGCCCAGGCCGCGTTGACCCGGTCCTTGATCGTCTCGTAGGAGGGCTCACCGGCCCAGACTCTCAACAGCCGCAAGCGCTTCACCAGATCGTCGAGTCCACCGGCAGGCACCGGATCGGGCGGCGGCACCGTCAGCACGTCTGGGGGCGCGGTCACCGGATCGCCAGGGAGCTTCTCGGCGGACGCCCCGCTCAGACGCGCGGCTTCCCACCAGCGCCGCTCCCACTCCTCAACGTCGCCGTCGCACGCGGCCACGTACGCGAGGGTCACCCTCAGCGTCGGCAGCCGCCGGCCTGAAGCCGCCGCCGCCAACGTCGCCACCGAGTAGTTCACCCGCACGGCCATCTGCCGGTAACCCGGTCTGTCCGCCTTCTCCCGCAATGCCCGCAGCCCGGCCGCCAGTTGCGCGAGCGGGTCACCGAGGCGGCCCAAGGGCCGTTCCGGTCTCGGCATTTCGCACCCCCGTCACACTGCGACATCCATCGTCGATTGTCGCTGTGTGGTCCAGGGTCGATTGTCCGGCCACCGCAGGCAAGGGCCAGACAACTCTCACGCTGCCAGGCAGGGATCCGTCGATGGTGGCGTCGAGGGCCGGCGTCGAATGCGTCCGAGGTCCGCCCGCGCCGGACATCGATCCCTGACGCTGGACGGGACCGCAGGCAACCTCCAGGAAGGGCAACTTCGATGCACGCGACGGGAAATGCATGAACCTGCGAAAAAAGATCGGCGCGAGCGTGGGCACAGCGGTATTGGTCACCGGCGCCGGCACGATGCTCGGTGCGACTCCGGCCGCTGCCGCCCATCGCTGCGGCAGCGAGTTCATCGGCATCCCCTCCGACCAGAATGCCGACACGACGCTGAGGGAGACGGTGGTGTGGCCGGGGGTCGCGATCACACTGAAGATCAAGCAGTTCCAGCGGGGCGTGGAGCGCGTGTTCGCCAGGATTCAAGGCCAGACCCGGCAAGGGGACCAGGTCTGGCTCGACTGGTCGTACACGGGCGGCAATGGCTGGGCGCAGTGCGGCCCCTTCACGGTCTCCGCTGACCACAGAACCAACACCAGCGGCGCGGCGCTGCGGCACCCGGACGGTCGCACACTCACGTTCCGGGCCTGCATGAACGTCCACGATGCCGGCGTCGTCTGCACCGATTGGTGGACGTGATCCGTTCCGCCTCCCAGGAAGCGGACGACCGCAAGGCAACTGGTTGGCACAAGCCACTCGATCCCGTCGACCAACGGAGGATTCATGATTCGCAGAAAGCTCGGCGCGCTGCTGGCGACGCTGACCCTGGGCCTCGGCGCCGGCTCGGTGGCTTCGGCCACGGCAGCGCAGGCCAGCACTTTCTCCTGCAACGCCAAATACTTCCTCAAGTCGGCCGCCGAAGACCGTTACTACTCGTCGACGCCGGCAGGCGACTACGTCTTCGCGGCCGGCACCGTGCGCGGCTGGTACGAGCAGTTCACAGTGTGCCGGGACTCCTCCTGGAGCCGGCAGTTCTTCGTTCTCAAGTCCGAGGGCATGAGCGCGCACCTGGGCGGCGACGCCTACATCGATCAGCAGAACGGCGTCCTGCGGATGTCGACCCGCCCGCTCACCGGCAACCACCTGTTCGAGTGGCGCGGCGGCGGCAACCCCTACTTCGGTCTCTACCACGCGGAGACCGGCCGCTACCTGACCACCAGAGAGACGACGCGGGTCAGCCTGGGTCCGACGAACCTGGGCTGGTTCGAAGCGCTCTACCGAGAATCCTGACGAGACGATCCGTACACACCCCGGGGTGTGTACGGATCCCCCATGCTGAAGCTGCCGTGTGTGGAGGGGGAGACATTCGTGCTGGCCGAGGGGGTAGCCACGGGCGTCGCGGGAGTCTCCGGCGGGCCGCCGGAGGTGAAGATCCCGAGGCAGGTGCAGAACCCGAGCACCATCGCGCCGATCAGCAGCACCACGGCCAGCGCCATCCCGGGATATCGCTGCGGCGGTGGTCCCAGCGCACCCCGAAGGAAGGCCAGGAGCGGCGCCCGGTATTCCAGCTCGGCTGTCCGCCCGGGCAGCGCCATCACTGTCGTCTCGGCCGTGCCGATCCGGGCCGCCAGCAGGTACGGCACATGCACGTGCACGTGGTGCTCGCCGAACGCGACGGGCGTGGTCACCCGTCCCCAACTCGCCGGCACGTTCTTCCCGTCGATCTGCAGCACGGGGGTGAAGAGTCCGAGCACGAAGGCCAGCGGCGCGTATCGCATGGTCACGGCGATGGTCGCGCCGCCGTCGCCGCGCGCCGGGTCGAGCGGCGGGAAGCCGGGGGAGAAGGGCCGATAGGGCGGTGCCAGGATGGCCACGCTGCACCTTTCCTCGAAGTCCGCCGATGCAGGATATGCCCGCGAGGCCCGGAGTAGGAAAACCTCTCGCGTCCACTGTGGAGATATTGATCAGGTTAGAATGCGGCATGACGAGCGACCGGGTGGATCAGCACACCGTCTCGCCGGCCCGCCGGTGGAACTACTGGCTCGGCGGCAAGGACCATTTCCAGGTCGATCGCGACTCCGGCGACCAGATCGCCGAGGTCTATCCCGCCGTGTGGACGGCGGCGCGCGAGGGCCGGGCCTTCCACAACCGGGCGATCCGGCACCTGGCCGGCGAGGCGGGCATCCGCCAGTTCGTGGACATCGGGACGGGCCTCCCGGCGCCGGACAATACGCACGAGGTGGCTCAGGCGATCGCCCCCGAGACGAAGGTCGTCTACGTCGACAACGATCCGATGGTGCTCGCGCACGCCCGCGCCCTGATGGTCGGCGGCTCGACGACCTATGTCGACGCCGACCTGCGTGAGCCGGAGAAGATCCTGCGCGCCGGCGAGCTCGCCGCGACGATCGACCTGTCCCGGCCGGTCGCGATCCTGCTGATCAACGTGCTGCACTTCGTTCTCGACGACGAGCAGGCGGCCGGCGTGGTCCGCACCCTGATGGCCGGCGTCGCGCCGGGCAGCTTCCTGGTCGCCACGCACGGCACGGCGGATTTCGTCCCGCCCGAGATCTCCGCCCGGCTGCAGGCGACCCAGCCCAGCGGCCCGGCCGCGATCCGGCCGCGCGACCGGGCGCGGTTCAGCGCGTTCTTCGACGGGTTGGAGCTGGTCGAGCCGGGCGTCGTGCCGGTCTCCGAGTGGCGGCCGGAGAGGGACGACCTCCCGGCGCCCATCGAGACGTCGACCTGGGCCGCGGCCGGGAAGAAGTAACGCCGTGAGGTCACATGCGTAGGCATCCGCGTCATCGTCCCGTAACGCGAGGACTAGAGTCCGGTTCGGGTGCCGAAATGCCTCAACCTCGGGAGACAAACTCATGACTAAGACACCGGTCACCGTCACCGTGACGGGCGCAGCCGGCCAGATCGGCTACGCGCTGCTGTTCCGCATCGCCTCCGGCCAGCTGCTCGGCGCCGACGTGCCGGTCCGCCTGCGCCTGCTGGAGATCCCGGCCGCCACCCGGGCCGCCGAGGGCGTCGCGCTGGAGCTCGACGACTGCGCATTCCCGCTGCTCACGGGCGTCGACGTGTTCGACGACGCGAAGGCCGCGTTCGACGGCGTCAACGTGGCGCTGCTGGTCGGCGCCCGCCCGCGCACCAAGGGCATGGAGCGGGGCGACCTGCTCGAGGCCAACGGCGGCATCTTCGGCCCGCAGGGCACCGCGATCAACGCGGGCGCCGCTTCGGACGTACGGGTGCTGGTCGTCGGCAACCCGGCCAACACGAACGCGCTGATCGCCCAGCAGCACGCGCCCGACGTGCCGGCCGACCGTTTCACCGCGATGACCCGCCTCGACCACAACCGCGCGCTGGCCCAGCTGTCGAAGAAGCTGGACGTGCCGGTCGCCGAGCTGCGCAAGGTCACGATCTGGGGCAACCACTCCGCCACGCAGTACCCGGACGTCTTCCACGCCGAGGCCGCCGGCCGCCCGGTCAAGGACCTGGTGGACCAGGCCTGGCTCGCCGACGAGTTCATCCCGCGGGTCGCCAAGCGCGGCGCCGAGATCATCGAGGTCCGGGGCGCGTCCTCGGCCGCGTCCGCCGCGTCGGCCGCTGTCGACCACGTGCACACCTGGGTGAACGGCACGGCCGAGGGCGACTGGACGTCGGCCGCGATCGTCTCCGACGGCTCCTACGGCGTGCCGGCGGGCCTGATCAGCTCGTTCCCGGTCACCGCCAAGGACGGCAAGTGGGAGATCGTCCAGGGGCTGGAGATCAGCGAGTTCTCCCGGGCCCGCATCGACGCCTCGGTCGCCGAGCTCCAGGAGGAGCGCACCGCCGTCCAGGGGCTGGGCCTGATCAAGTAAAAGATCACGAGCAAAGGCCGCTTGCCGCCGTACGGCGTGAGCGGCCTTTGCCTTTCCCGCAATCCCGTCCCGCTCCCGGGCCGGCGAGCCGGCGACGACCTCGTCCGAGTGACCCGGCTCGCGGGCGGCGGTGACATCGGCGAGGCGCTGGCTCGAGACTGGCTCCACGAGCTTGCGTGACAGCCGTACGCTGCTCTGCAGATCGGCTGGTGGGAGGGGTTCTCAGCCTCCTGTCAGACGGTGTTGCTAGTTTTCATCGCCGAACCCGGGACAGAAGCACTAGAGAGGGCATCGTGGTCTTCAAGAAGCTGTTGGGCGCCATGGGGGTGGGTGGCCCGAGCGTCGACACCGTGCTGGCCAACCCGAGCACCTATCCGGGGGCCCCGCTGACGGGCCAGGTCAACCTGACCGGCGGCACCCAGGAAGCGGACATCGAGCACATCACGCTCGCCCTGGTCACCCGCATGGAGGTGGAGGGCGGCGGCGGCGACTACTCGGCGACCGGCGATTTCTACCGGCTGACCGTCTCCGGGCCGATGCGGCTGCACCCCGGTCAGCAGCTGTCGATCCCGTTCCGCATCGACATGCCGTGGGAGACGCCGATCACCACGGCGTACGGGCAGCCGCTGCGCGGCATGGTGATGGGCGTGCGCACCGAGGTGTCGATCGCCCGCGCGCTGGACAAGGGCGACCTCGACCCGGTCTACGTGCACCCGCTGCCGATCCACCAGAAGATTCTGGACGCGTTCGGCCAGCTCGGTTTCCGCTTCAAGTCGGCCGACCTGGAGCACGGGCAGATCTACGGCGTCCACCAGACCCTCCCGTTCTACCAGGAGATCGAGTACTGGCCCGCCCCGCAGTACGCGCAGGCCGTCAACGAGGTCGAGCTGACGTTCGTGACCAGCCCGCACTCCGTCGAGGTGGTGCTGGAGTTCGACAAGCGCGGCGGCCTGTTCCAGAGCGGCCACGACACCTATGGGCGCTACACGATCTCGCACCACGACGCTGACACCACCGACTGGCGTGCGGTCGTCGACGGCTGGGTCCGTCAGGCGGTCGACAAGCACCGGTCCCGTCCGGGCTACGGTGCCCCGCACGGTGGCCACGGGGCCTACGGGGCTCCCGGCTACCCGCCGCCGCCCCCGCCCGGTTACGGGCACGGAGGTCACGGCGGTTACGGGCACCACGGCCACTACCGCGGGCACGGCAGCGGCATGGGCGGCGCCATGCTCGGCGCGGTCGGCGGCCTGGCGGCCGGCTATGTGATCGGCGAGGCCGTGGAGGACGTCTTCGAGGACTTCGGCGGCGACGACTGAGCTTTCCCGGCACGGTCAGGGCGGTCGCCGGTGCAGAGGCGGCCGCTTCCCGGGGCTGATGCGATCGCTCCGAGGAAGCAGGGTGATCGCTTCGACCAACTTGGGCGATCGCTTCACCTGAGTGGGGCGATCGGGTCGACCAAGTTGGGTGATCGGGTCGATTCACCGGACTCGACCGGGAAAGTCGGCTGACAAAGAGGACTGTCCGCAAGGGCGGGAGCGCACACGCGTTCCCGCCCTTTCGCATTTCTGCAGGTCAACGCTGTCTCGCAACCCATATCCCACTCACTCTATGGGAAATGTATGTGACGTGGGTCACAAAGAGGCTGACGGGGCGTCGCCGGACGTTTACGTTCGTGGACATGAAGCGAGACAAGCGCCTGACCCGGCGTCGCTTCGTCGACTTCCTCCGGGTGTGCACCTGCTCCTGTTGAGGCTGTGACGGCGAAGCGCCACGGCCCGCCGCACCGACACCTCCGCACCGCCACGGCCGCGCATCGGCGCCCGGTTCCGCGGCTGTGTCCGTACGCCCGAATGAGCCTTTGAATCTTCGGCGACCCCATTGAGCGGTCGTCCGATGAACGCTGCCATTGAGGAGTTCTCTGTGACCACTCGTCGAAACGCTCTCGCCGGCCTTCTGGGCGGCGCCTTCCTGACCGCCACCGGACTCTCCGCATGCGGCAGCAGTGGGGCCTCCGCCTCCGGCAGCCAGGTGAAGGAGCTGCGATATCAGGGCAGCGTGGGCACCGTGACGCTGCCCGAGCTCGCCGCCGACCTGGGCTATCTGGGCGACGTGACGCTCAAGTGGATCGGCAACACGATCAGCGGCCCGCAGGACATTCAGGCCGCCACCACCGGTGACGTCGATTTCGGCGGCGCATTCAACGGCGCCATCGTGAAACTGGCCGCCAACGGCGCGCCGATCACCGCGGTGATCGGTTACTACGGCGTCGACAAGGACACCTACACCGGCTATTACGTGCTCGACGGCAGCCCGGTCACCAGCGCCCGTGACCTGATCGGCAAGAAGATCGGGGTCAATACGCTCGGCGCCCACCACGAGGCGGTCATCAAGACCTACCTGGCGAAGAACAACCTCACCGACGCCGAGATCAAACAGGTCGAGCTGATCGTGGTGCCGCCGGTCAACACCGAGCAGTCGGTGCGGCAGAGCCAGATCGACGCCGGCGCGCTCGGCGGCGTGCTGCGGGACAAGGCGCTCACCCGCGGCGGCATCCACCCGCTCTTCACCGACTTCGACCTGCTCGGCAAGTTCACCGCGGGCAGCTACATCTTCCGCGACGACTTCCTCAAGAAGAATCCGGACACCGTGAAGACGTTCGTCTCCGGCGTCGGCAAGGCGATCGAATGGTCCCGCAGCACCCCCGTCGACCAGGTCATCGCCAGGTTCCAGGAGATCGTCAAGAAGCGTGGCCGCAGCGAGGACAACTCCAGCCTGCAGTTCTTCAAGAGCTACGGCGTCGCCGGCAAGGGCGGCGTGATCGCCGATGCCGAGTTCCAGACCTGGATCGACTGGCTGAGCCGGGCCGGCGAGCTGAAGAAGGACATCAAGCCCGCCGACATCTTCAGCAACAAGTACAACTCCTTCGCCGAGGGCGGTGCCGCATGACCGCCAAGATCGTGTTCGAGAACATCGGCAAGGTCTTCCAGGCCCGCGGGACCACGGTCACCGCGCTGCAGGAGATCAACCTGGACGTCAAGGACGGCGAGTTCCTGGTCATCGTCGGGCCGAGCGGTTGTGGCAAGTCCACCCTGCTCGACCTGCTCGGCGGTCTCGCCGAGCCGAGCAGCGGCCGGATCCTGGTCGACGGCAAGCCGGTCACCGGCCCGGGGCTCGACCGCGGCGTCGTCTTCCAGCAGTACGCGCTGCTGCCGTGGCGCACCGCGCAGGGCAACGTCGAGTTCGGCCTGGAGGCCAAGCACGTGCCGCGGCGCGAGCGGGCCGCGAAGGCGCGCGAGTACCTCGACCTGGTCGGCCTCGCCGGCTTCCACGACCGGTACCCGCACGAGCTCTCCGGCGGCATGAAGCAGCGCGTCGCGATCGCCCGCAGTCTGGCGTTCGACCCGGACGTGCTGCTGATGGACGAGCCGTTCGCGGCGTTAGACGCGCAAACCCGTGACGGGCTGCAGGACGAGTTGCTGCGCATCTGGGAGAAGACCGGCAAGACCGTCGTCTTCATCACCCACGGCATCGAAGAGGCCGTCTACCTCGGACAACGCGTCGCCGTGATGACGTCGAGGCCCGGCCGGATCAAGCAGGTCGTCGACGTGCCGCTCCTCTCGCAGTCCGAGGACGTCCGGTCGGACCCGCAGTTCGCGCACTACCGCCACGAGATCTGGACGCTGCTGCGGGACGAGGTCAACAAGGCCCGCAACGAGGAACTGGAGGCCAATCGTGTCTAGCTCGACGCTGGTGAAGGCGCCCGTGGTGGCGCCGGTAGTGGCTGACCCGGCCAAGCGGTGGCACGTCGCCCGGATCTTCGGGAACGTCGTGACCCGCAGCATCGCGATCGTCGCCCTGGCCCTCGTCTGGGAGATCTTCCCGCGGCTCGGACTGGTCGACGCGACCTTCCTGCCACCGCTCTCCGAGGTCCTGGTCGCCTGGTGGGATCTGGTCAAATCGGGCGAGCTGTGGGAGCACGCCCAGGCCAGCCTGACCCGCTCACTCGTCGGCTTCGCCCTCGCGATCGTCATCTCGATCCCGCTCGGCCTGCTGATCGGCTGGTACAAACCGGTCGCGAACCTGCTGACCCCACTGCTCGAGATCTTCCGCAACACCGCGGCCCTGGCGATCCTGCCGGTCTTCGTGCTGATCCTGGGCCTCGGCGAGACCTCGAAGATCGCGATCATCCTGTACGCCTGCGCGTGGCCGATCCTGCTGAACACGGTCAGTGGCGTCCGGACCGTCGACCCGCTCCTGATCAAATCGGCGCGCTCCCTCGGACTGGGCCCGGTGAGCCTGTTCCAGAAGGTCGTTCTGCCCGCCGCGGTGCCCACCATCTTCACCGGCATCCGGCTGGCCGGGGCGTACTCCATCCTGATTCTGATCGCCGCGGAAATGGTCGGCGCGAAAGCCGGCCTGGGCTATCTCATCAATTACGCGCAATACAACTTCGCGGTCCCCGACATGTACGCGGGAATCATCACGATCTCCGGCATCGGCCTCATCGTGAACCAGCTCCTGATCCTCACCGAGCGCCGTTTCTCGACCTGGCGCACCTCCTAGAAAGGGTTCTCCTCATGAGTATCGACATCCAGCGCCTCGGTGGCCGGATCGGCGCCTCGGTGACCGGCATCGACCTCAAGCAGCCGGTCGACGAGGGCGACGCGAAGGCGATCCACGACGCGCTCGTCGAGCACAAGGTCCTGGTCTTCCGCGACCAGCACCTCGACGACGAGCAGCACCAGCGCTTCGCGGCGCTCTTCGGTGAGCTGACCCTGGCGCACCCGACCGTCCCGTCCGTCGACGGTCAGGCCAACGTGCTCGAGGTGGCCGGCGGTGAGGGGGCACGGGCGAACGCCTGGCACACCGACGTGACGTTCGTGGTCGCCCCGCCGAAGGCCACGACACTGCGGAGTCTGGTCATCCCGCCGTACGGGGGAGACACGCTCTTCTCGAACACCAGCGCCGCCTATGCCGACCTCCCCGAGCACCTGCGGGTCCTCGCCGACCGGCTGTGGGCCGAGCACTCCAACGAGTACGACTACGCCGAGCACCCGCAGTTCCGCTCGGCCGAGGTCGAGGACTACCACAAGGTCTTCGTCTCCACCCGGTACCGCACCGCGCACCCGGTCGTCCGCGTCAACCCGGACTCCGGCAAGCCGAACCTGTTCATCGGCAACTTCGTCACCGGCATCATCGGCCTGTCCAAGACCGAGTCCCGGGACATCCTGCGCCTGCTCCAGCACTACGTGACCCGGCCGGAGAACACGCTGCGCCACAAGTGGCAGGTCGGCGACCTGGTCGTCTGGGACAACCGCAGCACCCAGCACTACGCGGCCGACGACTACGGCGACCTGGCCCGCAAACTGCACCGCGTCACCGTCGCCGGCGACGTCCCGGTCAGCACCGACGGGACCAAGAGCTACATCCTCGAGGGCGACGAGGCCACCCACTACACCCCGCGGGTGCAGTGACCATGAGCCGTCAGCTGCACCTCAACGCGTTCCTGATGAGCGTCGGCCACCACGAAGCCGCGTGGCGGTTGCCGGAGACCGACCCGTACGCGGATCTCGACGTCGAACACTTCAAGAACCTGGCCCGGATCGCCGAACGTGGCAAGCTCGACTCGGTCTTCCTCGCCGACGGCCCGGCCCTCTGGGACCAGATCGGCCGCCGCCCGTCCGCCGCCCTCGAACCGACCGTCCTGCTCACCGCGCTGGCCGGCGCCACCTCCCGGATCGGGCTGATCGCCACCGCGTCCACCACCTACAACGAGCCGTACAACCTGGCCCGGCGCTTCGCGTCACTCGACATCGTCAGCGGCGGCCGGGCCGGCTGGAACATCGTCACCACCGCGAACCTGGAAGCGGCCCGCAACTTCAACCTCGACCACCTGCCCGCCCACAAGGAGCGTTACGAGCGCGCCGCCGAGTTCGTCGACGTCTCGCTCAAGCTCTGGGACTCCTGGGACGACGACGCGGTCCTCGCCGACAAGGAGAACGGCGTCTGGGGCGACGACGCCAAGATCTACCCGCCGGGTCACGAGGGCCAGTTCTACCGCGTCGCCGGCGCGCTCAACGTGCCACGCTCCGCTCAGGGCCACCCGGTGCTCGTCCAGGCCGGCTCCTCCGAGAGCGGACGGAACTTCGCCGCCAAGTACGCCGAAGCGGTGTTCACCGCGCACCAGACACTTTCGGACGCGCAGGAGTTCTACGACGACCTGAAGCGGCGCGCCGCCGAGCACGGTCGCGACCCGGACCACGTCAAGATCCTGCCCGGGATCGTGCCTGTCATCGCGTCCTCTCCGTCTGCCGCCCGGGAGAAGGAAGAGCAGCTCAATGGGCTGATCAAGCCCGAGTACGCGCTGCCGCAGCTCGCCGCGCTGCTCGGCGTCCCGGTGTCATCGCTCCGCCTCGACGCCCAGCTGCCCGACGACCTGCCCGAGGAAGAGGCGATCGAGGGCGCGAAGAGCCGTCGCACCCTGGTGGTCAATCTCGGTCGCCGGGAGAACCTGACGGTCCGCCAGATCATCGCCCGCCTCGGCGGTGGGCGTGGTCACCTGACCTTCGCCGGCACTCCCGTGCAGGTCGCCGACCAGATCCAGAACTGGTTCGACAACGGGGCGGCCGACGGCTTCAACATCATGCCGCCGGTGCTGCCGTCGTCCCTGACCGATTTCGTGGACCAGGTGGTGCCGATCCTGCAGGAGCGCGGCCTGTTCCGCACCGAGTACACCGGGCGCACGCTGCGCGAACACTACGGGTTGCCGCGCCCGGCGAACCGCAACGCCGGAACGCCGGTCCACATCTGATCCCGTACGCACCCCTGGGAGTCACCCTCCGTGTGAGGGTGGCTCTCAGGTCGCGCTGACGTTGCCCTGCTCGAACTGGTGCTGCCGGGCGTCCTGAACCCCGGCCATCAACTGGTCCCACCGCGGGTCGTCCTGGAACCGCGTCATCGTGATCCGCTCCGCCGTCCGCGCCGACGTGTACTCCCACCAGGCCGCCACCCGGACCGGCCACAGCCCCATCCGCAGCGCCCCGGCGAGGAAACACCGGTGCGCGGTGAGAGTCGCCGCGAGCATGTCCGGCTCCAGCACGAAGTTCGGAGCGTCGAAGGCGGCGCCCAGCGCGCGCACGTCCCGGTGCATCTCCGAATAGGCGACCAGACTGGGCATCGCCGGAACCAGCAGCTCATCCTCCGGATGAACCACATCATGCGCGTACGCCGGGGTGAACACCACGTCGTCGACCGTCACGATCAGCGGCAGGGACTCGCGGCGCACCTTGATGTCGACCTGAACCGCCGGCTCCCCGGTCGGGACGTGCACCCAGTCGGCGTCCAGCACGTTCCGGAAGGCGATCTGGACCGTGTCCCCGATCGCCGGGACGTGCACCGTGACAAGCCCCGGGCCCGCGGTCACCTCGGTGCCCGGCACCTCCCGCAACATGTCCGCCAGGTCGTTAGTGCGCATGCTGCTCGTTATACGCCAGAGGCGCACGCGGCGCGCCCCCGAACTCTGGTCGTTCCGGGTGGGCGGTCATCCGCTCGTTCCGGCATTCCGTGGTGTCCCTCGTAGGAGCGTCTCCCGGTGGTGCGCCTCCCGGCTTCTCGCCTCCTGGTTGTGCGCTTCCTGGTGGTGCGCCGCCGGTTGTGCGCCTTCCAGTTGTGCACCTCCTGGGCTGTGACCGCCGTCTCAGCCACCTGGTTTGGAGTTGTCGGTGGTGGGTAG
>NZ_BOMH01000047.1 GCF_016862095.1 Actinoplanes cyaneus
CCTTCAACTGTTCCGCTTTCGCGGCCCGGCCTCCGGGGCACTCGTTCAACTTTACCCTCGCGATTCCGTTTCACCAAATCCGAAGATCTGAGTGAAACCGCTTCTCGCTCGAGCCCCCGGAACCTTACACGACGAAGCGTCGCACTTGATCCTTGGGGGTTTGGCAGGACGACCGCTTCGGATCTCTCCGCTCGCCCGTTTCCCTGCCGGCTCGGAGAACATTACCCGGCCGCCCTCGCAGCGCCAAATCGGCCCCTCGGATCTGACACCGGTGTTGTTACTGGGTCTGCTGCGGCGGTTCTGGCGAGCCCGGGCGAACATGCTGCTCC
The DNA here is from genome assembly GCF_016862095.1 of Actinoplanes cyaneus. Taxonomy (GTDB): domain Bacteria; phylum Actinomycetota; class Actinomycetes; order Mycobacteriales; family Micromonosporaceae; genus Actinoplanes; species Actinoplanes cyaneus. The sequence continues at coordinate 330 of NZ_BOMH01000047.1, forward strand.
GCGTTGCGTGACCCCTGGGATCGGTGGGGAAATTGTTCACGCTGTGATCACGCGTATTCGGAAAGTCAAACAATGACGCGCTCACGGCGTACCCAAGCGTGGGGAAGAAGGAGAGGCAACCGGCCGGCGGCGGACAGCGGAGGCCGCGCCGCATGGACCTGCCCGGCTCTCGTCTCTTACTGCTCTTACTGCGGCGCCGGGAAACTCGCCCAGGTGTGCTTCGCGCGCTCGGTCCGGTACCAGCCGCAGTCGGCCGCGAACGTGTCCACGAGGAAGAGGCCCAGCCCGCCCTCTCCCATCGGCCGGGGGCGGAGGCCGAACTGCGGCTCGCCGACCAGATCTTGGTCGGACACGTCGACGATCAGCCGGCCCGGCTCGGCGAGCAACCGGACGGTCGCCGGCGGCGTTCCGTGCCGCAGGACGTTGGTGGCGAACTCGGTGGCGACGACAGCGATCGGGTCGAAGAGATCGGCGTCCACGATCTCCTCCCGCAGACCGGCGCGCAGGATCCGCAGGTCATGGACGTCATCGATCGTCCACTGCCGCATCAGCACCGGGGTCATGCGTCTATCTTGCCGAGCTGTCAAGGAAGCGCGAAGGCCCGGTCGATCCGGACGCATCGACGCAGACCATGCCACTCGGGCGAGTGTCACTCATACTTTCGGCTAGTCTTTTGTCAGACAAGCAGTTAGTGTGATGGCGACCGAACGGACAAGCATGTTCGGGCGGCGGTTCAGGTTTGGACCGTGCCGCCCGTGGGTAGAGACGCCCGACCGACCGGGTCCAGTTACACAGTGGACCGGCTCTCCGGAAAGGTGCCAGGGAGGACCACGCATGACCGTCATGGAGACTTCGACGACCGTTGCCCCGGCAACGGAGAAGAGTGCCGAAAGCCCTGTGGACAGCGCGGCAGAACTGCTGAACGCGATGGCTGCGATGCCTGCCGAGCACCCGTCCCGGGCGGCGCTGCGTGACCGGGCGATCGAGGCCTGGCTGCCGCTCGCCCGCCACCTCGCCAACCGTTACTCGGGCCGCGGCGAGCCGACCGACGACCTGATCCAGACGGCCACTGTGGGCCTGATCAAGGCGGTCGACAAGTTCGACCCCGAACGTGGTGTCGACTTCGCCGGCTACGCGATCCCGACCATCATCGGCGAGATCAAGCGGCACTTCCGCGACCGCACCTGGTCGGTGCGTGTCCCGCGCCGCCTGCAGGAGCTGCGGCTCGCGATCACCGAGGCCAACAGCACGCTGACCCACAGCCTGGGCCGCTCGCCGACAGTCCCGGACATCGCCGTTCACCTCGGCATCACCGAGGAAGAGGTGCTGGAGGGCCTGGAGGGCGCCCGCGCCTACAACGCGACGTCGCTGTCGACGCCGATCAGCGCGGACGGCTCGACCGAGCTCGGTGACACGCTCGGCGGTGAGGACTACGAGTTCGAGCTGGCCGAGACGCGCGTCGCCCTCGGGCCGGCGCTGGCCACGCTTGATGAGCGGGAGCAGCGGATCCTGACGCTGCGCTTCTACGGCAACCTGACCCAGTCGCAGATCGCCGACCAGATCGGCATCTCCCAGATGCACGTCTCCCGCCTCCTGACGAAGGCGCTGGCGAAGCTGCGCAACCAGCTCGCCGCCGAGACTCTCTGATCCATTCTCCGCGAAGGGTCCCGGTCCGTGATGGGCCGGGACCTTTCCGTGTTCGCGGCAAAGGTCTGACCGGGTCTGCCGCACAGGTCCATGAGGCCGTCGTCACCTACGGCGGCTACCGTGTAGCCGATGCCACCTTCAGCCGAGCTCCCCGGGTTCCTCCACAGCGTCGCCCCGATCCTGGACCGCTGGGGATATCTGGCCCTGGCCGCGGTGATGATCGTGGAGAGTTTCGGCGTGCCGGCCCCCGGACAGACGATCATGGTGGCCGCCTCGATCTACTCCAGCACCGGCCGGATGAACATCTACGTGGTCGCGCTGGTCAGCTTCATCACCGCGGTGGTCGGCGACAACATCGGGTACTGGATCGGTCTGCGCGGCGGCCGGAAGGCGGTGCACCGGTGGGGGAAGTACATCTTCATCACCCCGGAACGCCTGGAGAAGGCCGAGCGGTTCTTCGCCCGCCGCGGTAACCGGATCATCGTGGTGGCCCGCTTCATCGACGGGTTGCGGCAGCTCAACGGCGTGATCGCGGGCATCACCAAGATGCCGTGGAAGACGTTCACGATCTACAACGCGATCGGGGCGGCGCTCTGGGTCGGCTGGTGGACGACCGTGTCGTACCTGCTCGGCTCGAACCTCGTGACGATCATCGAGCACGCCCACCGGTACAAGTGGCTGGCGATCGGGGCCGTCGTCGTGGCGGTCGGCATCTACGTGACGCTGCACGTCCGGCACATCCGCCGGCGCCGGGCACGCGCCGGGGCCGCCGCGCCCACCGAGGAAAACCCCGTCTGACTCCAGGTCCGCTCTCCGGGTCCGGCTTCGATCAATTCCTTTCCGGTACGACGTGACGGCGCGACCGCGTGGGCACGGGAGCGACCTCGCTGGAAGCACAGAGATGGTCCCTGCCGCCCACAGCAGGGACCATCTCTGCTCTACCCCCGAGTGATGCCCGGCCCGCATCGTTCAGCCGATGCGGGGCACGTCAGGAGCCGCTGCTCGCCGCGGCGGAAGGCTGCCCGGCCTGACCGTCCGGAAGCGGGTGCTGTGCGACCGGTATGCCGCGCCTATCAGATACTTGGCGCATGCGACGGTTCACGTTCGCGGGGCGGACCTGCGTGCTCACCGGGGCGGCCGGCGGGATCGGCGCGGCCCTGACGCTGGAGCTGGCCCGGCGGCGGGCGGCGCTGGTACTCGTCGACCGGGACGCCGAGGGGCTGGAACGGGTCGCGGGGCTGGCTCGTGAGCTGGGCGGGGCGGACGTCTCGACGTACGTGATCGATCTCGCCGACGGCAAGGACCGCGGTGATCTCGCGGCCGAGGTCTCGTCCCGGCTGGGCGGCGCGGATCTTCTGGTCAACAACGCGGGCGTGACGCTCTCCGGGACGTTCGAGCAGAACCGGTTGGAGGACGTCGACTGGCTGTTGGAGATCAACCTGCACGCGGTGATCCGGATGACGAAGGCGTTCCTGCCGCAGTTGCTCGCCCGGCCCGGCTCGCACCTGGTGAACGTCTCCAGCCTCTTCGGGCTGATCGCCCCGCCCGGCCAGGTGGCGTACTCGACCAGCAAGTACGCCGTGCGCGGGTTCACCGAGGCGCTGCGGCACGAGCTGGAGCCGCGCGGGGTCGGGGTGACGGTGGTGCATCCGGGCGGGGTGCGCACCGGGATCGCGCTGAACGCCCGGCTCAGCGGGCCGGACGCGGACGGCGTGCAGGCCGCGGAGAACCGGAAGTTCCACGAGACCGCGTTGACGCTGCCGCCCGAGGAGGCGGCCCGGCAGATCGTGGCGGCCGTGCAGTCGCGCCGCCCGCGTCTGGTGATCACCAAGGAGGCGCGGGCCGCTGACCTGCTGGCCCGGGTGTTACCCGCCCGCTACTGGACGATCAGCCAGCGCGTCGCCCGCCGCTTCCAGTGACGAGGCGTAGACGGGCTCACCGGCGGTGACCGCTGGCGGCGCCTGTTCCGAGCGCAGGCCCAGCATGGTCAGCCACGCGATCAGCTGGCGATGCACCGCGTCGGGGCCGTGCAGCTCGCCGGTGACCGGCCACGCGGCCGGATGCACGAGCATCGCGTCGGTCTGCCAGCCGCCGAGCCCGCCGTGCGAGCCGACCAGCTCCTCGAACGCGGCGACCTCGTGGGTCTGCGGGTCGACAGCGCTGATCACGACGAGGTCGCCGAGGTGGGCCGACTCCTGGTGCCGCAGCAGGTCCTCGCGGGCCTGGACGCCGTACGGCAGAAGGGGGTCCTGCCCTGAGATGACGCCGTCGCGAAGACGATGGGAGCCGCCGGGACCGAAAACGATCGGCCCTTCGGCGGAGCCGGCGACGACCAGGCCGACACCGGGATGGGCGGCCAGGCCGGCGATCAGGCGGGGGTACGTCTCCTCGATCTCCTCGCGCAGCACCCGGTGCGGGAAGCGGGTCAGGTAGACCAGCGACAGGTTGCCGGACGATAGCACCAGCAGCGGAGCCCCCTCCGGAAGCGGATCGGCCTCGTGTCTGCCCTGTTCCTCGGCCGGCTCCTGAGGGCACGCGGCGGCATCGGCGGTGAGGCGCTCGACCACCTGGTCCAGGGTCTCGCCGTAGCGCTGGCGAAACGTGGCTCCCTGGCTCTGCCCGTGGTCGGAGAGCACCACCAGGTGGTACCGGCGGGCCGCCTCGGGTGAGAGGCGTTCCAGCACGCCGAGCATCCGGTCCAGGCTCTCCAACTGGCGCATCGACTCGGGGCGGGCCGGGCCGGCGTGGTGCGCGACCTCGTCGTAGTCGACCAGGTCGCAGTAGACGACCGGGACGCCGCGGGCCATCTGCTCGGCGATCAGCGAGACGTTGACGTCGCGCAGCAGCATGGCGGCCGGGCGCAGCGCCAGGTACGCCCCGGAGCGGCTGACCCGTGGCTGCACGTTGCGCCGGCGCTGGAGACGGGCCTGGTGCAGCTCGGTGATCACCTCGGCGCCGCCGAGGACCAGGGCGCGGGTGAACCCGTACGGCGAGGCCATGAACGCCGCCCAGCCGCGCGCCGACCGGCCGGGCAGGGCCGCGTGGCTGACCGTCAGCAGGTTGGTCACGGCGTCGCCGCCGAACGCGTTGCCGATGCTCACGCCGCCGTCACGGAGCAGCCCGTGACCGTCGCTGAGCCGGCGCTCGATCACCGCGGCGTCGCGCGGCCGGTTGGAGACCATCACCTTGCCGGTCTCCTTCTCGAACCAGCGGAAGGCCGGGATCTGCCGGGACGCGCCGTGCAGGATGCCGGCCTGCGACGCGGGCGTGGTCGACGGCAGACCGGTGTGCCACTGCCGCAGGCTGTGGCTGCCGGAGCGCAGCCATTGCCCGAGGACCGGCAGGTTGCCGGCCCGGATCGCCCAGCGCAGAACCGGCTCGGCGACCCCGTCGAGCTGGATCACCAGCAGCCCGGGCTCGGTGCCGGGGCGCGAGCGGCGCAGCGTGAGGAACGGCCCGCCGTCGCGTCGCGCGGCCCGCCGCCGGACGCCGCGCATCAGCCGCCGCGCCTCGCGCACGAACGTGTCGTCGCTGCCCGCGTCGGCCGCCCAGTCCAGCAGTGCGGCGAAGATCACGGCGAGGACCGCGGCAACGACGAGCGTGGGCAGGCCCCGGATCCGGTTCGCCGGGTCCAGCCGCAGGGCAATGACCATGACCGCGACCTGCGTGATCACGCCGAAGAGCATGGCGCCCCAGCCGCCGAGCGCGGTGATGCCGAGCAGCAGCAGCGGGCGCAGCACCGCACCGGTGACCGCGACCAGCACGACCAGGTTCAGCGTGTCCAGGATGTCTGTGCTGGCGACGCCGGGCATCAGCCACAACGTCACGGTGACCACCACGAACGTGGTGATCGCGCTGCGCAGCACGGCCCGCAACCTGCCCAGGACACGCCGCCAGGCGAAGAGCGCACGCATCTCAGGGCTTAGGGCCACGGCTCGACAATGGCACAGCCGGTCGCGCGACATGCAGCCGCACCCGAACGGGGGAATGGGGAGCGATCAGCGGTTTCACCGGCTAGTTTCGTGCCGGTGCGTGTCCGTACGGCGGCTTTCGCCCTGCTCGTCCTGATCCTGTCCGCCTGTCAGTCGACCTCGCGGCCCTCCCAGCCGGAGCCGGCCCCCGCCCACGAGCGGGTGCTGGCCGGCTACTTCACCGAGTGGGGCTCCTACGGCCGCGCCTACCGGGTGAAGAACCTGGCCGCCAGCGGCTCCGCGGACAGACTGACCCATCTGATGTACGCCTTCGGCAAGGTCGACGGGGGTCGCTGCGGGGTCGGGGACGCGTGGGCGGCGTACCAGAAGCCGGTGGCCGCCGCGGAGAGCATCGACGGGGTCGCCGACACCACGGCCACGCCCCTGCGCGGGAACTTCGGGCAGCTCTGGAAGCTCAAGGGCTCGCACCCGAAGCTGAAGATCCTCTGGTCGTTCGGTGGCTGGAACGGCTCGGCCGGGTTCACCGCCGCCGCCAAGGACCCGGCGGCGTTCGCCAGGTCCTGTCACGACCTGCTGAAGGATCCGCGCTGGGCGGGGCTGTTCGACGGGATCGACGTGGACTGGGAGTACCCGAACGCCTGCGGCCTGCAGTGCGACCGCAGCGGCCGGGAGTCGCTGGCCAAGGTGGTCGCGGCGCTGCGGACCGCGTTCGGGAAGGATGCGCTGGTCACCGCTGTGGTGCCGGGCGACGTGAAGAAGCTCGGGGCGGTGGACCTGTCCGCGGCGGCTGCTCAGGTGAACTGGCTCGGGGCGATGACCTACGACTACTTCGGGGCCGGGAACACCGACGCGAAGACGGCGCCGCATTCACCGCTGACCGCGTACCCGGGGATCCCGCGGCCGGGGGCGACCACCGAGGCGACCGTCAGTCAGCTGCTGAAACAGGGCGTGCCGTCGGTGAAGCTGCTGTTCGGGGTCGGGTTCTACGGGCGCGGGTGGACCGGCGTGCGCGGCGCGGCGCCGGGAGCCACGGCAACCGGTCCGGCGCCCGGGAAGTACGAGAAGGGGCTGGAGGACTACAAGGTGCTCGCCGGGCGCTGCCCACCGACCGGGACGATCGGCGGGACGGCGTACGCGCAGTGCGGGACGCAGTGGTGGTCCTACGACACTCCGCAGACGATCCGGGGGAAGGTCCTGTACGCGCGGAGCGCCTCGCTGGGCGGTGTCTTCGCCTGGGAGTTGTCCGGTGACACCCCGGACGGCAAGCTGCTCACCGCCTTGGCCAGTTGAGCCCTCACGGGTCGGCTGCCCGGAGCCCCGGCGAGGGTCAGCCGATGTGGACCCAGACGTTGTCCAGAGCGCCGTTGAACTGGTCGTTGTCGAAGTAGGCACCCTTGCCGCCGATGCTCAGCGGCCGGTTGTTCGCCACCGACAGGTCCGCGGGGATCCGGGTCCGCCCGCGCAGCACCCCGTCCACGTAGATGTCGAAGCGGGAGCCGGACCGCTCGCAGCGGACGACGTGCCAGCGGCCGTCGGCGGCGGTCACCGAGCTGCGGACCATCCGGATGCCCGGCCGGCGCTCGTCGACCAGCACGCAACTGGGCTGGCCGGCGGCCCCGTCGATCTGCAGTTTGTACTGGCTGCTCGTCTTGGAGTAGCCCTTCTGCACGACGTTCTGGCCCTTGCTGGTCTGGTCCGGGGCGAGCAGCACGTCGGCGCCGTACGCCAGATCGCGCTTGCCCGGGTTGAGATCCGCGCTGCGAGGACTCTGCAGTGCCACGTGCGGGCAGATGATCCGCTCGCAGCGGGGCGGGAAGGCGATCGCGGCGCCGGTGCCGTGCGCCACCGGGCGGATCCGGCCGCCATGACCGGAGACGACCCGCAGGGTGTGGCCGAATCCGGAGTCGTCCCGGGTGGCGGACGGGGGGTTGAAGTCGTACCGGGCGATGAAGGCCGGAACGGGCGGCGGCAGCACGGCAGGCTCAACCGAAGAAGTTCTGCACCTGGGTGAGGGTCAGGTAGCCCTGCTGCTCCAGCTCGCGCGGCACCGAGGTGAGCGCCCGCTCGGTCACCGTCACATCGTCGGCGCAGCTCGGCGGCGGAGCCGGCTCCGGGTCGGGCGGCAGGGCGGGCAACGCCATCGCCTCCCGGATGACCTCGAACATGGTGCGCACCTCGGCCACCGCGCGGCGCATCAGCTCGTTGTCGGAGCAGTCGGACGGGAGCGCGCAGGTGAAGTTCGCGCGCAGCTGGTCGCCGAGGTGCCTGATGTCGGCGCTGGGGCGCAGATGATCGACCCCCTCGGTGACGATGCCGAGTTGGCACCCCCGGAACCCGGTCCGGAACCACCACTGCTGCCAGCGCGGATCCGCGTCGAGAGTGTGCACGGCGTGCTGGAGCGCGATCAGGTAGTGCCGCGGCGCCCGGCCACCCCGAGTTGCCGTCCCCAGCCGTGGGTGGAGCCAGAACTCGTCCATGGTTGGCATGGTCCCAGGCTTCCCGGCGGCTCGTGGGAATTCGGGAGTCGCGCGTCGGAGTGGAAGTCGGTCACACTCCATACCACGCTTTCATAATGTGCTGATATAAATTGCCGGGGCGATCGTGGCCGCCCTGCCGGCGCTGGACCGGCTGAACGACCTGCTCACGAAGGACTGAACGCATGCTTGCCGTAGATCATCCGCGCTACAAGTGGGTCGCGCTCTCCAACACCACGCTCGGCAACCTGCTCGCGACGATCAACTCGTCGATCGTGCTGATCTCGCTGCCCGCCATCTTCAAGGGCATCGAGATCAACCCACTGGCCCCGGGCAACGTCAGCTACCTGCTCTGGATGCTGATGGGCTACATGCTGGTCACCGCGGTCCTGGTGGTCACGCTCGGCCGGCTCGGCGACATGTACGGCCGCGTCAAGATCTACAACGCCGGCTTCGCGATCTTCGCCATCGTGTCGATCATCCTGTCCGTGGACCCGTTCACCGGCGGCGCCGGCGCGATCTGGCTGATCGGCTGGCGGGTGGCGCAGGCGATCGGCGGCGCGATGCTGATGGCGAACTCGGCCGCGATCATCACCGACGCGTTCCCGCCCAAGCAGCGCGGCATGGCGCTCGGTGTCAACATCGTCTCCGCGCTCGCGGGCTCGTTCATCGGCCTGATCGCGGGCGGGGTGCTCGCCGAGTGGGACTGGCGCTCGGTGTTCTGGGTCAACATCCCGCTCGGCATCGCCGGCGCGATCTGGGCGTACCGGTCGCTGCACGACACCGGGGTCCGCCGCCACGCGAAGATCGACTGGTGGGGCAACCTGACGTTCGCGGTCGGGCTCACCGCGGTGCTGGCCGGCATCACGTACGGCATCCAGCCCTACGGCGGGCACACCCAGGGCTGGACCAGCCCGTGGGTGCTGACCGGGCTGATCGGCGGCGCGGCCGTCCTGGTGGTCTTCGGGATCATCGAGACCCGGGTGGCCGAGCCGATGTTCCCGCTCACCCTCTTCCGCAACGCCGCGTTCACCGGCGGCAACGTGGCGAACCTGCTGGCCAGCGTGGCCCGCGGCGGTCTGCAGTTCATGCTGATCATCTGGTTGCAGGGGATCTGGCTGCCACTGCACGGCTACGACTACGAGCGGACGCCGCTCTGGGCCGGCATCTACCTCGTCCCGCTGACCATCGGCTTCCTGGCGGCCGGGCCGCTCTCCGGATTCCTCTCCGACCGGTTCGGCGCGCGCCCGTTCGCGGCCGGCGGCCTGCTCGTCATGGCGGTCTCCTTCGCCGGCCTGCTGCTCGTGCCCGGCGACTTCAGCTACCCGGTCTTCGCGATCCTGATCTTCGTCAACGGGCTGGGCGGCGGCCTGTTCTCCGCCCCGAACACGTCCCTGCTGATGTCCACCGTCCCGGCCGACATGCGTGGTGCCGCGTCCGGCATGCGGGCCACCTTCATGAACGCCGGACAGGTGCTCTCCATCGGCGTCTTCTTCTCGCTGATGGTGGCCGGGCTCGCCGACTCCCTGCCGGCCAGCCTCAACGCGGGCCTCACCGCGCAGGGCGTGCCGGCCGACGTCGCCGCGAAAGCCGCCGAGCTGCCGCCGGTCGGGACCCTGTTCGCCGCGTTCCTCGGCTACAACCCGATCCAGGAACTGCTCGGGCCGCAGGTGCTCGGGGCGCTGCCCGCCGAGAACGCGCACAACCTGACCGGCCTGGAGTTCTTCCCGCGGCTGATCGCCGACCCGTTCCACGACGGCCTGGTGATCGTCTTCTGGATGGCGATCGGGATGGCGGTGCTCGGCGCGCTCGCCTCCCTGATCCGCTCCAACCCCACCCCTGGCCTCGCCACCGAGACGGGCCCGGCCGACGTCACTGCGGACGGCGGTCACCCGGTGTCTCCGATCTCGGCTGACGACAGCGCTGCGGAGCTGGTGGCGCACGAGGCGGAACTGAGCGCCGAGCTCGCCGAGTCGCAGCCGTTCCTCCCTGCCAGCCGGATCCCCGAGCCGCTGGACGAATCCGCGACCCGGGACTGAAGCGTGAACGGCGCGACCTCGGCAGGTCGCGCCGTTTCGCATTCCCGAGCCCATTCGCCGGTACGGCGGTGCGCGCAAGGGCCGCCGACACACCGGGACCAGCCGCGACTCGCGCTCGTCGGGACACGCGCCGCTGCCGCAACTGACAGCAGCGTCGCGATCACCGGCGCACGCAAGGGCCGTGAACACAGCGGGACCGGCCGCGACTCACGCTCTTCGGCTGGCGCTCATGGGGCGGGGCTCATGGGCGTACGCGGGAAGGGGTCTGGTTTGCGGCGAGAAGGGTGGCGGCTACCGCGCGGGCGTTGAGGACGGCGGCCGGGTCGTGGTCCTGACGGGCGCCGACCATGGCGCCGTCGTAGAGGATGACCAGCTGGGCGGCGAGGGTCGCGGGGTCGGCGGCGCCGGCTTCGCGAGCGAGGTCGGTCAGCAGAGCACGGGTCCAGGCGCGGCTGGCCGCCGACTCCTGGGCGGCGACGCTGTCCGGGTCGGACTCGGCGCTCGCGTTGTAGAACGCGCAGCCGCGATAGCTGGGCTTGGCGGCCGATTCGGCGAGGGAGTCGAAGACGGCGAGGAGACGGTCGCTCGGGTCGTCGTGCTGCTCGATCCGGCCGAGGATGCGGTTGCGGCGCTGCTCGTGGCGGCCCTGCAGGTACGCCCGGACCAGGCCGTCCTTGTTGCCGAAGCACGAGTAGAGCGAGGCCTTGGCGACCCCGGCGTGCTCGATCACCCGGTCGATGCCGACGGTGTGCACGCCCTCGGCGTAGAAGAGCTCGTCCGCGGCGGCCAGCAAGCGTTCCCGGGCCGACCTGCGGGGTGACGTGACGGACATGAGTTGACGTTAACAGACAGGTCTGTCTAGTGTCAGGACAAGCAACTAGACAGACCTGTCTGTTCAATCACTGGGGGAATCCTCATGACCGTCCTGGCCGACGCCGCGCGGACCACCGCGCCGGCCCGCCTGAGCCGGAACTCCGCGTTCACCGCGATCGCCGCGATCCTGGTGACGTTCGCCGCGGCCTCCGCCGTGCCGAGCCCGCTCTACGTCGTCTACCAGCACCTGTGGGGCTTCTCGCCGGCGATGCTGACGGTGATCTTCGCGGTCTACGTGGTCGCCCTGATCGCCACGCTGCTCACCCTCGGCGCCCTCTCCGACTACGTCGGCCGCCGCCCGGTGCTGACCGGCGCGATCCTGCTGGAGGCCGTGGCCCTCACCCTGTTCCTGAGCGCCGGCAACGTGACGGTGCTGCTGATCGCCCGGATCGTGCAGGGCGTCGCGACCGGCGCCGCGCTGAGCACGCTGGGCGCCGCCCTGATCGACCTCAACCCGTCGCACGCACCCGGCCGGGCCGGCCTGGTCAGCGGTATCGCTCCGGTCGCCGGGCTGGGTCTCGGCGCGTTCGGCTGCGGGGCGCTGGTGGAGTGGGCGCCGTTCCCGACCCACCTGGTCTACGCGTTGCTGCTGGCCGGCATGGTGGTCGCCGGCCTGGCGGTGGCCTGGATGCCGGAGACCGCGCAGCGCCGGCCGGGCGCGGCCGCCTCGCTGAAGTGGCGGCTCGGCGTGCCGGCCCGGCTGCGCGGCGACCTGTTCGCGCTGGTCCCGATCATCGTGGCGAGCTGGGCGCTGGGCGGGCTCTACCTGTCGCTCGGCCCGTCCGTCGCGGCGGCCACCTTCGGCATCACCGACCACCTGGTCGGCGGCCTGGTGGTGGCGCTGGTCTGCGGCGCCGGCGCGGTCACCTCGTTCCTGATGCGCAAGGTCGCGACACCGCGGGTGCTGACCGTCGCCGGGGCCGGCCTGCTCGCGGGTGGCGCGCTCGGCGTGACCGGCCTGATCACCGAGAGCCTGGCGCTGGCCACGGCCGGCTCGATCGTCTCCGGGATCGGCTTCGGGGCGGCGGCGCTGGCCTCGTTCAGCACGCTCGCGCGGATCGCCGAGCCGCACGAGCGGGGCGAGTTGCTGGCGGTGGCGCTGACCATCTCCTACGCGGCGTTCAGCATCCCCGCCGTGATCGCCGGGCAGACCGCCAACCACCTGGGCCTGCACACGGTCGCCCTCGGTTACGCCGGGATCGTCTCGGCCCTGGGCCTGGTGGCCCTGATCGCCCAGCGCGCCCGCCGTTCCGCCTAATTACACCCCTTTGGTGGCCGCCTCGGCGTGGAGGGGTGGAAAGCGCCCGAGAACACCTCACTATATGGGGCGAATCGGACACCGAAGGGCGAGGTATGAAGAGAATCTGGGCGGCCGCCACCGTGGTCGCGCTCGGTGCGGCCGGCACCGCGATCACATCGGCGGAGGCCGCTCCGCCGCGAGGCACACCGCATCACGTGCCGGCGGCGATGGTGTGGACTCCCTGCACCGAGGTGTCCCTCAAGGCCCAGGGCGCGGAGTGCGGCTCGATCACCGTGCCGATGGACTACGCGAACCCGGGCGGCACGAAGATCGAGCTGGCCGTCGCCCGGGTCAAGCACACCGTCCCGGACGACAAGTACCAGGGCGTGGTGCTGGTCAACCCGGGCGGCCCGGGTGGCGCCGGGCGCGGCTTGGCGACGCTCGGCGCCAAGGTGCCGAAGGACGCAGGGGACGCCTACGACTGGATCGGGTTCGACCCGCGCGGCGTCGGCGCCAGCAAGCCGAAGTTGACCTGCGACAGCGACTACACCGGGTACAACCGGCCGGTCTACGTGCCGAGCACCCCCGCGATCGAGGCCGCCTGGCACGCCCGGGCCAGGCAGTACGCCGCGAACTGCGCCAAGGCCGGCGGCCCGCTGCTCCACCACATGCGCACCGAGGACTCGGTCCGTGACCTCGAGAGCATCCGCAAGGCGCTCGGCGTCGAACAGATCAACTTCTACGGATTCTCGTACGGGACGTACCTGGGCCAGGTCTATGCCACGCTCTTCCCGGAGCGGGTGCGGCGGATGGTCCTGGACGGCAACGTCAACCCGAACCACGTCTGGTACCAGTCGAACCTGGACCAGGACATCGCCTTCGACCGCAACATCAAGATCTACTTCGCGTGGATCGCCAAGCACGACAAGGTCTACCACCTCGGCAAGACCGGCCCGGCCGTGGAGAAGCTCTACTACCGGCAGCTCGCCGCGCTGACCGCCGAGCCGGCCGCCGGCGTGATCGGCCCGGCCGAGCTGACCGACATCTTCCTGCAGCCGGGGTACTACGTCTTCGGCTGGGAGAAGGTCGCCCGCGCGTTCTCGAACTGGGTCACCAAGAAGGAAGCGGGCGGGCTCAAGACGCTCTACGACGAGAACAACCCGCAGACCCCGGGCTCGGACAACAACTACGCCGTCTACCTGGCCGTGCAGTGCACCGACGCGCCCTGGCCGGCCACCTGGGCGACCTGGTCGCAACAGAACTGGAAGGTCTACCACCAGGCGCCGTTCGAGACGTGGGGCAATGCCTGGTACAACGCGCCGTGCCGGAGCTGGGCCGCGCCGGCGGGGCGGCCGGTCCGGGTGAACGGGGCGAAGGTCCCGCCGGTGCTGCTGCTCAGCGAGACACTGGACGCCGCCACGCCGTACAGCGGAAGTCTCGAGGTTCGTGAGCTCTTCCCCCGCTCGGTGCTGATCGAGGGCGTCGGCGGCACCACGCACGCCGGATCGCTCTTCGGCAACGCCTGTGTCGACGACACGATCGCGGATTACCTGGCCACCGGGGCGCTGCCCGCGCGGGTCGCCGGGATCCACTCGGACAAGCAGTGCAAACCGCTGGCGCAGCCGGTTCCCGCGCAGCCGATGCTGAAGCGCTCGGCCGAGCTGCTCGACCGGCTGCGGTTGCAGCGGCTGATCGGCCGCTGACCCACCGTCGCCGAAAGGCCCGGTGGTGAAGCTCTCCACCGGGCCACCGACCAGGTCGGCTATGCTCGACCCCGCGAAGGGGAGTAGCTCCCAATGTCGCGGTCGACATACTGAGATCCTCCGGGATTTCCGGCCGCGCGGCCTCGACCAGAGGCGAGCGAGACCTTCGACCAGGCTGTTCATCACTGACGGCCGGGTCGAGGTCGCCCTGCGCCCAACCCCCGGTCGTCGTCAACCGGGAGAAGTTTCGTGTCAGCTTTCCTTGCCGCGCTGGGCCTCAGCTTCGCGGTCATCTTCGTCGCCGAGCTCGGCGACAAGTCCCAGCTCATGGCGATGACTTTCGCCACCCGATTCAAGCTGGCGCCGACACTGATCGGCATCACCGTCGCCACCGCGCTGGTCCACCTGGTCTCGGTCGGCATCGGGTACGGCCTGGGCGCCGCCATCCCCACCGACTGGATCTCGCTGATCGCCGGTGTCGCATTCCTCGCCTTCGGCGCCTGGACACTGCGCGGCGACGAGCTGACCGACGACGAGAAGAGCAAGGCCGAACGCTCCACCGGCTCCGCGATCCTCGCTGTCGGCGGCGCTTTCTTCCTCGCCGAGCTGGGTGACAAGACCATGCTGGCGACGATCACGCTGGCCACCCAGCACGGCTGGGTCGCCACCTGGATCGGCTCCACGATCGGCATGGTGGCCGCCGACGCGCTGGCCATCCTCGTCGGGCGGCTGCTCGGCCGTCACCTTCCCGAGCACATCATCAAGTGGGGCGCGGCCGCGTTGTTCGCTATCTTCGGCATCTGGCTGATCGTCGAGGGCGTGATCGGCCTGTCCTGATCTTTCCAGCTCCTTCCAGGGAGGCGCTGTGCTGCGGTACCGGGCCGAGTTCGACGCCGAGGTCACCTTCGCCGACGGGGGTGACCTGAACGCGCGGCGGTTCCAGGTCGACGTCCCGCACGCCGACGTCACCGAGGCGGAGATCACCGAGCGTCTCGTCGATCTGCTGGCGCCGCGTCCCGTCGAACGGGCGCGGCTGAGCGGTGTCAGAGTCTTCGGCGAGCCACACATTCCCCTGCAAAGACCCGTTTCGCGTACGAGGTTCGTCGAGCTCAGCCATGTCATCCGGGACGGGCTGATCACCTACCCGGGTCTGCCCGCCCCGCAGCTGCGTCAGCACCTGACCCGGTCGGAGTCGCGCGACCGGTACGCGCCCGGCACGGAGTTCGCCATCGACCGGATCACCATGGTCGGCAACACCGGGACGTACGTGGACAGCCCGTTCCACCGCTACGCCGACGCCGCCGACCTGGCCGGCCTGCCCCTGGAACGCCTCGCCGAGGTCCCGGCCGTGGTGGTCCGGGCGATCGGCGGCCCCCGCGGCGTGACCCCCGAGACCCTCGCCGGGGTGGACGTGGCCGGGCGGGCGGTGCTGCTGCACACCGGCGGCGACCGGCACTGGGCCACGAAGGACTACGTGACCGACGCGCCCTACCTGACCCGCGAGGGCGCACAGGACCTGGTGGACCGGGGCGCGGCAGTGGTCGGCATCGACGCCGTGAACCTCGACGACATCTCGGCGCAGGCCCGCGGCGAACGGCCGGCACACAGCCTGCTGCTGGCCGCCGGCATCCCGATCGTCGAGCACCTCACCAACCTGGCGGTGCTGCCCGTGCACGGCGCCCGGTTCACCGCCGTCCCGCCGCGGATCGCCGGGTTCGGCAGCTTCCCGGTCCGCGCCTACGCCACCGTCCCCGCGCAGGAGCCGCACGACCGGGCACACTCCGGCGGATGGCAGCCGGGCGGGCACGCGTGAGCCAGCCCATCGCGCTGGCCCGCCTCCAGCTGCAACGCGGTGAAGCCGGGGCGGCCGCCGACCTGCTCGGCCCGGTGCTCGCCGCCGAGCCGGACCACGTGACCGCGCTCGTGCTGATGACCCACGCGCAGCTCGCCCTGGAGAAACCGGAACTGGCCCACGAGGTGGCGGCACGGGCCGTGCAGCACGCACCCGGGTCCGCTGAGGCGCTCACCGCGCTCAGCCGCACACTGACCGCGCTCGGGCGCCACGACGAGGCGATCGCCATGGCGCAGGCCGCGGTGGCCCGGCAGGCGGACAACCCGTACCGGCACAACCGGCTCGCCTGGGCCCTGATGGAGCAGGGACAACGCGCGGTGGAGGCGGAACACGCGGCCCGCGAGGCGGTGCGGCTCGGCCCGGACGAGGCGGACTTCCGGATCACGTACGCGATGGTGATGAAACAGCTCAACCTGCCCGACCGGGCGCGGCAGGCGTTGCACGACGCGCTGCGGATCGACCCGGAGAACGCGATCGCCCGGCACGAGCTGGCCGCCTTCGACGTGGTGCACCGCAACCCGTTCGCGCTGCGACGCCTGGCCCGCGGCGTGACCGGGCTGGTCGCGGCGCTGCGGGCGGACCCACGGCAGGAGGCGAGCCGGCACCTGCTCGACGCGGCGCTGCGGCAGTTCCTGGTCTACACCGCGATCATCATGGTGGTCTTCGCGTACCTGGGCTGGCGGGTCTCGGACGACTCGGCGGGGTGGGCCCGTGCACTGGCCGCGACGGCGGCGCTGGCCCCGGCCGGATACGCCGGTTACTTTCTCGCCCGTCTCGACCCGGTGCTGCGGTCGTACCTCAGGGAAGTGGTGAGCCGGCAACGGGCCGCGAGTTCGGCGGCGGCCCTGGCCCTCGCCCTGCTGCTGGTCGCGACCGTGGCGCCGGCCGGCTGGCTGCCGGTCCTGCTCGGGGTGGCGAGCCTGGCCGGGTTCGCGGTGCGGCTGCTCACCTCGATGGTTCCCCGGGTTTAAGCGGTATTACCTAACAAATCGCCGCCGGGTGCCGAAGTGTCCGTTGTGAGCCCTGTCCCCTGGCTACCCGGAGCGGCCCGATGACTGACCTGGTCCCCACCGCCGCCGCGTTTCCCCCGCCCGCTGCCGTCGCGCCGCCCCCCTATCCCGGCGTGGCCGAGCGTGCCTTCGCCGACCCGGCCGACATGGCGGTCGCCCGGGCCGCCGCCCTCTTCGAGAACATGCAGCCGGCCGAAGCCGCCGCCATGCTCGAACCGGTCCTGGCCGGCAACCCGCAGACCCCGGCCGGCTGGATCCTGATGGCCCGTATCCGCCTCGCCCTCGACCAGGTCGAACCGGCGCTCGCCGCCGCGCACAGGGCGATCGAGCTGGCCCCGGAGGACCCGCGCCCGCTCGCCATCGCCAGCCGGGCGCTCACCCTGCAGGGCAAGCACGACGAGGCGATGTCGATGGCCTACCGTGCCGTCATCGTCGAGCCCAAGAACCCGCTCTGGCACGACCGGGTGGCGTGGGCGCTGCTCGCCGCCGACCGCCAGCTCGCCGATGCCGAACAGGCCGCGCGTACGGCGATCGGCCTGGACCCGAACGAAGCGCACTACTACTTCACGCACGGGGTGGCGCTGGCCGCGCTCGGGCACGTCGACCAGGCGCGGCAGGCGCTGACCACGTCCCTGCGGCTGGAGCCGAACAACCCGGTGGCGCGGCAGCGGCTCGACATCCTCAACGGGGTCGCCGCGCCCGTGGTGGAGAAGAAGAAACGGGGGTGGAAGATGTTCGGGCGCAGGGGGAACGAGGCGCCGATCCGCCCGGAGGAGCGCACCTGATCGAGGGCCACCAGGCAGAACCCACCCTCCCAATGGGGGGCCACCTCCTCTGCCGTCATTGTCGCCTCAGATCTCGAGATCATGCCGGCGGCCTGTGGACAACGCGCCGCTGTGGACAACTTGCCTCAGTCGCCGGCCCGTGCTCGGCGCTTCAGGCGCCCGTGCTCGGCGCTTCAGGCCCGTCCTGTGCTCGGCGCTTCAGGCGCCCGTGCTCGGCGCTTCAGGCCCGTCCTGTGCTCGGCGCTTCAGGCCCGTCCTGTGCTCGGTGCCTCAGGCTCCGGCGCCCGTGCTCGGCGCCTCATGCCCGTCCCTGCTCGGCGCCTCCGCGCTGTCCCGTGCTCGGCGCCTCAGCAGCAGCCACACCAACCACCCCGCGCCGATGATGAAGCCGAAACTGATCACCCGGTAGAGCACTACCGCCGCGACCGCGCTGGCACTCGTCAGTCCGCCCGCCACCAGCCCGAGCACCAGAGCACCGTCGACGACGCCGAGACCGCCGGGGACCACCGGCACGCTGGCGGCGGCCATCCCCGCGCAGTACGCGATCAGCAGGTGCACCGGCGTGATCCGATCGGCTCCCACGGCCACGCAGCAGACCCACAGGCACAGTGCGTCGAACAGCCAGTTGGCGCAGGCCAGCAGCACCGCCACGGCGAAGTGCCCGCGATGGATCCGGATCGCCCGTAACTGCGTGACGAAGCCGAACAACCGGTCCGCGCCGTGTTCCGGGGGCCGGCGGCGTACCCGGTTGACGCCGCCGAGCAGGGCGCGTACCGGCCGTTCCAGCCACAGCGGATGCCCGGCGAGGAGCCGGACCGCGGCGGTCACCGCGACCGCCCCGGCCGCATAGCCGGCCAGTGACCGCCAGCTGCCGGTGTTGCGGGCCAGCAGGCCGCCGACGGAACCGACCAGGATCAGGGCGCCGGTGGAGAGGACACCGCTCAGGGCGATGCACCAGGAGGCTTCGGCGGACGACACGCCGTACCGTCGCATCTGCCGGAAGTTGAAGCTGGTGGAGAAGACCGGCCCGCCGGGCAGGGTCACGCTCAACGAGTGCGCGGCGTAGGCCATGGCGACGTGGCGGCGCACGCTGACCTTGGTGCCGGCGCCGCGCAGCAGGGCGCGCTGCATCCGCGCGTAGGTGCCCATCGACACGATCTCGGCGATCAGCGCCACGCCGACCCAGCCCCAGTGCGGGGCGCGGAGCTGGGTGAAGGCCTGTCGCAGGGCCGGCCAGCCGAGGATCAGCTCGGCGCCGAGCACGACTGTCATCACGACGGCCACCAGCGGTCCCCGGCGCCACCGTCGAGGTGGGCCGGTCGCCGGCGGCGCCGCCGCCGGAGCCCCGGTCGCGGTCATCGCCTTCGATCGTGCCACTTCGCCGGTCAACTTTCGGCAACTTCGTCGCGAGGGTTTGTGCCGGTGGCAGGCTGTTCCGCATGCCACGTCCGCGGATCGTCATCGTCGGCGCCGGCTTCGCGGGGTACACCGCGGCCCGGCGGTTGACACGCATCGCCCGGGGGCGGGCCGAGATCGTCCTGCTGAACCCGACCGACTACTTCCTGTATCTGCCGTTGCTGCCGGAGGTCGCGACCGGTCTGCTGGAGCCGCGGCGGATCTCGGTGCCGCTGACGCTGCCCGGGGTGCGGGTCCTGCTGGGGCATGCCGGCGCGTTCGACCTGGAGGCCCGTACCGTCGAGTGGGCCGACCCGGAGGGCAGGCGTGGCGTCATCGGGTATCACCGGCTGGTGCTCGCCCTGGGCAGTGTGAACAAGCTGCTGCCGGTGCCCGGCGTGACCGAGTATGCCCATGGCTTCCGGGGCATCGCGGAGGCCCTCTACCTGCGTGACCACCTGACCCGGCAGATCGAGCTGGCGGCGCAGTCCGACGATCCGTTGGAACGTCAGGCCAGGTGTACGTTCGTCGTGGCGGGAGCCGGTTACACCGGGACCGAGGTGGCCGCGCAGGGAGCGCTGTTCACCGCAGCGCTGGCCGCCGGGCGTTCGCTGTCGCCGCGGTGGCTGATCCTGGACACGTCGGATCGGGTGCTTCCGACCCTTGACCCCCGGCTTTCGCGTACGGCCGCGGAGGTGCTCCGCCATCGTGGCGTGCGCGTGCTGACCGGCACCGGCGTGGCGAACGCGGGCTCCGACGCGGTGCGCCTCTCCAACGGCGAGAGCGTGCCGACGAAGACGCTGGTCTGGTGCGTCGGGGTGCGTCCGGAGCCGCTGGTCGCCGGCCTGGGGCTGGCCACCCGGGACGGGCGGCTGGTCGTCGACGAGTTCCTCAACGTGCCCGGCCGTCCGGACGTCTTCGCCTGCGGGGACGCCGCGGCGGTGCCCGACGTGATGCACCCGGGCGCGCTGACCGGGATGACGGCGCAGCACGCGGTGCGGCAGGGGCGGCTGGTGGCCGGCAACGTGGCGGCGTCCTACGGGCAGGGGCGGCGGCGACCGTACCGGCATCGGGATCTCGGTTTCGTGGTTGATCTCGGGGGTTGGTCGGCGGCCGCTGATCCGTTCGGGGTGCCGCTGGGCGGGGCCGCGGCCAAGGCGGTGACCAGGGGTTACCACTTGATGTCGATGCCGGGTAACCGGGTTCGGGTGGCGGCGGACTGGATGCTCGACGGGATGCTGTCGCGTCAGCCGGTGCAGCTCGGGCTGATCCGTGGCAGCGCCGTCCCGCTGGCGGCGGAACCGGACTGACCGCCGGGTCAGCCGTTGACCTCCGGGTGCACCCGCTCGGGCCGATGGGCTCCGGGCGTGCGTTGCCGCGGCACCTTCGCGAGCCGGCCGGAATCGGATCCGCCGGAAACGGGCGCGTCCGGGGTGACCGCCGGCGTGTTCCACGGCCACGGGTCTGCGCTGTTCCGGGCGTCGGCGTCCGGCCGGGGGCGGGACGGCGTGATCACCAGCGCGGCGCCGCCCAGGCCGATGCCCGCGTATCGGACCGGCCGTGCCGACCGCAGCACGAGCGCATGAACGCAACCGGCCACCAGGCACCCGCCGAGCCCGCCCGACACCACCAGCACCCACGGCGATCCGGACGGCACCCCCAGCAGCTCGGGAAGGTTGAGCAACGCCAGGTAGAGCAGCGCCCCGAGCGACACGGTGGACAGGACGGGCGCCAGGAACCGGCTCCACAGGTTTTCTCGCCCCGGCACCCGGTTCAGGTGCAGGAGCGCGGCCACCGCCGTGAGCAGCAACAACACCAGAACGGCAAGGCTGCCGCCCACGGTCAGCCACCGAGCCGTCCGCACCGACGCCCCGCCTCCGGCCAGCACCGCGCCGAGCAGGGAGGCGCCCGCGACCAGCGACTGGGTCAGGGAGGCGGCGCGCGGCGCGCGGGTCCGGTGCGAGACATTGCCCAGTACGGCGGGAAGGACCCGTTCCCGTCCGAGAGCGAACAGGTACCGGGCGAGCACGTGGTGCACGGCGAGAATCCCGGCGAGCAGCCCGGTGACCAGCACCACCCTGCCGATAGTGACCGCCCACGGGGCCAGCCGGTCGTCGGCCAGCGCGAAGATCAGCTCCGGACCGCGAGCGGCGGCCCGACCGGCGACCCCGCGCGGGCCGGCGGCCACGATCATGCTCCAGGTGACCCCGGCGAGCAGGACGGTGAGCAGCAGGATCGCGATCCGGGCAGCACGGCCGGCGGTGCGGTGCGGGTCGCGGCCCTCCTCGGAGCAGACCGCGGTGGTCTCGAACCCGGCGAACGCCAGCACCACCACGGCGAGGAGCAGA
Organism: Actinoplanes cyaneus; assembly: GCF_016862095.1. Taxonomy (GTDB): domain Bacteria; phylum Actinomycetota; class Actinomycetes; order Mycobacteriales; family Micromonosporaceae; genus Actinoplanes; species Actinoplanes cyaneus. The sequence continues at coordinate 21,628 of NZ_BOMH01000047.1, forward strand.
CCCAGCAACGGACGATCGATCGCGGACAGGTCGCCGGGCAGGAACGTGCTCGTCGCGATCCGCCCGCCGGCCGGCCGCACCACGAACGCACCGGCCAGGCCGGTCAGCACCGCGGCCTCGGCGACGGCCAGGACGGCGATCACCGCGGCGGCGAACTCGACCCGCAGCGTGCCGGCGAGCGCGACCACCGCCCAGCACCCGGCCGCCACCGCCCACCACGGCACGGCCACCCCGAGCCAGCCGTGCAGCAGGGGCGCGGCGGCCTGACCGGCGAGCGAGTAGAGGCCGAGCTGGATGGCGTGGTAACCGGCGAGCGCGAGCCACGCGGCGGTCAGCGCAGCGGGCCGTCCGAGACCGCGGGCCACCTGGGGGTAGGCCGCTCCGGCGCTCGGCATGCGCCGGATCATGGCGGCGTACGGCGTACCGAAAAGGAACAGGACGACCGCGACGGCGGCCACCGCGAGTGCCGCCAGCGGCCCGGCGCCGGCGGCCAGGACCGGCGGGATGACCAGGACCACAGTGGCGATCGGCGTGGCCGCGGCCGCGCCGAGGAACGCGGCGTTGCCGGCGCCGAGACGACCGTGGGCGAGCCCGGCCGGCTCCGCGTGCGGTGGTTCGTCAAGGGTGGCCACGGACTCTATTCAGGCGCACCGAACCGGACATGACAACCATGAGTGACGGAATAATGACCGCTCGTGACCAGATTGGCACAGCACTCCTCGACCCGGACGCGCGCCGGTTGCAATTCCTCAACTGCGCTGGACGGTGGCCGACTGCAACGTTGTGCTCGCCACCCAGCAACTGACGGAGTTCCTCGCCGTCGTAGCCGATCGGCCCGATGAGGCTGCCGCCCAGCATGCTGCCGTCGAATGCGCGGTGCGCGCGCTCGACGCCGACCTCGCGGTGCTGATGGTCGACGGCGGCGCCGTGGCGGCGGTCGGCCTGCCGGTCGAGCGCATCCCGGCATACGCCCTGACCGAGATCGCGGCCGGCCGGCGCTCGACCTTCCAGGTCGACGACCGTCCGTACACGGTCACCCTGGCCCACCTCGGCGGGGTCACCCCCGGCGTGCTGGTGCTCGGCCGCGAAACGCCGTTCACCGTGGAAGAGGTCTGCCTCCTCCGCGGCATGGCCCGCGTGCTCGAGCTCAGCCTGCAGGCGCTGCACCTGATCGAGGTGGAGCGCCGCCAGGCCGCCGAGAACGAGACCCTGATCAACTCGTTGCAGCGCCGCCAGCAGCTCTTCGACGAGCTCAGCGCGGTGCAGCGGGCCATCGCCCGGCGCGAGCCGCTGCGCCGGATCCTCGACCAGATCACCGCGAGCGCGGCCCAGCTGCTCGACGTCGAACTGTCCGGGCTGACCGTGCTCGACCTCGACGACCCGAACCGGACCAGCCTGATCTCCAGCCGGGGCGTCTCCGACGAGGGCGTGCAACGCATGCAGTCGATGCCGGTTGCCTCGCTCGGGGTGGCCGGGCTCGCGATGATGGGCAACGAGCTGGTCGCCGTCGACGACTACGCGAACTCGCCGATCGCGGTGCCGGAGATCGTCCGGTCCCAGCTGCGCAGCGTGATGGCGGTTCCGGTGCACGAGGACGACGTGGTGGTCGGCGCGTTGTTCGTGGGCTCCTTCCACGGCGTACGCGAATGGGATCGTGCCTCTCAGGAGATCCTGCTGGCGTTCGCCGAGCACGTGAGCCTGGCCATCACCGACGCCCGCACGCTGCGGGAGATGAACCACGCGTTCCACGACTCGCTGACCGGCCTGGCGAACCGCTCGCTCTTCACCACCCGGATGGAGAACGCGCTGGCCACGACGGGCTCCAGCGGGGTTGCCGCGCTGCTGATCGACCTGGACCGCTTCAAGGTGGTCAACGACTCGCTCGGGCACGCGATCGGCGACCGGCTGCTGACCGCGGTGGCCGACCGGCTGCGCGACTGCCTGCGCGGCGGGGACACCGCGGCCCGGCTCGGCGGCGACGAGTTCGCCGTGCTGCTGCCCGACGTCCCCGGGCTCGAGATCGCGGTGCCGGTGGCACGGCGGATCGTGGCCGCGCTCCGCGAGCCGTTCACCCTCGACGGGCGGGAGCTCTACGCGAGTTGCAGCATCGGCGTGGCCTGGGCGGAAGCCGGCAGCACCGACGCGGACGACCTGCTGGTCCGCGCGGACCTGGCCGTGTTCGAGGCCAAGAAGCACGGCAAGGACCAGCTGGCCGTCTTCGACCCGGCCATGCGCGCCTCGTTCCAGAAACACCTGGAGATGGAGGCCGACCTGCGCCGGGCGGTGCTGCGGCACGAGTTCGAGCTGCGGTTCCAGCCGATCGTGCGGCTGCGCACCCAGGAGATCTCCGGGCTGGAGGCACTGGTCCGCTGGCAGCACCCGGAGCGCGGGATGATCCCGCCGATGGAGTTCATCCCGCTCGCCGAGGAAACCGGGATGATCGTGCCGATCGGCGAGTGGGTGCTGCGCGAGGCGTGCCGGCAGGCGGCCCGGTGGAACGCTCAGCGTGACGAGGACACACCGCTGACCGTGAGTGTGAACCTCTCCGCGGTCCAGTTGGAGCGTGCCGACCTTCCGCAACTGGTCTCGTCCGCCCTCCAGGAGAGCGGGCTGCCGGCGAAATGCCTGATCATCGAGCTGACCGAGTCGCTGCTCGTGGATCATCGGCCGGAGACGCTGCGGCGGCTCGAAGCGGTCAAGGCGCTCGGGGTGCGGCTGGCGATCGACGACTTCGGGACCGGGTACTCGTCGCTGGCGTACCTGCGGAACTTCCCGGTCGACATCATCAAGATCGACAAGTCGTTCGTGGACGACATCGGGGACATGCCGGCCGCCGCGGCGCTGACCCTCGGCATCATCCAGCTCGGGCAGGCGTTGCAGCTCTCCACGATCGCCGAGGGGATCGAGCACGTGGAGCAGTTGAGCGAGCTCGCGGACGGCAACTGCGAGCTGGGACAGGGCTACTACTTCGCGGAGCCCCTGACCGCGGCCGCGATGGACGATCTGCTGGCCTCGGGAAGCCCCGCGCTGTCCGTCACCCCGCCGGCCCCGGCAGCCGCCGCGCTGTCCGCCGCACCGCCGGCCTCGGAGAACGCTGCGCTATCTGCCACGCCGCCGGCCTCGGAGAAGTCCTGACCCTGGCTCGGATGGGGGGCTCAGCCGGGCTGGGACCTCCCGGGGAACCAGTGGGCACGGCGCTTCAGACAGTGGCGGCCAGGATGGCGCCCAAGGTGGCGGCGCCCAACCCGGCCAAGACGCTGACCAGCACGTACGCGAAGGCCTTCGCCTGCTCTCCCTGCCGGGCGAAGGTCAACGTCTCCCAGGAGAACGTCGAATACGTCGTCAGCGCCCCGCAGAACCCGGTCCCGATCAGCGCGGTCAGACCGGACGGGAGCCGCATCCCGAGCACCAGGCCCAGCACGAGCGACCCGGCCACGTTCACCGCGAGGGTGCCCCACGGGAAACCGGTGCCGTAACGCGCTTGAACGTAACGGTCGGTGAGGTAGCGCAGGGGCGCCCCTATCGCCGCGCCGAGTGCCACGAACAGCACCGTCATGAGCGCTGCTCCCCTGCCGAGGCGATCGTCGCTGTGCGCTCAGGTCCCGCCGAGGCGATCGTCGCGGCGCGCTCACGTCCGGCCGGGACGACCATCACGACCGCTTCCAGGCCGCCGAGACGAGCGTGCTGCCCGCCCAGACCGCCAGCAACGCGCCGACGATCGTCGCCGCCAGGTAGACCACCGGTGCCCCGCGCTGCACGTCGACCTCGGCGGTCGAGAACGTCGTGAAGCCGCCGAGGACGCCCGTGCCGAGGAAGAGCCTGGTCAGCCGGTAACCGCCGCGGAAACGGGCGAGCAGCGTGTAGAGCACGCCGATCAGGAAACACCCGGAGACGTTGATCGACCAGGTCGCCCAGGGGAACTCGGCCGGCGCGTGCGGCCAGGCGACGCCGATGCCGTAGCGGGCCAGCGCGCCGAGCACCCCACCGGCCGCGACGACGGCCAGGGCACGGCGGTCCACGTCGAGATCCATGTGCGGTCACGCTATCGCGCGGGCGGCCGGGGGGACGTGGCGGCGTCCTCCCCGGCCGGTTCCGGGCGCTCGGGACAGATCCACCGATCGCGTGAAACGACCTGAAACAGACGATGTAAATGCCTGTTGACCTGTGCCTGAGCGGTTTCAGCGTCCACTGTAGGCGACGATCTTGCGCCGTGGAAATCCGACCCTCGCGGCATGGCGCTTCGCGCTTCACCCTCAACCCCGATTCCCCGTACGCCGGAAGCAGTGCGGCCCGGGTGCGAAGCGCACCCGGACCGAGACCGCGGACCTCAGCCGACCGGGGTCAGCGGACGTCCCGCCTGCACCGGCTCGACGGCCGGCTCCACGTCGTGAGCGATCTCCGGCAGCCACCGCAGCCAGCTGGGAAGCCACCAGTTCGCCCGGCCCAGCATCGCCATCACGGCCGGGAGCAGCACCGCCCGGACGATCGTGGCGTCCAGCAGCACCGCGGCCGCCAGCCCCACGCCCAGCTGCTTCGTCGAGTTCAGCGGGAGCGTCGCGAAGAGCGAGAACACCGCCACCATCACCACTGCCGCGCTGGTGATCACGCCAGCCGTGCGGCCGATGCCCTCACGGACCGCGGCTCGGGTGTCCAGACCGCGGTCGTAGCCCTCACGGATCCGGCTGAGGACGAAGACGTGGTAGTCCATCGACAGGCCGAACAGGATCACGAAGAGGAACAGCGGCATCCAGTTGGTGATCCCACCGCTGGAGACGAAGTCGAGCTGCTTCTCGAAGTGCCCGTACTGGAAGACGTAGACCAGCATGCCGTAGGCGGCGGCCACCGAGAGCAGGTTGAGCACGACCCCGGTGATCGCGATCACGACCGAGCGGAACGAGACCAGCAGGAGCAGGAACGCCAGCCCCAGCACGAAGCCGAACACCCAGGGCAGGCTCTCGTCGAGCTGCTCGTTGAAGTCGGCATTCGACGCGGTCTCGCCGGAGACCAGGGCGGTCGCGCCGGGCAGGGCACCGAACGTGGCGGGCACGATGCGGCCGCGCAGCGTGTCGAGGGCGGCCATCGCCGCGCTGTCGTCGCCCTTGCCCTGCAGGCCGACCGAGACCACCGCGACCGTGCCGGCCGGGTTGATCTCGACGTCGATCGGCTCGACGAGCTGACCGCTCGCCTTCGCCTGGGCACGGAAGGTCGTGAGCGCCTGCTGGAACTCGTCGCTCTTGACCGTGCCGCTCTGCACGACCACCCGGGCCGGCGTGGTCTTGCTCGGGAACGCCTCACCGATCGCCTTGTACGCCTGGACGATCGGCGCGTCGTGCGGCAGGTCGTCGATGCCCTCCGCCTTGGTTCTCAGGTCCAGTGCCGGGGCCGCGAGCGCGCCCAGTGCCGCCACCGCGACCAGCACCGAGATCAGCGGCCGGGCCAGCACGACCTTGAGCAGCCCGCCCCAGAACCGGCCGTCGCTGCGACGCCGGTAGAGCCCCGGGATCTTGATGGCGTCGACCCGGTCGCCGAGAGCCGACAACAGGGCCGGGAGCACCGTCAGCGAGCCCAGCACCGCGGTGGTGACCACCAGGATGGTGCCCAGACCGAAACTGACGAACGTGGTGTCGTGGGTGAGGAACATGCCAGCCATCGCCACGATCACGGTGAGCCCGGAGACCCAGATCGAGCGGCCGGAAGTCTGCGCGGCGATCATCAGCGCCCGCTCCGGATCGGCGCCGTTGCGACGCTCGTCGCGCTCCCGGCGGATGTAGAACAGGCAGTAGTCCACGCCGACGGCGAGGCCGACCAGCAGCATCACGTGGGACGTGGCGTCGACCGTCGGCGCCAGGCGGCTGAACGCGGCCATCAGGCCGATCGCCGCGATCACCGCGGTCACCGCCAGGCCGACCGGCAGCAGCGCGGCCACCACCGCGCCGAACGCCACCAGCAGGATGCCGAGCGTGACCGGGATCGAGAGCATCGACAGCCGGGCGAGCCCCTCGTCGAGCTCGTCGCCGATCAGCTTGTCGCCGCTGGCGTCACCGCCCTGGGCGATGAACAGCTCCGGGTGCTCGGTCTGCGCCTTCGCCACCGCGTCCAGTGCCGGGCCGACCCGGTCCTTCGCGGTCTCCGGGTCACCCTTGACCTGGAAGGTGATCAGGGTCGACCGGTTGTCCGGCGACTGGATCGGGTCCTGCACGCCGGTGACGTCGCTCAGCCCCGACAGCGCCTTCGTGAGCTGCGTGGTGGCGGCCGCCCGATCGGCGCCGGACCGGTTCTGGATCAGCACCATCTCGCCGGCCGGCTGCTCCGGGAAGCCCGCCCCCTCGACGATCTTCTCGGCCCGGCCGGAATCACCGTTGCCCTGCTCCGCGTTCGACGCCGCGAGGCTGCCCAGCACACCACTGAGAACGGTGGCGGCGACCACGAAAGCGATCCATCCGAAGATCGCGAGCGCTCGGTGGCGGGCGCTCCAGATCGCGACCCGAGGCGCGATCCCTTTGACTTTCCCCCTGTGCTCCATGCCTGGAAACGCTATGGATCGCAGCGATCGGTTTGAATCAGGTGAGCCCCCCAACAGGGGTGGGGATAACCCTACGTCTGGAGGTAGGCCAGCACCGCGAGGACGCGACGGTGCTGCTCCTCGTCCTGGTGCAGATTGAGTTTGGTGAAGATGTTCCGGACGTGCTTCTCCACCGCACCCTCGGTGACCACCATCTTGCGGGCGACCGCGGTGTTCGACATCCCCTCCGCCATCAGGCTCAGCACCTCACGCTCGCGCGGGGTCAGACTGCGCAGCGGATCGTCACGCCGGCGCCGGACCAGCAGCTGGCCGACCACCTCGGGGTCGAGCACGGTGCCGCCCTCGGCGACCCGGCGCAGGCCGTCCAGGAAGTCGGCGACCAGCGACACCCGGTCCTTGAGCAGATAGCCGACCGCCCCTCGGCGATCGGCCAGCAGATCATCGGCGTACGAGACCTCGACGTACTGCGAGAGCACCAGGATCGGACTGCCCGGCACCCGGCTGCGCGCCTCCACCGCGGCGCGCAGGCCCTCGTCGGTGTGCGACGGCGGCATCCGGACGTCCACGATGGAGACGTCCGGACGATGCTCGACGACCGCGTCGACGAGGGACGGCCCGTCACCGACGGCCGCCACCACGGTGTGACCGTTCTCCTCGACGAGCCGGATCAAGCCCTCGCGCAACAGGACCGCATCATCGGCGATAACCACTCGCATGCGGCCACTCTGTCAGAGCGGCAGTGCCGCTGTCAGGCGGGTCCCTTCGCCCTCGGCGCTCTCCACGGCCAGCACCCCGCCGGCCGCCTTGACCCGATCGTCCAGGCCGGCCAGGCCGTGCCCCTTGGCCAGGCTCGCGCCGCCCACCCCGTCGTCGGCGACGGTCACCAGCAGGCCGGTGGTGATCCGCTGCACGCTGACCTGCACCTCGCTGGCGTGGCTGTGCTTGGCGACGTTGGTCAGCGCCTCGGCGACCACGAAGTACGCCGTCGACTCGACCGCCGGGTTCAGCCGCTCGAAGACCGGGGCGTCCAGGTCCACCGGGATGGTGCAGCGGCCGGCCAGCGCGGTCAGCGCCGCCTGCAGGCCACGGTCCACCAGGATCGGCGGGGCGATCCCGCGGGACAGCGCCCGCAACTCGTCCAGCGTCTCCCGGGTCTGGCTGAGCGCCTCGGCGACGGTGGCCCGGGCCAGCTCCGGATCGGTGGCGAACTGCTGCTCGGCGCGGCCCAGATCCATCGCGAGCCGGACCAGGCGCTGCTGCGGCCCGTCGTGGATGTCGCGCTCCAGCTTGCGCAGCGCGGTCGCCTCGGCCGAGACCGCGGCCGCCTTCTGACCCAGCGCGGTGTCGCGGGCGGCGTTCGCGTCGGCCACCTGCTGGCGCAGCTCGTCGACCCCGGTGAGCAGGCCCCGGGCGAACTGCGCTTCCAGCAGCGCGGAGCCGCGCACCACCGGGATCAGGGTGACCGCGAAGAACAGGCCCATGACCAGGTAGAACGTGACCCGGATGAGCGCCGTGTCGTCGAAGCCGAGCAGCTCGGGCAGATCCTGGTTCTCCGGCGGGTGCGGCAACGCCCAGTCCCACGCGGCGTAGGTGAGGCCGCCCAGCGTCCCGACCCACCAGGTGAAGACGAAACAGAACGCGATCGTGCTCGGGATGAATCGGAAGATGCCGTGCACCAGGTCCAGCCAGGACTGGCCGTCGGCGAGGGGGCTGAACATCTTGCCGACCCAGCTCTGCGACTTCGACGCGCGGTAATGCGGATGCGGGATGCGGCGGCGCAGCACCGGGCCGATCCGCAGCCGCTCCAGGTGAGCGAAGCCGCGGGACATGGCGAGCGAGCCGGCCAGCAGCGGCAGGCCGATCCAGATGATCGCGGTGCCGATGCCGGTCGCGAAACCGGTGATGCACAGGACCAGCGTGATCAATCCGAGCGGGAAGCCGAGCAGCACATACTGCGTGTCGACGCCCAGCTGACGCAGGTAGCGCCGGGCCGGGGCGATGGTCGGGGCGGCCGGAGCACCGGCGTACGAGATTGTCATGTCCTCCACGCTAGGCATCGGCGCCCTCCGTTCCGATCCTGCGGACCGCCCAGCCGTTGGTAGGGTTAACCCGACAAGGGCTCGGTCACCTCGATGACCACCTTGCCGACGGCGTGATTCTCGACTGCCTCGTGCGCTCGCGCCACCCCGTCCAGCGGGAAGCGGAGAATCGGCAGGCCGTGTTCCTCGCCGACCCGGAAGGCGCCGGCGTTCACCGCCTCGGCGACGGCGGCCACCGCGTTGTCCTTCTCCTCCGGCGTCGTGGTGTAGGTCAGCACGAAATCCAGGCTGATGTTCTTCAGGTTCGCCGTGAAGAACGGCACCCGGACCTCGCCGGCCACGTAGATCGCGATGTTGCCGCCCGGGGCGATCACGTCCAGGTCGAGCTCGAGGTTGCCGGTGTCGACCTCGACGATCACGTGCGGGCCGGTCCTGCTGACCTCACGGATGCGCCCCGCCACGTCCTCCTCGCGGTAGTCGATCACCACGTCGGCACCGGCCGCGCTCGCCAGCTCCGCCTTCTCCTTGCTGCTCACCGTGGTCAGCACGGTCGCGCCGGCCCACTTGGCGAGCTGGATCGCGGCGTTGCCGACCGCGCCGGCGCCGCCCGCGACCAGCACGGTGCGCCCGGCCAGCGCGCCGGGTGCCAGCCGCGCCGGGCCGTCGCCGGCCACGGTCAGGCAGCGGTGCGCGGTCAGCGCCGGGATGCCCAGGGCCGCGCCGACCTCGAACGGGACGTCGTCGTTCATCCGAACCACCTGGCGGCGGGGCAGCACCACGAACTCCTGCGCGGTGCCGTTCGCCCGGCCGTAACCGGCGTCCCACACCCAGACCCGGTCGCCCGCCTCGAGACCCTTGACCCCCTCGCCGAGCGCGTCGACGACGCCGGCGCCGTCCTGATTCGGCACCCGCGGCGGGGCGACACCGTCGGGCACGCCACGACCGGCGCGCGTGCCGGTGTCGGTGGGGTTGACCGCGGAGAGCACGATCCGGACCCGGACCTCGCCCGCGCCGGCCAGCGGCAGACCACGGTCGACGATCGCGAGGACGTCGGAGGCCGGACCGGGCTCGGAGAAGACGGCAGCGCGCATCACTCCACCCTATGTCGTGTCACAGGTCACGGCGCATCGCGAGACGGGGCCACACGTCCAGCCCGTGCGCGGCCTCCTCGGCCCGGATCGCCCGCAACTCCGGCGTGAGCTCGTCCCCGGCGAGCCGGCGGAATCCGAGGCGCTCGTAGTACGGCGCGTTCCACGGGACCTCGGCGAACGTGGTCAGGGTCAGCGCCGGCGAGCCCTGCTCCCTCGCCCAGGTCACGACCCGCTCGACCAGCGCCGCGCCGAGCCGGCGACCCGCGGCGACCGGATCGACCGAGACCTGCTCCAGGTGCGCTGTGCTGTCGGCCCACTTCACCAGCGCGTACGCGATGGGCTGCCCCGCGTCGTCGTCGGCGACGAAGGCGCGGCCGGTGGACACGTACTCCCGCAGGTGGGCGGCGGGGAACGGATCGTCGCCGGCGACCGCGTCCATCCCCAGTGCCAGGAACATCCGCCCGGCCTCGACCTCGATCCGTTGCATCGCCGGAATGTCTGATTCTCGTGCCGGTCTGATCATTCGTCCTCCCGGCTCATTCGACCTCACGGGGGCTCAGTGGTTCCACCCCGTTGCCGAACAGGAGTAGGCACGTCGCAGCCCGACCTCTGGAGGTCCGCGTGTTCACCGTTCTGATCGCCGACGACGAGGTCGACCACCGTGATCTGCTCTCCCTCGCCCTGCGGCGCTTCGGCTACCAGATCGTCACCGCTGACAACGCCGGTGGCGCGCTCGACGTGCTGGCCCACGGTGGTGTCGACGCCGCCCTGATCGACGTACGTATGCCCGGCTTGTCCGGCATCGAGCTGTGCCGCCGGATCCGCAGTGATCCCGCCCTGGAATCCTTACCGATCATGGTGGTCAGCGCGGACGTGCACCGCGACCGGATCACCGACGCGCTGCACGCCGGCGCGGACGACTACCTGTGCAAGCCGTTCGCCAGGGACGAGCTGGTCGCCCGGCTCGGCCACCTGCTGCGCCGGCCCGGCACCGGGGCGGTCCGCTCGGTGGCGGCCTCCCGCGCCGCCCTGGCCGCCGCCCGGCACGCCGCGCCGCCGGCCCCGCTCACCCGTCACGAAGATCTCCGGATCCGGCATTCGGCCTGATCGGCTGCGCGGACCGGGCGCCGCGTAGGGTCGCCGCATGAATCCGGTTCGGTACGGCACCACGGCCGGACGCCTGGTGCTGCTGGCCACCGTCCTGGGCTCGAGCCTGGCGTTCGTCGACGCCACCGTGGTCAATCTGGCCCTGCCCGAGCTGGGGCGAAGCCTTGACGCGTCAGCGGCCGGCCTGCAGTGGACGATCAACGGCTACGCGCTCTCGCTCGCCTCCCTGATCCTGGTCGGTGGCTCGCTGGGTGACCGCTTCGGGCGTAAACGGATCTTCATGGCCGGCGTCACCTGGTTCGCGCTGGCCTCGCTGCTCTGCGGCGTCGCGCCGAACATCGAACTGCTGATCGCGGCCCGGGTCCTGCAGGGCATCGGCGGCGCGCTGCTCACCCCCGGCGCGCTCGCGATCCTGGAGGCGTCGTTCGTCCCGGAGGATCGGGCGAAGGCCATCGGCGCGTGGTCCGGGCTGGGCGGCGTCGGCGGGGCGCTCGGGCCGTTCCTCGGCGGCTGGCTGCTGGAGTTCGGCAGCTGGCGATACCTGTTCCTGATCAACGTGCCGGTTGCGGCGCTGGTCCTGTGGGTCGCGTCCCGGCACGTCCCGGAGTCCCGCGACCCGGGCGCCGCCCGCCGCTTCGACGTGGCCGGGCTGCTCACCGGGGCCGCCGGGCTGGGCGGTCTGACGTACGGGTTCACCGCCTGGCCGGCGCACGGCGCGGGCTCGCCCGTCGTGCTGATCCCCCTGGCCGCCGGCGTGCTCGGGATGGCGGCGTTCGTCGTCGCCGAACTGCGCTCGCCGCACCCGATGGTGCCGCCGGAGATCTTCCGGCATCGCGCGTTCACCGGGGCGAACCTGGTGACGTTCCTGGTCTACGCGGCCAACGGCGGCGTGTTCTTCCTGGTCGTGGTCAATCTGCAGGTGGTGGCGGGCTATCCGGCGCTACGGGCCGGCCTGGCCATGCTCCCCGTCACGGTGATCATGCTGCTGCTCTCGGCCCGGGGCGGGGCTCTCGGCCAGCGGATCGGCCCGCGAATCCCGATGACAGTGGGCCCGCTGCTCTGCGGCGCGGCGCTGGTGCTGATGTCGATGATCGGCGAGGACGCGCCCTACCTGACCCGGGTCCTGCCCGCGGTCATCCTCTTCGGGCTCGGCCTGGCCCTGCTCGTCGCCCCGCTCACCGCCACGGCGCTCGGCGCCCTCGACGACGCGCACGCCGGCATCGCCTCCGGCGTCAACAACGCGGTGGCCCGGGCCGCCGGGCTGCTCTCGGTCGCGGTCCTGCCGCTGGCCGCCGGGTTGGGCACGGGATCACTGACCGAGTCTGCCCAGCTGCAACCGGTCTACCGCAACGCGATGCTGATCTGCGCCGGCCTGATGGCGGCGGGGGCGGTCGCGGCGTTCCTCGCCATCCCGGGCCGCCTCCCACCGAAGCCGTCCGCGAATCGCTCCTTCTGCGACCCCGCCGCTCCGCCGGTCCAGCCCCGAGCGGGAGAGCCCTCCTAGACCAAGTGCGAGGGCTGGTTCTCCAGGGGTGCTTCACGGTCGTGAAGCACCCCTGGAGAACCAGCCGAACCCCGCCGCCGCGCGGTGACCCGGAGTCCGGCGCACGTCGCGGCACCGGCTGGCACTCACGGTCGTAATCGCGCTCGAAGACAACCGTGAGCACCAGCCGAGACCCCGGCCGCGGCACCACCTCGACTCCGGCGTAGGCCGCGGCACCGGCTGGCGCTCACGGTCGTAATCGCTCGCGAGAACAACCGCGGCTGTGGACGGGTTTGTTGCTGTGACCGTGCCCCGCCACGGAGGCCGCCCTGGAGGGCCTTGCGTTCTGGGCCGGCCACGGCCCTGCGAGGCCCGGAAGGGTCCCCGCGGGAGCAGCGGAGAGGGACCACAGCGGACCTGGGACATGACGATCTTGAAGTTGATCTTCGGTGTTCTGCGGGGTCACGAGTAGTGGGCGGTGATCGTGCGGGCGGGGCCGTCGACAGTGATCCGGCCGCCGTGGGGCAGCACGTACTGCGGGTCGGTGTGTCCGAAATCGACACCGAAGACGATCATCGCGGACGGGTGGTACGTGCCGAATGCCCGCAGGATCGCCTCGCGCTGCTCGTCACGGAACTTCTGACGTTCCGGGACCGGGCGCGGGCTCATGAAGTGCGTCGCTTTCGCCGTGCCGACGAGGACGGCGGGGAACTGCCGCAGCAGGCCGCGTTCGCCGAAGTTGCGGAGCATGTGGAAGACGTCCTCGGCGGACGGCATCTCCTCGGACGTCTCCAGCAGCAGCACACAGCCCTCGTAGTCGCCGGCCGGGCGGATCCAGCGGCCGGCGGCCAGGTTCCAGTGGAGGATGTCCAGGCATCCGCCCCAGGTCGGCGCGCTCACGACGGTGTCCGGACGGTGCCAGACCCGGCCGGGGCTGGGCGTCGCGGGCGCCGACTCGGTCAGCGCGCGGGGCTCGTGCCAGTCGACCTCCTCCTCGCTGAACGAGTCGACCGGCGCGATGACCAGGTCACCGCCGTCGAAGAGGGCCGCCCGGAGGGTCGCGAGGTGCACCGGCTGGACGCCCTCGCCACGCGCCAGGTGCATCATCGTCGACCCGCCGTGGTACGCCGCGAGGCCGTGGCCCCAGAGCCAGTTGAGCAGGTTGGTGTTGTCCGAGAAGCCGAAGAACGGTTTGGGGTCGGCCCGGAACACCGCCGGGTCGAGGTGCGGCAGCACGGTGAGCTGGTCGTCGCCGCCGATGGTCGCGAACACCGCCCGGATCGACGGGTCGGCCCAGGCCGCGGTCAGGTCAGCGGCGCGCTCGGCCGGGGTCGCGCCGAGCCGGCGGGTGGTCGGGAACTCCACCGGCTCCAGGCCGAGCACGTCGCGGACGCGGCGCATCGCCTGCTCATGCCGCTCCGGGAAGAGGCCGGGCGCGGCGAAGGACGGGGACAGCACCGCGACCCGGTCGCCGGGACGGAGCTTCGGGGGCATGCGGAGATCGACAGGCATGCCCCCGATTCTGCTCAGGTGACGGTGGCGCTGCCGAGCGCTTTTCCGTCGGCGTCGGTGATCAGGATTTCCTTCACGTCGGTTGCCGTGAAGGAGCTGGAGCCGTCGACCTTCGCGGTGTGCTCGGGCGTCTCACCCCAGACCGCCGCCTGTTCCTGCTTGCCGTCGGCCCGTTTGACGATGCAGAAGAACGGCGCCTTGCCGGACATCCCGGTCATGTTGAGGGAGACCTGAACGCCCCACGCCTTCTTGACCAGCGTCGCCTGACCGGTCATCCCGCTGCCGGCCGCGGCCTGGAAGTTCGCGGTGATCTGCTGCACCGCGGCGGGCGGGTTCTGCGGGGTGCCACCGCCGCCACCGTTGTTGACGATCACGCCGTAGCCGATGGCGCCGGCCGCGATCACCGCCACCGACGCGGCGACCAGCCACCGCGTCCGGCTGACCCGGCTCTCTCTGGTCTTCTCGGCTCGCATCCGGCTGAGCAGGTTCTCGATGTTCTGCGGACTCGGCCGCGCGGCCGGAGCGACAGTGAGCGGCGGAAGATCACCGCCCAGGTGCCGGGCGTCCGGCAGGTGTTGCAGCATGTCCGGCACAGGCGCGAGCCTGTCCAGCTCGGCCCGGCACTCGGCGCAGTCGTGCAGGTGCGCGTCGAGCCGGTCGGTGTCGGCCTCGTCCAGGCCACCCAGGAGGTAGCCGCCCAGCAAGCGGTGCAGGCTGTCGTGCTCGTCGAGATCACTCATGCCGTCACCTCCTTCCGGGTGCCGGCGCGAGAAGCAAGTCTGCTCATGCCGCACCCCCGCTCCGGAGCATGCCCATCTCCTCGAAGACGGCGCGGAGCGCACGAACCGCGTAGTAGGCGCGCGACTTCACCGTGCCTTCCGGCACCGAGAGCCGGCGTGCCGCGTCGGCCACGCTCTGCCCCTCGTAATACATGGCCTGTATCACCGCCCGATGTTCCGGGGAGAGCCGTTCCAGCGCTTCCGCGACCAGCCAGCCCTCCACCATTTGATCCACATTGTCTGCCGACGGCACGGAGTTGACCGCTGTCTCGTCGGAGACCAGGCGTGGCCGGCGCTGTTCCGCCCGCCATGCGTTGGTCACCACGTTACGAGCAATGGTGAGCAGGTATGACCTGGTTCGGCCCGGTTCGGGGTCGAGGTGGTCGATGTGCTTCCACGCTCGTAGCAACGTCTCCTGCACCAGATCCTCGGCTTTGTGCCGATCGGAGACGTATCGCGAGACGAAATTGATCAGAACTGCGTAGTGCTCCGTGTAGAGCGCGGTCATCAGTTGCTCGTCGGGGCTCACCCGTCGCTTCATCGGCGCCAGCTCCCCTCGGGTTCCGCCCGGCCACCCGGATGTACATCGTGGCACGCGATCCGGTTCACGGTGGGGGCAAGAAACCGGAAAACGTCGATGCCCGGCCCCTAACGAGGGACCGGGCATCGAGGGTGCGATCAGTGGATCAAGAGCTGGGGGAAGAACTGGGGGACGGACTGGCCGTGGCGCAGTCGCCGGGACCGCCGTACCGGAAGGTTCGCGGGCTCAGTTGCTCGACGGTGTAGTAATCGCTGGTGCTGCGCACGGTGACGCTCGGATCCGGGCCGTTGAGGTAGGCCACACTGCCGATCCGGGCCGAGGTCTTGTCGTTCGATTTCTTGCCGTTGCCCATCTCCGTGCACGGATTGGCGGAGGAGGCGGCCACCTCGCCGAAGACCTGGACGAGCCCGGTCTTGGTGAACTCGATGTCGCCCCAGAGCTTGGCCGGGAAGTAGCCGACCCACTCGGTGTCGAACGCCACCCACCAGGCATCGTTGTAGTACTGGATGCCGAACCGTTTCTGCTGGTCGACAGCGAGCGTGTCGCCGGCGATCACGGTCTTGCTGAACTGCACGAAACCGCAGCCGTTGTAGCAGGACGTCTGCCGGTTGACCCAGTGGTAGACGAACAGGTGCGGGTCGTCGTCACCGTTCACCAGGCGGTCGACGTTCCACCCGATCTCGACGATCTGGTTGCCGTCCGCGGACTGCACAGCGAGCTCGGCGAGGGTGTGATAGTCCCTTTGGTCCAGCTTCGGTTTGTTGATCGTCAGGTTGACGTAGGCGCCGTCCGACACGGCGGCCTGCGAGCCGACGTTGTAGATGAAGTTGACCGTGTCGTCACCACCGCCGGAGGAGGCCGACGGCTCGGCGGACGGCTCCGGCGGCACCACACTGGTCTTCGCAGTCCGCAGGTAGGTCGACCGGTTGCTGCGACCCTTCGGCGCGAACTCCTCCTCGGGCCCACCGGAGTCCCCCTGGGCCGGCCCGGCGACGCTGAGCCCGGCGGTCTTCAGCGACTTGCTCGTCGCGCCGTTCCGCCCCCGCTTGACCTGCTGCGGCCTGGTGCCCCACGGCAGTTTGGACGGCGGCTTCAGTGCGGGCGCGGCCGCGACGGTGGCAGCCGTGGTCGCCGCGGACACGCCCGGAATCTGCTCGGCCCCCGCCTTGAGGGTGGAGGCGACTCCGATCGCGCCGATCACCGCGAGAGTGAGGCCGGCGGCGAGCAGACCGCGGCGTGACTTCAACACGTGTCCGTCCTCGTGCATCGGGGGGATGCCGCATCCACTTCCGCGGCGGCCTCACCATATAGCTTTCTCAATTGCCCACGGACGTCCTGACCAGGAACTCTGCCGTAACGGCTGAGGCAGTCGTCCATTCCGGTGACAGACCGGCCACTTTGTTCGACGCAGCGTGTCCACGACATTGCGGACAGCAGTTCTTCGCATCCCGTCAGGAAAGAGGCAAACTCGCTTAAGCCTCTTTCGGGGGACACGTCGGATCCAGGAAACCGTCCCACGTCGTCAAGATCTGTGGTAAAACCTATCTTGCCGATAGGTTATGTATGCCCTCGCCGAGGAGAACGCATGTCTGCCACCGCCCTCCGACTCGACCACCTCGCCGTCGCACGGCAATTCGCCAACGCGCCGGAAGGGTGGGTGGTTCCGCCCCGGTTCGACCCGGTCGAGCGGTGGTACCACCGGCTGGCGGCCGCCGACGACCACGAGGTGTGGCTGCTCACCTGGCTGCCCGGGCAGCAGACCGAGCTGCACGACCACGGCGGCTCGGCCGGAGCGTTCCACGTCTTCAGCGGCACTCTCACCGAGGACACCGTCGGCGGCCCCGCCGAGTCACCCCGCGTCGTCACCCGCGACCTGGGCGAGGGCGCCGGCCGCCGCTTCGGCACCCACCACGTGCACCGGATCGTCAACCGCGGCACCGACCCGGCCATCAGCATCCACGTCTACGGGCCCGCGCTGACCACGATGACCAAGTACCGTCTCGGCCCGGCCGGTCTCCAGGTCCTCACCGTCGACAAGGCCGGCTCCCAGTGGTGACCGTCGCACCGCCGGCCGGCGCCCGGAGCATCGCCGAGATCCTGGACGAGGCACGCACCCGGCTGGACCGCCTCGGCCCGCTCGAGACCGACGCCGCGATCCGCGACGGCGCCATCCTGATCGACATCCGCCCGGCCGCCCAGCGCGCCGAGCACGGCGAGATCCCCGGCGCGCTGATCATCGAGCGCAACGTGCTGGAGTGGCGCCTCGACCCGCGCAGCGACGCCCGCCTGCCGTTCGCCGACAGCTACGACCTTCCGGTGATCATCACCTGCCAGGAGGGCTACACCAGCAGCCTGGCCGCGGCGGCGCTGCAGGACCTCGGGCTGCACCGCGCGACCGATCTCGACGGCGGATTCCGGGCCTGGAAGGAAGCCGGCCTGCCCACCACGAACTGAAGACCTTTCCTTGCCTGCC
>NZ_BOMH01000048.1 GCF_016862095.1 Actinoplanes cyaneus
AGAACGCAAAGCCCGAAAGGGCGACGTCCGTGGCGGGGCACGGTCAGAGCACAAGACCCGTCGACAGGCCCGACCCGGCCGGCACTTCCCGCCTGCCGGAGCCCGCGACGAGCCTGCCGGTCCAGGCCCAGCCGCGCTCCCGCTCCCGGCTGGTTCTCATGGGCGTTATTCGTCCCGAATAACGCCCATGAGAACCAGCCGAAGAGCGTGAGTCGCGGCGGGTGCCTGCCGTGCGACGGGCTCGCGTGAGAACCAGTCGGGCGGGCGTCGTCCGCCGGGCGGGCGTCACTTGACGACGTAGCGGGACAGGCCGTCGATCAGCAGGTCGAGACCCCATTCGAAGCGCTCCTGCACCGTCCCCGACGTCATCGCGTCGGGATGCGCCCGCAGGTAGGGGAACCGGTCGTCGGGCAGCCCAGCGAAGTACTCCTTCAGCTCCGCCCTGACCTCCTGCTCCACCTGCTCCTTGGTCTGCTCGAGGTGCCGCATCTGCGCGCGCCAGATCGAGTTCTCGTACGCGTCCGCCGTGACGTACAGGAAGATCCGCTCGATCGCCCACGAGCCGTAGTGCGGCGGCAGCCCGCCCTTGATCGCCAGAGCGAACATCCACTCCGAGGCGCGCAACGCGTTCGGCCCGGTGGGGATCATGGCGAGCGCGACCTGGGCCAGGTCGTTGTGCGCCTGCAGGATCTCGTGGGTGTGCAGCATCAGTTCCTTGATCTGCTCCTGCCAGCGGTCGGGCTCGTGGGGCGGCAGCTGGATCTCGCCGCAGATCCGGTCGAACATCAGCCGCAGCAGCTCGTCCTTGTTGGACACGTGCGCGTAGAGGCTGGACGGGCCGGTGCCGAACTCGGCGGCGACGCGGCGGGTGCTGACCGCGTCGATGCCCTCGGCGTCGGAGATGCGCAGCGCGGCGTCGATGATCTGCTCGCGGTCGAGCTGCACGCGGGCGGGCCGCCGTTCGGGGATCGGCTGCCAGGGGGAGGTCTTCATCGCGTTCTAATTTAGTTGACATGAACAGTGTTCGCCACTAAAACAGTGTTCGTGACAACGAACAGTGTTCAAACAGAGCGGCTCACGACGGAGCCGTATCGCTATCGGTGGGTCGCGCTCTTCGTGATCCTCGCGGTCGAGGTGATGGACCTGCTCGATTCGCTGGTCACCACGATCGCCGGCCCGGTGATCCGGGCGGAGCTCGGCGGGTCGTACAGCTTGATCCAGTGGCTCGGCGCGGCGTACACGCTGGCCATGGCGATCGGCCTGCTCACCGGCGGACGCCTGGGTGACATCTACGGTCGCCGACGGATGTTCCTGATCGGCGCGGCCGGCTTCAGCCTCGCGTCGCTGGCCTGCGCGCTGGCCCCGATGCCCGGCTTCCTGGTCGCCGCGCGGGCGGTGCAGGGCCTGTTCGGCGCGCTGATGCTGCCGCAGGGCCTGGGCATGCTGCGCGAGATGTTCGCCCCGGCGGAGCGGGCCAAGGCGTTCGGCGCGTTCGGCCCGGTGATGGGCCTTTCCTCGGTGGGCGGCCCGATCCTGGCCGGCTGGCTCGTCGACGCGGACTACTTCGGCGCCGGTTGGCGGATGATCTTCTTCATCAACCTGCCGATCGGGGTCTTCGCGGTGATCGGCGCGCTCCGGTTCCTGCCCGAGTCCCGCCTGGAGCGGGCGCCCCGGCTGGACTGGCTCGGTGTGCTCTTCGCCGCCGGTGGCGCGTTCCTGCTGCTCTTCCCGTTGGTGCAGGGGCGTGAGCTGGACTGGCCGGTGTGGACGTTCGTCATGCTGGCGCTCGGCGTGGTGGCGTTCGGGCTCTTCGGGGCGTATGAGGCCCGGCGCGACAAGCGCGGTCTCGACCCGCTCGTCACCCCGAGCCTGTTCCGCAAGCGGGCGTTCACCGGCGGGCTGGCGCTGGGCCTGATGTTCTTCGCGTCGCTGATCGGGACCAGCCTGGTCTTCACCTTCTACCTGCAGATCGGGCTGGGATACACGCCGCTCAAGGCGGGTCTGACCACGCTGCCGCAGGCGCTCGGCATGGTGGCCGGTTTCATCGTGGCCGGCGCCGGGCTGGCCGAGAAGCTGGGGCGCACGCTGCTCCAGATCGGCACGCTGGTGATGGCCCTGGGGACCGTGGCCTTCGCCGGCACCGTGCACCTGGCCGGGGCGGACATCACGCCGTGGCATCTGATCCCGGCCCTGCTGCTGCTCGGCATCGGCATGGGCCTGGCGATGGCGCCGTTCTTCGGCATCGTGCTGGCCGGTGTCGACGACGAGGAGAGCGGGTCGGCCTCCGGGGCGATCACCTCGGTGCAGCAGCTCGGCGGGGCGTTCGGCATCGCGGTGCTCGGGACCATCTTCTTCGCGCTGCTGCCGGGTGCGGTCGGCCACCACGTGGACTCGTCGGCCGGCCAGTTGCCGGGGATGCCACCGGCGGCGGTCGCCGGGCTGCGCGCCTGCCTGACCGACCGGGTGGCCGAGGAGAACCCGGACGTGACCCCGCCGTCCTGCCAGGGACTCCCGAGCGGCGGCCCGGACCTGTCCGGCTATGTCGGCGAGCAGATCCGTGCCGGGTTCGAGGACACCACGGTCCGTACCTCGGGGGTGTCGCTGCTGCTCCTGATCGCCGCGTTCGGGCTGACCTTCCTGATGCCCCGCCAGGGCAAGCCGGAGGATCCTCACTTGGGGTAGACGACCCCCGATCGCCCGCTGTAGAGGTGGCGGGTGCCGTCGGGCTCGTAGCCCGTGTTGGGCGCGTCGAGCCAGACGATGTAGGCATCGCCCGGGGTCAGCCCGGTGATCGTCGAGCTGACCGTGCAGCCGGTGCCGGCCGGGACATTCTTCCAGGGCGGCTCCGGCTGCGGGCCGCTGACCAGCTTCTGCGGCACCGCG
Organism: Actinoplanes cyaneus; assembly: GCF_016862095.1. Lineage (GTDB taxonomy): Bacteria > Actinomycetota > Actinomycetes > Mycobacteriales > Micromonosporaceae > Actinoplanes > Actinoplanes cyaneus. Next base: position 2,884 of record NZ_BOMH01000048.1, read on the forward strand.
GTGATCCGGTAGTTCGAGTCGTACTGCCGGGGCCACTCGACCTTGAAACCGCCGGAGATCGGGGTCACCTCGACCGGGATCAGCACCTCCTCGGTGCGCGTGAACGTCTTGCTGCAGCTCGGGTCCGGCGACCCGGACAGGGTGGCGGCGCCCATCCGCGGCCGCGATCCGAACGGGGACGGGGTCGGGGTCGGCACCGCGCTGCCCGTGACGATCAGCTGCCAGGTGTCACCGGGGCTGGGCGACGCCGAGGTCTCGGCCTTGCCGTCGCCGCACCCGGCGGCCAGCAGCCCGAGCGCCGCCGCTGCGATGAAGGATCTGAGGTGCCGCACACCTAACGGTTCGGCCGCTCACCCACGATCACTTAGCGGCGGGGCGAACCGCCATCCCGCGGCGAGCAACCGGTCGACCGCCTGGATCGCGCCGGTCAGCCGCTCCCGGTAACCGCCGGTCAGCTCGATCCACGGCACCCCGCGGGTCGCGAGCTCAGCCCGGAAGCGCCCGGTCATCCACTGCCGCAGGTGCTCGCCGTCACGCAGCCCGTCGTCCTCGAACGGCACGCCGGCGTCGTCGGTGAGCAGGTAGAGATCCGGGTCACGGACCAGCTCGCGCACCTTCGCCGAGGTGCTGCCCAGGTACCGCTCCTCCCAGATGGTGGTGGCGAACGCGTCGGTGTCCCCGAAGAGCACCGGCGATCCGGTACGGGCCAGCGCGTCCTCGGCCGCGGCCTGCTCGACGGCGACCGTCACGAAGTCCTCCCGGTCCCAGACGACGTCGAACACTGTCGCGCCGGGACTGCCGCGGCGCAGCTCGGCGAGCTTGCGCTCGGTCAGCTCCCGGCCGAACTCCGGCACCCAGGCGGTCGCCGACCACACTCCGCCACGGGTCCGGTAGTGCCGGGCCAGCGCGCGGGCCATGGTCGTGGTGCCGGTCGACTCGGCGCCGAGGACGATCACGCGGCGGGCCAGCCAGGCACGGGCGCCCGGGCCGAGATGCTCCCAGTGGGCGACCGGGTCGGCCCGGATCGCGGTGCCGGAGACCGGGATCCGCTCGCGTCCCGGGTCGACCAGGACCGGCTCGGCGCCGAACCGGCGGGCCAGCTCCGCGCCGTACGCCTCGGAGGAGAACACCGCGTCGACCGGTTCCGGCCCGGCCGCCTCCCGGAACACCGCCACGTGCAGGTCCCAGACGGCCGGGTCCGAGTAGTCGATCGGGTGGTCGTCGTACACCCCGGCGAACCGGACGTGCGGCTCGTGCGCCTCCCGCAGCCACTGCAGCCGGAGTTCCAGTGGAATGCTCTCCCGCGACGACGGCGCGACCACCACCGTCACCCGCTCGCAGGCGCTCGCGGCGGCACGGATCAGGGCGTGGTGACCGGCGTGCGGCGGATAGAACTTGCCGACGACCAGGCCATGACGGAACGTCACGCGGTCACCGCCCGGCGCCACGAGCGCAGGCCCAGCACGCAGAGGGTGAGGAACACCACGTACAGGATCGCGGTCAGCCAGAGGCCCTTGTAACCGTAGAGCGGGATGTAGATCAGATCGGCGGCGATCCACAGCCACCAGCTCTCCAGCAGCTTGCGCGTCTGCCCGTACGTCGCCAGCAGCGAGAGTGCCGTCGTCAGCGCATCCGCCAGCGGGACCGTCGAGCCGGTCAGCCGATCCAGGAACAGCCACAGTCCGCCGGTCAGCAGCACCCCGGCCGCCGCGAGGCCGAGCCATTCGACGCGGGTGGTGGCTCGCACCACCGGACTCGTCCGGTCCACCCCGCCGTGGAGCCAGGCCCACCAGCCGTAGAAGCCGAGGATCACGTAGACGACCTGCAGGCCCATGTCGGCGTAGAGCCCGGCGGTGCCGAACACCAGCATCAGCAGCAGGACGTTGAGGATGCCGAGCGGCCAGTTCAGGATGTGCCGGCGGACCAGCAGCCCGACGTTGAGCAGGCCGGTGGCGAAGCCGAGCACCTCGGCCCAGGTGGTGCCTGCCCCGAAAGCGGTCAGCGCGATGCTGTTCAACCAGTCGATCATGGGGACAGCATCGCCGAGGAACCGGTCACTCGGGGAGCAGGCGGTGGCCGGCCATTTCCAGCTCACCGTCGTGGACGAGGGTGAGCTGGGTGCTCAGGCCCGACGCGTCGTCGTGCAGGACGACCGCGTCGCCGTCGATGCGGTAGGTGCCGTGCGGGCGACTGCGCCGCCCGGCGACCTCACCGGCGTACGTCCCATCCGTCCTGATCCGCAGTTTGATCATCCCGTCCGAGCTTCGCCAGGCGCCGACCACCGCCGCACCGGTGATCACCCGGGGGCGTTGCGGGGCCACGCCGAGGCCGTCGTCGGTGGTGCGGCCGAGAGCGATGGCGAGCATCGCGGCGGCGTCCAGGATCGTGGTGTCGACTCGCGGAGGGCTGGAGTGCATGACCCTCTCGTTCGGCCCGCGCGTCGGCCGCCGCCAGAAGTCCCTGAGTTGTTTCTAGGTTGCCGCACCGCCCCTGAGCGAGCCGAGCACCGCAGCCGCCATCTTCTCCAGGTAGTCGTCGCTGACCGGCTGCCGGGCGACCGCGAGCCGCCAGTAGAGCGGGCCGAGGATCAGGTCGACCGCGACGTCCGGATCGGTGCCCTCGGGCAACTCACCACGCGCGATCGCCTGCCCGACCAGCTTCTCCCCCACCGACTGCTGGTGCAGGCGCAGCACCCGCTGGAGCGTCTCGGCGATCTGCGGGTTCCGCGCGGCCTCGGCCATCAGGTCGGGGATGATCTGCGAAGCAACCCGGTGCTGCAGCGCACGACTGACGATCATCATCAGCAGGTCGAGGTCGCTGGCGAAGCTGCCGGTGTCGGGCACCGGCACCTTCCTCCCGGCGACATCAGTGATGATCTCCAGTACCATCTCAAGCTTGTTGCTCCAGCGTCGGTAGATCGCGGTTTTGCCGACGCCGGCTCGGCGGGCCACGGCTTCGATGGAGAGACGGCCGTAACCGACCTCTGCCAACTCGCTCATGACCGCGTTACGAATCGCCACGGTGATGTCATTTCGGAGCACCGCCGCTCCGGCCGGTGCGCGCTTCACTGTCGCCACCGGGTAACTATAGCGCTACGACGTAACGGTTGCGTTCCGCCGCATCGTCGGATACCGTTCCTCCGACGTCGATACGAACCCGTACCATCGGCGTCGGCGGACGCCTGTCATGCTTCTACCTGTGCGTGAAGGCGAAACACCGGAGTCCGCCGCCTCGTACCGGCAGACGAGATCGGAGCACCACCCCATGCCAGACACAGCGGTTGCCGATACCGCTCCCGCGGTTCCCCTCAAGGAGCTCGCGCGACGGCACGGCCTCAGCTCTTCCGGACGGCTGGTCGGACCGTTCGAGTACCTCAAGCAGCTCTGGGGTTACCGGCACTTCATCACCGCCCACGCCAAGGCGAAGACCGTCTCCGCGCTGGGCACCACGCACCTCGGGACGCTGTGGCAGGTTCTCACCCCGGCCCTGAACGCGTTCGTGTACTACATCATCTTCGGCGTCATCATCGGCACCGGCGCGAACAGCACGAACTTCGTCGCGTACCTCTGCATCGGTGTGTTCGTCTTCGGTTTCACGCAGACCGTGGTGGGCCAGGGCGCCAACGCGATCACCGGAAACCTCGGCCTGATCCGGGCGCTGCACTTCCCCCGGGGCAGCCTCCCGCTGTCGACCGTGCTGGTCGAGATCCGCAACTTCGTCACCGCGCTCGGCGTGCTGGTGATCATCGTGTTGTTCACCGGTGAGCGGCCGAACGTCGAGTGGCTGCTGGTCATCCCGGCGCTGCTGCTCCAGTCGCTGTTCAACATCGGCCTGGCGCTCTTCTTCGCCCGCCTGGGCTCCCGGATGCGCGACGTCAAGCAGCTGATCCCGTTCATGATGCGCTTCTGGATGTACGGGTCGGCCGTGCTCTACCCGGTCACCCGCTTCACCGAGCACCTGCACGGGTGGAAGCTGCACCTGATCGAGGCGAACCCGATGCTGGTCTTCATCGAGCTCTACCGGCACTCGCTGATGGAGAACGTGACGCTGGCCGGCAGCCCGCGACTGCTGTGGACGGAGGCCGTGATCTGGGCCTTGTTCGCGAGCGTCGGCGGCTTCCTCTACTTCTGGCGCGGAGAGAAGGGCTACGGTCGTGGCTGACAGCGAGAAGATCCCCACCGTCGTCGCGGACGACGCGCACATCGTCTACAAGATCGTCGGTGCGATCGGGGCGAACCAGACGAGCCCGCTCTCCGCCCTCAAGCGGATCGTCACCAAGACCAACTCGACGAATGTGCGCGAGGTGCACGCGGTCAAGGGCGTCAGCTTCGTCGCCTACCGCGGTGAGGCGATCGGCCTGATCGGCAGCAACGGCTCGGGCAAGTCGACCCTGCTGCGCGCGGTCGCCGGTCTGCTGCCGGTGGCCAAGGGCGCGATCTACGCGGCCGGCCAGCCGTCGCTGCTGGGCGTCAACGCCGCCATGATGAACGACCTGTCCGGCGAGCGCAACGTCGAGCTGGGCTGCCTGGCCATGGGGATGACCCCGGCCGAGGTGAAGGAGCGGAAGCAGTCGATCATCGACTTCTCCGGGATCAACGAGCGCGGCGACTTCGCCTCGTTGCCGATGCGGACGTACTCGTCCGGCATGGGCGCCCGGCTGCGCTTCGCGATCGCCGCGGCCAAGAAGCACGACGTGCTGCTGATCGACGAGGCGCTGGCCACCGGTGACGCGAAGTTCCGCCGCCGCAGTGAGGCCCGGGTCCGCGAGCTGCGGAAAGAGGCCGGCACGGTGTTCCTGGTCAGCCACAGCGAGCAGTCGATCCGGGACACCTGCGAGCGGGTGCTCTGGCTGGAGTCCGGCGAGATCCGCGCCGACGGCCCGACCGAGGAAGTGCTCAAGGAGTACGAGAGCTACATGAAGAAGTAGCCGTTGCACGAGAAAGAGCCCGGGCCGTCGGCCCGGGCTCTTCGTGTATCAGGTGACCGACAGATGCACGTGGTTCGTATGGTCCGTCGACGGTGTGCCGCCGGCGCCGCTGTACGACTTCCACCCGCTGCTCGGCAGCCAGATCCGTTTGAACCAGATCACGTAGAGCACGCCGAGCTTGTCCGAGTTGTGGATGAAGTAGTTGGCCAGGTTCGTGCCGTACGTCTTGCTGCTGCCGGTCGCCACCCCGCCGAAACCGTCCTTGTCGGCGGCGAAGTCACAGGCCCGGCCCTTCGGGTGCTCGCCGCTGTTCTGATGCCGGAAGCACGCGACGTAGCGGGTGAAGCCGTCCTTCTGCGCCTGCTTCATGGCGAAGAGCAGTCGCGGGGTGATGCAGCCCGTGGTGGTCGGGTCGTCCTCGGTGCAGCCGCCCGAGAGGCTGCCGGAGGGGCTGTCGGCGTCCGAACTGGCGCCACCGGAACTGCCCGAGTCGTCGTCGCCGCTGTCGCCGCCCTGGTTCGCCGCTTTGAGCGCCTGCTCCGCCTGGGTCTTGCGCTTGGCCATCACGTTGAGCTGCCGCTGCTGGTCGAGGACGGTCGCGTCGATCGCCGTCTTCGCCTTGGCCTGGTTGTCCCGGGTGGTCCGCAGGTCGGTGATCGCCTGGTTCTGCCGCTCCGCGACGGTGGTCAGCAACTGGGCGCTGTCCAGGAAACCGTCCGACGTGTCCGCGCTGAGCAGCGCGCTCAGCGGGCCGAGGCGGCCCATCGTGTACGCCTGGGCGGCGTACTTGTTCAGCGCCTGCTGCTGCGGGCCGATCTGGGCGTCCAGTTCCTTGAGCGTGGCGGCCAGCTTGGTCTGCTGCGTCTTCGACGTCTGCAACTTGGTCTTGGCGGTGACGTAACCCTTGGAGGCCTCGTCGAGTTTGTCGAGCAGGGACTTGGAACCGCCCTCGCCGTCGTCGCCGGACTCCCCGGGCGCGGCGAGGGGCCGGGGTGCCGCGAACGCCGGTGTTCCGGCGCCGGCAATCCCGCATGCGGCGACCAGCAGCGCGAGAACTGCCACCCATCGTCGCCGCGCAGTCACATGCTGCACTGGCTGTTTCCTTCCGTCGGCCGCCGGCCGGGTTAGCTGACGGGTTCGGGACGAAGGAAATCCCTACCGCTGGCGCGGATTCACCCCGGAAGAAATGTGGATCCCCGGCTCGCTCGGTGTTGCGATTAGGCGGCGGTTCCCGGGTGGGAACCGGGACCGACCATACCCACTCGATCGAAGAATCGACAGTTCTCGTACCCATCGCCATGGAGCGGTCACGAGCGGTGACACCATTACGGAAAGTCGTTGACAGGTAACGGTTTTGACGGTTTCTCCGACCCTGATGCCGAGTGATATCTCAGGTAAACTGGCCGCCGGTCCTGCCAGGACGGCACCGCCCCCGAGTTGCCGGCAGGCCGCCGCCCAATCGCCGAAAGGCGAGCCGGGGAACCAGGTAGTTGGGGTGAATCCGCTTTACGCGGTAGGGATAGCTTCCGTCCCGAACCCGTCAGCTAACTCGGTCGGCGGTGACTAGGAAGGATTGTTGATGACCGCACGTCCCCGCCGGTGGCTGATGCTTGCCCTGGCGCCGCTCGTGGCAACCACGATATTTGTGGCGCCCGTCACGCCGGCACTCGCCGCACCCGGCGGCAGCTCGTCGACCCCCGCGGAGGGTGACGAAGGCGACGACCTCTCCGCGCAACTCGAGGTGACCAACCGGCGGTTCGTGAACGCCAAGGCGGCCTACGAGACCTCGGTCAAGAACCAGAAGGCGCTCGTCGCCAAGAAGGCGGACGCCGAGAAGCGCCGGGACGCTCTGGTCCCGGAGGTCAACGCCATCGCCCGCCAGCAGTACGAGTACGGGAGCATCAGCACGCTGAGCTTCCTGCTCCAGGCCGACGACTCGTCCGACTTCATCAAGAAGGCCGTGTCGCTGGAGGAGATCAACAAACTCCACGACGCCAAGCTGAACGAGCTGAACAGCGCACTGGCGACGATCACCGACAGCGAGACCAAGCTCGCCGCCGAGGTGAAGAACCAGAAGAACCAGCTCACCATCCAGCAGAAGCAGCGCGACTCGGCCAAGAGTCAGCTCGAGCTGCTCGGCGGCGGGACCGGCATCAACAAGACGATCACCAACGGATTCGTCGACGCCGTCTCCAAGGTCGCGTCCCCGGCACCGCGCAACTCCGAGGGCGGCTTCTCACCGGAGTCCTGCAATCAGAAGGACCCGACCACCGACGGCTGCATCACCAAGCGCACCCTGCATCTCTATCAGGAGACGAAGAAGGCCGGCTTCAACAGGTTCGTCGGGTGCCACCGCGACGGCGGCCCGTTCGAGCATCCGAAGGGCCGCGCCTGCGACTGGTCACTGCAGAAGAGTGGCTTCTCGGCAGCGCACAACGACGACATGATGCGGTATGGGAACGACCTCACCGCCTTCCTGGTGCGTAACGCCGACAAGCTCGGGATCTACTACGTGATCTGGTACAAGCAGATCTGGTTCCCGGCGACGAACGACTGGCACGCCTACCACGGGCCGAGTGACCACACCGACCACGTGCACGTGTCGCTGTTGTAGCGCTCCACCACAGCACCGAAAAGCCCCCCGGCCGCGTGGCCGGGGGGCTTTCTCGTTCGTACCGATGAATCCTGGTCGTGATCTGTCAGTGGTGCGGGGTGGCCCGGCGAACCGGAGCACGGCCTGCGGGCTGCACCGGCGAGGGCCCGACCGGCCCGGCCGACGGGATCGGCATGGTCACCGGGCGCACCTGGGTGACCTCGATCTCCTTGCCGTGGTGCTGCAGCGTCAGCCGCGCCGAGCCACCACCGTTGCGCAGGGAGTAGGTGACCTCGTCCGCGGTGACGTTGACCCGCAGGCGCAGGCCCCGCCAGAGCAGCGAGAAGTCCAGGTTGTTGATCCGGCTGGGCAGCCGCGGCGCGAACGCCAGCTGACCGTTGAAGTCGCGCATGCCGCCCAGGCCGGCGACCAGCGCGATCCACGAGCCCGCGAGGGACGCGACGTGCACACCGTCCCGCGCGTTCTGGTGCAGGTCGTGCAGGTCCATCAGGGCAGCCTCGCCCAGGTAGTCGTGGGCCAGCTCGAGGTGGCCGGTCTCGGCCGCCATCACCGCCTGGATGCACGCCGACAACGACGAGTCCCGGACGGTACGGGCGTCGTAGTACGCGAAGTTGCGGGTCTTCTCCTCCGGGGTGAACGCGTCGCCCCGGATGTACATCGCCATCACCAGGTCGGCCTGCTTGACGACCTGCTTGCGGTAGAGATCGAAGTACGGGTAGTTCAGCAGCAGCGGGTAGGCCTCCGGCGGAGTGTTCTCGAAGTCCCACTCCTCGAGCCGGGTGAAGCCCTCGCACTGCTGGTGGACGCCGAGCTCCTTGTCGTACGGGATGTGCACGGCGGCCGCCGCGTCCCGCCAGGAGGCGGCCTCCTCGTCGTCGACCCCGAAGCGGCGGGCCAGATCCGGGTGGCGTTTGCAGGCCTCCACCGCGGTCATCAGGTTCTGCTGCGCCATCAGGTTGGTGTAGATGTTGTCGTTCACCACGGCCGTGTACTCGTCGGGCCCGGTGACGCCGTCGATGTGGAACCGCCCGTGCCGGTCGTGGTGCCCCAGCGAGCGCCACAGCCGCGCGGTCTCCACCAGCAGCTCCAGGCCGACCTCCCGCTCGAAGTCGTAGTCGCCGGTGGCCTGCACGTACCGCCGGACCGCGTCGGCGATGTCAGCGCCGATGTGGAATCCCGCGGTGCCGGCCGGCCAGTAACCGGAGCATTCCTGGCCGCGAATGGTCCGCCACGGGAACGCGGCGCCCTGCAGGCCGAGCGTCTGCGCCCGCTCCCGGGCCAGGTCCAGCGTCGAGTGCCGCCAGCGCAGCACGTCCGCCGCGGCCGAGGGCTGGGTGTAGGTGAGCGCGGGGAGCACGAACGTCTCCGCGTCCCAGAACGTGTGACCGTCGTAGCCCGGGCCGGTCAGGCCCTTGGAGCCGATCGGGCGCTGCTCCGCCCGGGCGCCGGCCTGCAACGTGTGGAACAGCCCGAAACGGACCGCCTGCTGCACCTCCGGGTCACCCTCGACGCGCACGTCGGAGTGGTCCCAGAACGCGTCCAGGTACTCCCGCTGCTGCTGGACCAGACCCTCCCAGCCGTCCAGGCGGGCGCTGGCCAGAGCCGCGCCGACCTGGTCGCGCAGGGCCGGCAGCGAGCGGACGCTGGACCAGCCGTAGGCCGCCAGCTTCACCACGCGCAGCTTCTGCCCCGGCTCCAGGCGACAGGCCACCGTGGTGCGCAGCCAGTCGCCGTGCCCCTCGGTGGTGATCGCGTGCCGGCCCGGGGTCTCCACCAGGTGCTCCATGGCCGCGGCCATCCGCAGGTCACTGACCTTGGTGCGGTGCACGAGCAGACCGCCGGAGCGCTGCTCCAGCATCTCCTCCGCCTGCAGCGGCTGGGCCAGCACCGCGGCGACCCGCGGGTCCTTGCTGCTCGGCGGCAGCTGCTCGTTCGCCACCAGCTCGGACTGCAGGATCAGCCGGGCCGACTCGTCGAGCGGCTCCACCTCGTAGAGGAAGGCGACCACCGCGCGCTGGGTGAAGGAGACCAGGCGCACGGTCTTCACCCGCACGCCCTTGCCGGACGGGGAGACCCACTCCACGACCCGCTCCAGGGTGCCGGCCCGCAGGTCGAGGCAGCGCTCGTGGGAGCGCAACTCGCCGTAGCGCACGTCGAACGGCTCGTCGTCGACCAGCAGCCGCATCAGCTTGGCGTTGGTGACGTTCACCATGGTCTGGCCGGACTCGGGGAAGCCGTAGCCACCCTCCGCGTGCGGCAGCGGCCGCAGCTCGTAGAACGAGTTCAGGTACGTCCCCGGCAGGCCGTGCGGCTCGCCCTCGTCCAGGTTGCCCCGTATCCCGATGTGCCCGTTCGAGAGCGCGAACACCGACTCTGACTGGGCCAGCAGGTCCAGGTCCAGCCGGGTCTCCCGGATGTGCCAGGGGTCGACGGGGTAGGCCCGTTCACGGATCACGGTCGTGCCTCTTCTTGGAAGTGAATTAGAGAAGTTCGGAAAGATCGGTGACTACGACGTCGGCACCGTTCTCGCGCAGCGCGTCGGCCTGGCCGACCCGGTCGACGCCGATCACGACGCCGAATCCGCCGGCGCGGCCGGCGGCCACGCCCGCCTGAGCGTCCTCGAAGACCGCACAGCTCTCCGGCGGGAGGCCGAGCAGTTTCGCCCCGTGCAGGAACGTGTCCGGCTTCGGCTTGCCGGGCAGGCCCAGCTCGCGGGCGACGAGCCCGTCCACGCGGGCCTCCAGGAGGTCGGCGATGCCGGCCGCCTCGAGCACGTCCTTGCAGTTGGCGCTCGCCGACACGACCGCGCGGCGCAGGCCGGCGGCCTTGGCGGCCTTCAGGTACTCCACCGAGCCGGGGTAGACCCTGACGGCGCCTTCCTTGATCTTCTGGAGCACGAGGATGTTCTTGCGGTTGCCGACGCCGTTGACGGTGTCCTGGTCGGGATCGTCGTCGGGAGAGCCCTCGGGCAGGGTGATGCCACGGGAGGCGAGGAACGTGCGGACACCGTCGGCCCGCTGGCGGCCGTCGACATATCGGTGATAGTCGACTCCGGAATCGAACGGCACAAACGGTTGATCATGCCGTTCGGCCCACGACTGCAGGAACGTGTCGAACGTTTGTTTCCACGCGGCACTGTGTACAAGGGCGGTGTCCGTCAGCACCCCGTCAAGATCGAAAAGGCAAGCGGTCACCTGGGAAGGAAGTCCGAGCACGCGCCCAATGTAGTCGCACCCGCCGCAGGACGAGAGGCGAAGGGCTCCTTCACATTTCCTGGGTGTTTCATAAGCCTGTCACGCTGCGGTTTCAGCTCTCAGCTCAACGCTCCGAGATCCATCCGCAGGCCGATCGACGTCCCGATCGGGCCGGTCGCGGTGGTCACCTCGTCGCACAGCTGGTGCGCCAGCCACAACCCACGTCCCCCGATCTCGTCAGTGCCGGGGAGCAGATCGCCGTCCATACACTCCTCCGGGATGCCCGGGCCGGAGTCGGTCACCACGCACCAGACCGAGCCGGACTCCAGCCGCAGCACGATCCGGCCGTGGCCACCGGCGTGCAGGACCACGTTGGTGATCACTTCGTTCACCGCGAGCACGTAGCCGGAGAGCCGATCGCCGGTCACCCCGACGGTCGGCAGCAGACGTGCGACCTCGTGCCTGAGGAGGGCGATGTCGCCGTCGGAGAAGGTGCGGTCCATCAGCACCAGGGACAACTGCCGTGGCGGGGCGGCATCGACCCTCGGCTCCCCATTCGGAGCCGAACGCACGGTCTGGCCGATCCTGTCCTCCACCGTCGTGCAGCCTACGCGCTGTGGCCGCCCGGTGGCACTAGGCATCTGCGATCCCGCCCGGAAGTGGGCTCCCTCGTTCACCGATCCGTCCCGCATCCTCGTTTTCCCAAGACCCTTCATTTCCCGGTACGTCGTTGTCACGGCCAGTCCGTGAGCCTCCGCGCCACCTCTGCGCGCTCAGCGGCGGCTCACCCCGGCCCGTCGCGGCCGGCGCCGCCCGGTCCTGATCGGGGTGGCCGTCCCGGTCAGCGCCAGCCCACGTCGATGCGGTCGCCGCGCTCGTCGAAGAAGTGCAGCGCGTCCATCTGCACCGACACGGTCAGCGGATGTCCCGGGTTGACCGCCGGGTACGGCGCCAGCCGCACCGAGAGCTCGGCCGGCTTCCGGTGGTGACGGCCCGGGTCGTTCAGCACACTGACCGGCGCGCTCTTGTCCTCCGACGCCGCGGCGGACGTGCTCTTGGTGAGCCGCTGCAACGCCCCGCCGAGCCGCCTGAGCGCGCCCGTGGAGGACGGCCGCCCGGGAGCCGTGCCACCGATCTCGTCGACCACGATCGCGGTGGCGCCGACGTCCAGGTAGGCCAGCGACTCGTGGCCGTGGTGCTCCAGGTAGCGAATCCGGCCGTGCAGAACGGCCCCGGGTGTGTCGGGCGTGACCGGGGTGAGCGCCTCGGCCCGCACCCCCACCACGATCCGATCGCCGTGATAGCGCGCCACGGCCCGTGAACGCGGGTCGGACCAGGACAGATAGAGGTTCTGCTCACCGAAGTTCAGCGCGACGTAGCGGTCCAGGTGCACGTAGACCTGCGCTTCCAGCAGGTTCATCCGCGGCGAGCCGAGGAAGGCGGCGACGTAGAGCGTTGCCGGGCGCCGGTAGACCTCGGTCGGCGTGCCCAGGTCCTGCAGCACCCCGCGGCGCATGATCGCCAAGCGGTCCGCCATGGTCAGCGCCTCGGCCTGGTCGTGCGTCACGTACACGGTGGTCACCCCCAGCTCACGGGTCATGCTGGTGATCTCCGCGCGCAGCTCGGCACGCAGCCCGCTGTCGAGATTGGAGAGCGGCTCGTCCATCAGGAAGACCCCGGGGCGACGGACCATCGCCCTGCCCATCGCCACCCGCTGGCGCTGCCCGCCGGAGAGCTGGCTGGGGCGGCGGGCGAGCACCTCGCCGATGCCGAGCGCGCCGGCCACCGTGCCGACCCGGTCCGACCGCGGGCCGGGCTCGACGCCGGAGAGTTTGAGCGGGAAGCCGATGTTGTCGGCAACGCTCATGTGCGGATAGAGCGCAAAGTCCTGAAACACCATGGCGATGCTGCGGTCGCGCGGAGGTACGTCGAGCACCGGCTCGCCGTTGAGCAGAATGTCCCCGCCACTGGGGTCCTCCAGGCCGGCGATCATGCGAAGCACGGTCGACTTGCCGCAGCCCGAAGGGCCGAGCAGGACCATGAACTCGCCGTCCTGGACGTCGAGCGACACATGATCGACGGCGATCGTGCCGTCCGGCCAAATCTTGGTGACGTCCTTGAGCGCGACGGTGGACACCGTCAACCTCCCCGATCGACTGTGATTCCGATCCCACGACGGTCGGCAATCGGGTAATGACTTTGCGAGTGCCTTCGATGCTTTGCCATCGGGCGAACGTGCCATTCGCGGATAGTGATCAATCGATTACGGAGATCGGAACTTCCCGGATTTCTGTGCACGTTCCCAGCAAGAACCGACATTTGATCCCACTTCTGTTGACACCGGCTCGCGCCCGGTCGCCACCGTTCCCGCCGAGCCTGAGTAAGCGCCCGGCCGGCGCCGGGAAGCCGCGGTCCGCCGTTCCGGGCCGCCCAGGGGAGCCCACGGCCCGCGCCCGGCCGCCATGTTTCCGGCCGGCCCGAGGGAACGCAGCCGCAGCGCGGCCCGGCAGGCCCACCCGACGGGGGTTAACCACGAGCGACATCCGGGTACGGGTTTCCCCTACGGGAACGCGGTCGCCGCTCTCCGCCTCGCGAATGAGGGACGGCGGCCCGGCCGTACCTACCGTCGAAGTGGTCCAGGGCAGAACGCCCCGGCCACCACTGAAGGAGTGGATTCACGTGACCCGCGCCCTCACCCGCCCACGCGACCGCATGATCGGCGGCGTCTGCGCCGGCCTGGCTCGCCGCTTCGGCCTCTCCACCGGCGTGGTCCGCCTGGCCTTCGTCCTGTCGTGCCTGCTGCCCGGGCCGCAGTTCATCGCCTACCTGGTCCTCTGGGCACTGATGCCCAGCGAGTGACCCGGGAAGCGCCTGGTCCCCCGCCACGAACCGCGACCGACCCGGAAACGGCGGACCGGCCGGCGATCGTCATCGATCCTGATGAGTAAATCGCCGGCCGAGCGGGCACATATCCGGTAAGCGACAACGGACCGCGGATCCACGGCACTTCGGACCCCGCGGCCGCCCGAGATCTCCCGGCCGGGCGGAAGCCGGGCTGGCAATCCCGGCCGGGACCCACCTGATCGGCCCGCGCCGATCTCAAGAGACGTGAATCGCGACCCGGCCACCACCGAGACGCGGTTCCCGGCGCCGCCGCCCTAACCCCCGAGGGCGGCGGCGTCATCTTTTCTCCGGCTCGGGCTGGGCATCGTGATCGCGATCATGCGGCCCTGCGAACCGCCTGCGGCCACCGCGAAGTCCGGTCGCCCGAGGAGCAGCCGACGGCCGCTGGTCCGACCCGAACAGCATCCTCACGCCGCTGACCCGTCCCGGCGACGGGTCAGCAGCCGCAACGACCATCAGGGATTCGTGAAGGTGACCTTGACCGACGTGTAGCCCAGGCGTGCGAACAGGCTCTCCAGCATGAGCTGCGTGTTCTGCTGCGCCCGCTGATCCAGCCCACTCGACTTGGCCGCCTCGGTGATCTTCTGCTGCGCCATCTCGTACACCCGCTGCTGTTTGGCGGTGTCGCTGCGGAAGGCGTCACCGATGCTGGTCAGCAGCCCGCGATCCTCCTCGACCACGTAACTCTTCGACATGTCGAGCGCCGCCTGCGACTGCTGCGGCGGCGGCAGGGTCAGCTCGACGGTCTTCTTCTCGTTGTCGACCTTGAGCGCGTCCCCGCTGAGGGCGCTGAAGTCGATGTAGGTCTCCACGGTGCCCGACCCGACGAAGAGGATTCGCCGGTTTACCAGGAAGTCCGGGATGTTCTCCTTGTTCTGCTGGAGGTCGACGATTACCTGGAAGGTGCCGTCGGCCGCCACGTAACGGTGGAGGTCGCGCATCGACTCCAGCAGCACGGGCTGGCTGCGGTCGACGGTCTGGTCGGAGAACGGGTTGTCGAAGGAGGGCAGCACGTTCATCGCGCGCAGCCCGAAACAGGACGCGACGATCAAGGCGAAGACGAAGCCGATGAAGATCAGCAACCGTGCGAAGAAGCTCGGCCTGTGCTCGGGCGCAACGGCCGGAGCAACCGGCTCGGCCTCCTCGGGCACGGCCGGGTACTCCGACGTCGGCTCTTCGACATCCGGTGAGTGGGCCATGTCTCAACGGTACGGAGGGGGTACGACAATGCGCATTTCGAGTCCCCCGCCGCCCGCGTCTAGCGCGAAAAGGCGTTCAGTCCGGTCAGCTTCTGGCCGATCGACAGCTGGTGGATCTCCGAGGTGCCCTCGTAGGTCAGGACGCTCTCCAGGTTGCTGGCGTGCCGCATCACCGGCAGCTCCCCACGGATCCCGTTGCCACCGAGGATGGTCCGGCACTGCCTGGCGATCTCGATCGACTCCCGTACGTTGTTGAGCTTCCCCACGCTGACCTGCTCGGGCCGCAGCGGTTTCCCGGTGGCGTCCCGCAGCCGGCACAGATGCAGCGCGAGCAGGAACCCCTTCTGCAGCTCCAGCGACATGTCGGCGAACTTGGCCTGGGTCAGCTGGAAGGCGCTGATCGGCTGCCCGAACTGCTCCCGCCCGGCGGCGTAGTCGAGCGTCGCGTCCAGACAGTCCCGAGCCGCGCCGAGCACCCCGAAGATGATGCTCAACCGGGCCTCGGTCAGGCAGGAGAGCGGCGCCATCAGGCTGCGCGCGGCGGGCAGCCGGGCGCTCTCCGGCAGTCGCAACCCGTCGAGCACCAGCTCACCGACGCTGGAGGCGCGCAGCGACATGGTGTGCCGGAACTCCCGGGTGGTGAGACCGGGCGTGCCGGTCGGCACCACGAACCCGGCGATGCCCTTGTCGGCGCGGGCCCAGATCACCGCGACGTCGGCGATCGGCGCGTTGAGGATCCAGGTCTTCACCCCGTCCAGCACCCAGTCGTCCCCGTCGCGCCGGGCGCGGGTGGACATCCCGGTCGGGTCGGAGCCGTGATCAGGCTCGGCCAGGCCGAAGCAGCCGATCGACCGGCCCGCGGCGAGGGCGGGCAGCCAGCGGTTCTTCTGCTCGTCGGATCCGTAACGCCAGATCGCGTACATCACCAGGGATCCCTGCACCGACACCAGGGAACGGATCCCGGAGTCGGCGGCCTCCAGCTCCATGCACGCCAGACCGTAGGAGACGGTGGAGACGCCGGCACATCCGTACCCGGTCAGATGCATGCCGAAGAGGCCGGCCTTGCCCAATTCCAAGGCAAGATCGCGAATTGGCGGATTGCCGTTCTCATACCACTCGGCCACGTCCGGGCGAATATGATCATTCGCTACCTGGCGGGCCAGAGCGCGCGCGGCGCGCTCGTCGTCACTCAGCAGGTCGTCAAGATCCAGCAGGTCAAGCGGTCGAACAACCATGCATGTCAAATTAACGGAGACTTCAGCCCTCTACGACCAATACACGGGCATGAATCTGATTGCGCTGCTGGAGCGCAGCGCGTAATGCACGGTGCAAACCGTCCTCGAGATAGAGGGCGCCCCGATACTCCACGACGTGCGGGAAAAGATCACCGTAGAAGGTCGAATCCTCGGCGAGCAGCTTGTCGAGCGCCAGCTCGCGCTTCGTGGTGATCAGCTCGGCGAGCCGGATCGGCCGCGGCGGGATCTCCGCCCACGCCTTGAGCGTGGTGTGGTGATCAGGGTACGGGGCGCCGTCCCGGACCGCTTTGAAGATCACGGCGGCTGCCCCTTTCCCTGCAAACGTCTTCGTAAGATGTCCAGCCTAGCCGCGATGCGAATCAAGCCTCCGCGGCCGGAGCCCATCGGCCATGATGCACCACCTCGTCCACCGGACGGTGGCCGCGCTTGAGTGACGGAGACAACTTGTCGTCTCTCCGATAGCCCACGCTCAGCACGCCGACCGGATTGAACTCCGCCGGTACCCCGAAAGCGGCCCGGAAATCCGGGATCCGCACCGGCGGGATGCCGAAGAAGCACGAGCCGAGCCCTTCGTTCACCGCGGTCAGGTGCATCAGCAGCGCGGCGAAGCCGGTGTCGACGTCCCAGTACGGCACCGGCCAGCGTGACTCGTCCCGATCCGTCCAGCCCTTGTCCTTCTCCGCGTAGCGATCCAGGTAGACCGACTTGTTGGAGAGCGCGACCACGATCAGCGGGGCGGTCCGCATCCGTTCCAGCCAGCCGCCCGCCTCGAACTCCGGTGAGGCCGTCACCGACCAGTAGAGTTCGCGGTCCGCAGGTTCCGAGAGGACCAGGAAGCTCCAGCCCTGGGAGAAGCCGGCCGACGGCGCGCGCAGCCCGTGGCGGACGATCTTGTCGATCAGCTCGGGTGGCACCGGGCGCTCCGGGTCGTACTCACGAATCATCCGGCGGCGCCGGACCACCTCGTCGAACTCCATCAGGCGCGGATCCCCCACGAGGTGGTCCAGGTCTCGCCCGGCGCCAGCACGATCAGGTCCCGGCCGGAGCGGAACGCGTCCGGCGGGCAGGTCATCGGCTCGACCGCGACGGACCGGCGGTGCCGCTCGCCGTGCAGCGTGTCGCCGGTGAAGACCTGCCAGTACTTGAACTTGTCGTCGGCCCAGACGGTGATCTTCGCGTCCGGGTCCGGGCCCGCGAGGACGACCTCGGTGATCCCGTCCGGCCCGAAGTCGATGTCACCGAACGTGGTGTCCAGGATCGCGGCGCCGATCTTGCGCGGCTCGGAGTAGTCGAACTCCGTCCCGGCGACCTTGACCGCGCCGAGCGGGAGCAGCCGGTTGTCGGCGAGCAGACGGGTCCTGGCCGGCACCCGGAGCACGGTGTCGTCCACCGAGACGCCGGGAAGGCGCAGGTAGGGGTGCACCGAGTAACCCCACGGCGCGTCCGACTCGCTGGTGTTCACGACGTCCTGCACGCAGCGCAGCCCGTCGGCCGAGACCGACCAGTGCGTCCGCAGGGTCAGCCCCCACGGGTAGCCGACCTGCGGCGGAAGGTCGAACTCCAGCGTCACCGACGACGGGGTCTGCTCGGTGGCGTGCCAGCGCGACCAGTTCACCAGACCGTGGATGGCGTTGTGCCGGGCCGCCTCGGAGAGCGCCAGCTGGTACGTCTGCTCCTGGAACGTGTAGCGCCCGTCGCGGATCCGGTTCGGCCACGGGGCGAGGATCTGGCCGGCGGAACCCGGGGATATCTCGTCCGGGCCGAAGCCGTCGAGCAGCTCGTCGCCGCCGGACGAGAAACTGCGCAGCGTGCCTCCGACCTCGGCCAGGACGGCGCTCCGGCCGTCCGCCTCGATCGACCACTGGACCCCGGATTTCGCGGCTCTGTCTGTCATACCCGCGACACTATCGCTCGGCGTTCTCCGCAAGTTCCGGGACGGGCCGGTAACGGATCAGCGCCGGGACGGCCAGCGCCAGCACCACGGCCAGCGCCGCGGCCAGCAGCCCACCGGCCACCCACGAGGTGGTCACGCCGGTGAACTGGGCGGTCGCGCCGGCCCGCAGGTCACCCAGACGGGGGCCGCCGGCCACCACCACGGTGAAGACGCCCTGCAGCCGCCCGCGCAACCGGTCCGGCGCGAACGTCTGCATGATCGTCTGCCGGTAGACCGCGCTGACCAGGTCGGCCGCGCCGGCCACGGCGAGCAGCACGACCGCCAGCCAGAGCTGGTGGGCCAGGCCGGAGAGGGCGATCGCCACTCCCCAGCCGACGACCGCCACGGTCAGTGCGAGCCCCTGCCGGCGTACCCGGCTGATCCAGCCCGAGGTGAAGCCGGCCAGCACCGAGCCGATCGCGATGGCGCTGAACAGCCAGCCGGCCGCGGAGACGCCGCCGAACCGGTCCTCGGCGACAGCCGGGAACAGCGCGCGGGGCATGGCGAAGACCATCGCGATCAGGTCGACCGCGAAGGAGAGGAGCAGCACCGGCTGGGTGACCAGGAACCGCAGGCCGACCAGGATGCCGCGCAGGCCCGCCGTCGGTTTCTCGCCCGAGTCGTCCGGCTCGATCGGCGGGATGGCCGGCAGCCGCCAGGTGGCCCAGAAGGTCACGGTGAAGAGCAGGGCATCCACCGCGTACGCCGCCGCGACGCCGGTGCCGGTCGACCAGATCCCCATGATCACGCCGGCGACCAGCGGACCGAGCACGCCACCGGCCGTGGTGGTCGTGTAGTTCAGGGTGTTCGCCGCCGGGACCATCTCCGTCGGCACGATGCGCGGGATGATCGACTGCCGCGCCGGGGAGCTGATCGCGAAGCCGATCGACTGGACCGCTGTCAGCGCCAGGAGCAGGTGCGGACTCCGTACCCCCAGAATCGCCTGCGCCAGCAGGCCGAGAGTGACCACCCAGGTGAGCGCTGAGCTGGTGAGCAGCAGCCGACGCCGGTCGACGACGTCGGCGACCGCGCCACCCCAGAGCCCGAAGACCAGCAGCGGCACGAGGCCGGCCACGCCGAGCAGGCCGACCCAGAACGACGAGTGCGTGATCGCGAACATCTGCACCGGGACGGCCACCGCGGTGAACTGGAAGCCGAAGAACGACGCGCCGTTGCCGATCCACATCCGGCGGAAGGTGGTCACCCGCAGCGGGGAGGTGTCGATCATCCAGGACTTGCGTCGTTTGTCGTCGACCACACTCACGGGGCGAGCCTCTCCACGATCCAGTCCCCGTCGGCGTCGCGGTACCTCAGGCGGTCGTGCAGCCGATTACTGCGGCCCTGCCAGAACTCCACGGTCTCCGGGATCACCCGCAGACCACCCCAGTGCGGTGGCGCCGGCACCGGCCCGTCGCCGAACCGCTGCACCGCCGCCGCCAGCCCGGCGTCCACCGCGTCCCGATCCGGCAGCACCCGCGACTGCGGGCTGGCCCACGCGCCGAGCTGCGATCCGCGCGGGCGGGAGGCGAAGTACTCCTCGGTCTCGGCACGGGACACGCGTTCCACCCGGCCGGAGACGATCACCTGGCGCTGCATCGGGAACCAGGGGAAGACCAGGCTCGCGTACGGGTTGTCAGCCGCCTCGGTCCCCTTCCGCGACCCGTAGTTGGTGAAGAACACGAAACCCGCCGAGTCGTACCCCTTGAGCAGCACTGTCCGGGATGACGGGCGGCCCTCCGCGCTCGCTGTCGACACGATCATCGCGTTCGGCTCGGGCAGGCCGAACGCGGTCGCGTCGGCGAACCAGGCCGCGAACTGGGCGGTCCACTCCTTCGCCAGCGAGCTCTCCAGCAGCGGCCCGTGCTCGGTGTAGTCGCGGCGCATCGCCGCGGGGGACGGCGGATCGGATGGCATCGGGGGTACTTCCTTTCGGCTGCAAGCACGTTAAGTCCGCAACTGCCCGGTGTCAGTTGAACCAGGATGGGTGTCATCGAGAGCACAACGCCCACGGGTCGACCGCGCAGTCGCCCGGGAGGCAGGATGAATCACTCACCGCAGCTCACGTCTCCCAGGGAGTGCCGTGTCCGACTTCAAGCCGGGGCTCGAGGGCGTCACCGCGTTCGAGACCGAGATCGCCGAGCCCGACCGGGACGGTGGCGCCCTGCGGTACCGCGGCGTCGACATCGAGGATCTGATCGGCCAGGTCTCCTTCGGCAACGTCTGGGGCCTGCTGGTCGACGGCAAGTTCGGGCCGGGGCTGCCGCCGGCCGAGCCGTTCCCGGTGCCGGTCCACTCCGGCGACATCCGGGTCGACGTGCAGTCCGCGGTCGCGATGCTCGCGCCGTACTGGGGGCTCGACCAGCTCCTCGACATCACCGACGAGCAGGCCCGCAAGGATCTGGCCCGGGTCTCGGTGACCGCGCTCTCCTTCGTCGCCCAGGCAGCGCGTGGGCTGGGCCTGCCGGCCGTCCCGCAGAAGGACATCGACAAGGCCGAGACCATCGTGGAGCGGTTCATGCGCCGGTGGCGCGGCGAGCCCGACCCACGGCACGTCAAGGCCGTCGATGCGTACTTCATCTCCGCCGCCGAGCACGGGCTGAACGCGTCCACCTTCACCACCCGCATCGTGGCCTCCACCGGCGCCGACGTGGCCGCCTGCATCTCCTCCGGGATCGGTGCGCTCTCCGGCCCGCTGCACGGCGGGGCGCCCACCCGGGTGCTGAGCATGCTGGAGTCGGTCGAGCGCAGTGGCGACGCCGAGGGATATGTGAAGGACGTGCTCGACCGCGGCGAGCGGCTGATGGGTTTCGGTCACCGCGTCTACCGCGCCGAGGACCCGCGAGCCCGGGTGCTGCGCCGGATCGCGAAGGAGCTGGGCGCCCCGCGCTACGAGGTGGCCGCCGCCCTGGAGAAGGCCGCGATGGCCGAGCTGCGCGAGCGCAAGCCCGGCGGTGAGCTGTGGACGAACGTGGACTTCTGGGCCGCCGTGGTGCTCGACTTCGCCGAGGTGCCGGCGCACATGTTCACCTCGATGTTCACCTGCGCCCGGGTGGCCGGGTGGAGCGCGCACATCCTGGAGCAGAAACGGCTGAACCGGATCCTGCGCCCGAGCCTGCAGTACGTGGGCCCGGCTCCGCGCAAGCCGTCGGACGTCGAGGGCTGGTCCCAGCTCACGCATAATGTGTGACCGTGGCTGACATTCGGATCCCTGACGCGATCAAACCAGTCGACGGCCGATTCGGCTCCGGGCCGAGCAAGGTCCGGCCGGAAGGCGTCGAGGCGCTATCCGCGGTCTCCCGTACCTTCATGGGCACCTCGCACCGCCAGAAAACGGTGAAGGAGCAGGTCGCTCGCCTCCGCCGGGGTCTCGCCGAGTTCTTCTCGATCCCCGAGGGGTATGAGGTGATCCTGGCCAACGGCGGCACCAGCGCCTTCTGGGAGGTCGCCACCTTCGGCCTGATCCGTGACCGGGCCCAGTTCGCCGAGTTCGGTGAGTTCGGCGCCAAGTTCGTGCAGGCCGTCACGGACGCGCCGTTCCTGGCGCAGCCCACCGTGCACAAGGCGCCGGCCGGCCAGGCCGCGTTCCTGACCGCCGAGGCCGGCGTCGACGTCTACGCCTCGGTGCAGAACGAGACCTCGACCGGCGTCTCGGTCCCGGTGCGGCGGGTGGCCGGCGCCGACCCGGGCGCGCTGCTGCTCACCGACGCCACCTCCGGCGGCGGCAGCCTCGACGTCGACCTCACCGAGACCGACGTCTACTACCTGGCCCCGCAGAAGGCGCTCGGCTCGGACGGCGGGATCTGGCTGGCCCTGATGTCCCCGGCCGCGATCGAGCGGGCCTACGAGATCAAGGCGACCAAGCGGTACATCCCGCAGTTCTTCGACCTGGTGACGGCGATCGAGCAGTCCCGGCTGGAGCAGACGTACAACACGCCGGCGCTGGCCACGGTCTTCCTCGCGGCCGAGCAGGTCGACTGGATGAACGCGCAGGGCGGCCTGTCCTGGGCGGTCAAGCGCAGCTCCGAGAGCGCCGCCGAGATCTACGGCTGGGCCGGCCGCTCGTCGTTCGCCGAGCCGTTCGTGACCGATCCCGCCCTGCGCTCCTCGGCCGTGGCCACCATCGACTTCGCCGAGGGCGTCGACGCCGCGGCGATCGCCAAGGTGCTCCGCGCCAACGACATCGTGGACACCGAGCCGTACCGGAAGCTGGGTCGCAACCAGTTGCGGATCGCGCTCTACCCGACCGTCGACCCGACCGATGTGGCGGCGCTGACGACCTGCATCGACTACGTCGTCGAGCGTCTCTGACACCAACTGGGTGACGTGGCTCATTGCGGGGGTAAGGCGTAGTCCGTACCAAGGAAAAGGGCCGGTCGGAGACTGAAGATCATCTCCGCTGGTCAGACACTTTCACGGCGTGGCTTACCCCCATTGAGTGACCTGGGCGCGTACCGTGTTCCGAAACGCGCCCGGGTAACTGACTCTCGGGAGCACAGGCCAACGCGACGAGACGGAGGCAACGCATGCGGCCGGTACGCTTCGTCGCCCTCTCCGAGGATGGACAGGCCCTCGTGCTCGCCGATGAGGTGGGCCGGCTACTCGCGCTTCCCCTGGACGACCGGGTGGCGGGAGTGCTCACCGAGGGTCCAGCGGCGCCGGGCACAGCGGTCGCGGTGATCGCCGCCCCCGACGCCCCGCCCTCCCTGTCCCCGCGAGACATCCAGGCCAAGATCCGCCAGGGCGAGTCCGCCGAGGATGTCGCCCGCATCGCCGGCGTCCCGGTCGACCGGGTGCTGCGCTACGCCGGGCCGGTGCTGCAGGAGCGGGCCATGCTGGCCCAGCACGCGCGCCGCACCCGGCTGAAGACGTCCGATTCCGGTCAGCCGCTGGCCGAGGTGGTCGACAGCCGCCTCGCGCAGCACGGCATCGACACCGAGAAGATCTCGTGGGACGCGTTCCGTAAGGACGACGGCACCTGGCGGATCGTCGCGACCTGGCCGTCCGGCAAAGCCACCGCCCAGGCCATCTGGGATCTGGACAAGGGACGCCAGGTCGTCGCCCCGCACGACGACATGGCGCAGTATCTGTGCGCCGAGCGCCCCACCCAGATCCTCGGCCAGGAGCCGGCCCCCGAGCGTGGCGGCCACGGCCTGCCCGGCCCGGCCCGCAGCTCCGAGCCGACCCGCGGCGGCCACGGCCTGCCCGCGGCAGACTCGCCGGCCCGTCCGACCCGCGACCCGATCCGGGCCGGGCGCGACGCTCTGCTCGCCTCTCTCGACCGTCCGCTCGAGGGCCAGTCCGGCCGCGGGCTGGAGCCGGTCTCCCCGGCCGGCCGGCGCCCGGTCGCCGGTGGTGCCGCGGCCCTGCTCGGCGGCGGTTCCGGCTCGGCCTTCGACGACGACGCCGACCTGCCCAAGGAGGTGCCGGCCGTCCCATCGCTGGCGGTCCTCCGCCCGCGCCGCACGGTCGGGCAGAACACGCAGGCCAGCAACGAGGGCGAGGAGAGCAAGCCGCGCAAGCGCCTCCCGAGCTGGGACGATGTGCTCTTCGGCGGCGGCCCGGCAGCGCGGGAGTCCTCCTGAGCCGACTCTTCGTGGCCGTCTACCCTCCGGTGGCGGCCCGCGAGGATCTGCTGCGCCGCCTGCCGTCCGGGGCGCGATTGACACGTCCCGCCAAGTGGCACGTCACGCTGGCCTTCCTGGGAGAGCTTTCCCGCGGTACGGACGAGGTGGCCGACACCCTGGCGACCGTCCCCGCACCCCCGGCGTTCCCGTTGCGACTGTCCGGTGGTGGCCGCTTCGGATCAGTCGTGTGGGCGGGGCTGACCGGGAACCGCAAAGCGCTCACCTCCCTACGGGAATCGGTCCGGCTCGCCTTGGACAACGCCGGGTTCCCCATCGACCCGCGCCCGTTCCGTCCGCACTTGACGGTCTCCTACCGCGCGGAGCCCGGCGTTCTCCCCGCACTGGAGTCCTACACCGGCCCGTCGTGGCCCGTGACGAGCTTCGCCCTGGTCGAGAGCGTCCTCGGCAACTACCACACCCTCCACGAGTGGCCCCTGCCCACGTCGCCCACCACGTGAACCAGCCGCTCCCCACGCCGCTCCCCCTCGTGAACCAGCCGCTGTCCACGCCGCCCACCACGTGAACCAGCCGCTGCCAACCTCGTGAGCCGGCTGCGGTCTACAGCGCTCCCCCGAGTCCGGCTCGCAAGGCGGTTCCACATCGGGCCGCCACGCGGCCCGGCCTTCCGGGCTGGTTCTCATGGGCGTTATTCGTCCCGAATAACGCCCATGAGAACCAGCCGGGACCGCGACTCGCCCGCGGGCCGCAACCCGCCAGCCTCATCGCGAAGCCTCCAACCCACGAGCGCGCCTCACACCAGGCCACTACGCGACCAATCCTGCCGCGACCGCGCCCCACACCGGATCGCCGCGCGACCAACCCGGCTGGCTGGCTCTCGCCGTGGTCCTTCGTGCCTCATGACTACGGTGGGAACCAGCTGGGACCGCGACCCGCCCGCCCCGGTTTTGGGGTTGGGGTGAGCGTGCCCCGCCACGGAGGCCGCCCTGGAGGGCTTTGCGTTCTGGCCGCGCCAGCGGCCTGCGAAGCCCGCAAGGGTCCCCGCGGGAGCGACGATCCGGACCACAGCGAAGATGGGACCTGAAGATCTTGAAGTTGATCGTCAGTCTCTGAGGGCCAGTCCTGCCGCTTCGAGGCGCGCTTCGAGGCGGAGGCGTTCGATCTCGCGGTCGACGCCGGTCAGCGGCTGCAGGTGCTCCGGGACGCCGAGGCAGCGGCAGGCAAGTCGTAACCGCGCGTCGTAGGCCGCCAGCAACGCCGCCATGCAGGCCTCGGAGGAGCGCAGCGGGCCGCTGCGGCGCTGCCTGTCGAGTCGGCGCAGGTCGAAGGCGAGCTGCTCGATCGGGACGGCGGGCAGCGCCTCCATCCGGGACGCGAGGTCTAGACCTGCCAGGTCACGGTCGAGCCGGCGGAGGTCACGACTGGCCGGGCCGGGCCGGCGAGCCCATTGTGCCTGGGCCGAGCCCTTGCGGGGCTGACGGCTCGGGGCAGGCACCCGGCGGAAGGTGGTGCGTCGCCGGGGCAGGTGGCCCGGGGTGGCCGGTCGGCGTGTCGCCGGCCGGCGGAGCAGGACCCGGGCACACGGCAGGACCAGCAGCGTTACCCACGCCGCCGACATCACAACCAGTTGCGCCATCGCCACGCATTGACGTTATGCCGGGATTTGGCGGGCCGGAACACCCATTCGGCGGACCTGATCTGCCAACTACCTGGCTGCCACGTTCCTGAGCGCCAATGGGCACCATTCACGTGGCACTATCGACCATTGTGAGCGGAAAGCGTAAATCCGCGCCACGCTCGAACGGGTGACGCGGATTCCACGTGGGTCTCAGCCTCTGACGACCGGCTCCGGGGTCCGGGCCGACGGCTCGAGCCGCACCTGGACCGGCAGCTCAGGGGACGCCGCCCCGGGCTCGGCGTGCACCCTGGCGACTTCCGGGACGGCGGGGATCAGGCGCAGCGCCGGCCGCGGCCGCAGCCGGAGCGCCAAACGGTCCCCGCTGACCCGCAGCTGCCAGACCAGCGTCACGACCGCGGCGATGAACGAGACCAGGCCGCCGGCCCAGATGCTGGAGGGCACCCCGAACTGCTCGCCCCACCACCCGGCCAGCGAGGCGCCGATCGGTGTCGTCCCGAGGAAGACCAGCACGTAGAGCGCCATCACCCGGCCCCGGTACTCGCCGTCGACGCCCATCTGCACCCGATGGTTGGCGGCCTGCGCCAGGTAGATCGAGAAGAACCCGGTCGGCACCAGCAACAGCATGGCGACGATGAAGTTCGGCGCGAAGCCGACCGCGAACTCCAGCACGCCGAAGGCGAGGGCTGCGCCGATCACCCGGTACGCCCCGGGGCGGGCCCGCCGTCCGCTGCCGGCCAGCGCGCCACCGAGCGCGCCCACCGCGAGTGCGGTCGTGAGCAGGCCGAACGAGGAGGCGCCGGCGTGGAAGTTGATTTTGGCGAGAGCGGCGAGAGTGACCGGGAAGTTGAAGCCGATCATGCCGACCACGGCCATCAGCGCGATCGGGAGGACCAGGTCGGCGCGCTTGCCGACATACTTCAAACCGTCGAGGACCTTGGCGTTGCCGCGGTCCTTGCGGGCGAGGCCGAAGAGCTCGGCGACGTTCATCCGGGTGTAGGTGAAGATCGGCGCGATCGCCAGCACCGTCGCGATCAGGAACACCACGCGGATGGAGAGCACCGAGAGCAGCACGCCGGCCAGCGCCGGGCCGCCGATCCGGGCTGTGTTGAAGGTGGCCGCGGAGAGCGCCAGCGCGTTCGGCAGCAGCGGCAGCTCGACGAGTTCGGAGACGAACGCCTGCCGGACCGGGGTCTCCACCGAGTTGGCGATGCCGAAGAGCAGGGCGAACATGAACACGTGCCAGAGCTGCACGATGCCGCACGCCACGATGACGGCGAACGCGATGGCGGTGACGGCGAAGGCCGTGTTCGCGGCGACGAGCAGTTTGCGCTTGTCGTACCGGTCGGCCAGGCGACCGCTGTAGAGGGTGAGCACCATCACCGGGACGAACTGCAGGGCGGTGACCACCCCGAGCGCGCCGGGCGAGTTGTGTGACAGGTCCAGGACCAGCCAGTCCTGCGCGGTGAACATCGTCCACACGCCGACCAGCTTGATCAACTGCCCGAGGGAGAAGAGGCGATAGTTCCGGACTCTCAGGGATCGGAATGTCGTGTCCAGCACTGCCCGCATGCGGTGTGCCTCCTCGCCTCGGTCGTACGCGTCATCGTCAGGTGACGAAGCGGAACGACCGACCCCGATCGAGGGTCAGGCGCGGGCGACGCGTTGCAGGATTTCCGCAGCGCGGGCCAGGGTGTCCCGTTCCTCCGGGGTGAGCCGGTCGAGTTGCACGGCGAGCCACTCGTTGCGAGCGTCCTCGTGCACCGCGTAGACCGCGCGCCCCTCGTCGGTGGCGGCCAGGATCACCTGGCGCCCGTCGGTGGGATGCGGGGTCCGGGCCACGAGGCCACGCTCCTCCAGCTTGCCGACGATCTTGGTCATCGTCGGGGGCTGCACCCGTTCCACATCGGCGAGCTCACGGGGAGTCAGCGCACCGTGCAGCTGAAGGCTGGTCAGCGCGGAGAGCTGACTGAACGTCAGATCGCCGACCGGCCGCGCCTGCCGGACCCGCCGGCTGAACCGGATGATCGCATCCCGCAGCGTCTTGGCGAGCGATTCCGCTGTGCGCTCCGTCGTCATCACCCGCTCCGTCACGATACTTAGCCTAGCTAATGAGCATGGCTAACGACATGTATAACCCGATGTAACAGCCGTCACCGGGCACGCTAGCGCACCCGGTGACGGCTTCCGTGGATCAGAGCACCCAGGACTCGAGCGGACCCCGGGCGAAATACAGGATGAAGAGGGCAGCCACGCCGTACAGGATCGGGTGGACCTCCTTCGCCCGGCCCGTGAAGGCCTTCAGCACGACGTAGGAGATGATCCCGGCCCCGATGCCGTTGGAGATCGAATACGTGAACGGCATGATCGTGATGGTCAGGAACGCCGGCACCGAGATCGTCCAGTCCGACCAGTCGATCTGCCGGACCGCCGTCATCATCAGGAACCCGACCACGACCAGCGCCGTCGACGCGGCCTCGAACGGAACCACCTGCACGAGCGGCGCGAAGAACATCGCCAGCAGGAACAGCCCGCCGGTGACCAGGTTCGCGACACCGGTGCGAGCGCCCTCACCGACGCCGGAGGCGCTCTCGACGAACGAGGTGTTGCTGGAGACGCTCGCCGCACCACCCGCGGCCGCCGCGATGGAGTCGACCAACAGGATTTCCTTGGTACGCGGCGGCATGCCCTCGGAGTCGAGCATCTCGCCCTCCTGGCCGACCGCGACCATCGTGCCCATGGTGTCGAAGAAGTCCGCCACCAGCAGCGTGAAGACGAACATCAGCGCGACCAGCCAACCGGCGTGCTGCCACGAGCCGAGCACGTTGAAGTGGCCGAGCAGCGACAGGTCCGGGGTGTCGACGACCTTCTCCGGCAGCTTCGGCACGTTCAGCGACCAGCCGTGCGGGTTCGTGACGACCGAGCCGACGCCGGTGATCGCCTCCACCACGATGGCCAGCACCGTGGTGCCCAGGATGCCGATCAGGATCGCGCCCTTGATCTTGCGGACGAAGAGCACCAGCGTGAACAGCAGGCCGAGCGAGAAGACCAGGGTCGGCCAGGTCAGCAGCTTGCCGCCGAGGCCGAGCTCGACCGGGACGGTGGTGTTCGACGCGTCCGGCACGCGGCGGACGAAGCCCGAGTCGACCAGCCCGATGATCATCAGGAACAGGCCGATGCCCACCCCGATGGCGGTCTTCAGCTGCGTCGGAACGGCCTTGAAGACCGCCGTGCGCAGACCGGTCAGCACGAGCACACCGATCAGCAGGCCCTCGATGACCACCAGGCCCATCGCGTCGGCCCAGGTCATCTGCGGCGCGATCTCGTACGCGACCAGCGCGTTCACCCCGAGGCCGGCGGCCAGCGCGAGCGGGAAACGGGCCACGACGCCCATCAGGATGGTCATCACGCCGGCGACCAGTGCCGTGCCGGCGGCCAGCGCGGCCAGCGGCAGGTGAGCGCCCTTCTGGTCGGCGCCGCCGGCCAGGATCAGAGGGTTGAGAACGACGATGTACGCCATCGTGAAGAACGTGACGAAGCCGCCACGAACCTCCCGGCTCACCGTTGAGCCGCGCTTGGTTATCTCGAAGAAGCGGTCGAAACCGTTCCGCGGCGCGGCGGTCTCTGTAGCTGTTGACATGCTGGCCCTTCCGGGGTGGCACATTGAACGACGCGCGCATGCTTTCAGACGCGATGACCTCGGCAAAAGCGCTGTGATGTTACAACTCTCACGTCCTGCGCCGAGACGTTCCGTAATGGCCTTACCCTGTCGGAGTGAGTGACCTGTCTCCCGTGACCCGGGCTGACGATCCGCCGACCGGTCTGACCGTCGTGACCGGCACCAAGCCGCGCGTCGAGCCGCTCGACCCGCCCATGGTCCCGTTCGCGCTCGCGGGCCTGGCCGCATTCGCCGTGGCCACGCTCATCATGTGGCTGGCCGGTGCACCGGACGACTGGGTCGACACCGGCGTGGCCGGGTTCCTCGTCGGCATCCCCGGTCTGATCACGATGATCGTGCACGACCGGAACCGGAAGCGCCGGAGGGCGCTCTCACATCCGGAGTTCCACGCCTCCTGAGCGCGCCCGGCTCGAGCGCGCTCCGGAGAGACGTCTCTCAGCTGTGCCCGTAATCCTCTGCCGGCTCGCTCGACTCGACCGAGCCGTGACCGCGGCTGACCGCCATGGTCTCGACCTCGCTGTCGTCATAGATCGTGGGCAGCTCTTCGACCGGCTGCTCGACCGTGGCCAGCAGCGCCTCGGAGTGGGCGCCGCAGCCGTGATCGGCGCTGACCGCGCGGCCGTCATCCGGCGCGTAGAGGTTGCCGCACACCCCGAACATCTGCCGCATGGAACCGGCCAGCGGCAGGTAGAAACCGCAGGTGCCGCAGCGGGCGTTGCGCGGCGCGGCGGTCGAGATCGGCGCCTCCGGGCCGGCGTCGCCGTCATACCACCTCTGGGCGGTCTCGATCCGGCCGTCCTTGGACATCACCCGGGACCGGCCGAGGCCGAGCTCCCAGGAGACGGCCTCGACCGCGGAGTCGTCGCTCAGCACATAGCCCGGGGCGAGCCGGTCGTCGTCGGGCGCGGTCGGCATCAGGTCGCCGACACCCAGGTCGCCGGGCTGGACCCGCTCGTTCCACGGCACCCAGCCGGGGGCGAGCAGCGCGTCGGGCCCGGGCAGCAGCACGGTCTCGCAGATCGTGACGTGGCGGCTGCGCGGGACGCGGGTCACCGTGACGGCCCAGCGCCAGCCCCGATAACCGGCCAGGTGGGACTCGAAGAAGTGAGTCACGACACGGTCGCCCTCGGCGATCGCTTCCAGATGCTCACCGATGTCTTCCGGGTCCACATCGGTGATCGCACCACGGGCGATCCCCACAGCATCGGCACAGACCTGGTCGAGTCGGGCAGCGCGGGCGGCGATCCTGGAGGTCACCCGCCCATTGTTGCCTACCGAACCCCACAGGTCGCAACGACTCCCCATATACCTGTGGACAGAGCCCGCCGTTGGTCGCCCGGATCAGTCAGGATGGTTCCCATGCCGCTGCTTCCCACCCTCGGCCGCACCGTCGGCTCCGGCGTCAAAGCCGTGCGCCTGGTGGTGCGTGGATCCGTGCGCGGCGGCGCCTGGGCGACCCAGCGTGTCGGCACCGTCCGGGCCCGCGGCGCCGCCAACGAGATCGGCATGATCCGGCTCTTCGACCTGCACGCGGTCTCCTGCGCCGGCGACGCGCTGATCGCGATCGGGCTGGCCGGCACGATCTTCAGCGTTCCGCTCGGCGAGGCGCGCAGCAAGGTGCTGCTCTACCTGCTCATCACGATGATCCCGTTCGCGCTGCTGGCGCCCGTGGTCGGCCCGCTGCTCGACCACTTCCGCCACGGCCGGCGCTATGCGCTGGCGGTCACCATGCTCGGCCGGGCCTTCCTTGCCTACGTGATGTCGGACAACCTGCTCGGCTGGGGCCTCTATCCGGCAGCGTTCGGCGTGCTCGCGCTCTCCCGGGCCTACGGGGTGGCCCGCTCGGCGGCCGTGCCCCGGCTGCTGCCCGACGGGGTCGGACTGTCCCAGGTGGGCGCGCGCGCCAGCGTCTACGGCACGTTCGCGGGCGCGGTCGTCGCCCCGATCGGCCTGCTCGCCTTCAAGTTCGGGCCACAGTGGCCGCTGCGGGTGGCGACCATCATCTTCCTCGTCGGCATGGTCGTCTCGCTGCGCCTGCCGCCCCGCGCCGACTCCGACCCGCCCGAGGCCATGCCGCGCGCCTGGCGCACCGTGCTCGGCCTCAACCGCGGCTCCGACCGTCCGCTCTCCGGCCGGCTGGTGCTCGCCACCCTGTTCGGCAGCGCGTCCCTGCGCCTGCTCTACGGTTTCCTGCTGCTGTTCATGACCTTCGCGATCATGTCCGGTGGCGTGGACACCAGCATCCTCGGCTGGGATCTCGGCAAGACCACAGCGGTCGGCCTCGTCGGTGGCGCGCTCGCCCTCGGCACGTTCCTGTCCACCGCCGCCGGCACCGGCCTGCGCATCCGCCGCCCGCTCGCGCTGCAGTCCAGCGGCCTGATCATCACCGCCGGCGTGGCGGTCTTCGCGACGATCTTCTGCAACCTGGTCACCATTGCGCTGCTGTCCCTGCTCACCGCCGTCTTCAGCGGCATCGCGAAACTGGCCGTCGACGCCAGCATCCAGGAACGCGTCCCCGAGCGACTGCGGGCGACCGCTTTCGCCCACTCCGAGACCGTGCTGATGCTGGCCTGGGTCGCCGGTGGCGGCATCGGGCTGATCCCGCTCGCCGGGCGGCTCGGGGTCGCCCTGACCGCGCTGCTCGCGATCCTTGCCGCGGGCCGGGCGGCTTGGTCGGCCGCCCGTCTGCGCGGCGAGCGGCTGTCGGGGCGGCCCGGGGAGTCGACGGGGGACGCCGCCGATCCCGGCACGGCCGATTCCAGCGCCGCCCGTGCCGGCACGGCCAACGGCAGCACCGCCAACGGCAGCACCGCCAACGGCAGCACGGCCAACGGTGGCGCGGCCGGCTCCGGTGCACCCACTGCTTCGGGCTCCTCGCGCGCCGACGACGAGGACCTGTTCTACGAGGCGGCCGACCCCTGGCCGGATGCCCCGGCCGTCCCCGAGCGGCCCGGCCACAACACGCCCTACCAGCGGCGACCTGCCGGGTCCCGCTCGGCCGGCACCCTCGACACCGAACGCCTGGTCGACACCACCCTCGTCGACGAGCCCCGCGGCTGGTGGGGCCGCCGCAAGAGCAGGAAGCCCGCAGCTTCCGCACCTGAGCCGGTGGCGTCCCCGCAGGCCACCGATGAGCCCACCCGGCAGTTCGGGGCCGACGTCCCCACCGACGGCGGCTCGTCCGGCGACGGGTCCACGGCCCGGGACGACGCCGACCACTCGGCGGCCCCTCCCGGATACCACGTGTACCGGCCGACCTCCGCCACCCGCAACGGCGACTCCGACGACAGCGAGGACCTATGACCCCGCACCCCGTGCTGGCCGTGACCGCGGTCCCCGCCGAAGCCGACGCCCTGCGCCCGATCCTGGACCCGGAGCTGGTCGTCGTCGAAGCGGTCGGAGTGGGCCCGGCCGCCGCCGCCGCGGGAACCGCACGCCTGCTCGCGAAGCGCGACTACCGAGCGGTCGTGAGTGTGGGCATCGCGGGTGGCTTCCCGGGCCGCGCGGACGTGGGCGGCACCGTGCTCGCCGCCCGGGCCGTCGCCGCCGATCTGGGCGCCGAGTCCCCGGGCGGTTTCCTGCCGATCGAGGAGCTCGGCTTCGGCAGCAGCGTCCTGGAAGCCGATCCCGCCCTGCTCAAAGCCCTTCAGACAGCTCTACCGCACGCGCTCACCGGCGACATCCTGACCCTGAGCACGGTCACCGGCACGGCGGAGACGACGGTTCGCCTCACGACCCGCTTCCCGCAGGCGGTGGCCGAAGCCATGGAGGGCTACGGCGTGGCGATCGCCGCAGCGGACGCAGCCGTTCCGTTCGCCGAGATCCGCAGCATCTCCAACCCCGTCGGCCCTCGTGACCGTGCCGCCTGGCGCCTGCCCGAGGCCTTCGCCGCCCTGCGAGCCGCCGCTCCAGCCCTGCAGTCACTTCCCTGACCTCTACCCGGGCCGCGGTCACTCCCCCGTCGCCGGAACGCGAAGTTCTCCCGCAGCTGTCAGAGCGCGGCGGCCCGGCACGACACCACTCGGCACGGTCAGATCGGCGTGGCTGTTCCGAATTGCCCGCCTTCGACGCACACCCGTACAACAGGAAACGCCACACCACCCAAGAAGGTGAATTTCTTTTACAGGAATCTGTTGCTGTTGGTGATCGTGCCCGGCATGCTGCGCTGAACAAGCATGTGACGTTCGTCGCTGTAGACAGCACCCGGCGCGAGCGAGCCCCACCCCGACAGCCGCGAAGGAGACCCGATGACGGCCGGCGGGAACCCGAGCGAGGCACGATGAGGGACATGAGCGCCGCGGCCCGCGCCCGCCTGATCGGTGCCGGCTACGCGGCCCAGGGGCTGGGATACGCCGCTGTCGTCACCGCGCTCCCCGCCTTCAAAGAGCGCCAGGGCCTGAGCGACGCGTTCGTCTCCGCCATCCTGCTGCTGGTCTGCGTGGCCGCGGCCGGCGGCTCGGTCATCGCCGATCAGGTCGCCGCGCGCCGGGGCAGCCGGTACGCCCTGGCCGCCGGCCTCTTCCTGATCGGCGCGGGTCTGGCCGGCACGACCGTGGCCACCCCCAAGGTCGCCTTCGTGACCATCCTGCTGCTCTACGGCGTCGGGCTCGGCACCGTGGACGCCTCGCTCAGCATGCAGGGTGTCCTGGTCCAGGCCCGGCTGGGCCGCAGCGTGATGAGCCGCCTGTTCGCCGCGTACACCGCTGCCGCAATCGTCGCGGCCCTGCTCATGTCGGGTTCGCTGGCGAGCGGCGGCGGAGCGTCGATCGCGGTCGGCACGGCTGCCGGATTCGCGGTGCTGGTCGGGCTGGCCGGCTGGCGCGGGTTCGAGCCGGGCCGCACGGAACGTTCCCATGTGGTGCACGAGACAGGCAGCCGCGCGGTCCGGCGGGTCATCTGGGTCTGCGGCATGCTGATCTTCACGGCGTTCCTGGTGGACTCCGCGGTCAGCACGTGGAGTTCGGTCTACCTGAAGGACACGCTGCACGCGGCCGCCTCCATCGCCCCGCTGGGCTACGCCGCCTACCAGGCGACGGTGCTGGTCAGCCGCCTGATCGCGGATCACCTAGTGCCACGGGCCGGGCGTCTGGCGATGGCCCTCGGCTCGCTCGTGGTCTCCGGCGCGGGCTGTCTGCTGGTGGTGCTCCTCCCGGTGGAGGCCGCCGCGATCACCGGCTTCGCCATCGCCGGCATCGGCGTGGGCGTCCTGGTCCCGCTCGCCTTCAGCGCCGCCGGCGAGGCCGCCAGGGAGAGCAGCGACGAGGTCATCGCCCGCGTCAACCTCTTCAACTACGGCGGTGCCCTGCTCGGCGCGGTCCTGCTCGGCGCCCTCTCCGACCCGATCGGCCTCCGGATCGCCTTCCTGATCCCGGTCGTCGGCGTCGTGCTCACCCTCCCCCTGGCCCGTCGCCTGCAACATCTCACGGTCGCAGAACCAGCCCCAAGACCTTCTTGAAACCTTTGCCGGTACGACCTAGCGCCCTCCCCAACCGCAAGGCTCCCGCCCTTGGTCCAGGGCCGCGACCCGGTCCCGCCTGAAGCCCGACCAGCGACCGCCGGGTATTCCCGAGGCCACGCGACCGCCCCCGCGGGGCTGACCGGCGTGGCGATCGAACGCGATCGCACGGCAAGCCCCTGCCGCGCCTCCCTGCTCCGGCTGGTTCTCATGGGCGTTATCCGGGACGGATAACGCCCATGAGAACCAGCCGGGAACCGCGACCGCGGCAGGACCGGGAGCGGCGCGAAGTCCGCGCCACGCGCGCGGACGGGCGGGCCCGCTCGGTGATCGCCGGGTCCGCGCCACGCGCGCATGAACTCGCGCGCGGCGTCGAAGGTCTCGCTGCCCGACGCCCGGCCCGCGCCACGCGCGCGGCGTCGAAGGCCCGCCGCCCCACGGTCGGTCCGCGCCACGCGCGCGGTCGAAAGCTCGCCGCCCTGCGGTCGGTCCGCGCCGCGCGCGGCGCTGCCCGACTGTCGGGCAGCGCCGCGCGTGCGGGCGGGTCGGAGGCGTACGCCGGGAGGGTTTCGGGGTCGAATCGGAAACTGGGTGGGCAGTTAAGCTTGGCGGGTGCCGAGGCTGGTCGATCATGACGTTCGCCGGGGGGAGCTTCTTGCGGCCACCTGGCGCGTCGTCCGGGCGCGCGGCGTCGAGGGGACGACGACCAGGGCGATCGCGGATGAGGCAGGCTGCTCGCTGAGCGTTCTCGCGCACTTTCTCGGCGGCAAGGACGACATCCTGGTCGCGGCGCAGAAGGCGGTCTACGACCGGATCGTGGAGCGGGCGTTCCGGATCGGTGGCAGCCTTTACGGGCTGGCGGCGCTGCGGGCGGCGCTGGACGCGGTGCTGCCGATCGACGAGGAGCGGGCCGCCGACGCACACGTGAACGTGGCTTTCGCCGGCGCGGCGTTGTCGCATCCGCTGCTGGCCGAGTCGCGGCGCGAGTCGCACCGGGCGATCCGCGTGCATTTGCGGACGTGTCTTCGCGAGGCGCGTGGGCTGCACGAGCTGCGCACCGGCGTGGAGGACGAAGCGGTGATCGACGACTTCATCATCCTGGTCGAGGGCAGTTCGCTGCTCAGTCTGGTGGACGGCTGGGCCGAGGAGGGCCGGGCAGAACGCCTGACCCGCCTCGCCGACAGCTTCGTCGACCAGCTCCGCCGCTGACACTCGCCGTCATGGTGACCGGCCATCATGAGCCGTCATGGTGACCGGCCATCATGAGCCGTCTTGGTGACCGGCCATCATGAGCCGTCATGGTGACCGGCCACCACGAAGCGGCCGATGCCGATCAGGCGCTCATGACGGGTCAGCGCTGGGATGCGATCAGGTCGCGATACCAGAACCAGGAGTCCTTGCGCGTACGGGCGAGCGTCTCGAAGTCCACATGCACGAGACCGAAGCGCTCGTCGTAACCGGCCGCCCACTCGAAGTTGTCGAACGCCGACCACACGTAGAAGCCGTCGACCCGTACCCCCGAAGTGATCGCCTCTTGAACCGCTCGCAGGTGCGAGTCCAGGAAGGCGATCCGCCGTGGGTCGTGGACCCGGCCGTCGTCGCCGGGTGCCGCGTCGTGGAACGAGGCGCCGTTCTCGGTGACGATGACCGGCGGCAGTGCCGGGTAACGTTCGTGCAGCGTGACCAGGATTTCGGTGAGTGCGGAGGGGACGATCGCCCAGCCGAAGTCGGTGCGTTCGTCGCTCTTCACCGGCACCGGGGAGAACGGCATTCCCTCCGGGATGTCGACCTCCAGCACCCCGGCGTAGTCCTTCCCTTCCCGGGGCGCCTCGATCGCGGTCGGCTCGTAGAAGTTGACGCCGTAGAAGTCGAGTCGCGCCCCGATCAACTCCAGATCGCGGTCGAGTTGCGCGCCGGAGGTGCCGACGCCGGCCCGGATCATCTCGCCGGGATAGTCGCCGAGCAGGATCGGGTCGGAGAAGGTCCAGTTCGTCAGCTCGCGGAACATCTCGGCCGCGTACGCGTCAGCCGGGTCCTCGCTCGCCGGGTGGACCGGGAAGTGCTGGTTGGCGATGCCGATCGCGCCCGCGTCGTGGGTGCGCAGCACCTGCACCGCCAGCCCGTGCGCGAGCAGTTGGTGGTGCGCGACCGGGAGCGCTTCGAGGCCGAGGCCGCGGGCCGGGGCGTGATCGGTCAACGCGTACCCGTAGAGGGTCTGGACGTTCATCTCGTTCATCGTGATCCAGTCCCGGACGCGGTCGCCGAGTCGCAGCACGACCGCGCTGGTGTAGTCGGCGAGCCGGTGCGCGGTGTCCCGGTTCAGCCAGCCACCCTTGTCCTCCAGGTCCTGTGGCAGGTCCCAGTGGTAGAGCGTGGGCACCGGGCGGACACCGGCCGCGAGCAACTCGTCGACCAGCCGGTCGTAGAAGTCCAGCGAGGCCAGTGCCCGCGGCCAGGAGATCGAGAACCGGTAGTCGTGCACCCCGGCCTCGGCGATGTGCGTGACATCCTCGGCGTACCGGTGGTAGTGATCGATGGCGACCTTGGCGTCCTCGCCGTGCCGGATCGTCCCGGGCCGCGCCGCGAAGGTGTCCCAGATGCTCGGGCCCTTGCCGTCGGCGTCCCAGGCGCCCTCGATCTGGTAGGCCGACGTCGCCATGCCGAATCGGAAGCCGGGCGGGAATCGCATGAATGATCCTTTCAGGACAGTGCTCTGAGCCGGGGCAGGCAGACGAGCGCGAGCACCGCGATCGCCGCGGTGAGCAGGTAGAGGGTGGGGTAACCGCCGAGGCGGGTGACGATCGGCGCGGCGATCACCGGGGCGAGCAGCTGCGGCAGCGTGCCGGCGATGTTGGCGACGCCGAGCATGGTGGCGCGGGTCTCGGTGTCCGGGAGCACCTGCGTGATCACCGCCATGTCGACCGCGACGTACGCACCCCACCCCGCCCCGACCAGCACCGACGCCACGATCGCGACGGCCACGACCGGCACCAGGGCGAGCAGCGCGGTTCCGGCGGCGAGCACCACGGCGGCGACCGCCACGAAGATCCTGCGACGTTGCCAGCGGTCCGACAGCACCCCACCGGCGAAGCCGAAGATCCCCGCGAAGAGCACGTTGACCACGGTCAGCACGAGCACCCAGGTGGCCGCGTCGGCGACACCGACCTGGTCCGACAGGTAGTAGAAGAGGTAGACCAGGACGAGCGCATTGACCAGGTTGAGCAGGAAGCGGATCAGCCAGGCCCAGGCGAACTGCGAGCCGGGCCACTTCAGCGAGAGGGCGGTGCGGTCGGAGATCCGCACGGGTTCCCGGTGTATCAGCAACAACGCCGCGCCCAGTGCGGGCACCGCCACGGCCACCGCGAGGTATCCCGGCGCGCCCTGCCCGACCGCGACGGCCAGGGCGGTCCCGAGCACCACCCCGACGATCTGCGCGACGCCGAAGAGCGCGCCGACCGTCCCGCGTTGCCGCTCGGGCACCCGGTCCCCGATCATCGCGGCCAGCGCGGCCAGCGGCCCGTTCAGTCCGATCTGGACCAGCACCCAGCCGCCGATCATCAGCGGGCGGCTGTCGGCGGCGGACAGGACCAGCAGGCCCGCGACGCCGACCACGGTGCCGGCCACGAAGATCGGCCGGCGGGAACCGAGCCGGTCCGACAGCGCGCCCCACAGCGGGTTCGCCACCAGGGAGGCCGCCGCCCCGATCGCGGTGACCAGGGCGAGCAGCGATTCCTTGCCGTCCCCGCCGGCGAGGCGCGCGGCCTGTTCGGGCAGGAGGATCTGGATCGGGCCGAACCAGCCGGCCGCCACCCCGATCATCGCCAGTGCGTACGCAACCATCCAGCGCGTACGCACCGGCGCCTCGACCAGCGTCACGAGCGAGCCTTTTCCCACATCTGCACGTACGCCTCCGCCCCGCTCATCAGTTGCCTGGTGAGCAGCGCCTTGTCCGAGCCGGCCTGGTTCGTCAGGTCGGTGATCCAGTCGGAGTAGAGGCCGTACTGCGCGACTCCGTCGGTGTTCAGGTCGAACGTGCGGGTCCCCCACACCTGCTTGGCCACCTGGGTGCCGTTGAGCGCGGTGAACGGATAGGTCAGCGGGCTCGTTCCGGCGTTCAGGCGCGGCTGCGCCTGGGTGCCCAGCCCGTTCACGTCGGTGCCGACGCCGTACCCGGTGATCCTGGAGCCGTTGGCCAGCGCCCTGTTGGCCCGCCACTCGTCGAGGAAGGTCGGGGTGCCGGAGCCGTCGTCGGTGGCGGCGAAGGCATAGGAGGCGACGAACCCGCCGACCCCGAGCACCCGGTTGACCAGGGCCCGGTCGGCCCAGGTGTGGACCGAGGTGACCCCGGCGTAACGCCGCTGCTCGGCCAGGTCGAGCACGGCCGAGGCGGTTTTCACGCTCATGTGGTCGATGTGGACGATCATGCCCCGGTCCATCATCTTGCCGACCAGGTACGACCCGAGCGTGGTGAGCCCGCGGACGTTGCAGATCTTGCCGCTGGGGTAGACCGGGAGGATCGTGCCGGCCGGCAGGTCGACGCCGAGCGCCAGCAGCTTGGCGAAGTCGTCACTGACCAGCGGCTGCTCGTTGTCGGACGGGCCGGTGCAGCTCGTCGCCTGCCACCAGTGGCCGCTGGAGAGCAACTGGCCGACGTTGATCGCGGCGCCGGTGACACCCTCGTCGAAGCGGGTGCCGCCGAACGCGTTGTCGAACTTGTGCACCGGGTAGAAGCCGCTGACGCCCATGCCCTGCAGCTCGTCGAGCCCCCTGTCGATGTCCGCGGTGGTGCACTGCGCCACGTCCTTGACCTCGCGGCAGCCGAAGATCTCCGAGTTCTCCACCCCGATGGTGACGGCGAGCTTTCCCTGAGCGGCTATCGCCCGTACCTGGGCAGGGGTCGTCGCCAAGCGGAA
This sequence comes from Actinoplanes cyaneus, assembly GCF_016862095.1. Classification (GTDB taxonomy): domain Bacteria; phylum Actinomycetota; class Actinomycetes; order Mycobacteriales; family Micromonosporaceae; genus Actinoplanes; species Actinoplanes cyaneus. The sequence continues at coordinate 42,176 of NZ_BOMH01000048.1, forward strand.
CCAGCCGCGACCCGGACCTCCGCTGCGAGCGTCGATGTAGTCCTGCATCCGGTGCAGGTAGGTGGATTGCGCGCGGATCTGGTCCATCTCGTCGCACGAGGTGTGCTGAACGGTCAGCTCGCAGATCACCCGGTTCGCCACCAGCAGCACGTTGAGCACCCGCTGGCCGGACTGCCAGGCCCGTTCCAGGCTGCGGAAGTACGACGCCTCGTGCAGCATCGTGTCGGTCTGCGGCCAGTCGGTGAACGACGGCCAGCCGTGCTCGGACGAGTTGATCGGGTCGGTGCCCGCGATGATCGCCTCGAGCAGCGCACCCCAGCCCAGGGTCGCGTGTGAGGCGCAGCCGGCCAGCGCGACCGGGGCGCCGCCGGAGGCCCACGCGTCGCCGCAGTGCATCGAGCCGCCGAACGCCTCACCCGCGGTGATGTGCGCGTGCGCGTCGATCCAGCCGACGAGTTTCCCACCGGAGTCGACGGCCGGAGCGGGGGTGCCGGTCACGCCGGTGGCGATGTCCGGGATCGCGGCGCATCCGGTGGCCGGGGTGAGCTTCATTGTCGCGCTTCCGGCGCCGAGCCCACCGAGGTACGACCCCATCTGCTGACCGGTCGACGTCGAGACGAGCTTGTACGAGCCGGAGGACCCGCTGCTCACGGTCCAGTCGGCGCGATCACCGTAGGAGTCGCCGGCCCACACCCAGCCGAGGGTGCTCTGGTACGGCGGGGCGCCGGTGTGGTCGCGGAGCAGGTAACGGCCGAGTTGGGTGGCCTCGAAGCGGAACGGTTCGGCCTTCGACGCCGTGCCGGTGAAGCCGTACCCGGCGGAGTCCTTGAACACGTACCCGAGCGCGGTGGATCCGTTGTACGCCTGAAGGGTGACGCACGCCCCCTCCAGACCGGTGGCCGACGTCCAGGTCTCGGCTGCTCGGGCGGGCGCGGACAGCCCACCGACGAGGCCCAGCACCAGGACGCCCGCGAGCAGGTGACGACGCACGGGACACCCCCTTGGTAGATCAGATGATCCGACAAAGGGAGTGTAGAAAGTCACACCCGTTCAAATCCAGAGGTGAATGTGAATATCTTTTCGGCGCTGTGGCGAACCGGACAAGCCGCCGTCCGAGCGTCGCACCCTGACCAGGAGCTAGCGTGGTGACGTGGCGCTATCCCTCGCGGTCTCTCCCTGCCCGAACGACACGTTCGTCTTCCACGCGCTGATCCACGGGCTGGTCCCCGGCGCGCCCGCCGTCGACCTGACCTTCGCGGACGTCGACGTGACCAACACGGCTGCCGAGCGTGGCGACTTCGACCTGGTCAAGGTGAGTTACGCGGCGCTGCCGTGGCTGCTCGACCAGTACGATTTGCTGCCCTGCGGCGGCGCCCTCGGCCGGGGTTGCGGGCCGCTGGTGCTCACCCGTGGGCAGCGCGCCGACCTGTCCGGCGCGACGGTGGCGGTGCCCGGGGACCGGACCACGGCGTACCTGCTGATGCGGCTCTGGGCGGCGGAGAACCCGCCGGCCAAGATCGAGGTGGTGCCGTTCCACAAGATCATGCCCGGCGTGGCCGACGGGACGTTCGACGCGGGCCTGGTCATCCACGAGGCGCGGTTCACCTACCAGCGCTATGGGCTGACCGCGCTGGCCGACCTCGGCGAGTGGTGGGAATCGGACACCGGCCTGCCGATCCCGCTCGGCGCGATCCTCGCGAAGAAGGGCACTGTCGACCCGGAGCAGGCCGCCGAGTGGATCCGCGAGTCGCTGCGCAGCGCCTGGCTCGACCCGGCCGCCAGCCAGGATTTCATCCTCGCCAACGCGCAGGAGATGGAGCCGGCCGTGGTGACGCAGCACATCGGGCTCTACGTCAACGAGTTCACCCTGAACCTGGGCCAGGACGGACTCGCCGCCGCCGACGCCCTGCTCGGGCGTGCGGCGGCGGCGGGTCTGACACCTGCTGTGCCCGCGCTTCGCTGAAGCCGCGTCGCACCGGCGGCAAGGTGATCACCGTGGGGCGGGCAGAACCGGCCGGCTAGGCCCGGTCGAACTCGTCAGCGATCGCGTGCAGCAGCTGCGCGATCTTCGCGGCGGATTTCTTGTCCGGGTAACGACCGCGCTGCAAGGTCGGCTGCACGGAGGTCTCCAGCACCTTGATCATGTCCTCGATCATGCTGGCGGTCTCCTCGGCCGGCCGGCGACGCGCCTCGGCATCCCGCGCCGCCAGCGACGGCGGCGCGTCCAGGAGCTTCACGCCGAGCGCCTGAGCGCCCTTGCGGCTGTCCACCACGCCGAACTCGATCCGCTGACCCGTTTTCAGCTCGGTGACCCCCGCCGGCAGCGCACCCTTGGGCAGGAACACGTCGCCGCCCTCATCACTGGTGACGAATCCGAATCCCTTCGTCGCGTCGTACCACTTCACTCGACCCGTGGGCACCGCTGACCTCAACTTCACTCAATGGACACAACCGCTCACGGGGAGCCTATCCAGCTCCAGGCCCGGACCCAACTGCAATCTCATCCAGCAGGGCTGGGAAGGCGGTCAAGTCGGACAGTACGTACGTGGCGCCGGCCCGCCACAGCTCATCGGCCGAGCACGGGCCGGTGGTCACGCCGATGCCCGGCACCCCGGCCGTGCGAGCGGCGACCATGTCCGCCGTGTGATCACCGACATACCACCCCACACCGTGCTCCACCAGGGCGGATGCCTTGCCCTCGGCGAACAGGTCACCGGCGAGCTCGTCGTACCCCATACCGAGATGGTCGAGATGCAACTGCGCCAGCCGGCCCAGTTTCGAGGTGACCACGACGACCCGCAGACCGGCCGCACGAACCGCGGCGAGCACCTCGACGGCTCCCGCGGCCGGGACGGTCGGCTCGATCGCGAAGTCCGGGTAGAGCGCGCGGTACGTGACGACGGCTTCCTCGACGTCCTCGGCCGGGAACCAGTGACTCAACTCGGTCCGCAACGGCGGGCCGAGACGGGTGACCGCGAGATCGGCGTCGACGAAGACGCCGGTCCGCTCGGTCAGCGCCAGGTAGGCCTCCCGGATCCCGGGCCGGGAGTCGATCAGGGTCATGTCCAGGTCGAAACCGACAGCGCCGGTCATCACCGGCACCGGCCGGCGGCTGTGCCGGCCGTCACTGACCGTGGGACTCGTGGTACCGCAGGCTCTCCACCGGCAATGGGAAGGTCTGGTCGTCGCCGAACGGCGACGGCGCGGCAGCCCGGTCCGAGACCAGCTCCGAGACGTGCATGTGACCCTTCATGTCGACACCGGGAGCCGCGCCACCGCGGGTCTTCTTCACCTCGGTGCCCGGCATCTTGCCCTCTGTCGCCACGTTCGGTCCCTCCTCTGATCGGGGTCCGGCCACGCCCGGACCCGTCACCATCGTCCCATGAACGTTAGCGTTGAAGACGATGGCCACCACATTTGCGGATCAACTCCGGTCGCTGCCCGACGAGGCGCTGGGCGCACTCCTTCAGCTGCGCCCTGACCTGGTCGTTCCGGTGCCCGCCGACATCTCGGCGCTGGCCGTCCGCGCGCAGTCGCGCGGATCGGTCGCCCGCTGCCTGGACGGGCTGGACGAGTTCACCCTGACGATCCTCGACGCCGCCCGGGTGACCCGGGCCGCGGACACCGCTCTGACCTCCGTGGACGCCATCCTGGAGCTGGCCTCGAGCGTGGCCGCGGACGATGTGCGGATCGCGATCGACCGGCTGCGGGCGCGGTTCCTGCTGCACGGCCCGCCGGAGGCGCTGCAGCTGGTCAGCGCGGTCGACGAGGTGACTTCGCCGTACCCGGCCGGCCTGGGCCGCCCCGCCGACTACCTCGACCCGCACGCCGCCGCCCTGGTCGCCGACCGCGCCCGCCTGCGCCGCACGGTGCTGGCCGCGCCGCCGGGCGCCCGCGCCGTGCTCGACCGGCTCGCCGCCGGCCCACCGGTCGGGTCGCTGAGCCGGAACGCGGCCGACCGCGTCGACGGGGGCGTCGCCGAGCCGATCCGCTGGCTCGTCGAGGAGCACGTGCTGGTGCCGATCTCCGAGGCCGGCCGGGCCCCGCGCGCCGACGGCGAGCTGGTCGAGCTGCCCCGCGAGGTGGGGCTGCTGCTGCGGCGCGACACCGGGCCGCTGGGCGCGCTGCGGCCGTTCCCGCCGATCCCCGAGGCGACCGTCCGCGACCTGAAGGCCGTCGACTCGGCCGGCGCCGGGCAGACGATGGAGGCGGTCCGGGCCGCCGAGGCGGTGCTGGAGTCGCTCGCGGCCGAGCCGGCCCCGGTGCTCAAGACCGGCGGGCTGGGCGTGCGGGACCTAAAGCGGCTGGCCCGGGCCGCCGGCGTCGACGAGGTCGGTGCGGCGCTGCTGGTCGAGGTGACGTATGCGGCCGGGCTGCTCGGCGAGTCCGAGACCTCGGTGCACCGAGCGCCGGGCGCGGTGCAGGACATCTTCCTGCCCACCGCGGCGTACGACCTGTGGCGCGCGACCGGCATGGCCCACCGCTGGACCGTCCTGGCCCGTGCCTGGCTGACCATGACCCGTCAGCCCGGCCTGGTCGGCAAGCGGGACGAACGGGACCGGCCGATCAACGCGCTGGCCCCGGACGCCGAGCGGGCGGGTGCGCCACAGGCCCGGCGCGAGGCCCTCGACGCGCTGGCCGACCTGGAACCCGGCTCGGCGCCCGCGGTCGACGATCTGCTGGCGTTGCTCGCCTGGCAGGCGCCGCGGCGGGCACGTGGACGCGAGCTCGGGCACCGGGACGGGTACACGGGGGCCGCTGCTCTCGGGATCACCGGGCTCGGGGCCGTCACGTCGTACGCGCGGCTGTTGCTCACCGATCCCGAGCTGACCGAGGACGATCCGCTGGGCCTGCACCCGGAGGAAGCCCCCGCTGACGCCGTACGGGCCCTGGACGTGCTCCTGCCCGCGCCGGTCGACCACATCCTGGTGCAGGCCGACCTGACCGTGGTCGTGCCCGGCCCCCCGGAGCCGGAGCTGGCCGGTGAGCTGGAAGTGATCGCCGAGCCCGAGTCGGTCGGCGGGGCCAGCGTCTTCCGGATCACCCCGGCCAGCGTCCGGCGGGCGCTGGACGTCGGTTACACCGCCACCGACCTGCACGCCGTGTTCCGCCGGCGGTCCCGCACGCCGGTGCCGCAGACCTTGGAGTACCTGATCGACGACGCCGCCCGCAAGCACGGCGGGCTGCGCACCGGCTCCGCCGGGTCCTACCTGCGCAGCGACGACGAGGCGCTGATCGCCGAGGTGCTCAGCGATCGGCGGCTGACCGTTCTCGACCTGCGCCGGATCGCGCCGACCGTGCTGGTCAGCCCGCGCCCGGTGGCCCGGCTGCTGGGCGCGCTGCGCGAGGCCGGGTTCGCCCCGGTCGCCGAGGACGCGGGCGGCGCCGCCGTCCTGACCAGGCCGAAAGCGCGGCGCGCGCCGTCCCGGACGCCGCGCGTCGCCGAGCCGGCCGGGCCGCCGACACTGGTCGGGCCACGCCTGGCCGGCGTCGTCGAGCAGTTGCGCCGCGGCGACATCGCGACCCGGGCGGCCCGGCGCGCGCCGGTGACCGTGCGGGCCGCTCAGGGCCAGGCGGTGCCCGGGCTGACCGCCGTGCAGCAGCACAGTCAGGCGATGGCGGTGCTGCAACAGGCCGTACGGGACCGGGCGAGGGTCTGGGTGGGATATGTGGACTCGCACGGCGCGACGCTGTCCCGGCTGGTCCGGCCGGTGTCGCTGAGCGCGGGCTATCTGCGGGCCGAGGACGAGCGGGGCGAGAGCCTGCACACGTTCGCCCTGCACCGGATAACCGCGGCCGTCACCGAGGAGTAAGTCCGCAAGGGGGATCTTTTCTGCCGGGCCGTGAACGTCCCCGTCGCGTCACGACCCGGCCGGGAGCGGGACGAGATCCGGCCGAGTGCGAGGCCGGCCGGATCCCACCCCACATCCGGTTACACGCGCCGGCGCGCGGAAACGTTGCACCCGACTTCCGTGGCACACTGAATGGTTGGCTTTTTCCGTTCGGTGAAGGACATTCGTGTGACCAACGGACCACTGATCGTGCAGTCGGACAAGACCCTGCTCCTCGAGGTCGACCACCCGGACGCGCAGGCCTGCCGGATGGCGATCGCTCCGTTCGCCGAGCTCGAACGGTCGCCGGAACACGTCCACACGTACCGGCTGACCCCGCTCGGGCTGTGGAACTCGCGCGCCGCCGGCCACGACGCGGAGAGCGTGGTCGACGCCCTGATCAAGTTCTCGCGCTACCCGGTGCCGCACGCGCTGCTGGTCGACGTCGCCGAGACGATGGATCGTTACGGGCGGCTGCAGCTGCTCAACGATCCGGTGCACGGGCTGGTCCTGCGCGGGCTCGACAAGATCGTCCTGCTCGAGGTGTCGAAGTCGAAGAAGCTGGCCGGGATGCTCGGCGCGCGTGTCGACGACGAGACGATCGCGGTGCACGGCTCCGAGCGCGGCCGGCTCAAGCAGGCGCTGCTCAAGCTCGGCTGGCCGGCGGAGGACCTGGCCGGTTACGTCGACGGCGAGGCCCACGAGATCGACCTGGCGCAGGACGGCTGGACGCTCCGGTCGTACCAGCAGGAGGCGGTCGACGGTTTCTGGGCGGGCGGCTCCGGCGTCGTCGTGCTGCCCTGCGGCGCGGGAAAGACCCTGGTCGGCGCGGCGGCGATGGCGACCGCGAAGGCCACCACCCTGATCCTGGTGACCAACACGGTCGCCGGCCGGCAGTGGAAGCGGGAGCTGATCGCCCGCACGTCGCTGACCGAGGACGAGATCGGGGAGTACAGCGGCGAGCGCAAGGAGATCCGGCCGGTCACCATCGCGACGTACCAGGTGCTCACGTCCCGCCGCGGCGGCGCGTTCACCCATCTGGACCTGTTCGGCGCGCGGGACTGGGGCCTGGTCATCTACGACGAGGTGCACCTGCTCCCGGCGCCGATCTTCCGCTTCACCGCCGACCTGCAGGCCCGTCGCCGGCTCGGGCTGACCGCGACCCTCGTCCGGGAGGACGGCCGTGAGGGCGACGTCTTCTCGCTGATCGGCCCGAAGCGCTACGACGCCCCGTGGAAGGACATCGAGGCACAGGGCTGGATCGCCCCCGCCGAGTGTGTCGAGGTGCGGGTCACGCTGACCGAGGCGGAACGGATGGCGTACGCGGTGACCGAGGCCGAGGAGCGTTACCGTGCCGCCGCCACCGCCCGGACCAAGCTGCCCGTGGTGAAGGCTCTCGTCGACAAGCACCCCGACGAACAGGTGCTGGTCATCGGCGGCTTCCTCGACCAGTTGCACACCCTCGGGGAGTATCTTGACGCGCCGATCGTCGAGGGCTCGACCACGAACAAGGAGCGTGAGCGGTTGTTCGACGCGTTCCGGTCGGGGGAGCTGCGTACGCTCGTCCTGTCGAAGGTCGGGAACTTCTCCATCGACCTGCCGGAGGCGGCGGTGGCGATCCAGGTTTCCGGCACGTTCGGCTCCCGGCAGGAGGAGGCGCAGCGGCTCGGCCGGGTGCTGCGGCCCAAGGGCGACGGGCGGCAGGCGCACTTCTACACGGTGGTGTCCCGCGACACCATCGACACGGAGTATGCGGCGCACCGCCAGCGCTTCCTCGCCGAGCAGGGCTACGCCTACAAGATCGTGGACGCCGACGACGTGCTCGGCCCGCCGCTGCCGCAGGTCGACTGAGGCGTGCTCCGGCCCGCCGAGGCGAGGCCGGAACGGGCCGCATGCCGGAACGCGGCCTACCGCGCTGAGGGGGGCGTCGCCGGGGATGGCGCGGCCGGCGCGGCCGGCGCCACCGTCGCCTCGGCCGGCTGCGGCGCCTGCTCACCGCCCCGGGCCAGAGCGAGGAAGCCGCAGATGAAGATCAGGAAGCCCACGATCCCCAGCACCACGACGAGCACGAGGCCGGTCTTCGCCCCGCGCGCCGGCTTCGCGGGCGCGGGCGGCGACGAAACCCCGAACGGCTGCTGGGCCCCGAACGGCTGCTGCGCGTCGGGCGGCACCGTGGCGAAGGGCGGCGGGTAGGCCGCCGGCGGCACATAGGGGCCCGGCGGCGGAACCGACGCGGCCATCCGCGGCGCCCCGGCCTCCTCATAAGCCGCCGCGGCCACCACCTCCGGGCTCCCCAGCCGCTCGAGGATCTCGATCAGCTGCTCCTCGGTCTGCACGTTGCGCTCGGTCCGCTCGGTCGCGATGTGCGCGGCCAGGTCGGCCAGCAGCTCCCGGCGCTGCAGCAGCGGCAGGCCGCTCAGCCGCAGGTCGATCTCGTGCAGGTATTCACCGACCAGGTCGGGCTGGTTGGGCTTCATGCGATCTCACCGGTTCCCACGAGACGGTCGACGGTCTGACGGAACGACACCCATTCGGTGCGGAAGTGCTCGAGCGCGGACCGCCCGGCCGGGGTGAGGCTGTAGTAGCGCCGGGGCGGGCCGCTGGGTGACTCCGCCCACTTGCTGTCCAACATGCCGCCCCGGCGCAACCGGGACAGCAGCGGATAGATCGTGCCCTCGGTCGCGGCGAGCGTCTGCTCCTCGGCGAGCCGCCGGACGATCTCGGTGCCATAGCGGTCCTCGAACTCCACCATCGCGAGCACGCAGAACTCCAACGTCCCGCGCCGGAGCCCGGAGGCCAACTGCGCTCCCTCTGCCATGCGCAACAGAGTACCTTGCGCCGCAAGGTACGTTCGCCTACCGCCTCCAGAGCCGGGCGATCCCAATCCCCACCAGGGCGCCGACGGTGTTGTGCAGGACGTCGACGGCATCACCACCGCGACCGATGAACGCCTGCCACAGCTCGATGCCGAAGGCCAGCGCGGCCAGCGCCGCGAGCACGACGAACGGCCGCGGCCAGAGCCGCGCGGCCAGCAGACCCAGCGGCAGGAAGAGGCCGAGGTTCGCGATCTTCTCGCGACTGGTTCCAAAACCATCGATCACGTACGCGGGGTCAGCGAACCCGCCCAGATACGACCGCATGCCGCTCAGGGAGGGCCGCAGCTCCCCGGTCGTCGTGGTCGCCGCCAGCACCGCCCCGAGCGTCAGCACGAACAGCACGCCGAGGCGCCTGTGCCCGGGGCTGAGCCGCGTCCCGATCGGCCAGGCCACCAGCACAGCGACCCCGAGCAACACCAACAGCCGCGGCTGGCTCACCACCGCCCAGACGACCCCCGAGTCCAGCACCCCGCCAGCCAATCAGACCGGGGCCACCCACAGACGAAACCGCCCCGGGCACGTGGCCCGGGGCGGTCAGCGGTTCGATTCAGCCGCGGCGGTAGGTGCGGGTGGTGGTGGAGACGTAGTTGCCCGCCCGGTCGTACGCGCGAAGCTGCATCTTGAAGGTCTTGCCGTACTTCGCCGTGTTGATCGAGAAGGCGTAACCGGCCCGGTAGTCGGTGGCCACGAGCTTGCCGTTGATCAGCAGCTGGACCTTGGCGACGCCGTTCTTGTCGCTCGCGGCGGCCGTGACGGCGACCTTGCCCTTGACCTTTGCCAGGTTCTTCGGCGCCTTGGTCAGCTTCAGCCCCGGCCGCGTGTTGTCCACGATCACCGTGCGGGACGCGAGCGACTCGTTGCCCAGCTTGTCCACATACCGCCAGGTGAACGTCAGCGGGCCGTCCTTCGTCGGGTAGATCGCGAGACCCGCGGGCGCGTTGGCGATGCTCGGCAGCCCGACGAGTTCCGCGTCGACGAGTTCGGAGGGATCCTCGACCCTGCTGTCGGTTACGAAGTACGAGCCGCGGACCAGCGCGTTCTGCGCCGGCGTGAGCGATGTGACCACCGGGCCGGTCCGGTCGATCGTCACCGGGAACACCTTGCTGGTGGTCTGGTCGAGTGCGTCGGTGGCACGGATCTCGACGGTGGCGGACGTCCGCGTCGAGGCCCGGTCGTCCCAGTTCAGGGTGGAGCCGGTCGACTTCAGCTCGCCGTCCACGTACCACTCGGTCTTCCGCAGCGTCTGATCGGTGGCGGTGGCGGTCAGCGTGCCGACCGGGCCGATCGTGGCGCCCGCCGTGGTGACCTTGACGTTGATCGGGACCCCGCTCACGACGGGCCCCCGGCTGTAGGCCACGTCGGAGATCACCGGCGGGGTGTCGTCGATGTCGTAGGTGGCACCGGCATAACCGACGTTGCCGTTGGCATCGGTCATCCGCACGTTGATGAACTCCGCGCCGGGCACGGTGGTCAGGTTGAAGGTCCACGGCGCCTCGGTGCGGACGTCCAGGTCCTTACCGGTGCTGGTGCTGTACAGAGCGACCTTCGCGATGTCCGCCGGCAGGTCACTCACCGTGACCTTGAGCGGTCCGCTGTGCATCACCGTCAGGGTCGCCGGGGAGATCGTCCCGGTCGGCACGTGCACGTCGGCGATCACCCGGACGGTCTTCTCGGCGACGTTCCCGGCCGCGTCGTAGGCCAGCAACGTGATCTCCGCCGGCGTGCCGTCCGGCACGCTCAGGAGGTCCGCCGAGGCACGCATGCCGGTCTTGGCGACCGAGAACTTGCGGCTGTGCGCGCCGTCAACGAGCGTCTCCAGCGTGACCACACCGGTGTCGTCATGCACCCTCGGCACGAACGGCGTTGTCGCCCGGGTGTAGATCTGGCCCTCGGTCAGGCCGATGCTGTCGATCACCGGTGCGGTGGTGTCGGCCGGAGCGTCGTCGGCAAGAGCCGGCGAGCCCGCGGTAAGGATCAAGGAACTGGACAGTGCCGCGATCGCGGCAGCGCGAAGCGTCTTCAACGCCGCATCCCCCATGGCGAGAACAATGCGACGACGGTACGGCGCCGGATCGACGGTGTCCACCAGCGAAGAGATAAAAGTTGATCACGAAGTGGGCACGGCCGGGCCAGGGTTGCGCAGGCCGTCGAGGAGGTCGCCGAGCTCCTCCGCGCGCTCCAGGGCCTCGGACGCGGAAAACTGGCGGGCCTCGGCATCGCCGGTGGCCATCGCCTCGGTCTCCTCCCAGGTCAGTGGGGTCGAGGCGGTCGGCGTCGCGCCGGCCCGCAGCGAGTACGGCGTCACCGTCGTCTTCGCCGCGTTGTTCTGACTCCAGTCGATGAAGATCTTGCCGGGCCGCAGTTGCTTGGCCATCTTCGCGGTGATCGACCCGGGCACGAGTCTCGCCAGTTCCTCGGCGACCCGCTTGGCGTAGCCGGAGACCACCACCGCGTCCTGCGTCCCGGAGATCGGGCAGCAGAGTTGCATCCCTTTCTTGCCCGAGGTCTTCGGGTACGCCGTGATCCCGTCCTCCGCGAGCCGATCCCGCATCAGCACCGCCACCGCCCCGCACTCACGCAACCCTGCCGGCGCCCCGGGGTCGAGGTCGACGACGAGCATGTCCGGCTCCGCCCCGATCCGCCACTGCGGGGTGTGCAGTTCGATCGCCGCGAGGTTGGCCAGCCAGACCAGTGTCGGCAACTCGTCGACGACGACGTAGTCGATCGTCTCCCGGCTCTTGGTGGAGCCCGGCGCCGGCAGGGTCTCCAGACGCACCCAATCCGGCGTACCGGCCGGCTTGTTCTTCTCGAAGAAATGCACCCCGTCGACGCCGTTGGGGAAACGGATGCGGGTCACCGGCCGGTCACGCAGGTGCGGCAGCAGGACCGGGGCGATCCGGGTGTAGTAGTCGATGACCTCACCCTTGGTGAATCCGGCCGCCGGGAACAAGACCTTGTCCAGGTTGGACAGCTCCAGGTCCCGGTCCTCCAGCCGCACCACGAATCGGTCAGGCATCGTCGGAACACTCCTCCGGCGACTTGTCGTCACGCAACCGGAGGAACCGCGGGAAGCGGAGCCGACGGTCGGGCGTCTGGTTGCCGTAGCGAATCTCGGCCACGAGCTCAGGTCGTACCCAATGCGCGCCTTTGGCATCCTCGCGGGGCACCGCGCCGGCGGCGAACGGCGAATCCGTGGTGGCGAGCGGCGCCAGCCGGGAGAGCAGTTCCTTCTCGGCCGCCGCGCCGATGCCGCCACCGACGCGCCCGCGGAAGGCGAGACCGTCCGGGGTCGGCACACCGATCAGCATGCCGCCCAGTTTGCGGGCACCGGGCCGCCAGCCGCCGATCACGTAGTCGCCGGTCCGGTCGAACTTGACCTTGACCCAGTCCGGCGAGCGCTGGCCGGGCAGGTAGACGGAGTCGGAGCGTTTGGCCATCACGCCCTCGAGACGGTTCTCCCGGGCCGCGGCCGCGGTCGCCGCGCCGTCGCCGAACGACGGCGGCACCATCCAGCACGACCCGGCCAGGTCCAGCTCCTCCAGGCGTTCGCGGCGGGCCAGGTAGGGCAGGCCGGTGTAGTCGATGCCGTCGAGATAGAGCAGGTCGAAGATCAGGTAGGTGGCCGGGAGGGTGACGGCGAGCCGCGCGGCGCGGTTCTTGTCCCGCACGTGCATGCGTTCCGCCAGCGCGGTGAAGGAGGGCCGCCCGTCCGCGTCGAAGCAGACCATCTCGCCGTCGAGCAGTGTCCCCTCAGGCAGCTGCAGGCCGGCGATCTCCGGGTACGCCGCCGTGACCACCGCACCCGACCGCGCGAACAGCTGTGGCGCACCGCCGCCGAACAGCGCGAGAACGCGAACCCCGTCCCATTTGAACTCATAGCTCCAGTCCGCGCCCACGGGCAACTCGCCCGTGGTCGCGAGCATCGGGGACAGCGGCGATCCCGTCACCCGATCACCATAGGCAAAAGCGTTCACCTTACGCAGGCGTCTCACTAATGCCATCCTGATCAGGTGCCGTCAGTCCGTCATTGGAGTTGATCATGCGAGCGATCTGGAAAGGTGCGGTTTCGTTCGGTCTGGTGTCGATCGCGGTACGCCTGTTCTCCGCCACCGAGGAGAAGGACATCCGCTTCCACCAGGTCCATCGCACCGACGGCGGGCGGATCAAGTACCAGCGCACCTGCTCGGTCGACGGCGAGGTGGTCAGTTTCGACGACATCGCCAAGGGTTACGACATCGGCGGCGGGGAAATGGTGATCTTGACAGATGACGATTTCGCCGAGCTCCCGCTGAGCACGTCCCGCGCCATTGACGTGCTGGAATTCGTGCCGGCCGAGCAGATCGACCCGATCCTGTTCGCCAAGGCGTACTACCTGGAGCCGGACGGGCAGGCCGCGAAGCCGTACGTGCTGCTCCGCGACGCCCTGCGGGACGCCGACCGGGTTGCCATCGTCAAGATCGCCCTCCGGCAGCGGGAGCAGCTCGCCACCCTGCGGGTCCGCGACGACGTGCTCGTGCTCAACACCATGCTCTGGCCGGACGAGGTGCGCACCCCCGAGTTCGGCTTCCTCGACGACGACATCGAGACCCGGCCGGCCGAGCTGGCGATGGCGAGCTCGCTGATCGACTCGATGGCCGCCGACTTCCAGCCGGACGAGTTCACCGACAACTACCGGGCGGCGCTGCAGGAGGTCATCGACGCCAAGGTGGAGGGCCGTGAGGTGGTCCAGCCGGAGGAGGCCGAGGAGGCTGCACCGGCCGCGATCGACCTGATGGCGGCCCTCAAGGCGTCGGTCGAGCGGGCCAAGAAGGCGCGCGGCGAGACCGTCGAGGAGAAACCGGCGGCGAAGACCGCGGCAAAACCGGCCAAGAAGGCCGTGAAGAAGGCCACACCCGCGAAAAAAGCCGCGAAGGCCGCCACACCCCGCGCCACGAAGGCGGCGAAGAAGTCGGCATAAGTAGTCTCGTTCCGTGGCATTGACATGGGCTGAGTCGTACCTGGGCAAGGTGCGCGCGAGCGTCGGCGACACCGACACGATCTTCTTCGTCGGCGCGCGCACCGTGGTGCTCGACGAGCAGGGCCGGCTGCTGCTGATCCAGCGCTCGGACAATCACCGCTGGGCGATCCCGGCCGGGGCGATGGAGCTCGGCGAGAGCATGGAGGACTGCGCCGTTCGCGAGCTCTGGGAGGAGACCGGGCTCAAGGCGACGTCCCTCACGCCGTACGCGTTCTACACCGCCTACACGTACACCAACGACTACGGCCACACGTACCAGCAGGTCCTGATGTCGTTCGTGGTGCACACCTGGGAGGGCGAGCTGCTCCGGCAGACCGACGAGAGCGTGGACGCCGGCTGGTTCGCCCTCGACGACCTGCCCGGCCCGAAATCGTTCGTGCTGGACGAGGCGCTGGCCGACCTGGAGACGTTCAACACAACCGGTCGCCTGGTGATGAAGTAGCCGCCTTCGGCAGGATTGCTGATCATGGCCGACCGTAAACGCCGACTGAGCGTGGATCTCACCCCGTTACGTACGTCCCGGGACTTCCGGCTCGTCTTCCTCAGTGGCGCGGTGACCAGTTTCGGGTCGTTCATCAGTTACGTCACCATTCCGTACCAGGTGGCGAAGCTGACCGACGACCCGCTGATGGTCGGCCTGATCGGGGTCTGCGAGCTGGCCCCGATCCTGATCATGGCGTTCGTCGGTGGCGCGCTCGCCGATTACCTCGACCGGCGCCTGCTGGTCCGGGGCAGCGAGGCAGCGCTCGCGCTGATCTGCGGGCTGCTGCTGATCAACTCGCTCTCCGACGAGCCGCACCTGTGGCTGCTCTACGTCTGCGCATTCCTCACCGCCGCGTTCGCCGGCCTGCAACAGCCGGCCATGGGCGCGATGCTGCCCCGGCTGGTGAAACCCGAGGAACTGCCGGCCGCGATGGCGCTGAAGTCGCTGAGCATGCAGTTCTCCCAGCTCATCGGGCCTTCCCTGGCCGGCATTCTGATCGCCACCATGGACCTGGCCTGGGTCTACACGTTCGACCTGCTCACGTTCGCGGTCTCGCTGGTCCTGCTGACCATGGTCAAGGCCGTGCCGCCGCCCCCGGCCGCCGATCGCCCATCGCTGAGCAGCGTGGTCACCGGCCTCAAGTACGCCAAGTCGCGCCCCGAGTTGCTCGGCACGTACCTGGTCGACATCAACGCGATGTTCTTCGGCATGCCCTCCGCGCTCTACCCGTTCCTGGCCGACCGGCTCGGCGGCCCCGAGGTGCTCGGCCTGCTCTACGCCGCGCCGGCGGTCGGCTCGATGCTGGCCACCGTCGGTTCCGGCTGGACCGAACGGGTGCACCGGCACGGCCTCATGGTGATCATCGCGGCAGCGTTCTGGGGCGTCGGGATCGTCGGCGTCGGCCTGTCCCACATGCTCTGGCTGACCCTGTTCTGCCTGGCCTTCGCGGGTGCCGCCGACATGGTCTCGGGCCTGTTCCGCATGATCATCTGGAACCAGACCATCCCCGACCACCTGCGCGGACGCCTCGCCGGGATCGAGATGCTCTCCTACACCACCGGCCCGCTGCTGGGTCAGCTCCGTTCGGGCCTGATGGCCCGCACGTCACTGGGCGTCGGCGGGTCCATCTGGGTCGGCGGCGCGCTCTGCGTGGCCGGCAGTCTCGCGCTGGCCGCCGTGCTGCCGAAGTTCGTCCGCTACGACGGCGAGCACGGCCTGGCCCTCAAACAGGCCGCCGACGCGGAGTGGGCGGCCTCGGCGGAAGCTCGGGCGGCCTCCGCCGGATAGCGCGCGGGAGCTCAGCCCAGAGCGGGCACCAGCACCTGCTCGCACCACGTGCGGAACGTCGTCGGCGTCGTGGTGCGCGGTGTCCGCGGCTCGGCGCTGTCCAGGCCGGCCGCCTTGGCCGCCATCATCTCGGCCATCCCGCGCGCGACCGCCTCGGACATCCCCGCCTGGGCGACCAGACTCTCCCGGAACGCGTCCATCGGCACGTGCTGGAAGCGGATCGGCCGCCCGAGCACCTCGGTGAGGATGCGCGCCTGGTCCTCGTTCGACAGGTCCTCCGGCCCGAGCACCGGAACCTCCTCGAACCCGGTCCAGCCGTCGTCGAGCAGCTCACGCGCGGCCACCGCGGCGATGTCGCGGGTGGCGCACGTCGGCAGCCGGAGGTCACCGGGGATCGGCGAGAAGAACATCCCGTTCCGCAGCGCGCCGACCTGCCCGAGCAGGTTGTCCATGAAGGACGGCATGGTCAGCGCGCGGTAGGCCACACCGCCGGCCGCGATCCGGTCGTCCATCTCCAGCGAGTAGGTGACGTGCCCGGCGTTCGCCGCCCACGGCGTGCCGCGGCCGAGCGCGGAGACCCCGACGACCCGGGACACACCCCGCTTGGTGAACGCGGCCAGCGCCGGCGCCACGAAGTCGAGGTAGACGCTGCGCAGGTCGTCGGTCCGGTCGTTCGGCGGCGCCAGCCAGAAGACCGCCTCGGCTCCGTCGAACGCGCTGTTCACGACGTCCGCGTCGCCGTGCGAGCCGCGCACGACCTCGACGCGGTCACGGACCTCCGGCCGGATCCGGCTCGGGTCACGGGCGATCACGCGGACCTCGGCGCCACCGTCGAGCAGCCGGTCGAGCAATTGCGATCCGATGGTGCTGGTGGGCGCGGTGACAACGATCATGACGATTTACCCCAATTTCCCGGTACGGGTGACTTGCTGATCAGTCAACCGCTGAGCTCGCCGATCGTGAAGGACCGATTCGGGCGCGATTGATACCGTGGCGGTATGAGTGACCTGGAAGTGCGGCAGCTCCGGTACTTCGTCGCCGTCGCCGAGGAGTTGCATTTCGGCCGTGCCGCCGCGCGCCTCGGCATGGCCCAGCCCCCGCTGTCGCGGGCGATCAAGGAGCTGGAGCGGCAACTCGGCGTCCCGTTGCTGGAGCGCACGACCCGTCAGGTCACCCTCACCCCGGCCGGCGAGTCCCTGCTCCACGACGCCCGCGTCGCGCTGGACGCGATCACGGCAGCCGCCCGCCGGGCCCGCAACCTCGGCCACCCCCGACCGGCGCTGCGCGTGGCCCTGAAGGCGGACTACGACGCCGGCATGCTCCCCCGGATCCTCGAGGAGTTCCGCCGCGATCCGGCCGCACTCCCGGCCGAGGTGCTGCTCGGCGGCCGTGGCGACCAGGTGGCCGCGCTGCGCGACGGGCGGGCTGACGTGGCGTTGCTGCCGGCCCCGTTCGACGATCGCGGCCTGGATGCCGAGCCGCTGCTGACCGAGCCCCGATTGGCCGCGCTGCCGGCGAACGATCCGCTCGCCGCGCACACCGAGTTGCGCCTGGCCGACTTCGCCGGGCGCACCCTGCCGAACGGCGCGCCCGCCGACCGGCCGGACGCCGGCGACGTCACGCCGGCCCGCCAGCTCGACCTGTCACAGATCTTCAACCTGATCGAGATCGGCAGCATGGTGCTGTTCACGCCGGGCTCGGTGGCCCGCCGGCATCAGCGTTCGACGATCGCCTACCGCCCGGTGCGTGACCTGACGCCGAGCACCCTGATGGTGGCCTGGCCGCAGGAGAGTCACTCCCCCGCGGTCGCCGCTTTCGTCCGGATCTGCGCCTTGGTGGCCGCCTCCACCTCGGATCAGCCGACAGGCAACCTGCAGCATGGCACTCTGTCTGCTGGCGATCAGCCGGATGGCGTGCTTGACTTGTTTCACAGAGCTACGCGGGCGGATGCGGCTACACGAGCAGATGCGTAGTGGGGAGCAGTTCGGCACCCGGCGGCAACCGGGTGCCGGTTCCATTTCCGGGGTCCATTCGATCAGGGCGCGTTCGGGTGCGGGCGGCAAACCGCACCCGGCGTGCGGTTGTCACTACCGTGCGCTTGCATCGGCTGTTCTGATAGGACAGTAATAGGAGTTGACCCCTGCGGGCGCCCGCCCGCCGATCACCACGATGAAGGACACATGCCTGAGGGCGATTCACCCACCGTCGCACGCCGGCGCGTCCGGCTCGCGATCCGCGTGGCGCGCGAGCAGGCCGACCTGACCCAGGCCCAGGTCGCCGAGGAGATGGAATGGTCCCTCAGCAAGGTCATCCGGATCGAGAACGGCGATGTGTCGATCTCTCCGAACGATCTGCGGCCGCTGCTGTCCTACCTCGGCGTCAAGGACAAGTCCGCCGTCGCCGCGCTGGTCGCCGACGCGCGCATCGCCCGCACCCGGCAGCGGCAGGCCTGGTTCCAGACCCCCGAGTTCCGGGAGAACCTGACCGACGCCACGCGCAAGCTGATCGAGTATGAGCACGAGGCGTCACGGATCAAGTCGTACGCGATCTACTACGTCCCCGGGCCGCTGCAAACTCCGGACTACGCGAAAGCGCTGATGACCCGGTTCGAGGAGGAGTTGACCCCCGACCAGATCAGCCGCCGCATCGAGGCCCGCAAGCTGCGCCGGGAGTCGCTGCTCAGCCGGGCCGAGTCCGGCGAGGTGACCATCCTGGTGATGCTGGACGAGTCAGTGCTGCGGCGCACCATCGGCGGCCCCACGATCTTCGCGGCACAACTTCGTGAGCTGCGCGAGCTGATCGCCAAGGGCACGATCACCGTGCGGATGGTGCCGTTCTCCCTGGACGCCGCGGTCACCAACAACGCCAGCTTCGACCTGCTCACCCTGGGCGAGGGTGAGGTCCTCTACCGGGAGACCGGGCTCGGCGACGAGATGCTGGAGGACCGGGACGCCACCGGCAAGCACCGCGCGCGTTACGCGCGGGTGTGGGAGGAGGTGGCCGACGAGGCGACCACGCTCGCCTTCATCGACCGCCAGATCGGCCTGCTCGAGAATCCGGCGTGAGCCGCCGTCTTCGCTGTCAGTACTCGCGGGCTCCGGTGGCAGCGCGGGCGAACGCCGGGGTGTGGCCGTTGGCGAGCTGACCGGCGAACCAGGCGCCGAAGATCGCGAGGGCGAGAGCGAGGACCTCGATCAGGAACACGCCACCGCCGGCGACCCGATCGGTCGCCCGCACCCGGACCATCATGATCACCGCGAACGCGACGAGCACCCCGAGGTTGATCAGCGTGCGCAGCGCGCCCAGCCGGCGGGCCTGGGGGCGGCGCAGGAACATCACGTCGGCCGCGCTTGCCACGGCCACCAGTGTGCCGATGACCAGACCCGCGACGATGTTCCAGTAGGCCAGCGCGCCAAGAATGGTAGGACCACCGAGCAAATCGGCGAGATCGAACAAAACGGCCATCGCGAACAGGCCCAGCGGGAACATGATCAGCACGGGTTGCACCGTCTGCCCCGCGACACTCAATCGGCTCTCCATCCGGATTCGCCCTTCCTACCTGCGAAAACGCAGGATTGTCGCGGCTTCATCGGTTGGCTTGCCCGGTACTTCCAGCGATGAAACTCCATCGACGGTGCCGAGTGCCACACGTCCGGTCCGTCGCCGGGTTCCCCGTAATCTGCAACATGGCAGTTAGCCCTGTGGCGGAGCGATACGTGGCGTGCTTCACTGAGCGTAGAGCACCAAGGGCGGAGTTGGAGGGAGAGACAAAACAACGGCACCCGGCGGCAAACGGGTGCCGTTGTCCTCTCTCTTCAACACCTATCCCACTGTCCGACGTTCCCATCGCGACCGTTCAGTGCTTCATGAGCGAGTCCAGTGCTTCACGAGCGAGGCGGGTTGGCTCCAGCGCCAATGGTGTCCCGGTCTTCTCCTCCTCGCAAGGTAACGCGAGAAGGAGTGCGCCATGAGCACACGCGGCCTACGCACCTACTACCTCGGGTCGGACGCTGAAGTCACCGAAGCGCTCTTCACCTGGCACACGTCCCCGGAATCACTGAGCTTCGCCGTCGCCGAACTCCGGCACGTCGGGCTGGTGCAGACCCCGGCGCGGACCCGCCCCTACGCTCCCCACCTCGCCGCCGGCGCGCTGCTCTCGGTCGCCGCCGGATGGACCCTGCTGGCGAATCCGACACTCTATGTAATCGCTTTCCTGGCGATCGCCGGTCCGGTCCTGGCCTACTTCTGGCGTCTGCCACGGCGCTGGGAACTCCACGCGCAGTACCACGGCACCGCTGTCGTGCTCTATTCGTCCGCCGACGTGCGCGTCTTCAATCAGGTCGGCCGGGCGTTGCGCCGGGCCATGGAAGACGGCCGTCGTACTCCTTGGGGTTATGGATTGGCCGCGGCCTGACCGCTTCGGATGGAATTTCCTAACGGGTGACCCCGGCAAATCCAGCCAAAACCCCACCCGCCGACTTTCGTTCTGATAAGACGGTACTAGGATGTCCGCGACCTCGCTGGTTGCCACTTCGCACTCAGCGAGGTAGCAAAGTGACTAGGGCTCCATCGCAGACTCGGTTCGACCACTTCAACGATGAAGGTCCCATGGCTGAGGGTGACACACCCACTGTCGCGCGTCGGCGCGGCCGGCTCGCGTTCCGCGGAACGCGTGACCGAGCCGCTCTCCCGTCGTTCCGGGACACATCGTCGGCCGGCGCCTCGGTCGCGGAGATCCGAAACGTCCCGTCCGATTGCGACGCGACGGTCACCAGCAATGCCAGTTCCGGCCCTCTCGCCGCAGGCGGGAGGGCAACGCTGTGCCGGGAGACCCGAATCGGTGACGGAATGAATCAAGACCGAGAAGCCATCGCGAAACAACGCGCACGTGCCAATGCGGTCTGGCACGAAGCCGCTGACGATAAAGACATCATCTTGATGCGGCAGCAGCGAACGGCCCGGGAGCACGGGAACCACAACCGGCCGCCTCGGGCCCATAGACAACCAATGAGCCCGCCCACTCACGGGCGCGGCGAGAAAACCGTGGAGAGTCCCCAGATGGAGAACATGAACGCGCCCGCATGGCGGAAGAGCAGCCGCTGCGGCACGTCGACCTGCGTCGAGGTCGCGAAGATCGACGACACCTACCTGGTCCGCGATTCCAAGAACCCCGAAGCCGCCGCCCTGTCCTTCACGAAGGCCGAATGGGACGCGTTCGTCGAGGGCGTCAGCGCGGGCGAGTTCCGTTTCTGAAGACTTCTGAGCGGCCCGCTCCGACAAGGAGCGGGTCCGTCAAAGTACTCGCAAATTACATATTTATATACTAATCCACGCCGCATAGCTCACAATTAGTGAGATAAGCGGCGTCCTTTCTTTTTCACTCATGCCGGTGACCTTCCGCATTCTTCGTCATCACTTACCGTGGAACCGAACCGTCACGGAGGTGCACAGACATGATCAAGATGACCGGTGAATCGATCTGGCGACGGAGCAGACGCTGCGCCAGCGGGGCCTGCGTCGAGGTCGCGAGGAACGGCGAGCGTTTCCTGATGCGGGACTCCAAGAATCCCGAGGGCGTTCCGCTGGACTTCGATCGGGACGCGTGGGAAGCCTTCCTGGCCGCAGTCAAGTCCGACGAGTTCAGCAACGCGTGAAACCGGCGCCACCGGAGCGCCTGGGTGCCGCGGGCCGAGCGCGGCATACTGCTCTGGTGGACGTCAACCGGCACGCCACCGAACCCGACCGCGTCACCACGTTGCACGAGGCGGCCGACACCCTGCTGGACGAGCTGACCGAGCGCTACCAGGTGGAGCGCCGGGAAAGCAAGGAGCCGCCCGGGCTCGACGAGGCGCTCGCGCGGACCGTCCGGCTCATCCCCCGCACCCCGGCGGCCGCGCCGCTGGGCATCCGGTTCACCGACTCCGGCCTGCACCTGCACTTCGGCCGGTGGTGGCGGGAAAGCCTGCCGCTGTGCGGGTGCGACGCCTGTGACGACGAACCCGGACAACTCGCCGAGCAACTGCGCAGCCACACGTCCGCGCTGGTCGAGGGCGGTCTGTGGGAGCGGGTCCGGCGCGGGCTGACCGGGTCCTGGTTCGAGGCCAGACTGATCGGCGCGGGCGTGCGCGCCGATCAGGAAGGCCCGCTCTCACAGGCCGGGGCCCGCGAGGCACGGCGGGGCGGATTCGCTGCCCCGGTGCAGTGGGGCCCATGGCAGGTGCGGGCCTGACCCCTTCCGTCGACCGGCAGCCGGCTCGACCTGCGCCGGCCGCCCCACCGGCAGCCGGCCGGGCCTGCGGCGGCCGTCAACCAGTAGCCGGCTGGGCCTGCGCCGGTCGGCTGCCGAGCAGACGCAGCGCCGCCTTCACCGCCGGCCGTCCCAGGGCGCCGGCCATCGAGAAGTCACCCCGGCAGAAGCCGCTGAACGCGCGCCAGCCGACCCCGCTGGACATCACGGTGTGCACCATCGACGGGTGCCGGGCGAAGACGCCGAGCAGGCGACGGCCGGCGACCATCTCGGGCTGGAGCTCGGCGGCGATCCTCAGGTCGTACGCGCAAAGCTCCTGATTGCCGGCAGCGACCTCGCCCGCCCACGACCCGGACCGGATCGCATAGCTGATGCCCTCGCGGGTCCACGGCTCGAGCAGGCCCGCGGCGTCACCGGCGACCAGCACGCGCCCCTTGCGCACCGGTGACGTGGCAGCACGGCAGCGCGTCAGGTGCCCGGAGTCGCGGAGCACCGTGCGGCCGGACAGTCCCAGGCGCTCGACGAAGTCGTGCAGGTAGCGCTTGGTGTCCGCGCCGCGGCCCTTCTCCATGATCACGCCGACGGTCAGCTCGTCACCCTTCGGGAAGAGCCAGCCGTACGACCCCGGGAACGGCCCCCAGTCCAGCAGCACCCGTCCCCGCCAGCGCTCCTGATCCTCCGGCGTGGCCGCCAGCTCGACCTCCAGGCCGAGGTCCTGCTGCTCGAAGACGACACCGACGTGCCGGCTGGTGACACCGGCCGAACCATCGGCGCCGATCGCGACCCGCGCGGTCACCGTCGCGCCGCTCGCCAGCGTGATCGTGACCCCGTCCTCGTCCTGCGACAGCGCGCGGACCTGGGTGTTCTGCCGGACGACAGCGCCCGCCCGCTTCGCCGCCTCGGCCCAGGCGTGATCGAAGTCGTCGCGGCGGACCAGCGAGAGCAGCGGCTGCGCCGAGCTCCGGGTGAACTCGCGGCGCCCGTCCAGGGTGAACGTCAAGCTCGTGATGGTGTCCCGCACCGGCACCGTGGCCAGGCGTTCCGTGCTCAGCCGCAGCGAACTGCCGAGCAGACCGCCCCCACACGTCTTGTAGCGCGGATGCTCGGCCCGCTCCAGCACCACGACCCGCGCGCCCTCGGACGCGGCGGCGTGCGCGGCCGCGAGCCCGGCGGGACCCGCCCCGATCACCGCGACGTCCCACTCCGGCTCCACCAGCACGGAAGGATTCTAGAGCCCGGTAGCCTCGGGGCAGTGATCACCACCAGCGACGGCGATCTGCGCGCCACCACCCGTGCGGTCTACCTCGCCTTCATCTTCCTGGGTGTGGCGATGGCCAGCTTCGCCGCCCGCATCCCGCAGATCCGCGACTCGCTCGGGCTCAGCCCCTCCCGGCTCGGTCTGGTGCTGCTGGCCACGGCGGTCGGCTCGATCACCTCCCTGCCGCTGGCCGGGCACATCGTCGGACGGTTCGGCTCGCGGCGGACGGTCACCGTGATGGCGCTGGTCCTCGGGGTGGCGATGAGCGCGGTCGGGGTCGGCTACCAGTTCGGGGTGCTGCCGGTCGTGATCGGGCTCTACGTCTACGGGTTCGCCACCGGCGCGTGGGACGTCGCGATGAACGTGCAGGGCGCGGTCGTCGAGCAGCGGCTCGGGCGGGCGATCATGCCGCGGTTCCATGCCGGGTACAGCGTCGGCACCGTGGCCGGGGCCCTCATCGGAGCCGGGGCGGTGGCCGTGGGGATCTCGGTCACCGTGCACATGGTGATCATGATTGCCGCGTCCGCGGTGATCGTCGCCGTCGCCGTGCAGCGATTCGGCCCGGACAGCACCGCCGAGGCCCCCGTCGAGGACAAGTCCGGCTTCATGCGGTTCTGGCGGGAGCCGCGCACGCTGCTGATCGGGGTGTTCGTGCTGGCCTTCGCGTTCACCGAGGGCGCCGGCATCGACTGGATCAGCATCGCGCTGATCGACGACTACGGAACCTCGGCATCGCTCGGGACGCTCGCCTTCGCCGTCTTCCTGGCCGCGATGACTATCGGCCGGTGGTACGGCCCGGGGCTGCTCGACCGGCACGGCCGGGTCCCGGTCGTCCGCGTGCTCGCCGTGATCGGGCTCGGCGGGCTGCTGCTCTTCGCGTTCGGCTCACACCCGGTGGCGGCGTTCGCCGGGGCGTTGCTCTGGGGTGTCGGCGCCTCGCTCGGCTTTCCCGTCGGCGTGAGCGCGGCGGCCGACGACCCGGCCAAGGCGGCGCCCCGGGTCAGCGTGGTCGCGTCGATCGGCTACATCGCGTTCCTCGGCGGGCCGCCACTGATCGGTTTCCTCGGTGACCACGTCACGGTGAGCCGGGGTCTGCTCGCCGTCGGCGTGCTGCTGATCCTCTCGATCCTGCTGTCGCCGGCGCTCGCCCCGATGCGCGCAGCGGCGGCGGCACCAGCCGGGTCACCGCCTCCGCCGGTCGCGAGCAGCTAAGTGGAAGTCGTATTCAACTTGGAATTCCTCTTCCGCTTGGCTACGGTCGTGACGTGACCGATGCCGTCCCTCCGCTGCGGCGCGACGCCGAACGCAACCGTCAGCTGCTGCTTCGTGCCGCGTACGAGCTCATGGCGGTCAACGGCCTGAACGTGCCGTACGAGGACATCGCCCGCGCCGCCGGCACCGGTATGGGCACGATGTACCGCCGCTTCCCTCAGCGGCAGGACCTGCTGGACGCCCTGTTCAGCGAACACATCGACACCGTCATCCAGCTGGCCGAGCAGGCCGCGGGGAACGAGGACGCCTGGGCCGGGCTCGCCTGGTTCCTCGAGCGGCAGCTCGAGATCGAGGCGCAGAGCCGTGGGCTGGGCGAGCTGCTCCGCAGCCGGAGCCAGGCCACCGCACTGGTGCAGCGGGCCCACGAGCGGATGACCCCGCTGGTCGCCGGCCTCATCGCCCGGGCCGTCCGCGCCGGCCAGCTCCCGCCCGGCGCGACCCCGGCCGACTTCGCCGCGGCGCACGTCATGGTCGGCAGCGTGATGGACGCCTCCCGGGATCACGCACCCCGGTTGTGGCGCCGCGCCTTGGCGGTCGCCCTGGCCGGTCTGCGCCATGCCGATCTGCCCGGCGACCCGCCGGACGAGACAGCCATCGACCTCCTCTACAACGACCACAGATGAAGGATCAGCTCCCCATGGCCCTGCCCGACGCACTGCTCGAAGTTCTCCACGCCAAGCCGATCTGCTTCGTGACCACCCTCATGCCCGACGGTTCGCCACAGATCTCCCAGACCTGGGCCGGCACGGACGGCGAACACGTCCTGATCAACACGGTCGACACGCACCAGAAAACCCGCAACATCAAGCGCGACCCCCGGATCGCCATCGGCGTCGCCGACCCGGCGGCGCCGTCGCGATACTGGGCGTTGCGCGGCCGGGTCGTGGACGCCACCACCGAGGGCGCCCGGGAGAGCATCGACGAGCTCTCCCAGAAGTACCTCGGCCGCCCCTACCCCGGCTTCGGCGGCAGCAGCGAGCAGCAGCGGGTCCTGCTCAAGATCGAGATCGACAAGGTGCACACGCCCTGAAGCGTGCGACAAAGGCTCACGGCCGGACGCCGACATGATTGCCGGGCCGGACTCCTCGTTCGGCCCGGCAATCGCTGGTCAGGTTCCGCTGAGCGCCTCGGAGGGCATGAGCCGGGCGGCTCGCATCGCCGGGTAGGCGCCGGCGACCGCCCCGATCAGCGCTGCTCCGCCGAGGCCGGCCAGCGTTGCCGCGGCGGGGATGACCACCGGCCAGTTCTGCGACCACGCGTATCCGGTGGTCGCGGTGATGCCGAGCAGGGTTCCGCCGATGCCGCCCAGCGCGGACAGCACGACCGCCTCGGTGAGGAACTGGGCCCGGATCTGACCGCGGTGGGCACCCAGCGCGCGGCGCAGCCCGATCTCGGCGCGCCGTTCCAGGACCGAGATCACCATGGTGTTGGCGACACCGATGCCGCCGACGAGCAGAGCCACCGCGGCCAGGCCGAGGAACAGCGCCGAGAAGCTGGTCTGGGTGGCCCGCTTGGCGGCCAGCGCGTCGGACGGGGCGGTGACCCGGACGTCGGACGGGTGCTGCGGGTCGACGGTGGCGGGTAGCACGGCCCGGACGGCCTCGATGTAGTCCTCCTGAGCCTGCAAGTAGATCACCGTGGGATGACCGTCGAAATGCAGCAGCGTCTGGGCGGCGTTCCAGCCGATCAGCACCGCGCGGTCGATGTCGGGGTTCAGCGCGACGCTGTGCAGGATGCCGATGACGGTGAACCACTGGTCGCCGATCATCACCTGCGGCTTGGTCGTACCGGCGGGCAGGTCGCTGAAGCCGAGCCGGGTCGCGGCCACCGAGCCGAGCACCACCATGGGCAGTCGTTCGCTGGTGGCGTCGAGGAAACGACCGGTACGGACGGTGCCCTTGAGGGTGGTCAGCAGGTTGCTCTTGCTGGCCAGGACGGTCAGGCCGAGCCCGTCCTGGGCATCGGTACGATCGTTGCGGCGGATCACCGTGTGCGTGTTGGCCACGGCACTGGCGGTGAGGACCGGTCCGATCCGCGCCACCATGGCGGGCGCGCCCTCCGGCAGCGTCACCGGCGGGTCGCGATCGACGGGTGCCGCCTGCAAGGTGTTGGTGCCCAATGCCGACAGGGTCCGCAGCAGATCCGCCTGGCTGGAGGCCGGGATGCCGGTGACCACGACCATCGTCGCGATGCCGATGGAGATTCCCAGCGCCGACAGCAGTGCTCGCATCTTGCGGGTACGGATGCCGATCAGGCCGACACCGAGCAGGTCACGAGGGCCGAGCCGGCTCATGCGGCACTGCCCGGCGAGAGTACGTCCGCGATGAGGCGTCCATCGCGCATGTGTACCTGTCGTGGTGCCCGGGCGGCGATGTCCCGGTCGTGGGTGATGAGCGCGATGGTCGTGCCTTCCGCATTCAGCTCGGTCAGCAGTTTCAGTACGGCCTGGCCGTTGGCCGTGTCGAGGGCACCGGTCGGTTCGTCGGCCAGCACCAGGGCCGGACCGTTCACCAGGGCTCGGGCGATGGCCACCCGCTGCCGTTCCCCGCCGGACAGCTCGTGCGGCCGGTGGGTGATTCGATGGCCGAGCCCGACCCGGTCGAGGGCTTCCTCGGCCATTGCGCGCCGGTTGCGCCGCGGTATGCCGGCGTAAAGCAGGCCGGTGGCGACGTTCTCGGCGGCGCTCAGCCCGGCGGTGAGGTGGAACTGCTGGAAGATGAAGCCGAGCCGTCGGCCGCGAATCTCGGACAGGTCGCGGTCGGAGAGCCGGGTGACGTCCTGACCGAGAATCTCGATCGTGCCGGAGGTGGGCCGGTCGAGCGTGCCCATGATGTTCAGCAGAGTCGACTTGCCGGAGCCGGACGGGCCGACGATGGCCAGCATCTCGCCCTGGTCGATCCGGAGGGACACATCGTCGAGAGCGGTGACCTCCGGGGCGTACCGCATGCTTGCCCGGCACACCGACAGCACCGTGCTCACGACGTCGTCACCACGGTCATGCCCTCCTCGACGCCGGCGCCGCTGACCTCGACCTGGCCGTCGGCGAAGATGCCGGTCTTGACGGCGATCAGGGCGCCGGCCGGTGTCTGCAGCGCGTACCCGCCCTCTTGCAGCGCGAGCAGCGCGCTGATCGGGGCGGTCAGGACCTGTTTGTGGGTCTGCGCCGCGAAGGAGACCTGCAGATCGGCGGAGTCGACCTGCTTGAGCTTCGACGGCTGGTCCAGGACGAGGGTGATGGTGAGTTTCGGGCTCGACGGGTCACCGCCGTCCTGGGTCTGCAACGCCGTGCCCACCGAGGTCACTCTGGCCGGCGTGGTGGTGCCGTCGGAGAGGGCCACCGTGGCGTGATCGCCGTTGTCGATGGCGGCGGCTTCACTCTGGTCGGCCAGCACGGTGATCACTTTGCTCGTCGACGTGGTCGACAGCAGATCTCCCGTGGCGGGGGCGCCGACCTGCGCCGAAAGCGCACTGACGCGGACCGCGGCCGGGAGCACCAGGACCGAACCGACTGTGAGCTCGCCGCTCGCCGGGAGCTCGAGGCGCCGCTGCCAGGCCTTGATCGCCTTGATCAGGGCCGCCGTCAGGACCGCTTCACCGTCGCGGACCGTCCTCCTGACTGCCCTGGTCTGCGGCTGCGTCCAGGTGGTGCTCGCGCCCTCATCCGTCGTGGCAGCCGGCGAAGGAGCGCCCGCGGGCGCCGCGGGCGTGGCAACGGACGAAGGTGATGAGTCCGCCGAGTCTGCGGTGGACGGGACGGGCTCGGTAACGACCGTTCCCGGTGAAGGTTGTCCACCTACCTCGTAGCCCAGGGCGCGCAGGTTGTCGAACACCATCCGCACGTCGCGCCCCACCGTGCCCTTGGTGTCCAGGTCCCGGAACAGGGGGATCTTGCCGTAGAACAGCGGTACGGATCGGTCGTTCACCGCGTACACCCGCTGTCCGCGAGTGATCGTCGTCCCGGCGGCCGGCAGCCACGTGATCACTCCGTTCCCGCTGCCGCTGACGACGTGGGTAGCGCCGTAACCGAGAGTTCCGGAAATGCTGCGGCTGGTGGAGATGTCACCCCTGGTGACCGTCGCGGTCGCCGTCGGGGTGACGATTTCCGCTTTCTGGTCGGCAGCGTCGGCTCGACCGGCCCACCGGGCGAAGCCGAGACCCAGACCCACGACGGACAGGGCCACGATGACACAGACGATGACGACAAGACGGCGTCGGCTGCGGGATCGACCCGGCTGGGGTGCCGCCGGGATGGCCGATCCGGCGGGCACGGATCGAGGGATCATTCGCATACCGGCAGGCTGCCGGGCGATTGTCGGGAAACTGTCAAGGAAAAACCGCACATTTGGCGACGGCGACCGGTGGCGGCTTATAGTCCGCCGGGTATGCGCAAGGCCGACCTGGCTGCTGTCCGTGTACGGCCTCGGATACAAGTTCACCGATCCGTCCGTCGCACCGAAAGACGCCGATGCGCTCTCCTGACCTGCCGTGGCATCGTAGTTTGATCGTTCGGCTGCTGGCGACGTCGATCGTGATCGCCATCGCTGCGATCGCGGCGACCGCGTGGTTCACGGTCAAGACGACGACCCGGGCCATCGCGCAGCAACAAGGTCGCTCGCTCGCCGATGACACGCTGGTCTACGACACTCTGATCGGATTCTCCGCCACCCACTCGAGCTGGGACGGTGTCTCGCCCACCATCGAGGAACTGGGCAGACGTACCGGCCATCGGGTCACCCTGCTCACCGGGGACCGCCAGCCGATCGCCGACTCGTCGGCAGGACCGAGCCTGCAAGGCGCCCGGCCGTCGGCCGTCGTCGACCCGCTCCGGGTCAACCCCGGCAGCAACGATGCGGATAAGGCAGTCATCGATGCTCGCGCGGTCGGGCCGTACCTCCTTCCTGCTCGCGAGCGCGAGGAGCTGGACGACCCTCCTGGTCGGCACCCGTCTGGTCCGGCCGCTGCGGCGGCTCACCGCGTCCGTCCGCCGCCCGGTCGACCAGCAGGGCCGGGTCCCGGTCGGCGCCCGCGACGAGATCGGTTACCTGGCCGTGGCCCTCAACGATCTGTTCGACCGGCGGGAAACCATGGAGGCGCAACGTAAAGCCCTGGTGAGCGACCTGGCCCATGAGCTTCGCACGCCGCTGACCAACATCCGCGGCTCCATCGAGGCCGCCCAGGACGGTATGACACCGACCGACGCCCAGCTGCTGGAGGTGCTGTTCGAGGAGACGTCCCTGCTGCAACGCGTGGTGGACGACCTGCGTGACCTGGCCGCCGCGGACACCGGAAACCTGCGGCTCCATCCCGAGTACGTGTACCTCAACGACGTCCTGACGCAGGTCGCCGACGCACACCGCGGGATCGCCGAGTCTCAGCACGTACGCCTCTCGACCGATTTCACCGTCGACCCGCAGCTGTCGGTGGACCCGGTCCGGCTGCGCCAGGTCGTCGGCAATCTGGTCTCCAACGCCATCCGGCACACCGGCGAAAACGGTGTCATCACCCTCCGGACCGCCGCAACCCACGATCAGTTCACCATCGAGGTCGCGGACACCGGAACGGGCATCGCACCCGCAGACCTGCAACGAATCTTCGACCGTTTCTGGCGCGCCGACTCGTCCCGCAGCCGCACCACCGGCGGCAGCGGCCTCGGCCTGGCAATCGCCCGCAAACTCATCGAGGCCCACGACGGCCGGATAACCGCGACAAGCCGACTCGGCGTCGGCAGCACCTTCACCATCACCCTGCCCCGGGCCCGTCAAGCGCCAACGTAACCCGGTCGCCGGTAGACAGGGACCGCCGAGCGCCGCGAGACGCCGGGCAAGTGCTCGATCAAGGGATCGCGAGACTGACCAGAGCCAACAAGCCTGCCTCGGGATCCCGACAGTTCGCTGACATTGCACCGTGAGAATCCCGGCATGTCCATCATCGGCTTTTCCCGTTCGCGTAGCGCGGCAGTGGTTGTCACCGCCGCCGTCGCCTTGACTCTCGCCGCCGGCTGCAGTGGTGCTGCCAAGACCGACTCCTCGCCCGGCGCCCAGGGCACCACGGGTGTCGCCAGCATCCAGAAGCCGTCCGCCGCCGCCTCCGCTGAGGCCGTCGCAGCGGAGCGTCCCCTCATCCGGCTCGACGCCTCCCCCGAGGAGGCCAAACGCGCGTCGGATGTCTTCGCCGACTGTCTGCTGACGAATGGCCTTCCCAAGGCAGCGGTCATGAAGGGCGGGCGCACGATCGATCCCGCCAACATCTCGGATGTTTGGGGCCCCTTGTCCGACAAGGTGCGGGCTGACCTCAAGAAGAATTGCGCGTCGAAACAACCCGAGATGGCGCGGGACCGTGCCAGGCGGCTCGACCCGGCGTACGCCGATCACATGCAGGCGTTCATCAAGTGCCTGAATGACCACGGCATCAAGGCTGTCCTCGAGGACGGCGAGTTGGGTTCGGTCGACGAAATGCCCAGTGGGAGCAAGGCTCATTGGATGCAGGACTGTGAACAAGAGGGCTTCGCCAGCTATTACTCGACGTTGAAATGATTGCGGGGCCGGACTTCTGGTCCGGCCCAGGAATCCGCCGGCTCGCATCGCCGGGCAGACCGGCCGAGACCGGCCAGCTACAGCGCCGATGACTACCGGCGCCCTCAGGTGAGTCGTCGTGCCCGGCCCGATCCCGAGCCCCTCAGGCTCTCGGTCGCCTCGTCGGGTCCGCCCCCTGCTCGACTGGTACGAGGGTGCGCTGACGACCTGGATCGCATCGGAGACGGTGCGGAGCAAGCGCGCCGGACCGGCCGAAAAACAACGGCCCTGACCAAGATAAACCCTGGTCAGGGCCGTTCTCTGAGCCGCCTGACGGAATCGAACCGTCGACCTACGCATTACGAGTGCGTCGCTCTAGCCGACTGAGCTAAGGCGGCAACGAGATCTAAGTGTACGGCACCCTTCTCCCACCGATCGCTCGGGTCGCACCAATCGGGACTGCCGATGTCACGCCGCGGCACTAGTGTGCCTTTTGTGACGGACGATCAGTCGAAGCCTGTCATTGCCCCATCCCCGCCATCCGGGGCGGAACACACCGTGCCGACCCGCCCGACCAGCCTCGACCCGCAGGAGCTCGGCTTCACCCGGCGCAAACCGATCGGCTGGCTGGCGCCCCTGCTGCTGCTCAGCACCGGTCTGCGCGCGCTGCTCGCTATTCTCTTCGGGGCGTACCTGGACAAGCGCGAGCTGCAGAACGCGATGGACGACGACTACTTCGACCATTCGCGGACAGCCGACGGCGAGATCTGGCTCGACTACGTCGCGGACCTGGGCGACGGCTTCGACGCGACCTACTCGATCGCATGGCTGCTGGCCCAGCCGTCGCTGGCGGTGGACGGCGCGGCGCTGCCCCGTGGGCGGCTGCTGCTCATGGGCGGGGACCAGGTCTATCCGCTGGCCAGCGGGGACGGTTACGAGAGCCGGATGAAAGGGCCGTACCGTGCCGCGCTGCCCGAGGCGCCGGCCGGCGAGCCACGGCCGACACTCTTCGCCCTGCCGGGCAACCATGACTGGTACGACGGCCTGACCGCGTTCCTGCGCCTGTTCGCGCGCCGGAAGGACGGGCACATCGGTGGCTGGCGTACCGAACAGCAGCGGTCGTACTTCGCGGTGAAACTGCCGAACAACTGGTGGCTGTTCGCGGTGGACGAGCAGTTCGGGGCGTACATCGACGACCCCCAGCTGCTCTACTTCGAGAAAGCCGCCGGCGGGATCGGCGCCGACGATCGGGTCATTTTGATGACGCCGTCGCCCACGTGGGTGAAGGCGAAGGACGATCCCGAGGTCTACGACGCGGTCGACTACTTCATCCGTACGATCCTGGCACCCACCCAGGCGCAGGTCCGGGTGCTCGTCTCCGGCGACCTGCACCACTACGCGCGCTACACCGGCGAGGAGCGCGAGCTGATCACCTGCGGGGGCGGTGGGGCGTACCTGCTGGGCACGCAGAATCTGCCGCCCACGCTGACCGTTCCGCCGAAGGAGACGCTGACCCGCAGTCGCAGCCTCAGCCGCGAATACCGGCTGGCCGCCCGCTTCCCCGATGCTCCGGCGTCCCGCAAGCTGAGCTGGGGCGTCTTCCACCGGGTGCCGCGGCGCAACGCCGGGTTCGCCACCATGCTCGGCATCATCCACACGCTGACCATGCTGCCGATGGCCAGCGCCGTCCGGCAGCCCGACGACATCAAACGCCTGTTCAGCATCCCGCTGCTGCTGATGGTCACGCTGATCCTGGTCGGCACGGTCCTGTTCGCGAGACCACCCGGCGCGGCCTCCTCGAAACACGCCCGGCACTGGATCCTCGGGCTGTCGCACGGCGTGGCGCAGATCGCCCTGGCTGCCGGCGGAGCCTGGGTGTGGCTACACCTGTGGTTCCACCACTGGCCGTTCCCGGCGCCGTTCGTGGCCGCGGCCGTCATCTACGGCCCGGTGATCGCCATCCTGGCGACGCAGTTGGTCGCGCTGTATCTGCTGGTGGCGGGCAACTTCGACGTCAATCTCAACGAGCTGTACGCGGGTCAGGGCATCGAGGACGCGAAAAGCTTCCTGCGGATCCACATCGCGGCGGACGGCACCCTGACCATCCACCCGCTCGGCGTGGACCGGGTCTGCCATCAGTGGTCCGCCGACCCGGACAGGGAGCCGCACGCCCCGTGGGTGCGCCCGGAGACGCCGTTGTCGGTTCGCCGCATCGAGCCCCCGATCGTCCTCACCGACCTGCCCGCTCCGCGTTTCTGATCAGATTGGGTCGCACGGCTCTGGTTTGGGGCTGACCGCGCCCACCCACGGACATCGCCCTTCCGGGCTTTGCGCTCTGGGCCGGCCACGGCCCTGCAACGCCCGGGAGGGTCCCCGCGGGAGCGACGATCTGGACCACAGCGGAGATCGGCAAAGAAGAATTTGATCTTCGGGATGGGTGTTCTCAGGCCGTCGGGTCCGGGTTGTACTGGGCGTCGTGGGCCTGGCGGGGGCCGCAGACCGAAGCCCGGGA
The DNA here is from genome assembly GCF_016862095.1 of Actinoplanes cyaneus. GTDB lineage: Bacteria > Actinomycetota > Actinomycetes > Mycobacteriales > Micromonosporaceae > Actinoplanes > Actinoplanes cyaneus. The sequence continues at coordinate 75,472 of NZ_BOMH01000048.1, forward strand.
GCAGGAGCAACGCGAGCCGTCGGCGTCGAGGCGGACGACGACCGAGTCTTTCGGGACGCTGTGGGCGACCACCCGGCCGTCGCCTTCCGGGGTGGTGACGCGGCTGCCGATGGCCGGGGCCGTGGCCTGGAATTGCTGGTACAGCGGGTGTTCGTATTTGAGGCAGCACATCAGGCGGCCGCACGCTCCGGAGATGCGCAGCGGGTTCAGCGGCAGGTCCTGGTCTTTTGCCATGCGGATGGTGACCGGCTCGAAATCGGTCAGGAACGTGGCGCAGCACAGGTCGCGGCCGCAGGAGCCGATGCCGCCCTGGACACGGGCCGAGTCGCGGGCGGAGAGCTGGCGCAGCTCGACCCGGCAGTGCAGGGTGGCGCCCAGGTCGCGAACCAGGGAGCGGAAGTCGACGCGGTGCGGAGCGGTGAAGTAGATCGTGGTGCGGTCGCCGCTGCCGCTGTCCTGGTCGAGCACGTGGTCCACGGCGACGACCTTCATCGGCAGTTCGTGCGCCTTGATCAGTTTCTTGGCGGCGACCTTGGCCTCGGCTTTGCGTTTGCGGAGCGTCTCGTCGCGGCGCAGATCGTCGTCGACGGCCATGCCAGCGATCTTGGGGAAGCCGTCGGTGTCCTCGCTGACCCATTGCGGCGCCCAGACGCACTCCGCCACCTCGGGACCGTCGTCGGTCGGGACCAGCACCCGGTCGCCGACGGACGGGGTGAACTCACCCGGGTCGAGGTAGTAGAGACGGCCATACCGGTTGAAGCTGACCGCACACAGCATGCCCATGGGAACAACCCTACGACCCAGCGGCGGTCCTGACGAGCCGTACCAAATGCCGGTTTTGAACTACCCGCGCGGGTTGTCGCATAGATGCTGCGCAACCGCCCTAATCGACCTTCGTTGGCTAGTCCCGTAGACGCCGCCGCGGCGGCCCGCGTCGAAAGGAACCGCCATGACACCTGTTCGGTCGCTGGCCGCCGGCATCGCTGCGCTCGGATTCGCGAGCACGCTCACCGTCTCGCTGCCCGCCCAGGCCGCCTCGCCGTTGCACCGGGCGCCGGCACCCTGCGAGCGGACCGGGCGGTACGCGGCCCAGTCGGAAGCGGAGTTCCTGCGGATCGAGCGGCTCGACCTTCGGGGCGCCCGGAAGCGGGAGCACGGGGCCGGGGTGACGAAGCGGGACAGCGGGGAGCGGCCATCGGTCTCGGCCCCCGGCTCTCCCGAGCGGGCCGGCGGAGACGCCCCGGCGGACGAATCAGACATTGCTGTGGGTGGGAGTGGGTCGGCCCCGGCTGCGGGTGGGAGCGCAGCCGGGGCCGCCCCGGATACCGGCGGAGACGACGGCCGGGCCGGCGGGCAGACCGGCAGCCAGAACACCGACGACCAGAGCCCGGCTGGTACGGGTCCTCACAGCGGGACGAAGGCGCCGGAGTCGGCCACCCGACCGCGGGGCCTGTTGAGCGGCGTCGGTGATCTTCTGGGCGGCCTCGTTCCGGCCGCATACCGGGCCCGTGACGACGACCGGACGGAGCCCGCCGAACCGAGCGCCACCAGCGACGGGGACGGCACCCGGGTGATCAGCGGCGTCGGCGTCGGCGACTCCCGCAGCGTCATGATCGCGGACGGGCCGGTCAAGTCGGCGGCTGCGGGACTCCTGCTGGACGGGCGCGTCGCCGGAGCGCCCGCGGCCGAGCAGGTGTTGCAGCAGGCGCCGCCGTCGCACGGCACGCCGCTCGAGCAGCACACCGGATCGAAGCGGTTCGGGCCGATCCAAGTCGGCGCCGGGGCGATGTCCGCGCACGCGCGCTGGAATCCGGCGATGCGATGCGCGGCCGCCGACGGGGAGACCTCGCGTTCGGTCACCCGGGCCGAGCGGATGACGCTGGGTGGTGGGCTCGTCGACGTACCGGGGACCTTCTCGGCCACCAGCAGCACCGCGCTGAGCGGGCACGGGAACGGCGCGCTGACGGTCGCCTCGTCGACCATCAGCGCCGGGCAGTTCACCCTGGCCGGGGGCGAGGTGCGGGTCCGGGTGCTGCGGGCGCCGACCCTTCGGGTCAGCATGTCCGCCACCGCCGGGGGCGAGGTTCGCTACCGGCCCGCGGTCGTCGAAATCTCGGGACCCACCATTTCCCGTACGAGGTTGAGCACCGGCAGTGACCACGTAGACGTGACGGTGAGTGACATTGGCCAGGTCACCGAGTCGTCGGCGGTTACGCTCCTGCCGTCGCAGGGATCGCCAGTGCCGTCGATTCCCGGGCTCCCCGCACCGTCGGGCGGAAGCGGCGGCGGCGCACCGGCCCGGGCGAGCGCCCCTGCGGACGGCAAAACGGTCGTTCGAGTGTCGCTCGGCGATGTCCGGCAGGCGTCCAAGGGCCATGCGCTGGCTGCGCGGGCCACCGCGATCAAGGTTGCCGTGGTGCGACCGGCGCCGGACAAGGGGCGAGGCAAGGCCGGCTACGCGTCCACTGCCGTCGTCGCCGACCTGGGGATCGGGGTGCTGGAGGCCGCCGCTGTCGCACCGGAGCACGGTAAGCGGGTCGTCGAGTCAGGAGTCCGGAATGGAACGCTGCCGATGACCGGGCCGCGGATCGCCCCGATGCTGGTCATGGGTGCGAGCTTGCTGGTCGGCGGCGTGCTCGCCGTGCTGCTGAGCGCCCGCCGCCGCCGGGCCGCCTGACGGCCGGAACTCGGAACCCGCGCACCTCGCGGAACTCGGATCTCGGCACCGTGCCGGCGCCGGGATCCGGACATGCGGTGGTCGCCTGTCGGCCGGATCGGGCCGGTCCGACAGGCGACCACCAGCGGACGTGGGTCACCGGTACGGCTTCGGGGCAGGCCGATGGTCTACCGACAGCCCGGGCTGATCCGGCTTGGACCACAGTGGATCACTCGTCGTCGCGCCGCCAGAACTGACGCGGGGCATAGCCGTCGCGGCGGAGCCAGTGCTCGGTGTAGACGATCCGGTCCGGTTCGATGACCACCAGAGTTTCAGGCGGCGGCTCGGTGACCGGGCGGCCGCGTTCGACGTGCTCGTTCTCCCAGCGGAACGCCTCCCAGTACGGCGCCTGCGCCGGGTCGTCCGGCCCGAGCACCCGCGCGCGGCCGAAGATCTGCGCGCCGCGGCTGCTTGCCAACCCGGTCAGTGGCGCGAAAACACCGGCGGAGACCCGCGGGTCAGCCGCGATGTTGCGCATCTTCGGCGAGCGCGGCGACGCGGTGAACATGATGGCGAACTCCAGCGAGTAGTACCGCACCGGCGTGGCCGCTGGACCGTCCGCACCGGACGTGGCCAGCACACACATGTTCTGACCGGCGAGCAGATTCAGGATTCGTTCCTCCAGCCGGTCCCGGGTCAGACGACGGGTCGGCGCGGGCTCGGCCAGCCAGGGGTTGTTCAACGGCATCGACGAACAATAACGGCGGCGCGCGGCCGGTTTCGTTACACGGGAGTCGACTGAGCGGTTTCGCAGTGCGGCCGCGCTGTCAGCCGACCGGTTGCGGGGACGTCAGGGTCGAGGCGTCGTCCAACAGGTCTTCGGCCTGGTCGTAGCTGTCGCCGACGGACCGCAACAGGATCGTGGCCACCTCGGCGGCGGCCCTCGCCTCCTCCGGCTCGGGGAAGCCGGCGCCCGCGACCAGCGTCAGGGCCTCGGCCGACGTGAGAACGCCGGCCAGCGTGCCGGCCAGCCCGGCCCGGGTGCGGATCATCCACGCGGCCAGGCCGTCGGCCAGCTCGGCGGTGGCGGTCATGCGGTGGGACAGACTGTCCTGACCCAGATTCAGCTGCTCGGCAGTGCGGCGGCGGGCCGACTCATACGCCTCCGCGGCGTGGCCCGACCATGTCGTGGCGAGCGGGAGGGCGCCGGCGGTGTCAGCGCAGGCCTGCGCCTGGGCACGCAACTCGGGAACGGCCTCGGCGATCGCGGCCGGGTGCAGCGCGGCGACCGCCCGCGCGGCGTCACCCGGAAGCAGGCGCACCCGTCGCAGCTCGAGCCAGACATCGTGGCCCGCCGGGGCGCCGGCCACGGACAGCACCTGGTCGACGCGAGTCAGCAGGGGGTCGGCCGCGGTCAGGACCTGGTCGAGGCGGTCCATCACAGCCCTTTCAGGAAGCGGCGGCGGACCGTTTCGTCGGTCTGCGCATAGTCCCGCGCATTGCTCCGCACCGAATGGGCCAGATCGGACAGTCGCGCGGAGATCCCGGCCGCCTCCTCGGCGCGCGCCTGGAGCACCGCGGTCCAGCTCTCGTGCAGTTGCCTGCCCAGCCGGCCCGGGCGGCCGGTGTCGTCGGCCCCGAACGCAGCCGCGCCCGGCAGCAGTTGCGGCACGCGCCGGTCAATCGTGGTCAGCGCGGCGGCCGCCTGATCGAGCTGATCAGCGAGCCGGTCCATCTCAGAAACCCTCCAGCGAACGGAACGAGCCGAAAACCTCGGCGTGCAGCTTTTCCCGCGCCCAGCGGGCCGCCTCGGTCGCGCTGGTGACGACGGCCTTCAGCTGGCGGGAGAACTCGGCGGCGTCACGCCGGTCGAGGCCGCCACGGACCCGGACGTCGACGATGTCGCCGGCCGCGGTGACCACCACCTCGATCGACTGGTCGGGCGAATGCACCGAGACCTGGTGCGCCGCCACGGCCTTGTCGAACTCGGCGCGCAGATCCTCGACACGCTTGTAGCGATCGATCGCGTCATCGATCCACGCCTCGTCGATCTCCCGGGCCATGCACCAGGCTCCTCACCACGCGTCATGTCGCCGTCGCGTTCGGCAGCCCGAATCTACCGGCATCTCGAGGCCCTTGGTGTCCTCTGTGGATAACTTTCCTCGCTGGACGGAGCGTTACTGAGATCACCGTTGATCATTACGCTGAGTCAGGGCAGGTCACAGTGAAGGGGCTGCTGGATGCCGTTCGCGGAACACTGTCGGAGGGGGCGCCGGCGGCACACGGTAACGACGAACGGCGGCACGGAACTCGCGGTCGCAGAGGCGCCGGTGGTGGCGCGGACGGCGCGGCGCAGCGGACCGCGCAGGGCCGGCGGGATGACGCGGGCCGACGGGTCGACGTGGGCGCGCGGGGTGACGCGGCGGGCCGGCGCCGGGCAGGGCGGGAGAGGTCGTCCTGGGAGTTGTCAGGGGTGGGCAATACCATCGTCGGGTGAGTCCGGATGGGGTGTTCGCAGACCTGGTGGGTCAGGACGACGCGGTGGCCACGCTGCGGCAGGCCGCCCGGGCAGCCGCTCATGTGGTCGCCGGGGAGCAGACCGGCGGTGGGGCGATGACCCATGCCTGGATCTTCACCGGCCCACCCGGGGCGGGGCGGACGCTGGCCGCGCGCGCGTTCGCGGCCGCGCTCGAGTGTGAGCGGGCCGGCGCCGGGTGCGGTGAGTGCCACGGCTGCCACACCGTGCTGGGCAAGACCCATGCGGATGTCCGGTTCGTCGCGCCGGAGGGCCTGTCGATCGGCGTCGGGGAGATGCGGGCGCTGGTGTTGCGGGCCGCGACTGCCCCGTCCGGCGGGCGGTGGCAGGTCGTGGTGATCGAGGACGCTGACCGGCTCACCGAGGCTGCGGGCAACGCGCTGCTCAAGGCCATCGAGGAGCCGCCCCCGAGGACGGTTTTCCTGCTGTGCACGCCGTCGACCCACCCCGACGACATCTCGGTGACGATCCGGTCCCGGTGCCGGGTGGTGGCGTTGCGGCAGCCGCCGGCCGACGCGGTGGCGGCGGCGCTGGTGGAGCGGGACGGTCTCGCCTCAGACACTGCCGTCTGGGCAGCCGCGGCGGCGCAGGGCGACATCGTGCGGGCCCGGCTGCTGGCCGCGGATCCGGAGGCCCGTGCCCGGCGGGAGGCGGTGCTGTCGGTGCCGAAACGGCTGACCGGCGTCGGCGCCTGCTTCGACGTGGCGGCGGCGCTGGTCGCTGCGGCGAAGGGAGAGGCCTCGGCGAGCGTGGTGGAGTCCGATGCGGCTGAGCGTTCGGCGCTGGAGCAGGCACTCGGCGCGGGCGGCACCGGTCGCGGGGCGGCCGGGGCGATGCGCGGCGTCGCCGGTCAGATCAAGGATCTGGAGAAGCGGCAGAAGTCCCGGACCACCCGGGCTCAGCGGGATGCGCTCGACCGAGCCCTGGTGGATCTTGCCGGCTTCTATCGGGATGTGCTGATCACCGCGTTGCGGGCGCCGGTCCCGGTCGTGCACGGGGATGTCTCCCCGCAGTCCGAGGCGGCGGCACGGAAGTGGACTCCGGAAAGTGCGCTGCGCCGGCTGGAGGCGGTGCTGGCCTGTCGCGAGTCGATCAACCTGAACGTCAAGCCGGAGATCGCGGTCGAGACGATGATGCTCAATCTCTGGAAGGGCTGATCCCGGGCAGGCCCGGCGTGCCGGGTGCGTGGTGGTGAAGAGGCTGCGCCGGCGGACGGTGCCGGCGCAGCCTGGTCTTCATCGGGATCCGCGGTCAGCGCCGGACCAGCAGGAAGGTCTCCCGCAGAGTGTCATAGGCCGGTTTCGGCTGCAGATTCTCGTCGAACGGCGTGGCTGAGCCTTCGCCCTCGAAGACTCCCGGCACCCACGAGTATTTGTCGGTGAATCCCCACACGGTGTACGAGACACAATTCTTCGCGATGAGGCAAGCCCGCAGGAGCAATCCGAATCCTTCGGCCTGAGCCTGCACCTTCGCGGTGTCCGACGGTAGTTGCATTCGCACGTCGACTTCGGTGAACGCGGTTTTCACGCCGAGCCGGTCGAAGCGCCGGACATTCTCGAGGACGTCGCCGGGCAGGTTGTACTGCAGAGCGAGGTGGCCCTGCATGCCGTAACCCTGTACCGGCACGCCGGCCGCGCGCAACTTCTTGGTCAGCGCGTAGTAGGCGTCACTCTTCGCGTTCACGCCCTCGTTGTTGTAGTCGTTGAGGAACAGCAGCGTCTTGGGATCCGCCTGGTGAGCCCAGCGGAACGCGTCGGCGATGTAGTCGGGGCCGAGCGCTCGCAACCAGATCGTGTCACGCAGCGTGCCGTCCTCGTTGAAGACCTCGTTCGCGACGTCCCACGCCCAGACACGGCCCTTGAAATGGCCGACCTCGTCGAAGATGTGCTTCTTCAGCAGGGCCCGCAATTGCGCGGGGGTGTAGTTGGCCTCGGTGAGCCAGGCCGGGTTCTGACTGTGCCAGACGAGCGTGTGCCCGCGGACGAGCTGCCCGTTGCGGCGCGCGAAATCGACGAGCTGATCGGCGGCGGCCCAGTCATAGACACCGGGCTGCGGCTCGACCACTTCCCACTTCATCACGTTCTCCGGCGTGACCGTGTCGAATTCACGGGCGACGGCCGCCTTGTACGGGGCGTCGGCGGCGAGCGCTGCCATGTCGACGGCGGTCCCGATGTGCACGCCGGAGCCGCGCGCCGCGGCCCGCAGTGAGCCGTCGTCGTGGCCCGGGGATGGGTGTGCGCTGGCCGGCGCGGAACCGGCCACGGCAAGGCTGACCGCGAGGAACGCGGCAATACGACCAAATCTCATCTGTGGTGCCTCCGAAAGTTTCGAGGACAGGCCGAAACGTTATGCACAGTGACCGGCGACGGTCAACGCTGTCCATCGATGAACATCGGAGCGTTCGCATGGTGCGCCAGCCGGTGTTCCACCCTTGACGCCATAGATCGACGGCTCTACGTTACGGAGATCTGTCCCGGAGATTTCCGAAACTTTCGGAGCGTGCCATGTCCACCAGACGCCAGCTCCTCGCTCTCTCCGCCGGTGCCGCAGCCGCCGGCGCGCTCCACCAAAGTCCGGCCCAAGCCCGCGCCAAGCGGTGGATCGCCAGCTGGGCCGCGGTGCCGACGAGCATCCCGCCGACCCCGCCGCTGGTGCTGGAGAACCAGACCGTGCGCCAGGTCGTGCACCTGAGCGCGGGCGGCGACCAGGTGCGGATCCGGCTGACGAACGAATTCGGGGACACGCCGCTGAGGGTCGGCGAGGTGCACGTGGCGCGACGCTCGGGCAGCGGCGCCAGCACCGACGCGGTGTCCGGGACTGATCATCGGGTGACGTTCGGCGGGCGTAGGGCGGTGACCGTCCCGGCCGGTGCGCCGATCGTCAGCGACCCGGTCGGCCTGCGCGTCGGCGGCGGGACGGACCTGGTGATCAGCGTTCACCTGCCGGAGCGGACCCCGGTCACGACGCTTGCCGCGTTCGCGTTCCAGGACAACGTGATCGCCGCCGGGAACGTCACCGGCGCACGCACGGTCACGCCGACCAGCACGATCCAGCAGTACCTGTTCCTGTCCGGGGTGAGCGTGCGCGCGTCCGGCGGAGCGATCGTTACCCTCGGCGACTCGATCACCAACGGCGCGAACACCGTCGCCAACGCCAATCACCGCTGGCCGGACCTGTTGTCGGCGCGACTGGGATACGACCTCGGGGTGGCCAACGTCGGGGTCTCCGGCAACCGGCTGCTGCACGACCCGAACCCGCCCGCCGGGAGTCCCGCGGTGGGCTACGCGGCGTATTTCGGTCAGAGCGCGCTGCGGCGCTTCGATCGGGACGTGGTGGCGCAACCCGGCGCGGCGTTCCTGGTGGTGCTGCTCGGGGTGAACGATCTCGGACACCCGGGGACGTCGGCGCCGCCCGACGAGGTGGTCACGGCGGACGATCTGATCTGGGGGCACCGGCAACTGATCGCGCGGGCGCACGAGGCGGGACTGCGGGCCTACGGTGCGACGGTGCTGCCGTTCAAGGACGACACGCTCGGGTTCTACAGCGTGGAGAACGAGCGGAAGCGATCCGCGCTGAACCGGTGGATCCGGCAGTCCGGGGAGTATGACGGCGTGATCGACTTCGACGCCGCAGTGCGGGACCCCGGGGACCCGTTGCGGTTGCGGGCCGCCTACGACAGCGGCGACCACCTGCACCCCAACGATGCTGGGATGGCTGCGATGGCCGCCGCGGTTCCGCTGCGCCTTTTCAGGATTTAGGCGATTCGTCCAATCCGAACGCGTCGGCCATCTCCTCCAGCGCGGACTCCTCCGCCTTCGGCGACGACCGATTCGCGCGTACGGAGGAAGCGGCGCCGGACGTGGTGGCAGCCGCCCCCGAAGGTGGCGCCGCAGGCGCGGTGTCAGGTGCGGCAGCCGTCGCGGACGCGGTACCGGGCGTCGCGCCCGCGGTTGCGGGGCCGGCAGGCGTGACCTCGTCCTGAGCCGGGTCCGGCGAGGGCCCGGTCGTCTCCGAAGCGGGCGCGGGCAGCACGTCGACGAGCCGGGCGGTCACCATCCCCGCGAGCTCCTCGGCCGGCCGGGCCGCGTCCAGCACCAGATACCGTTTCGGATCAGCCGCGGCCAGGTCGAGGAACGCGTACCGGACCCGATCGTGGAACGCCTTCGACTCACTTTCCAGCCGGTCGGTTCCGGCGCCCCGGGCACTGACCCGGCCGAGCCCGACCCCTGGGTCCACGTCGAGCAGCACGACCAGGTCCGGCTTGAGGCCCCCGGTCGCCCACGAGGAGAGCCAGGAGATCTCCTGCACGGGAAGGGTCCGCCCGGCGCCCTGATAGGCGAGGGAGGAGTCCACGTACCGATCGCTGATCACGACCGCGCCGCGGGCGAGGGCCGGCCGGACGACGGTGGCGACGTGATGGGCGCGGTCCGCCGCGTAGAGCAGCGCTTCCGCCCGCGGTGACGGCCCGTCCTCGGAGTGGTCGAGGACCAGCCCGCGGATGCGCCCGCCGAGCGGGGTCGCGCCCGGCTCCCGGGTGACGACCACGTCCTGGCCCTGCTCACGCAGTGCCTCGGCGAGCAGGGTGAGCTGGGTCGACTTGCCGGCGCCCTCACCACCCTCGAAGACCACGAACAGCCCGCTGCGGACGAACTCCTCCGGCGGGGCGAGCGGCCGCCCGCGCACCGACCCGATCAGGTCGGCGAGGACGGGCACGCCCTTCTTGTCGTCCATCTGACGGAACGCGCCGATGCCGACCCAGATCCCGACCGCGCCGGCGACCAGCAGCAGCACCCGGGTGGAGGAGACGTCGAGGTGCACCGAGCCCAGCTCGACCCGGCGCGAGCTGCCCAGGCCGACCAGCACGCCGGCCAGGGTGATCGCGGCGAGCAGGACCATCCGGACGCCGATCTGCACGACGGCGAAGACCCGGCCGCGGACCGCGTCCTCGACCTCGCCGTAGAGCAGGGTGGTGCCGGCCAGGAACGCCATGCCGGCGCCGGCGCCGACGAGCAGCGCCCCGAACAGGGCCATGGACAGGTGGAAGGCCAGGCCCAGGAACATCACCGAGCCGCTGGAGAGCACGATGCTCATGCCGAACCAGCGACGCCGGGAGAGGTCGCGGACGATCATCGGGCCGAGGCCGATGCCGCACGCCAGGCCCAGGAAGATCACGCCGAAGAGCAGCGAGAACGCCGCCTCGCCGGCACCGAGGGAGACCGCGTACGTCTTCGCGGCGCCGATCACCACGCCACCGGCCGCGAACGCGCCGAAGATGCCGAGCACCAGGCCACGGACGAGCGGGGTCTTCCCGATGTACTTCCAGCCGTCCAGGAACTGGCGGGTCATGGTCTGCTCGGTGGCGGCATGCTCACGCTCGGCGCTGCGACCGCCGATCTCGCGGATGCCGAAGAACACGACGAGCGCGGTGGCCAGACGGGACAGCGCGTTCAGATAGAGCGCGATCTGCACCGGCTGCGCCCAGTCGGGCAGGGAGGCGCCGGACTGCTGCAGACCGGCGGTCATCGCGGAGAGGCTCAGGGCCGCCAGGATCGGCGTGATCCCGTACGTCGTGACCAGCGTCAGCTGGTTGGAGACCTCGATCCGGGATTTCGGGATGAGGTTCGGAACCGCCGCTTCCTTGGCCGGGATCCAGATGAGCGTGATCGTCTCGCCCAGCAGGGTGGCAACGGTGGCCCAGATCGCGGTCAGGCCGGGTGATCCACCCAGGAGCGGGACCAGCGGGATCGACCCGTAGATCACGAATCTCAGCAGGTCAGTGATGATCATCGTCCAGCGGCGGTCGAACCGGTCCGCGAAGACGCCGGCGATCGGGCCGAGGAACAGCGCCGGCAGCAGGCGTACGGCGATCGTGGCGCCGAACGCCACGCCCTGCGCCGCCGGCTGCTTGAACTGCGCGGCGGTGAAGATGCTGGTGGCGAGCAGACCGATCCAGTCGCCGAACGAGGCGGCGCCGAGCACCAGCCACAGGCGGCGGAACGGACGGATCCGGAGAACCGAACGGAGCGCGGCCGCGCCCGATAGGTCGACCGGAGCGGTCTCCTGGCGGCTTTCCGTGTCGATGGCCCTTACCTCCCCGTGGTCACTGCTCGGAGCACTGTATCCGGCCCGCCCAGGTCATCGGGGGTTCGCACCATCGAGTGGAGTAGAGATGAATGTCTTTCGCGTTGCTCGGGATCGGGATAGCGTGCCGATGTGCTCACCGACCGCAACGCCTTGCGCCAGCGACTGGAGAAAGCCACCGACCACCTGGAGACCCCGATCGCGGTGGTCGACCTCGCCGCGTTCGACGAAAACGCGGACCGCCTCACCGCTCGCGCCGCGGGCAAACCGATCCGGGTCGCGACCAAGTCCGTGCGGTGCCGGGAACTGCTGGAACGGGTTCTGGCCAGGCCCGGCTGGGGCGGTGTGATGGCCTACACACTCGCCGAGGCCATCTGGCTGGTCCGCTCCGGTGTGACCGACGACGCGCTGGTGGCCTACCCCACCGCGGACCGGACCGCGCTGCGCGAGCTGACCGGCGACGAGCGGCTGGCCGCCGCGATCACGATCATGGTGGATCACCCGTCGCAGCTGGACCTGGTCGATCAGGTCGCGGCGCCGCGGAGCCGCCCTGCTGTCCGGCTCTGCATGGACCTGGACGCCTCGTGGAAACCGGCCGGGCCGCTGCACGTCGGCGTGCGCCGCTCCCCTGTGCACTCCGCCGCCCAGGCCGGCACGCTGGCTCGCACCATCGCCACGCGGCCCGGGTTCACGCTGGTCGGGATGATGTCCTACGAGGCACACATCGCCGGCGTCGGCGACAATCCGCCGGGCCGGGCGGTGCTGGCCCGAACGATCCGGATCATGCAGAGCCGCGCCTTCCCGGAGCTGCTCAGCCGGCGCGCGGCAGCGGTCCGGGCGGTCCGCGAGCATGCCGATCTGGAGTTCGTCAACGGCGGCGGGACCGGCAGCATCGCCGCGACCAGCGCCGACCCCGCGGTCACCGAGGTCACCGCGGGTTCCGGGCTCTACGGCCCGACCCTCTTCGACGCCTACCGCAACTGGCAGCCGACCCCGGCCGCGTTCTTCGCGCTGTCGGTGGTCCGCCGGCCCGCGCCCCGGATCGCGACGGTGCTCGGCGGCGGCTGGATCGCCTCCGGGCCGGCCGAGGCGTCCCGGCTGCCCCAGCCCTACCTGCCCGAGGGCTTGTCGTTCAAGGGCGACGAGGGGCCGGGCGAGGTGCAGACGCCGCTGCTGGGCGCGGCCGCCGAGCAGTTGCGCCCGGGTGATCGGGTCTGGTTCCGCCACGCCAAGGCCGGCGAGATGTGCGAACACGTCAACGCGTTGCAGCTGATCGACGCGAGCAGCACCACGCCGGCCCTGACGTACCGGGGAGAGGGCCATGCGTTCCTGGGCTGAGTCAGGCCTGGACGTGGCGGTGCAGGTACTCCCTGATCAGGGCCTTGACCTCGGTCAGCACCGCCTCGTCACCCGTCGGATCGCGCCGGAACGCCAGCTTGATCAGCGCGTCGGCCGCCTCCACCGAGATCTGCAGGGCGAACCGGACCCGGTTGCGGTCGACCAGGCGGAACTGGTCGGTCAGCAGCTCGGCCAGACGCTCGGCGATGACCGCGTTGTTGTCCCGGTCGGAGTCGAGCAGGTGCAGGTCGACGACGTCGCCGAAGTGCAGCGTGCGGAAGCCCGGCACGCTGCGGTGCATGTGGATGTAACCGTCTATGGCCGCATCCACCGCGTCCCACCAGTGCTGGAACGTCTCCGCCGCGAACCGGTCGGAGAGGCTCTGCAGGTAGGCGTCCATGTTGCGCAGAGCCAGGGCCTGAACGATGGCCCGCTTGTCCGGGAAGAACTGGTAGACCGAGCCGATGGCGACCTCGGCCCGCTCGGCCAGCAACGTAGTGGTCAGGCCCTCATAGCCGACCTCGTCCACCAGCTCGGCGCACGCATCGAGCATGCGCTGGACCCGGGCAACGCTTCTGCCCTGCACCGGAACCCGCCGCAGCGGTCCGGTGCTGACGGTTGGTGTCGACACGCGTCGCCACTCCCTCTCAGCAGTGAGACCTGTTCACGACGGCGGAAACCGCGCATGGTCATGAATAGATCTCAGTGATAAATCGAACGTTACTCGGATCAACGAGCGAGGCGCATCGACGGGACGCCAGGTGGTGGTGTCCGCTCGGACGGAGGACAAAAGCCGGAATGACTACACCCGTTAACTCGCGTCGGTGGACCAACTGGGGACAGAACCAGCAGTCCGTCGCGGAGGTGCTCACCCCCGGAAGCCTCGACGAGGTCGCGGCCATGATCACCGCGTCCGCGGAGGCCGGACGCCGGATCAAGACGGTCGGGAGCGGGCACTCGTTCACGGCCATCGCGGTCGCCGACGACCAGCGGATGGTGCTGCACCGGCTGAACCAGGCGGTCTCGGTGGAGGGCGACCTCGTCACCGTTCAGGCCGGCATGCGGCTGTCCGCGCTCAACGCGTTGCTGGCCCGCAACGGCCTGGCCATGCCCAACCTGGGTGACATCGACGCACAGACGGTCGCCGGCGCCATCTCGACGGCCACGCACGGGACCGGGATCGGGCACGCGACGCTTGCCTCCTGCGTCGAGGCGGTCACGCTGGTCACCGGCAGTGGCGCCATCGAGCGGTACGACCGTGGGTCGCCCGAGTTCCCGGCCGCGGCCGTCGGCCTGGGTGCGCTGGGCGTGCTCGTCGAGGTCACGCTGCGCTGCGTGCCCGAGTTCGTCCTGCTCGCCGACGAGCGGCCGATGTCGCTGGCCGACGTGCTGGCCGGGATCAACGACTGGATCCCGGCCAACGATCACGTGGAGTTCTTCTGGTACCCGTACACCGACCGGGCCAGCCTGAAGATCAACAAGCGGGTCGCGGAGAACGATCGGCCGCTCCCGAAGTTCCGCGGCTGGCTGGATGACGACTTCCTGTCGAACACCGTTTTTCAGGGTGTCTGCACAATCGGGCGCAAGTTCCCCGGTGTGGTGCCGGCCGTCAACTCGCTCGCCGCTCGCGCACTGAGCGCCCGCAGCTACACCGGCCCCTCCCACGAGGTCTTCTGCAGCGCGCGCCGGGTGCGATTCACCGAGATGGAGTACGAGATCCCGCGCGCCGCTCTGCCCGAGGTGATCGACGCGCTGCCCCGGCTGATCGAGTCGCTGCCGTTCAAGGTGCAGTTCCCGGTCGAGGTGCGCTTCACCGGGCCGGACGACCTGTGGCTGTCGCACGGCTACGGGCGCGAGTCCGCCTACATCGCCGTGCACCAGTTCCAGGGCGTGCCCTACGAGCCCTACTTCAAGGGCCTCGAAGCGCTCTGCGAGCCACTGGGCGGGCGGCCGCACTGGGGCAAGCTGCACTACCGGACGGCGGACGACCTGCGTCCCGCGTACCCCAGATTCGACGACTTCCTGGCCGTGCGGGACAGCCTCGACCCGGCCCGGATCTTCACCAACGAATACCTGGACCGGGTGCTGGGCTGAGCCTGATTGCTCTGCTCGTGACCGATGAGATGGCAGTCGGTTCTCCGCCGGCCATCTCATCGGTGACGCATCACTCTGTGGTGGCAGTCGCCTTCTTCGGGGCAGCCGCCTTCTTGGCCGGCGCCGCCTTCTTCGCGGCGGCGGTCTTCTTGGCCGGCGTGGCCTTCTTCGCCGCCGTGGTCGTCTTCGTGGCGGCCTTCTTGGCAGGCGCCTTCTTGGCGGTCTTCTTCGGGGCCGGACCCTTCGCCCGCTTCTCGGCGATCATCTCGATCGCCTCGGCCAGGGTCAGTTCCTCCGGCGTCTGACCGCGACGCAACGTCACGTTCGTCTCGCCGTCGGTCACATAGGGCCCGAAGCGGCCGTCCTTGATCAGCAGCGGCTTCTCCGACACCGGGTCGACGCCCTCCAGGTCGCGCAGCGGCGGCTTGGGCGCCCCGCGCTGACCCCGGAGCTTCGGCGCGGCCAGCAGGGCGAGAGCCTCGTCCAGCGTGACGGTGAAGAGCCGGTCCTCGCTCTCCAGCGAGCGCGAGTCCTTCAGGCGGGAGATGTACGGCCCGTAACGCCCGTTGCGCGCCACGATCTCGTTGCCCTCGGGGTCCTTGCCGACCACCCGCGGCAGCGTCAGCAGCTGCAACGCCTGCTCGAGCGTGAGGGTCTGCGGCGACTGCGAGGCGAACAGGGACGAGCTGCGCTCGCCGGACTGCACATACGCCCCGTAACGGCCGGACTTGACCACCACCGGCTCGCCGGTCGCCGGGTCGTTGCCGAGCTCCCGGTCCCCGTTGCCGGCCAGGAACAGCTCCGCCACCTTCTCCGGGGTGAGCTCGTCGGGGGCCAGGCCCTCCGGGATCGACGCGCGATCCTCGGCCGGCTCCTCCTCGCCCTCGGCCGGCTGGGCGTGCTTGCGCTGCAGGTACGGCCCGAACTTGCCGACCCGGACGAGCACCTGCCGGTTCTCCTCGTCGGTGAAGAGCGGGATCGAGTTGACCTCGCGCGCGTCGATGGCGCTGAGGTTCTCGGTCACCATCTTCTTCAGGCCGCCGGCCCGGGCGATGTCGTCGTCCGCGCCGGGCGCCCGGCTGCCGAAGTAGAAGGAGGTGAGGAAGTCCAGCTGGGTGCCGTCACCGGCGGCGATGTCGTCGAGCTGACCCTCCATGGCGGCGGTGAAGTTGTAGTCCACCAGCCGTGGGTAGTGCCCCTCGAGCAGGGCGATCACCGCGAACGCCAGGAACGACGGGATCATCGCCTGGCCGCGCTTCTCGACGTACCCCCGATCCTGAATGGTCTGCATGATCGAGGAGTAGGTGGAGGGGCGGCCGATGCCGAGCTCCTCCAGCGCCTTGACCAGCGAGGCCTCCGTGTAACGGGCCGGCGGCGAGGTGTGGTGACCCACCGCGTTCAGCTCGTCGGCGGTGAGCGCCTGGTCCTTCACCAGGTTCGGCAGGCGGCGCTCGGCGTCCTCGGCCTCGGCGTTCTCGTCGTCGGAGGACTCCACATACGCCCGGAGGAAGCCCGGGTCCGTGATCGTCTTGCCGGACGCCGAGAAGTCGGCCTCCTCGTTCGAGGTCGAGATCGCGCGGATCCGGACGCTCACCGAGTTACCGACCGCGTCGGTCATCTGCGACGCGATCGTGCGGCGCCAGATCAGCTCGTAGAGCCGGAACTCGTCGCTGCTCAGCTCCTTGGCGACCTCGCCGGGGGTACGGAAGTTGTCCCCCGCGGGACGGATCGCCTCGTGCGCCTCCTGCGCGTTCTTCGCCTTCGTGGTGTAGCGGCGCGGCTGCGGCGGCACGTTGTTCGCCCCGTAGAGCTCGGCGATCTGCCGGCGGGCTGCCGCGATGGCGGTCTCGGAGAGGTTCACCGAGTCCGTACGCATATAGGTGATGTAGCCCTTTTCGTACAGGCTCTGCGCGGTACGCATCGTCTGCGCCGAGGAGGTGCGCAGCTTGCGGGCCGCCTCCTGCTGCAGGGTGGAGGTGATGAACGGCGCGTAGGGCTTGCGCCGGTACGGCTTCTCCTCGACCCGGGTGACCGTGAACGGGCGGCCCTCCAGACGGGCGGCCAGCCCGCGGGCGCCGTCACCGTCCAGCTGGACCGCGCCGGAGCCGGTCTTGAGCTGCCCGGTAGTGGGCTCGAAGTCCTTGCCGGTGGCGATCCGGTCGCCGTCCAGCGCGATCAGCGTCGCCTGGAAGGACCGGGCGCCCTCGGCGGGGCCGGCGATCGAGAGCTGGGCCAGGATGTCCCAGTACTCCGCGGAGCGGAACGCCATCCGCTGGCGCTCACGCTCGACCACGATGCGGGTGGCGACGGACTGCACGCGGCCGGCGGAGAGGCCACGCATGACCTTCTTCCATAGGACCGGGCTGACCTCGTAGCCGTAGAGCCGGTCCAGGATGCGGCGGGCCTCCTGCGCGTCGACCAGGGAACGGTCGATGTCGCGCGGGTTCGCCACGGCCGCCTGGATGGCCGGCTTGGTGATCTCGTGGAAGACCATCCGCTTGACCGGCACCTTGGGCTTGATCGTCTCGATCAGGTGCCAGGCGATGGCCTCGCCCTCGCGGTCCTCATCGGTGGCGAGGAAGATCTCGTCGACCTCCTTGGCCAGCCTCTGCAGCTTGGCGACCTGCTGCTTGCGGCCCTCGGAGATCACGTAGAGCGCGTGGAAGCCGTTGTCGACGTCGACGCCGAGGCGGGCCCACGGCTGACCCTTGTACTTGGCCGGCACCTCGTCGGCGTTGCGCGGCAGGTCACGGATATGGCCGACGGAGGCCTCGACCAGATAGTCGGGCCCCAGATAACCGGCGATCGTCTTGGCCTTCGACGGAGACTCGACGATGACCAGACGGGTCGTCCTGGCTTCACTCGGCACGGCACTCCCAGTTGTTTCGGTCCTCGGCGCTCCCCGTCGTCTCACCCGGCGAGGCACAGATGTTCAACGTAACGCGCCGGACGAGCACTCATTCCCGGGAGACCCCGCAGTCGGATGGTAACGGTCCGGCCACCGCATGCGTCCGACCGCGACACCGTACACCGGGAGGACACTGTTATGTCGGACACAATCCGGGAAGATCACGCACCCGCGCTGCCGGGCCACATCTCGGGCGGGGCCGCGTCGGGCCGCTCCCCGACCAGCTCAGCGAGCCGGGTCAGCCGTCGGCGGCCGACGATGAGATATGACCGTCCGTCATCCGACACCCGGCCGGCCAGACCTGCCCGGACCAGCGCGGCGTCCACCTCGACCGGGTCTTTCGCCGGATCGAGCCCCAGCCGGAAGCCGCCGGGACGGGGCAATCCGGCGGCGGCGACCCACAGGCGCAGGCGGGGACCGGAGAGGAACAGCTGGGCGGCCGCCTCCGGCCACGCCTTCGCGAGACCGTTCAACCTCCGGGAGTACGCCGTGCGCACCTCGAACCGGGGCGGGGGCGGTTCCTCGGGAGTGTCCGCGGGCTGAGGCGGCTCCTCGGGAGTGTCTCCGGGCGGCGGCGGCTCCTCGGGAGTGTCGAGGATCTCCTCCGTGGGATCGGGCGGCTCATCCCGTACGCCAGGAAGAGCCTGATCTTGGGGTGGCTCCTCGATGACCGGAGCCCAGGTGGCGGTCAAGCCGCGGGCGACGAACTCGGCGACCAGGACGTGCACCCGCCAGGCGTCGCCGACGATCACCGAGACGCGGGCCGTCCCGCCCATCCGGCCCAGCTCACCCGGCCCGGCGAGCAGACCGGCGAGATCCGCCGGGGAGGGCTCGATCGTCTCCGCGCCGAACATCGTGAGCTGACGCCCGTCCGCCCGGCGGGGCGCGTCACGCCGGTGAGCCCGCCGCTCCACCGGAATCGGCGGAGGCAGCGTCTCGCGCGGGATCAGCGGCCACCCGGTCTCGGTCATCGCATCACTGGCATTCGGGCAGCGACTCGAAAGCGTCCCTCAGCTCCACCGAGTCGAGTTTCGTGGTGTCCAGGCCACTCTTCTCATACTCCTGGTTGAGCCGGTCGACGACCTTGCCGACCTCGGTGTAGAACGTGTTGGTCGGTGTCGTGGCCAGGGCCTCGACGCCGTCGTGCGCGGTGCCGTAAGCGTCGCGCATGCCGGCCAGCGAGCCGACGAACGTCGCGGCGATCTTCTTGCCGTCGGTGACGTCGGGCACCCCGGCCCGCTCCACGCCCGCCCGCGCCGCCTCGCTCGCCGAGCGCGCACCCTCGAAGAGGCGGGCGAGATTCTCCCGCGCCTGACCCGGTGTGGTGCGCGTGGTCATCTGCTGCTGGGTGCGGGTGGTCAGGCTGCTGATCTCGCTGCGCCACGGGACCAGGGCGGTGCACACCGAGGCGGCCCAGGCCTCCGCGTTGTGCCCGGAGGAGCAGGCGGCCACCGGTCCGGCGAGCACGAGGACGAGAGCGAGAGAGATCGTTCGGACCGCGCGCATGGGAGCAGCGTACGGCCTCGGTAGGACACTCCACACACCTCGATGGGTGCAAAAGAACGGGCACCCGGCGCGTGCCGGGTGCCCGTCCTGGACGGATCGGGGCTCAGCCCACGTTGTCCTTGATCCGCGACTGCGCGGCCGCGTCGCGGTGCTGCTCGTCCTGAGCGGCCTTCGCGGTGTCGGCGGCGCCGGCCGCGGCCGCCACCGCCGGCTCGTCGCCCATCGAGATCGGCTTGCGCTTGCTCCAGACCACCGCGGCGGTCACGATCGCCACCGCCACCAGCGCGATGGTCACCCGCAGCGGGGTGTTCTGCTCGGAGCCGACGTTCCAGGCCACCACGGCCGGGGCGATCAGCAGCGACACCAGGTTCATGACCTTGAGCAGCGGGTTGATCGCGGGGCCGGCGGTGTCCTTGAACGGGTCGCCGACGGTGTCGCCGATGACCGTGGCGGCGTGCGCCTCGGAGCCCTTGCCGCCGTACGAGCCGTCCTCGACCAGCTTCTTCGCGTTGTCCCACGCGCCACCGGAGTTGGCCAGGAAGACCGCCATCAGCGTGCCCGCGCCGATCGCACCGGCCAGGTACGCCGCCAGCGCGCCCGCGCCCAGGCCGAAGCCGACCGCGATCGGCGCCATGATCGCCAGCAGGCCCGGGGTGAGCAGCTCACGCTGCGCGTCCCGGGTGCAGATGTCGACCACCCGGCCGTACTCGGGCCGCTCGGTGCGGTCCATGATCCCGGGATGCTCGCGGAACTGCCGGCGCACCTCCATCACCACCGCGCCCGCCGAGCGGGACACCGCGTTGATCGCCAGGCCGGAGAAGAGGAACACCACCGCCGCGCCGATCAGCAGGCCGACCAGGTTGCGCGGGTTCGCGATGTTCAGCAGCTGGTAGATCTCGGTCTGCACGTCGGCGATCCCGGCGTCGGACAGCGAGCTGGCCAGCGTGTTCGTGTACGAACCGAACAGCGCCGTGGCGGCCAGCACCGCGGTCGCGATCGCGATGCCCTTGGTGATCGCCTTGGTCGTGTTGCCCACCGCGTCGAGCTCGGTGAGGATCTTCGCGCCCTTCTCGTCGATGTCGCCGGACATCTCGGCGATGCCCTGCGCGTTGTCCGAGATGGGGCCGAACGTGTCCATCGCGACGATGACACCGACCGTGGTGAGCAGGCCGGTTCCGGCCAGCGCCACGGCGAACAGCGACAGCGTCAGCGACGAGCCGCCGAGCAGGAACGCGCCGTAGACGCCCGCACCGATCAGCAGCGCGGAGTAGACGGCCGACTCCAGGCCGACACTGATGCCGGCCAGCACGACGGTCGCCGCGCCGGTCTGCGACGACTTGCCGATGTCCTGCACCGGACGCCGGTTGGTCTCGGTGAAGTAGCCGGTCAGCGCCTGGATGGCGGCCGCCAGCACGATGCCGATCACGACCGCGCCGATCGCCACGAACTGCGGGTTGCGCCCGCTGTCCACGATGTCCCTCGCGATCCCCGCGTCGCCGAAGCCCGCGAAGGTGTCCGGAAGGTAGATGAAGCTGACCACGGCCACGGCGATCGCCGAGACGGCCGCGGAGATGTAGAAGGCCCGGTTGATCGCGGTCAGACCGTTCCGGTCGGACGGGCGCAGCCGGGTGATGAACACCCCCAGGATCGCGATCACCACACCGACCGTGGAGACGATCAGCGGGAAGATCAGGCCGTCCTGGCCGAACGCTGCCTGCCCCAGGATCAGGGCGGCGACCAGGGTCACCGCGTACGACTCGAACAGGTCGGCGGCCATGCCGGCACAGTCACCGACGTTGTCGCCCACGTTGTCGGCGATCGTCGCGGCGTTGCGCGGGTCGTCCTCCGGAATGTTGTTCTCCACCTTGCCGACCAGGTCGGCGCCGACATCAGCGGCCTTGGTGAAGATGCCGCCGCCGACCCGCATGAACATCGCGAGCAGCGCGGCGCCGAAGCCGAAGCCCTCCAGCACCGTCGGCGCGTCGCTCCGGAAGATCAGCACCACCAGGGCGCCGCCGAACAGGCCCAGCCCCACGGTGAGGAAGCCGACCACACCACCGGTGCGGAAGGCGATGCCCATCGCGGTCTCCCGGCCACCCGGACCGCCCGCCGCCGCGGCGACCCGCAGGTTGGCGCGCGTCGCCAGGGCCATCCCGGCGCCGCCGATGAACGAGCTGAAGACCGCTCCGACGATGAAGAAGAGCGACCTGCCGATCTTCACCCAGGTCTCGTTGTCGGTGTCGTGCACCGGCAACAGGAACAGCAGCACCACCGCGATCACCACGAAAACGGCGAGCGTGCGGAACTGCCGGATCAGGTACGCCGAGGCGCCCTCCTGCACCGCGCCGGCGATCTCCTGCATGTTCTTGGTGCCCCGGCCGGCGCGCAGCACCGACTGGACGAACATCGCGGCGAAGCCCAGCGCGATCAGGGCGAACACCAGAGCGACGATGACGAAAACGACGTTGGATCCGCTGAGGGACGCTCCGCCGCCCTCGGCGGCGAGGTCTATCGAGGTCCCGGACATCAATGTCCTCCTACACACACCGACCGCACCCGGCAGCGGACGAGACCACCGGGCGCGCTCCCCGGGGAGCCGGGGAACGACGACCAGACCCGCGGTCGCGGGTCCAGTGAGTAGCTGAT
The DNA here is from genome assembly GCF_016862095.1 of Actinoplanes cyaneus. Classification (GTDB taxonomy): domain Bacteria; phylum Actinomycetota; class Actinomycetes; order Mycobacteriales; family Micromonosporaceae; genus Actinoplanes; species Actinoplanes cyaneus. The sequence continues at coordinate 97,237 of NZ_BOMH01000048.1, forward strand.
AACTCGCGTACTGTATAGGTCGCGCGTGGCGATCGTCACATGGCGACCCGGCCGTGTCGCGGTGATGTTTACCGCTGTGTTAGCAGAGCCGCCAGCGGGTATCCAGGATGGTTGATCTTTTGCCTGGTGGGCGCAGCCATTCGGAAATTTGGCGAAATGCCGGAATTGAGGATAGGGGCGAAAGCGGAGATCGTTTGCCGCACGCGCCGCGGTGGTCGGGGTTTCACCCTGAAGATCAGATTCTTGAGGTCCTACGTCCGCTGTGGTCCCTCGCCGCTGCTCCCGCGGGGACCCTTGCGGGTTTCGCAGGCCGTGGCCGGCCAGAACGCGAAACCCTCCAGGGCGACCTCCGTGGCGGGTCAAGGTCACCCCTCAGATCAACCCCAACCCGCCCCGCCCGCCGTCCGCCCCGTCCCGCACCGCCCAGTCCCGCCCAGTCCCGCCCGGTCCCGCCCGGTCCCGCGCCGGGCTCGCGCCCGTGCCGGCCTGCGCGGGGCCCGCGCGGGGTCGAGCGCGCAGCGCGACTCGCTGTTTCGAGCTGGTGCTCATGGACGTTATTCGTCCCTCATAACGTCCATGAGCACCAGCCGAGGGCGTGACGCGCGCCGCATGCCCAGCCACGCGCGGACTTCGCGCCAGTCGGGCTCGCAGCGCGACTCGCCGTTTGCCGGGCTGGTTCTCATGGGCGTTATTCGTCCCTCATAACGCCCATGAGAACCAGCCCGGACTCGGGCGCGCGTCGCGGAGCCGGCCACGTGCGAAGCCCGCGTCGCAAGCACACGCGTCACGTACCCGGCCACGTGCGAAGCCCGCGTCGCAAGCACACGCGTCGCGGAGCCGGCCACATGCGAAGCCAGCGTCGCAAGCTCGAACCGCGACGGCAGGCGCGTAACGCCGCCAGGGTCAGCGGCGGGTCACGGGCCAGACCATGCGGACCTCGGTGCCGGGGCCGTCCTCGACCGGGCGGACCTGCAGGTCGTCCACGAAGCCCGCGAGCAGGGCGAAGCCGACACCGGTGGTCAGGTCGTCCTCGGTGAGGGACTCGGCGGCTAGCTCGTCGGGCGGAAGCTTGGTCAGGCCGATGCTGGCCTCGATCGGGGCGTGGTCGATGACCCGGACGGTGTACGACCCGGAGTCGGACATCTCCACCGTGACCAGCTCGGTCAGGCCATACTGCCGGTGCAGGGCGACAGCCCGGGTGCAGGCCTCACCGATCGCCAGGCGCACCTCGTCGAGCAGCGCCTCGTCGACGCCGGCCCGACGGGCGACCGCCACGCCGACCAGCCGGGCGGTGCGCACATGCACCGGCGCCGGCGAGAAGGACAGCCGAACCGTAGCCATCACGAAGCGGGGCCGGTGCCGTCGCGTTCCGTGGCGGCCTCGACGGTCGGGAAGATCGGGAACACCTGATCCAGCGCGGTGATCCGGAAAATCTTGAGAAGTGGCTCCTTGGCGCAGACCAGGCCGAAGGTGCCCTGCGCGGTCCGCAGCCGTTTCAGCGCGCCGACGAGCACGCCGAGACCGGTGGAGTCGAGGAACTCGACCCGCTCCAGGTCGACCACCACGTCCCGGGCACCGGCGTCGACCAACTCGATCAGGCGCTCGCGCAGCCGTGGAGCGGTGTAAACGTCGACTTCACCACCGACTTCGAGCACCGTGTGCCCGGCGACGGTCCGAGTCGCCAGCGACAGCTCCATCGGTCCTCCTCCCTGATCTCCCCCGCGAATCTAACCACCGACCGACAGCGGGCGACGCGTGGCACCCACCGTCCTACCCGTTTGGGCTCTCCATCATCCCGTTGTCCCGTTCCGAAACCGGCACGGGGCTTCCCGGTCCACGTTTGGGTTCGATGGTCCACCGGTGTCAGAGTGCTTGGCGTGACTGCCACCGCTTTCGGCCCCGCTGAGCTGCTGCACCGGCTGCGCGCCCGGAGCAGCTTCGCCGCGCAGTCGCCGATCACCCACGTCGAGCAGGTCACGGCACGCGAGGGCCGGGTCGCCGGGTGGCCGGAGTGGGCTGCTCACGACGTACGGGAAAGCCTGGTTCGGCAGGGAATCGAGGCACCCTGGGAGCACCAGGCCACCGCCGCGACGCTGGCGTGGGAGGGCTCGCATGTGGTGCTGGCCACCGGCACGGCCTCGGGCAAGTCGATGGCTTATCAGTTGCCCGCGCTGACCAGGCTGGCGGACGACCCCCGGGCGACAGTGCTCTACCTCGCGCCGACCAAGGCGCTCGCCGCTGATCAATTGCGGGCACTGACTCGGCTCGGGCTCGACGGCGTCCGGCCCGCGACGCTCGACGGCGACACGCAGCGGGAGGAGCGCGAGTGGATCCGCCAGCACTCCCGGTTCATCCTGACGAATCCCGACATGGTGCACCACGCGCTGCTGCCCGCGCACGCGCGCTGGGCGACATTCTTCCGACGCCTCTCGTACGTCGTGATCGACGAATGCCATGCGTATCGCGGCGTGTTCGGGTCGCACGTGGCGCACGTCCTGCGCCGAATGCGAAGGATCGCCGCGCGGTACGGCAGCTCGCCGACGTTCGTGCTCGCATCGGCGACCTCGGGTGACCCGGCCGGCAGTGCGTCGCGGCTGATCGGGGCTCCGGTGACAGCCGTGACCGAGGACGCGTCGCCACGCGGGGCGATGACGTTCGCGCTGTGGGAGCCGCCGCTGCTGCCGCCCTCCGAGGACGACCCGGAGGACGCCGCACCGGTGCGGCGGTCCGCGCTGCGGGAAACCGCTGACCTGCTCACCGACGCGGTCGTGGCCGGCACCCGCACGCTGGCGTTCATCCGCTCCCGGCGCGGGGCCGAGGTCGTCGCCACGGTCGCCCGGCGCTCGCTGGACGAGGTGGTGCCCGGGCTGGGCGCGCGGGTCGCGGCATATCGGGGCGGCTACCTGCGGGAGGACCGGCGGGCGATCGAGCGTGCGCTGCTCTCCGGCGAGCTGCTCGGCCTCGCCTCGACGAACGCGCTCGAGCTCGGCGTCGACCTGGCCGGGCTCGACGCGGTGCTGATCTGCGGCTGGCCCGGCACCCGGGCGTCGCTGTGGCAGCAGGCCGGTCGGGCCGGTCGCGCGGGCGGGGAGGCGCTCGCGGTGCTGATCGCCCGGGATGATCCGCTGGACACGTACTTGGTGCATCACCCGGAGGCGCTGTTCGGGCGGCCGGTGGAGGCGACGGTGCTGGACCCGGCCAACCCGTACGTGCTCGGCCCACAACTCTGCTGCGCCGCCTCCGAGGCGCCACTGACCGAAACTGATCTGGAGCTCTTCGGCGGGGCCGCGGCCAGGGCGACGGTCGAGGCGCTGGTCGGGCAGGGCGCGCTGCGGAAACGGCCGACCGGGTGGTACTGGACCGAGCGTGGCCGCCCCGACGTCGACCTGCGCGGCACCGGCGGCGCACCGGTCCAGGTGGTGGAGGCGGCGACCGGGCGACTGCTGGGCACCGTCGACCAGGGGTCGTCGCACGTCATGCTGCACGAGGGCGCCGTCTACCTGCATCAGGGCGTGACGTATCTGGTGGACGAGCTCGACCTGGAGGACGCGATCGCCCTGGTCCACCAGGAGGAGCCGGACTGGACCACGCACGCACGGGACGTGACCGACGTCGCGGTGGTGCAGGTCCGGTCGTACGTGGACGCCGGCCCGGTCGGCCTGTTCCTCGGCGACGTGGACGTGACCAGCCAGGTCGTGTCGTACCAGCGTCGTCGCCTGGGCAGCGGCGAGGTGATCGACACCCGGCCGCTGGACCTTCCCGTCCGCGAGCTGCGGACCGTCGCCGTCTGGTTCACCGTCTCGCCGCAGGCGCTGGCCGCGGCCGGCGTCGAGTGGGCCGACGTGCCGGGGGCGCTGCACGCCGCCGAGCACGCCGGCATCGGGCTGCTCCCGCTGATCGCGACGTGCGACCGGTGGGACATCGGCGGGCTGTCGACCGCTAACCATCCGGACACCGAGGCCCCGACCGTTTTCGTCTATGACGGGCACTCCGGAGGCGCCGGTTTCGCCGAGCGCGCCCACGCCACCGCCGCGGCCTGGCTGCGAGCGACCCGGGAGGCGATCGTCTCGTGCGGGTGCGAGAGTGGTTGCCCCTCGTGCGTGCAGTCTCCCAAGTGCGGGAACGGGAACAATCCGCTCGACAAGGCCGGGGCGGTCCGGGTGTTGACGACGGTGCTGGGCGCGCTTCCGCCCGAGTAGTCCCGGATATCCACACGCCCGGTCCATCATCTGCTCGACCTGCTGTCTGCTGAATCCGGCGGCTGCTGGACCCGGCCGCCTGCTGGACCCGGCGTCTGCTGGACCCGGCGTCTGCTGAGCCGGCGTCTACTCGACTTCGGTGTCTACTCGACCGGTCCGGCTCGCGCGGCGGCCGTGGCCCGCAATGTCGACGAGCGCACCGGCACCTCCGCCCGCACCACCACCTCCAGGCCGCTGACCTCGCATGACGTGAGCCGTGCCGCATTCGCCTCCGCATACCGCCGAGCCGCCGCGCATGCCGCCTGCGCCCCCTCGATCGCGTGGGTCGCCCCGGCGAGCGCCGCCAGGTCGGCGGCGTTACGCGCCGCGTGCCGGGCCACCCGCGCGGACGCCACCATCGCCCCGGCAATCCCGGCGCCGACCAGGAACAATCCGATCGCCAGCACGAAGATCGACGCCGCGCCCCGATCTCGGGTGCGCTGTGCCATCAGCCCACTCCGGGCTCTCGGGCCGCGACTGCGGTGGCCGTCACCGCGATTCCCGGCAGGTGGCTGCCGAGCACGCTGACCCGTACGGACACCGTCGCTGTCACGCTCTCGCGATCTGCGCTCACCTCGATGGAAGCCCCGTCCGGCGCGATCCGGGCCGCCACCGACGACTTCCCGCCCCGGGCCTCGGCCAGCGCCGCCTCCCGGGCCGCGTCCAGGCACTGCGCCTTGGCGACCACCGACGAGACGGCCGTGATCCCGGCGAAGAGCAGCAGCATGAGCGCCGGCAGCCCGGCGGCGAGTTCGGCGGTGAACGCACCCCGGTCCCGGCCGGGCCGCCGGCGCCGTCTCACCTCAGGTCCTCGCTCACATCGAGGCTTCTCGCGATCACTTCAGGGACCTGGTGATCAGCGCGGTCAGTGCGGTCTGCACCCCGTTGCTGTTCACCACTTTGTAGAGGAGGGTCGCGAAGGCCGCGGCGGCGAAGGTGCCCACCGCGTACTCCGTGGTGCTCATCCCGGCGTCCGCCGCTTCGGTGCGCAAACGCCGGAACGCTGCGACGAGTAGATGCACGTGATCCTCCTAGTTGTCCGGACGCGGCCCGACACCGCGCCCTCGTTCCTCCCCGGCCGGCGTGAACCAGTAGCGGGGCTCCGGCAGTGACGCGGTTCGCGCCCACCGATTTCGTGCACGACGCGGAGAACACGCCGCACACCGCTTCCTGGGCCGTGCGCGCAACGACGCCGACCCGTGTGTTCATGGGCGACCCGACGACGCCGTGCCGGGGTGCCAGGCGACGCGCATCCACGCCATCTCCTGTTCCAGGCCCGTCCCGGGTCGTGCCGCGCGGTCTCACAGCACGCGGTCTCACAGCACGCGGTCTCACAGCACCTCGTCGAGCACGCCGACCAGCACCGGCATCAGCCCGGCCAGCAGAAACGCCGGCAGGAAGCAGAGTCCGAGCGGCAGCACGATCAGTACCCCCGCGCGCTGCGCCGCCGCCTCGACGGCGACCGAACGGTCCGCCCGCAGGTCACCGGCGAGCCGTTCGAGCGCCCCGGCGAGCGCGCCACCGCTCGCACTGGATCGCATCGCCGCCGCGGTCAGCCGCTCGGCCCCGGTCACGTCGGCCAGGTGCGCCCACGCTTCGGCCGGTCCCCCGCCGAGCTGCAGCGACCGGGCGGTCCGCTGCATCCGCGCGCCGAGCGGCCCACCGAGCGCGTCGGCCACCGCGGCTGCCGCCCGATCGACCGGCGCACCGGCTCGTAGCGCGGCGGCCAGCAGGTCCGCACCGAGCGGCAGATCTTCCAAGGCTTCACGGCGTTCCCGGCGGACGTCGGCCGGCTCCTGGCGGCGCAGGAACCGATAAGCAACGAATCCGGCGGCCACCCCGACCGGCACGCCCCAGAAGCTTCCGATCAGCCCGGCCACGCTCGTCCCGGCGAGAGCCGCGATCAGGATCTGGTTCCGCCGGTCAGGTCGTCCCGGCGACGCCCTCACCGCCTTTCCGGAGGTCATGCCGATCCGGCCCAGCCGGCGCCCGGCCCGTCGGCGAGGTAGCGCCGGCATCATCAGCAGAAGCACCGCCACCAGCACGAGGATCACGATCAGGGCCATGCCCGGACCACCTCCACGGGCCGCGACGGGACCAGCGGTCGTGGATCATCCAGCGCCTCGCACCCGCTCGACGAGGACCGGGCCCCGACCAGCGCCGCCACGCAGCACTCCCGCAGCGGCACCCGCACCGGCCCACCCGGCCGGAGCACCGCGGCCGCCCCGCACGCCGACTCCATCAGCGCAGCCCTTCGACCAGCCGGCGCGCCCACAGCAGCCCGGCGCACTGCAACAGCAGTGCCGCGATCGCACAGGCCGCGCCCAACGGCGTACGCAGAAGGATGTGAAGTGGATCCGCCCCGATCGAGTAACCCAGGCCGATCCCGCCCAGGGGTAACGCCGCCAGCAGCAACGCGGTCACCTGCGCGCCGGCCGCCTGCGCGGAGGCGGAGGCCGCCGCCCGGTCCGCGGCCCGCGCATCGGTCTCGATCCGCTCCAGCAGATCCGCCGCCGGGGCTCCGGTGCGCTCCGCGAGCTGCCACACCGCCCCGGTCAGCCGGGTGATCCGCCGGTCCCCAGCGAGCAGCGTGCCCCTGTCAGGGGACGCGGCGGAGAAGAGCGACCGGCCTGTGTCCAGCGGCCCAGCGGGAGGAGCCGGCCCGGAGGAGACGAACGGACCTTGGGAGGCCAGCATCGGTGGCAGCCCCGCCCGCAGATCCGCGACCAGCCCGGTCAGCCCGTCCAGCGAAGCGGCGCGCGCCACGGCGACCTGTTTGCGTCCGGCCCGGCGCACCCACTCGGCCGTTCCGAGCCCTGCGTAGACCGCCCCGACCAGCGCCGCCACCGGCCCGCCCAGCAGCAGGCCGGCCAGGGCGGCCACCGCGGCGGCACCGAGCACGCCCCGCCGCCCCAGCGCGTGCACCGGCATCCGGAGCCGCGGCAGCCCACCGAGCCGGAACGCCGGACGGTGACCGGCGAGCCGCGTCAGCGCCCCGGCGCGCGGCCACGCGAGCGTCACCACGCAGCCGAGCAGGCATGCGACCAGCACCGCGATCACGACGCCCCCAGTACCGCGGGCACCCGGACCCCGCGGTCGAGCAGCATCCGGCCGAGCACCCGGGCTCCCGCACCGGCCCCGGAGTGCAGCTCCCAGGCCGGCACCACGGTCGTCAGCCGGGACTCACCGGACGGCACGAGCACGCTGACCGATTCCAGCACCCGCCCGTTCGCGGTCCGCCGCAGTTGCAACACCACCTGCAGCGCGGCCAGCACCTGCGCGTGCAGGGCCGCCCTTGGCAGCCCGCCGAGCATCCCGAGCGCCTCCAGCCGGGCGGGCACGTCGCCGGGTGCGTTGGCGTGCAGCGTGCCGGCCCCGCCGTCGTGCCCGGTGTTGAGCGCGCCGAGCAGGTCGACGATCTCCGCGCCGCGGCACTCCCCCACGACCAGCCGGTCGGGGCGCATCCGCAGTGCCTGGCGGACCAGATCGGTCAGCCCGATGACCCCCGCACCCTCCACGTTGGCGGTCCGCGCCTGCAGGGCGACGACGTGCGGATGCACCGGCCGCAGCTCGGCGGCATCCTCGACCAGGACGATCCGCTCGGTCGGCGGCACCAGCCCGAGCAGGGTCGCCAGCAGGGTGGTCTTGCCGCTGCCGGTGCCACCGGTGACCAGGTACGCCAGTTTGGCCGCGACGATCGCCTCCAGCACCGATGCCGCGGCAGGCTGCACCGTCCCGTGCGTGACCAGGTCCGCCAGGCTGAACGGACGTTGCCGGAACGTGCGCAGCGACAGATACGGCCCCTGGGTCGCGACCGGTGGCAGCACAGCGTGCAGGCGGGTTCCGTCGGGCAGGCGGGCATCCGCGTACGGCTGACCGTCGTCCAGTCTCCGCCCGCATGCCGCGACGAGTCGCTGGGCGAGCCGGCGTACGTCCTCGGGCTCCCCCAGCCGCACCGCCGCCCGCTGCAGCCCCGTACCGCGGTCCACCCACACCTGAACCCCGTTGACCAGCACGTCAGTGACCTCGGCGTCGGCAAGTAACGGCGCCAGTGGCCCGGCTCCGATCAGCTCGTCGCGCACCTGGTCGGCGAGGCGTAACACGGCCCGGTCGCCGAGCACCCCGCTCTCCCGCCGGACGGCGTTGACGACCCCGGCCGGGGTGGCGTCGACTCCGTCGTACGCGAATTGCCGCCGCACCCGATCCACCACGTTCACGCCGTCACCGCCCGGGTGCTCATCAGCTCGTCGATCAGCCGGCGGCACAGTTGGGCGAGGTGCCCCTTGGCGTCCGCCGTCGGCGGTTTGCCGAGTTCGAGGCCCTGGCACATGGCCGGCTCCGGGCGCAGCGAGCCGGCCAGTGGCAGCCCGAGCGAGTGGGCGATCTGCCGGGGTCGCAGCCGGCCGGGCGCGGGCCCGCGGACCACCACCGAGACCTCGTCGCAGTGCGGCCGGATCTGGGCGAGAGTCCGGGCGGCCGCCGCGGTGGCACGCAGCTCGGCCGGCACGACGAGCAACGTGCGGTCGGCGGCCTGCAGGGCGAGCACGGCGGCGTCGTCGAGTTGCCGGGGCAGATCGGCGACGATCACGTCGCGGCCGCGCTGAGCGGCGTCCAGGGTGGCGGCCATCGCCTCGGCGGGCACGCCGCTCAACTCCTTGCGATCGAAGGAGAGCAGCACCAGATCGCCGCGGTGTGGCAGGGCGCCGAGCAGCGCGGGTGGGTCGACCCGCCCACCGGCCTGGGCCAGCCCGGGCCAGCGCAGGCCGCTCACCTCCTCCCAGCCGAGGACCAGGTCGAGGCCGCCACCGAGCGGGTCGGCGTCGATCAGCAGGGTCCGGTGCCGCGCGTCGACGGCCATCGCGGCGAGCCCGGCGGCGAGGATGCTCGCGCCGGCACCGCCTCGGCCACCGATGACCGCGAGGGTGCGCGCCACGACGGGCGGGCGTGGCCGGCCGGCGAACTGCTCGATCAGCCACGGCTCAGCCTCGGGCAGCATGACGATGTTGTCGGCGCCGAGCTGCTCGACGGCGGACCACACCTCGTCGGCGGGCGCTCCGCGGGCCACGACGATCACCCGGGACCGCCGCGGCAAGCGGGCACGCAGGCAGGGAACGGCCTGGTCGGCGCCGATCAGCGCGAGCGGCGCGAGCAGGAATCGGGGCCGCGCGGCGGCCGGATCGGACGCCACCTCCACCTCGCTGCCCGCGGCGGCGGCCAGCCGGAGCAGGTCGTCGAGCAGGTCGGAGTCGGCGGTGACCAGCAGTGGGCGGGACGGCAGGGGCATCGCGGTCTCCCATGAATGCGCACGATTGGGCTCGCCCAACCTCCCGGCCCGGCCCACGTCGCGGCAATCGGTCGCGGTGCCGCTGTGGATAACTTCGGACGCTGTGGAGAACCCCCGGGCGGCGACTGGATCTGTTACGCCTGTCTCGTGGCCGGTCAGGGCCGCCGAGGTATGGAGCGGGCCGGGTTGGGTATGTTGTGCCGACACGGACCGATGGAGTTGGCATGGGTAACTCGATCCGGACCACACTCGCGGACGACGGCACGGTCACTGTCACGGTGATCGGCGAGGTCGATTTCTCCAATGCCGACGAGGTGGCCGAGGGCATCCGGGATGCCATCACCGACTGGTCGCCGCCGACCATCCGTGTGGATCTGCGCGCCGCGTCCTTCATCGACTCGACCGGGCTCGGCGCATTGATAGATGGCTATCGTTCCGCCACGGAGAGCGACATCCAGTTCTTGGTGATCAACCCCAGCCCGACCTTCCGGCGTGTTCTCAGCGTCACCGGGCTCAGCGAGTTCTTCGGTCTGATCGAGGCCGTCGGCACCGAGGCCGGGACCGAGGCATCGCAGGCGACCGGGGCGTGAAGGGAACGACCCCCGCCGGGGGAGACGGGGGTCGTCCTGGGATTCGGCTCCGGGGGGGTCGAGCCGAATCACTCGGTGGTACCGCGGGGGGCGCGGCCACCGAGGGCCATTTCATCTAGCTCTACGGATGTGGCGCCTTGGAAAGCCGGGGCAGTGGCACTATTCCCACTTGCAAACACAAGTCTGCCTCAGACTGAGGCGGCAGTCGAGTACCGAATGTAACTTGCTGCAAGCTCCCTGCCCGTCTGACCGTTTTCACTGCGCGTCACGGCGATCGGGTGCCCGGGGGCGAGCGCCTTGCGGCTACACTTTCGGCCCGTGGGCCCCAGCGCCGCGTTTTTCGACCTAGACAAGACCGTCATCGCCAAGTCCAGCGCACTGGCCTTCGGACGGCCGTTCTATCGCGATGGCCTGATCAGCCGGCGTGACGTGGTGAAGTCCGCCTATGCCCAGCTGATGTTCCGGCTCGGCGGCGGCACCGACGAGCAGGCGATGGCGCGCACCCGGGATTATCTGGCCGCTTTGTGCAAGGGCTGGCGGGTCGAGCAGGTTCAGCAGATCGTCGCGGAGACGCTGAACGAGCTGATCAATCCGTATGTCTACGCCGAGGCCGCCGCGCTGATCGCCGAGCACCAGGCGGCCGGCCGCGACGTGGTCCTGGTCTCCGCCTCCGGCGACGAGATGGTCCGCCCGATCGGTGAGCTCCTGGGCATCCGCGACGTGATCGCCACCCGCATGGCGATCGTCGACGGGCGGTACAGCGGCGAGGTGGAGTTCTACTCCGCCGGCCCGGCCAAGGTCGTCGGCATCCGCGAGCTGGCCGCCACGCGGGGTTACGACCTGAGTCAGTGTTTCGCATATTCGGACTCCAGCAGCGACCTGCCCATGCTGGAAGCGGTCGGCCATCCCAGCGTCGTGAATCCGGACCGCGCCCTGCGCCGCATCGCCGTCGAGCGCCGCTGGCCGGTGCTGGAGTTCCGCCACCCGATCGCCCTCGGCAAACGCCTCCGCGACCGCCCGGCCGTCCCGATCACCGCCGCCGCCCTGGGTGTCGGCGTGGGCGTGGCCATCGGGTTCGCTCTCTACGGCCGCCACCGCCGGTCTCGCGCCGCTCTCGCCTGAAGATCAACCCCCTGCTTGGGTACGTCGTGAGGCCCCCCAACCGCAATCACGCGGCCCCGTGACCCTCACGCGCGACGCCACCACCCCCACCAGCCCCAGCCGCGACCCCCGCCCTCCGGCTGGTGCTCACGGTTGTTTTGCGCCCGGATAACAACCGTGAGCACCAGCCGACCAGCGCGAGCTGCGGCCGCAACGCCAGCACCAGCACCGGTGCCGGCCGCGGCCGGGGCGCGGCGTCCGGCTGGTTCGGCGGGCGGGTTGGGGTTGGGGTTGGGGTTGGGGTTGGGGTTGGGGTTGGGGTTGGGGTTGGGGTTGGGGTTGGGGTTGGGGTGAGCTTGACCCGCGACGGAGGCCGCCCTGGAGGGTTGAGCGTTTTGGGCGCCCCGCGCCCTGCTCAGCCCGGAAGGGTCCCCGCGGGAGCGACGGTCCGGACCACCGCGGAGATCGGACATGAAGATCTTGATTTTGATCTTCCAAAGCAATGACCAGCGCAAATGCCATCGGTCTGAGTAATGGGGATACGCCAGATTTGCTGGCTGAAAGCTGGCGATCATGCCGCGAGCGGCGTAGAAAAGAGGCACGGAGCCAACGAGAAATCGGCCCAGCCGATGTGATCGGGCGCCGTGCACGGCCACCGGGAACCCACGCGCGATCAGCCACGGCAGGCACGTTGCGACGGGACCTCCACCACAGGTGGTGCTTCCGCCTTCATGGGGATCATCGCCACCAGGTTGCTGGACTGTCGACAACGACCCAGGTGCACGCTTGTTAACCCGGTCCGGACGCGCGAAGCCGGCGCCCCCGCGAGGGACGCCGGCTCTTTACTGTTCGGACGCGGCGGTGCCGGTTGCGGATCTGCTCTTTACTGTTCTGACGCGGCGGTGCGGTGCCGGTTGCGGATCTCCTGGTAGACGGCCCGGAACACGGTCGGGCGGGCGTGGAAGTCCACGCCTTTCTCCCAGAGCTCGGTGTTCACCGTCTCGCCGTTCAGCCGCTCCAGCAGCACGGTGTTGCCGCTCTCGATCTCCCAGGGGCCGAGCCGATGCCGGGTCCGCTGGAGGCGCACGCCGCCGATCTCGCGCCAGCGCATCACCCGCGATCGCAGCAGGCCGCGGATCAGCACGCCTTCCGTGCTGATGTAGACGCCGAGTTGCAGGATCCGCCAGGCGCCGACCACCCAGACCGCGGCGAGCAGGCAGGCAACCACCCGCACGCCGTGCCCCATCAGGTCGAACTGCCGGACCGTGGCCCAGCTCAGCATCGCCAGCGCGACGGCCTCCCACGCGATGACCAGCCAGCGTCCGGAGCCGGGCTCGTACGGACGCACCCAGTTGTCAGCCACCCGCAAAGTATGCGACGCCGAATTGATCACAGGTCAGACAGTTGCCAATACCTGGTCACCGATAGTAGTGATCTCCTCCGCGCCGGCCGTGATCGCCGCGGCGTAGTGCCGCAGCCACGAACGGACCCCGTCGGGCGTGCCGGTGGCGTAGGCGCCTGCGGACCCCACGTACTCCGGCTCGCGCGCGAGGTGACCCACTTCGACGCCGACCAGGCCACGCGGGTCGAAACCGCGCCCGATCAGGGTGAGCCGGGCGGCGGCGCGAGCCACCACACCGGCCGGCCCGGCGAAGGGGCGCAACGTGATCAGCTCCGCGTGCACGATCGCGGCGAGCAGCAGCGGCGGGGTCTCCTCGTTGCCGGCGACCAGGCCGGCCAGCGCGTCGATCCGCTCGGCGGCGCCGGTGAGCCGGCCGAGGTGATCGGCGTGGACGACGCCGCGGGCGGCGAGGATGTGCAGCTTGGCGAGCACCTGGCGGGGTGCGCGCGGCCAGAGGTCGACGAGGCCGCCGAGTCCTTCGGCGACGCGCAGCGCGCCCTGCAGGACCGGATCGGTGACCGTGCCGGCGCGGACGTCGTCGAGATCGTGAACATTGCCTTCGAGGGCGGCGCTGGCGACGGCGGCGCGCAGGCTGGCCTCGGCGGCGACCTGGCCGCCGTGCCGGCGCAGGGCACGGTGCCGCATCGCGGTGTCGACGCTGTCCCGGGCCGCGGCCAGGGCCGGAGCGACGTCAGCAAGATCGAGCAGGGGAGCTAGTGGATCCACCCGAACACGGTAACCGGTAAGACGACGGAAACACGGGGTGCACAAACGAGAGTGGAACTGGCAAGATTCGCGCAGGACCGATCACGTACGCGTCATTCGGCGCGCGCCTGACACCGCCCAGCGCGCAGCCTTCGCCGGGCACTCCGGTCGGAACTAGTGTGCAACAAAGAGACCCCGGTCACGGCAGAGGAGCCGCCCTCATGAGTGAGACCCTGGAGAACTTGTCCACCGAGACGCGGAAGTTCCCGCCGTCCGCGCAGCTTGCGGCCGCCGCCAACGTCAAGGCCGAGGCGTATGAGGAGGCAGCGGCCGACCGCCTCGCCTACTGGGAGCGCCAGGCCGAGCGGCTGGCCTGGGCGAAACCGTGGGATCAGGTGCTGGACTGGTCCAACCCGCCGTTCGCGAAGTGGTTCGTCGGCGGCGAGCTGAACGTGGCGTACAACTGCGTCGACCGGCACGTCGAGGCCGGCAACGGGGAAAAGGTCGCCATCCACTGGGAGGGCGAGCCGGGCGACACCCGGACCGTGACGTACGCGGATCTGCTGAAGCTTGTCTCGCAGGCCGCGAACACGCTGACCGAGCTCGGCGTGGCCGCCGGTGACCGGGTCGCGATCTACCTGCCGATGATCCCGGAGGCCGCGGTCGCGATGCTGGCCTGCGCCCGGATCGGCGCGACGCACAGCGTGGTGTTCGGCGGCTTCTCGGTCGACGCGCTCGCCACCCGCATCCAGGACGCCGACGCCAAGGTCGTGATCACCGCCGACGGTGGTTACCGCCGCGGCAAGCCGTCCGCGCTGAAGCCGACCGTCGACGAGGCCGTGGCCCGCTGCGAGAGCATCGAGCACGTGCTGGTGGTCCGCCGCACCGGGCAGGACGTCGCCTGGACCGAGAAGGACAAGTGGTGGCACGAGACCGTCGAGCAGGCCGCCCCGGAGCACCAGGCGCAGCCGTTCGACGCCGAGCACCCGCTCTTCATCCTCTACACCTCGGGCACGACGGGTAAGCCGAAGGGCATCCTGCACACCACCGGCGGTTACCTGACGCAGACGTCGTACACGCACAACGCGGTCTTCGACCTGAAGCCGGAGACCGACGTCTACTGGTGCACGGCCGACATCGGCTGGGTGACCGGCCACTCCTACATCGTCTACGGCCCGCTCTCCAACGGCGCGACCCAGGTGATGTACGAGGGCACGCCGGACACCCCGGACCGCGGCCGCTTCTGGCAGATCGTCGACAAGTACAAGGTGTCGATCCTCTACACCGCGCCGACGCTGATCCGCACGATGATGAAGTGGGGCGACGACATCCCCGCGAAGTACGACCTGTCCTCGCTGCGGGTGCTGGGCAGCGTGGGTGAGCCGATCAACCCCGAGGCCTGGATGTGGTACCGGGAGCATGTCGGCCACGAGCGCACCCCGGTCGTCGACACCTGGTGGCAGACCGAGACCGGCGCCGTGATGATCTCTCCGCTGCCCGGTGTCACCGAGGCCAAGCCCGGCTCGGCGATGACCGCGCTGCCCGGGATCGCCGCCGACGTGGTCGACGACACCGCGACGCCGGTGCCGAACGGCGGGGGTGGCTTCCTCGTCCTGACCGAGCCGTGGCCGTCGATGCTGCGCACGATCTGGGGCGACGACCAGCGCTTCCTCGACACCTACTGGTCCCGTTTCGGGGCCGGCGCCGGCAACGGCGACAAGTGGATCTACTTCGCCGGTGACGGCGCGAAGAAGGACGAGGACGGCGCGCTCTGGCTGCTCGGCCGGGTCGACGACGTCATGCTGGTCTCCGGGCACAACATCTCCACCACCGAGGTGGAGTCGGCGCTGGTCTCGCACCCGTCGGTGGCCGAGGCCGCGGTGGTCGGCGCGACCGACCCGACGACGGGTCAGGCGATCGTCGCGTTCACCATCCCGCGCGGCAGCGTGGCGACCGATGGCGACGCCGGCGAGGAGCTGATCAAGGAGCTGCGCAACCACGTGTCCAAGACGCTCGGCCCGATCGCCAAGCCGCGGCAGATCATGCTCGTCACCGAGCTGCCGAAGACCCGCTCCGGCAAGATCATGCGGCGGCTGCTGCGCGACGTGGCCGAGAACCGGTCGCTGGGTGACGTCACGACACTGCAGGACTCGGCCGTGATGGACCTGATCAGTTCCGGGATGAAGTCGGCGAAGTCAGAAGACTGACGTCCTTCTATAAGGGCTGGTAGCGCATGCGCTACCAGCCCTTTTGTCCTTTATGCATATTGGCGCGATATGCCAAGGTCATATCACGTAACCGTTGGAGATCAATCTCCTGTGCGATCCCCGAACATCAGTTGGTTTGCATACGTTCACCTCTAGTCCCCGAACCCCGGGGCCGTTTGACGCCGGGCTCGGCACACCGTGCCCGGCCGCGAAAACGGAGGTAAACGTAGTGCGCAAGGTAGTCGCGGGACTGCTCGGCGCGGCGATGGTGACCACCGTGGGAGCGATGGCTCCGACGATGGCCTTCGCCGCCCCGCCGGCTGAACCGGCTCCGGTCGCGGCGACGGGCGACAACGCCCCGCTCGACGACCTGCCGCACCCGCTCGAAGAAAAGCGTCGCGCGCTGCGCGAAGAGGCCGTCTCCCAGGTGGTCAGCGGCAAGTCCAAGATCGAGACCAAGAACGGCAGCAAGGTCGTCAACCTGGGCAGGACGTACGGCAACGGCGGTTTCGGTCATCCTGGAAAGAACCAGTACGTCGAGCTCTCCCGGGAGCGGACCGACAAGATCTTCGTGATCCTGACCGAGTTCGGGACCGAGCGGGACCCCGCCTACCCGGACAAGGACACGACGGCGAAGTACGCCGGTCCGTCCACGTTCGACGGCCCGCTGCACAACGCGATCCCCGCGCCGGACCGGTCGGTGGACAACTCCACGGTCTGGCAGTCGGACTACTCGAAGGACTACTACCAGAACCTGTACTTCGGCACCGGCAAGAACGTCGAGTCGGTGAAGACCTACTTCGAGAGCCAGTCGTCCGGGCGCTACAGCGTCGACGGCGAGGTCACCGACTGGGTCAAGGTCAAGTACAACGAGGCTCGGTACGGCCGGTCCAACGACGACCCGAAGGAGAACGGCGACGACCCGGCCGTCTGCCCGGGAAGCATCTGCCCGAACGTGTACGACCTGGTCCGCGACGCGGTCAACCAGTGGTACTCCGACCAGATCGCCGCCGGCCGCAGCAAGGCCGAGATCAAGGCCGACCTGGCATCGTTCGACCAGTACGACCGGTACGACTTCGACGGCGACGGCAACTTCAACGAGGCCGACGGATACCTGGACCACTTCCAGATCGTGCACGCCGGCGGCGACCAGGCCGACGGTGACCCGTACCAGGGCGAGGACGCGATCTGGAGCCACCGGTCCTACGCCTACGCGGGCGACAAGACCGTCACCGGACCGGCCGGAAACCTCAACGGTGGCACGCAGATCGGTGACACCGGCCTCTGGGTCGGCGACTACACCATGCAGCCGGAGAACGGCGGCCTGAGCGTCTTCGTCCACGAGTACACGCACGACCTCGGTCTGCCGGACGACTACGACACCACCACGATCGGCGACAACAGCAACGAGTACTGGACGCTGATGGCGCAGAGCCGGCTCGGCGCCAAGGGCGACCAGGGCATCGGCACCCGCCCCGGCGACCTGGGTGCGTGGAACAAGCTGCAGCTCGGCTGGCTCGACTACGAGAAGGTCAAGGCCGGTCAGAAGAAGATCGTCAACCTGGGGCCCGAGGAGTACAACTCCAAGAAGAAGCAGGCGCTGGTCGTGAACCTGCCGGACAAGCAGGTCACCACCGAGCTCGGCGCGCCGTACGACGGCACCAAGCAGTACTTCTCCGGCAACGCCGACGACCTGGACAACTCGCTGTCCAAGACGATCGACCTGACCGGGAAGACCAGCGCCAGCGTTTCGCTGCAGGGCCGGTACTCGATCGAGCTGGACTACGACTACCTCTACTTCGAGGCGTCCACCGACGGCGGCGCGACCTGGACCAAGCTCGACGGCACCGCTGGTGGCGAGGCCTTCCCGCGTGACGGCGCCCAGGTGCCGCAGCCCGCGCTCACCGGTTCCTCGGAGAACGCGTGGGTGCCGATCGAGGTGCCGCTGAACGCGTACGCGGGCAAGAAGATCACCTTCCGCCTGCACTACGTGACCGACGGCGGGGCGTCCGAGGGCGGCTTCCTCGGCGACGACCTGACCGTCACCGCGGACGGCGCGACCGTCGACGTCGACGGCGCCGAGGGCACCCCGACGTGGGCCGCTGACGGGTTCACGGTGAAGGGCGCCAACTACACCGACACGTACGCGAACTACTACATCGCCGGGTACCGCAGCTACACCTCGTACGACAAGTACCTGGCGACCGGTCCGTACAACTTCGGGTTCATGGACGTCAAGCCGGACTGGGTGGAGCACTACAACTACCAGACGGGGCTGCTGATCTCGTACTGGGACACCTCCCAGGTCGACAACAACACCAACGTCCACCCCGGCACGGGTCGCAACCTCTACATCGACGCGCACCCGAAGCCGTTCAACAACCCGGCCGGTGTGCCGTGGCGTGCCCGGGTCCAGGTCTACGACGCTCCGTTCAGCCTCTACCCGACGGACGGCATGACCCTGCACCTGAACAGCGCGAAGTCGGTCGTCAAGCCGCTGGCCGGTGACCCGGTCTTCAGCGACAAGGACAAGTACTACTACGACGAGCTGCCCAACCACGGCGTCAAACTGCCCGCCGTGGGCGTGAAGATCGCGGTGCTCAGCCAGATCGGCACCTCGATGACGGTCGCCGTCTACTGATCCACCCACCCAGCGACGCCCGGGGCCCTACTCCCCGGGCGTCGCCTTTTTCCGGGAACCGGTAGGCGACGCGTTTCGTCCCACTGTTGACGGTTCGCGAGGGAAGGATGAGTTGATGCGCAGTCACCACATGTTCCGGATCGGTCTGGCCGTGGCGGCCGGGGCGGTCGTCGCCGGATGTGGAGCCTCCTCCGGTACGTCGTCCGCCTCGGCTCCCTCGTCAAGTGCGTCGCCCTCGGCGCCGTCTTCCGGCGCAACGTCCCCGGAGTCGCCGGCACCGCTGCCCACCATCACGCTGACCGACGCGCCGCCCAAGGAGCCGACCGACAATCGCCCGGAGACCGGCTGGGTGGTCGGCATGGTCACCCGCGGCGGCACCGGCCCCTGCTACGGCCTCATCTCGGACGAGGGCAACCGCTACGCGCTCTACAACGCCGAGGGCATCACGCTGAAGGAGAAGGCCCGGGTCCGGGTCAAGGTGGAAACGTCGCTGCTGAAGATCTACTGCGGGCCGGGCGATCTGATGGCGATGACCGCCGCCGAGCCCATCGGATGATCCGCACCGGTTCACGAGTGCCTCGCATCGACCGTGACAGCGAAGCATAGGCTTTCGACATGGACGAGTCGGTGGTAATGGCGGAAGGCCCGTGGTCACACCGCTTCGTCGGCGCCAACGGCAGCCGGTTCCACGTCGTGGAGGTGGGCACCGGGCCACTCGTCCTCTTCCTGCACGGCTTCCCCGAGTTCTGGTGGGCCTGGCACGACGTGATGACCCGCGTCGCTGACGCGGGCTACCGCGCCGCCGCCATCGACCTGCGTGGTTACGGCCTGAGCGACAAACCCCCGAGGGGGTATGACGGCTACACCATGGCCGCGGACGTCACCGGCCTGATCCGCGCGCTCGGCGAACGCTCCGCCACGATCGTCGGCGCCGGAGCCGGCGGCATGATCGGCTGGGCCGCCGCGGCATTCCACCCCAAACTCGTCAACCGGCTCGTCGTGCTCGGCGCGGCACACCCGCTGCGGTTGCGGGCCGCGCTCTTCGCCGACCCTCGCGGCCAATTCGCGGCCTCCGCCACCATTCTCAAGTTCCAGGTTCCGCGGTACGAACATGTGCTGACCCGTGACGACGCCGCGCTCATCGGCGAGCTCATGGAGCACTGGAGCAGCCCGGCGTGGGCGGCCACACCCGAGTTCGCGGACTACTCGTACCGCTGCCGGCAGGCGATGCAGATCCCGCAGGCGTCGTTCTGCGCGCTCGAGGCGTACCGCTGGGTGGCGCGCAGCGCGCTCCGGCTCCAGGGCTACCGCTTCGTGAAACTGATGCAGCAGCCGCTCGGCATGCCGACACTGCAGCTGCACGGCTCGCTGGACACGGCGATCCTGCCGCGGACAGCGCAAGGATCGGGGCGGTATGTGACCGCGCCGTACGAGTGGCGGCTCCTGCCCGGCGCGGGCCACTTCATCCACCAGGAGGAGCCTGACCTCGTCACCGGCGAGATCGTGCGCTGGCTGAAGACGCCCGCCTGATCAGACCCGGTGCTCGTAGAGGTCGCGGATCTCGCTGGCCGGGGCCCAGCCCTGGTAGACGCCGTAGTCGAACTCCTCCAGGCCGAGCCGGCGGGCCACCGGGGCGCGACCCCCGGTGTACTCCAGCCGCAACCAGGTGTCCGCCTCCGCGAGCACGATGAACGGCTCGCCACGCCAGGTGCACATTGTCCGGACGTAGGCAATCTCGTCGTACTCGTCGGGCTCCAGGACCCGTACATACCGCCCGGGCTTCACCTCGGTGAAACCCTCCGCCGGACGGGTGCCGTAGATCCGCACCTTGTCGCCGTCCGGCACCGCGTCGTAGTCCTGCCCCTGCCAGGACACCACGTAACCGTCGCGCATCACTGCTCACCCACCCGGCGCCACAGCGGCCCGTCCGCGTCGAAGATCGCCACCATGCGCTCGTTGCCGTCCGCGCCGACGCGCCACAGCTGGGCGCCGTGCGGCAGCCGCACACTGTCCACCTTGAACTCCGCGACGACATCACGACCCTCGCCCGGGGCGAAGCCGTTGCCGCGGAACGGCGGGCGCTCGATCACCCAGCCGTCCATCGCGCGCAATGCCTGCTCGTTCTGCCCGCCGTAGGGAATCCGGTACAGGCTGGGACGGAACGCCGGCCAGCGCAGCACGAACGCCTCCTGGGCGTCGGACTGGAACGGCGAGCCCTCGTAGTTCAGCCCGAGCGCGCCGAACAACTCCGCCGGCGTCCGCAGGTGCTCGACCTCGGAGGCCCGATGCACGAAACCTGCCACCCGGTCATAACCCCGGTCCAGGTAGTAGTCGACCTGGTCGGCGGCGATCGTCTTCTGCATCACCGTGGCGTGCTGCGCCTCGTCGTTGACCGGCTCCGGCGCCGGCACCGTGGCCGCCGCCTCGTCGGCCGACGGACTCTCGATCGGATCCGCGCCGAGACCCGCCTCGGTAGCCCAGTTCGCCAGGGCGATGATCTGCGTCCCCGGGTACTTCGCGCCGACCGGGGTGCCCGGGTTGACCGCGAACGACCAGTTCGGGTCGGGCCAGTTACGGATCAGCTCGTAGAACCGCGCGCCCACCGTGCGGGTCGGCTCGCCGAAGTGCTCGGAGAGCCGGTCCTTGCTGGTGAAGACGATCAGGAACTTCTCGCCCCCGACCTCCTCCGGCTGGAACGCGAAGCCGGACTCGCCGGGCGCGCTGCCCGGCCGGGAGTGGTGTGCGACCGGGACCAGCACGTTCGCCAGCAGCAGGGTGGAGAGGAAGACGTCGGTGTTCCCGGCGTCGGCCGCGTCCTGCAGCTCCCGCTCGGTCTCGTTGGCCGGGACGAAGTTCTCGTGCGCCCGATCTCCCTGGCCCTGGCCGCCGGTCGACGAGCCGGTGACACCCATCCCGGACGAGCCGGAGGTGGGCGCGGCCGGAGTCGCCGACGGCAGCTGGATGACCTGCGTGACATGCGCCTGATTCGCGTACGCCGAAGCGGGGCTGCCCTGCGGCGGCATGCCCACGGCGGGCCCGGGCACGGCCGGAGCGCTGTATCCGGGCGGCGTGTACGCCGAAGGCCCGGTGGGAGCACCGTTCGTGGCGCCCTGCGTCCCCGAGCCACCCGTTCCCGCGAAGGCCGACGCCGGAACGTACGTCCCCGGCGATCCGCCCGGAGCCGCATAGGCCGCGGCCGGGCTGCCGGGAGCAGCGGCACCGGAGATCGGGGCGCCAGGAGCAGCGGCACCCGAGATGGGGCTGCCCGGAGCCGCCGGCGCCGAGACGGGGCGCCTCTCCGGCAGGCGTCCGGGGGCACTCGGAGAGCCGGGGGCACTCGGAGAGCCGGGAAGACCGGACGACGCGTCAGGAGCCGCGGGGCCGAACCCGGGCACGCCGGGAGCGGCGCCGCCGGGGCCCGAGCCGGCCTGGCCGAAACCGGACGCCGAGGCGGCCGCACCGTAAGCGGGCGCGGCAGAACCCTGACCGTAGGCCGGCGAAGCCGAAGC
>NZ_BOMH01000049.1 GCF_016862095.1 Actinoplanes cyaneus
GTAGGCCGGCGGCGCGGCGGAAGCCGACGCACCGTACCCAGAGCTTCCCGGACCGCGGTCAGCGCCGGGAGCGCCCGGGATGACCGGCGGGAGCAGACCTGGACGGCCACCCGGCGCGGGCGGCGCCGGACGCTCGCCACCGGCCGGGCCGAAGTCGGAGCGCGGCAGCGCCGGAGCCGGGCCGGACGGGCCGAACCTGTCCGCCGACGGATCGCGCTGCGCGAGGCTGGGGTCCGGCGCCGGGGTCCGGCCGCCGGTAAGCGCCTGTGCCGCGGCCGCCATCGAGGACGGACGCTCCGAGGGCGGCGTCACCTGACGGCGGGGCAAGCCGCCCGGGCCGGTCGGCGCACTCGCGGACGAAACTGCCGCGGGCGGGGCGCCCGCGGGAGACGAATCGGGAGCCGGCGCGCCCGGGGCCGGGGTGGTCTGCGCGGCCGCTGCCTGCGGCGACGCGGGCCCCTGCGGGAAGCTCGGCGCCGGAGCGGAACCCGGCATCGTCCGCGCGTTGGTGAACCCGGAGAACGAGGTGGTCTGGCTGGGACCAGCGGCCTGCCCGGGCTGACGCCGCGGCAGGTCGGAGCCACCACGGGCGGGCGGCGGAGTCATCCCCACGCCGGCCGGTGTGCCGCTGGCCGGCACGCTGCTCGCCGGGACACTGCTGGCCGGGAAGTTGCTTCCCGGGACACCGCTGGCCGGGAAGCTGCTGGCTGCGGCACTGCCGGCCGGGAAGTTGCTTCCCGGGGCGTTGCCGGCCGGGGCGTTGAGCGAGGACGGGGCCGTGGCCGGGCTGGCGGGTGCGCTGCCGGGCGCGGCCGGGGCGCCGATGCTCGGCCCGCGCCCGCTGCCGATCGCCGCCCAGCTCGGGTCGACCTGCGCCTCGGCGGGGTCGTAGGGCTTGACGTGCTCGGGGATGGGCGGCGTGTTCGCCATCGGGGTACGCACGGGGAGCGGTGCGTTCAGATCCTGCAGCGGGCCGCGCGGGTCGTTGTCCGGCCCGAAGGGCACCGCGTCGGAGTTCCACCCCGGGGTCGCCGTGCCACTGCCGACCGGGTTGCGGGTGGGCAACGACGGCGAGGCGGCCGGAGCGCCGGGCGTTCCCGGGAAGTCACGCGGGATCGACGGCGACTGGTAGGCCGCCGGAACATGCTCGTCTCCCGGACGCCCGGGCGTGGCCGGAGCAGCCGGAGCCGGTGGGGCAGCCGCGGGCGTGGCCGAGGCGGGCAGCCCTGACGGGTCGACCGTCGACGGAGTGCGCACGGGCAGGCCGGACGACGTCGTCTGACGCGTGGGCAGACTCGCGGGACGCACCGGAAGACCACTCCCCGGAGCTCCACCCGGCTGAGCCCCCGGCCCTGGCGGCGTGCCGCCCGGACCGAACGGAGCGGAACCGGGCGCGTCGCCCGGGCTGAACGAGGAGGAGCCAGGCGTGGCGCCCGGACCGAACGAGGAGCCAGGCGTGGCGCCGGGACCGGCAGGCCCGGAGCCGAACTGCGCGGCAGCCGGCACCGGAGAACCGCCGGGCTGCGGTGCACCGCGCTGCGGAAGCCCACCCGGGCCAACCCCGGGCGGAGTGGCGCCGGGCTGCGGCGGCCGCGGGCCACCGCCGGGCGCGCTCGAAACCCCGGCAGGTGAAGCCGGGTAGGCGGCAGGCGCCGCGCCGGCCGGCTCATGGGTCGGCCCGCCAGGGCCCTCACCCGCGCGTTTGGCCGCGAGCGCAGCAGCTCCCAGCTCCTGGATCTTGGAGGTGCCGTGCACCTCACGCCCCGGACCGCGAGTCGGAAGCCGCAGGTCACCTCGCGCGAGCTGGGCGACGAACCAGGCCGGCAGGTATCCCTCGATCGGCAGACCGGGGTTGACCGCCAGCCACCACTCCAGGTTCGGCCAGGTGTTGGCCAGCTCCGCATACGGAACGCGGCGGGACGAACCGGTGTAGTCGGAGAGGCAGGACCGCAGTGCCTCCTGTGAGGTGAACGCCAGCACGTGCGTGCGCCCACCGGTGCTCCAGGTGCCCCAGCCGAGCGGGGCCAGACCGGCGAGCGCGTCGGCAGAAACCGGCAGCAAGAGGTCGACACCAGCGAGGATGCGGAAATAGGACTCCTGGTCGTCGGTACGCAACGCGTCGCGCATCGCGACCTCGGCGTCCGTAACCGGCTCCCACTCGGACACGTCCACCTCTCCCCACGCGTACGGCTGAGCCATCTCGACGCGTATAACCTACAAGGCCAGACCGCAATGACAATGGGCGGCAGTGCGCTGATGACCGAGTTGTATCCCGGCACGGCCGGTCCACGGTCGCGCCGAGCCGGTATGCGCGCTCCAATCGCCCGGCGCAATGATCCAACAACCGATGGTAGCCGTGTCAACCGCCCGGATCAGTACGCGAACGGGCGACCTCAACCCACCCGGATCGGGCCAATCGGAACGCCCGAACGGGTAAAACGCGTCATCACTGGAACCGCTGGGTCGCCGCCCGCTCGGTCGCCACGTAGTCGGCAGCCGACTCGTGCACCGCGTGCTTGATCTGGCGCAGGATGCCCTCCAGGTCGGCCGAGGCGGCGCGCCACTTGGCCTGCCGCTGGGCGTAGGCCTCCCGCGCGTCGCCGGCCCAGCCCGCGACCAGCGGAGCGGCATCCTGCTCGAGCTGGTCGAGCTGTGCCCGCAGGGTGCCGAGGGCCTTGTCGATGTCGGCGCCGGCCTGCTGCAGGCTGCCGAAGTTGACGAGCAGAACTCCGTCGTTCACAAGAATCTCCTGGGTAGTCAGAGCGGTAGCGTGAACGAGCCGCCGGTGCGGGCGACACGACTCGCGGCGTCGGAATCAGTGGTCTGATAGCCGACGCCGGAGGCCCGGATCGACTCGGCCGTCTCGGCCAGTGCGTTGTTGAGACTCCGCAGATCTGCCGCATATTGCGTCTTGACCTGCTCGAAAGCGGTTGCGCCGAGGCCCTTCCAGGTGCCGTTGAGCATCGACAGCTCGGACATCAACGTGCTCAGCATGGTTTGCAGCGCGCCGTTGACCTGATCGAATCTCGCGGCGGTCCGTGCCATCACCGCGGACTCCGCCTGCGTATAGGCCATTTCCGGTGTCCCCGTTCTCTGCTGTGGACATGGTCGAGGTCATCCACGCTCCGGCGCGGGTGATCAAGCTTTCCGGTGGCGACCAGGCATCGGGGCTGAGTGTGATCGCCTGATCACGTTCCGGGCCTCGACGCTAGGCGATGGACGGACGGCGGCGATAGCCCCGAATCAAGACCTGTGGATAACTCGGGCCTGTGGACAACGGACACGGCCGATCCGGATTTCGGCCTAGCATGAGCCGCGCAAAGGGATCGACGTCCATCATGATCTTGGGAGGTGCGCATGGCGACCGATCTGGCCACGCCACGGCCGCCCGGGGTGCGCCATGAGCAGGTGATCACCACTCAGGTGGCCGCGGTCCTCGTCCTGATCGGCGCCGCCAAGGGTGGTCCGGCCCTGTTCATCGCGGCGGTCGGCGCCGCGATCCTGCTCGCGGTGACCTGGCTGCGCAGCCGGGGACGCTGGGCATTCGAGTGGCTCGCCGCCGGCCTGCGGTTCGGCATCCGTCGCCGGCCCGCGGCCACGGTGCTCCGACTCGCCGTCCAGGGCACGCAGGTGAGTTCGGTAAATCTTCCGGGTGGCCAGGCCGCGGTGCTGGCCGACGACTCCGGACTCACCGTGCTTCTCGAGCTGGGCGACCCGGCCGGTCTGCTAGCCGATCCCGGCCACGAGCTTGCCGCGCCCTGGGAGCTACTGCCCGCCGACCGCCGTGAGCGGCCGTCCTGCCGGGTCCAGCTGCTGCTCTCCGGCGTGCCCGCGCCTGCCGTCACGACAGGGACAGGTCCGATCCCCACGTCGTACCGGGCGCTCGCCGGCAGCCCCGCGCTCGGGCACTCGCGGGCGATCCTCGCGGTCCGCACGCTGCGCGACGAGGGCTGGTCCGACGCCGAGCTCAGACGCACCCTGACCGGTCTGGCGCGGCGGTTGACCAAGCGTCTGGCGGCGCAACCGCTGGACACGGCGGCGGCGATGCGCACGATCACCGATCTCACGTATGCCGATCCGGCCGCCGAGGTCCACGAGGAGTGGGCAGCTTTGCGGGTCGGTGGCCTGCCCCAGGTCACGTTCCACACGTCACCGGAAGCGACAGCCACCCCGTCCGCAGAGTTGCTGACCGGGCTGCTTCACCTTCCGGTCGCGGCGACCACTGTCACGCTGACCGCCGACCTGCCCGAGTCCGGGTCCACCGACCCGCCACTGATCAGCCTGGCGGTGCGGTTGGTGGCCCAGGATCAAGCCGCCCTGGAGGTGGCGGCGGCCTCCGTGCAGCACATGTCAGCGGCCCTGCGCCGGCTCGACGGTGATCATCTCCGGGGCCTCACCGCCACCCTGCCGCTCGCCGCCTCCGGCAACCCCCGGCAGGCACTACAGACCTGGCACACCGTACGTCACTCACCGGCGACCCGGCCGTTCGGTCCGTTGTCACTGCCGGCGGGCTGGACGGGTGTCGTGGTGGGCCGCAACCGGCACGGGCACCCCCTGCCGCTCCGGCTGTTCCGCGCCGAGCCGACCCGGATGCTGCTGGTCGGCGGCCTGCGCTGTGCACAGCTGCTGGCGTTCCGCTCACTGGCCGTCGGCGCCCGGGTCCTGGTGCGCACCCGCCGGCCGCGGGAGTGGGTCGCGTTCGCCCGTGGCACGGCCGCGCAGGACGACTCGATCATCCTGGCGCCGCCCGGCCACCCGATCGAGCCGCCGCCGGGCACTCCACTACGCCCGCTGCTGACCATCCTCGACCTCGGTCCAGCCGATGAGGCCGGGGCGCCTGCCCGGGCGGGCAGTGGGAGACCCTGGGAGGCGACGGTGGACCTGCGCCAGGCTTTCGGCGATGCCGACGTCGTCACCGCGACCAGCGCCGATCTGGTGCTGCTGCAGCGGCTGCGGGCTGACGAGGCCGACCTGGTCGGGGCCGCGCTCGGGCTGGGTGATGTGGCCCGCCTGCTCACCAGGATGCGACCCGGCATGGTCGGTGTGATCAGCCACCAGGCGGTCCGGTGGGCCACGCTGTCCCCCACCGATGTCGAGAAGATCCTGATCGGGGACCCGAGTCGATCGGCAGGTGAGCGGTAAGTCTCAATACGACGGATTGTCCGGCGGGCTGCGGATGAAGATCGCGGAGTGTCGTACCCACCGGTGGCGCAGCCGTGGCACGATCCCCTGCCATGGGCATCATCATCCGGCTCGTGATCACGGCGGTCTCGCTGTGGATCTCGACCCTCGTCATCGACGGGATCGACCTCACCACAGGCAGCACGACCGGTAAGGCCGGCACGCTCCTCGCGGTCGCGGCGATCTTCGGTCTGGTGAACGCGGTTCTGCGGCCGATCGTCAAGACGGTCGGCTGCGGGCTGTACGTCTTCACGCTCGGCCTGATCGCGTTGATCGTGAACGGCCTGCTGTTCATGCTGACCAGCTGGATCGCGGGCCAGCTCGACCTGGGTTTCCACGTCGACGGCTTCTGGCCCTCCGCGGTCCTCGGCGCGCTGCTCGTCGGCATCGTGAGCTGGGTGCTCAACATGCTCGTCCCCGACGGCGGCGACGACTAGGAGCCATCGTCACGACGAGAGCGGGGTGCCGGTCGGCGCCCCGCTCTCGTCGTGCACGCCCGAGCCCGGCAGCCGGCTGAACCGGCCGGAGAATCCGGCTGGGAGACCGCCACGCAGCCGCCCGAGCGGGCACCGGACACGCAGGCCAGATGTCCCCGATTGGCCTCGTGACCTGGAACATATGCAAGGACCGCCACAGACGTCTGCCCTTACGGTGAGGGCATGAGCGACGAGCGGCGCGGATACCTGTTCGGCTTGACGGCGTACGCGATGTGGGGTTTCTTCCCGATCTACTTCAAGCTGCTCCAGCCGTCCCCGCCCCTGGAGATCCTCTCCCACCGCGTGATCTGGTCGGTCGTCTTCGTGGCGCTGCTGCTGATCGCCATGCGGAACTGGAGTTTCCTCGGCCGCATCCTGCGCACGCCGCGCCTGCTCGGCGGCGTCGTCCTGGCCGGTCTGCTGATCGGCGTCAACTGGGCGACCTACATCTACGGCGTGAACTCGTCCCGCGTCGTCGAGACCGCCCTCGGCTACTTCATCACCCCGCTGGTCGTGGTCCTGCTCGGCGTCACCGTCCAGCGTGAACGGCTACGCGCCTGGCAGTGGATCGCGGTCGGCGTCGGCGGGCTGGCGGTCGCGATCCTCACCGTCGACTACGGGCACCTGCCGTACATCGCGTTGATCCTGGCCGCGTCGTTCGGCTCGTACAGCCTGGTCAAGAAGCGGATGTCGTTGCCGCCGGCGGAGGGCCTGTTCATCGAGTCGGCGGTGCTCGCGCTGCCCGCGCTGGCCTATCTGACCTGGCTCAACCTGGATGGCGGCGCGAAGTTCGGTCACGTCTCCGCGCTGCACACGGCGCTGATGCTGTTCTCCGGCGTCGCCACCGCGGTGCCGCTGCTGCTCTTCGCCGGCGCGGCCAACCGGGTGCCGCTGGTCGGCCTCGGCATCCTGCAGTACGTCGCGCCGATCCTCCAACTGGCCTGCGGTGTCCTGATCTATCACGAGCCGATGCCGGCCGCCCGTCTCGCCGGTTTCGGGCTGGTCTGGATCGCCCTGATCATCTTCACGGCGGACGGTCTCCGCAGCGCCCGCGCCTCGGCCCGTTCCCGGGCTGCCGCCGAGGCCACCGCCGCCCCCGCCTGACGATCGAAGCTTCACGACGAAGAGCCTGATCCGGTACGGCGTCAGCACCGCACCGACCGAGGCGACACCCGGCAGAGCGGAGGTTCAGCGCGGTCGGTACGTCAGCATGACCTTGCCGTCGAACCGGACCAGATCGAGCCGGTCCAGGCTTTCCGCCGCGAAGTGGGTGGCCCCCTGCATCGGGAACTCCGCTCCGGGCTGGGGTGTCCACGATCCGAGCTGCTCGCTCTGGTCGTCCGGCCCGTAGGCGATCAGCCGGAACGTGTACGGCTTCCCGGACGCGGCGTACGCGCAGACCATCTCCACCTTCGTCCCGCCGGGTGTCCCGACGACCCGGATCGTCGCGGTGATCGGCGAGTCCGGTTCCACAGCGGTCATCGCCACGGCGGGACCACCGGCGCCACTTCCCGCGGCCGGCCGGTTCATCAGCCACAGCGTGACCCCGCCGCCGAGCATCACGATCAGGAGCACGGCCGCCACGGTGCTCAGTACCCGTACGGGAAAGGTCTTCGATCGAGGCGCAGCCGAGCGCGGGGGCGACACCGGGTAGGAGCGTTCCGGTGGCCGGTCGGCCAGGGCCGGGTCGAGCAGCCGCGCGAACTCGTCGGCGTCGAGCCGGTCAAGCATGTCCGGCACGCGGGACAGATCGGCCACCGCTTCGCGGCAGAACGAGCAGGTCGCGAGGTGCTGCTCGTAGGCCGCACGTTCCGCCGCGGACAGCGCGCCGAGGACGTACGCGGCGTCGTCGTGCCCGTCCTCACAGCGCATCTCGTCCTGCCTCCAGCCGGCTCAGGTCGTCCGCACTCTGGTACGCGACAACCGCCGGGGAGGTTCAAATATCTCTTAAAGCCGCACCTCAAGCTGTAGTGATTCGGTCACTCAAAACTCCCGGGGGCTGCGGAAACGTCGCCAAAAGAAATGTGCGCGGGCAGCGAGATCCGACGGGCTCCGCGCGACTGCTTCTCAGGCGGTCGCGGACTCCCCGCCGGAGAGCGCCTCGGCGACATTCCGCGCGGCCGCTGTCAGTTTGGCCCGCACCACCCGGGCCGAGGTCAGCATCTCGGCGGCCGGCATCGAGCAGGCGAGCACGAGCCGGCGCTCCATGTCGCGGTCCGCCACGACGACCACCGCGGCCGAGGCCAGCCCTTGCCGGAACTGCCCCATCTCGATCTGCATGCCGCGTCGCTCGCCCGCGGCGAGATCCGCCTCGAGCGCCTCGGGCGTGGTCAGCGTGGTCGGGGTGAACGCCCGCATCCCGTAATCCCGCAGATATCGCGACCGCTGATCGGGCGTGAGCGTGGCGAGCAGCGCCTTGCCCAGCGCAGTCGCGTGGCCGCCCTCGTCGAAGCCGGGTGCGACGTCGTCCAGGAACGGTGAACGCGCGCCCTCGGCCGACGCCGTCACCGCGATCCGGCCGCCGACGAACCGGCCCAGATAGTGGCTGTACCCGGTGTCGAGCGCGGCACGGCGCAGCGCGTCGCCGACCGCGGGTGGGCCGCGGAACGCCGAGACGAGCTCGCGATACCGATCCGCGATCTCCAGGCCGACGATGTACGTGCCGTCCTCGCGGCGAATCACATAGCCCTCATAGGCCAGCGTGCGCACGAGGTGATACGTCGTTGCGACGGTCAGCTCGCAGCGCCGGGCGATCTGTTTCACCGTGAGCCCGCGCGGAGCCCGGCCGACCGACTCCAGCACACGCAGGGCCCGCGACACGCTCCGGATGAGATCTGACGGCTCCGCTAGGGGGTCACGCACAGCTACCTCCGAGGCCAGGGACTTACACCATATGAAGAAACTCACGTCGACGGAATGCCAAAAGCATGTGGATCACGATCGATTTGCACAGCGGGTGTGATCAATAGAACGGCGCGTGTCCGAACCTGCCCGAATTGGCTTAGTCTGCGTCCGATGCCATCCGGTTCGGATCAGCCGTAGAAAGGCGCTCTCAGCAGGCAAGACGTCCCGCTGTCGGTGGCCAGGGTTTTACCACGGCGATTTCTGTTTCGATACTGGTCTTCTTGGTGGGTGGGGCCGCCGTTCAGGTGGGGCAGCGGTCTTCGGTTCAGTCCGCCGGTCCCGAGCCGGGGCTCCACCCACTTCGGAGCGCCCCGCCCTCGTCGAGCACTGTGGTCGGTAGCCGGGGCACCAAGGCCGCCTTGGAAGTCGACGGGGTCGTGGCGCAGGTGCTGATCGTTTTCGGACCGGTCACGACGCTTCCGGTGAGACCGCAGCGGCTCACGCGGCCATGGCACGGGACCGGGCGGAAGAACTCGACGCCGTCGACCGACCTTGTGCGGTAACCGCGACCACCCACGGACGCCGCCCTTGCGGGTTGAGCGTTCAGGGCGCGCCAGCGCCCTGCTCAGCCCGGAAGGGTCCCCGCGGGAGCGACGATCCGGACCACAGCGAAGGCAGGCAATGAAGAAGTTGATCCTGCAGTGGACCGGGAGCCGGACGGAAACACCGTCGATCGATGGCATGGTCGCCCGGAGGCGCCACGCGACAGGCGTGCCGCTGTCAGGTCGTGCGGTCGGCGATGTAGTCGCAGAGGCTGGCCATCGCGCGCTTCGCCTCGCCGTCGGGCAGTGGCGCCAGGCGGGCCTGCGCCTCCTCCGCATAGCCGCGGACCGTCTCGCGCGCCTGCTTCATCGCCGTGGACTCGCGCAGCAGGGCCAGCGCCTCGGCGTGCAGCGTGTCGTCGGTGATCGGGCCGGCGGAGAGCAGCTCGCGGAGGCGAACCGCGGCCGGGTCGGCGTCGTCGCCGGCGAGCGCGTAGAGGACCGGCAGCGTGGGCACGCCCTCGCGCAGGTCGGTGCCGGGCGTCTTGCCCGATTGGACGGACTCGGAGGCGATGTCGAGCAGGTCGTCGGAAAGCTGGAAGACCAGGCCGATGATCTCGCCGTAGCCCGCCAGCGCCTCGATGACCTCGGGGCGAGCACCGGAGAAGAGGCCGCCGAAACGGGCCGCGGTGGCGATCAGCGAGCCGGTCTTGTCCGCGATGACCTGCAGGTAGTGCTCGATGGGGTCGCGGTCGCGCGGGCCGACGGTCTCGGCGATCTGGCCGTGCACCAGGCGCGCGAACGTCTGGGCCTGCAGGTTCACCGCCTCGGTGCCGAGCTTGGCGGCCAGCTGAGCGGCCTGCGCGAACAGGTAGTCACCGACCAGGATGGCCACCGAGTTGCCCCAGCGCGCGTTGGCGCTGGGGGTGCCGCGGCGGACCGGCGCCTCGTCCATCACGTCGTCGTGGTAGAGCGTGGCCAGGTGGGTGAGCTCCACCACGTTGGCCGCGTCGATGAGCTCGGGGCGCGTGGGGTCGCCGAACTGGGCGGCGAGCGCGACCAGGATGGGGCGCAGCCGCTTGCCGCCGGCATCGGCGAGATGGCGCGCGGCCTCGGTCACCAGCGGGTCGGCGCTGGCGACGTGAATCCGCAGCGCTTCCTCGACGGCGGCCAGCGTCGCCGACACCGACGCGTCCATCGCGGGATCGACGTCGAGGCCCAGCGACGACAACGTCAGATCACCGGTGCTCACCACGCTCCAACGATGCCATACCGGCCCACTCGTTTCAGTCCCAGGGGTCCGACTCGCAAGATCAAGAATTGCTTTTCGGCAGGCTCGTCCGGATGGCGCGATAGGCGTCCCACGGGATGGACGGCCGGGCCAGGTTCCGGCGTTCCAGATAGCGGCGAGTCGTGGCCTGGCACTCGCGCCCGATCCGGATCGGGTCGAGCAGGCTCGCCTTGCTCCGCTGGCCCGGCTCGACCAGCTTCGACGGAAGAAGCAGCCAGCCCTTCCCGTCGGCGACGAGCGATCCTCGCACGTTGGCGTTGTGCAGATTCCACAGTTTCTCGTCGTGGCGGTGCACGAGCAGACCGGCCGGGCCTTCCGCGACCTGGGCGTCCCCGGGCACCTCGACCCGGTAGCCGCCGGCTTCCGAGGTGACCGTGGTGCGCACGAGCGTCGGCGCGCCCTCGGCATCGACGGCGATCAGGACGACGGCCGGGTACTGCGCCAGCACGTCGGCGCCGAGCAGCGCACTGCCGGAGACCGCGTTCGCCCCGGTCGGCAGCGGGCGGGTGACCACCTCCGTCGGCGCCACAATGATTTTGAGTCGCATGTAATAGAAATCGGTCATCTTGTTCGTCGGCCAGTTGAGGTACTTCTGGCTCGACGGCTGACGCTCCATCAGCCTCGCCCAGAGCCGCCCGAGGTCACCGACCGGCTCGACGTGCACCTGCTCCGGGCACGTGGCGATCCCGCGCACGAGAACCTGCCCGGGCGCCTCCAGACCACTGCCGAGCGGCTCGGAGAAGAGCAGCGCCACCCGCCCGTCCCGGCGGATGTTGAACGCCTTCTGCGGGTAGCCGAGCGACGTGCTCAGCAGGAACGTCCCGTCGTCGAGGCGCAGGCCCGAGGTGGGCCACGCGACCGGCGAACCGTCCCTGGTCAGGGTCGCCAGCTCGCAGGTGCGATAGGCGTCGATCACAGCGGGCAGCACATTCACGCCGCGAATCTTAAGTGGAGGCTGTCGGCGCCCGATAGACGAACAACGGCTCCGGCGGAATGCCGGAGCCGTTGAACAGGGTGTCTCATCGGACGAACTGGGAGGCCTCACGCGTCAGGTCGATCAGCGGCGCGGGGAACACACCGAGGGCGATCGTCACGAGCACCCCGAGGCCGAGCGCGGCCGAGGTGAGGAAGCCCGGGATGGAGACCGCCGGAGTGGACTCGCCCGGCTCGGACTGCCACATCAGCACGACGACCCGCAGGTACGGGAAGGCGATC
This sequence comes from Actinoplanes cyaneus, assembly GCF_016862095.1. Taxonomy (GTDB): domain Bacteria; phylum Actinomycetota; class Actinomycetes; order Mycobacteriales; family Micromonosporaceae; genus Actinoplanes; species Actinoplanes cyaneus. Next base: position 11,550 of record NZ_BOMH01000049.1, read on the forward strand.
AGCATGCTGCTGATCACGCCGAAGATGACCAGCCAGGTCTGCCCGCCCTCGATCGCCGCACCGAAGACCGCGAACTTGGCCGTGAAGCCACTGGTCAGCGGGATGCCGGCGAAGGCGAGCAGGATGAGCGTGAACACCCCGGCGAGCAGCGGGCTCTTGCGGCCGATCCCGGCCCAGCGGGACAGGTGGGTGGCCTCCCCGTCCGAGTCACGGACCAGGCTCACGATGGCGAAGGCGCCGAGCACCGAGAAGCCGTACGCCACCAGGTAGAGCATCGTGCTGCTCAGGCCGGAATCGTTGAGCGCCAGCACGCCGACCATCAGGTAACCGGCGTTGGCGATCGACGAGTACGCCAGCAGCCGCTTCATGTCGGTCTGGGTGACCGCCAGAATCGAGCCGACGAACATGGTCAGCACCGCGACCGTGCCCAGCACCGGCTGGAAGTCCCAGCGGACCCCCTCGAACGCCACGTAGAGCACGCGGAGCAGGGCGCCGAACGCCGCGACCTTGGTGCAGGCCGCCATGAACGCGGTGATCGGGGTCGGCGCGCCCTGGTAGACGTCCGGCGTCCAGACGTGGAACGGGGCGAGCGCGCTCTTGAAGAGCAGCCCGATCGCGACCAGGCCAAGGCCGCCGTAGAGCAGCAACTGGCTGTGCTGCGGGTTGGCCACCGCGTCGTGGACGACGCTGAGCTGCACGCCACCGGCGTAGCCGTACAGCAGGGCGACGCCGAACAGGAAGAACGCCGAGGCGTACGACCCGAGGAGGAAGTACTTGAGCGCGGCCTCCTGGCTGAGCAGGCGCCGGCGGCGGGCCAGCGCGCACATCAGGTACAGCGGCAGCGAGAAGACCTCCAGCGCCACGAACATGGTGAGCAGGTCGTTCGCGGCGACGAAGAGCAGCATGCCGCCGAGCGCGAACGCGGCCAGCGGGTACACCTCGGTCAGGCCGGGCTGGCCGGTCGACTGCTTGCCGTCCCGGTCCGAGCCGACCACGACGGCCGCCTGGGCCACGAACGCGCCGCCGGCCTCCACCGATCGTTCGCCGATCAGCAGCAGCGACACCCCGCCGAGCACCAGGATCGCGCCCTGCAGGAAGATCGTCGGCCCGTCGAACGCGACCGCGCCGCCGATCGTGACGATCCGGAGGTTCCGGTTGACGATCAGCACGGTCAGCGCGGCGACGACACCCAGAAGGGCCAGGCTCAGCTGTACGACGTTGCGGAGCCGGCGTGGAACCAGCACCTCGACGAGGACTCCGGCGCAGGCCACGCCGAAGAGGATCAACATGGGCGCCAGCGCGCCGTAGTCGATCGCGGGCAGTTTCAGCTCTCCCATGGTTACCGGCCAGCCTTTCCGTCCGCGATCGTCGGGGTCGGGTCCTGCGTGCCGACGTCCTCGAGGGTCTTCTGCACCGCCGGGTTGATCACGTCGGTGACCGGTTTCGGATAGAAGCCGAGCACCAGCAGGAGCAGGATCAGCGGGGCGACGACGACCTTCTCGCGCAGGCTGAGGTCCTTGCGCATCGCCGGGACCTCCTCCAGAGCCGGATTCAGGGTGCCCTGCGTGGTCCTTTGGATCATCCAGAGCACGTACGCGGCGGCCAGCACGATGCCGGCGGTGGCGATCACCGCGTACACCTTGTGGGTGCTGAAGGTGCCGATCAGCACCAGGAACTCACTGACGAACGGGGCGGTGCCCGGCAGCGCCAGCGAGGCGAGACCGGCGAAGAACAGCACCCCGGCCAGCACCGGCACCAGTTTGCCGGCCCCGCCGAAGTCGCTGACCAGCGACGACCCGCGCCGGGCCACGAACATGCCGACCACGATGAAGAGCAGGCCGGTGGCCAGGCCGTGGTTGACCATGTAAAGCACCGAGCCGGTGCCGCCCTGCGTGGTGAAGGCGAAGATGCCGATGCCGATGAAGCCGAAGTGCGCGATCGACGTGTACGACACCAGGCGCTTCAGGTCGTTCTGCCCGACCGCCAGCAGAGCCGCGTAGATGATGCCGATCACCGACAGCACCAGAACGGTCGGCGCGAACCAGCGGGACGCCTCGGGGAACAGCGAGAGGCAGTAACGCAGCAGGCCGAACGTGCCGACCTTGTCCATCACGCCGACCAGCAGCGCGGCCGCGCCGGCCGGGGCGGCGCCACCGGAGTCCGGCAGCCAGGTGTGGAACGGGAAGAACGGCGCCTTGATCGCGAACGCCACGAAGAAGCCGAGGAACAGCCATCGCGCGGTGTCCGTCTCGATCGACGAGCCGGCCTTGACCAGCTCGACGAAGTCGAACGTGTGCCCGCCGACCACCCACAGCCCGATCACCGAGGCCAGCATGAACAGGCCGCCGACCAGGCTGTAGAGGAAGAACTTCACCGCGGCGTACTGCTTCTGACCGGTGCCGAAGGACCCGATGATGAAGTACATCGGGATCAGCATGACCTCGAAGAACACGTAGAACAGGAAGATGTCCGCCGCGGCGAACACCCCGATCATGGTGAACTCGAACGCCAGGAGCAGGGCGAAGTAGGTCGGCGCGGACCGGCGGCTCTGGTCCACGTCGTTCCAGGACGCCAGGATCACGATCGGGAACAGCACCGCGACCAGCATCAGCATCACCAGGGCGATGCCGTCCGCCGCGAAGGTGAAGTTGATGTTCCAGGCCGGGATCCAGGAGTACGACTCGTGGAACTGGAAGCGATCCTTGGAATCGACCGAGTACGCCAGCCACATGACGATGCTGAGCGCCAGCACGACCAGCGACCAGATCAGCGCGACCAGCTTGGCCAACTCGGCCCTGGCCCGCGGAATGGCGGCCACCACACCGGCCCCCACCAGGGGAAGCAGCGTCAGAAGAGATAGATAGGGAAAGTCGTTCACGCCAGCCATCCCAACTGGATCGCGAGGAAGGCGCCGACCACGAGCATCGCGCCGGTGAGCATGGAGAGGGCGTAGGACCGGACGAACCCGGTCTGCAGCCGCCGCAGCCGGCCGGACCCGCCGCCGACCCCGGCCGCCAGCCCGTTGACCAGGCCGTCGACACCCTTGTTGTCCAGGTAGACCAGGGCGCGGGTGAGGTAGATGCCGGGCCGCTCGAACACCGCCTCGTTGAACGCGTCGGTGTAGAGGTTGCGCCGGGCCGCGGTGACCACGATCCCGGCCGGCTCCGGCGCGAGCGCGGTGCCACGGCGGAACAACGCCCAGGCAAGACCCGCACCGATGAGCGTGACCAGGATGGACAGGATGGTGATCACGGTGTGCGAGAGGACGCCGGTCGCCTCGGCCTGCTCCTCGCCGAAGACCGGGTTGAGCCAGTCCGGCACTGTCGTGCTCATCAGGTAACCGGCCCCGACCGAGCCGATCGCCAGCAGGATCAGCGGAATCGTCATGATCTTCGGCGATTCGTGCGGGTGCTGGTTGTCCTCGGTCCAGCGGGCCGGGCCGTGGAAGGTCAGCACGAACAACCGGGTCATGTAGAACGCGGTCAGACCGGCGCCGATCAGCGCCGCCATCCCGAACGTCCAGGCCTGCCAGGTCGACTCCCGCTCGAAGGCGGCCGCGATGATCGGCTCCTTGGAGAAGAAGCCGGAGAGCGGCGGGATGCCGATGATCGCCAGCCATCCGGTGGCGAACGTGATCCAGGTGATCCGCATCGGCTTGGCCAGCGCCCCGAACCGCCGGATGTCGACCTGGTCGTGCATGCCGTGCATGACCGAGCCGGCCCCGAGGAACATGTTGGCCTTGAAGAAGCCGTGCGCCAGCAGGTGGACGATCGCCAGCGCGTACGCCGCGCCGCCCAGCCCGACGCAGAGGAACATGTAGCCGATCTGGCTGACCGTCGACCAGGCCAGGACCCGCTTGATGTCGTCCTTCGCGGCGCCGATGACACAGCCGATCAGCAGCGTCAGCGCACCGACGCTGACCACCACCAGTTGCAGTGTCTCGTTCGCCGTGAAGATCGGGTTGGACCGGGCGATCAGGTACACGCCGGCGGTCACCATCGTCGCGGCGTGGATGAGGGCGGAGACCGGGGTCGGGCCCTCCATCGCGTCCGGCAGCCAGGCCTGCAGCGGGAACTGGCCGGACTTGCCGGCCGCGCCGAGCAGCAGGAGCAGGCCCATGACCAGCACGACGGTCGCGCTCATCCCGCCGACGCTGCTGAACACCTTGTCGTACTGGGTGCTGCCGACCGTGGTGAACATCAGGAACACGCCGACGGCCAGGCCGGCGTCGCCGACCCGGTTCATCAGGAACGCCTTCTTACCGGCGGTCGCCGCCGACGGGCGCGTGTACCAGAAGGAGATCAGCAGGTACGACGCGACGCCGACGCCCTCCCAGCCGAAGTACAGCATCACGTAGTTGTTGCCGAGGACGAGCAGGAGCATCGCCGCGACGAACAGGTTGAAGTACGCGAAGAACCGCCGGCGGTCCGCGTCGTGCTCCATGTACCCGACCGCGTACAGGTGGATCAGCGAGCCGACGCCGGTGATCAGCAGGACGAAGACCCCGGAGAGCGGGTCGAAGAGCAGCCCGAAGTCGACCTTCAGGCTGCCGACGTCGATGAAGTCGAAGAGACTCAGCTGCGCCGATCGGTGCTCGGCGTCCAGGCCGCCGAGCTTGATGAAGAAGATCAGCCCGAGTACGAACGACGCGGCGACCGCGAGCACGCCGAGCCAGTGCCCCCACTTGTCGGCGCGCCTGCCCAGTAACAGCAGGATCGCCGCGCTGGCCAGCGGGATGGCCACGAGCAGCCAGATGCTGCTCAACACTCCCGTCGCCGGGGCGTAGTCCACTTGTTCCACGACAGCCCCTTCAGTACTTCAGGAGGTTCGCGTCGTCGACGCTCGCCGAGCGTCGAGTCCGGAAGATCGACATGATGATCGCGAGGCCGACCACGACCTCGGCGGCGGCGACGACCATCACGAAGAACGAGATGATCTGCCCGTCCAGGCCACCGTTGATCCGGCTGAAGGTGACCAGCGCGAGGTTCGCCGCGTTCAGCATCAGCTCGATGCACATGAACAGGACGATCGCGTTGCGCCGGACCAGCACACCGGAGGCCCCGATGGTGAACAGGACCGCGGCCAGAATGAGGTAGTAATCGGGGGTCACTTCTCGGTTCCCTTCGGTGCGACCTCGGAAGCCGTCAGCTCCCGGACCGGCAGGATCGGCGAGATGCTGTTCTCGGTGCCGTTGCCGTCGGGCAGTCGCGCCGGCGCGGCCACCGACATGGTGTTCGCGTAGACGCCGGGGCCCGGCTTGGGTCCGGGGTAGTTGCCCGGGCGGAACCGTTCCTTCATCCGGGTCACCTGATCGACCTTGTCAGCCTTGCCCCGCTCGACGTGGGCCAGGACCATCGCGCCGACCGCCGCCGTGATCAGCAGCGCCGACGTGACCTCGAAGGCGTACACGTACTTGGTGAAGAGCAGCGCCGCCAGGCCCTGGACGTTCCCGTTCTGGTTGGCCTCGGTCAGACCCACCGTCGGGGTGTCCTGCAGGCCGCGGGCGACGCCGGTGCCGACCAGGGCCGCGAAGCCGAGGCCGAGAAGGATGGCCGCGATCCGCTGCCCGCGCAACGTCTCGATCAGCGAATCAGACGCGTCCCTGCCGACCAGCATCAGCACGAACAGGAACAGCATCATGATCGCGCCGGTGTAGACGATGATCTGCACGAAGCCGAGGAACGGCGCCTGGTTGACCACGTACAGGATGCCGAGGTTCAGCATCGTGACGACCAGGCACAGCGCGGAGTGCACCGCGTTGCGGGCCAGCACCATGCCGAGCGCCCCGAGCACCGCGAGCGAGCCGAGGATCCAGAAGGCGACCTGCTCACCGGTCGAAACCTGGGTCATGGTCAGCCCTCCTTCCGGACGGTGCCCGCGGTCTCCGGCCGCGACGCGTGGTCGGCCGGGTCCGAGGCGTCGTGCGTGTCCGAATCCGACCACGGTGCCCGCTCGGCGCCGGCCGAGGTGCCCGGGTTGGTGAGCGCCCCGACGTAGTAGTCCTTGTCGGTCTCGCCGAGGCGCATCGGGTGGGGCGGCTGCTCCATCCCGGGCAGCAGCGGCGCCAGGAGCTGCTCCTTGGTGAAGATCAGGTCCTGGCGGCTGTCCCGGGCCAGCTCGTACTCGTTGCTCATGGTCAGCGAGCGGGTCGGGCAGGCCTCGATGCAGAGCCCGCAGAAGATGCACCGGGTGTAGTTGATCTGGTAGATCTTCGCGAACCGCTCGCCCGGCGAGAACCGCTGATCGTCGGTGTTGTCGCCGCCCTCGACGTAGATCGCGTCGGCCGGGCAGGCCCAGGCGCACAGCTCGCAGCCGATGCACTTCTCCAGGCCGTCCGGGTGCCGGTTGAGGATGTGCCGCCCGTGATAGCGCGGCGCCGGCTTGGGCGGCGAGAACGGGTAGTCGGTGGTGATCACCTTGCGGAACATGTGCGCGAAGGTCACACCGAAGCCCTTGAAGGAGCCGGTCAACGTGTTCACGTCACACCTCCTTCGACTCGGAGTCGCCGCCCACGGCGGCCGGGGCGCGCTCGGCGACCGCACGACGGGCACGGGGGCTCGGGGGGACCTGCAGATCCATCGGGGGGACCGGGAAGCTGCCGGGTGGGCGGCGGGCCAGTTCCTCCTCGATGGAGCGTTGCTTGGGCTTCTCCTTCGACGGCCAGGCCCAGGCGATGACCAGCACGACCAGCGCGATCGCTCCGGTGGAGATCCACCGGGCCTCGTCCGAGAGCGCGCCGCTGCGGGCGATCTTGAAGTAGGCCAGGAAGAGGATCCAGACCAGGTTGATCGGGATCAGGATCTTCCAGCCGAACCGCATGAACTGGTCGTAGCGCAGCCGGGGCAGCGTGGCCCGCAGCCAGATGAAGCCGAACAGCAGCAGGAACACCTTGGCGAAGAACCAGATCAGCGGGAAGTAGCCGGAGTTGGCGCCCTCCCAGAACGTGGTGATCGGCGCCGGGGCCCGCCAGCCGCCCAGGAACAGCGTCGTGCAGAACGCCGAGACAGTGATCATGTTGATGTACTCGGCGAGGAAGAACAGGGCGAACTTGAACGACGAGTACTCCGTGTGGAAGCCGCCGACCAGCTCGGACTCCGCCTCGGGCAGGTCGAATGGCGCCCGGTTGGTTTCACCGACCGCCGCGATCATGTAGATCAGGAAGCTCGGCAGCAGCTGCAGGCAGTACCAGCCGGGCATGGTGATCTCGGCGCCGAAGATCTTCGTGGGATCTCCGGCCGCCTGCGCGGCGACGATCTGCGAGGTGCTCATCGACCCGGCCTGCATGAAGACCGCGACGATCGAGAGACCCATGGCGACCTCGTACGAGATCATCTGTGCACTCGACCGCAAGCCGCCCAGCAGCGGGTACGTCGACCCGGACGCCCAGCCCGCGAGCACCACGCCGTAGACGCTCATCGACGAACAGGCCAGCAGCACCAGCACCGAGACCGGCACATCGGTGAGCTGCAGAGCGGTGCGGTGACCGAACATGTTCACCACGCCGCCGAACGGGATCACCGCGAACGCCGTGAACGCCGTCGTCGCCGAGATCACCGGGGCGATGAAGTAGACCACCTTGTCGGCGGTCCTCGGGATGATCTCCTCCTTGAACGGCAGCTTCAGGCCGTCACTGAGCGAGGTCAGCCAGCCCTTCGGCCCGACCTGGTTGGGGCCGGGCCGGACAGCCATCCGGGCCACGACCTTGCGCTCATAGTTGATCGTGAACAGCGTCAGCAGGAGGAGCAGGACGAACAGGCCGACCAGCTTGATCAGCACGATCCACCAGACGTCCTGCTCGAACGACTGCAGGGTCGGGTCCTCCGCGTGCGCCGCGAGCACGTGGATCATTGGTCAACTCCCTCGGCGAGGATCGGGCCCGGCAGACCGGCCGACAACCGGACCACCGCACCGGCGGTGACGCCGAGGCTGCGGCGCACCGTCGAGCCCGGCGAGTTGGTCGGCAGCCACACCACCTGCCGGGGCAGGTCGGCGATCTCGGCGGGCAGCGTCACCGAGCCGCGGTCGGTGCGCACGGTCAGCAGATCGCCGTCGGCGACCCGCAACTGCTCGGCCAGCTCCTTGCCGAGCCGGACGACCGGCGGCCGGGCGGTGCCGGCCAGCACCTCGTCGCCGTCGAGCAGTGAGCCCAGGTCGATCAGCTGATGCCAGGTGGCCAGCACCGCGGCACGCTCGCCGGGCTCGGCCAGCGCCTGCGGGGCGACCGCCGGCAGCTCGACCCGCGTCGTGATCGCCGGCATGGCGCCCAGCTCACGGCGGACCGCCTGCACGTCCCCGGTGTTCAGGGTGACGTCCAGCTGCGCCGCGATCGCCTCCAGCACCCGGCCGTCGGTCATCGCCGTGCTGCCCCGCAGGACCGTCTCGAAGGACCGCAGCCGGCCCTCCCAGTCCAGATAGGTGCCGGACTTCTCCACAGCGGGCGCGACCGGCAGCACCACGTCGGCCCGCTCGGTCACCGCACTCCTGCGCAGCTCCAGGCTGACCAGGAAGGGAACCGCGTCGAGCGCCTGCTCGGCGAGGACCGGGTCGGCCAGGTCGCCCGGGTCGACCGCGCCGACCAGCAGACCGCCCAGCTTCCCGCCGGCCGCCGCCGCGATGATCGCGTCGATGTCCCGGCCCGGCCGGTTCGGCAGCGTGCCGCCGTCGACGGACCAGGAGATGGAGAGCTCGGCCCGGGCCGACGGGTCGCTGACCGGACGGCCGCCCGGCAGCAGGTTCGGCAGGCAGCCGGCCTCCAGGGCACCCCGGTCACCGGCCCGGCGCGGCACCCAGGCCAGGCGCGCTCCGGTCCGGGCGGCCAGCGCCGCGGCCGCGGAGAGCCCGCCCGGCACGGTGGCCAGCCGCTCGCCGACCAGCAGGAGGCTGCCCGGCGCGCTGAGCGCCCCGGCGACCGCCGGGTCGGTGTTCAGCAGCCGGGCCTCGTCGCCCGGAACCGCCGCGACGAGCGCGGCGCCGAGCTTCTCGAAGCCCCGGGACAGGAACGGCGCCACGGCCGTGACCTGCAGCTTCTTCTTGGTGTGTGCCTTGCGCAGGCGCAGGAAGAGGATCGGGCACTCCTCCTCCGGCTCCAGCCCGACGATCACGGCGGACGGGGCGTTCTCCACCTCGGCGTACGTGACGTCGGAGACACCGGCGACCGCGGCGGCCAGGAAGTCCGCTTCTTCGGCGACGTCAGCCGGGGAGCCGGTGGCCCGCACCGGCCGCGCCCGGAAGTCCACGTCGTTCGTGTTCAGGACCAGACGGGCGAACTTGGCGTACGCGTACGCGTCCTCCACCGTCAGCCTGCCGCCCGGGAGCACCCCGACGCCGCGGTCCCGCGCCGTGCGAAGTCCCTCCGCGGCGGCGACCAGCGCCTCGCTCCACGACGCCTCGCGCAGCTGCCCGGTGCTCGAGTCGCGGATCAGCGGCGTGGTGATCCGGTCGTTGGCGCTGGCGTAGCGGAAGCCCCACCGGCCCTTGTCACAGTTCCACTCCTCGTTGACCGCCGGGTCGTCACCGGCGAGCCGGCGAAGCACCTTCCCGCGGCGATGGTCGGCTCGCATCGAGCAGCCGGCCGCGCAGTGCTCGCAGGCGGTCGGGGAGGAGACCAGGTCGAACGGGCGGGCGCGGAACCGGTACTGCTCACCGGTGAGCGCGCCGACCGGGCAGATCTGGATCGTGTTGCCGGAGAAGTACGAGTTGAACGGGACGTCCCCCTCGCCCTCGCCGGCCTGCCCGTCGCCGGTGCCCTCGCCGCCGAAGAAGTCGTCGCGGTAGACGTTGATCTGCTCGCCGGAGGAACGGTCCATCAGGTCGATGAACTTGTCCCCGGCGATCTCCTCGGAGAACCGGGTGCAGCGCTGGCAGAGCACGCAGCGCTCGCGGTCCAGCAGCACCTGGCTGGAGATGTGGATCGGCTTCTCGTACTCCCGCTTGTGCTCGTGGAAGCGGGAGTCGGCACGGCCGGTGCTCATCGCCTGGTTCTGCAACGGGCACTCGCCGCCCTTGTCGCAGGTCGGGCAGTCCAGCGGGTGGTTGATCAGCAGCAGCTCCATCACGCCGGCCTGGGCCTTGGCCGCGACCGGAGAGCTGAGCTGGGTCTTCACGATCATGCCCTCGGCCACCGTCTGGGTGCACGAGGCGACCGGCTTGCGCTGGCCCTCCACCTCGACCAGGCACTGGCGGCAGGCGCCGGCCGGGGCCAGCAGCGGGTGGTCGCAGAACCGCGGGATCGCGATCCCCATCCGCTCCGCGACCCGGATGACCAGCTCGCCCTTCTCGGCCTGCACTTCGACGCCGTCGATGGTGAGCGTGACGGTGTCGGCTCGTTTGGCTACGTCAGTCATCAGTGCGCTCCCACCAGGCTCTTCTCGGACAGGCGGGGAGCCGTGCGGCCCTCGATGTAGCCGAGGTAGTCGTCCCGGAACCACTTCAGCGTCGAGACGACCGGCGTCGCCGCGCCGTCACCGAGGCCGCAGAAGGACCGGCCGAAGATGTTGTCCGCGGTGTCCTGCAACGTGTCCAGGTCGGCGACGGTGCCGTGACCGGCCAGGATCCGCCGGTACGTGCGGACCATCCAGTAGTTGCCCTCCCGGCACGGGGTGCACTTGCCGCACGACTCGTGGTGGTAGAACTCCAGCCACCGCCACGTGTTGTAGACCGGGCAGTCCTGGTCCGAGAAGATCTGCATCGCCGTGGTGCCGAGGATCGAGCCGGCCGCCGCGACACCCTCGAAGTCCATCGCGGTGTCGATGTGCTCGGCGGTCAGCAGCGGGGTGGACGAGCCGCCCGGGGTCCAGAACTTGAGGTTGTGGCCCGGCTGCATCCCGCCCGCCAGCTCGATCAGCTCGCGCAGAGTGATGCCGAGGCCGCACTCGTACTGTCCGGGATTGACCACCCGTCCGGAGAGCGAGTAGATCATCGGGCCGGCCGACTTCTCCGTGCCCATGCTCTTCCACCAGTCGGCGCCGCCCAGCACGATGTACGGCACGCTGGCGATCGTCCCGACGTTGTTGACCACTGTCGGGCTGGCGTACAGGCCGGCGATGGCCGGGAAGGGCGGCCGCAGCCGGGGCTGGCCGCGGAACCCTTCGAGCGAGTCGAGCAGCGCGGTCTCCTCGCCGCAGATGTACGCGCCGGCGCCACTGTGCACCACCAGTTCCAGGTCGAACCCGGAGCCGAGGATGTTCTCCCCGAGGTAACCGGCGGCATACGCCTCCTTGACCGCGTTGCGCAGCCGCCGAGCGGCGTGGACCGCCTCACCGCGGATGTAGATGAACGCCCGGTTCGCCCGGATCGCGTACGACGCGATGATCGCGCCCTCCACGAGCGAGTGCGGGTCGTACGTCATCAGCGGAAGGTCCTTGCAGGTTCCCGGCTCACCCTCGTCCGCGTTGATCACGAGGTAGTGCGGCTTGCCGTCGCCCTGCGGGATGAACCCCCACTTGAGCCCGGTGGGGAAGCCGGCGCCGCCACGTCCGCGCAGCCCGGAGTCCTTGATCAGCTGGATCAGGTCGTCCGGGTGGACGTCGAGCGCCTTGCGGACCGCCTGGTAACCGTCGAGCCGCTCGTAGACGCCGATCTGCCACGCGTCCGGCGAGAGCCAGCGCTTGGTGAGCACCGGGGTGAGCTTCTGCAGCACCTCCGGCCGGGGTTGAGTCATTTCTGCTCCTCCGTGCCCTGGCTGACGATGCTTTCGCCGCGCGTGCTGTCCCCGGCCGGCTTGCCGTCGCCGGCCGGTGCGTTGGCTGCCACCCCGGCGCGCTCGGCGGGCGTTTCCGCGGGCGGCTGGGTGGCCTCGGTCGTACCGGTCCGGTCCGGCGTGGCCATCGTGGGGTTCCGCTGTTCGGCGGTCCGCACCTCCGGGTCCTTGACGTCCCCGGTGTCGGTGGTCCGGCCGGCGTGCCGGCGTTCCTCGACCTTTCCCGCGACCGCCTTGACGGCTGCCGTCGCGGCCTGCACCACGCCGGCGACCTTGCCCGGCTTCTCCGCGCTCTCCTCACGCGGGGAGGGCTTGGTCTTGGTGATCGGGGTGTCCGGGTCGAAGCCGGCGACCGCGATCCCGTGCTGCTCGGCGAGGCGCACCCCGCGCAGCGTCGGCGCGCCGGCCACCCCGTCACCGACCGCGCCCTCGCGCGGATCGGCGAAGCCGGCCAGCTGGTACTGCATCTCCTTGAGCGAACAGATCCGGGCGCCCCGGGCGGGGGTCGGCCGTTCGCCGGCGGTCAGGCTGTCGACCAGCGCGACCGCGGACTCCGGGGTGGCCTGGTCGACGGTGAAGTCGTAGTTGACCGTCACCACCGGCGCGTAGTCGCAGGCCGCGAGGCACTCGGCGTGCTCCAGCGTGATCCGCCCGTCGGGGGTGGTCTCGTCATGCCCGACACCGAGGTGCTCGGTGAGCGTGTCGTAGACCTCCTGCCCGCCCAGCACGTTGCAGAGGGTGTTGGTGCAGACGCTGACCAGGTACTCACCGGTCGGCCGGCGCTTGTACATGGTGTAGAAGGTGGCGACCGCACCGACCTGGGCCTTGTTAATGCCCAGCACCTCGGCGCAGAAGGCCACCCCGGCCGGGCTGACGTGCCCCTCCTCGGTCTGCACCAGGTGCAGCAGCGGGAGCAGCGCGGAGCGCTCCCGGCCGGCCGGGTAGCGCGCCAGGATCTCCCGCGCGGATCCCAGCAGCTTCTCCGCGAGCGGAGCGGCTGCCGGAGTGAACTCTGTCGTGGTCATCAGCGATCACACCCACCCATCACGGGGTCCAGCGACGCGCCGCCGGCGATGACGTCGGCGAGCAGCGCGCCCTCGGCCATCGCCGGGATGGCCTGGAGGTTGACGAAGCTCGGCTCGCGGTAATGCACCCGGTACGGGTGGGTGCCGCCGTCGGAAACCGCGTGAACGCCGAGTTCGCCCCGCGGATGCTCGACCGCGACGTAGACTTGACCAGGCGGAACCCGGAAGCCTTCGGTCACGAGCTTGAAGTGGTGGATCAGCGACTCCATCGACTGGCCCATGATCTTGGCGACGTGTTCCAGGGAGTTGCCGAGACCGTCGACGCCGAGCGCGAGCTGGGCCGGCCACGCGATCTTCTTGTCCTCGACCCAGATCGGGCCGGGCCGGAGCCGATCGAGCGCCTGCTCGACGATCTTGAGGGATTCCTTGATCTCGGCCAGCCGCACGAGGTAACGACCCCAGACATCCGCCGTGGTCGCGGTCGGGACGTCGAACTCGTAGTTCTCGTAACCGGCGTAGGGCATGGTCTTGCGCAGGTCCCAGGGCAGGCCCGCGGCCCGCAGCACCGGGCCGGTGATGCCCAGCGACAGGCAGCCAGTTACGTCCAGGACGGCGACCCCCTGCGTGCGCTTCTGCCAGATGACCTGGCCGGAGAGCATCGCCTCGTATTCCTTGAGCTTCTTCGGCAGGTAGGCGAGGAAGTCCCGGATCTTCTTGACCGCCGAGTCCGGCAGGTCCTGAGCGAGGCCGCCCGGCCGGATGTACCCGTTGTTCATCCGCAAGCCGGAGGTCTCCTCGAAGATATCGAGGATGTACTCACGCTCGCGGAAGCCGTACAGCATCATCGAGATCGCGCCGAGCTCCATGCCGGTGGTGGCCAGCCAGACCAGGTGCGAGGCGATCCGCTGCAGCTCCATGAACATGACCCGGATCGTGCTGGTCCGCTCGGTGATCTGATCGGTGATGCCGAGCAGCTTCTCCACCGCGAGGCAGTACGCCGTCTCGTTCGACATGTTGGACAGGTAGTCCATCCGCGTGACGAACGTGACGCCCTGGGTCCAGGTCCGGTACTCCAGGTTCTTCTCGATCCCGGTGTGCAGGTAACCGACCACCGGGCGGGCCGCGGTCACCGTCTCGCCCTCGAGCTCCAGCACCAGCCGGAGCACGCCGTGCGTGGACGGGTGCTGGGGACCCATGTTGACGACGATCTTCTCGTTGCTGAGCGGGTCGATGCCGGACGTGACGCTGTCCCAGTCGCCGCCGGTGACCGTGAAGACCCGGCCCTCGGTGGTCTCTCGCGCGCTCGCGTACTCAGATGTGGTCACTGGTAGACCCTCCGCTGGTCGGGCGGCGGGATCTCGGCGCCCTTGTATTCCACGGGCACCCCGCCGAGCGGGTAGTCCTTGCGCTGGGGATGGCCCTCCCAGTCGTCCGGCATCAGGATCCGGGTGAGGTTGGGGTGGCCGGGGAAGACGACGCCGAACATGTCGTAGATCTCCCGCTCCTGCCAGTCGGCGGTCGGGTAGACCCCGGTGACGGACGGGACGGGCACGCCGTCGGCGACGCTCACCTCGAGACGGACCCTCCGGCGGTACGTCATCGAAGTCAATTGATAAGCGATGTGGAATCGCCGCTCGTCGCTGCCCAGGTAGTCCACGGCATCGACGGAAGAACACAGCTCGAACCGCAGGGACTCGTCGTCCCGCATTACCTGACAGACATCCGTGATTCTCTCGGGCCTGATGTGAAGTGTGAGTTCCGCCCTATCCACCACCACTTTCTCGATGGCTTCGGAGAAGGCCGGATAAGCTTCCTCCAACGCGTCATAGACGTCGTCGAAGTACCCGCCATAAGGCCGTGGGCTGTCAAAAACAGCAGGCCGCGGGCGGACCAGACGACCGAAGCCGGAGACGTCGCCGGTGCCTGTGACGCCGAACATCCCTTTATCGGGGCTGGGTGGGGTCTGCGCGGGTGCATCGATATTCGCGCCGGTCGTTGCGGTAGCGGGAACGTTACCGTCAGTTCCTGGTTGAATACTCATTTGCCCTCCCGCAAATGCGGCTGGAGTTTCATCCAGTTCTCGATCCGCAATTGCTCCTCGCGGCCTTCCTTGACGGCCTGCGTCCATTCCGCGCGGCGAACCTTGTCCGCCCGGTAGGACGACGGCATGGCGCCCGGCGCGACGATCGGCAGCTTGCCCTCGGCGCGGCGTTGTTCCAGCATCTTGCGCCCGTTCGGGCCGAGCGGCTGGGCCATCACCTTCTCGCGCATCTTGAGGATCGCGTCGATCAGCATCTCCGGCCTGGGCGGGCACCCGGGGAGGTAGATGTCGACCGGCACGATGTGATCGACACCCTGCACGATGGCGTAGTTGTTGAACATGCCACCGGACGAGGCGCAGACGCCCATCGAGATCACCGAGCGCGGCTCGGGCATCTGGTCGTAGATCTGCCGGACGACCGGGGCCATCTTCTGGCTGACCCGGCCCGCGACGATCATCAGGTCCGCCTGACGGGGCGAGGCGCGGAACACCTCCATGCCCCAGCGACCGAGGTCGTAGTGCGGGCCGCCGGCCGCCATCATCTCGATGGCACAGCAGGCGAGGCCGAAGGTCGCACCCCAGAACGACGACTTGCGCGCCCAGTTCGACAGCTTCTCGACCGAGGTCAGAAGGATGCCGCTGGGCAGCTTCTCTTCGATTCCCATGGTTATCAGTCCCAGTTGAGGCCGCCGCGCCGCCACACGTACGTGTAGGCGATGAAGACGGTGACGATGAACAGGACCATTTCCACGAAACCGAACAGGCCGAGCGCCTGGAACGAGACGGCCCACGGGTAGAGGAAGATGGTCTCGATGTCGAAGACGATGAAGAGCATCGCGGTCAGATAGAACTTCACCGGGAATCGGCCGCCGCCGACCGGTTGGGGGGCGGGCTCGATGCCGCATTCGTAGGCGTCCATCTTTGCCCGGTTGTAACGCTTCGGCCCGACGATCGGTGCAACGGACACCGAGAACAACGCGAAGAGCGCGCCGAGGATCAGCAACCCGACGATCGGGACGTATGGGTTGATCGTCATCTTCACTCCCGTACGACTGTTAGCCGCTTAACACTAGTTTTTCGCTTTTGTATCCCTTTGGTCGGGGTGCCCGATTCTGCCGTCAGACGGCGGGCGCCACCTTGGTCAAGCCGTTGATGATGCGGTCCATGGCGTCGCCACCGCGCGGGTCGGTGAGGTTTGCCAGGAGCTTCAGGACGAACTTCATCAACGTCGGGTGCGGCATGCCGTGCTTGGTGGCCAGCCGCATGATCTGCGGGTTGCCGATCAGCTTCACGAACACCCCGCCGAGGCGGTAGTAACCGCCGAACCGCAGGCTCAACTCGGCCGGGTACGCCCGCAGGGCGCGCTCGCGCTCCGGACCCGCCGGACGGGCCAGCGCCTGGACCGCGACCTCGGCGGCCAGCTCGCCGGACTCCATCGCATACGCGATGCCCTCACCGTTCATCGGGTTGACCATGCCACCCGAATCGCCGACCAGCATTACCCCGCGGGTGTAATGCGGCACCCGGTTGAAGCCCATCGGGAGCGCCGCGCCGAGCGTCGGACCCTCCGCGTTCGCCTCGTCCCGCATCCCCCAGTCCTCCGGGGTGGAGCCGAGCCAGTCGGTCAACAGGTGCCGATAGTTGGTCTTGCCGAAGGCGTCCGACGAGTTCAGGATGCCGAGGCCGACGTTCACCCGGCCGTCGCCGAGACCGAAGATCCAGCCGTAACCGGGGAGGAGCCGGCTCGGGTCCTGCGCGCTGCGCAGCTCGAGCCACGACTCCAGGTAGTTGTCGTCCGCCTTGACCGCGGACCGGTAGTAGCGCCGGACGGCCACGCCGAGCGGGCGGTCGTCGCGCTTGGCCAGCCCGAGGGCCAGCGGGAACTTGCCGGAGACACCGTCCGCGGCGATCACCAGCGGCGCACGGTACTCGACGGGCTCCTTGCCCTCACCGACTCTGGCCTGGACGCCGATCACCTGACCGTCCTCGTCGAGGACCGGGCCGGTGACGTTCACGTTCGTCCGCAGCAGGGCGCCGGCCTCGACCGCGCGCTCGGCGAGCATGTCGTCGAAGTCCATCCGGGTGCGGACCAGGCCGTAGTTGGGGAAACTCGCCAGCTCCGGCCAGTCCAGCTCGAGGCGGACACCGCCGCCGATCACCCGCAGGCCACGATTGTGCAGCCAGCCGGCCTTCTCCGAGGTGTCGATGCCCATCCGCACCAGCTGGCGGACGGCACGCGGGGTGAGACCGTCACCGCACACCTTCTCGCGCGGGAACTCGGTCTTCTCCAGCAGCAGGACACGAATGCCGTGCCGAGCAAGGTGGTAGGCGGCCGCGCTGCCACCGGGACCAGCCCCGACCACGATCACGTCCGCTTCGTCAGCGACAGTGGATGGCGAGTGGTCGTTCACGGTGCAGCCTCCGATCTGCAGTGCTCGTGAATTAGTTCACAAGCATGCCTCGTTCGGAGTCTAGGCCGACTATCGACGATCTTTGCACCCAGGGCGACCGGATTGTTTCAGCGCGCCTAACGAATCGGGTCAGATTCTCCCAAAACCCGCTCAGCCATCCCACGTGCCGGACCGTCGAGATGATCTCGGATGGTGCCGTCCATCGCGCGGTCCAAAGCGACGATCAGTTCCTCTACCAGGTCCTGCGCCAACAGGGGATCTTGAGCGGCGACCATCCGGATACGCGTGGCCAGCTCGGTCGCGCGACGCTCGCCGGCTTCGCCCTCGTCGATCGCGATGTCGATGTCGGTGTCCTCTAGCTGCCCGATTTTCGTCATGACTTCGAGCTAAACAGCCGTTTCGCTCCGCGTACGCGAAACGCCCGATTTGTCACCGACACGCGGGAGTTGATCTAGACACGCCGGTCTCGGCCCGCCTCTGACTCCGATCGCGGCGCGCCTTCCGGCGACGGCTTCCCCCGCCGGCCCCCGTCCGCTTTCCGGTGACGGCTTGCCTTCGCTTGCGGCCGCCGCTTTTCCCGTACGGCGATGAGTGCTCTTCCCGGCTGCGACGTCAGCGGCGCGTCGCGCGATGCAGCGCCACCACGCCACCGGTGAGGTTGCGCCAGCCCACCCGGTCCCACGGCCCCGACTCCGCGATCCGCCCCGCCAAGCCGGCCTGGTCGGGCCAGGCGCGGATCGACTCGGCGAGATAGACATACGCGTCGGGGTTGCTCGACACGCCTCGCGCCACCACCGGCAGCGAACGCATCAGGTACTGCATGTACACCGTCCGGAACGCCGGATTGACCGGAGTGCTGAACTCGCACACCACGAGCCGCCCACCCGGCCGCGTGACCCGGCCGAACTCACGCAGCGCGGCGACGGTGTCCACCACGTTGCGTAACGCGAAGGAGATCGTCACCGCGTCGAACGTGGCGTCCGCGAACGGCAGCCGCAACGCGTCACCGGCCAGCAGCGGCACGTCCGGCCGGACCCGCCGGCCCGCCTGCAACATCCCGATCGAGAGGTCGGCGCCCACCGCGAACGTGCCGGAACGCCCCAACTCGTCGGTGGAGACCCCGGTGCCGGCGCCCACATCCAGCACCCGCTCCCCCGGCCGCAGGCCCAGCGCCGCCCGGGTGGCATGCCGCCAGCCCCGATCCTGGCCGAACGCGAGCACGGTGTTGGTGAGGTCATACCGCCTGGCCACGCCGTTGAACATCTCGGCGACCTCGTGCGGCTGCTTGTCCAGGTCTGCGCGTGTCACCCGGTCCATGCTGCCACCACCCCGGACAACAGAACGGGCGGGATGGTCACCCATCCCGCCCGCGCCTTGTGCGTTATATATACGACCGCCATCGGTCGGGTCCGAGTGCTCGTCACCGAATTCGACCGCCCGGCGACGCATGAGGTTTTGCCAATGCCTTACGCAGGCAACGTAACCAGCGGGAACGAGTCGGTACAGCCAACAGGCGGGCTCGTTACGAAGGAGCAATCAGGCCCTCACCGGTCCGACGACCCCCACCCTGGCCGAACGGTCAGGTCCGGCCCGCCGAAGGGCTCGGTACGGGCTTCTCGTCGGCGACATCCGCCAGATCGCTCGCCTGCCAGGCCACCAGGATCAGCGCGATGATCGCGACCAGGACGCCGACCTTGAACAACGATCCGATTGCGGACCACATCGACTTACGCGCCGAGGGCACCGCGGCCTTGGCCTTGCGGTAACCCTCTCGGGCACCCTTCATCGACACCCAGGCCGTGGCGAAGAAGAACACCACGATCGAGGTGACGATTGCGGTCAGCAGTGACACGCTGCTGGTTAGCATGCGTGACACTCTGCATCGGCAGACGCACCTACGTCTGTCGATCGTTCGGTCCTACTTGGCGTCCACCAGGGGGAGCTGGGCCCGGCCGGCGCCGCCGCCGGGCAGCGCGATCGACGAGAAGTGCGAGACCACCCGGTCATCGGTCGGGTCGTCGGCGGGCGTGTGGTGGACGGCAAGATGCCTGTACCACGTGTCTCGCCAGGCCGGGATCCGATCCGCCGTGCGGATCATGGAGATCAGCTCCTGCAGGTTGGAGCGGTGCCGGGCGCCGGCCGAGGAGATCACGTTCTCCTCCAGCATGATCGAGCCCAGGTCGTCGACGCCCATGTGGAGCGAGAGCTGGCCGATGTCCTTACCGGTGGTCAGCCAGGACGCCTGCAGGTGCGCGACGTTGTCGAAGAACAGGCGGGAGACCGCGATGAACCGCAGGTATTCCATCGTGGTGGCCTGGGTGCGGCCCTTCAGATGGTTGTTCTCCGGCTGGTAGGTCCACGGGATGAACGCGCGGAAGCCGCCGACCTCGTGCGACTCCTCGACGGCGACGTCACGGTAACCGTTGGCCACCGCCAGGTCCTGCACGTCGCGGATCATCCGGATGTGCTCGATGCGCTCGGCCGCGGTCTCGCCGGTGCCCATCATCATGGTCGCGGTCGAGGACAGGCCGTTACGGTGCGCGACCGCCATCACCTCGAGCCAGCGCTCGCCGCTCTCCTTCAGCGGGGCGATCGCCTTGCGCGGCCGCTCGGGCAGCATCTCCGCACCGGCGCCGGCGATCGAGTCCAGCCCGGCCGCCTTGATCCGGAGGACCGCCTCCTCGATCGAGACCCCGGAGACCTTGGCCATGTGCAGGATCTCGCTCGGGCCGATCGAGTGGATCGCGATCTGCGGGAACGCTCCCTTGACCGAGGAGAACAGCTCCTCGTAATACTCCACACCGAACTCCGGGTGGTGGCCGCCCTGCAGCATCACCTGGGTCGCGCCGAGCTCGACCGCCTCGCCGCAGCGGCGCAGGATCTCCTCGGTCGGGTGCACCCAGCCCTCGCCGTGCTTCGGCGCCCGGAAGAAGGCACAGAACTTGCAGGCCGTGACACACACGTTGGTGTAGTTGATGTTGCGGTCGATCAGATACGTGACGATGCCGTCCGGATAACGCCGGCGCCGGACCGCGTCGGCCGCCTCGCCCAGCGCATGGAACGGGGCCTCCGTGTAGAGCAACAGCGCCTCGTCGGGGGTGATCCGCCCGCCGTCGGCGCCACGCTGCAGGATTCTGTCGATCTCCGGGTTCGCCGTCACGTCTGGAAGCGTACGTCCACCACCCGGGGATCGTCAGCGGCCCGGGTCACGGCCAGCCCGTCCCTCGATCAGCACGCCCAGGCCGTCGAGGACACGTTCCAGGCCGAAGACGTACGCGTGATCAGGGTCGTACGCCGAGCCCAGCGCCTCCCCCGCGGCCGCGCCCACCCGCGTCGCCGTCGGATAGGTGTGCGGGTCGAAGACGACCTCGAAGATCGGGCCCCGCTCCTGCCACCACTCGACATCGGTCTCGGCGCTGCGGGCGGCCGCGGCGCGCACGTCGGCGGCGGTCCGCGCGGAGGACTGCACGAAGCCGATCAGAAAGGTCAGCGCCGAGTCGATCGTCACATCATCGAGGCCGCAGCCGTCGAAGGCGCGCAGCTCGTGCTCGTACTTCGCCATCAGCCCCGGCCCGAGCGGCGGCCGGCTGGCCGGCAGCCCGGCAACCCAGGGATGGTCCTCGACCAGCTTCCGGTTCTCGGCCGCGACCGCGGCCAGCCGCTCCCGCCAGGGCAGGTCCGGCAGATCCGCCCGGGGCATCGCCAGGTAGACCCGGTCCAGCATCAGCTCCAGCAGCGTCGCCTTGTCCGGCACGTAGGTGTAGAGCGTCATCGGCACCACGCCGAGCTCGGTCGCGACCCGGCGCATGGAGACCGCGTCCAGCCCCTCCTCGTCGGCCACCGCGATGCCGGTCTCGACGACGCGGGCAACGTTGAGGCCCGGTCGGCGGCCGCGCTTGCGCTCGGCCGACTCCGGAAACCAGAGCAGGTCGATGGTGCGGCGGGCTTCCGCCATGGCTGGCATTCCTTTCTTGTACGGCGTATTGTGTACGGCGTACAGCTAACGCTCTAGCTGTTCAATGCTCTCGAGGAGGCACCGTGCGAGTCCGGTCATCCGCCATCGCTCTCACCGTCGACGATGTTCCTGCCTCCAGCAAGTTTCTCGCGGATCACTTCGGCTACACCGAACGGATGGCCGCCCCGGGGTTCGCCTCCCTGGGGCGCGACGACGCCGGGGTCGACCTGATGTTCATGCGCCGCGGCCTGGAGGTGCTGCCACCGGCGTTGCGGGAGGTGCACACCGCGGGCACGATCATCGCGTTCGTGGTCGACGACCTCGAGGCCGAGCAGGCGAGGCTGCGCGGCGAGGGTGTCGAGCCGTCGCTGCCCATCCGGGAGGAGCCCTGGGGCGAGCGACTGCTCATGGTCACCGACCCCAATGGGGTCGTTTACGAGTTGGTGGAGTGGGCCGAGCCGTCCTCCGGCCGATAATCTCGACGGACTGCTCAGGGGGTTGAGGAAGTGCTCGTCGTTCACGGCGGCTGGGTGCCCGGGTCCGGGCGGCCCGGCCGGTTGCTGCTCTGGGCCGAGGAGCCCGCCACTCAGGAGTCCTCGGCGTCCCGCTCCAAGGTCCGGCCCCACCCGTTCGCCGCGAGCATCGAGGCGCTGACCGCCGCTCTCGACCTCCCGGCCGGAGTGGTCGCCGGGGTGTCCTCGGTCAGGTTGCCGGGCACCTCGCGCGGCCCGCTGCCCTCACCCGAGACCGGGATCGAGACGAGCTCGCCGCGCGGGGTCAAGCTCGCCTCCTGGACCGTGCCGACACTCGCGGTCCCCGGGGAGTCCGCGATGGCCCTGCTGGCGGCGCTCGGCGAGCCCGACCCGACCGCTCCGTGGATGCCCGGCGCCTCCTTGCGATACCTGTGCTTCCTCGCCGGCTGGGCGTGCGACCTGGCTCAGCACGGCCGCATGCTCCCGCAGCTGGTGATCGAGGAGGGTGTGCCCGCGGCTCGCTGGCGCTCCGTCCTCACCGGCCCCGACCTGGCGACCTATCGTGACTTCGCGGCCGGCATGCCACCGGTGGTCCGATCTCTCAGCGCTCCCGCGCCCGCCCGCCGATCGCCCCGGGCAGGCGCCGCTCCGGCGGACGTTGCCGCGAGCGGTGAGGACGGCCCCGGCGCCGGGCGCACCCTGCGGGATGCGCTGGAGACCCTGCTCGACGGCGCCGCCCGGGCCACCCTGCCGGAGAAGATCCTCGGCGGGCACCGCCCGGGGCGGAAAGCGCCGCTGCCCGACCGCTGGGTCGCCGCCCTGACCGATGCCGACCCGACCCTGCCCGAGGCGCCCGCCGGTGAGGTGCGCGAGCTGCGCAAGTCGCTGGACGACTGGATGCGGGCGGCACAGGCGGCGAACGCGCCGATCCGGGTCAGCTTCCGCCTGTTCGAGCCGGAGCCCGGTGAGGACGAGTGGGATCTGGAGTTCGCTCTCCAGTCCGCCGAGGATTCCGGGATCTATCTTCCGGCCGCCCAGGTCTGGGCCGGTGAGCGCTTCCCCGGCCTGCCCCGCCGGCCCGACGAGGCACTGCTCACCGGCCTGGGCCGCGCCGTCCGCCTGTTTCCGGCGCTGCACGAGGCTCTGCGCGAGCAGCAGCCGGCCGCGATGACGCTGAGCACCGCCGAGGCCTACGACTTCCTGCGTCAGGTCGCGCCACTGCTGCAGGCCGCGGGTTTCGGGGTGCAGCTGCCGTCCTGGGCCGGGCGCAAGGGCGTCGGCCTCAAGCTGACCACCCGGTCGCGCTCCAAGGCCGGCTCCTCGCGGGCGGCCGCGGATTCCGGGTTCGGCCTCACCGAGATCGTCGACTTCCGGATCGACCTGGTGATCGGTGACGGCGTGGTCAGCCCCGCGGAGCTGGCCGAGCTGGCCCGGCTCAAGGTGCCGCTGGTCCGCGTCCGAGGCCAGTGGGTCGAGCTCGACGACAGGCAGCTCAAGGCCGCGCTGAAAGCGGTCAGCCAGCGACGCGAGGGCGAGCTCACCGCCGCCGAGGTGCTGCAACAGGTGGTTGACGGCGGCGAGGAGGATCTGCCGCTCGTCGAGGTCGACGCCGACGGGACGCTGGGCGACCTGCTCTCCGGCCAGGCCTCGGAGCGGCTCGACCCGATGCCGACCCCGGACGGCTTCCAGGGCGCCCTCCGGCCCTACCAGGAGCGCGGCCTTTCCTGGCTGCACTTCCTCGGCCGGCTCGGGCTCGGCGGGATCCTCGCCGACGACATGGGCCTGGGCAAGACCGCGCAGACCATCTCGTTGCTGCTCACCGAGCGGGTCGGCCGGGCGCCGGGCGAGGTGGCCCCCACCCTGCTGATCTGCCCGATGTCACTGATCACGAACTGGAGCAAGGAAGCTGCCCGGTTCGCCCCGAGCCTGCGGGTCTATGTGCACCACGGCGCGACCCGGCAGCGCGGTGACGAGTTCCTTGCCGCGGTCGGCGCCGCCGATCTGGTCCTCACGACGTATGGCACGGCGGCCCGCGACCTCGAGACTCTCCGGGAGATCGGCTGGGGCCGGGTCGCGTGCGACGAGGCCCAGGCCATCAAGAACAGCGGGACCCGCCAGTCCCAGGCGGTCCGGGCCATCCCGGCGGGCACCCGCCTGGCACTGACCGGCACCCCGGTGGAGAACCATCTGGCCGAGCTCTGGTCCATCATGGATTTCTGCAATCCCGGTCTGCTCGGGTCGGCCAAACGATTCCGCCGCCGGTTCCAGGAGCCGATCGAGGTCCGGCAGGACGAGGACGCGACCGCCGCTCTGAAACGGGCGACCGGGCCGTTCGTCCTGCGGCGCCTCAAGACCGACAAGACCATCATCTCGGACCTCCCTGAGAAGAACGAGATGAAGGTGTGGTGCTCGCTCACCCCCGAGCAGGCCACCCTCTACCAGGCCGTGGTCGAGGACATGATCGCCGAGATCGAGAGTTCCGAGGGCATCCAGCGGCGGGGCAACGTGCTGGCCGCGATGATGAAGCTCAAACAGGTTTGCAACCACCCGGCGCACCTGCTCAAGGACGGTTCGCGCCTACCCGACCGGTCCGGCAAGCTGGCCCGGCTCGAGGAACTGGCCGACGAGATCGTCGAGGACGGCGACAAGGCGCTGGTCTTCACGCAGTACGCGGAGTGGGGCTCATTGCTGCAGCCGTATCTGGCGGCGCACCTGGACCGGCCGGTGCTGTGGCTGCACGGCGGGCTCAGCAAGTCCCGCCGTGACGAGCTGGTCGAGCGGTTCCAGACCGCCGACGAGCCGATGATCTTCCTGCTCTCGCTGAAAGCGGCAGGCACCGGCCTCAACCTGACCGCGGCGAACCATGTCGTCCACTTCGACCGATGGTGGAACCCGGCGGTCGAGGATCAGGCCACCGACCGGGCCTTCCGCATCGGGCAGTCCCGCAACGTGCAGGTCCGCAAGTTCATCTGCACCGGCACGCTGGAGGAGAAGATCGACGCGATGATCGAGCGGAAGAAAGCGCTGGCCTCCGCGGTCGTCGGCACCGGCGAGGAGTGGATCACCGACCTCAGCACCGATCAGCTGCGTGAGCTGTTCGCGCTCGACCCCGCGGCGGTGGGCTGAGATGCCGTTCGACCGGGACGGCCATTTCTACGAGGCCGCGCGCGCGATCGAGGTGGACGGCGGGCTCGCGGTCCGCTCGAAGCGGGGCAAAATCGGCGAGCAGTGGTGGTCACGGCGGTTCGTCGACGTGCTGGAAGGTGTCTGCGACGCGGGGCGGCTCACGCGCGGCCGGGCCTACGCGCGCAAGGGCCAGGTGATCGACTTCGCGCTGAGCTCCGGGCAGGTGGTCGCTCGGGTGCAGGGGTCGCGGCCTACGCCGTACCAGGTGACCATCCGCATCGCCGCGTTCGACGACGCCCAGTGGGAGCAGATCACCGAGGCGCTGGGGTCGCAGGCTCTGTACCGGGCCGCGCTGCTGGCCGGCGAGATGCCCCGCGAGATCGTCGACCTGTTCACCGACCTCGGGCTGCCCCTCTTCCCGTCGGAGCTGGACATCGACTGCTCCTGTCCCGACTGGGGCGTCCCGTGCAAGCACGGCTCCGCCGCGCTGTATGTCCTGGCCGAGGCCTTCGACGACGACCCGTTCCTGGTCCTGGCCTGGCGCGGCCGCGCCCGGGAGCCACTGCTCGACGCCCTGCGCGGCACCGCCGACCCGGGCGAGGCGTTCGATCCGCTGGCGGTTCCGGAGGAGCCGCTGGCCGACCGGCTCGCCGACTACTACTCCCCCGCTGTGAGCCTCGGCCGGCTACGGGAACGCCCCGGCCGTGGCGGCACCCCGCCCGAGCTGCTGTTGCGTGCGCTGGATCCGCCTCCGGTCAAGGTCCGCCACATCCCGCTGATCGACCTGTTGCGCCCCGTCTACCGAGATCTGGCAACCCCACCCGAGGAGTGATCAAGCGGCACGCCCCGGCGCGGCCCGTCACGCCCCAGCACGGCCCGCCACGCCCCAGCACGGCCCGGCACGGCGCGGCCGACGCAGCGCGGCCCCGGCACGGCGCAGCCCGGCGCGGCCCGTGCCGCCCCGCGCGGCGCAGCCCCGCGCGGCGCAGCCCCGGCACGGCCGGCACGGCACGGCCCGGCACGGCCCTGCACGGCACGGCACGGTCGAGCGCAGCCCGCGCCAGCGTGGAGCGGCCCCGATTGGCGCCGGGTGACGGCAGGCTGACGGAGTGTGCGCGTGGCTGAGCGGTGCGCGACTGCTGAGCGGCATGACGAAGGGGCCGCGCCCATCGTGAACCGATCGTGGGCGAGTCCACGATGGACGCGGCGGCTTGGAGACTACCCGACTTGAGGGGATTTCGCCTCTCAGAAATTACGCATCGGCATTCGACGCGTTACAACCCGTATCAATAGATCATCGGCGATGTGTGGGTCTTCCCGGAGCCACGGCATCACGCGGACTAGGTTTGGCTCATGACTGAGATGAGCTACCGGCGCCTCGGCGAGTCGGGCCTGGTCGTGTCCGTCGTCGGCATCGGCTGCAACAACTTCGGCCGGAAGCTCGACGAGGACGGCACCCGCGAGGTCGTCGACGCGGCGATCGACGCCGGCATCACCCTGTTCGACACGGCGGAC
This sequence comes from Actinoplanes cyaneus, assembly GCF_016862095.1. Lineage (GTDB taxonomy): Bacteria > Actinomycetota > Actinomycetes > Mycobacteriales > Micromonosporaceae > Actinoplanes > Actinoplanes cyaneus. The sequence continues at coordinate 37,794 of NZ_BOMH01000049.1, forward strand.
ATCTACGGCACCCCGCACGGCGCTTCGGAGGAACTGCTCGGCGCCGCACTGAAGGGCCGTCGCGACGAGGTCGTGCTGGCCACCAAGTTCGGCATGAACATGGAGGGCCTGAACGGGCGGGACTTCGGCGCCCGTGGCTCCCGGCGCTACGTGGTCCGCGCGGTCGAGGCGTCGCTGCGCCGGCTGGAGACCGACTACATCGACCTCTACCAGCTGCACGAGCCGGACCCGTCCACCCCGATCGAGGAGACCCTGACCGCGCTGGACGATCTGGTCCGCTCCGGCAAGGTGCGCTATCTGGGCAATTCGAACTTCTCCGGCTGGCAGATCGCCGACGCCGACTGGACTGCCCGGGCCTCGAATCTGTCGCCGTTCATCAGCGCGCAGAACCGCTACAGCCTGCTGCACCGGGATGCGGAGATCGAGGTCGTCCCGGCGTGCGAGCACTTCGGGCTGGGGCTGCTGCCGTTCTTCCCGCTCGACTCGGGGTTGCTCTCCGGGAAGTACCGGCGTGGCGAGAAACCGGCTTCGGGCACCCGGCTCTCCCAGGACCGCTATGCGCCGTGGCTGGAGCACGCGGACTGGGACACGATCGAGGCGCTCACCGCGTTCGGCGCCGAGCGCGGCCACAGCCTGCTCGACGTCGCGATCGCAGGTCTGGCCGCCCGTCCCGCGGTGACCAGTGTGATCGCCGGCGCGACCACCGCCGACCAGGTCCGGGCGAACGCCGCCGCCGCAACCTGGGAGCTGACCGCCGCGGACGTCGCCGCCCTGGACACGATCCTCACCGCGTGACCGCCGCCCCGGACACGATCCTCACGGCGTGACCACGGCGCTGGGCAGGATCCTGACCGCGTGACCGCGCGCCGGCCAGGATCCTCACCGGCCGACCGCCGTGGGCCTGGCCGCCCTGCACCACTCGTCTCGAGGCCGAAGCCCCGGGCGCGCGACGGTGCGGGCGGTCAGACGTCGGCGAAGACCAGGCCCTCGGCGGGCAGCGACGGAACCTCACCGCGAGCGGCGGCCCGCCGGGCGAACTCGCGAACCCCCAGCTGCTGCCGCTCGCCCAGGGAGAAGTCGAGGGCCCGGAAGTAGTTGGCCAGGGTGGCCGCGTCGAACGGCTCCCAGCGCGCTGCCGCCTCGGCCACCGCGTCCAGCTCGCCGAGGCACAGCTCCTTCGAGCGCTGGAACGCCTCGTGCACGTCCTTGACCTGGCCGGGGTGGGCTGCCGCGAAGTCTTTCCGGACCGCCCAGACGGCGAAGACCATCGGCAGGCCGGTCCATTCCCGCCAGGCATCGGCCAGGTCGATCACCTGCAGGCCGAGCGCGGGCGCCTCATACAGAGCCCGGAGCGCCGGGTCACCGATCAGCGCCGCCGCGTCGGCCTCGCGCAGCATCAGTGACAGGTCGGGCGGGCAGCGGAAGTAGGTCGGCTCCACCCCATACCGCTCGGAGAGCAGCATCTGCGCCAGCAGCACCCCGGTCCGCGAGGTCGAGCCCAGTGCCACCGGCCGTTTGTCGAGCTCGTCGAGGGGTCGAGTGGTGACGAGGTTGACCGAGAGCACCGGCCCGTCGCTGCCGACGGCCAGGTCAGGGAGCAGAACCAGCTGGTCGGCATGCTTCAGATACTCCACCAGCGTGATCGGCCCGATGTCGAGGTCACCGGCGACGAGCGCGGCGCTGAGCCGGTCGGGCGTGTCCTTGTGCAGATCGACGTCGAGGAGCGCGCCCGAGCGCATCAGCCCCCAGTAGATCGGCAGGCAGTTGAGGAACTGAATGTGCCCGACCCGGGGCCGACTGACGCTGTCGCTCATGACCCGACGGTATCCCTGACCTGGGTGGGTTCGCTTCTCGGAGCAACGTCTCGTTCCTCACGTCCGCCGCGGAGCCGGCCCGGCCGGGCGCGCTGTGCGACCACGGATCGTGAGCCCCCGCTGCGGGATACGGATCTCACCGCCCCGTTCGTGGTGCCGGCCCCCGCGAGTGGATCCCGAGTTCCGGCGACAGCGCGCGTCGCGGTGTCCGGCTGGTCCTCATGGTCGTTATGAGGCACGAATAACGACCATGAGGACCAGCCGGGAGAGCGAGCGCGCCGCTTCCCTGCCCACCGGCCTCGTCGCGGACTCCAACGGGTGGGACTGTTCCCGCCGGAATGGGCCGACGGCGGGTTTTCTGCTCTGACCGTGCCCCGCCACGGAGGCCGCCCCGGAGGGTTTCGCGTTCTGGCCGCGCCAGCGGCCTGCGAAGCCCGCAGGGGTCCCCGCGGGAGCGACGGTCCGGACCACAGCGGAGGCAGGACATGAAGATCTTGAAGTTGATCTTTAGAACGCCGGCCGGAGGGCGATAAATCGGTGGACAGATGATGAAGGCGGCGTAGCGTGGAGGGCCGCTCGACGGCCGTGGTGAGCAAGCACCGCAGCGGACGTCCCCGCGCCGACCGGCAACCGAAACGCCGTCCGGAAACGCGAGCGCAGCCGAGATCAGCCTGCCGAGGATGCCCCGTGTCCACGTTTGACATGCAAGAAGAGCTCGCTGCCGAACGATCCCACCTCACCGAGTCGCGGGCCGCGCTGAAACGGATGCGCGGCCGCGCGGAAGCGCTGTTCTCGACCGGCGACAAGGTGGCCGGCGACGCCTACACCGCGGAGCAGCTGGGCCGGCACATGGCCCGCCGGGTGAAGGAACTCGCCGACGATCCCGACACTCCGCTGTTCTTCGGGCGTCTCGACATCGAGGAGAGCGCCTACCACGTGGGTCGCCGGCACGTCACCGACGACGCCGGCGAGCCGATGGTGCTGGATTGGCGCGCGCCGCTGTCCCGCTCGTTCTACCGCGCGAGCGTCCGCGATCCGCAGGGGGTGGCGACGCGCCGCCGGTTCGGGTTCGTCAAGGGCGAGTTGACCAGTTTCGAGGATGAACACCTGGATCGCGGCGAGGAACTGGGCACCAGCAGCCGAATCCTGACCGCGGAGATCGAGCGGCCGCGCGTCGGGCCGATGCGTGACATCGTCGCCACCATTCAGCCGGAGCAGGACGAGCTGGTCCGCGCGGAGCTGGGCGATTCGATCTGCGTGCAGGGCGCGCCGGGCACCGGGAAGACCGCTGTCGGGCTGCACCGGGCAGCGTTCCTGCTCTACCTGCATCGGGAGCGTTTGCGCAGGTCCGGGGTGTTGATCGTGGGGCCGAACACGGCATTCCTGTCCTACATCTCCGCGGTCCTGCCGACGTTGGGTGAGGTCGAGGTCCAGCAGTCCACGCTGGACGAGCTGATCCAGCGCGCGAAGATCAAAGCGACAGACGAACCGGCGGCCGCGCTCGTCAAGAACGACGTGCGCATGGCGGAGACGCTGAAAACCCTGCTCTGGAACCGGATCGCCGAACCGGCCGAGCCGATCATGGTGTCGGACGGCTCCTACCGCTGGCGGATCGACATCGAGCCGCTGCGCCGGATCATCGACGAGGCCCGCCGCGAGGACTTGCCGTATTCGGTCGGCCGGGAACGCGTCCGGGCCCGGGTCGTGGGCCTGCTGCAGCGCCAGTCGGAGTACCGGACCGGCAATTCGCCGGGCGAGACGTGGCTGCGCAAGATGAGCAGGATCGCCCCGGTCACGGGCTTCCTGGAGGCCTGCTGGCCGGCCGTGACCCCGGAGTCCCTGGTCGCCGAGCTGCTGACCGACCCGTCCGCGGCCGAGCTGTTGACCGAGGAGGAGCGGGAGGCGATCCGCTGGGCCAAACCGCCCAAGACCGCGAAGTCGGCCAGGTGGACGACGGGCGACCTGCTGCTGCTCGACGAGGCGGCCGGGCTGCTGGAGCGGGAGAACAGTTTCGGTCACGTGGTCGTCGACGAAGCTCAGGATCTGTCACCGATGGCGGCGCGCGCGATCGCCCGGCGCAGCGAGCACGGCTCGATCACATTGCTCGGCGATCTCGCGCAGGGCACCGCGCCGTGGGCCACCACCGACTGGCGGGAGATCCTGGCCCACCTGGGCAAACCGGACGCGTCGGTGGTGCCGTTGACCGTCGGCTTCCGCGTCCCGGAGGCCGTCGTGACGCTGGCCAACCGGCTGCTGCCGGCGCTCGGCGTCAACGTGCCGGAGGCGGTGTCCCTGCGCCGCGACGGTGATCTCGCGGTCATCCCGGTCGCCGAGCCGGACGAGCTGGACGCGCGCACGCTCGTCGAGGTCACCGCGGCGCTGGAGCACGAGGGCTCGATCGCGATCATCGCGGCGGACGCGGCGGTGGACCGGCTCCGCGGTCATCTCACGGCTGCGGGCATCGGGCACGCGACGCCCGACGACCTCGAGGCCGAGGCGCGCGTCATGGTGGTCCCGGCCACGCTGGTCAAGGGCTTGGAGTACGACCATGTGATCGTCCACGAGCCGGCCGACATCGTCGCTGCCGAGCCGCGCGGCCTGAACCGCCTCTACGTCGTGCTCACCCGAGCGGTCACCCGTCTCTCCGTCCTGCACGCGAAACCGCTTCCTGAACCGCTTAACATCGACTGATGCCCCGCATCGGAGTGATGTTCGACCGCGACCTGCCCCCTGAAGACCTGCCTGCCTTCGCCGCCGCGGTGGAGCAGGCCGGCGCCGACGACCTGTGGGTGGTCGAGGATCTCGGCTGGGCCGGCTCGATCAGTACGGCCGCGCTGGCCCTGGCCGCCACGTCCCGCATCCGGGTCGGCATCGGCATCACGCCGGTCCCGTTGCGCAGTCCAGCGCTGCTCGCGATGGAGCTGGCCATGCTGGCCCGGGTGCACCCGGGCCGGCTGGTGGCCGGGCTCGGGCACGGCGTGACGCAGTGGATGGAGCAGCTCGGCGTGAAGCCGAAGTCGCCGCTGGCCATGCTGGAGGAGACGATCGTCGCGGTGCAGGGCCTGCTCCGCGGTGAGACGGTGACGATGAACGGGCGGGAGGTGTGCATCGACGGCGTTCGCCTGGTGCATCCGCCGGCCGTTCTCCCGCCGATCGTGACCGGCGTGGTGAAGCCCCGCTCGCTGGAGCTGTCCGGCCGGGTGGCGGACGGCACGATCATCGCCGAGGGCAACGGGCCCGCGCAGCTGACGGACGCGCTCACGCACCTCCGGCGGGGTGGCGCGGGCGACGAGCACGAGTTGATCGTTTTCACGTACCTGCACGTCAACGACGACCCGGCGGACGCCGCGAAGGTCACCGGCGCGATGGTCGAGGGCCAGGCGAGCTGGCTCGGCCTGCCGCCGTCCGAGGTGTTCTCGCTGATCGGCCCACTCGGCGAACTGCCGTCCAAGGTGGATTCCCTGGTCGGGGCCGGAGCCGGGACGATCGTGCTGCGGCCGCTCGGGCCGGATCCGATCCCGCAGGTCAAGGCGGCGCTCAAGGCCCTCGGCCGCTGACCGGACCCGGTTATCCACAGCCTGACACCGCAGGCTGTGGATAACGGGAATCACCTCAGAGGTTTGACCCAGCGGGACCATTCGTCCTGCCTGCGGTAACCATGCGCGGCCCAGATCCGGTGGGCGCGCTCGTTCCCGTCGAGCACCATGGCGTCCACGCGTGTGCCACCCAGACCGCGGAAACGCTCCTCGGCGGCCTCGATCAGCCGGGCTCCGATGCCCTGGCGGCGATGCTCGGGCGCGACCGCGAGCCGATAGAGGTGACAGCGCCAGCCATCCCACCCCGCGATGATCGTCCCGGCGATCTTCCCGTCGGTGATCGCCAGGATCAGCGCCTCCGGGTCCCTGGCGACCAGCGCGTCCACCGCGTCCGAGGTGTCCGCCGGGCGGCTGTCGTTCTCCGCCGCGCCCCGCCAGAAGGCCAGCACGCTGTCCAGTTCGGACCGCTTCGCCACTCTCAGGATCAGATCTTCCACGGCGTCACCCTAGAACCGCTCAACCCCGGCTTCGACCCGTTTGATCACCCCGGATCGGCTAGAAGGCCGACAGTTCGGGCCGGGCTCGGGTGTCCGGATGCGACCATCCGGCTATGACGGTTCCATTGCCCGGAGTGCCCAACTGGGTGGATCTGGCCACGTCCGATCTCGGCGATTCGACCCGGTTCTACACGAACCTGTTCGGCTGGACCGCCGACGTCTCCGGCGACGATTTCGGCGGATACACGACGTTTCTGCTGAACGGCCTGCCGGTGGCCGGCGCCGGGCCACTCTTCGGCGAGGGGCAGCCGACCGCCTGGAGCACGTACATCGCAACCGACGACGCCGACCTGGTCGCCGCCCGGGTGGAGGCGTCCGCCGGGAAGGTGCTGGTCGCGCCGTTCGACGTGATGGATCAGGGTCGGATGGCCGCATTCCTCGACCCGTCCGGCGCGCCGTTCAGCGTCTGGGAGGCCGGCATGATGCGCGGCGCCGAGATCTTCAACGTGCCCGGGGCTTTGACCTGGAGCGAGCTGAACACGCGGGACGTCGAGGGGGCACGCCACTTCTACGCCACCGTCTTCGGCTGGACGTTCCGGGAGACCGAGGTGGGTGGCCTGCCGTACGTTCTCTGCGACAATCTGCGCCAGCCCGTCGCGGGCCTGCAGCCGATGGTCGGCGAGGGCTGGGCCGACGACGTCCCGCCGTACTGGCTGGTCTACTTCGCGGTCACCGACTGCGACATGGCCGCGCAGCACGCGTTCGCCCTCGGCGGCCGGGTGATCAGCCCGCCGACGACGATCGCCATCGGCCGTTACGCGGTTCTGGCGGATCCGCAGGGCGCCATGTTCGCGCTGCTCGCCGCGAGCCGCTGAAGACCGTTCCCGCCGGCGCCGGGCCGCTTCCCCGCACGCTTGCCCATTTCCCGGTACGGCCGCGGCGCGCCTCTCCGGCGGCGATGCGCTTGCCGTTCCCAGGGTCAGGAGCGGACCGCGACGACCAGCGGACCGTGTTCGCCGGGGATGACCCGCACCCGGACCCGGTAGTGCTCGGCCAGGTTCGCCTCGGTCAGCACCTCGGCCGGAGTGCCGGCCGCCACGACCCGGCCGGCCGACAGCAGGACCATGCGGTCGGCGTACTCCCCCGCGGTGGACAGGTCGTGCATGGTGGCGAGCACGGTCAGGCCCCGCGAGGCTCGCAGGTGGTCGACGAGTTCGAGAACCTCCTGCTGGTGGCCGATGTCCAGGGCGCTGGTCGGCTCGTCGAGCAGCAGGATCCGGGCGCCCTGGGCAAGCGCCCGGGCCAGGAAGACCCGTTGCCGCTCCCCACCGGAGAGCGTGTCCAGGCGGCGGCTCGCGAACGGGACCAGGTCGAGGGCGGTCAACTCCTCCTCGACGGTGGCCAGGTCGGTGGCGGATTCGCGGCCGAGCGGCGCGATGTAGGGCGTACGCCCGAGCAGGACGTAGTCGAAAACGGTCATCGCGGCTGGGACGACCGGGTTCTGGACGACCACGGCGACCGTCCTGGCCCGTTCCCGCCGGTGCAACTCGCCGATCGGCCGGCCGTGCAGCCGCACCGTGCCGGCGAACGGGAGCAGACCGGCCACGGCGCGCAGGGCGGTGGACTTGCCGGCGCCGTTCGGTCCGATCACGGTGAGCCACTCGCCCCCGGCCACGTCGAGGGTGACGCGGTCGACGATGAGGGCGTTGTCCAGCCGTACCGTCAGATCGACGACCTCGACCGCCGTCATGCCGCCGCCGATCGTGTGGTGCGCAGCACCACGATGAAGAACGGTGCGCCGAGGAATGCCGTGACCACGCCGATCGGGATCTCCGCGGCGCCGCCGGCGACCCGGGCCAGCAGATCGGTGAGTGCCAGGAACGCCGCGCCGAAGAGCAGCGACAACGGCAGCAACGACCGGTAGCTCGGCCCGGTCAGCAGCCGCAGCGTGTGCGGGACGATGATGCCGACGAACCCGATCAGCCCGGAGACCGAGACGGCCGCGGCGGTGCCCAGCGACGCGGCCACGATCAGCAGGTAACGGCTGCGCTGCGGGTGCAGGCCCAGGCTCGTCGCCTCCTCGTCGCCGACGGTGAGAACATCCAGCTCACGCCGCTGGGTGAGCATGATCGCGGCGGTCAGCACGGTGTACGGCAGCACTACCAGCACGTCGTGCCAGCCGGCCGTCCCGAGGCGGCCGAGCAGCCAGGAGTACACCTCGCGCAGCGACTCGACGTGCCGTTGCAGCAGGTAGGTCTGCACCGCGGAGAGGAACGCGGAGACCGCGACCCCGGCCAGGATCAGCGCCGACGGTGATCGATCGCGGCCACCGGCGGCGCCGAGCACCCAGGTGAGCGCGACCGCGATCAGCGCTCCCGCGAACGCCGCCGCCGGCACGCCGATCGGCAGACCCGCCCCCGGCGGACGCAGCACGAGCACCGCGGTCACGCCGAGACCGGCCCCGGCGGCGACCCCGAGCAGGTGCGGGTCGGCCAGCGGATTACGGAACGCGCCCTGATACGCGGCGCCGGCCAGCGACAGCATCGCGCCGACCAGGAGACCGAGCACGACCCGGGGCAGCCGCAGCTCGGTGAGGATCGCCACCTCGCGCTCGGTGAGTCCGCTGTCCAGGTGCACCCCGGGGATGAGATTCAGCAGCTCGACGGCGACACCGCCGGGCGGCAGCGACACCGAGCCGAAAGCGAGACCGGCGACGACCGCGACCAGCACGGCCACGACGCCGGCCGCCAACCAGGCCGGGCGCATCCCGGCCGGCCTCACGAGATCTTGCTCACCGCGTCGGCCACGGACTTCACGAGATCGACGGTACGCGGACCCCAGCGCGACGCGATGTCATCGTCCAACGCGTAGACCTGCGACTTCTGCACCGCCGTGACCGAGGACCAGCCCGCCCGCGCCTTGACCGTCGCGGCGGTCTGCTGACAGCACTTGGAGTCGGCCAGGAAGACGGTGTCCGGGTTTGCCTTGACCAGCGCCTCCGCGGACAACTGCGGGTAACCGCCCTTGCTGCCGTCAGCGTCCGCGGCGTCGGCCACGTTGGTCATCCCGAACAGGTTGAAGACTCCACCGATGAACGTCTTCGAGGTCGCCGTGTAGAGCTCCGGCCCCAGCTCGTAGAAGTAGGTGAGCGGCTTGCTCCGCGCCGGCACCGACTTCACGATCTGATCGATCTCGGTCTTCATCCGGTCGCTGACCGCTGTGGCCTCGGCAGCGTGACCGGTCAGAATCCCAAGATCTCCGATTTCCCGGTACGTGTCGTCGAGCGTCACGGCGGCCGGCGACACCAACGTCGGGATCTTGAGTTTGCCCAGTTGAGCAACGATCTGGTCGGCGTCGCCGGAGAGCACCACGAGGTCGGGTTCCTTCGCGGCGATCGCCTCGGCGTTCGGCTTGAAACCGGACAGATCGGTCTTCGGCGCCTCGGCCGGGAAGTTCGACTGGTCGTCGACCGCGGTCACCTGCGGGCCGGCGCCGATCGCGAACAGCATCTCGGTGGCGGTCGGGCTCAGCGAGACGATCTTCTCCGGGCGGGTGGCGAGCGTGAGCGCACCGACCGTGACCGGGAAACTGGCCGCGGCCGAACCCGACGTGGTGGGCGACGTGCCCGGCTCGTCCGATTTGCCGCAACCGGTGAGCAGCAGGGCCGCCACCGTGGCAGCGATCAGTACACGTTTCATGACGTCCTTCTGTCGGTCGGATTGGTGCTTCGCCGACAGGGCCGCGGCGCGCGATTACTTGCCGGCGTCGGTCTTGTGCTCGGTCTTCAGGCCTTCGCCGGTGTCCGCGGCGCCCGCGGCCGCGGCGCTCGCCGCGTCGGCCACGACCTGGTCCTTGCCGTCGGTCGCGACCTGGCTCCCGGCGCTGCCGCCGCCAGTCGCAGCCCGCTCCGCGTCGCGCGCGACAGCCTGCTCCGCACCCTCGGTCTTGTCGTGCGCAGCAGCCAGCGTCTTGTCGTGCGTGGCGGCCTGGGTCTTGGCGTCGGCGGCGGCCACCCGGTCGCCCGCCTCGGCGGCCTGGTCGTCGCCGGCCAGGGCGGAACGCAGGCGCGCTTTCTCCGCCGAGCGGCGCGCGGCCGCCTCAGCGAGGTGCTCGGCCATCTGGTCACGCCAGTTGCGCAGCAGGAAGAAGGCGAAGGCAGCCGACGCGACAAACGCAATCATGGCCTTGACCAGGATATTCAACGGCGTCGGGAAGAGGGCCGCAAACACGATCAAAAACAGGCCGATGCGACCCAGCGTGTACTTGATGGCGGGGCTCATGATCTCTCTCCCTCAGCCGGACCGCTGACGGAGCCAGCGGAGGCCGTAGAACCAGACGAAGCAGTGGACGACCGTGGCGGTCACCGCGCCGGCGCCACCGCTCACCAGGGGAGGAGTGTACGGCGCGACCACACCGGCGATCGTCAAGCCCGCGGCCGTGCCGAAGCCGATGCCGAGAATCGCGGCGAGCACCCGGTCCGCCCCGTAGGCCTCGGCCCGGAACTGCTCGACGAAGAGCCACACCGGCAGGATCACGATCAGCCAGCCGTTGGTCTGCCCGAACCGGGCCACCCCGGTCAGCGCGAGCACGCCCTCCAGAACGAGCACCACCACGATGCCGACGACCAGACCGGCGAACGCCGCGCCGAGCAGATCACCCACCGTCGCCACCGGACCGGTGTTGCGCCGCAGGCCGCCAGTGCTCCGCTGCTGGGTCATCGCATCACCCTAGGCCCAGACCTTCTGCGGCTCACTGCGCCGCTCGGCCAGGCTGACCGGCTTCTCATACTCCCGGACGACCTCGTAGCGGGTGTTGCGCTCGACCGGCTGGAAACCGGCGTCCCAGATGACATTGAGCAGATCGTCGCGGTGCATCGTGCTGGGCGTGCCATACGAGTCGGCGTCATGCGTGATCTTGTATTCGACCACCGAGCCGTCGAGGTCGTCGGCGCCGAAGTTGAGCGACAGCTGAGCCACCGACAGCCCGTGCATGACCCAGAAATTCTTCAGATGGGGCACGTTGTCGAAGAGCAACCGGGAGACGGCGAAGGTCTTGAGCGACTCGGCCGGCGCGGCCATCGTCGTCCGCTCCTGGATCCGGTTACGGATCTTGCCGTCCGCCGAGTCGTGGAAGTCGTGCTGATAGCGCAGCGGGATGAAGACCGCGAAACCGCCGGTCTCGTCCTGCAGCTCACGCAGGCGCAGCACGTGGTCGACCCGGTGCCGCGGCTCCTCGATGTGGCCGTAGAGCATCGTCGCCGGGGTCTTCATGCCCTTCTGGTGGGCGAGCCGGTGGATGCGCGACCAGTCCTCCCAGTGGCAGTTGTGGTCGACGATGTGCTGCCGGACCTCCCAGTCGAAGATCTCGGCGCCGCCACCGGTCAGCGACTCGAGCCCCGCGTCCATCAGCTCGTCGAGGATCTCGCTCGCCGAGAGGCCGCTGATCTTCTCGAACCACTGCACCTCGGTGGCGGTGAAGCACTTGAGCTTCACGTTCGGCAGCGCCGCCTTCAGCTCGCGCAGCACCTTGGGGTAGTAGCGCCAGGGCAGGGACGGGTGCAGGCCGTTGACGATGTGCAGCTCGGTGAGCTGCTCGTCCTCCATCTCCTTGGCCTTGGCGACCGCCTCGTCGATGCGCATCGTGTACGCGTCCTTCTCCCCCGGCTTGCGCTGGAAGGAGCAGTAGGCACAACTGGCCGAGCACACGTTCGTCAGGTTGAGGTGCCGGTTGACGTTGAACATCACCCGGTCACCGTTCAGCTGGGTGCGCTTGTGGTGTGCGAGGCGCCCGAGCCAGGCGAGGTCGTCACTGTCGTAGAGCGCGATGCCGTCCGCACGGCTGAGCCGCTCACCCGCGTAGACCTTCGCCTCGAGGTCACGCTTCAGTCCGGCATCCATGTGCGCCCCTTTCCGGTTCTCGCCATCGAGCCTACGTGCCGCCTATGACAGCGAACACGGCGACGGGCCGCCGGGTGTTCCACCACACCCTGGCCAACGCTCGCTGATCAGGCAGAACGGATGTGGACACCGACAAGTCGAGAAATTCTCAGGCTCCTTTCACCTTCTTTCGATCGACAGCGGTGCGCGGCTGAGGTATGAACCTTTAGGAACGACTAGCGACGGTCCGATGGCCGTCGCGGACCGGGGAGCTCATGTCCAAGGCATTGCGGTACGGATCAGTTTCATCACGTTCCGTGCTTACGCGATTGCTGCCCGTCACCATCTCGGCGGCGGTCGCCGCGGCACTGGCTGCGCTGTTCGCGCCGGTTCCGGCGATGGCGGCGCCCTATGGTGATCAGCCGATCGCCGCGGGCGTGCCGGACTCCGGCTCGCGCCCCACGCAGGTCGGCTCGCTCGTGCTGCCCAACACCCCGATCAGCACCACGACGGTCAGCACCATCCCCGGCTCCGCGACCAGCCCGGTCCTGCAGACGATCGAGAAGGGCCGGGTCGCGATCGACCAGCTCGGCGACGAGCTGCTGAAGCTGAAAGCCGACCGCGATCTCGCGCAGACCCAGGTCACCGTCACCCAGCAGAAGGTCGCCGACGCGCAGACCAACCTGCAGGGCGCGCAGACCGAGGCGACGACCGCCGCCAATCAGGGCCTGCAGGCGGCCGCGGCGGTCCCGCCGGGCGCTCTCGACTCCGGCCTGCTCAGCCTCGATCAGCTCGCCCGCCTGCAGCGCGGGGAGAAACCGGTCGACTCCTCCGCGGTGCAACGCCTGGAGTCCGCGCAGGTCGCCGCGCAACTCGCGCTCGACGAGCGGCAGACCGCCGACGAGAAGTACGACGCGCTGCTCAAGCAGTACCAGGAGCAGGAGACCAAGCTCAAGCAGAAGCAGGCCGCCCAGGACAAGTACGAGGCTGCCCACCGGCCCGAGCTGACCGCCGCCGAGACCCTGGCCAGCCAGACCGACCAGGCGCTCGGCTCGCAGTACCTGTCCGGCCAGACCGGGCAGGGCGCCGACCCGCGGGCAATCCAGGCGCTGCAGTTCGCGCTCGCCCAGCGCGGCGACCCGTACGTGTGGTCTGAGGAAGGCCCGGACCAGTACGACTGCTCCGGCCTGATGTACGCGGCGTACCACACGGTCAACTTCCCCCTGGTGCGCGTCTCCCGCGATCAGTACTGGCAGACCCGTAACAAGGCGGTCGACCGTTACTCGCTGCTCCCCGGCGACCTGCTGTTCTGGAGCTACACCAACAGCTGGACCGGCATCCACCACGTCGCGATGTACGCGGGCAACGGCATGATGGTCGAGGCCCCGCGCACCGGTCTCAACGTGCGCCTCGTCCCGGTTCGCTGGGGCACGCTCTTCGGCGCCACCCGGGTGTTCGGTTCGGTCGAGGGCGGTCTCGGCTCGGTCGACCTCGGCGCACCGGACTCCGAGGTCGAGCCGCCCGCACCGACGACCACGACCACAAGCACGCCGAAGCCGGGCAAGACGGCGACGCCGAAGCCGTCGACGACCACGTCCAAGCCGGGCGGCGGTAACTCCAGCAGCCCGAAACCGGGGTCGTCCGCGAGCACTCCGGTCCAGACGCCCAGCCCGAGCACCTCGGGGAGCAGCCCGTCCACGAGCACGAGCCCGAAGCCCTCGGACTCGGGAAGCCCGAAACCGTCCAGCAGCTCGTCCGGCGGCTCCGATGGCGACGACGAGTCCACGCCCGCCTCGCCGGCGGCCACCAGTGAGTCGGCCACCAAGACGACGTCGCCAACCAAGACAACGTCAGCAACCAAGACGACGTCGGCAACCGTGACGACGCCGACCACCACGACGAAGTCGGCCGATTCCCCGTCGGCGAAAGCTTCGTCGTCCTCCTCCGGCGCTAGTGACAACTAGTCCGGAAATCAGGTAACAAGGCACCAGCCCTCGACCGTTTTGTCGGAGGGCTGGTCGGGTCTATGCCGGGTGCGTCAACACCGACTGATGTGGCACGGTTAAGGTCAGCGACCGACGTCCTCAACCCGTCGGCAGCGGCGGTCGGGAGGCCCCATGGACGAGCAGCAGGCGACCAGGGACGGCGATAGCTCCACGCCGCCACCCGGTCGGTCGCCCGCGGGCGACATCGAGGGCTACGCGCCGCCTCCGCCACCGGCGGCGGGTGCCCTGTGGGCCGCGTCCGGCCCTCGTCCCGCCACGGTCTCCGCGTCCGCACAGGTTTCCGCCGCTCCGGCCACTGTTTCCGCCTCAGCCCCGGTCTCGGCGGCTCCGGTCTCCGGCTCAGCGCCCGTTTCGGCCGCACCCGCTTCTGGCTCAGCACCTGTTTCCGCCGCGCCGGCTTCCGGCTCGGCACCGGCCGTCGTCGCCAGTGCGAAGGCTTTCGGCTCGGCCCCGGTCTCGGCCCCGCCGGAATCCAGGAACTCCGCGCGGACGAGTTCGGACGCCGGCGGTTCCGCGGGGACCAGCTCGGACAAGCCCACCGCCTCAGCGGCCGCGCCGACGAGCGGGCCCGGCCGGGTCTACGGCACTCCCACGTCGGAGCACCCGACCATCTACGGCAAGGCGACCTCCCCCGAGCCGGAGGCGGCCGACCCGGCCTCGGAGCCGGCCGACCCCGAGCCGGCCGAACCCGCTGACCCGAAGCCCACCGAGCCGAAACCGCGCGAGCCCCAGCCCAGCGAGCCGAAACCGGACAAGCCGCAGCCCAGCGAGCCGAAACCGCGTGAGCCACAGCCGGGCAAGCCGGAGCCCACCGAGCCGGGGCCGAGTGAGCCTCGCCCGGGCGACCCGCGCCCGGTCCCGGCGCCGCACAAGCCCAATGAGCCGAGACCGGCCGAGCCGGAGCCCACGGTTCCGGACCCGATCAAGCCGCCGCCCGGGCCCATCCCCGGTCCGCAGCCGGGTCCGTTCCCCACGCCCGGGCCCCAGCCGGGTCCGTCGCCCACGCCTCCCGGCCCGGCGCCCGATCCGTACCCGCCGAGCCCCGTTCCGCCCGGTCCGGGCCCCTCGCCGGTGCCGCCGCTGCCGGCGCCTGCTCCGGTTCCGCCTGGCCCCGGCCCGTCCCCGGTTCCACCCGGCCCGGGGCCGAGCCCGGTTCCCGGCCCGGGGCCGAGCCCGGTTCCTGGTCCGGCGCCGAGCCCGGTTCCCGGTCCGCCCGGGCCCAGCCCGGTGCCCGCGCCGCCACCCGGCCCTGGTCCGGTGTTCCCACCGCCCCCGATGATCGGGAACGGTCTGCCTCACTACACGATGCCGCCGGAGAGCGGCGGCCCGACGGGAGTCCTTCCGCCCATGTCCAACGGCATCCCCGGCTTCCCGCCGGCCCCGGCGAACCCTGAAATGACCCAGCCGCTCCGCACCGCCGCGGGTAACCCGGACATGACGATGCCGCTGACCTCCGCGGCCATGAACGGCGACTTCGACCGCACCACGCCGCTCAACCTGGCCGGCGGCAACGCCGACCTGACCATGCCGGTGAACCTGGCCGCGCCCGGCACGAGTGACATGACACTCCCGGTGAACCTGGCCGCCGCGACGAACATCGACGCCACCATGCCGGTGAACTACATCCCGACGCAGCACAGCCCCGCGTCCGCGCAGCGCAACGCGGGCGGTCAGGTCTACAGCAGCACCGGCGGCCACCCGGCGATCGACATGACGATGCCGGTCGGCGACCCGGTGGAGAACTCGGGTTCGCTGACCGGGCACATCCTGGCGCAGGGCTGGCACGACGCGAAGGTCGACCAGCGCCGCGGCAACCTCAAGGTGGTGATCGCCATGCTGATCGTTCTGGGTCTGCTGGTCGCCGTCAGCCTGGTCTTCGTCCTCACCGTCGGCAGCAGCTTCACCGATCTCTTGAAGGGCACCGCGGGCTGAGCCGACGCCGTTCACTCCCCGCGCTGTTTGCTGCTCGGGGAGACCTGCTCTAAGCTGGCGAGGTTGTGCGCTGAGGTGAGCCTCCCCACTACCCGACGGGAATGCAGTCGGTAGCACGAGCGTTCACACGTACACTTATGGCAGTTATTCATGCGGCGTGCCCACCCGGTGCGCGCCACGGGCGTTCTTGCGGGCATTTCAGCGGGCGGTTCTCGACAACCGCGGCGGGCTATTCGCGAGCATGCGCCCCCGTAGAGAGGTTCTCTTGACCACTTTCGCTGACCCCAGCACGTTCCCGTCCGTTTTCGACAGCAGCAACACCCCCGAGAGCAGCAGCGTCGCCGCGAACGACAGCGACACCGCCGCGAAGAGCAGCGACACCGCTGAGACCAGCGTCGCCGCCCCCGAGGTCGTCGAGACCACCGCGACCGTCGAGATCATCGAGGCCGAGCCCTCCGCCGTCGAGCCGGAGCCGGTCCGCACCTTCGCCGACCTGGGTGTTCCGGCCGAGATCGTGCGAGTCCTCAACCGTGAGGGCATCACCACCCCGTTCGAGATCCAGGCCGCGACCGTGCCGGACGCTCTGGCCGGCCGTGACGTGCTCGGCCGTGGCCAGACCGGCTCGGGCAAGACGCTCGCTTTCGGCCTGCCCGTGCTGGCCCGCACCGCCCTCGGCGGCAAGGCCCGGCCGCACTACCCGAAGGCTCTGATCCTGGTTCCGACCCGCGAGCTGGCCATGCAGGTCGCCGACTCGCTGATGCCGGTCGGCCGCGCGGTCGGTGTCTTCCTGAAGACCGCTGTCGGCGGTGTTCCCTACGACCGCCAGATGGACGCTCTGCGCCGCGGCGTCGAGGTCATCGTGGCGACTCCGGGCCGGCTCGCCGACCTGATCGAGCGGGGCGCCTGCAAGCTCGATGACGTCGAGGTCACGGTTCTCGACGAGGCCGACCAGATGGCCGACATGGGCTTCCTGCCCGAGGTCACCGATCTGCTGGCGAAGACTCCGGAGAACGCGCAGCGCCTGCTCTTCTCGGCCACTCTGGACGGTGACGTCGACACCCTGGTCAAGCGGTTCATGCACGACCCGGTGACGCACTCCACCGCGCCGGCCGAGGCCAGCGTGTCCACGATGGATCACCACCTGCTGCTGATCCCGCCGGCCGAGAAGTTCCCGATCACCTCGTGGATCGCGAACCGGGCCGGCAAGACCATCGTCTTCGCACGGACCCAGATGGGCGTCGACCGCCTGGTCGAGCAGCTCCACGCGGTCGGGGTGCGGGCCGGTGCGCTGCACGGCGGCAAGACCCAGCGGGTGCGCACCCGGACCCTTGCCGAGTTCAAGGAAGGCCGGACGAACGTCCTGGTCGCCACGGACGTGGCCGCCCGGGGCATCCACGTCGACGGGGTCTCCCTGGTCGTGCACGTGGACCCGCCGAAGGACCCGAAGGACTACCTGCACCGGGCCGGTCGCACGGCACGGGCCGGCGAGTCCGGCGCGGTCGTGACGCTGGTTCTGCCGAAGCAGCGCCGGTCCACCCAGGCGATGATGGCCAAGGCGGGCGTCGCGCCGGCCGAGGTCCGCGTGCGGGTGGGCGACGAGAAGCTCGCCACGATCACCGGTGCTCAGGAGCCGAGCGGCATCCCGGTGATCGAGGAGCCGGAGCCGCGTCGTGAGCGGTCCGGTGGCGGGCGTGGCCGCTTCGGTGGCGACCGGGGTGACCGGCCTCGCTACGGTGACCGTCCGCAGCGCTCCTACGGCGACCGGAACGACCGTGGTGGCTACCGCGGTGACCGCCCGGCAGGCGACCGTCCCGCTTACGGTGACCGGCCGAACCGGGAGCGCGGCACCTTCGGTGACCGTCCGGCCGGTGAGCGTGGCAGCTTCGGCGACCGCCCCAACCGCGAGCGCGGCAGCTTCGGTGACCGTCCGGCGGGTGACCGCGGGGGTTTCGGTGACCGTCCCGCGGGCGACCGGCAGGCCGCCGGTTCCGGCGAGCGCGGGAGCTTCGGTGACCGTGGTGGTGACCGGCGCTTCGGTGACCGGCCGCGGACCGACCGGGCTTTCGGTGACCGTCCGGCCGGCCAGCGCCGGGACGGGCAGCGCACCGACCGTCGTGAGGCCCCGGGCCGTTTCAACACGGCGCGCCCGGCTCGCAGCCACTGATCATCTGAACTGAGTTGTCAGGCAAGCCCCGGTTCGCACTGCGAGCCGGGGCTTGCCGTTATCCACAGGCTGTCCACAGGCGCTGGGCGGGCGGCTCATGGCCGTACGGGAAGAATCGAACGCGGCGAAACCTGCGCTGCGGGCGCTTCTGCCGGGACGAAGCCGGGTAGCTTGCCGGTATGGGCATGCTGTCTGCTGGATTGTTCTGGGAACGCCGGGATGTCCCCGGCAGCGAGCATGTGCGTCTCGACGCACGGAACGGGTTGTATGCGCAGGGCGTGGCGCTGGCCGCGACGCCGGTCGCCTACTCCTGCCGGTATGAGATCCAGACCGATCCCGGCTGGGCGAGCGCCTCGCTGGACGTGCGGACCGAGGGCGCCGGCTGGGCGCGCGGGGTGCGGCTGGAACTGGCGTCCGGTCGCTGGCGGGTGACCACCTCCGAGCAGGGCGACCTGGACGCGGCACTGGCAGCCGCCGGGCACGCCCGCGCCGGCCTGCCCGGGATCGAGGATCCGGACCGGCTGTTCGGGGCGTTCGACGTGGATCTGGGCTGCTCGCCGCTGACCAACACGTTGCCGATCCGCCGCCTCGGCCTGCTGCGCGGTGAGGCCGGGCTCTCGCATCGGCTCAGCGTCGCGTGGGTGCTGGTGCCGAGCCTGGAGGTGGTTCAGGCGGATCAGATCTACACGCCGCTGGGCGAGGGTCGGGTGCGGTTCGCCGGCGAGACGTTCTCGGCCGATCTGACGGTCGACGACGACGGTTTCGTGGTCGACTATCCGAGCCTGGCGCGACGGGTGGAGCCCGGCGTCAGACCCGCTGCCGAATCCAGCTGAGGCACGCCTTGTCGACGGCCGAGAACGGTTTGCCGTAAGCGGTCCGGGACGCCTCGTCGGGCTGCTTCGACTCGCGCAGCACCAGGTTCGTGAACTGGAACAGCTTGCGCTCGCCGAACTTGTCAGCCATGCACGACGTCGCGTAGTGCCCCATCGCGTAGAGCGTGTTGACGGTCAGATCGTCCGCGTCGTCGGACAGTGACGGCAGCGCCATCGTCTTCGGCATGCCGCGCTTCTTGAACGACTCGGCGAGCACGTCGCGGTTGTCGGTGTCCTGGGGTTTCCGCGGCAGCGCGCCCACATACTCCGCGATGCCCTCGACCAGCCACTGATCGTTGTCGGACGCCCAGTCGTCGCCGCCCAGCGTGACCACGTGCGTCAGCTCGTGCTGGACGGTCACGGCGAGCTGACGCGCGTTCGTGCTGGACTTGGCACGCAGGATGATGTCACCGCCGGTCGAGTTCAACGGCATCTCGTAGCCGACGATCCAGTCCTGCTTGACCCCGCCGTACCAGCTCTTCCAGCCCTTCTCGTCGGCGACGTAGATGCGGTAGCGCTTCTGCGGGTTGCCGACGTAACCGGCGTACTTGTCGACGACCTTGGCGGCCTTCTCGGCCATCGTCAGCACCTGCTTCAGCCGTGCTGCCTGGCTACGCGGGCCGGCCACGATCACGCGCTCGCCCTTGACCAGGGTCAGCGCCGCGTTGTCCCACGGCGCCGGCTGCAGGTAGTTGTCCTTCACACCGGTCGCGTCGTCCAGCGAGGTGATCGTCCACACCCCGCCGATGATCTGGAACGTCAGCTTGTAGGTGGACTTGGCCGGGCCCTCACCGTAGTTGCCGTGCCAATCCGGGCAGGTGACGCCGGAGAAGCAGTAACCGAGCGCCGCCTGGACCACCACCCTGCCCGCGGCGGCCTCGAGCTTGTCGCTGTGGAACTCGGCGTGACTGATCTCCAGGGCGCGCAGGTTGCGGAACATCGCGCGGTACCGTGCGACCAGCACCGCCTTGCCCGGGTCGACCGGGGCCAGCCAGCCCTTCTCGTCCCCGTCCCGCAGTGCCTTCGCCTGCAGTTCGAGGCGCTGCTCGGCGAGCTCGAACGGGGTGGCCGAACGGGACGGCTTCGGGGTGGCGGTCGCGACCGCGGCGTCGTCCTTCGGCGCCCAGAAGAGGATCCCGCCGGCGACCGCGAGCGCCACCACGGTCAGCGCGGCGAGGAGGGCCGGCTTCCGCGAACGCCGCGGCGGCGCGGGCGCCGGATATCCGGCGAACTGCGGCCATCCCGAGCCCGGAGGCGGAAAGGTCGGCGGCTGCCCCGGACTCGGGTAGGGAAAGGACGGCGGTTGCCCTGGACCCTGGTACGGGAAGGATGCCGGCTGCCCTTGTGCCGGGTACGGAGAGGTTGCCGGCTGCCCTTGGGCCGGGTACGGGAAGGTCGCCGGCTGCCCTTGGGCCAGGTACGGGAAGGTCGCCGGCTGCTCTTGGGCCGGGTGCACGGGGAGCGCCGAGCCCTGATGCACGGCGGGCGCCGGGTTCTCCGGGGACGCGAAATGCTCGGGGTGCTCCGGACGCGAAGGATCTTCCACGCGCGGGAGTTAATCACGACGCATCGATGTGGCCTAGATGCTGCCGTGCCTGTGGTCCGCTTCGTTCAAGTTCAACCCATTTCGCCGTACGGCAATGAGCCGCCCGCCCCACGCAGCACGGGAGCCGCACGCGGGACCGACAACGCGCGGGGTGACGACGCGCGGGACGGGCAACGTGCGGGGTGACGCGATCCGCCCTGCCGCATGAGCCGCCCGCCGACGGCCGGGACACAGGCGTCGGTGCCGATGCACGGCACCGCAGGACGCGGCGAGCGCGTCACGGCGTACCGAATCGGGAATGTGCTTTCAGGCTACGCCCGGCTGAGGGCGGTTCTCCCACTTGGTGGAGAGGGCGATCGCGGTGCGGGTCGAGGCGACGCCGGGAGTGCGGTTGATGCGGACAATGAGCTGCTCCAGCTCCGCGATCGTGCCGACCCGGACGATCAACTGGTAGGACTCGACGCCTGCCATGAAATAGCAGCTCTCCACTTCGGGCATGGCGCGGACCGCGGCCAGCACGTCGTCGGTGTCGGCGCCGGAGTCCTCGACGATGCCGATCAACGCCGTGACACCGAGGCCGACCGCCTCGTGGTCGACGTCGGCCCGGTAACCGCGAATCGTGCCGGCGGCTTCGAGCTTACCCACACGTTCATGCACCGCGGGGGCGGAGAGCCCGACCTTGCGAGCCAGTTCGGCGTACGACGAGCGCGCGTTCTCCCGTAGCAGGTCGATCAGCCGGAGGTCGATGGAGTCCATGTGTGAAACCCTAATCGGGTGGCTCGCCGGCACTCACGCCCGGTAGCGGCGAATGGGGGGCAGGATAATGATCGTTGTCGCAATCGGGGCTTTTTCCGCATTTCACGGACTTGCCGTAGGGGCGGTGCTCTAATGGCTTTACGTCCCGATCGAGCATGCCGACACTCAGTGTGACCACCGGCCGCTCCAGAAAACAGAACCGAGGAGGGGGTTGTGGACACTGGAGACCGTCTGCTGACACCGGGCGAGGTGGCCGCATTGTTTCGCGTCGATCCGAAAACGGTCACGCGCTGGGCCGCAGCCGGCCGTATCGGCAGCATCCGTACTCCGGGTGGACACCGCCGATTCCGCGAATCCGAAGTCAAAGCCCTGCTTGAGGGCGACGGCGTGATCGAGGAGATGCGCGAGGACGACGCGGCGAACAAGCCGCGGAACAGCGGCCCGACCAACCCGGGCGCGGGTTACGGCCCGCCGAACGGTCTGCGCTAGCGCTCACCGATTTGTCCGCTCCATCGCCGCATCAGGGTGTGTTCCACCCCTAGCGAGTCCAGCACCTTGCCCGCAATGAAATCGATGAGTTGCTGTGCGGTGGCGTCTGCACCGGACCCGTAGAAACCGGGACTGGCCGGCAGCACCACCGCACCGGCATCGAGCAGGGCAATCAGATGCTCCAGGTGGCTCCGGGTCACCGGAGTCTCCCGAGGCACCACGACAGTCCGCCGGCGCTCCTTCAGATTGACCTCGGCTGCGCGCTGCAGCAGGTCCTTCGAGAGGCCGATGGCGATCCCCGCGCAGGCCGCGGTGCTCGCCGGGACCACGGCCATCCCCTTCGCCGGATAGGACCCGCTGCTGGGCCCGGCCGCCAGGTCGCCGGCCGGCCAGTACGTCAGGTCGCCCAGCTCACGGCCCAGCCACGCCGCGACGTCGTCCTTCCAGTGCGCGTCCCGGATCGTGGCGCCGGTCTCGTCCAGCAGCGTCAACCTGGCCGCCCTCGAGACGACCAGGTCGACGGACTCGCCAGCGTCCAGCAGCGCTCCGATCACCGCCTTCGCATACGGGGTGCCGGAGGCGCCGGAGACGCCGATGATCCACGGTTCACGCATGCTTCCAGTGTGCTACTTGATCCCGGTGAGCAGGGCTGAGGTGGGGAACGCCTCATCCGCGTCGAGCCAGGTCGACGCCTTTCCGGGGTCGGTGACGGCAACGACCGCCCGGGCTATCTTCTTGAGTTCCGCCGTCGTCATGCCCTCGCCGTTCACGCTCAGTCGATAGCCGCCGCCCACCGCCACCCGGCAGCCACCCTTGTCGGCACAGGTCAGCTTCGCCGGGTTGGGCAGGCCGTCCCGCGGGATCGTGACGGCGATCGCGAGTTCGCCCGGGATCGTCATCGTGGTCAGGTTCTCCCCCGGGCGGCTCGCCATCGTCCGCACTCCCGCCTCGGGAACCAGCTCCACGTAGGAGCCGGAGAACGACTCACTGACTGTGACCAGCCGGTATCCCGCCGGTAGGTAGCCGACCTTCATCGCCACCCGCGAGGGCTGACCCCGACCGGGGACGAACGCGGTGGCCAGGGTCCGCAGCTCCGCCCGGGAGACCTTGCCGCCGACCGAGGCCAGCAGGCCCTCCGCGTACTCCCAATAGAGCAGGTCGTCGTTCCAGAACGCCCGGTGACCGTTGATCGGCTCGGTCTCCGTGACCGTCCCCTCAATCCGAGGCTCGACGCCGGGGCGATACGCCTCGACGCTCGCCTGCGCCTCCTGCTCGAGCCCTGACGATCCGGCCTTGAACACGGTGGCCAAGCTGGAGTCCAGGGTCAGCCGGCTGGGAGTGACCCGGTAACCGGGCACGGTGAAGCCCCGGAACGAGTAGTTGTAGAACGGCCCGGTCGCGGACGGCGCGACCGAGGTCGGCGAGGCCACCGGCGGGGTGGGGACGGCGGCCGGCCCCCGTGGCACGACCAGCGCCACCCCGGCCGTCGCCACCACCACCGCCACGGCGACCGCCCACGTCGCGGTCCGGCGGTTCCTTCTCCGGCGTCCCAGGGCCACCACGTCGCCGACGTCGTAACGCATCGGCGGCGCGTCCGCCTTCGCCTCCCGGAGCAGGTCAGAAAGCTGCTTCATGACGGGCCTCCAGCTCAGTGCCGAGAATCTGCCGAAGCGCGTCGAGACCTCGCGAGGTGTAGGCCTTGACGGTGCCTTCCGGGCACTTGAGGGCCGCCGCGGTCTCCTGGACGTTCAGACCCTCCAGGAAGCGCAGCACGATCACCGCGCGCTGCTTGGCGGGCAGGCGGCTCAGCGCCGCGCGCATCCGGAGACGCTCGTCGACGACCGGGGCGCCGTCCGGGACGACCCGGTCCGGCATCGCGTGGCCGTGCGCCCGCTCCCGGCGCCACCACGGGCGGCGGGTTTCGTCGATCGCGGCGCGGACCACGGCCGTACGCGCATAGGCGTCCGGATTTTCGACGCGGCTCCACTTGACGTAGAGCTTCGACAGGGCGGCCATCACCGCGTCCTCGGCCGCCTGCCAGTCGCCGCACGTGAGGTACGCCAGCCCGCGCAGCGACTCCATCCGCGCGGCGACGAACGTCCGGAACTCGGCCTCGCTATCGCTCACGCGGATAAGACGGAGGCCGTCGTCGATTCGGTTACAGCAGGATCAGATCGAGCAGCGCGAAGACGAACAGCGCGATCGCGATGAAGCCGTTGGCGGTGAAGAACGCACGGTTGACCTTGGAGAGATCGTTCACGGTCACGACCACGTGCTGGTAGATCAGGCCGGCCGCGGTCACCGCCAGACCGATCCACCAGAGCCAGCCGAGGCCGACCCACTGGCCGAACGTGACGAATAGCGCGAAGGACACCACATGCGTGATGGTGGAGATGATCAGAGCGTTCCGGACACCGAAGCGGGCCGGGGTGGAGTGCACCCCGATCCGGCGGTCGACCTCCACGTCCTGGCAGGCGTAGATGATGTCGAAGCCACCGATCCACAGGCCGACCGCGACGCCGAGCACCCAGGCCGGCCCGGAGCCGCTGAACGTGCCGGTGATCGCCAGCCACGCGCCGACCGGGGCGACCGCCTGGGCGAGCGCGAGCACGTAGTGCGGGAAGTTCGTGAACCGCTTCGCGTACGGGTAGATCACCAGCGGGATCACCGCGAGCGGGGACAGCACCAGGCAGAGCGGGTTGAGCAGGCCGGCCGCCACGACCAGGACGACCAGCGAGACGATCGCGCCGGTCCAGGCCGTGCGGACGCTCACCGCGCCGGTGACGAGCTCCCGATTCTGCGTACGGGGATTCAACGCATCGATCTTGCGGTCGAGGATCCGGTTCGCCGCCATCGCGAACGTCCGCCCGGACACCATCGCGACCGTGACCAGGACGAGATCGCCCCAGTGCCGCCCGGTCCCGTCCCGGTCGATCGCGACGAGCGCCGACAGGTACGCGAACGGCAGCGCGAAGATCGAGTGCTCGATCATGACCAGCCGCAGGAAGGCTTTGACCTTGCCGGGCTTCTCTGGCGCGACCGCCGTCATATGCCGTATTCCTTCCAGCGCTTGTCCACCAGGCTCGTGACCTCCGGACTCATCACCATCTCCTCGGGCCAGCCGCGGGTGTAGCCCTCGGCCGGCAACTTGCGGGTGGCGTCGACTCCCGCCTTGCCACCCCAGAACTGCTGGTAGGACGCGTGGTCCAGGTGGTCCACAGGCCCCTCGGTCAGCAACAGGTCCCGCGCGTAGTCGACGTTCCCGAAAGCCCGGAACGCGACCTCGTTGTAGTCATGAACGTCGCAGTCCTCGTCCACCACCACGATCAGCTTGGTCAGCGACATGAGGTGGGCGCCCCAGATGGCGTTCATCACCTTCTGCGCGTGCTTCGGGTAGCGCTTGCGGATCGACACGATGAGGCAGTTGTGGAAGACCCCGGCGGCCGGCATGTCGTAGTCGACGATGTCCGGGATCAGGATCTTGGCGAGCGGCAGGAAGATCCGCTCGGTCGCCTTGCCCAGCCCGTGATCCTCCTGCGGCGGCTGGGAGGTGACGATCGAGTGGTAGATCGGATCCTTACGCATGGTCATGCACTCGATGTGCAGCACCGGGAACGGCTCGACCGGCGTGTAGTAACCCGTGTGGTCGCCGAACGGGCCCTCCGGCAGCCGCTCCCCCGGCTCCAGGTAGCCCTCCAGGATCACCTGCGCGTTCGCCGGGACCTGCAGCGGCACGGTCACGCAGTCGACCATCTCCACCCGCTCGCCGCGCAGGAAGCCGGCGAACAGATACTCGTCGATGTCGCCCGGCAGCGGGGCACTCGCCGCGTAACAGACCACCGGGTCGGCGCCGATCGCGATCGCCACCGGCAGGCGCTGGCCGAGCCGCTCCGCGACCGCGTGATGGGCGGTCGAGTCCTTGTGGATCTGCCAGTGCATGCCGAGCGTGTTCCTCGAGTGCTGCTGCAAGCGGTACAGACCCAGGTTGCGCTTGCCGGTCTCGGGGTGCTTGGTGTGAGTCAGCCCGAAGTTGTGGAAGATGCCGCCGTCACCGGGCCAGACCTGCAGGCCGGGCAGCCGGCCCAGGTCCACCTGGTCGCCCTTGAGCACGATCTCCTGGCAGGGCGCGACCTTCACCTTCTTCGGCGGCACCGACTTGAGCTGCAGCACCTTGGCGATGCCCTCACGGATCCCTGACCAGCCGACCGGCAGCTCCGGCCGGGCCAGCGCGCCGATCCGGTCACCGATCTCGTCGAGCGTCTCGACGCCGAGCGCCATCGCCATCCGCTTCTCGGTGCCGAACAGGTTGATCGCCACCGGCATCTCGCCGCGGGTCGGCTTCTCGAACAGCAGCGCCGGGCCACCCGCCCGGACCGTGCGGGTCACCACCTCGCTGATCTCCAGCGTCGGATCCACCGGGACGGTGATCCGGCGCAGCTCACCGGCCTGCTCGAGAGCGGCCAGGAAGCTCTGCAGATCGGCATAGGGAAACCCACGAGACGCCATGCGCACCAGTCTGGCACCGCGCCGGCGTGCAAGCGTGCCGGGGCCGTCACTCGTGATCTGTGATTCGCGTTGAGGGATCGTGACTTTCCACAGGACGGCCCGGTGCTTCGCGCTGGGTGGCCTGTTGGCAGCGCTGGCCGTCACCGCCCCCGCCGACTCCGCGCGGCCCGCCCGGCTGCCGATCTGCGCCCCCGGTCCGGCCTCGGACCGGCCACCTCCGGCGCCGGCCTCCGCATCGGCGCCGGGTGCCTGCCGGGTTGCTCCCACCGAGTCGGCGGTACGGACGTCGAAGTCACCCGGGTTCACCCCCAGCGGCTATCACCACCTGGGGGCGGGCACGGCCGCCGAATGGAGTGGGGTGTCCGGGCGGTTCGGCGTGGTGGACGGCACCGTGCGAGCCGGAACGTACGACTTCGTCGCCGGCCGGTTCATGGTCAAGCGCGACCTGGGCAAGGGGAACATCGCCTGGCTGGAGGCCGGATGGGCGGAGACCGGCTGGCGTTCGCCCGGGCAGCCCCACGTCTACACCTACAACACGAACACCAAGGCGTGGCAGTTCTACGACCAGTACCCGATCAAGGCCGGTGACACCGTCTGGCTGGACCTGCACACCGACTCGGGCGGGATGTGGCAGGCGTGGCTGTGGTGGAGCAACCGGTGGAATCTGCTCACCGCGCAGAAGCTGCCGATCGGGGGCAGCGCGTTCGTCGAGCAGTACGTCGAGGTGCACGCCGACGCGAAGAGACCGGGACGGATCGACGTGCCGCCGGTGAAGGTCGACAACGTCCAGCTGCGGCCGGCGGCGGGTGGGGCGTCCCGCTTCTGGCGGGAGGACGTGAGCACGCTGACCGGGGTCGCGCCCGGCCAGCAGCAGCGCAGCGGCGGGTACTGCCTCGACTGGGTCACCCGCTTCGACACCTGGAACGCCGGCAACTGCCCCACCTGACCGCCCTCGGTCGTCCCGCCGGGCCACGGCCCTGGCCCGGGCCGCAGCGCGCGCCGTCGTTCCCGCCGGGCCACGCCCTGGCCCGGGCCGCAGCGCGCGCCACGAGCCCGGCTGGCGCTCAGGGTTCCATTCCGGTCACCGGAACAACCGTGAGCACCAACTACTGGCCCGACCCGCGCCGCGTGCCGGAGGGAGCCGGGGCTCGCGGTTATCGGCTGGTGCTCACGGTTGTCATGAGGCAGGAATGACGACCATGAGCGCCAGCCGGGAGGGCGAGCCGCGGCGCGAGCCGGACCGGGTCGGGTCGGGTCGGGGAGGTCGTCAGCCGGCGTTGGCGTAGCTGTGGAGGCCTTCGAAGAAGAGGTTGACGCCGAAGAGGTTCATCAGCATCGTCACGAAGCCGAGCAGGGCGATCCACGTTGCGACGGTGCGCTTGACGCTCGGCGTAGCGCGGGCGTGCAGGTAGGCGGCGTAGACGATCCAGGAGATGAACGCCCAGACCTCCTTCGGGTCCCAGCCCCAGTAACGGCCCCAGGACGCCTCGGCCCACAGCGGCCCGGCGATCAGCGCGCCGAACGTGAACAGCGGGAACGCGAAGGCGTGCAGGCGGAACGTCAGCCGCTCCAGCACCACGGCCGGGGTGGGGACGCGCTTGCCCAGTGTGTACGGGAAGGTGCGCCTGCCCTCGTCGTAACCGTTCTTGATCAGGAACATCAGCGCCGGCACCGCACCGATCAGGAAGATGCCGGACGAGATGATCACTGTCGAGACGTGGACGATGAACCAGTACGAGTGGAGGGCCGGGACGAGCGGGCCGACCGGGGTGTACGCGACGAGCGCCGCGGCGCCGAGCAGCACCACCAGGGCGAGCGACGAGAAGAGGCCGAGGTGCCGCAGGATCGGGCGGCGCAGCAGCACGCCCACCCAGACCGCCGACCCGACGAAGGTGGCGGAGAGGATGTACTCGTACATGTTGCCCCACGGCATGCGGTCGGCCGCGATTCCCCGCGTGACGAGCGTGCCGAAGTGCAGGGCCAGGGCGATGACGTTGAGCACCGCGGCGATGCGGCCGGACCACTCGCCGCGACCGATCTTCTCTCCGGCGGCGACGACCGGGACCTGCTCGTCGACGGGCGCGCCCGCACCGACCAGCTGGCGGGCGGCCGCACGGCCGACGTGGCTGCGCTTGCCGAACGCGTACTCACCCGCGTAGCAGACCATCGCGGCCAGATAGGCCAGCACGGTCAGCGCCATGAGCTGGTTGGACAACTCCGCCATCAGGGCTTTCCTTCCTCGGCGTGCCCGGTCAGCGCGGCGAACTCGGCCGCGAAACCTGGATAGTCGGTGCGGGGCAGACCACCGGCTTCGACCACGCTACCGCCGGCTTCCTGATCGTTGGCTGGGGACACCACGAACCAGATGCGGCGGCGGTGTCCGAAGAGCGAGAGCATCAGGCCGATCAGCCCGAGCACCGCGCCGACCAGCATCAACGATTGCGTGGGGTCGTATCGGATGGACAGCGTCGCGTACTTGCGGGTGCCGACGAACTCCAGCTTCGTGCCGTCGTCCAGGGTCCACGACTGGCCTGGCTTCAGCGCCTGCGGGCGATCGCCGCTGATCTTCTTCAGCTCGCCGTTGCTGATCTGGCCACGGTTCAGCGCGTACACCGAACCGGCCTTGCCGACGTCCAGACCCAGGTTCCCGCGGTAGGCGGCCAGGTACAGCATCGGGTTGTTCTCGGCCGGGAACTTCGAGACGGCGCTGCCGTCGTCGCCACCCGTCGGCAGGTAGACGCCCTCGAAGCCGACCTGCAGCCGGTCGTCGCGCTGGTTGGTGTTCGGGTCGATGTTGACGTCCGGGAACTGGGCGACGCCCTCGCTGGTCTGCATGCCGTCGGTGGGCAGGAACGGGACGACCTTGGTCTGCGAGGCGCCGTAGCGATCGGTGTAGCGCAGTTCCAGCGCGTAGCCCTGGCCGATCAGGTGCACGTTGGCGTGGTGCAGCCGCAGCGGGTCGTTGACCGTGAAGTTCGCCTTCCGGTACTCCCCCGACCCTTCCTTGACCTCGACGTTCGCCAGGAACGACTTGGGCTGGCCAGTGCTCTGGTAGGTGGCCTCGAAGTCGGTCATCCGCAGGCAGAACTTCGGCAGGTCGGCGGCGGTCACGCGCGGGCCGAGCGCGGAGTCGTCGTACTGCGTGATCGAGTTGCAGAAGCCCTGATCCTCGCCGGCGACCAGGATCCGGTTGCCGTGCCAGCCGTACCAGTGCCCGAAACCGACCCCGATCAGCACCGCCAGCAGGGCGAAGTGGAAGAGGAGGTTACCGGTCTCCTTGAGGTAGCCCTTCTCCGCCGCGACCGAGAACCGCCCGCCCGGCAGCTCGCGCACCCGGGTCCGGAACAGCTTGCCGCGCAGCGTGCGGGCCAGGCCGTTCGCGACCTCGGCCGGGGGCTGCGGGCCGGGCCGGGCCGGGGCGTGCTGCGGGAGTCGCTCCAGCCGCTTCGGCGCCTCCGGCGGCACGCTCCGCAGCGCACGGGCGTGGTCCCGCAGCCGGGGCAGCACACAGCCGATCAGCGAGGTGAACAGCAGCAGGTAGATGGCCGCGAACCAGGCCGAGGCGAAGACGTCGAAGCCGCCCAGCCTGTCCACCCACGGCGCCAGCTGCGGATGCGCGGTGTAGTACTGCGAGACCTTCTCACGGTTCACCGAGGTCTGCGGGAAGTAGGAGCCCGGGATCGCGGCGACGGCCAGCAGGAAGAGCAGGACCAGCGCGGTGCGCATGCTGGTCAGCTGCCGCCATGAGTTACGCAGCAGCGCCCACAACGGGTTCACCCGGCGCGGCGGCGGCACCTCGGCGGTCTCCGGACGTTCGTCGAGGATCGTCACAGCAGCGTCCCGTCGCCGAAGAAGGGAAACGCGGTCTGCAGCCAGGTCAGGAAGACCAGCCACTGGCCGCTGACCAGGGTGACACCGACCGCGATCAGCAGCACGCCGCCGACCCGGGTGACCCAGCGGCTGTTGCGCCGGATCGCCTTGAAGACGCCGATCAACTTGCGGAAGAAGAGACCGAACAGGATGAACGGCACGCCCAGCCCGAGGCTGAAGGCGAGCGCCAGGATCACCGCGCGGTCGGTGCTGCCGGTCGTGGTGGCCAGGCCGATCACCGCGCCCAGGGTCGGGCCGGTGCAGGGCAGCCAGGAGACCGCGAAGATCGCGCCGAACACCGGGGCGCCGAGCAGGCCGGCCGCCGGCAGTTTGCTGATCCGGGCCTCCCGCTGGAGCCCCGGGATCCAGCCCAGGTAGATCACGCCGAGCAGGATGATCAGCACGCCGAGGATCAGGTTGAGCGTGTCCCGGTTGGTCTGCAGGGTGAACGCGACGTTGGCCACCAGCGTGACCACCAGCGAGAAGACCACCGAGAAGCCGAGCACGAAGAGCAGGCTGCCGGCCAGGACGCGGCTCTTCAGCGCCGTCCGCGACCTGGTCGGCTCCGTGGAGGTGCCGACCACCGCTTCCAGATCCGAGCCGGCCAGGCCGGTCACGTACGCGATGTAGCCCGGGACCAGCGGCAGCACGCACGGCGAGAGGATGCTGACCAGGCCGGCGATCAGGGCCGCGCCGACCGCCAGCAGCAGCGGGGCGCTGAGCGCGGCGTCGCGGAAGGCGGTGCCCATCAGCCGTTCGCCTCCGCCGCCACCCGTTCCACCAGGGGTTGCAGCTCCGCCACGGTGGTCGAGCGCCGCAGTGCGACAGCGATCCGGCCCTGGCGGTCCAGGATCAGGGTGGCCGGAGTGCTGGTCTGGGTCACGTCGAACTTCAGCGCCACGTCGCCGTCGTAGTCGTAGATGCTCGGGTACGTGACCCGGCCCCTCTCGAACGCCTTCGCCGAGTCCTTGTCGTCGCGCGAGTTGATGCCGAGGAACGTCACGTTCTTCGACTTCGTCGCCTGGTACGTCTTCTCCAGGTCGGCGGCCTCGGCACGGCACGGAGCGCACCAGGAGCCCCAGAAGTTGACGACGACGACCTTGCCGCGGTCGTTGGCCACGTCATAGGTCCCGCCCTGCAGCAGGTCGCCGGTGACCGCGCCGACCTGCGGACGGTCCGCCACGTCGCACTCCACCACGCCGTTCGTGGTGGTGCAGTTCTTCGCCCAGTTGTTGCCGCCGCCGCAGCCGGCCAGGGCGCCGGCGGCAGCGACCGAGGCGAGGGCGACAGCGACGAGACGGCGCACGGTCAGGCTCCCTTGGCGGTCTTGGCGGTGGCGGAGAGTGCGACCAGATGCGCGGCCGGCTCGGTGTAGTCGATGCCGACCACCTTGGACCCCTCGAAGCGGAACGAGGTCAGGCTGGCCAGCCCGCACTGCCGCTTACGCGGATCGTGCCACAGGCGCTTGCCCTCGACGTATCTCCGGAGTGTCCAGATCGGCAGCTGGTGGGAGACGCAGACCGCCTCGTGGCCCTCGGCGGCGACCCGGGCGGCCTGCACCGCCTCGAACATGCGCTGCGCGATCGCGATGTACGCCTCGCCCCAGGACGGGGTGATCGGGTCGCGCAGCACCCACCAGTTCCGCGGGTTGCTGAACGCGCCGTCGCCGACCGACACCTTCTTGCCCTCGAAGAAGTTCGCGCTCTCGATCAGCCGCACGTCGCTCGCGATGTCCAGCTTGAACTCGGCGGCGATCGGCGCGGCGGTCTCCTGCGCGCGCTCCAGCGGGCTGGCCACGACGTGCGTCACGTCCCGCCCGGAGAGGGCCTGGGCTGCGGCTTTCGCCATCTGGTGGCCGAGCTCGGAGAGGTGGAAGTCGGGCAGGCGCCCGTACAGGATCTTGGTCGGGTTGAAGACCTCACCGTGCCGGAACACATGCACCGTCGTCTTCGTCAACTCGGTCACGCTGCGCCTCCTGGGCATGCCCTCGTGGCCCTCGCCTGCGAGGCCGGCTGATCCGCTGCGGGTGGCTGCCGCTCGGTGCAGTCGGTCATGCCTGACTCCCTGCAGCGGCTCGCGCCGCGTGTGGCAGCGCGGAAGCGATCTGCTCCAGCGCCGTGTCGTCGATCGCGGTCGAGACGAACCACGACTCGAACGCGCTCGGCGGCAGGTAGACCCCGCGCGCCAGCATGGTGTGGAAGAACGCCTTGAACGCCGCCGCGTCCTGGGTCTTCGCCGACTCGTAATCGACGACCGGGGTCTCGGTGAAGAAGATCGAGAACATGTTCCCCGCGTACGACACGTGGTGCGCGACCCCCGCGGCGCTCAGCGCGGCCGTGGCCAGCGAGCCGATCGTGCCGGCCAGTTCGTCGAGACGCTTGTAGACGTCGGCGTCGGCGAGCCGCAGCGAGGCCAGGCCGGCGGCGCACGCCAGCGGGTTCCCGGAGAGCGTGCCGGCCTGGTAGACCGGGCCGGCCGGGGCGAGGCGGGACATGATCTCCCGCCGGCCGCCGAACGCCGCCGCGGGCAGGCCGCCGCCCATCACCTTGCCGAAGGTGAACAGGTCCGCGTCGACCGGGTGCAGCCCGGCCCAGCCACCGGCGGAGACCCGGAAGCCGGTCATCACCTCGTCCACGATCAGCAGCGCGCCGTTCGCGTGGGCGATCTCGGCCAGCTTCTGGTTGAAGCCGTCACGCGGGGCCACCACGCCCATGTTGCCCGGGGCCGCCTCGGTGATGATCGCGGCGATCTCCGCGCCGTTCTGCGCGAAGGCCTCGGTCACCGCGTCGATGTCGTTGTACGGCAGGACGATCGTCTCGGAGGCCGCCGCGCCGGTGACGCCCGGCGAGTCGGGCAGGCCGAGCGTGGCGACGCCGGAGCCGGCCGCGGCGAGCAGCGCGTCCACGTGGCCGTGATAGCACCCGGCGAACTTCACCACTTTCGACCGGCCGGTGTAGCCGCGGGCCAGCCGGATCGCGGTCATGGTCGCCTCGGTGCCGGAGTTGACCAGCCGCACCTCGTCGACGGAGGTGCGCCGGACGATCTCCTCGGCCAGGTCGACCTCGCCCGCGGTGGGCGTGCCGAAGCTGGTGCCGAGCGCGGCCGCGGCCTGCACCGCGGCGACGATCTCCGGGTGGGCGTGACCGTGGATCAGCGGGCCCCACGAGCAGACCAGGTCCACATACCGCCGGCCGTCGACGTCGGTCATCCAGGCGCCGCTGCCCTGGGCCATGAAGCGGGGAACGCCGCCGACCGCGCGGAACGCACGCACAGGTGAATTCACCCCGCCCGGGATGATGGCCTGGGCGCGGTCGAACAGGGCCTGGGAGACCGGGGCATCCTCCGGGTACGGAAGATCCGCGGTGGGATATGTCGTGGTCACAGCGGTTCCCATTCTGTCAGCGGGCACGGTCGCCTATGTTGAGAGGGTTGTTCACATCACCGGATGATGTCCGGATCGGCCCGGTTCGACCGCGCCGGACGGGCCGATTCGCCCTCAAGAGGATAGGCTGGCCGCGTGGAGCGAGCCGAGCTGTCCATCACGGTTCAGACCTCCCCGGACGAGGTCACCATGCTGCTCGCCGGGGAGATCGACGTGCTCACGGTCACCGAGCTGTCCACCCTCGTCAACGAGGTCCTCGCGGCCGAGCCGCCCAATCGCATCGTGCTCGACATGGCCGGTGTCACGTTCTGCGACTCCCAGGGCCTGGGCACTCTGGTCGTGCTCAGTCGCAAGGCGCAGCACAACCAGACCGTGCTGGCGCTGGCCAACGTCGGTGACTTCCTGATGAGGGTGCTGGACATCACCGGGCTGCGGTCAGCGCTGATGATCACCACCCCCTGACCCGAGGCCCTTGCGCATCTGCTGGGTGATCACCCGGTAACCGGACGACGCGTAAAGCCTCATGGCGTGGGTGTTGTCACCGTGGACGTTGAGCTCCAGCGCGCTGAACCCACGCTCGCGCACGACGTTCTCGGCGGCGGCGAGCAGGGCGCGGCCATAACCGGCGGAGCGATGTTCCTCCACGACCTCGATGTCGAACAGGAAAGCGCAGTCCGCAGCGCCTCGCGGATGCTCGAGAGCGATCCACAGCGTGCCGATCACCGCACCGTCCGGGCGCAGCCCCTGCAGGAAGATCATCCCCGGGGTCTCCAGGCCGGCCGGCAGCAGCTTCTCGTGCAGCTCGGCGGAGCGCCGCAGCGCCTCGTCGGAACCCCACACCCCGGCACTGACCTGGGCATCCGCGTAACCACGCACCTCAGCGTCGTGCCACTGGTCGAACTCGTGCGCGGTCATCTCTCGCAGCGTCAGGTCGGGCATACCGCGATGCTGCCACACCGGCCCGAGCACCGGCCCGGCCGTCACGTCGCCTGTGGACAACCTGTCCACAGGCGACGAGATGTTCAGCCGAAGGCGCCGCTGGCCTTCAGCGCGGCACCGGACCCGCTGGTCGCGGTCGCGGCATAGCTGTCGGCGCCGGCATCCCGGCCACCCTGCGCGTAGGTGTACCGAGCGAAGAACGTGTACGTCCCCGGCGCGATCGTGTCCCCCGACGACAGCGTGAAGTGGTAGACCAGCGCACCCGCCTCCTCGGCGACGCTGCTGTTCACGCTCGCGCCGGGCACCTGCTGGCTGCCGCCGCGGGAGACCAGCTCGGCCGTCCTCGCCAGCCGGATCGTCACGTCCAGCGCGGTCAGCGACTCGCTCGTCCTGATCGTCACCACGCTGCTGGCCTGCGTCTTCCCGCCGACGTCGACCGACCCGTCGGCCCAGAGCGGCGAGGTGGCGGCCGGTGCCGAGGACGGCGGCGCCGACGGGGACCGGTGCGGCTGTTGCGACGGGCTGGTGCGGCTGGGCTTCGGCGAGGCGCCCGTCGTGACCGGCGGGGTGGCCGGGGTGGTGACGGTGGTGGTGGAGGGTGGGGGCGGCGGCTCCGGCCGGCTGGATCCCGTTCCGCCGGCCAGCGCCCACTGGGCGAAGCCGCCGCCCCCGATGACGGCGGCCACGGCCGCCGCCGCTCCGGCGATCCGGACCCGGGGCGCGCGTCGCCGCGCCGCCTCGTTCCGCATCGCTGTCTGAGTGACCCGGTTCAGGATCACGGCACGGTCCGGCTGGTGTGCCGCCGCCTCGGCGCGCAGCACCGCGCGCAGCTCGTCGTCGGTGAGCATCACGCCGCCGCCTCCCATCCGTTGATCCGGGCCAGACTGCCGCCGAGCATCTCGGCCAGTTGTTTCGCTCCGCGCGAGGTCGCGCTCTTCACCGCACCCTCGGAGATTCCGAGGGTCGTGGCGACCTCACGCTCGGACATGTCGAACGCGTACCGCAGCACCACGCAGGCCCGCCGCCGATGTGGCAGCTTGGCCAAAGCCCGGCGCACGTCCAGGACCGCCGGGACGTCCGACTCCGGTGCCCGCTTCAGGACCTCGAGCGAGAACAGGCGTTCCCGGCTGCGCTTGCGGATCCAGTTCCGGGCGAGATTCATCACGATCCCGTGCCCGTACGCCGCGGGGTCGTCCGCGGCCTGCACCCGCTCCCAGTGCCGCCAGACCTCGGTCATCGCGTCGGCCGCCAGATCGTCGGCGGCCGACGCGTCCCCGATCATCAGGTACGCGAGCCGCGACAACGAGTCGTAGTGACTCTCGAAGTACGCGTGGAACGCGGCGTCGCGCATCGGGACCCTTCGGGGACTTCAGCTCGTGACCGTCACTTGAAGGTGATGTCGGAATCCGAGTAGATGCAGTTCACGCCGTCCGCGCCGGATCCGAGCTCGGTCGGCTCCGCGCCGGTGTTGTTGCCCTTGAACTTGTCGCAGATCTTCAGGCTCGGTGCGCCGACCACGGTGATGCCGGACAGCTTGGCGGTGTCGCCGAAGTTGGTGTTGATGCCGACCAGCGCCTTGCCCTTGCCGGTGGCGGTCACGTTCTGCAGCACGACCGAGCGCTTGAACTGGGTCTTGCAGTTGCCGCACGAGCGGTACAGCTTGCCGTAGTCGCTGACCTGGAAGTTCTTGATGGTCAGCGTGCCGCCGCCGTTGTGCTGGAAGACCTTGTCGTCGGCGCCCTTGGCCCCGCCGCCGTTCACGGTGTAGACGGCCGAGGTGCCGCCCTTGAACGTCGCGGCGTCCTCACCGACGTTCTCCCACCAGACGTTGGTCAGGGTGCAGGAGCCCAGGCAGTGCACGCCGTCCGCGGCCGGGTCGCCGAGGATGACGTTCGACAGGGTGGCGCCGTCGGCGAGCTCGAAGAGCGGGCCCTGGTCCTCGTCCTGCGAGGCAGTGCCCAGGTCGCCGCTGCCGAAGTACCGGGCGTTGCCGCCGTCCAGGCTGCCGGAGACCTTGATGGTGCTGGTCACGGGCTTGGAACCGGTCGCCGTCGGCCAGCTGGCCGACACGGGGGTGGTCGCGGTCGCCGTCTTGGTCGGGGTCGCGGTCGCCGTCTTGGTCGGGGTGGCCGTGGCGGTCTTGGTCGGCGTCGCGGTCGCCGTCTTGGTGGCGCTGGGTGCGGCGGTCGCGGTGCTGGTGGCGCTCGGGGAAGCGGTCGCGGTCGTGGCGGTCACCGGGGTGACGGCGACGTCGTCGAACTCGGCCGACGCCTTGGCGGTGACCAGGCCGATCCGCCCGGTCCCGGGCAGGGTGCCGGTCCCGCTGCCGATCGCCGTACCGTCCAGGAAGCCCTTGATCGTGCTTCCCGACGCGTCGATCCGGAGCGTGTGCCAGGTGGTCGTGCCGCTCACCGGCGCCGAGGCGAGCACCGACACGGTGCTGCCCTTGACCGCCTGCAGCTCGGCCTTGCCGGTGCCGAGCAGCGCCAGCCGGTACATGGTCGACGAGCTGCCGGCCCGGGCCGCGACGCCGGCCAGGCCGCCGCTGCCGAAGGTGACGCCCTTGACCTTGGCCTGCACCGAGTAGTCGCCCCACGAGGTGTCACCGGCGAAGACCCGGGAGAGCTCGCTGTCCGCCTTGGACTGCGAGTACACCTTCGAGCCGTCGGTCACGACCGACCAGGTGCCGCCGGACTTCGACCAGGCGCTCGTGCCGTTCTCGAAGTCGTCGCTGAACGTCGTGCTGCTGGCCGAGGCGTTGGGGACGAGGACCGCCACGAGCGCGGTGACCGCACCGGCGGCTCCCGCCGCGCCGAGGCCCGTGATCATCCGGCGGCGACGACGGCTCGCGGCCATGGCGTCGTCGGGGTGTGCGTGCCGCATGTTGCTCCTAGCTCCTGGGGGAAGAGGCTTCGACCGCTTGTGGTGCGGACGATCAACTTCGTTGCCCAGGGTGACTCAGGTCACATGCGGGGTCTGGTCGTGCCGGACGTCAGCTTCCCCAGCGCGCTTTCTCGAGCAGGGCCAGCGCCTCGGCGGCCGCGTCCTCGCCACCGGCGCGCAGCACCCGAGCCGCCTCGTCGACCGTCTCGGTCAGCCGCGTCCACTGCGCGTCCCGCTCACGGGTCGCCTCCGACTGCGCCTTGAGCTGCTGATTCTTCGCCCACAGCTCGACGAAGATGGAGACCTTGGCCCGCAGCACCCACGGATCGAACGGCTTCGTCAGGTAATCCACGGCACCCACGGCATAACCCCGCAGGGCGAGCTGGGCGTCCCGGTCGGCAGCGGTCAGGAACAGGATCGGCACATGCCTGGTCCGTTCCCGCCGCTTGATGTGGCTGGCCGTCTCGAAACCGTCCATGTTGGGCATGTGCGCATCCAGCAGGATCACCGCGAAGTCGTCGGTGAGCAGCTGTTTGAGCGCGGCCTCACCGCTCTCGACGGCGACCGCGGTCACCGGAAGACCCTGCAGAATCGCCTCCAGAGCCAGCAGGTTGTCCTTCCGGTCGTCGACCAGCAATGCCTTGGCGCGCTCACCCACGCGTACTCACCTCGTTCCTTCCCCCGCGACGTCCCGTCAGCCAGACGTTCTCAGCCGTGTTCCGGTTCCGTGGCCTCCGCGTTCACCCAGCGCGCCATCAACTCGATCAGCTCATCCAGATCGACCGGCTTGGTGATGTAGTCGCTCGCGCCGGCGGCGAGAGCCGACTCCCGGTCACCGGGCATCGCCTTCGCCGTCAGGAACACTACCGGTAGGTCCCGGAAACGCTGATTGCGGCGGATTCCACGGGTGGTCTCATACCCGTCCTGGTCCGGCATCATCGCGTCCATCAACACGATGTCCACCTCTGGATGCTCGTTCAGGATGCGCACGCCGTCCACCCCGTTGTCCGAGTAGAGGACGTTCAGCCCGTGCATCTCCAGGGCGCTGGTCAGGGCGAACACGTTGCGCACGTCGTCGTCGACGATCAGCACGGTGGCGCCGTCCAGCTGCCGCCCGGCCGGGTGCACGGGCGCCGGCTCCTCGGGGCGCGGACGCTCGATCAGCGGCATGTCGAGGGACGCCACCGGCCGGACCGAGATCGCCTTGGCCTGCGTCGCGGGCAGAGCCGGCATCGGGATCGCGTCGGCGGTCAGCGCCTCCGGCATGTAGAGCGTGAACGTCGAGCCCTCGCCGGGATTCGAGCGAACCGCGATGGTGCCGCCCAACAGGGCCGCGAACTCGCGGCTGATCGACAGACCCAGGCCGGTGCCGCCGTACTTCCGGGTCGTGGTGCCGTCGGCCTGCTGGAACGGCTCGAAGATGATCGCCAGCTTCTCGTCGGAGATGCCGATGCCGGTGTCCCGGACCGCGAACGCGACCATCTGCTGCGACCCGGCCACCGACGGCACGTCGAGATCGCTCTC
Organism: Actinoplanes cyaneus; assembly: GCF_016862095.1. Classification (GTDB taxonomy): domain Bacteria; phylum Actinomycetota; class Actinomycetes; order Mycobacteriales; family Micromonosporaceae; genus Actinoplanes; species Actinoplanes cyaneus. Next base: position 76,386 of record NZ_BOMH01000049.1, read on the forward strand.
CCTGGTGGCCGTGAAGATGCTCAGCGTCACCGAGCCGTTGTCGGTGAACTTGACCGCGTTGGAGAGCAGGTTGCGCAGGATCTGCTGGAGTCGCTGCGGGTCGGTGACGATCGAGTCCGGCAGGCCGGAGGCCAGCTCGACCTCGAACCGCAGCCCCTTGTCCTCGGCCTGCGGCGCGAACGCCTGCTCGACGTAACTGCGGATGCCGTCGAAGTCGACCACGTCCGGCTCGACGTCCATCCGGCCGGCCTCGATCTTCGACAGGTCCAGGATGTCGTCGATCAGCGACAGCAGGTCCGAGCCGGCACTGTGGATGGTCCGGGCGAACTCGATCTGCTTCTCGGTCAGGTTCCGGTCGGTGTTGTCGGCCAGCAGCCGGGCCAGCAGGAGCAGCGAGTTCAGCGGGGTCCGCAGCTCGTGGCTCATGTTGGCGAGGAACTCGGACTTGTACGTGTTCGCCCGCGACAGCTGCTGCGCCTTCTCCTCCAGGCCGAGGCGGGCGAGCTCGATCTCCCGGTTCTTCAGCTCGATGTTGGCCTTCTGCTCGCTCAGCAGCTTGGCCTTGTCCTCCAGCTCGGCATTCGTCCGCTGCAGTTCCGCCGACTGGTCCTGCATCTCCCTCGCCAGTCGCTGGGACTGCGCGAGCAATTCCTCCGTACGCCGGTTGGCCTGAATGGTGTTGAGAGCCACGCCGATCGTCGCGACCAGGCGCTCCAGGAAGGTCAGGTGCAGCCCCGAGAAGGCGGCCACCGAGGCGAACTCGATGACTCCGAGCATCTCCCCCTCGAACAGCACCGGGAGCACGACCAGGTCGTTCGGCGGCATGGTGAGCAGCGCGGAACGCATGGTCAGGATGCCGTCGTGGGCGGCCCGCACCCGGATCGTGCGGCGCGACACCGCGGCCTGGCCGACCAGGCCCTCGCCCGGCCCGAAGGTGACCTCGTGGTCGCGGGCCACATACCCGTACGCCGCGGCCAGACGCAGCCGCATCACCGCTTCCTCGTTGTCGACCAGGAAGAACGCTCCGAGTTGCGCGTCCACCAGGGGCGTCACCTCGGTCATGATCATGCGGCAGACCTCGCCGACGTCCCGCTGGCCCTGCAGCAGGCCACCGATGCGGGCCAGGTTCGAGTCCAGCCAGCCCTGCTCCGCGTTCGTCTTGGTGGTGTCGCGGAGCGTCACGATCATCTGGTTGATGTTGTCCTTCAGCTCGGCGACCTCGCCCTGGGCCTCAACAGCCACGCTCTGGGTCAGGTCGCCGCGGGTCACGGCGGTGGAGACCTCGGCGATCGCGCGGAGCTGGATGGTCAGCGTGGAGGCGAGCTGGTTGACGTTGTCGGTGAGGTCGCGCCACGTACCGGAAACGCCCTTGACCTGGGCTTGTCCGCCGAGCTTGCCCTCGGAGCCGACCTCGCGGGCCACTCGGGTCACCTCGTCGGCGAACGACGACAACTGATCCACCATCGTGTTCACGGTGTTCTTCAGCTCGAGGATCTCGCCGCGGGCGTCGACCGTGATCTTCTGCCCCAGATCGCCCTTCGCCACCGCCGTGGTGACCGAGGCGATGTTGCGGACCTGGGCGGTCAGGTTGGACGCCATGTAGTTGACGTTGTCGGTCAGGTCGCGCCACGTGCCGGCCACCCCGCGCACCTGGGCCTGCCCGCCGAGCTTGCCCTCCGAACCGACCTCGCGGGCCACCCGCGTGACCTCGTCGGCGAACGACGACAACTGATCCACCATCGTGTTCACGGTGTTCTTCAGCTCCAGGATCTCGCCCTGGGCGTCGACGGTGATCTTCTGCGACAGGTCACCCTTGGCCACCGCCGTGGAGACCTGGGCGATGTTGCGCACCTGGCTCGTCAGGTTGGACGCCATCGAGTTGACGTTGTCGGTCAGGTCCCGCCACGTGCCGGCCACCCCGCGCACCTGCGCCTGCCCGCCGAGCTTGCCCTCGGTGCCCACCTCGCGGGCCACCCGGGTCACCTCGTCGGCGAACGACGACAGCTGGTCGACCATGGTGTTGACAGTGGACTTCAGCTCGAGGATCTCGCCACGGGCGTCGACCGTGATCTTCTGGCCCAAGTCGCCCTTGGCCACGGCGGTGGTGACCGAGGCGATGTTGCGGACCTGGCTCGTCAGGTTCGACGCCATGTAGTTGACGTTGTCGGTGAGGTCACGCCACGTACCGGAAACGCCTTTGACCTGGGCCTGGCCGCCGAGCTTGCCCTCCGAACCGACCTCGCGGGCCA
>NZ_BOMH01000050.1 GCF_016862095.1 Actinoplanes cyaneus
CACGGTGTCCTTGAGCTCGAGGATCTCGCCCTGCGCGGCCACCGTGATCTTCTGCGACAGGTCGCCCTTGGCCACCGCGGTGGAGACCTGGGCGATGTTGCGGACCTGACTCGTCAGGTTCGACGCCATCGAGTTCACCGAGTCGGTGAGGTCCTTCCAGGTGCCGGCCACGTTCGGCACGTCGGCCTGACCGCCCAGCTTGCCCTCGGTGCCGACCTCGCGGGCCACCCGGGTGACCTGCTCGGCGAAGAGCCGCAGCGTGTCGGTCAGCCCGTTCATCGTGTCGGACAGCTCGGCGACCTCGCCGCGGGCGGCCACCGTGATCTTCTGCGACAGGTCGCCGCGGGCCATCGCGGTCGCCACCTGCGAGATCGAGCGCACCTGGTGGGTCAGGTTGGAGGCCATCGTGTTCACCGAGTCGGTGAGGTCCTTCCAGGTGCCGGCCACCCCGCGGACGTCGGCCTGACCGCCCAGCTCACCCTCGGTGCCCACCTCGCGGGCCACCCGGGTGACCTGCTCGGCGAACGACGACAGCTGGTCCACCATCGTGTTCACCGTCCGGCCGATCCGCAGGAATTCACCCCGCAGGGGACGACCGTCCATCTCCAGGGCCATGTGCTGGGAGAGATCGCCCTCGGCCACCGCGCCGACGACCCGGGAGATCTCGGTCGTCGGACGGCCCAGATCGTCGATCAGCGAGTTGATCGAACGGACGCTGTCGGCCCAGGAGCCGTCCAGGCCCTCCTCGTCCAGCCGCTCGGTGAGCCGGCCGTCGCGGCCGACGATCCGGCTGATCCGTTTGAGGTCGAGATTCTGCCGTTCCTGCAGCGAGATAACCTCGTTGAAGGCCTCCGCCACAGCACCGGCCGTGCCGCCACGACGGGGCAGACGGACCTTGAGATCACCGCGCCGGACCCGCCGCAGCGCGTCCGCGAGTTCACCGAGCAGAACGGTCTCGTCGGGCCCGCCGACGCTGGCTTCCTTGGCCGCAGTCATGCTGTCCTCACTCGCTGTCCAACTGAGGTCGTTCAGGACCTGCCTCGAGCCGTGCCGAGCCGAAGGTCAGCACCGTGGTCTCCGCCGTCCCTGAACAAATCTCACCGCCGGGGTTACCTATCCTCTCTCGCTCGACCGGGTCAATGCGAGAGACGACTTTGTGCATACACCCACCCACGGGAGAGGATGCATCCTGTGCCAGCCGAGGTAGGAACCAGGATGAGCATCCCCGCGGGAGCGACGTCCGGCACCCTCGTGCGCCGGGCCCGTCTCCCCAATGATCGCCGGACTCCCGCGGCGGCGCGTGCGCTGGTCCGCTCGGTGCTGGAGGAGGCCGGGCTGGACGGTCTGCTCAACGAGGCCCTGCTGCTGACCACTGAACTCTCCACCAACGCGGTCGTGCACGCCAACACCGACCTGGACATCGAGGTCACCGCCGACACGTCCGGGCTGACCGTGACCGTCACCGACTTCGCGCCCGGCCCCGTCGAGCAGCTCGCGGTCGGGCCGAAGAACGAGAGCCCGGACATCGGCGAGGTGGCCGAGCGCGGCCGTGGCCTGCTGCTGGTCGACCACTTCGCCAGCCGCTGGGGCACCGTGCACGAGGGCGACGGCAAGGGCGTGTGGTTCCACCTGGACCATCACGTGCCCGAGGGCGCCGACGGGTCGCGGATCCCGGCGCCGGCCGACACCCCGAGCCTGGGCGCGCTGACCGGGCTGCTGCGCACCGGCTCGGACAGGCAGAGCGACGAGGGCCTCGGCGACCTGGCGCACGACCTGCTCTCCCGGCTCGCGCGCCTGACCGGGGCGGCCGGTGGCGTGCTGCGCGTCGACCGCGGCGACGGCATGGGAAGACAACTGCTCGCGCGGTACGGCCGGGCCCCGCGCGACAACGCCGACACGATCCGGGTGCCGTTGAGCGTGCATCGGCCGTACTCGGGAGAACTGGAGCTGGACGCCGCCCCGGTCGGCTACGCCCAGTCGCTGGCCGCCATGGTCGCCGAGCGGTTCTCCCTGCACCTGGAGAACGACCGGTTGCGCCGCGCGGACGTGCGCCGGGCCACCTGGATCACGTTCCTCGCCGAGGCCTCCGAGCTGCTCGCCCAGTCCCTCGACGTGAACCTCACGATGGCCCTGATCCCGCAGCTCGTCGTCCCCCGGCTCGGCCAGTGGTGCGCGGTGCACACCACCGACGCCTGGGGGCGCCTGCAACTGGCCGCGGCCACCCACGCCGAGGAGGCCGCGCTGGCCAACCTGCACGCGACGCTCGCCGAGTCGGGGCCCGAGTCGATACTGGCCAGGCTCGAGGAGGCGTCCCGGCTGGGCACCCAGGTGATGTTCGGGGCGCCGATGGAGGGCTTCGCGGTGCCGCTGGTGGCCCGCGGGGCGCGGCTCGGCACGCTCGCGGTGGGACGGCACGCGAAGCACCGGCACGACGCCGACGAGGTGGCTGTCCTGGAGGACGTGGCCCGGCGGGCGGCGCTGGCCATCGACAACGCGCGGATCCACGACGAGCGGCGCACTGTTGCCCGTACCCTCCAGGCGTCTCTTCTTCCCCCGGCGCTGCCGCACGTCGAGGGCATCGGGTTCGCCGCGGAATACGTGCCGACCGGTTCCGAGGTGGGTGGCGACTTCTACGACGTGATGCCCTTCGGGGAGAACCGCTGGCTGGTCGTGGTCGGCGACGTCTCCGGCAAGGGCGTGCAGGCGGCCACCGTGACCGGCCTGGTCCGCGACGTGATCCGGATCCTCGTCGACGACGGGAAGTCGCTCACCGAGATCCTCCAGCGGGTCAACCGCACGCTGGTGCAGCGCGGCGGCGGGCGGTACTGCACGCTCGCGATGGCGTCGGTGACCCGGCAGCAGGATTCCAGCCTCCGGGTGTGCCTGCACCTGGCCGGGCACGACCGGGCGGTGCTGGTGCGCGGCAACGGGCAGACGATCTTCGTCGGTGAGGGCGGCACGGCGCTGGGTCTGCTGGAGACGATCACCTCGCCGAGCGCCGAGGTCACGCTCGCCGCGGGGGACTCGCTGATCTTCTACACCGACGGGGTGACCGAGCGGCGCCGCGGTCGGGAGCTGTTCGGCTCCGGCCGGCTGCGGGAGGCGGCCGCGCCCCTAGCCGGCTATCCGGCCGACGCGATGGCCGCCCGCCTTCGATCCACCACCATCAACTTCTCGGTGGAGGAGCCGCGCGACGACATCGCGATCCTGGTGCTGCGCAACGACGCCTGACATCGTGGATGGATGAGGACCCAGTACTACACCGCGACCACGATCGACGGTTACATCGCCGACGAGAACAACTCGCTGGACTGGCTCTTCGAGGCCGACGACGGCGGCGAGGCCAACCCGTTCGGTGACTTCTTCGCCGGTGTCGGCGCGTTCGCCATGGGCGCCACCACCTACGAGTGGGTGCTCGCGCACGAGAACGCGGTCGAGGAGCCCGAGAAGTGGCTTTCGCCTTACGGCGACACTCCGGCCTGGATCTTCACCCACCGTGAGCTGCCGCGCATTCCCGGTGCCAACCTTCATTTCGTACGAGGTGACGTCGCCCCCGTCCACCGTGCGATGACGGCCGCGGCCGGCGAGAAGAACGTGTGGCTGGTCGGCGGCGGTGAGCTGGTCGGGTCGTTCGCCGACGCCGGCCTGCTCGACGAGCTGATCCTCGGGGTGGCCCCGGCGATGCTGGGCGCGGGCGCTCCACTGCTGCCCCGGCGGCTCACCTCCCGGCGCCTGAGCCTGACGTCGGTGAGTCAGCTCGGTCAGTTCGCCAATCTGCGGTACGCGGTGAGACCGCCCGCATGATCCGGGCGCGACGGATCGGCGTCCCGTGCGGTCTTACGGTTTAGGCGTCGATCTGCCCTTTTTGTCGCCGTCCTCGTGGCATGGTGTTGGCATGGCGAAGACGCAGTACTACACCGCCACCAGCATCGACGGCTACATCGCCGACGCGAACAACTCGCTGGACTGGCTCTTCGAGGTCGACGAGGGCACCGCGAACCCGTTCGGCGAGTTCTTCGCCGGCGTCGGCGCGTTCGCCATGGGCGCGACCACCTACGAATGGGTGCTGGAGAACGACAATCTGCTGGAAGAGCCGCAGAACTGGCACGACATGTACGGCGAGGTGCCCTGCTGGGTCTTCACTCACCGCGACCTGCCGCCGGTCCCGGACGCCAACGTGTTCATGATCAGCGGCGACGTCCGCCGGGTCCACGAGGCCATGCTCGTCGCCGCCCAGGGCAAGAACGTGTGGCTGGCCGGCGGCGGCGACCTGGTCGCGCAGTTCGCCCAGCAGGGCCTGCTCGACGAGATCATCCTGGGCATCGCGCCGGCCGTCCTGGGCGAGGGCACCCCGCTGCTGCGTCACAAGCTGCACGTCGACGAGCTGATCCTGACCGGCGTACGCGAGGTGGGGCAGTTCGCCTACCTCACCTATGCGGTCGGTGACGTCGCCCGGATGGGCCGCCACCTGGCCGCCGAGACCGCGACCCTGCTCCCCGTCAACTTCTGACCGGCTGGACCTTGGTCAGCCCTCCTTGACGCCCTCCAGGAAGCCGTCGGCGACGACGTGACCGCGCACGGCGGCGAGGACCGCGGGCAGGCCCGGCAGCGGGACGTCGGCGGGAATCGCGCGATCCAGGGCGTACAGGTGAAAGCCGTATCGGTGGAGCCCGTGACCGGGCAGCGGACGAGGCCCGAAGTAGCCGACCCGCCTCCGCGCGCCCGGCACGAAGCGGAACGTGGGATCCGTCGTGGTCAGCGCTCCCTCGGCGAGGCCGTCCAGGCCGTCCGGGAGCAGCGCGATCGTGTGCAGCCCCGGCCGGCTCATCGGCACGTCGATGTCCTCCAGCACGAACAGCAATTGGACGGCGCCCTCGGGCACGCCCGTCCAGCGCAGCGCGGGTGACACGTTCGGCCCGAGATCCAACGAGCAGTGCCGGTCCGGAATCACACCACCGTGCTCGAAAGCCGGCGACCGTAGCTCGATGGTGCGCGGCGCGGCGACCTCCTCGGCGTGACGGATGCTGAGGCTCTCGTCGGGTCGCCTGGTGCGCAGCAGCCGGCCGAGTGGGGTGACAAGGGTGACGAGCAGGCTCACGGGCGACTCTCCGATCAGTGCGTTCGCTTGGTAGTACGGTAGATATACTTAGTTATACTTAGCAACTGTGAGCGAAGATCTCAGCGAACTGTCCGCGGAACTCCGCGCCGCTGTCGCGCGGATCTACCGCCGATTCCGGTCCGAGCGCGGCGACGGTGAGCTCGGCGATGCGGCGCTCGGGGTGCTGATCCAGCTGCACAAAACCGGTCCGCACACCCTCACCGAGCTGTGCGAGGCCGATCGGGTCACGGCTGGTTCGATGAGCCAGACGATCAGACGCCTGGAGACCGGCGGCTTCATCGCGCGCCGCAAGGACGCGACGGACGGCCGCCGTGTGCTGATCGAGTTGACACCCGCCGGCGAGCAGACTGCACAGGCCGCCCGGGCGCAATCGGTGAGCTGGCTCAACGCCCGTCTCGCCGAGTTCACCGAGGAGGAGCGAGCCGTCCTCAAGCAGGCCGCAGCCCTGATGCGCCGCACCGCGGACACTTAGACCCACTGGTCACGTGCCCTGCTCCGCAACCGCTGTCTGCGACGGCAGCCAGCCTGGTGACCGGTCGTCAGAACAGGTCGCGGGGCTCGGCCATCTCCAGCTCGGCGGCCAGGGCCGGCGGCGCGGCCACGACCACGACGCGACCGCCGCGGGCGAGCAGCACCTGCTCCACCCCGTCCACGATGTCGCGCACCCGGCGTGCCGGCAGACCGGCGGGCAGCACCGCGTGCACCGTGCCCAGCCCGGCCGACCCGCGCAACGGGACCGGCGCCCCGCAGAGATCACGCAGCGCGTACGTCACCGCCTGAAGGCCGTCCGGCCGAACCGAGATGCGCACCGCGACATCCCCCGAGCGAAACGGATAACGCCCCCACCAGGGCGGCCCCTGCTCGACCTGAACAGTCTCCACGTTCCAGACCTGCGCCAGTTTCGCCGCGCGGCCGTCGACCGACGACGCGTCACCCTCCAGCAGCACCGCCACCGTGCCCTCGGCAGCGCCGGGCAGGTCCACCTCGATCGCGCTCGGCTCCAGGCTCTGCGCGACGGCCTGCTCGACCAGCTCGGCGACGGCGGCCGGGGTGCGCACCGAGCGGCCCACCCAGCGGCGTGCCGGCGGCAGCGGGTGGACCCGCAGGGTCGCCGAGGTGATCACGCCGTCGATCTCGGCGATGCCGGGCCGCCCGTTCTCCCCGTCGGTCTCCCGCTCGGCGCCGGATGCCTCGGCGAACGTCACGCTGTCGGTCTGCCCGGCCGGGCTCCCGAACCGGTGCGCGAGCGGCCCGGCCTCGTTGACCGCGAGCATCCCGCCGACCGTGGCGCCGGGCGAGGGCGGATCGACCGCGAGGCGGCGCCCCTGCAGGGCCAGGGCCGCCTGGACAGCGGCGACCGGCGTCCCGGCGGCCACCGTCGCGGTCGCGCCCCGGTGGTGCCACATGCCGTTGAGGCGGCCGGTGTCGACGACGATGTCCAGCCCGGCCGGCGGCGTACCCCAATTGATCTTGCTGCCTGAACCGCGCGCCCGGACGCTGAGCCCTCTCTGCGCGGCAAGTCGCAGCGTAGCGGCGGCGGCCGGCCCGGTGGCCGGCACCGCGACGAAGCCGGCGCGCTGCCCGCCCACCTGGTCCACCGACCGCGCCTGCCGCGCGAAATCGGGGCCGCAGATGTCGACGAGCGCGTCGAGAAGGGAATCAGTCACGTCCGAAGCCTCCCCCAGCGTTCCTCCGTTGACCGCGACCTTCGATGACCACAACCCTCGAAGATCGTCCACTCTGGCACATCGTACACACGTTCGAATGACCGAGGTCGAGGTGTGTAAGGAACTCACCCCGGCCCGTTCCGCCGGTAACGTGTTCCGGGTGACGACCGAATCGCCCGCCGGCCCACCGACGGCCCGCCAGGAACCCTCCGAGCGCACCCACCACGGCGACACGGTCACCGATGAGTTCGCCTGGCTCATGAACAAAGAGGACCCGGCCACCACCGCCTATCTGGAGGCGGAGAACGCGTGGACCGAGACCGCCACCGCGCACCTCGCCGGTCTGCGCGAGAAGCTGTTCCAGGAGATCAAGGGCCGCACCCAGGAAACCGACCTCTCGGTCCCCAGCCGCAAGGGTGGGTATTGGTACTACACCCGCACCGAGGAGGGCAAGCAGTACGGCATCCAGTGCCGTGTCCCGGTCCGCCCCGGCGAGACCGGCCCGCCCTCCGGCGACGAGCGCCCCGGCGAGCAGGTGCTGCTCGACGGCAACGTGCTGGCCGAGGGGAAGGAGTTCTTCGCGCTCGGCACGTTCGACGTCAGCCCGGACGGGAACTGGCTGGCCTACTCGACCGACTTCGAGGGCGACGAGCGCTTCACGCTGCGCGTCAAGGATCTGCGCACCGGCGAGGTGCTGGCCGACGAGATCCCGGACACGTTCTACGGCAGCGCCTGGTCGGCCGACGGCAGCGTGCTGTTCTACATCACGGTCGACGAGGCCTGGCGCCCCGACCGGGTGCACCGGCACGTCGTCGGCGAGCCGTTCCGGGAGGACGTGGTCGTCCACCATGAGGCCGACGAGCGTTTCTGGGTCGGCGTCGAGCTCACCCGCAGCGAGAAGTTCATCGTGATCGACGCGCAGAGCAAGATCACGTCTGAGGTACGTGTCATCCCCGCCGACACCCCGGCCGCCGACCCGGTGCTGATCGCCGGACGTCAGCAGGGCGTGGAGTATCAGATCGAGCACCACGGACACCGGTTCCTGATCCTGCACAACCGCGACGCGGAGGACTTCGCCCTGGCGTACACGTCGGTCGACGCCCCCGGCGAGTGGGTCGAGCTGGTCGCGCACCAGCCCGGCACCCGCCTCGAGTCCGTCGACGCGTTCGCCCGGCACATCGTGATCTCGCTGCGCAAGGACGGGCTGACCGGCCTGCGCGTGATGTGCGACGGCAGCACTGACGCGTACGACATGGAGTTCCCGGAGCCGCTCTACAGCGTCGGCCTCAGCGGAAACCCGGAGTACGACACCGCCTCCGTCCGGATCAGCTACACGTCCCTGGTCGTCCCCGACTCGGTCTACGACGTGGACCTGGTCACCCGCACGATGACGCTGCGCAAGCGCAAGCCGGTCCTGGGCGGTTACGACCCGGCGGACTACGAGCAGTTCCGCGAGTGGGCGGCCGCGCCGGACGGGACGCGCATCCCGGTGTCGATCGTCGCGCGCAAGGGCGTCGGCCGCGACGGGTCCGCCCCGGCCGTGCTCTACGGCTACGGGTCGTACGAGCACAGCATCGACCCGTACTTCTCCATCGCTCGCCTCTCCCTGCTCGACCGCGGCGTGGTCTTCGCGATCGCGCACGTCCGCGGCGGCGGCGAGATGGGCCGGCGGTGGTATGAGGACGGCAAGATGCTCGCCAAGAAGAACACCTTCACCGACTTCGTGGCCTGCGCCGAAGCCCTCATCCGTAACCGCTGGACCAGCGCGGACCGTCTCGTCGCCCGCGGCGGCTCGGCCGGTGGCCTGCTGATGGGCGCGGTCGCGAACCTCGCCCCGGAGTCGTTCGCCGGGATCGTCGCCGAGGTCCCGTTCGTCGACCCGCTGACCTCGATCCTCGACCCGTCCCTGCCGCTCACGGTCACGGAGTGGGAGGAGTGGGGCAATCCGCTGGAGTCGCCGGAGGTCTACGCGTACATGAAGTCGTACAGCCCGTACGAGAACGTCGCGAAGCTGCGCTACTCCAAGATCCTCGCGGTCACCAGCCTCAACGACACCCGCGTCCTCTACCACGAGCCGGCCAAGTGGATCGCCCGGCTGCGCGCGGTCGTTCCCGAGGGCGAGTTCCTGCTGAAGACGGAGATGGGCGCCGGGCACGCCGGCCCGAGCGGCCGTTACGACTCGTGGAAGGAAGAGGCCTTCGTCCTGGCCTGGATCCTCGACACCATCGGCGCCGTCGACGTCTGACCCAGGGTCGCGTTGCTTCCGGTACGGCGTTCGGCCGCACCGGAAGCAACGGGTCGCACAACTGGTGGTTGCCGCGCCCGGGTCGCCTTGGCAAGCTGGACTCCCCCGATGGGAGGAGCCCGGTGGAGGCGAGTTCGATCAGTGCGATCGCCGGCTCGGTCTCGGCAACGATCGGCATGGCGTCCGCGGTCATCGCCGCCATCAGCGCCCGCAACTCCTCCCGCTCGGCGCAGGCCAGCCGCGATGCACTGCAGGACACCCGGGTGCAGCGCGCTGTGGACAACGCGCGGGCCGAGCTGCGGCTGCTCGCCGAGGTGACCGACGCCGTGCACAGCATGACCACTGCCCTGGGCAACGCCCAGCGGGATCCTGCCGGGCTCGCCGCTGCGCGGGCCGATCTGCGCCGCGTGCTGATCGTGGCGGGTTATCGGTCCGACCGCGCACAGGCGCTGCTCAGCGCTGACCGGCCGATCAGCGCGGCGGACGCCACCGCCCTGGACGAGGAGCTGACCCGGAAGTCCGCCGACTGGCACGGGGTTCTGCGACGTGCCGGCTGAATCCCCGAGGATCATCGCGCCGGCCCAGTCGTCGTTGCGGCCGCTGACCCTTGCCCGGGTCAAACGCCAGACGCTCCTGGACCGGGCGATGAAGCACCAGCGTGAGACGGATCGCCGGGTCGTGATGCTCACCGGTGAGGGCGGGATCGGCAAGAGCGTGCTCCTCGGCCAATGGCTGGAGACGATCAACGCTGATCCGGATCGTGGAGCGGCGGCCCTGGTCGCCTGTGGTGACGTGCAGCTGAGCGAGTCCGGGGCGACGCGTAACCAGGTGGACGACGCGTTCGGCGCGGCGATCGGCAGACAGCCCCTGCTCGCGACGCTCGGTCAGTTGAGGGCCGACCACGGGCGGGTCACCCTGCTGGTGGACACGCTCGACCTGCTGACCGGACCGGGCACGGTGAGCCCGATCGCCGCGCTGCTGGCCGAGGCGCTGGAGATCGCCGAGGTCGTTGTCACGTGCCGGCACGACGAGTACCGGGCGTACTTCGAGAACGCGGTGCAGACCGCACCACGCCTGGCTGACCGGTTGGTGGCGGTGCCGCTGCCCCCGCTGTCCCCCGCCGAGGTCGTCGATTGGGCCGGGCGCTACAGCGCGCAACACCCGGCAGCCACCGGTGCTGACGATGTGGAGACCGCCGCGTTCATGGAGTCCCTCCGCGAGGGCCTCTGGCGTGAGGGCGCGATCCGGGACGTGTGCACCATTCCGCTGCGTCTGCGGCTGACCTGTGAGGTCTTCACCCGCCATGGTCACCTGCCGGAGGAGCTGACGGTGACCGGTCTCTACGACGCCTACTGGGAGAGCAGGGTCGCGCTGCACGGTGGGCGCCGCTCCGCGGTGAGCGACGCCAAGCAGGATGCCGCGCTGGCAGTCGCCGCGCAACTGCTCGGCGACGAAGGGCATCTGGCGCTGACCGTGCCGGCCCGGCGTCTGGACGCCGGTCTGCGATCCGGTCTCCGATCGCTGGCCAGCGAAGGCGTGCTCATCGAGACCAAGACCGGCTGGCAGTTCTTCCACCAATCCTTCGCCGAGTACGCGGTGGCCCGCTGGATGCTGGCCGAAGGCGTCGACGGCGCACCGATCGCCACCCTGTCGAAACAGCTGGCTGACGGGCAGACCCGGCTGTGGACGATCGCGGGCTCGGCTCTCGCCCAGGTGGAGCCGGAGGACGCGGCGACCTTCACCCGGCTGGCCACCCACCTGCCGCCGACCGGGCCCGTCGGGGTGCAGGCGCACACCGTCGCCGCGCTGCACCAGCACGATCCGGCTGTGCTGACCCGCCTGGTCGAGACGGTCCGGGTCCGGCCGGAGCTGTGGCCGGCGATGCTGCCCGCCCTGGGCAAGGCGCCGCGGGACGTCGAGGCGGTCCCGGCCGTGGTCGCCGGCGCGCTGGCGCAGGACCCGCCGGCCCTGGCCGGCCCGGTCACCGCCGCCTTCACCTCCTTGGCCGGGCGGGCCCGGCCGGCTCGCGCCGCGTCGGTCGTGACGACCGCGTTGAGCGCGTTCCACCGCGAGCACGCTCGATGCGACCGGAAGGTGATCGATCAGCACGTCTCCCGAGTGCTGCAGACCCAGCAGCGGCCGGTGCCGGCCGACGTGCTCGACCAGCTGCTGGACCGGCTGCCGGATTATCTGGCGGCCTTCGGCCCGCTCTTCCGGCAGGCAGTCGTCCGGGTGTTCCTGGCCAACGCCGAGACGCTGGACGAGTCGCAGATCCTGGCATTCGGCCGGGCCGTGCTCGCGGTGACCGCCCCACCGCTGGACGACGACGAACCGGTCGCACTGATGCGGCTGCTGTGGCGGTGCGCCCCCTTGCGTGCCGAACATGGCTGGTCCGCCTGGCGAACCCTGATCACCGGCACCCTTCCGGAGGGGCTGTGGCACAACGCGGTGGTCCGCTTCGCCGCCGCCCTCGCCGCCGACGATGCCAGTGTCCGAGCCGAGATCGTCGACGACCTGGTCCAGGGCCGTGGCGCCGGCACCCCGCACGTCAACACGTTCGAGCACGTCGTGAAGGCCACGCCCGAGTGGGTGGCCGCTCGGCTCCTGGCCGGTCCGGTGCCCACCGACCGGATGGCGGTCGGTGCGGTCACCAGCAGCGCCCCGCTGTTCGCGGCCGGCTTGCCGGTTGCCGATGCCGCGGCGCTCGCCGACTGGCTGACCACGGTCCGTGACCGCCAGCCCCGCCTCGTCTGGCCGGCCCAGGTCGCGCTCCTGGGCGGGTCGGTGCCCCGGCAGAAGCAACTGTTCGACGAGCTCATTCGCACGAATCCGTCGGGCGCGGTGCTGGCCAGCACGGTCGACGCGTGGCTCTTCCGGTCCACCCGGCAGGTGCTCGACGAGCTGACACCGCAACTCCGGCAGATTCTGAGCGGCTCGAACTCGGATGTCCTGCAGACCCGGGCTCGGCTGGAGGGCCGCCTGGCCCAGGACGACCCCAGCGCTCGCGCGTGGATCCGGGAACAACTGCTGGAGAGACCGAGCCCCCGCATCGCCAGCACCGCCGTCAAGACGATCGCTGACGGGCTGGCCGCGATCGATCGCCCGATGGAACCGGCGACCGCCGCCTGGCTGGCCGAGCTGGTCGGCACTCGGCACAACGACGCGTGCCGGGGCATCCTGGCCCTTCTTGCCGACGAGCGCCGCACCGGCCCGGAGGCGTTCGCGGCTCTGGCGGCATCCCTCGTGCCGGTGCTGGCCGACCGCTTCGAGGAGTCGCTGCGAGGAAGCGCAGACCCTCAGTTGAGCCAGGCCTTGCTCGACTGCCTGATCCGCGCCGACGGCACCGCCCCGATCGCGCCTGAGGTGGTCCGATCGATGTTCGACGCGGTGTGGGCGAACATTCCCGGCAGCACCGCCCAGGCCGCCCTGGTCCGGATCGTCACCACACTGTCCGGCACCTTGCTGGCCAGACGGCTGCCCCGCGACGAGGTCCGCGACCTGATCGGCGCCCGCCTGGCCGGCTTCGACCCGGGCGCGATCGCCAACAAGACCGTCCGTGCCGTCGCCAGCCTGCTCGGCGGCCTCGCCCGGCGCGACCCGGCCGGACCGGACTGGATGGAAGATCTCTTCTGGCGCCCGGACACCGCCCTGAGCACCCGGTTGTCGATAGCCGAGGCACTGCTCAGCTTGGACGACAACCGCATCACCAGCCACGCTCACCGCCTGACCCAGCAGGCGGGCTGCCCGGACGAGGTGACCGCCTACGTCCTGCCACGCCTCCGCGGCTGACCCGGGCCGGCCGGCTCCGATCACCGGGTCAGCTCGCGCGCAGCTCCTCGAGGTCGGTGCTCGACCGCAGCACCATCATCCCGGCGGCCACCACCAGCAGCATGATCAGCACCGCCCCGCCGCCGAGCAGCGCCAGCGATCCGTACGGGACCGGGATCGGCAGGACCACCGTGACGACATCTCCCGACGCCCGGGCCTCGGTCCGCAGGCTGCGCATCAGTGACACCCCGCAGATCAGCGCGCGAGCAGCAACGCCGGCAGCAGCGGCACGAGCGTGACCACGAGCAGCATCGCGCCGAGCTTGCTCCGGGGCACCCCGCCCGCGGTCATCGCCGCGTAGGTCCGCCGCCGCGCCACGATCCCCTCGGCGAGCGCGACGAGCACGCCGCCGGCCGCGACCACCAGGGCGATCGTCACCGCGACCAGCACCAGCCGGATCGCCCCGAAGTAGAAGCCGGTGTCGTAGGCGGAGCCCAGGGCCGGGTCGGTGAGCTCGCCGAGCCGGTTCTGCGCGGCGAAGTCGGTGGCCAGGTCGGCACGGAAGCCGAGCGTTCCGGCGCCGAAGACCACGGCGGCGAGCAGCGCGCCGATCGTGCGGCTGCCGTTCCACGGGTCGGCCATCAGGCGGGCGCCGGAGAGCAGGCTCACCGGGCCACGTCCGTACCGTCGCAGCAGTCGCCCCGCGGTGTAGGAGATCCATCCGGTGCCGACCACCACGCCGACCATCACGCACAGCACCCCGGCGCCCATCAGAGCCAGCGGCAACCACTCGGGCAGGCGCCAATGCCTCGGAGTGAGGTGCAGGAGGTTCTGCAGCGTCTTCGGTGCGAAGAGCACCAGGCCGAGCACGATCAGCACACCCGGCCAGGGCTGTGGCCCACGGTCACGCAACCGCCGGACCACGCCGAGCGGAGTGATCACCACGCGGCGCATCAGCAGCAGCCCGATCAGCCCGGCCAGCACCGGCACGAGCAGCAGAGCCAAGATCAAGATCAGCGGATTCGGCAGTACGTCGGTGGGCAGCAGAAGTTTCCCGTCGGCGTCACGGCGGTCCAGGACGACACGCAGCACCAGGTAGACACCGAACCCGGCGAGCGAGCCGAGCAGGCTGGCCGCCGCGGTCTCCGCCCCCGCGATCACCACGGTCTGGCCGGGAGTCGCGCCACCGAGCCGGAGCGCGGCGAGGCGCCGGTCCCGGGCCGGCGCGCCCAGCCGGATGCACTGCCCGGCCAGCGCCAGCACCGGCAACGCCAGCATGACCAGCGCGAAGATCACCCCGGGGCGCAGTCCCGACTCGACGAGCAGCGCGCTGGCGTACTGCCCGGAGCCGGGTGCCAGGACCCGACGGCCGTCCGGCCGGTAGTCGAAGTCGCCGCCGTGGATCGCGGCGACGGTCGCGGCGGCGAGCAGCGCCACCGCGGCGAGCGCGGCACTGGCCGCGGTCAGCCCGGCCCGGAGCCGGTCGGTGCGGTTCCCGGCCAGGCTGAGCCGGATCAGCGTGCCGGGCCTCATCCGACGATCCCGATCCCACTCGGGTCGATCGCGCCGTCGCGCAGCACGATCTCCCGGTCCGCGTACGCCGCGACCGGCGCCTCGTGGGTGACCAGCACGACCGCGCTGCCCTGCTCGCGGACGGCCTGGACCATCGCGGTCATCACCTGCTCGCCGCTGAGCTGGTCGAGCGCGCCGGTCGGCTCGTCCGCGAAGATCACCCGCGGACCGGTGACCAGCGCCCGGGCAGCCGCACAGCGCTGCTGCTGGCCGCCGGACATCGCGGGGGGCCGCTTGTCGGCCATGTCCGCGACCCCGAATCGGGCGAGCCAGCCGAGCGCCGCCTCCCGCGCGTCTCGCCGCCCCGAACCGGCGAGAAGCAGCGGGAGGGCGACGTTCTCGGCGGCGGTCAGCTCCGGCACCAACTGGCCGAACTGGAACAGCACGCCGAACTCGGTGCGCCGCAGCCGGGACCGCGACGCCTCGGACCACAGGCTCAGGTCCTGCTCGCGGTAGACGACCGAACCCTCGTCGGCCCGCAGGATGCCGGCCAGGCAGTGCAGCAGCGTGGACTTGCCGCAGCCGCTCGGTCCGGTGATCGCCACGATCTCGCCCTCGCCGACGGTGACGTCGATCCCGCGCAGCGCCGGCGTGGCGCCATAGCTCTTGGTGATCCCGGTCCCGCTCAGCAATGCTCCGGTCATGAGGTCACTTCCTTCTGCAACTCGGCGACCCGGGCGAGGGTGGTCTGCAACCAGCGCAGGTCGGCGTCGAGGTGCCCGATCGCGTAATCCGCGGCGACGACATCACCCACGGAGGCGCCGGGCCTGGTCTTGGTCGCGGTCAGCTCCCGCATCCGGGTCATGTGCGCGACCCGCTGCGCGGTGAGGTAACCGGTGGCCTGGTCCGTCCCGCCGGCCAGCAGCGCGACCACCACCTTGTTGAAGAGCACACTGCTGACGTACGGCGCCGGCGGCTCCACCTCGGTCAGCCACGCGGCCAGGCGTTCCCGGCCGAGCTCGGTCAGCTCGTAGGAGGTGCGCTCCGGTCCGGCCTCCTGATCCTGGCCGGACTGCGCGACGAGCCCGTCCCGCTCGAGCCGTCCGAGCGTGGCGTAGACCTGCCCGTACGCCAGCGGTTTCGCCTGGGGCAGGCGGTCGTCGTGCGCCCGTTTCAGGTCATATCCGTGCCGGGGACCACCGGCCAGGAGCCCGAGCAGCACGTGTGCGGTCGACATGCGAGCTACTATTCACTGAGTGAATAGCTGCCGTCAAGGAGGCGCCATGCCGTACGTCGAAAGGGGTCAGACCCGGCGGAGCGCGACGACGGCAATGTCGTCGGCCTGCTCGCCGGACCCGCCGAGGTCGTTGAGCAGGCGGCTGCAGAAGGCGTCGAGATCCGGCTCGACCTCGGCGGCGCAGGCCGCGAGCGCCCGCAGCCCCTCGTCGATGTCCGCGTTCCGCCGCTCGATCAGCCCGTCGGTGTAAAGCACGAGCGTGCCCCCGGGCGGCAGCTCCAGCTCCTGCTCGGCGCGCACGGGCGCGTCCAGGCCGAGCAGCGCGCCCCGCGGCGACAGGAAACGCGCCTCGCCGTCCACGTGCAGCAGCGGTGGCAGGTGACCGGCCGAGGCCATCCGGATCCGCCCGGTGGCCGGGTCGAGCGTGAACAGGCAGAGCGTCGCCGAGTCGGTCGGCAGCACGGTGCGCATGAAGCGGTTCGCCAGCTCCAGCACGGCGCCCGGCGAGTGCCCCTCCACCGCGTACGCCCGGACGGCGTGCCGCAACTCGGCCATCACCGTGGCCGCGTGCAGCGAGTGCCCGGCCACGTCACCGATTGCCACCAGCAGCTTCCCGTCCAGCACGGTCAACTCGTAGAAGTCGCCGCCCACCTCGGTCTGCGCGCCGGCCGGCTCGTACCGCACGGCCAGCTGGATCCCGGGCACCTCGGGCAGCTTCGACTGCAGGAGGCTGCGCTGCAGGGTGACCGCGATGCGATGCTCCTCGTCGAACGAGCGCTGCGCCTCCACCGCGGCCGCGACCGCCTGCGCGAGCTGCCGCAACACCGGAAAGCCGGGCGTCTGCGAGCTGCCGGAGACGGCGACGTAGACCGGCGGGCGGTCGACGCGCAGCCGGGCGGCCGCCACCGCGACGCTCTCCCCCTCGGGCCACTCGACGACGTCCCAGTCGGCCGCGTCATCGGTCCGGACCAGTGACCCGACCTCCACGCGATGACCAGAAACTGCCCATTTGCGTACGGCGGGTGGCGGCCCCGCCGCGGCCAGGCTCTCGCCCTCGGAAGTCTCCGCGACGACCACGACCGGCCCGCCGAAGATGTCCGCGGCCCCGAGAGCGGCCGCTTCCAGCAGCGCCGGCAGCGTCGACGACGAGTTGATCGCGAGGGTGGTCTCGGCGAGCCGGACGAGACGCGCGGCGAGCAGCTCGGCACGCTGCCGCGCCCGATAGTACCGCAGAACCGCCTGCGCGGTCGCGATCAGCTCGTCCGGCTCGATCGGCTCGACCAGGTACGCGTCGGCACCGCGGTTCAGCCCCTGGGTACGGTCGTTGACGTCGACCGCGTGCGCGGACACGTGGATGACGGGCAGAACGCCGTACCGCGAATCGGTCTTGATCCTCTCGCAGACCTCGAAACCGCTCATGTCGGGCAGTTTCACGTCGAGCACGACGAGGTCGGCGTCGATGTCGTCGTCGGCGAGTTTGCGCAGCGCCTCACCACCGGTCTCCGCCTCGACGACGGTGAAGCCGGCCCGGGTGAGCCAGCTGACCAGCAGGTACCGCTTGGTGGCGCTGTCGTCGACGACCAGAACCGTGGCTTTGCCGTGCGCGGGTCTGTCGCCGCGCCCCAGCTCGGTCATGACGCGTCGACCGGCAGCTGGAGTGTGAACGTGCTCCCATCGCCGGGAACGGAGTCCACCCGCAGGCCGCCGCCGAGAATCCCGGCCAGCCGGCGGGCGTAGGGCAGGCCCAGCCCGGTGCCCCGGCCGCTGATCGGCTTGCTCCCGGGCACCTGGTAGAACTCCTCGAAGACACGTTCGTGCAGCTCAGGGGGGATTCCGGTGCCGGTGTCCGAGACCACGAACGCTATCTCGGGCCCGACCGGCCGCACGCTCAGCTTCACCGAGCCGGCCTCGGTGAACTTCAGTGCGTTGGTCAGCAGGTTGCGCAGCACCTGGGCGAGCAGCACCTCGTCGGAGCGCATGACCGGAATCGCCGGCTCCTCCACCACGAACTCCACCTCGGGCCGCGTCGCGAGCGGTCGCAACGTGCCCCTCAACTGCCCGAACATCGCTTTCAGGTCGACCTCGGACCAGTTCGGCTCGATCCGGCCGGCCTCCGCCTTGGCCAGGTCGAGCAGACCGTTGACCAGGGACAGCAGGTCGGTCGCCGAACCGCGGATCAGCTCCACCTGGCGGCGCTGCTCCTCGGTGAGCTTGTCCGAGGCGGAGTCGGTGAGCAGCCGCCCGAGCCCGATGATCGCGGTGACCGGCGCGCGCAGCTCGTGACTGACATTGGCCAGGAACCGGCTCTTCGCCTCGCTGGCCGCGCGCAGCTGCACCGACTTCTCGTCCAGCTCGGCGTAGAGCGCGACCACCCCGCGGTTCGTCTCCTCCAGCTCGGCGGAGAGCTGGTGGTAGAGCGCCATCACGCCACGGTTGGTCTCCTCCAGCTCGGCGTTCAGCCGGGCCAGGTCGTCACGCTGGGCGCGGACCTCGTCGAGCGCGAGGATGAGCTGCTGGTTCTGCACCGCCAACTCGTCCAGGGGGGTGCCCGGCACGTGCTGCGCCAGGTTGGCGCGGATCTCATCCATCCGGGTCGGCGTCAGAGCCGGTGCGCCGAGCGGTAGACGCCGAGCCATCCTGACCGTCGTACCGGCACCCTCATCGTCGACCTCCATCGTGTCGACCAGACGGCCGACCAGCTGCAACTGCTCGGCCACACGGGCTGGTCCGCCGCCTGCCGAGTGCGCCATCGTCACTTGGAGACTTGGTACCCCATGGGACTCGACCGTGAACGTCACGTGTGTTTCCCGGCCCGCTGCCAGCAGCACCCGAACGGCCTCGCTCAGCGCGGTCGCCACCCGCGTCTGGTCCTGCGCCTCGAAACCGACCGCCCGAGCCACCTCCCGGCCGAGCTGACGCGCCGCGAAGATGTCCTGCTCGACCCGCAAGCGCATCTGGATCAGCGGCTCGGCCGCGGTCACGGCAACCGGGCCACGAGCACGCCGGCGTCGTCCCGGCGGGTGCCGGCGTCGCGCAGCACCGTCCCGGCGATCACCTCCGGCGAGCGGGTCAGCAGACCGGGGTATTCCGTCGGGTTCCAGCGGTCCACCACGCCGTCGCTGTGCATGACCACGATAGCGCCGGGGAGCAGGGGATAGTCGTACTCCCGGACCTGGCGCCGCTGGTGTCCGGCGATTCCGGGCACCGAGATCATGCCGCGCCGGCTGCCGTCCGGTCCGAACACCGTGCCGGAGATGTTGCCCAGCCCCGCATACCGCACCAGGCCGGCCGCCTGGTCCAGCTCGGCGACGGCGAGCGCGGCCCCCCGGGTGTGCCCGAGCGTGCGATGCAGCACCTCGACCACCGCGGCCGGCGGCCCGGATGCGGCCTGCCGGAACGCCCGGACCGCCTCGCGCGACGCCGCTGCGGCCAGCCCGCCGTGCCCCAGCCCGTCGCTGACCAGCAATTGCCGACGACCGTCCAGGTCGCGGATCGCGACCGCGTCGCCGCTCACCGTCTCGCCACCGATCGGCCGGGTCAGCCCGGCCGCCCAGGACGGCTCCGGCGTGCCCTGGGCCCACACCTGCACGGCCAGGACCGTGCCCTTGCCGGGCAGCGAGTGCATGTCCCAGTGACTGGCCTGGCGCAGGATCGCACCGAGCCCGATGCCCAGCGTGCCGGCCGTGGAATGCCCATCGCCGAGCGCGTGCTCCACGTCCGCGATCCCCGGCCCGCTGTCGATCGCGATCAGCTCGACGCCGGCCTGGTCCGCGGTGCGCAGCGCGCGGACCAGCATGGTGCCCTGCTGGGCGTGCTTGACCAGGTTCCCGGCCGCCTCGGCGGCGACGATCGAAAGCTCCGCGATGCGGGCTTCCGGCATGGCCAGATCCGTGGCCAGGCGTTCAGCGGTACGACGGACGGCAGCGGCCGTCCCGGCGGCCTCCACCCGGAACCAGACCCCCTCGTCGAGGAGCCCCTCGGGCACCGAAGCCACCGTTCCTCCGCTCATCGGCACCACTTGGTGATGGAAATCGTCGTGCCCTCGCCGGGCGCGGTGTCGATGGTGAAGTCGTCGACCAGCCGCCGGGCGCCGCTCAGCCCCAGACCCAGCCCGCCGCCGGTGGTGTAACCGTCGGTGAGGGCCAGGTCGAGGTCCGCGATACCCGGTCCTTGGTCGGCGAAAACGATCCGGATCCCGGCCCGGATCTCGTTGCGCACCCGGCTCACCTCAACGGTGCCACCACCGCCGTAGACCAGGGTGTTACGTGCCAGCTCACTGGCCGCGGTGACCAGCTTCGTCTGATCGACCAGGGAGAGCTTGGCGTCCACCGCGACGGTGCGCACCAACTGCCGGACGCGGACCACGTCCTGGTCGGTGGTGACCGGGATCTGCCGGCTCTCCTCGCTCACGGTGCGGGTACCGCTGCCGGGTCGTCCTCGTCCTCGTCCTCGTCGGGCGCGGACTCGGCGCGGCTGCGCGCCAGCATCTCGATGCCCAGCTCGACGTTGAGCGCCGTCCGGATCCCCGGCAACGAGAGCCCCAGCTCGACCAGGGTGATCGCCACCGCCGGGCGCATGCCGACCACCACGGTCTCGGCGTCCAGCACCCGGGAGACCGACGCGATGGTGGCCAGCGTCCGGCCGACGAACGAGTCGACGATGTCCAGCGCGCTGATGTCGATGATCACACCGTGGCAGCCGGTGGCCACGATCTTCTCGGCCAGATCCTCCTGCAGCTGCAGGGCGACCTGGTCCTCCATGTCGATCTGGATGGAGACCAGGAGGATGTCGCCGATCTTCAGGACCGGGACACGTTCCACGTCAGTGCTCCGTCCGCTTGGCCGTGACGACCCGGTAGCTCTTCTTCCCCAGCACATACCGCAGCGCGTCGGCCAGTGACGACTTCGTGGCGATGTCGCCGAACTCGATGCCGAGCGCCACGATCGTCTGCGCGATCTGCGGCCGGATGCCGGAGATGATGCAGTCGGCGCCCATCAGCCGGGCCGCCACCACGGTCTTCAGGATGTGCTGGGCCACCTGGGTGTCGACCGCCGGGACGCCGGTGATGTCGATGATCGCGTACGGCGAACCGGTGTCGACCAGCGTCTGCAGCAACCGCTCCATCACCACCTGGGCGCGCGCCGAGTCGAGCGTGCCGACCAGCGGGACGGCGACCACGCCCTCCCACAGCTTCACCACCGGGGTGGAGAGCTCGAGCAACTGCTCGGCCTGGTCGGCGATCAGAGCCTCGCGGACCCGCACATAGCTGTCGAAGGTGAACAGCGCGGCCCGGTCGACGAAGGTCGAGAACGACACGAAGTCACGCAGGGTCTGCACGTCGCTGGTGTCGCCGAGCACGCCGAGCACCGCGTCCTTGAACGCGAACATGCTGATCGCGGTCTCGTTGGCCGAGAAGCCCTGCCGCGCCCGGTTGCTGGACAGCTCGCCCAGCTGGGCCCGCAGCTCGGTCGCCTCCTCGTCGGAGAGGTCGCGGGCGCCGTTGGCGAACGCCTGCTGGAAGCCCTTCTGCAGATCCCGGGTCTGGCGCTCCAGCTCGGGCCGGCTCATCCTTCCCTGCAGACCGGCGCCCACGAGCTCCGCCCATCGGGCGACCAGCCCGTCGGCGTGCTCGTCGAGCAGGTCTGCCAGGCGACCCGACTCTTCCGGACTCAGCGCCACCGCTGCCTCCCCCACCACACGATCCGTGCGCAACGGCCGGACTTTACCATCAGCGTGTCCGTTAGTTGCTGTAGACCAACTAACGGACGAGGTCAAGGCCTTCATCCCACGGCGCGCATCCCCTCGGTACTTGGAGTACCGTTCAGCAATAACAGCAGGAGGTTCCCCGAATGTCCCTGACGGTGCAGACCGAACAGCGCGGCGACATGGTCGTCGTGTCGGTGGCCGGTGAGCTCGACATGGCCACCGCCCCGCAGCTGCAGGACCAGATCAGCGACTTGCTGGAGAAAGGCCGGACGCGTCTGGTCTTCGACCTGGCCGAGGTCTCGTTCTGCGACTCCACCGGGCTGTCCGTTTTCGTCCGTGCGAAGAACAGCACCGACGACGCCGGCGGCACGGTTCGACTGGCCGCCCCGCAACGCGGCGTGCTGCGCATCCTCGAGGTGAGCGGCCTGGTCGAGGTGCTCCACACGTACCCGACGGTGGACGAGGCCGTTTCGGCCGAGGAGCCGGCGCTCGACTGACGCCCCGCGTTTCGACCTGTGGACCGGTCGGCGCGTAGTTTGTCGCCGACCGGTAGCGGGCACCCGTTGCCGGATTCGTTCCCGGCTTCCAGGAGTTGCTCGTGGGCAAAATGTTCCAAGGCTTCAAAGACTTCATCATGCGCGGCAACGTCGTCGATCTGGCCGTCGGTGTCGTCATCGGTGCGGCCTTCACTGCCGTGGTCACCACCCTGACCGAAGGCTTCCTGAAGCCGCTGATCCAGCTGATCACCGGTGGCAAAGGAGTTACCGCCGGCACCTTCAAGATCCGCGAAGTGCCGTTCGACTACGCCAGCTTCATCAATGCGGTCATCACCTTCCTGCTGACCGCCGCGGTCCTCTACTTCCTCGTGGTCTTCCCGCTCAACAAGCTGGCCGAGCGTCGCCGCCGCGGCGAGGAGCCGCCGCCGAAGACCCCCAGCGAAGAGGTCCAGCTGCTCACCGAGATCCGTGACGCGCTGGTCGCCGCCGGTCGTGGCGCGCAGCCCCAGACCCAGCAGGGTCAGGTCTACGGCAGCGCGGTCGACGACATCCTCCAGCGCCGCCAGGAACCGCCCCGCTGACCTACTCCGGAAAAGATCAGCCCTCCCGGCACGGTTCGAACAGATGTTCGATACAGTGCCGGGATGGAGCAGCGTAAGCACTGGTGGAACGGCAAATGGGGACGTCTCGCGCGGAAAGACATCTATCTCCGTACGAGTGGTGACCAGTGGTATGTCGAGCAGCGCGCCGGAGGCTCCGCCGGCACGTCGCACTTCTTCGAGTACGACAGCGAGGACGCCGCGCTCAACATGATCCGTGCTCTGCTCAACGGGCCGGAGGATTGGCGTGAGCTCTCCGTCCGTCCGCCTCGCTGACCCCCGGCCGCTCTCCCGACGGGACCAGCGCCGGCCGGGGAATCAGGCCGCGCGGTGCTCGTCACCGGCCGAGCGACGGGCGGTGAGCGGGCCGGCCGGCGGCACCAGCCGCAGCCCGGGCCGGCGTGCAACCGGTGCCTCGGGTTCCGCCCCGGCCGAGCCGTCGAGCCGCCAGCCGGCGCCGACCCGCGCACCCGGCGGCCGGACAGACCCGCCGACGCCCCGCGACAACGCCACCACCAGTAGGTATCCGACGATCACGAACCCGTGGCCGACCAGCCGGGCGACGTCCACCCGGCCACCGGTCAGATCGTTGAACGAGAGCAGCAGCAGCATCCCGACGAACGCGGTCAGCATCGGCACCAGGCCGACCGGCCGGGTCCGCCGCAGCGCGATGAAGAGGTAACCGGCGCCGACCGCGGCATTCCACGCCGCCGACTCGTTCCACAGGTGGCCCGGCGCCGCGGAGGTGCCCAGATGCACGTGCCCGGCGGCATCCGCGCCGCCGATCTGCGCCAGCCCCAGGATGATCTGCACCGCGCCGACCAGGCCGAGCGCCACATACAGCATCGCCGCCACCGGGAGGCGCCGCCACCACCGCGCCCGGACAGGCTGCGTCGGCAGGGCGGCCAGGATCGCCTCGCTGAGATCCGGAACGTCAGGCACCTTCCCGGTACGCGTCAGCCGGTTGACCGCCGCGGCCGCGTCCAGCCACTCCCGGCACCCCGCGCAGCCGGCCAGGTGCTCGTCGACCAGCGGCCGCAGGGCCGGGTCGTCCTCGCCGTCCAACTGCGCCGACAGCATCTCGCGCCACCGCTCACACGCCATACCCCCATAGTCGCGCGAGATCGGCTCATGGTTCCCGGCTGGTGCTCACGGCTGCCGTCAGGCTCGGTCGATGACTGTGAGCACCAGCCCGATCAGTGCATCTCCGGGCCGCGGCCGACCTCCATCTCCTGGCTGTGCCCGAGCAGCCGGCGCCGCTCCCGGAACGCCCGCAGGTTCGCCGTGTTGCCGCAGGTGCTGACGTCGTGCCAGACGCCGCTGTTGTTGCGCGAGGTGTCGAAGAACGCGGCCCGGCAGATCGTGTTGTGACACAGCTTGAGCCGCGGCCAGGCCCCGGCCTGCTGGGCGAGCAGCGACTCGGCCCAGAGCGCGGAGGCCAGCCACCGGGTGCCACGCCCGGTCGGCACGACCCGGACCCAGCCAGCCGCGTCCGGTGCGAGGCTGACCGGCACGTCGGCGGGCGGCAGCGCGCCGGGCGGCTCCTGGTGCGACCCGGCGAGCACCACCTGTTCGAAGGCGGAACGCAGCCGGCGCAGCGAGCGCAGATCGGTCGCGGAGAGCAGCAGCGTGGGAGCCGGCAGGCCGGACGCACGGGACCAGTTGCCCAGCGCGTCGGTGACCCACCACTGGGCGTCCTCGACGAGCCCGAGCAGGTCAGGGCCGTACGACATGGCCGCGCGGGTGTTCAGCAACTCCTGAACCAGGGCGAAGCCTCCGGGCGCTTCCCGCACCCCGTGCCGGGCACTCGCCTTCCACGACATAGCCAAAGACTACTTGACTCTTTTTCACACTCTCTGTCCGCCGGGCGCGGGATCACCCACCCGGGCAACTGGACGATCGGGCATGATCGGTGGACGGTGGTAAATGGGTCGCTGGACCGGCCCGGCCGATCGGCGAGGGAGGCTCCGTGCGGAGAGTTCTGGCGACCACGGTCGTCGCGGTGACGGCTCTGACCCTGGCCACCGGCTGTGACTCCGGCTCCGACCCGGGTTCCGGCACGCCGGCGGCGGAGGGGACGACGACCACCGTGCCGTCCTCCGCTCCTGCCGCCCCCAGCGCGTCGGCCCCGCCCTCGGCGCCCGTCACCACCTCGCCGCCGGCGCCGCCGCGTAAGCTCAAGGTCGGCGCCAAGGGTCCGGACGTCCTCGCCGTCCAGCAGCGCCTCACCGAGCTCGGTTACTGGAACGGGAAGGCCGACGGCAAGTTCGGCGGCACCACCCAGCAGGCGATCTACGCGTTGCAGAAAGCCGCCGGCATCGGCCGCGACGGCACGGTGGGCCCGAAGACGTACAAGGCGCTGGACGCCGGAATCCGGCCGAAGGCGAAATCGGCCACCGGCCGGGCGGTCGAGATCGACCTGAAGAAGCAGTTGCTGTTGCTGGTCGAGAACGGCCGGATCGAGCAGGTCTTCAACACGTCCACCGGGTCGAACGAGCATTACGAGCAGAAAGGCGAGACCTACCTCGCCGACACCCCGCCCGGGAAGTTCACCGTCAGCCGCCAGATCGACGGCTGGCGGAACGCGCCGCTGGGCCTGCTCTGGCGGCCGAAGTACTTCAACGGCGGCATCGCCGTGCACGGGGCGAACAGCGTCCCGCCCTACGCGGCCTCACACGGTTGCGCCCGGGTGTCGATCGCCGCGATGAACTGGCTGTGGGACAACAACGCGCTCCCGCTGAAGACCAAGGTCTGGGTCTACTGACCGGCCCGGCCGCCGCTGCCCTGGCAGCACCGCGAGCGGTTCCACCAGCGGTCATGGCACACCGGATCTCGCGCACCGTCAGCTGAACCCCGAGGATCAGGAGGAAGCCAGGCGGTCCAGGATGCTCTCCAGATCGCGTTCGCCCTCCCGCGTCTGTACGCCCGCGGCGAGCTGCCGGTGAGCCGACGCCACCATGTCCTCGGTGAACAGGGAGTACAGGTACGTGTTCTCCACGGCGTACGCCTCCTGGGGGATCTTCGGGGTGATGTTCTCGACCGTGGATTTGATGGCGGCGACGACCTCAGGGCGCAGGCCGGCGATTCGGCGTGCCAGGCGGTCGACGAAGTCGTCGATCTCGTCGGCGGGGAGTGCGCGGTTGATCAGGCCGTAACGTTCGGCCAGCTCGGCACCGACGAGCTCGCCGCCGAGGAGGAGTTCCAGGGCGCGTTCGCGGCCCATCAGGCGGGCCATGTTGACCGTCCCACCGCCGCCGGGAAGGATCGCCATCCGGGCCTCGGGCTGAGCCTGGCCGGACCGGCCGATCGCCGCGAACCGCATGTCGAGGTACATCAGGAATTCGTTGCCGGCCCCGCGGGCGAAGCCGGCGATCTTGCCGATGGTGACCTGCGGCAAGCCCCGGACCTCTGAGCTGAGGGCCTCCAAGATGTTGATGTCGTCCGGGACCGGCACCTCGGGGGCTGCGGCGATCGCCGCGGCGGTCGCGGCGGGCAGCGCCTCCGGGTCGGTGAGGTAACGCATGTCGCCGTGCGCGCTGAAGAACTCGGGGTCGGCACTGTCGAAGACGACAACGCGGACGTCTGCGTCGTGGCGCACGCGGTTGACGAAGCCTCGCAGTGACGGCAGCAGAACTCCGTCCATCAGGTTGAGCGGCGGGTGGTCGAGTGTGACGGTTGCGACACCGTTCTTCACCAGGACACGCAAACCAGCCAGGTCGTCGTAGCTCACCTAGACTCCTTCCTTAAATGGGGACTTTCCCCGGAACTGAGTATGTGGGGACTGTCCCCACTTAGTCAACGAGGAGTGACGGTGGTCAAAGCGCGACCGCTACGCGCCGACGCCCAGCGCAACCGCGACGCGATCTTGGCCGCGGCACGCGAAGCATTCGAGAAGGAAGGAGTGTTCGCTTCGCTCGACGCAGTCGCGGTACGCGCCGGCGTCGGCAACGCCACCCTCTACCGGAACTTCCCCACCCGGGAGGACCTGCTCGCCGCGGTCATCGACAGTTTCTTCACCACGGCGTTGACCGAAGCCGGCGAACTGTCCCGCACGCTCCCGCCGGGCAAGGCACTGCTCGAGTGGCTGGTACGGGTGAGCTGGGGACTGCGGATCTGGCACGATCTGCCGGTCTGTCTGGCCACCGCGCATGACAACGACGCCTCGCCGCTGCACTCGGCGAACGCGCCGCTGGTGAAGCAGCTCGGCGCCCTGCTGGACGCAGCCAAGGCGGCCGGCGAGATGATCGGCGAGATCACCGCGGAAGAGGTGTTCGAACTGGTTCTGGTCGTGTCCTGGGGTGTCGACCAGTTCGGCGACGACGAGACGAAGGCGCGGCGCCGAGTGACGCTGGCGACAGCGGGGATCTTCACCTGACCGAACGGCCTCGCACGCCACGCCTCAGCCGTCAGCCGAGCTGAACCACTGTGGTCGCTCCGCCGGAATGCCGCGGCCAAGCGCTGAGAACGATGCCCTGAACCATGTGTTCCCAGTTCAGAATGGTGGGCCGCCGGGGATTCGAACCCCGAACCTAAGGATTAAAAGTCCTCAGCTCTGCCATTGAGCTAGCGGCCCGCGGGTGACAGAGTACCCGGCGCTGCATACGTAGCCTAAGCGATATCCACCCGGGGCACCCACGGGCGGGGCGACGTCTCAGCCACGTCATTCGAGTGTGCCCGGCAGCCGGCCGGGACGACGACTGTCGTATGCGACCTCACCCCGGCGCCGAGCCCAGTTCCCGGGCAGCGCGGCTGAGCCAGGCCAGGGCACGGACACTCTCGTACGAGCCGGCCTTGAGCCCCGCGGCGGTGCGCGACGCCGACCGGTGAAGGCGCTCGGCGTCGGGCGTGCCCTTGCACTCGACGGCCAGCAGGGCGAGCGCCTCGACGGCCTCCCAGGTGCCCGGCCGCAGCGAGGACTCGGCCTCCAGAGCACGTTGCAGCGGCGGGCGGTCATCGTCGCGGTTTCCGAACATCGGGGTCCCTCCGTCGTCTTCGTGCAGTCTTGCCGATGCGCGCCACCAAGGGGTGACGATCCCGGGCCCTGTTGCCGCAGCGCCGCGGCATGGTGGACGCTCCGGTCGATCAGGTGCGGCGGCTGATCCTCGAGATCCGCCCCCGCGGCTTCGGCGACGACGTTCCTCGCTGACATGCCGCCTCGGCCGGCCAGTGGCGGCCTCGAGTATCACGAAAATCAGACTCAAAGGATCTTGCGTATGTGAATCCCCTTTGGTGAGATGGCCGTTCATCGGCGATCTATGAAGTGGCGGGGGACGCCGGTCGCCGGCACATGGAACGGTGTGATCTCCAAGTGAAGACTTTCCGGGCACTGGTCATGGCGACCTTGGCCGCGGGTGTTCTGTTCGTGGATCCGGTCGCGGCTCGAGCCGGCGGTCCACATGTCCTGCCGCTCGACCCGGCGACCTACGACGGGCTGACGGCGACCGGGCCGGCGTACGGCGCCATGGGCGATCCGGGCAACCCGGCGAGCGCCGGATGTGGCGCGGCCGCCCCGGATCCGGTGCCGGACGGTGCGCCGATCGTCGTCAAGATCGGTAGTGCGGCGCCGTTCACGGTCGGGAACGTCAGCGCGGCGACCTGGAAGAACCCGCCGGTCACCGACCCGTCCTGGCGGCTCAACTTCCAGGGCCTGATGTGGATGAAGCCGCTCGCCCGGCGCGCGGCGCAGGACGATCAGCAGCAGTCGCTGGCCGCGCTGGTCGCTCAGGCCGTCCAGTTCCACCAGGCCGACCCCGACCCGGGCACCAACGCGTCCGGCTGGGACGAGGGCACCGCGCTGCGCCGCCTCGAGACCGAGAACTGCCTGTACAACCTGACCCACGCCGCCGAGCTGATTACGGGCATGTCCGCCGATGCGGCGGTGCTGCTCGGCAAGCGCTACTACGGCCCGCCCTACGCCCCGGTGCACAACCACGGGCTGATGGCGAACCTGCAGCTGGTCCGCGCCGGTGACCTGCTGGGCAGGTCGGACTGGAAGGCCACGGCCGTCAAGCGGCTGACCTCCGAGGCGCCGTTCGCGTTCTCCAAGGCCGGGCTGTCGTTCGAGCAGGCCTCCGGCTACCAGGGCGTCAACGCCGGCCTGTGGGGGCAGGCGGCCGACGTGCTCGCCGCCTCGCCCGGCGCCACGGCGGCCGCGGCCACGCTGCGCAAGGCCGTCAACGCCGCCTGGACCGCGTTCGCGTGGGAGACCGAGCCGGACGGCAGGATCGTGCAGATCGGTGACTCCGAGGAGTCCACCGGCCGGGCCGCCCCGCGCAACACCGCGCGGACGCTGCGCGACGACCAGACCGGGACAGTGATCGGCCGCTGGTCCTGGACCGACCCGAAGACCAGCTACTACACCCTCCGGTACGGCCCGGTGCGGCGCGCGCACGGCCACGAGGACCGCGCCGGTGGGGTCACCTGGAGCACCCTGGGCTCCCGCGTGCTCGTCGGCCCCGGCAAGTACACCTACGACAAGAACTCGCCGTGGTACGTCTACATGATCAGCCCGGCCAGTCACAACGTCGCGATCCCTAACGGCGGCGCGGTCAAGTCCGGCAGGACCGCGAAGGTCAAGTCCGCGAAGGTGCAGACCGCCGCGCACTCCTGGACCATCGTCGACGACATCTACAACACCCCGCACACGCGCATCGTCAACGTCAACCGGGACGCCCGGCGCCTGCAGGTCTCCGACCTGTTCCCCAAGTCCACCCTGTGGCGGCAGCACTGGCACCTCGCCCCGGGCTGGAGGCTGACGTCCGGAAAGGTCGGCGGCACCAAGATGACCTTCACGAACCCGGCCGGCCGAAAGCTCACCGTGACCACGACCGGCCGCATCGGCGGCCTGGTCAAGGGGCAGACCCGCCCGATCCAGGGGTGGCACTTCGCGACCTTCGGCTCGCGGACCCAGGCGATCGACCTGGTCATCCGTTCCTACGGCCGCAAAGCCACCGTCACCACCTTCACCGTCAAGTAGTCCCGCGGCCCTAGCCGGGCCCGGGCAAGGATCGGGGTGGGAACGCTGTCCGATGTCCCCGCCCCGATCAGCACTCCCCGAAGCGCTCATGTAACGGCCGCGTAACGGATCGGTGCCCTGTTCAGTCTCTGGCCACCCGATGGACAGGTGGATCGGGAATCCTTCCGATCATGCAACGAACTTCCGGAATCGCCGCGCTCGTGGCGCTGACCACCCTGGCCGCCGGTGCGCCGGCTTTCGCCTCCGAGCGGCCGGCACGCGAGACAACCGCGAAGGTCGAGACGCCCGCCCTGTACGACGACGAGGCCGGTGGTGACGCCGACGCCGACGATCCCGCGATCTGGGTCAACCAGGCGAACAAAGCCCGCAGTCTGGTGATCGGCACCGCCAAGAACGGCGGCCTGCGGGTCTACGACCTCTCCGGGCGCGAGGTGCAGACGATCACGACCCCCGAGGGTGGTCGCTTCAACAACGTCGACCTCATCTCCGGTTTCAAGCTCGGCAACCAGCGCGTCGACCTGGCCGTCGTCACCGACCGCGGCCTCGACAAGCTCCGCATCTACCGGATCACGGCGGCCGGCCTCACCGACGTCACCTCGGCCGACGCGCCGTTCCTCTTCTCCAAGGACGCTGCCGAGGTCGAGGAGCAGGCCACCGGGTACGGTCTGGCCACCTACGACCGGTACGCGGTGGTCAGCCGCCGCCACAGCACCCGCCTCGGGATCTTCCGGCTGGAGGAGAAGCACGGCCGGGTCACCTACCGCACGTCGGACACCCTGGACCTGCCGAGCTCGTTCCGCCTGCCCAACGGCGGCACCTGGTCGCCGTGCGAGGAGCCCGGCGAGGGCCCGCAGGTCGAGGGCATGGTCGTCGACGCCGAAGCGGGCGTGCTCTACGCCGCCCAGGAGGACGTCGCCCTCTGGCGGATCAACCTCGCCGGCGGCACGTTCAGCAGCATCCCGCGGATCGTCGAGCGCACCAAGGAGTACGGCGTTCCCGCCACCTGGAACACCACCACCGAGGAGTGTGACCTCGACTCGGCGAACGACCCCGGCTTCGGCGGTCGCATCGCCGCGGACGTCGAAGGCACCACGCTCTACTCCACCGGCAAGCGCGACGGCTACCTGATCGTCTCGAGTCAGGGCGACAGCAAGTTCTACGTCTACGACCGCCGCACCAACAAGCCGGTCACGCTCTTCACGGTCACCGACGGCCCCCGCGCCGACGGCGTCCAGCACTCCGACGGCGCCGCGGCCACGTCTGTCGCCCTCCCCGGCTACCCGAAGGGCCTCCTGGTCCTGCACGACGGCGAGAACACCCCCGACGACGGCCGCACCAGCACGAACTTCAAGTTCATCGACTGGCGCAACCTTCACCTAGCCAAGATCTGAAGACCCACTTCCCGCCCGTACGCCACCAAGCCCGCACCAAACGCGAAACGCCCCGCCCCAGGTTCTCCCCAGGACGGGGCGTTTCTGCATCCGTCAACTCCCCTGAAAGCCGGCGACCGGCCCAGCCCGCACCAGCTCCGCCGCCCGGTCCCCCAAAGCCGGCCGGTCCGACCCGCGCCAGTCCTCGCTACCTGGTCCCCTGAAAGCCGGCGACCGGCCCAGCCCGCACCAGCTCCGCCGCCCAGCCCCGTTCCTGGCTGGTTGTCACCGTGGTTACGAATGACCACGGTGACAACCAGCCCGAAACCCGCCGGCCAGCGGTGCACAGTTTTGGGTATA
>NZ_BOMH01000051.1 GCF_016862095.1 Actinoplanes cyaneus
CCCCGCCGACTTCTTGCAGCTGGCCCTCAGGGGTGCTTCCGGGCGCGGTCACACCCCGCATGTCCAGCTGGCCGGTCAGAGGAGCAGGCCGCCGGTGGCGCGGATGTTCTGGCCCGTGACCCAGGCGGAGTCCGGGCCGGCCAGGAACGCCACCACCGCCGCCACGTCCGCCGGCTGACCGAGACGGCCCAGCGCGGTCAGGGCCACCGTCCCCGCGATCCCCTCGTCCGAGTTCGCCCCGCGCAGCATGTCGGTGTCGGTGGCGCCGGGCGAGACCGTGTTGACGGTGATCCCGCGCGGACCGAGCTCCTTCGACGCCACTGCCGTGACCTGTTCCAGCG
The DNA here is from genome assembly GCF_016862095.1 of Actinoplanes cyaneus. Taxonomy (GTDB): domain Bacteria; phylum Actinomycetota; class Actinomycetes; order Mycobacteriales; family Micromonosporaceae; genus Actinoplanes; species Actinoplanes cyaneus. The sequence continues at coordinate 342 of NZ_BOMH01000051.1, forward strand.
CTGCCTTGCTGGCACAGTAGAGCACCATGCCGGGCCCGGCCACCACGGTGTTCAGTGTGGACAGGTTGACGATCCGGCCGCCGTCGCGCATCAGGGGCACGGCAGCCCGGATGGCGAGCAGCGGGAACTTCGTGTTGATCGTCAGCACCCGGTCGAAGTGTTCCGCGGTCACCTCGCTGATCGGTGTCCGGTCGGCGATCCCCGCGTTGTTGACCAGGATGTCCAGCCCGTCCCGGACCGGCTCGAAGATCGCCGGCAGGGTCGCCGGGTCGGCCTGGTCGCCCCGCACCGCGAGGGTGTCCCCGCCGAGCTCGGCGACCAGGGCGTCCGCCTCCTGTTCCCGGGAGTGGTAGGTGAACACCACCCGGGCCCCGTCCGCGGCGAGCCGTCGCACGATCGCCCGCCCGATTCCCCGCGATCCTCCGGTCACCAGTGCCGTCTTCCCCGTGAGCGTCATGCCCGACGCTAACACCGAGGTCGATGATCGTGGATGGATGTGCCTGTCCGCCGTACGCGGGAAGGGTCTTGATCCTCAGCGTGGCCGCAGGGCCGCCGGAGCGTGGGACGGGACCGCTGGGGAGTTCGGGGCGACCGCTTTCACCTGCTGATAGGGGGAGCCGAGGGCCGGCCGCGCGTCGTCGTCGCCCTTGTTCGGCCAGAACGACATGGCCCGCTCCGCCATCGCCGTGATCGTCAGCGACGGGTTCACCCCGAGGTTCGCCGGCACCGCGGAGCCGTCCACGACGTGCAGCCCGGGACAGCCGAAGACCCGGTGGTACGCGTCCACCACCCCGGTCTCCGCCGTCTCGCCGATCGTGGCCCCGCCGAGGATGTGCGCGGTCATCGGGATGTTGAAGACGTCACCGACCGTCCCGCCGGGGAAGCCGTCGATGCGGTCCGCGATCCTCCGCACCGCCTCGTGACCGACCGGGATCCACGTCGGGTTCGGGTCGCCGTGCCCGGGGCTCGTGGTCAGCCGGCCGCGCCTGGTCCGCCGTACCGTCAGGGAGTTGTCCAGGGTCTGCATGACGAGCGCGATGATCGTCCGCTCGCTCCACCGCCGCACCGAGATCGAATGCGCCAGGACCATCGGGTGCCGCACGCAGTTGAGCAGGAACTTGAGCGGCCGCGGGAGCCGGCCGCCGCCGTCCACCAGCAGCGTGGAGAGCAGGCCCATCGCGTTGCTGCCGGGGCCGTACCGGACCGGTTCGATGTGGGTGGTCGCGTCCGGGTGGAACGACGAGGTGATCGCGACGCCCTTGCTGAACGGCTCGGCCGGCACCCGCTTGGTTTCCGCACCGAGCAGCGCCTCCGAGTTCGTCCTGGTCAGCGAGCCGAGGCGGGCGGAGATCCGGGGGAGTACGCCGGTGTCGCGCATGCCGTGCAGCAGCCGCTGGGTGCCGAGCGCGCCGGCCGAGAGGATCACCTGGCCGGCCGTGAGCGTGCCGGTGCGCGTCTCGACCCGCCAGCCGTCGCCGTCCGGGCGGATCGCGGTGACCTCGGTGTCCGGGTGGACCGTGGCGCCCTTGCGTTCGGCCAGGTAGAGGTAGTTCACGTCGAGCCGGTTCTTCGCGCCGATCTTGCAGCCGATCATGCAGTTGCCGCACTCGACGCAGCCGGTGCGGTCCGGGCCGGCGCCGCCGAAGTAGGGGTCGGGCACGGTCTTCCCCGGCTCTCCGAAGAAGACCCCGACCGGTGTGCGGCGGAACGTGTGCCCCGCCCCCATGTCCTCGGCGACCTGCTTGATGACCACGTCGGACGGCGTCATCGTGGGTTGCTCGGTCACGCCGAGCATCCGGGACGCCTGGTCGTAGTGCGGCGCGAGCTCCCGCTCCCAGTCGGTGATCCCGGCCCAGTGCGGGTCCTGGAAGAACGGCGCCGGTGGCCGGTAGAGCGTGTTGGCGTAGACGAGCGAGCCCCCGCCGACGCCCGCCGCGGACAGCACCATGATGTCCTTCAGCAGCGTGATCCGCTGAATGCCGCGCATGCCGAGCTTCGGCGCCCAGAGGAAGTTCTTCAGATCCCATGACGTCTTCGGCAGCGTCTCGGGGGTGAATCGGCGGCCGGCCTCGAGCACGCCGACCCGGTAACCCTTCTCCGCCAGCCGCAGTGCGCTGACGCTGCCGCCGAAGCCGCTGCCCACGATCACGATGTCGTAATCCGTCATCGCTTCACCTAAGCATTACTCGCCAGTAACGTCCAGGGGTGGAAATCAGCGCCGGTAGATCGTCATCGAATATCCGACTTGGTCGATCTCGGTGCTTTCCGCGAGCAATGCCCGCAGCCGGAAGGTCGAGAGCGCGACCCGCGAGTCGGAGATGACCAGGATTCCGCGGACCTGGTCGGGCGGGACGCTGAAGGGATCGCTCGCCGTGATGCCGTAGTAGGCCGGCACGCCGCTGCCCTTGTAGATCAGCCAGATCTTCTCGCCCGGATAGTCCGTCTTCAGCTTCTGACTCAGCCGGGCCAGGTCCTGCCCCCAGTCGACGTTGGAGTCGTGCAGGTTGCGGTGCGTGTTCGCGGTCCCGCCGAACGCCTCGTTCGAGTAGGGCAGGTAGTAGGGGAACGTCAGCAGCGAGCTGACCGCGACGAACAGGACCAGCAACGCCGTCGTGACCCGCACCCAGCGGACGCGGATCAGCGCCACCGTCCCGGCCCCGACGGCCAGGAACATCGGCAGGAAGATCGCGTAACGGCTGCCGTAGTCGCGCGAGCCGGTCATCGCGGCCGCCAGCAGCACCGCCGAGACCGGGAGCAGGTAGAGCGCGGCGGCCCGCAACCGCGGAACGAAGATCATGGTGAGCGCGCCGGCCGCCCAGAGCACCAGCATCCCCAGCGGCGTCTTGATCAGCATCGCGGCCGGCAGGTAGAACCAGAGGTTCCCCTTGTAGGCGTGGCCGAACAGGAAGCCGTTGTAGGTCTTCAGCTCCAGCTTGAATTGCATCAGCATGCCGTCGCGGTAGGCCTGGGGGAACGGCAGCAGGTCGACGACCTGCGCTTTCAGGCCGGTCGGCAGGTTCGGCGGGGTCGTCCAGCGCAGCTGCGGGTCCACGATCAGATAGACGATCCAGACGACGGCGACCGCGATCAGCCCGGTTCCGAGCGCAGCGCCCGCGCTGCTGAGCAGCCGCTTCTTGAGGTCGCCGGGGCGTGCCTGCCACATGGACCAGGCCGCCAGCAACACCAGCAGCGGTACGGCCGGGAGCGCGCTCGCCCGGGTCGCCAGCGCCGCCCCGAGCGCCACCCCGGCGAGCGGCAGACAGAGATAGGGCCGGTGCCGTCCCCGCCAGGCCAGCCAGAACGCGGTGAGCAGGAACCCGGCGGCGGGAACGTCCAGCGTCGCCAGCGACCCGTGCGCGATCACATCGGGCGAGAAGGCGTACAACGCCAGCGCGAGCAGCCCCCCGACCGGCCCGGCCACGTCCCGCGCGAAGAAGAGCACGACCAGCCCGAACAGCAGCGTCAGCACGATGATCGGCAATCGCGCGGCCATCAGCAGCCGGAACGGGTTGTTCCCGCTCTCGTAGAGCAGGGTCCGCCCGAGCGCCGTCTGGCTCCCGGTGTACGCCGGGTCCAGCTCGTGCGCGCCCCCGAACGTTAGCCCGGTCGCCATGATCAGCTTGCCGAGCGGTGGATGCTCCGGGTTGTAGCGCAGGCTGTGCTGCTGGGCGTAGACCTCGGCGGTGGCGATGTAGACCGGCTCGTCGATGGTCGGCGTCTGCTGCATCGCCGTGGTCACCATGGCGAACGCCATCTGCCCCAGCATCGCCACGACAGCAAGAAGATAGAGGAGACGTCGTCGGGGCATCGGGCAAAGATAACCGGAAGATCAGCCGGTGAACTCGCCCGGAGGAGTGGCGGCCGGGTCGGCGTGTTTCTCCGCCTCGGCGGCCCGCAGCTCGACCCGCCGGATCTTGCCGGAGATCGTCTTGGGCAGGTCGGCGAATTCCAGGCGCCGGATCCGCGCGTACGGCGGCATGTGCTCCCGCGCGTGCTCGAAGATCGCCGCCGCTGTCGTCCCGTCGGCCGCCCAGCCCTCCGCGAGCAGCACGTACGCCTTCGGCACCGCCAGCCGCACCGGATCCGGCGACGGCACGACGGCGGCCTCCACCACGGCCTCGTGCTCGATCAGCACGCTCTCCAGCTCGAACGGCGAGATCCGGTAGTCGGAGGCCTTGAACACGTCGTCGGTCCGGCCCACGTACGTGATGTAGCCCTCCTCGTCGCGGAAGGCCACGTCCCCGGTGTGGTAGAACCCGCCGGTCATCCGCTCGGCGGTCAGCTCCGGGTCGCCGTGGTAGCCGGTCATCAGCCCGACCGGCCGCGGCTCCATCGCCACGCAGATCTCGCCCTCCTGCGCCGGCCGCCCGGTGACCGGGTCGAGCAGCTCGATCCGGAACCCGGGCACGGGCCGGCCCATCGACCCCGACTTGACCGGCTGCCCGGGCGAGTTGGCGATCTGCACCGACGTCTCGGTCTGCCCGAACCCATCCCGGATCGTCACGCCCCACTTCGCCGCGACCTGGTCGATCACCTCGGGGTTGAGCGGCTCGCCGGCCCCGACCGCGATCCGTGGCGGCGTCTTCAGCTCGGTCAGGTCGGCCTGGATCAGCATCCGCCACACGGTCGGCGGCGCGCAGAAACTGGTCACGCCGCAGCGCTGCATCTCGCCCATCAGCCGGCCCGCGTCGAACCGGGTGTAGTTGTAGATGAACACGCAGGCCTGCGCGTTCCACGGGGCGAAGACGTTGCTCCAGGCGTGCTTGGCCCAGCCGGGCGACGAGATGTTCAGGTGCACGTCACCGGGTTGCAGGCCGATCCAGTACATCGTCGAGAGGTGCCCGACCGGGTACGACACGTGGGTGTGCTCCACGAGCTTGGGCTGTGCCGTGGTGCCCGAGGTGAAGTAGAGCAGCAGCGTGTCGCCGGCCTTGGTCACGCCGTCCGGGGTGAAGGAGTCGCTCTCCTCGTACGCCGAGCGGAAGTCCTTCCAGCCCTCGGCGGCGCCCACCGCGATCCGGGTCACCGACTCCTCGACCTGGTCGAACTTGCCGGTCGCCGAGCCCATCGCGATCACGTGTCCCGCCCCGCCACGGGCCACCCGGGCGGCCGCGTCCGCCGGGCCGAGCAGCGGGGTCGCCGGGATCAGGACCGCGCCCAGCTTGATCCCGGCGAGCACGGTCTCCCAGAGCTCCACCTGGTTGCCGAGCATCACCACGATCCGGTCGCCGCGCCGGACGCCCTGCTTGCGCAGCCAGTTCGCCACCCGGTTGGAGCGCTGGGACATCTCGGCGAAGGAGAGGCGCTGCTCGCTGCCGTCCTCCTCGACGATCCAGAGCGCGGGAGCGTCGTTGCCCGCGGCGATCACGTCGAACCAGTCGAGGGCCCAGTTGAACTCGTCCAGCTCGGGCCAGGCGAAATGCTCGTACGCGAAAAGGTAGTCCGCGCGATGAGCGAGCAGGAAGTCTCGTGCCTGCCGGAACTCGTCAGCCATGCCCGTCAGTCTGCTCCGCCGGAACGGGGGCCGCCAGTGAGTCCGCCAGTCTCGCCGCCTGGAACAGTCGCATGATCACGATCAGCTCGAAGAACAGCATCGCCGCTCCCGCGAGCGCCGTGACCGGCAGGATCAGACCGGTCAGCGGCCCGATGATGTAGACGAACATCTCGAACTCGATGCCGCTGAACAGGTGGGTCCGGATCCGGTGCCGCCGCAGCCGGGCCGCCGTCCCGGCCCGGGGCCCGGCCGGCGTGCCGAGCTCGGCGGCCATCCCGCTGCGGACCTTCGCGACCTGACCGCCGTTCACGTAACGGATCAGATCGAGGAAGATCGCGACGGCCATCATCCAGAGGTACGTCACGTCGTGCTGCCGCGCGTACTGCCCGCCGAAGAGCGCGAGCGCGCAGAAGAAGACGCGCACCCGGTCCAAAACGAAGTCCAGCCACTGGCCGAAGATCGTGCCGGTCCCGTTGAGGCGGGCGACCTTGCCGTCCATGCAGTCGGCCACGAAGCTCAGGTGGAACAGCACCGCGCCGGCGACCAGCGACCACCGGTCCCCGCGGGCGAAGGCGGCCGCCGCGCCGGCGCCGAGCACTGTCGCGACCAGGGTCAGCACGTTGGGCGTGACCCATCGGACCGGCGCGACGAGCCACACCAGCCGGGACGCCAGCGGATCGACCAGCAGGACCGTCCACCAGGCGTCGACCGGCTTGTAGGTGCGCTCCCGGATCTCCGCCAGCGAGACCCTCACGCGTGTTCCTTCAGCCCCAGACGCGCGTGGATCGCCCGCAGCGGCCGTGGCGCCCACCAGTTCCACCGCCCGGCCGCCCGCATGAACGCCGGCACCAGGATCGGCCGGACCAGCAGCGCGTCCAGGATGATCGCCAGGCTCGCGCAGAGACCGAAGAACTGGATCAGCGACACCCCCGACGACAGCATCGCCAGGAACGAGACCGACAGGATGCCGGCCGCCGCGCTGATCACCCGGACGCTCTTGCTCATCCCCTCGACCACCGCGGTGTGCAGGTCGGCGCCCTGCTCGTGCCGCTCGATCACCCGGGACAGCACGAACACCTCGTAGTCCATCGACAGGCCGAACGCCACGCAGAACAGCAGCACCGGGATGGCCACCGCGAGCGGCGCCCCGGTCTGCCCGAGCACCGAGGAGAGATGGCCGTCCTGGAAGATCCAGACCGCCACGCCGAAGACCGCGCTCATCGTGAGCGTGTTCAGCAGCAGCGCCTTGATCGGCAGCAGCACGCTGCCGGTGAGCAGGAAGAGCAGCACGAACGTGCTGACCGCGATCAGGACCGCGGCGATCGGCAGCCGGCGGGCGATCGAGCCGGTGATGTCCACCAGCTGCGCCGCCGGTCCGGTGACCAGGACCGGGACCTCGGCCGGCACCGGCACGGCACGGATCGCCCGGGCCAGGACGGCGCCCGCGTCCGAGTAGGGCTCCACGTCGCTGACCACCGAGAACCAGGTGGTGTCCGCACCGGTGAAGCGTGGATCGGCGCGTCCGGGCGCGACCACGATCACGCCGTGCTGGTAGCTGCCGACCATGCTGTCCACCCGGGTGACGCCGGGCACCTCGGAGAGCCGCGCGGCGTAGTCGGCCACCCGGATCCGCGCCTCCGTCCCGCTGCCCCAGTGCTCGGCGACCACCACTGTCGCGCCGCTGCCGGTGTCCGCGAACTCGGTGCGCAGCGTGTCGGCGACCACCCGGCTCTCCGCCTCGTGCGGCAGCACACGGTCGTCCGCCACCCCGAAGCGCACGTGGGCGAAGGGCAGGGCGAGAAGAACCAGGACCAGGATCACCGGCGCGGCCGTACGGACGGGCCGGCGCAACACGAAGTCGGCCAGTCGCGCCCAGAACGTCGACTCGGAGCGCACCTTCCACAGCGACCACTTGTCGATCCGGTGCCCGAGCAGGGCCAGCAGCGCGGGCAGCACCAGCATCGCGGCGCCCACGGTGGTGACCACCACGGCGATGCCGGCGAAGGCGAACGAGCGCAGGAAGTACTGCGGGAAGACCAGCAGACTGCACAGCGCCACGGCCACCGTCGCGGCGCTGAACAGGATGGTCCGCCCCGCCGTCCGCATGGTGGCGCCGATCGCGGTGGTCAGGTCCGGCGTTCGTAGCCGCTCCTCGCGGTAGCGCGAGACGAACAGCAGGCTGTAGTCGACGGCCAGGCCCAGCCCCAGCGCCGTGGCCATGTTGACCGAGAAGACCGAGACGTCGGTGAGCGCCGCCAGCAGCCGCAGCGTGCCGAGCGTGGAGACGATCGAGAAGATGCCGATCAGCAACGGCGCCCCGGCCGCCCCGACCGTCCCAAACACCAGCAGCAACAGCACCAGCGTGATCGGGACGGCGATCGTCTCGGCGGTCGCCAGATCCTTGGTGACCTGGTCGTTGATGTCGTTGTTGATCTGGGTGAAGCCACCGAACTCGACCCGGATCGGCCCGTCCTGGACGGCGAGGTCGTCGTGCAGCACCGCGGCCCGCTCGGCGCTGGTGTCGTCGTCGCCGTCCACGTGCACCAGGATCATGCCCTTGTCGTGGGCCCGGCTGGCGAGTTGCGGCAGCCGGCCGGCCCAGTAGGAGCCGGCCACGGTCACGGCGGGATCGGTGACGAGACGCTGGGTGACCCGTTGCGCCGCGGCCCGGGTGTCCGGGTCGTCGACGCTGCCGCCGGGCTTGGCGATCAGCACCACCAGGTTCGGGTCGGCGGCGCGGAAATGCTCGGCGAGCACTTGCCGGCCGCGTACCGAATCGGAGTCCGGATCGTCGAAACCGCCGGTCTTGAGGGCGCTCACCACATCGCCGCTGAACGCCACGGCCAGACCGGCCAGCAGCAGCGCGACGAGCAGGACGAGCTTGGGGTGACGGGCGGTGAGCCGGACCACCGGCCCGGGAACGACGACGGGGTCGTCGATCCCGGACCGGGGACGGGTCGAGAGAGAGGTCATGTTTCAGGGCTGCTTTCAGGCGGGCTGCGGCACGCGGGCCGGGTCGAGGAACCGGGCGCACAGGTCCACGGTCGTCTCGATGTCCTCGTTGCTGTGCTCGGCCGTGACGAAGAACCGCAGGCGGGCCAGCTTCTCCTTGACCGCCGGGTACATGATCGGGTTCGCGCTGACCCCGTTCTTGAGCAGCATGTCGGCCAGCTTCAGCGCCTTCACCGAGTCGCCGGTGATGCACGGGACGACCGGGGTGCCGGAGCTCGGCCCGGTGTCCAGCCCGGCCTGCTTGGCCAGCCGCAGGAACGTCGCGGCCCGGTCGTGCAGCACCTTCAGCCGCTGCGGCTCCTCGCGCAGGATGTGCAGGGCGGCGAGCGCGGCGGCCGCGTTCGCCGGGCTCATGCCGGCGCTGAAGATGAAGCCCGGCAGGGTGTACCGCAGGTACTCGATCAGCTCGTGCCGGCCCGCGATGTAGCCGCCGCAGCTCGCGAGGGACTTGGACAGGGTGCCCATCCAGATGTCGACGTCCCGGCGGTCCACCCCGAAGTGCTCGCCGACGCCGCCGCCGCGGGCGCCGAGCACGCCGATGCTGTGTGCCTCGTCGACCATCAGCAGCGCGCCGTGCTTCTTCTTCAGCGCGATCAGGGCCGGCAGGTCACAGATGTCGCCGTCCATGCTGTAGACGCCCTCGACGATGACCAGCACCCGGCGGTACCGGTCGCGGATCCGGGTCAGCAGCGCGTCCAGGGCGTTCAGGTCCTGGTGCGGGAACGGCTGGCGGTTCGCCCCGGAGAGGCGGCAGCCCTGCAGGATGCTGTCGTGCGCGAGCGCGTCATGCACGATCAGGTCCTCCGGGCCGACCATGTGCCCGATGATCCCGACGTTCGTCGAGTGCCCGCCGAGCAGCGAGATCGCGTCCTCGGCACCGACCAGGGCGGCCAGTCCGCGGTCCAGCTCGTCGTGCAGCGCCCGGTTGCCGGAGAGGATGCGGGCCGCGGAGACCGAGGAGCCGTAGCGCTCGACCGCCTCCTTCACCGCGTAGTTGACCATCGGGTGCCCGGACAGGCCCAGGTAGTTGTAGCTGGAGAAGGAGATCAGCTGGCGGCCGTGCACCGAGGTCCGGGCGTTGATCACGCTGTCGTGCACGATGTAGTACGGGTTGGCCACGCCGACCCGCTCCAGGATGTTGCCGCGCGCCTCGAACTGGACCACCTCGGGCAGCTTGGTCACGTCGGCGACCTCGGGCCGGCGGGTGTCCGCCCGGTGCACGAGCGACTGCTCGGGCTCGGGCGCCGCCACCGGGGCCGGAGCCGGGGTGACCGCCTGGGCCGGCGCGCCGCCGCCGAGCGCCTGTGCCAGCAGCTGGGTCAGCTCGCCGACCGTGGCGATGCCGAAGACCTGCTCGGGCGCGAGCTCCAGGTCGGGCCAGCGGCGTTTGGCCGCGGCGATCAGCTCGGCCGTCATGATCGAGTCGAAGCCGAGGTCGGTCGCGAACGTCTGTTCCGGCCGGACCATGTCGGCCGGGTAGGCGCTGATCTTGCCCACCATCGCGGCGACCTCGGCGAAGATCTGCCGGTCCTCCACCTTGGCCGGGGCCGGCTTCTGCGCCGGGACGGTGACGCGGGCCGCGGGGGCCGCCGCGATCTCCGGCTTGGCGGCGGGGGCGGGCGGCTCCACCGCGGCGACCGGCGGGCGGGCCGGAACGGCCGGGCTCACCGGGGCGTCCGGCAGGGCGGCCGGGTCGCCTCCGATGTCGCGGAGGACCGCCAACTGCTCGCGCATCAGAGAGATGACGTCGTTCACCGGAATCGGCTCTCCGTTCCTGGGTGCTGCCGGCAGCGCTTCGCGCGCCGGGGTTTCGGGGGTACGGACGTGATGAGTGTCACTTGTACGGACAAATCGGGCCGGTGTGGCCCCCGGAGCGGTGCGCCTGATCGAGTAGTGCTGAGTGGCCAGAGGTGACGGCGGCAGTGTGACCAGCGGCACGCCCAGCCCCTCGAAGAGCGGCGTGAGATCCACCGGGGCGCCCGCCACGGCGAGCCGCCCGAGGCCTTCCAGCAGCGCGTAACCCTCGTCCGGCTCAGCCGGCATCAGCGCGATCGCGTCGAGCCCGCGCGCCGACGGGGTCTGCGCGGCCATCCCGAGCAGCGAATCCCCGGCCGAGACCTGGACCAGGATCTTCGCCCCGGCCTCGACCACCCGGTCCACCGCGTCGCGGAACAGCACCGGTGCCGAGCCCTGCCGGCCCCACAACGCGCGCAGCGTCTCCGGGTCGGCCGGCGCGGCCGGGTCCACGCTGGAGACCAGCGTGCGGATCGGCTTGCGGACCGGCAGCCGCTCCAGGTAGGTGGCGACCCGCGTGTCGACCTCGGACATCAGCGGCGAGTGGAAGGCGTGCGAGACCCGCAGCGGCACCACCGGCACGTCCCGGTCGCGGCAACGCTCGACCAGCTTGCCCACCGCGTCCAGGTGACCGCTCGCCACGATCTGGGCCGGGTGGTTGTAACAACCGGCCCAGACCCCGGGGATGCCGGTGCGCAGCTGATCGAACCCGGCCGCGTCGATCCGGACCGCGGCCATCGTGCCCGGGGCCGGCTCCGCACCCGAGGTCACCGCCGCGCCCCGCTCGATCAGGAACTCGATGCCGTCGTCCGGGGTCAGCGCCCCGGCCGCGACCGCCGCCGCCAGCTCGCCGACGCTGTGCCCGAGCGTGACCTGCGGGGTCACGCCCAGATCGGCGAGCAACTGGGTCATCCCGATCCCCGCCACGCCGAGACCCGGCTGACAGATCCGGGTCGCGCTGACCAGCTCGTCGTCGCCCGGGCCGGGCGTGTCGCAGAGCAGGTCGGTGACCGGTGCGCCGGTGCGCTCGTCGACCCGGTCGGCCAGCGGGCGCACGTGCTCGGCCAGCGCCGGGAAACGGGCGACCAGGTCCCGCAGCACGCCGGGACGCAGCGAGCCCTGACCGGGATAGAGGAAGGCCAGCGAGCGCTGCTCCGGGGCGAGCGGCGTGACACTCGCGTACAGCCCCGCGGCCAGGCGCCCGGTCGCGCCGGCCGCCAGCTCACGAGCCGCCACGGCGAGACGACCGGCCAGCTCCGCACGGGTCCGGCACATCACCGCGAGACGCGCGTCGAGCAGGACCCGGCTGGCCATCGTCCGGGACACCGCCGCCGGCGTCAGCGCCGCGTTCGTGGCGATCAGACCCGACAACCTCTGCGCGTACGAGGTCAGCAGCTCCCCGTTGTCGGCGGAGATCAGCACCACCCACGGGCGCTCCCCGTCGTCGCCGTCCTCCTCCGGCTCGGGCGCCTCGCTGAGCACCGCGTGCACGTTCGTGCCGCCGAACCCGAACGAGCTGACCCCGGCCCGCCGCCGGTCGTCGGCCGGGTGCTCCCAGGCCGTCGGCTCGGTGGCGATCGCCAGGCCCGCCTCGGCGAGCGGCAGCTCGGCGTGCGGGTCGATGGTCGCCGGCTGCGGCGGGACGGTCCGGTGGTGCAGGGCGAGCGCGGTCCGCAGGACCCCGGCCGCGCCGGCCGCCGGCAGGGTGTGCCCGATGGTCGCCTTGCCCGACGACAGGTAACAGGTGCGGTCCGCGGACTTCACGCGCAGCCGGCGGATCGCCTCCATCTCCACCCGGTCGCCGACAGTGGTGCCGGTGCCGTGCGCCTCGAGGAAGTCGATGGCGCCCGGCTCCACCCGCGCGTCCCGGTAGGCGGCGCGCATCGCCGCCTCCTGACCCTCGGCCTTCGGGGTCATCGGGCCGGCGCCCTTGCCGTCGTTCGCGGTGCCGATGCCGTTGATCACCGCGTAGATGCGGTCGCCCGCCTCCAGCGCGTCGTCCAGCGGCCGCAGCACCGCGAGCGAACCACCCTCACCCAGCACGAAGCCGTCGGCGCGGGTGTCGAACGGCCGGCACACCCCGGCCGGCGACAGCGCGCCCACCCGGGAGAAACCGACCAGCGCGTTCGGCGTGAGGTTGAGGAACACCCCGCCGACCAGGGCCGCGCTGCACGAGCCGGTCCGCAGATGGTTGACCGCCTCGTGCATCGCCACCAGGGCCGACGAGCAGGCCGCGTCCACGGCGAACGACGGCCCGCCCAGGTCGAGCAGCTCGCTCACCGTGGCCGGGGCCATGTTCAGCAGCGAGCCGGCCATCGAGAACGACTGCGGCGGGTCGATCGCCGCCTTCGCCGCCTCGGCGATGGCCTTCAGCAGCTCGGGGTCGTTGGCGTTCGGCGACAACGAGCCGTCCGCGAGCAGGCTCGCGGTGAGCCTGGCTCCCGTCATGTCCTTGTAGTCGGCGGTGCTCAACCCGACGAAGACGCCGGTGGTCGAGCGATCGAAGGGACGCCGCTCCCAGCCCGCGTCCTGGACCGCCTCGCGGGCCAGATCGACGAGCAGGCGGTGCTGCGGGTCCATGGCTTTGGCACGCCGCGGTGGGATGCGGTGGTGCAGGGCGGCGAACTTCTCGACCTCGTCAAGAAAGGCCACCCGGTCGGTGTACGTGGCATGGGTGTCACGGAAGTTCGTCGAGTAGAACGTCTCGTGATTCCAGCGAACCGACGGTACGGGCCGGAATTGATGAGCGGCGGCCAGTGAGTTCGCCCAGAACTCGACCACGTCGCGCGCCCCCGGAAAACGGCAGGATAGGCCGACGATGGCAATGTCCAAGAAACTTCCCCATGCTTGCGAGCCTGAATGTCCGCCGGAGGGCGGCCAGGAAAGCGCGGGACATGCCGATGGATGTCGTCGGCAGATGCGCTCGTCCGCAGAGGCTAACGCACGAGAAGCCGAAAGGATTATGGACAACCGGTCCGGCGTTTTAAGAGACCGGTCGCGGATTCTTCTCGAAACCTAGAACAGCGTGGTGCCGAGCCGTATGACCTCTGACTCGGGGTCATGCTTTCGCATGACGGCCGTGTCGCGGCTTCGGCGGCTCGTGCGTTGTTACTCCATGCAGGTCAGGGAGGATTTCCGTCACCCGTAAGTGTTCCGATTTGGGAATTTCGCCCCCTTCGCCTAGTTTTGTGCGTCATGAAGCACACGACCATGCGGTGGCTTGCTGCGGCCGCGGTTCTGGCCGGCCTTGCCGCCTCCAGCCCCGCTCAGGCGGCCCCCGAGACACACCGATCCGGCCCCGTTCGCATGAACGCGACCGCCTACTACGGCACGCTCGACGTCATCGCCCGCGAGACGCTCGGGCTGAAGGCGCACTTCACCACCTGGGACGGCCACCCCGTGGCCGGCCTGCCGATCCAGTTCACCACCACCGGTGAGCGCTTCCCGCTGTGCGAGGCGACCACCGACTTCGGCGGCTGGGCGGAATGCAAGAACGGGCCTGTCCCGCCGCCCGTCTCGCTGGCGAACCTGCTCGTCAACGGCTACGACGCGGTCTGGCTGGGCAACCGGCGGTTCGCTCCGGTGAGCGCGCACAACAACATCGGGATCGGCTGACCCTCCGTACCGGAGAAATGTTTTGGTTTTTGCACGCGGCCGTGGGGCGCGCTCACCGCGCGCCCCCGGGCGGCCGTTGTCTCAGGCTTTCGCATTTCCGGATCGCAGATCCGTCCCGACCTCGTGCAGATGGCTCAGCGCCTGCCGGTAGGAATCGATCAGGCCGGTCATCTCATAGGGCACGCCGATCTCCGCGCAGTAATCCCGCACGATCGGCTGCGCCTTGCGCAGATTGGGGGTCGGCATCGCCGGGAAAAGGTGATGTTCGATCTGATAGTTCAAACCGCCGAGCGCCGCGTCGGTCAGCCATCCGCCGCGAACATTGCGTGAGGTCAGCACCTGCTTACGGAAGAAATCCTCGGTTCCGTCAGGGTGCGGCATCCCCTTGTGGTTGGGCGCGAACGTCATTCCGAGGTAAACCCCGAAAAGCGCCTGGTGCACGACGAGGAACGCCAGCGCCTGCAGCGGGCTCAGCACCAGCAGCAGCGCCGCCACGTAGAACACGACGTGCGCGCCGAGCAGCAGCCACTCCGCCCGGGGACGTTTGACCGTCCCGTTCAGCAGCGCGCGGACGCTGTCCTTCTTCAGCGAGATCCCGAGCAGGGTGAGCAGCGGGAAGAAGAACCAGGCCTGGTGCTTCGTCAGGAAGCCCTTGCCCCGGGCCTGCTCCCGGGACCAGACCAGCACGCCCGGCCCGACATCCGGATCCAGGTCGTCGTGATTCGGATTCGCGTGGTGCTTGGTGTGCTTGTCCATCCAGTAGCCGTAGGACATGCCGATCGCCAGGTTGCCGGCGATCAGCCCGGCCCGCGAGCTCGGCCGGTTGGTGCGGAAGACCTGCCGGTGCGCGAGATCGTGCGCGACGAGCGCGGTCTGCGCGAACACCACGGCCAGGAAGACCGCCACGGCCAGCGTCCACCAGGAGGCGCCGACCAGGAAGAACGCCGCCCAGCCGCCGATCAGGGCGAGCGACACCAGGCTCAGGCGGACGGCGTAGTAGCCGGGGCGGCGGCGCAGCAGGCCGGCCGCGTTGATCCGTCGGTTCAGCTCGGCGAAATCACTTCCGGCCGCGCGCGGCCGCTCCGTCATGGTCGTCATGCCTCTCAGCCAACCGGATCAGGTGCTCGCGCACAGGAGCGCAGACCCCCCGATCGGCACCAGGCAGGCCCCCGGTGCGGGGGTAGTGCTGGCACTACCGACAAGCGTGCGGGCGGTCGGCAGGATGGGGACATGGACTCGCGTGACTGGATTCGCGACGGGCTCCGCTCCGTGGCCGGCGGGCTGCTCGCCATCCCGCTCGCGGTGCTGAACCTGCCGCTGTTCGTGCTCTCGGTGGCCACCCTGATCCTGGGGGTGGTGCCGTTCCTCGGGATGGTGCTGTTCCCGCTGGTCACGATGCTCGTGCGAGCCCGGGCCAACCTGGCCCGGCGGCTCGCCGGGGGTGTCGGCGTCCCGATCGCCCGGCCCTATCGACCGCTGCCCGACGGCAAACGGCTCGGCCCGTGGCGTTACTACCGGTGGATCCTGACCGACCCGGCCACCTGGCGCGACTTCGCGTGGCTGGTGCCGGGCGCCGTGATCGGCTTCGCGCTCGGCGCCCTTTCCCTGGCCGTCCCGATCTACGGCCTCGAGGGTGTCCTGCTCATCCCACTGTGGATCTGGCTCGGCACGGGGTGGTATGGATATGGCGCGATCTGGCCGTTCGACACGGTCGGCGACGCGTTCCTCTCCCTGCCGCAGGGTGCGCTGATCCTGGCGATCGGGCTGGCCGTCGCCCCCTACCTGCGCCGGTTCGACGCCCTCTTCGCCCGGCAGCTGCTCGCCCCGACCCGTAACGCCGAGCTGCGCCTGCGGGTCAGCCAGCTCACCGTCACCCGGGCCGACGCGGTCGACGCGCAGGCCGCCGAGCTCCGGCGGATCGAGCGTGACCTGCACGACGGCGCCCAGGTGCGGCTCGTGTCGCTGGGCATGACGATCGGCCTCGCCGAGGAGATGGTCGAGACCGACCCGGCCGGTGCCCGCAAACTGCTCGCCGAGGCGCGGGAGACCAGCAGCGCCGCGCTGGCCGACCTGCGCCACCTGGTCCGCGGCATCCACCCGCCGGTGCTCGCCGAGCGCGGGCTCGACGGGGCGGTCCGCGCGCTGGCCATGGCGTTGCCGATGCCGATCACCGTGGAGGCGGCGCTGCCGGGCCGGCTCGACACGCCGGTCGAGTCCGCCGCCTACTTCGCGATCGCCGAGGCCCTGGCCAACACGATCCGGCACAGTTACGCCCACACGGCGAAGGTCCAGGTCCGGCACACCGGGTCGCTGCTGATCATGCAGGTCAGCGACGACGGTCTGGGCGGGGCCGACCCGACCGGCGGCACCGGCCTGCGAGGCATCGAGCGTCGTCTTGCCGCGTTCGATGGCACGATGAGCCTGTCCAGCCCACCGGGCGGACCGACCGTCGTGACCATGGAGCTGCCTTGCGCGTCGTTCTCGCCGAAGACCACGCCCTCCTCCGGGACGGCCTGACCCGCCTGCTGACCGCACACGGCTGCGAGGTGGTTTCCGCTGTCGACAGCGGGCCGGCGCTGCTCCCGGCCCTGATCGAGCATCGCCCCGACGTGGCGGTCGTGGACGTGCGCCTGCCACCGACGTTCACCGACGAGGGTCTGCAGGCCTCGATCGCGGCCCGGGAGAAGATCCCCGGCATGCCGGTCCTCGTCCTCAGCCAGCACGTCGAGCCGCTGTACGCTCGCGAGCTACTCTCCGACCGCAACGGCGGCGTCGGCTACCTGCTGAAGGACCGGGTCTCCCACGTCGCCCAGTTCATCGACGCCGTCCGGCGCGTCGCCTCCGGCGGCACGGCGATGGACCCCGAGGTCGTCTACCAGCTCCTGGCCCGCCGCCAGTCCCCGCTCTCCGCCCTCACCGTCCGCGAGCGGGAAGTCCTGTCCCAGATGGCCGAGGGCCGCTCCAACGGCGCGATCGCCGCGAAACTGTTCATCGGGGATAAGGCGGTGAGCAAACACATCAACAACATCTTCACCAAGCTCGACCTGCCCGTCTCCGACGACGACAACCGCCGGGTCCTGGCCGTCCTCACCTACCTCCACGCCTGACCCGCGCAGTTCCGTCCTCCACGCCTGATCGGGGTGCGCCGTGGTTGGGCAGTGCCGTTGTCCACGCCTGACCGGCGTGCACTGCCGTCCTCCACGCCTGACCGGCGTGCACTGCCGTCCTCCACGCCTGATCGGGGGCGCCGCCGTGGCCGGGCAGTGCCGTCGTCCACGCCTGATCGGGGGCGGCGCTGTGGTCGGGCAGTGGCATCGTCCACGCCTGATCGGGGCGGCGCCGTCCTTCTCCAGGCTCGAGCCCGCCCGTGAACGCCCGCGATCTCGCGGCCTGCTCCCGGTGGCCGAGCGACTCACGGTTGCGGGCTGGTTCTCATGGGCGTTATTCGTTCCTCATAACGCCCATGAGAACCAGCCCGCAACGCCGGCTCGCGGCAGACGCGGAAGCAACGCCAACCCCGCGCCGCGTGTGTCCGTGAGCCCGTGCTCGCGCGTCCGTGCCCGCGCCCACACGTCCGCGTCGGCGTGCCAACGCCTGTGGTCGCGTGCCCACACCGGCGTGCCAGCGCCCGTGGCCACGTGCCCGCGCCCACGTGCCCGCGCCCGCGTGCCCGCGCTCGTGCCCGCACGTCCGTGCCTGTGGCGCGCCCGTGCGTCCGCGTGCTCGTGTCCGCTTGTCCGCGCCGGCCGGGATGTAGTGGCGGGCGTGACGGGACGCCGTGGTCGGGCGGTGCGGCTGGTCGGCTGGTGCTCACGGTTGTTGTGAGGGACGAATGACGACCGTGAGCACCAGCCCGGTGGGGGACTGCTCAGTGGTGTGACAGGCGGGCCACGCGGCCGTTCACGCCGGAGGCCCAGCACGTGTGGGACGCGCAGGCCACGGCGTCGAAGCTGCCGGTGTCGAAACGCCGCCACGTGCGGCCGCCGTCGGAAGAGACGTCGCTGCCGGTCGGGCCGACGGTGACGGCGGTACGGCCGGACCAGGCGACGCCGGAGCGGTATTCGCCCGGGACGACCCTGGACACCGTCCAGGTGCGGCCGTCGCGGGTGACGGCGGAGCCGGCCGGCGCGGACGCGGGAGTGGTGTAGTCCCCGCCCACCGCCAGGCCGTGGCCGGGGTCACGGAACGCGAGGCCGTAGATGCCGGCGGTCGGCCCGCTCGGGATCGGTGTCGAGGTGACCCGCCAGCTGTGTCCGAAGTCGCGGGAGCTGAACACCCGGGCGGCCGCGCCACCGCCGGTCGCGAAGAACGCCTGTCCGTGGGTGGAGACGAGGCAGGTTCCGCTGGCCGCGAACGCGAACTCGCCGTCCAGGGCCGCGGGCATGCCGCCGTCGGGGAGGACGGACCAGGAGCGGCCGCCGTCGCGGGTGGCGAGGATGCGGAACTTCCCGCCGACCGGGTCGGAGAGGGCCAGGCCGTGCCGCCGGTCGAGGAACGTCATGCAGTCGTAGAAGGCGGCGGCGTCCTCGTTCTGGAACGTCCGGGTCCAGGTGCGGCCGGCGTCCGCGGTCGTGTAGATCCGGGAGTCGGTGCCGGAACCGATGGTCAGGGCGACCGCGTGCCGGGCGTCGAACGCCTCGATGTCACGGAACTCGAGCGTGGCGGCGTCCGCCGGGCCGACCGAGGACCAGTTGCGGCCGCCGTCGACGGTGCGCAGGATCGTGCCCGCGCTGCCAGCGACCCAGGCGACCGAGTCGCTGACCGCGGCCAGCCCACGGAACTGGGCGGTGGACCCGGTCGTGCTGAGCCGCCATGTGAGCGCTGTCACCCCCGCGGAGGTGCCGGCGCGGGCGGCAGCCGCGCCCGGGAAGGTGCGGGCGGCAGCCGCGCCAGGGAAGGTACGGGCGGCAGCCGCGCCCGGAGAGTTGCTGGTGCGGGTGGCCGTGCCCTGCGGGGCGCCGGGAGAGGCCGCCGCCGGAGCGCCGGCGAAGCCGTTCGTGGCGGCGGCCGTCGCGAACGCGAGCAGTCCTATCGACAACCTTCGTTTGATCGTCATGGTCGGTGAACATACCGCTTCGGCGGGTGTGTGGCACGGCACTGATCTGCGATCCGCCATCGGGCCGAAACAGTGCGGTATCAGAATGTGGGACATGGAATCCGCTGTCACCGTCGCCATCACCCGCCGGGCCGACCCGTCCCGAGCAGCGGAGATGGCTGCCTGGGTGCGGGCCGGCGCATCGCTCGCCGAGGACTTCCCGGGGTTCCTCGGCACCGGCTGGGTTCAGCCCGCGCCGGGTTCGCCGGAGTGGCACATGCTCTACCGTTTCGCCGACGCGGAGGCGTTGCGGGCGTGGGAGGAGTCGTCGCAGCGGCGGTGGTGGCTGACCTCCGCCGAGGGTTTCGTCGAGCACACCCGGGTGGAGCGGCGCACCGGCATCGAGGGCTGGTTCGATCCGCCTCGCGAGCTGCACGTCAAGCAGAACGAGAAGGCCCCGCCGCGCTGGAAGCAGGCGGTCACCATCTGGCTGGGCTTCTTCCCGGTGAGCCTGCTGGCCGGCTGGCTGCTCGCTCCGCACCTGACCGGCCTGCACCTGATCCTGCGCACGATGATCACCACGTTGGTGCTGACGCCGATCATGACCTACCTGGTGCTGCCGCGGGTGACCCAGGTCCTGCAGCCCTGGCTGACGGGCTCCCGCAAGCGGAAGAGCTGACCCGGCGACACAGCCGGCCGAACTGGGAGCCGGCGAGGCAGTTCAGCCCCCGAGTCGCTCCCGCAGGCGGACCGTGTCGCCGACGGTCCAGCCCTGAGGCGGCGCGACGGTCGCCCACCCGTCCACGGTCGTCGACTTGTAGACGTGCCCGTGCCCGGTCGGTGGCTGGTTGGCGAAGGCCAGGTCACACGTGGTCTGCCAGAACGTCACCCACGGGAACCAGTGCATCGACGGCATCACGTCCGGCCCGCGTTCCCCGCGCAGCCAGGCCGGTCGTTGCCACAGCAGGCTCCAGTTCCACCAGACGATCGGGTCGGACGAGTTCTGCAGGTAGACGACCTTGGGCCGCGGCCCGGGCCGATCACGCAGCTCGGTCGCGTCGTCGGCGAAGTCCACCGGCAGGCCGGTGTAGACCGGGTCCCACACCGGTGACCCGGCCGCCCGGTCGCGCGTGAGCTGCTGGTGGACCGGGTTGGCGAAGGTGGGGCCCTCCATCAGCGCCCCGTCCGCGCTCGAGACCAGGGCGGCGGCGCTGCCGAAGGTCGCTTCGATGCCGTACGTGCCGAGGCTCTCCCCGAAGAGCAGCAGCTTGGGCCGGTGGTCCACGGGCAGCGCGGCCCAGCGCTCCCGCACCGCCGTGATCAGGGCGGACGCTGCGTCGACCACCTCCGACCGGTCCCCGATGAACGAGATCCAGCTCGGCAGGTACGAGTACTGCACGGAGACGAGGGCGGTGTCCCCGGCATACATGTACTCCAGCGACTGGGTGACCCGGTTGTCCACCCAGCCGGTGCCGGTCGGCAGGAACAGCGCCACCACGTCGCGCCCGAACGCGCCGGTCCGGTCCATCTCGCGGACCACCAGGCCGGCCCGTGCCTGCAGGGTGTCCGCGGAGGCCAGCCCGGCGTAGAGGCGGATCGGCTCGGCCGCGGGCCGCCCGGCGAACGCGGTCAACTCCTCCTGGCTGGGTGAGCTGGCGACGAAGTTGCGACCCTGCCGGCCGAGGGTGTCCCAGGGCACCAGCGATCCGGGGCCGCCGGAGCGCAGCGCCGAGGCGGGCTGGTGCACGCCGTTCCCGGTCCCGTTGTTGATCACCGCGGCGGACCGGTCGGCGACCGCGAACAGGTGCGCGACCAGCAGCCCGTCGAACGCGCTGTAGCTCAGCACGGCCACGACCACGGTGCCGGCGCAGTAGGCCGCCCGGTCCGGCACGATCAGCCGGAAGACCAGGGCGCAGCCGTGCGTGGCCAGTCGCAGGGCGCGCGCGATCAGCAGCAGCAGGCCGACGGTGAGCAGGCTCGCCCCGACGGTACGGACGATGTCGTACTCCTGGGCCGGTGCCATCCCCAGCCGCACGCGCAGCTCCCGCTGCCAGCGGACGCCGAGCACGAGGCAGGTGGCGATCATCGGGAGCAGCAGCACGGCCAGCACCCGCCACCAGATCCGTACCGTCCGGGGCGAGAACCGGAATCGCAGCCTGATCAGCGCCCCGATCGCGGTGCCCAGCGCGTACCCCATGGCGGCGGTGATCCCGGCGACCACGCCCTGCAGGATGCCGGTGCGCGGGAGCAGCGACGGCGTGAACGCGAGGCTGAAGAAGACGGCGGCCAGCCCGGCGCCGGTGAGGCTGAGCGGGGCCCGCATGATCCTCGGTTGCAGGTTCTCCGGGGAGCGTCGTGGCCGTGGGATCCGGGTGCCGGGACTCTGCGCGGGGGGAGCGGCCACTTCGTTGCGCATGCAAGCTCCGATCAGCGACGGGGGCGTCGGGTCGGTACCGCTCCATCATCGCGGGTCGATGCGTCGGTGCGCGTCCCCGTTTCCGGGTGGTTTTGTGCTCCGGGTTCGTTCAGCGGGGCGATTCGCTGCCGATTACCAGCAGGGAGGAGGGACGCGATGCGGGTACGGAACTGGATCGCGGTGCTGGTCAGCCTGTTGCTGCTGGCAGCCGCCGGCGGGGTCGCCATCATGGTGAACCGCTCGGCGCTGAGTGCGGCGGACACGGTTCACCGCGCCGACAGCACCGAACTGGGCACCAACAACGCGACCCTGACCGGTCAGCTGCAACTGCTCTCCGCGCAGGAGCTGGCCCAGGTGCTCGCGGAACACTCGCTGTCCCTGGCCGAGGGTGACGCGTCGGATCACGCGCTGCTGGTGCTGGCCGCTTCGAAGAGCGCCACCTTCCAGTACGGCATGATGCTGACCGACTCCGCCGGCAAGGTCCTCAACGCGAGCCGTGCGACCGGCCTGCCCACGGGTGACGACGCCGGCTGGGCGCCGATGCGCAAGCAGTTCGCCGGGGGCGCCAAGGTCGGCTTCTCGTCGGTGATGACGGTGGACAACATCCCGCTGGCCGCGGTGGCGGTGCCGGTCATGGTCGCCGGCGTGCCGGTCGGTTTCCTGATCGGGCTCAACCAGGTGGCGATCACGTCGCTGCAGAAGTACACCGCGCAGCTCGCCACCGGCAGTCACCGCACCGACGTGGTGGACAGTTCCGGGACGGTGGCCGCGAGCAGCGTGCCGGACCTGATCGGCGGCCGGACGGAAGCGCCGATCGTGGCACAGCTCGGCGCCACCGGCACCCGGTTCGTGGAGTACAGATCCGGCAGCACCGACATGATCGCGATCGTGGTCGGCGGCCTGCCCAGCGGTTACTCGTACATCCGGACCCAGACCAAATCGACCTTCGACGGGGCGGTGCACCGCCGCAGCCAGACGGTGAACATCACGCTGCTCGCCATGCTGCTGATCGGCGTGGTCGCGATCTCGGTGCTCGGTTACCGCAGCCAGGTCCAGCGGCGCCGCGCCGACGAGCGGTTCCAGGCGCTGTTCCAGCACGCCCCGGACATCGTGACGGTGATCGACACCGACGGCCGGATGATCTTCACGAGCCCCAGTTCAGCGGCGATCCTCGGGTTCGAGCCGGGCATGCTGGTCGGGCAGAGCGTCTTCGAGCTGGTGCATCCGGACGACCAGGCGTCGATGCGGGAGCGGCTGCAGTCGATCCTCACCGACCCGGCCGGGGTGCTGCGCCTGCAGTGCCGGGTGCGGGCGGCGACCGGTCACTACCGCTGGTTCGACTTCACCGCCTCCAACCAGATGGCCAACCCGGCCCTGAACGGCGTGGTGATCAACGCCCGGGACGTCTCGGAGAACCGGGCGTTCCAGGAGCGGCTGGCGCACGAGGCCCAGCACGACCCGCTGACCGGCCTGCCGAACCGGCGCCGGATGCAGGACGCGCTCGGCTCGTCGTTGCGCCGTGACCCGGTGGCGGTGCTCTTCGTCGACCTGGACGGGTTCAAGCCGGTCAACGACCAGTTCGGGCACGAGGCCGGCGACGAGTTGCTGCGTCAGGTGGCCGAGCGGCTCAGCGGCTGTATCCGGGCCGGCGACGTGCTGTCCCGGGTCGGCGGCGACGAGTTCGTGGTGCTGATGCCGGGCGTGCTCGGGCCGGGCGACGTCGAGGCGATGGCCAACCGGGTACGGATGGTGGTGGAGATGCCGTTCCGGATCGCCGGTCAGCACGTCACCATCGGGGCGAGTGTCGGCGTGCACCTGGCCGGCCCCGCCGAGGACCCGGACTCCGCCCTGCGGGCCGCGGACCACGCGATGTACGAGATCAAGCGCGCCGGCGGCAGCCGTAGCAGGAGCCGCGTGCTGGACCGGATCGGCAGGCACCGCGCGGAGGCCTGAGAATAGTGCACACTGGGTGCATGAATTCGAAGGTGCTGTCGCGGCGCGATCTTGACTTCCTGTTGTACGAGTGGCTCGACGTCGAGTCGCTGACCACGCGCGAGCGGTTCGCCGACCACTCCCGTGAGACGTTCGACGCGTTCCTGGACGTGTCGCAGCAGATCGCCGAGCGGGACTTCGCGCCGCACAACCGCAAGAACGACCTGAACGAGCCGACCTTCGACGGCGACCGCGTGACGATCATCCCGGAGGTGTCGCACGCGCTGCGCGTCTTCGCCGAGTCCGGGCTGCTCGGCGCGACGATGGACGCCGAGCACGGCGGGCTGCAACTCCCGCACGTCGTGCAGCGCGCCTGTTTCCTCTGGTTCCAGGCGGCGAACACGGCGACCTCGGCGTACGCGATGCTCACCGGCGGCAACGCGCACCTGCTGCTCGCCCACGGGACGCAGGACCAGATCCGGCGCTACGTGCACCCGATGCTCGAGGGCCGGTTCACGGGCACGATGTGCCTCTCCGAGCCGCAGGCCGGTTCGTCGCTGAGTGACGTGACCACCAGGGCCGTACCGCAGGGTGATGGTCTTTATGAGGTCACCGGCGGCAAGATGTGGATCTCCGGCGGGGACCACGAGCTCAGCGAGAACATCATCCACCTGGTGCTGGCCCGGGTCGCCGGCGCTCCGGCCGGCGTCAAGGGCCTGTCGCTGTTCATCGTGCCGAAGCGCGACCTGGAGACCGGTGAGCGCAACGGCGTCACGCTCGCCGGCCTGAACCACAAGATGGGCTACCGCGGCACCACCAACACGGTCCTGGCCTTCGACGGCGCGCGCGCCGAACTCGTCGGGGAGGAGGGGCGCGGCCTGCAGTACATGTTCCACATGATGAACGAGGCGCGGATCGGGGTCGGGTCCGGCGCGGTCGCGCTCGGCTACACCGGGTACCTGCATGCGCTGGACTACGCGCGCGAGCGGCTCCAGGGCCGTCCGGTCGACGCCAAGGACCCCGCGGCGCCTCCGGTGCCGATCATCAACCATGCCGACGTACGACGGATGCTGCTCGCCAGCAAGTCGTACGTCGAAGGCGGTCTGGCCCTGATGCTCTACTGCGCGAAGCTGCTCGACGAGCCGTCGGCCGAGCACGATCTGCTCCTCGACACGCTCACCCCGATCGTCAAGGCCTGGCCGTCGCAGTGGTGCCGGCTCGCCGACGACCACGCCATCCAGATCCACGGCGGCTACGGCTACACCCGGGAGTACCCGGTCGAGCAGTTCTACCGCGACAACCGGCTGAACTCGATCCACGAGGGCACCGACGGCATCCAGGCCCTCGACCTGCTCGGCCGCAAGGTGACCCAGAAGGGCGGCGCCGGCCTCGGCCTGCTCCTCGACCGGATCCGGGCGACCGCGCAGAAGTCGGACCTGGGCGCCCCCGTCCTGGCGGCGTGCGACCGGCTGGCCGCGACGACCGCCAAGGTCTGGGCCTCCGGAGATCCGGCGAAGGCGCTGGCCAACGCCACGGCGTACCTGGACGCCGCCGGCCACCTGGTGATCGCCTGGATGTGGCTGGAGCAGTCGATCGCCGCGGGGGACAGGCCGGGCGACTTCTACGACGGCAAGCGGATCGCCGCGAAGTACTTCGTCACCCACGAGCTCCCGCGGATCGGGCCGATGCTCGACCTGCTCGACTCGGGCGACACGCTGCTTCTGGACCTCGAGGACGCCTGGTTGGGCTAGGTTCGACGGATGGCCAGCAAAGCCACCGTCATCGAAGTCGGCGACCACGACGTCCGCGTCTCCAACCCGGACCGGATCTACTTCCCGGAGCTCGGCGCCACCAAGCTCGACCTGGTCGAGTACTACTTGGCGGTGAGCGACGGGATCGTCCGCGCGCTGCGCGAGCGCCCGTGCATGCTGCACCGTTTCCCGGACGGGCTGGCCGGGGAGAAGGTGCACCAGAAGCGCGTGCCGAACGGCGCGCCGCCCTGGCTGGAGACGGTCCGGGTGACGTTCCCCCGCTACAACCGGCACGCCGACGAGCTGTGCGTGACCAAGCCGGCCGACGTGATCTGGGCCGTCCAGATGTCCACCGTGGAGTTCCACCCGTGGAACTCCCGGCGGGCGGACACCGAGAAGCCCGACGAGTGGCGCATCGACCTGGACCCGATGCCGGACTGCCCGTTCGATACGGTCCGCCGCGTCGCGCCGGTCGTCCGCGAGGTGCTCGACGAGCTGGGCATCACCGGCTTCCCGAAGACGTCCGGCGGCAAGGGCCTGCACATCTACCTGCGGATCGCGCCGCAGTGGGGTTTCTCCGACGTGCGCCGGGCCGCGCTCGCCTTCGCCCGCGAGGTCGAGCGCCGCGCCCCGCAGGACGTGACCACCACCTGGTGGCGCAAGGACCGCGACCCGAAGGCGCTGTTCATCGACTACAACCAGAACGCGCGCGACCACACGATCGCCAGCGCGTACTCGGTGCGCGGCGTCCCGCAGGCCACGGTGTCGACGCCGATCACCTGGGACGAGATCGCCGACGTGGATCCGCAGGCGTTCACCATCCGTACGGTCCCGGCCCGGTTTGCCGAGCTGGGTGACCTGCACGCCGCCATCGACGACGTCCACCACTCCCTGGACACGCTGCTGGAGTGGGCCGACCGCGACGAGCAGGCCGGGCTGGAGACCCCCGTCGAGCCGTGACCTGGCATGATCGCGCGATGACCGACAGATCGAAGCAGCTGCGCACCGGTTCCGGGATTGTCGGGCGGGCCGCCGTTCTGCTGGTCGCCACGGTCGGCCTGGTCTACGTGGGTGAGGCCACCGCCGGCCTGTGCAGCCGGGCCGACGGCGCGTCCAGCGGCAGCGTCATGGCGATCCTCTTCGCCGCCGTGGGCCTGCCGATCCTGCTGTTCCTTGGCTTGTGGCGCACCCGCGGCACCGGAGCGTGGCCTGGCGTCGTGCTCGGCTGGCTGGTCGCGCTGCTGCTCACGGCGGGGGTGCTGGCGGCGGAGGTAGCCTACGCCCGCAGCATCCCCCTCGGCTGCGGCTAGCCTTTCCCGGCGGTGCTCTCCCGGATGATCAGTTTGTGCGGGGCGCGCATCTCGACCGCCGGGGGAGGGGCCGGGCTGTCGATGCG
Source organism: Actinoplanes cyaneus (assembly GCF_016862095.1). Lineage (GTDB taxonomy): Bacteria > Actinomycetota > Actinomycetes > Mycobacteriales > Micromonosporaceae > Actinoplanes > Actinoplanes cyaneus. Next base: position 26,787 of record NZ_BOMH01000051.1, read on the forward strand.
CAGCAGGAGCCGTTCCACAGCGGTCGTCGCGATCATCTCCTTGTCCGGCGAGATCGTGCTGACCGACGGGTTGGAGTAGGCGCCGTCCTCGATGTCGTCGTAGCCGATCACCGCGACGTCCTCCGGCACCCGCAGACCGCGGCTGATCAGGGTGTGGATCGCCCCGAGCGCCACCAGGTCGGAGTAGCAGAACACCGCGTCCGGCGGATCGGCACGGTCCAGCAGGTACGCCATCGCCTGCGCGCCGTCCTTCCGGTTGAACCGGGGCGTGCCGACGATCAGGTCTTCCCGGGCGGTCAGCCCGCGCGCCTCGTGCGCCTCGCGGAAGCCGCGGGTACGCAGCTGGGCCGCCTCGCCGGTGGCGTAGGGCTGGTCGCCGATCGCCGCGAGACGCCGTCGTCCCAGGTCGAGCAGGTGTTCGGTGGCCTGGCGGGAGGCTGCCACGTCGTCGATGCCGACGTGGTCGAACGTGCCGTCGCTGGACCGTTCGCCGAGGACGACCAGCGGCAGGTTCGGGTCGTGGTCGGCGAGCGCCCTCTGGTCGAGGCCGAGCGGGCTGAAGATGACCCCGTCGAAGAGCAGCCGGCGGGAGCCGTGGGCGATGAACGCGCGCTCGTGCTCCGGGTCGCCGTCGGTCTGGTCGATCAAAACGTTATAGCCGCGCGCCCGGGCCGCCCGGATCACGCTTTGCAACAGCTCCGAGAAGTAGGGCGTGTCGAGGTACGGCACGACGAGGGCGATCTGCCCGGAACGTCCCTGGGCCAGGTTGCGGGCCAGCACGTTCGGCCGGTAGCCGAGTTCCTCCACGGCGCGCTGCACCCGGACCCGGGTGCGCTCGGTGACGTTCGCATACCCGTTGACCACGTTGGAGACGGTTCGGCTGGAAACCCCGGCCAGTTCCGCGACGTCACGTAGCGTGACTTCTCGACGCAATGTGCCCCCTCTGCCCGCGCCAAGTTTCCGGCAGGTTACTCCTTGCCGTGGTTTGGACGCCCGTGCATGCTGTTTTGCAGCGCTGCAAAAGCGTAGCAACAAAGCCCGATGCGAAGTGAAGAGCGAACTTGCCGACCCCCGGTGTGCCAGCACCGGAGGCCGGCCTCTGACCCATCACTAATCTTGTGAGGACCCAGTGAACGTCAGAAATTTTAGTGTACGGCGGTCCGCCGCGGCCGTTGTCGCGGCTGTGACCGCGCTGACTCTCGCCGCCTGCAGCGGCGGCTCCGATGCCGGCGCTGACAAGACCGACGGCCCGGTGACCGTGAAGGTGTGGGCGTGGTACCCCTCCTTCCAGAAGGTCGTCGACCTGTACAACTCCACCCACACGGACATCAAGATCGAGTGGACGAACGCCGGCGCCGGTCAGGACGAGTACACCAAGCTGCAGACCGCGCTAAAGGCCGGCAAGGGCGCGCCCGACGTGGTCATGCTCGAGTTCCAGGAGCTGCCGACCTACCAGCTCACCAAGCACCTGGTCGACATGGGCAAGTACGGGGCGAACGACCTGAAGAGCTCCTACGTCGACTGGGCCTGGAAGCAGGTCAGCCAGGGCGACAAGGTCTACGCCATCCCGGTCGACGCCGGCCCGATGGCGATGCTCTACCGCGAGGACCTCTTCAAGCAGTACGGCCTGACCGTCCCGACCACCTGGGACGAGTACAAGGCGCAGGCCGAGAAGCTGAAGACCGCGTCCGGCGGCAAGGCGTTCATGACCGACTTCGGCGGCAACGACGGCGGCTTCATGACCGGTCTGATGTGGCAGGCGGGCAGCAAGCCGTACACCTACGACCCGTCCAACCCGTCGACCATCGGCGTGAGCGTCAACGACGCCGGCGCCAAGCAGGTCGCGACGTACTGGGAGGGCATGGTCAACTCCGGCCTCGCCGACACCAAGGCGTACGGCACGACCGACTTCTACAACGGTCTCGGCTCCGGCAAGTACGTCACCTACCTGGCCGCCGGCTGGGGTCCGGGCTACCTGGCCAGCGTGGCGAAGACGACCTCCGGCAAGTGGCGCGCGGCCCCGCTGCCGCAGTGGACCGCCGGCGCGAACGTGCAGGGCGACTGGGGCGGCTCGTCGTTCGCGGTGACCGACCAGGCGAAGAACCCCGAGGTGGCCACGAAGGTCGCGATGGACATCTACGGCGCCAAGAACACCGAGGCCTGGAAGATCGGCATCGACGAGGCGTACCTGTTCCCGACCGCGACCCCGGTCCTGGAGTCGGACGCGTTCCTCAAGAAGAAGTACGACTTCTTCGGCGGCCAGACCGTGAACGACATCTTCGTCCCGGCGTACAAGCAGATCTCCCCGTTCGCCTGGAGCCCGTTCAACAGCTACAACTTCAACCAGCTGACCACCGGGATCAACGGCGCGATCGAGAAGAAGACGTCCTGGACGGCGGCGCTGGACACGGCCCAGGCCAACATCCAGCAGTACGCCACCCAGCAGGGCTTCAAGGTCCAGTAATGACCCAGGTGGCAACCCGGTCCGCGGCCGCTCCGGCGGTCGCGGGTCCCGCTCCCCGCTTCAAGCGCGGTCGCGAGGCCGCGGTCGGCTGGCTGTTCGTCGCGCCGTTCGTGGTCCTGCTGGTCGCGTTCCTGCTGCTGCCGATGGCGTACGCGCTGAAGCTCAGTCTCTACCGGTCGACGCTGATCGAGGGCGAGCACTTCGCGTTCTTCGAGAACTACACGCAGGCGTTCAACGATCCGCTGGTCCGCGAGGGCGTGGTCCGGGTGATCCTGTTCGGACTGGTGCAGACGCCCGTGATGATCGGAGTCGCCCTGCTCGCGGCGCTGCTGATCGACCACGCGACCTCCCGGTTCTCCCGGTTCTTCCGGCTGGCCGCCTTCGTGCCGTACGCCGTCCCGGTCGTCATCGGCACCCTCATGTGGGGCTTCCTCTACAGCAAGGACACCGGCCCGCTGAGCGCCGTCCTGCACGTGGACTTCCTGTCCAGCAACGTCGTGCTCGCCTCGCTCGGCAACGTGGTGACCTGGCAGTGGGCCGGCTACAACATGATCGTGCTCTACGCGGCGCTGCAGGGCCTGCCGCGGGAGGTCTACGAGTCCGCGCGGATCGACGGCGCCGGCCCGGCCCAGATCGCGTGGCGGATCAAGACCCCGATGATCTCCTCGGCGATCGTGCTGGCCACGCTCTTCACGATCCTCGGCACGCTGCAGTTCTTCACCGAGCCGTTGATCCTGCAGCCGCTGAACCCCGGATCGATCACAGCGCACTACACACCCAACGTGTACGCGTTCAACCAGGCGTTCTCGTTCCAGCAGTACAACTACTCGGCCGCGATCTCGTTCCTGCTCGGCGCGGTGGTCTTCGTCGGGTCGTACGTCTTCCTCTTCGCCACCCGGAAACGGAGCGCGCTGTGAACAGTAAGAGTGAGCGCGCAGGGATCGTCCCGCACCTGGTCATGGGCGTGATGGCGCTCTACTTCCTGCTGCCGTTCTGGTGGCTGCTGGTCGCCGCGACCAAGGACAACGACGGGCTGTTCCTCTCCGCCCCGCTGTGGTTCTCCGACTTCCACCTGATCGACAACCTGAAGACGGTGTTCTCCCAGGAGAACGGCATCTACCTGGTCTGGCTCCGGAACTCCGCGCTCTACGCGGTGGTCAGCGGCGTCGGCGCGACGGTCGTCTCGGCGCTCGCCGGGTACGCGTTCGCGAAGTTGCGCTTCCCCGGCCGTACCAAACTGTTCGCTCTGCTCCTGGGGTTGATCATGGTGCCGGCCACGGCTCTGGTGCTCCCCACCTACCTGCTGATGTCGAAGGCGGGACTGGTCGACTCGATCTGGGCGGTCATCCTGCCGTCGCTGCTGAACCCGTTCGGCGTCTACCTGCTGCGGGTCTACACCCACGAGTCGCTGCCCGACGAGATGCTCGAGGCGGCCCGCATCGACGGCGCCGGCGAGCTGCGCGTGTTCACCAGCGTCGCGCTGCCGGCGATGCGCCCGGCCCTGGTCACCGTGCTGCTGTTCTCGATGGTCGCGTCGTGGAACAACTTCTTCCTGCCACTGGTGATGCTCAGCGACGACCACCTGTTCCCGCTGACCGTCGGCCTGCGCACCTGGTACATGTCGGCGACCCTCGGCAACGGTGGCGAGGCCCTCTTCAACGTGATCGTGACGGGCGCCCTGGTGGCGATCCTCCCGCTGATCGTCGCTTTCCTCCTTCTTCAGCGTTACTGGCGCGGTGGTCTGACCATCGGCGCCGTCAAGTGACCTTCTCCGCGCTCCACAAGGGAAAACACATGCTCCGTGCGCGTGTCGCATTGAATCCGGCTGCCGTCGTGGCGCCCGTCAACCGCCGCACCTTCGGCTCGTTCGTCGAGCACATGGGCCGGTGCGTCTACACCGGCATCTACGAGCCGGGCCACCCGAGCGCCGACGAGGACGGGTTCCGCACCGACGTGCTGGCGCTCGCCCGCGAGCTCGGTGTCACCATGGTCCGCTACCCCGGTGGCAACTTCGTCTCCGGCTACCGCTGGGAGGACGGCATCGGCCCGGTCGAGAAGCGGCCGCGCCGTCGTGACCTGGCCTGGCGCAGCATCGAGACGAACGAGGTGGGCATCGACGAGTTCGCCAAGTGGGCGCAGAAGGCCGACGTCGAGATCATGTACGCCGTCAACCTCGGCACCCGCGGCGTCCAGGAAGCCCTCGACGTGCACGAATACGTCAACCACGCCGAGGGCACCGAGCTCTCCGAGCGGCGGCGGGCGAACGGGGCCGAGAAGCCGTACGGGATCAAGCTCTGGTGCCTGGGCAACGAGCTCGACGGGCCGTGGCAGACCGGGCACAAGACCGCCGAGGAGTACGGCCTGCTGGCCGCCTCGACCGCCCGCGCGCTCAAGTCCGCGGAGCCGGACCTGGAGCTCGTCGCGTGCGGCAGCTCCAGCTCGGTGATGCCGACGTTCGGCTCCTGGGAGTCGACGGTGCTGGAGCACGCCTACGACGTGGTCGAATACGTCTCCTGCCACGCCTACTACGAGGAGCACGACGGCGACCTCGGTTCGTTCCTGGCCAGCGCCGTCGACATGGACCACTTCGTGAACAGCATCGTGGCCACCGCGGACGCCGTCGGCGCGCGCCTGAAGAGCAAGAAGAAGATCAACCTCTCGTTCGACGAGTGGAACGTCTGGTACCTGTCCCGCTTCCAGAACGCGCCGCTGCCGGCCGAGTGGGGCGTGGCCCCGCGCGTCATCGAGGACCAGTACAACGTCGCCGACGCCGTCGTGGTCGGCAACCTGCTGATCTCGCTGCTCCGGCACAGCGACCGCGTCACCGCCGCCTGCCAGGCGCAGCTCGTCAACGTCATCGCCCCGATCATGACCGAGCCCGGCGGGCCGGCCTGGCGGCAGACGATCTTCCACCCGTTCGCCCGCACCGCGGCGCTGGCCAAGGGCGACGTGCTGGAGACGCGCGTCGACAGCCCGGCCTACGAGACCGCCCGATACGGCGAGGCCCCCCTGGTCGACGCCGTCGCCACCCACGACCCGGCGACCGGCGACGTCACGCTCTTCGTCGTCAACCGCTCGCAGTCCGAATCGGTCACGCTCACTGTCGACCTCACCGCCTTCGGCACCGGCCTGTCGGTCGCCGAGTCGGTGACGCTGACCGACGACGACGTCCGCGCGAGCAACACCAAGGACGAGCCGGACCGCGTCACGCTGCGCCCCACGGCGGACATCCCGGGCGGAGCGGTCACCGCGGACGATGGCGGGGTCACGCTGACGCTGCCCTCCGTCTCCTGGACAGCACTGCGCCTGACCAGGTAGAACGCTGATCCTCAGGGGCGCGGACCGGGGCGGGACGTGCCCCTGAGGATCAGTTTCGACCAGGAGAACCTGCCGGGTCGCTGGGCCGCGCCGTCTACTCGGCCCCGGCGGACGTCACGGCCTCGGAGCGCCGGTCGGAAAACCTTCGCGGAAACTGTTATCCATTCACGGAAAAGACGTCGACGTTAAAGAAACCTTAAACGACAGGCGCCTTTCCGGGGTTGCTTCGCATACTGGGATTCCCCCGACCGAATCTCCCCCCGGAGGCTGTTCCTGATGCGCCGGAAAAGAACGTTGTTTCTCGCCTCGCTGGCGACCGTTGCCGCGGTGGGCACCGCCTGGATCGCGCTGCCGGCCTCGGCCGCCGCGTCCACGGCGACCCTGCGTACGGTGTCCGACTGGGGCTCCGGCTGGCAGGACGAGGTGGTCGTCACCAACGGCGGATCGGCCGCCACGACCTCCTGGAAAGTCGAGTTCGACCTTCCCGCCGGAGCCACGATCGGCAGTTTCTGGGACACCGAGATGACAGCCAGTGGCAGTCACCGGGCATTTACCAACCGTAGCTGGAACGGCACGATTCCGGTCGACGGAAAGGTGACGTTCGGATTCGTCGGCTCGGGCGGGCAGCCGCTCAACTGCAAGCTCAACGGCCGGCCCTGCGGCGGCGACGAGACGACCGTGCCGGCCGCGCCCGCGACCACCGCGCCGGCCGTCACGCCCACCAGGACCGCGACCGTGACGCCGACCACCGCCGCGCCGGTCCCGACCGCCACGGCGACAGCGACGGCCACGGCGACGAAGACCGCGACCAAGGCGGCGACCGTCCCGCCGCGGGAGGACCTGCTCCCGGTCACTGTCACCAACAAGACCGGTCGCGGCGATGCCGTTCACCTGTACGTTCTCGGCGTCAACCTGGACACCGGCAAGCTCGGCTACGTGAACCAGGCCGGCACGTTCACCCCGTGGACCGGCGGCGCGGCCGTCCCCGTCGCGGCGCCGGACGTCTCGATCAACGGCCCGGCCAACGGCGGCAGCACCACGATCCGGGTGCCGCGCAACCTCTCCGGCCGGCTCTACTTCTCCTTCGGGCGCAAGCTCGACTTCCGGCTCAGCACGGACGGCCTGGTCCAGCCGGCGCCGTGGGCCGGTGGCGACCCGAACCACGACATCCTCTTCGACTGGAGCGAGTTCACCGTTAACTCGTCCGGCCTGTGGCTGAACAGCTCCCAGGTGGACATGTTCGCGGTGCCGCACATCGTCAGCGTCACCGGCGGCAGCGGCACGACCAGCTCGACCGGCGAGGTGGTGGCGGGCGGCCGGCAGAAGGTCATCAACGCGATCAAGGCCGACGCCGACTTCGCGAAGAGCGTGGTGACCGGCCCCGACGGCACGGTCCTGCGGGTGCTCGCGCCGGGCAAGGCGGCCGACGCCGGCCTGATGAGTCCGGCCTATCTGGACCCGTACATCGCCTCGGCCTGGAAGGCGTACACCTCGAAGAGCCTGACCGTGACGCCCTTCACCGATCGGCCGGACGTCAAGTACACCGGCCGGACCTCGGGTGATGTCATGAGCTTCACCGATTCCTCGGGCAAGGTGGTCGCGTCCTTCACCAAGCCGTCCACCGCGAACGTCTGGGGCTGCGACGGCGCGCTCGGCGCCCCGAACGACCAGGTGGTGGGCCCGATCGCGCGGACCCTCTGCGCGGCGCTGCAGCGGACCACGCTCGGCCGGCTCGACGTCCAGCCCAGCGGCACGGCGGCCGACTTCTACCAGGGCAGCCCGGCCAACCTGTACGCCAAGGTGATCCACGCGAACATGACCGACGGCAAGGCGTACGCGTTCGCCTTCGACGACGTCCAGAACCAGGAGTCCCTGGTCCACGACGGCGACCCCCGCACGGCAGCCATCACCTTCTCCCCGTTCTGACCCCGTTGCACGCCGGGAGGCAGCGCCGCTCACACAGCGGCGCTGCCTCCCGGCGCATACGTGATCCCAGCCCCACCCAGATCGGCGTGCTCCGCGCCGCGGGACCGCGACCCGCGTCGTGGCCCGGGCAGGTGCGGCGCTCGCGGTTCCGGGCTGGTTCTCATGGGCGTTATGAGGGACGAATAACGCCCATGAGAACCAGCCGGGAGGGTGAGTCGCGCGGCGGCCGTGACCACGGGCTACGTCGCGGGCTCCCGCGGGCGGGGCTCCGCGTCGGACGGGCGCCGTCGGCACGTCCTAACTCAGGAGATCGGGCGGTACGCGACCTCGGGATCGAGCAGCCTCGTCCATGACGGACGCCAGTTCGGGTGGCGCGCCTCGACCTCTTCCTGCAGGTTCGTGCGCCACGGGCCGGAGACGCCGTCGTCGTGCCACCACGCCGGCCACGAGTCGTAGGCGCGGTCGATCTCGTAACCGGTGGCGGTGGTCTCGACGCGCAGGAACAGCCAGCGGCCGTATCGCGGGTCGGACTCGGCGCGGCGCAACGCGCGGACCAGCTCGGTCAGGCGGCGGAAGGCGGCGTAACGCTCCTCGCCGGGGTGGTCGGCCGGCGGGTGGTCGCCGGGCTGCGAGCTGAAGCTGGTGGCGTCGGCGTAGACCAGCAGGGAGCAGCGACCGTCACCGGCCGGCGCGCGTTCCTGCAGCCGGCGGACCAGCGTGCCGAGCTCGTCGGTGTCCGGCGGCGACGGGCGGCGCAGCTCGGGCGCCTCGTGCATGGCGGCCCAGACGAGGCGGTCGTGCTCGCCCTGGCTGATCCGGCGGACCCTGCGCATCGGCGGGCGCTGGCCGGGGGCGATCCGTGGCGGCCTGGTGCCGGGGGTGAGGCCGGCCCGGGTGGCGGTGGCGAGCGCGGCCTCGACGTCCGCGGTGTCGCCGAGCAGCGCGGCGAGATCGCCGGCGGTCACCTCGCCGCGGACGGCGGCGTGCAGCAGGCGGGCGGCGAGCTGGCGGTCGGGCGAGGCGCTCAGGCCGCTCAGGCCGCGCAGGGCGGCGGCGGTCTGCTCCTCGGCGAGCAGTGGCGCGATCACCTCGGTCAGCCCGTCCTCGGCACGGTGCAGGTAGCGGACCCGCGACCAGCGGCCGCTCTCGTGCCAGATGACGAAACCGAGCTGATCACTCTCGGCCAGCGGGGTGAGGTCCGCCCAGGGCAGCCAATCCGGCGCGCCGGTCAGCGGGTCGACCGCGGGATCGGTGGAGACCTGCGCGTGGTGGTCACGGTGCGCGCCGTAGAGCACCGCGCGGCGGCCGTCGAGCAACGCGAAGCGGGCCCAGCCGGTGCCCGGGTCGTCGCGCCGGGCACCGCGCTCGTCGACGGACCACGGCTCACCTCGGTCGATGCCGGTCATCGCGGCGCTGAGCGTCGCCCAGCGGGTCCAGAGCAGTCCGGGCGCGGGAAGGTCCACGTCGGTCAGCATGAGTCCACTGTGCCAAATGCGGTAGGCCTCGCGTCACCCACGGGGTACCCGGCGGTTGCCTGACGGGTGCGTATGGTTGCGGTCCGGGTGCTGATGGTCAGCGATGTCGGACGTTTGCCGAACGCAACGGTGTCACCACGTCACCGACCCGGAACGGATCATGTCTGCCCACGCGTTCGGCCTTCTCGGGGCCGCCCTGTCCATGTCCATCGCCTGGCCCCAGGTCTTTCTCTCCTGCGTACGGCGTCGCACCGGCGGACTGTCGCCGGCGGCGTGCCTGCTCTCGGTGGTGATGCCGGTCGGCTGGCTGACGTACGGGCTGCTGATCGGGGACCGGATCCAGGTCGTCTCGAACACTCTCAACCTGCTCGCCGGGGTGGCCGTCCTGGTCGCGCTGCTGGCCACGCAGCCGCACCTGCGGCGGGCTCGCGTGCTGGGCGGCGCGGCGGGACTGGCCGGGGCGGTGCTTTTCGCCATCTGCGTGTCGGCCGGTACCGCCGTACTGCCGCAAATCTCGACATCGCGGGCGGCCCAGCTGCTCGGTGCGGTGCTCGCGGTCTCGTCGCTGGTGTCGGCGCTGCCGCAGCCGCTGGCGCTGCTCCGGAACCGGGCGCAGGACATGTCGGGATTGTCCCCGGCACGATTCCGGCTCGCCACCGCGGCCAGCGGATCATGGCTGCTGTACGGCCTCGGCACCGGCCAGCCCGCCGTCTGGGCGTCCGCGATGGTCGGCGTGAGCAGCGCGCTGACGGTCTGCCTGGTGCTGGCGTCGCGCCGGGAGCGGGCCGTGTCCATCGCGACGCCGGAGTGGCGTGGCGCGGTCGTCACCCGCAGCCTCGCGGTCGCCGGGGTCTGACCTCCGTGGACGGGGGAGTCGTGAACGGGCGGCTTCCCCGATTCCCGGCCGCGCCTGGACTGATGATTTCCGGTCAGCGGGCGCGGGGGAGTTCCTCCTGGGCGGCGGCGAGCCAGTCCAGGGCGTATTCCAGGTCCGCGGCCGCACCACGGCGGCGGTAGGAACGGTCGGCGCGCGCCGAGGCGGCACAGGACTCGATGGTGCGGCGGGCCCGGGCGTACAGGAACGGATCGTCGATCGGCGCCGGGCGGTCCGGCGCTTTCCGGGCCCGGCGGATCCGCAGCCGGCGGAGCACGGCACGGAAGAGATACAACGCCCAGACGCACGCCACCGCGATCGCGGTCAGCCGCGCGGGTTGCGCCGGGCCGGGCACCAGGAGCAGCAGCGGCACCCCCACGAGAAGCACGGCGAGCAGCACGGCCGAGATCATGGTGCGGTCCGGGCCGGTGGTGCCCGTCCGGTAGCGCGCGGCGGCGTTGCCCAGCTCGCGGCGCACCTGGCCGAGCCGGGCGAAACCGATGCGATCGGGGCGGTCGGCCGTCCAGTCCCGGCACTGCGCGTCGGTGGTCGCCGCGGCCAGCTCCCGGTCGAGCCGGCGCAGCCGGGGCGCGACCCCACCGGCGAACGGATCATCCCTGCTCACCGGGCGCTCCCCTCGACCGCGGCGGCGCTCACGGCCAGTCCTTCGAGATGTCGTCCAGATAGCGTTCCAGGCAGTCGATCGCCTGGCAGAGCAGCAGGTCCGCCACGGCGAGCCGCCCCAGCACCGGATCGCCGCTCATCGCCTGACGCAGCGCCGGCGCCCGCCAGTTGGCCTGTCCGGCTCGCCGCAGCCCCGCCGAGACGAGCCGGACCCGGGCCCGCTCCAGCGCGAACGGCACCTCGGCCAGCCCCGGTCCGGGTCTGTCCGGTGGTGACGGCAGCGCGGAAACGGTTCCGCGGCGGCGCAGCACTCCGGCAAGGTGCAGCGCCACGATCGACAGGAGACCGGAGAAGGTGAGCGCGGCGAGCAGCCCGCCGCCGGTCGCCCGGGCCAGCGTGGCCGACCCGGCGACCACGGCGGCCGTCACCACTGTCGTGATCAGCACCGGTATCAGCGCCGGGCGGCGGCGAAGAACCCCGGCCAGCTCGGCGTCGGCCGCGGCGAGCCGCCCGCACGCCGAGCGGATCCAGAACTGGTCGAGATCGCCGGCCTCCCGGACGACCTCGTCGAAGCCGTCGGCGATCGGGGCACGCACGGCGCCGAGTTCGGCGGGCAGCGCACGGGCCGGCGGCATACTTGCAGCGTCGCACCGAAGTGGCGGTTGTGGACTGTCGGGTTTCCGCAACGTCCAGGGTGGCCGGAACCGCCTGGGGTCAGCGGGACCGCTGCTGCCGGAGCCACGCCGCCGCGGCCTCCGCGCTGCTCACGGCCGGCGCCGCGGGCATCGGCGGCCGATCGACGAGAATCACGCGTACGCCCTCGGCCCGCGCCGCCGCGAGCTTCGCGTCCGAGCCGCCGCTGTCCTTGGTGACCAGCACGTCGATCCGGTGCTCGGCGAGCAGCCACCGTTCGCCCTCGACCGTGAACGGCCCCCGGTCCAGCAGCACCTCGAGATGGCGCGGCATCGGCGGGGCGGGGGGCTCCACCGACCGTGCCAGGAACCAGCAGTCGTCCCGGTGCGCGAACGCGTGGATCGTCTGCCGCCCGGTGGTCAGGAACACGCGTCCCCCGGTCAGCGCCGCCGCCGCGTCCGCTACCGACGCGACGCGCTGCCAGTCGTCGCCCGGCGACGCGACCCATCCGGGCCTTCGCAGGATCAACGTGGGTACGGCCATTGCCGCCGCGTTCGCGCTGATCCGTGCCGCGAACGGGTGCGTCGCGTCGACCAGCACGTCGATTCGCTGCTCGGCGAGATAGCGGGCCAGGCCCTCCGGTCCGCCGAAACCGCCGACCCGCACCTCGCCGGCCGGCAACCGGGGCGCACTGGTCCGCCCGGCGAGCGACGTGATCACCTCGTGCTCGCCGGCGATCAGGGCCGCCAGCTCACGGGCCTCGGTCGTCCCGCCCAGGATGAGGACCCTCACGAGCGGCAGCGGCCCGCGGAGTAGAGGTGACTGTCCGGGAACTGCCCGGCGGTCAGCGCGGCCCCGACCACGATCACCGCGGTCCGCTTGATCCCCGCCTCCTTGACCTTGGCGGCGATGTCGGCGAGGGTCCCGCGCACGACCAGCTCGTCCGGCCGGCTCGCCCGGGCGACCACAGCCACCGGGCAGTCCGTGCCGTAGTTGCCGACCAGCTCCGCCACGACCGCGTCGATCCGCTGCACGGCCAGGTGCAGGACCATCGTGGCCCGGCTCGCGCCGAGCGTGGCCAGGTCCTCGCCGGGTGGCATGGCGGTGGCGCGCTCGGCCGTCCGCGTCAGGATCACCGTCTGCGCCACCTCGGGCACGGTGAACTCCCGGGCCAGTGTGGCGGCGGCCGCGGCGAACGCCGGAACGCCCGGGGTGACGTCGTAGGGCACGCCGGCCGCGTCCAGCCGCCGCATCTGCTCGGCGACCGCGCTGAACACCGACGGGTCGCCGGAGTGCAGCCGGGCCACGTCGTGACCGTTCGCGTGGGCGGTCACCATCTCGGCGACGATCTCGTCGAGGGTCAGGTTCGCCGTGTCGACCAGGCGCGCGTCCGGCGGGCAGGCCGTGAGGAGCTCGGCGGGGACCAGACTGCCCGCGTACAGGCAGACCGGGCTCTTGCTGATGAGCCGGTGGCCACGCAGCGTGATGAGGTCGGCGGCGCCGGGGCCGGCGCCGATGAAGTGCACGGTCATCGGGTCACCGTCCAGATCGTCACGGGCATGAAGGATCGCCAGCCGGTGAAGCCACCCACCGGCGAGCCGCGCTGCACCGTCAGGCGGGTCAGCTCGCCGCCCAGTCTCGCGTATGCCCCGGCCAGCACCGCCTCCGACTCCACCGTCACCGCGTTCGCGACGAGGCGGCCGCCGGGCCGCAACTGCCCGAGACACTTCTCCAGTACGCCGTCGCGGGTCACGCCACCACCGATGAAGATGGCGTCCGGGGCCGGCAGGCCGTCCAGCGCCTCGGGCGCGCGCCCGTGCACGACCCGCAGGTGCGGCACGCCGAGCGCGGCCGCGTTCGCGCTGATCGTGGCGGCCCGGGTGGCGTCCGGCTCGATCGCCACCGCCTGACCGGCCGGATGGGCGCGCAGCCACTCGATGCCGATGCTGCCCGAGCCGGCGCCGACATCCCAGAGCAACTCACCGGGCACGGGGGCGAGCGCGGCCAGGGTCACGGCGCGGACCTCGCGCTTGGTGAGCTGGCCGTCCGTCTCGTAGGCCGCGTCGGGCAGCCCCGGGACGACCGCCAGCCGCGGGCCGTCGCCGCACTCGACGGCGATCACGTTGAGCGGGTCGCCGGGCGGCGCCGCCCAGTCGCCGGCCGTGCCGGTCACCAGCCGCTCATCGGGCCCGCCGAGCTGCTCCAGGACGGTGAGCAGCGCGTGCGACCAGCCGCGGGCGGTCAGGTGCTCCGCGACCGCGGCCGGGGTGTCCGCGCCCGACGACAGGACCAGGATCCGGCGGCCCGGGTTGAGCGCGCGGCCCAGCGTCGCGACCGGCGCTGTCACCAGGCTCACCACGTCCGTCCGGGCCAGGTCCCAGCCCAGCCGGGCGGCGGCCAGCGACACCGAGGACGGGTGCGGGAGGACCCGCAGGCGCTCCGCTCCCAGGACCCGGGCCAGGGTCGCGCCGATGCCGTGGAACATCGGGTCGCCGCTGGCCAGGACACAGATCCGGCGGTCACGGGCGGCCTCGAACAGGCCGGGGAGCGCGGGCAGCATCGGGGACGGCCAGGAACGCCGCGTGGCGGTCACCGAACGGGGCAGCAGGGCCAGCTGGCGCGGGCTGCCGAAGATCACTTCGGCGTCGTGGAGAGCTGCCGTGGCCGTACCGGAAAGGTCTTGCGGGCCGCCGGCGCCGATACCGACAACCGTGACCCTCGCTGGTGGCAGCGGCTCTGATGGCAGCGGCTCTGATCGCACCGGGAGAACCTATCCCGTCCCGCGATCCGGAAATTCTCGGTCCGTGGTTGAGCCATCCGGCGACGGCGCGCGTACGCATTCCTGACGGCTTCCGACCGAGACCGGGCCGTCACGTCGGCCGCAGGGGTGGCGGGCGCCGCGAGACGACTGGTGAGCAGGTGAGGACGATGGCCATACCGGCCTTCCAGGACCAGCGTGAGTTACCGGACGACGACGACGGCTACTTCGCTGGGCTGCGTGCGGAGTCGCGTGACGAGCAGGAGTCGTGGTCGCGTACCCCCGCGCGGTCCGCCTCCCGTCACGACGACGATCGTCCGTCCTGGGACTCGCCCTCCCGATCCGCCACCCGGTATCAGGATGACCGGCCGTCGTGGGATTCCCCGTCCCAGGCACGGCCCTCCTGGGACGGGCCCTCGCATGCTGCCCGATTCCAGGATTCAGCCCGATTCCAGGATTCAGCCCGATCCCAGGATTCAGCCCGATCCCAGGAATCAGTCCGGTCTCAGGATTCAGCGACCCGGGAAGCCCCGTCCCGGGAGTCGCTGCCGTCCTGGGACTCGATGCCGGAGTGGCCGGCGCAGGAGCCGGGCCCGCAGTCCGCGCCCGCCGACCCGTACCGGCGCGGCGACATCGTCGTCGAGTCGAACACCTCGCCGACCGGCTGGAAGGCAGGCACCGGCTTCCCCGTGACGGAGGACGACCGGCCGCCGGCCGAGGCCACCTCGGGCAACCGGCTCTTCACCGTCATGCTTTTCTTTTCCGGGCTGGCGACCAGCATCGCGCTCTGGCTGTTCGACACCCAGGCCGGCGCGGTCAGCGACACCGCCAGCATGATGCTCGCCGCCGGGCGGATCTCCGGCCTCGTCGGCGGCTACCTGCTCTTCATCCAGCTGCTGATGATGAGTCGCGTCTCCTGGCTGGAGGAGTGGGTCGGCTCCCGCGACCTGCTGCGCTGGCACCGCTGGCTCGGCACGTCGCTGCTGGTCGCGGTGCTCGCGCACATCGTCACGATCGTCTACGGGTACGCGTTGCTCGCCCAGACCGGCGTCGTCGACCAGGCGTGGAGCGTGATCACCACGTTCCCCGAGATGATCAGCGCCACGGTTGCGACCGGCCTGCTGGTCCTGCTGTCGTTCACCTCGATCCGGTGGCTGCGCACGCACCTGCCGTACGAGCTGTGGCACCTGATCCACCTCACCGGTTACCTCGTTCTGCTCCTGGGATACGGCCACCAGGTCGCCACCGGTGCGGACCTCAGCGGCCGGTTCGCCTCCTACTTCTGGCCCGGCCTCGGCGCGCTGGTGATCGCCGCGCTGGTCTGGGGCCGGATCGTCGAGCCGGTCTGGCTCAACGCGCGGCACCGGTTCAGCGTCGCCGAGGTGGTCGCCGAGGGCGCCAACACGTTCTCGATCTACATCGCCGCGAAGAACCTGGACAAGCTGCCCGCGCAGGCCGGCCAGTTCATGCGGTGGCGGTTCCTGAACGGCAACGGCTGGTGGCAGTCGCACCCGTTCTCGCTCTCCGCCGCCCCGAACCGGCAGTGGCTGCGCCTCACCGTGACCGTCGCCGGCGGGCACACCGCCAAGCTGGGACAGCTGCTGCCGGGCACGCCGATCTGGGCGGAAGGCCCGTTCGGCACGTTCACCGCGCAGCGCCGCACCCGGCGCCGGGCCCTGCTGATCGCCGGCGGCAGCGGGATCGCGCCGATCCGCGCGCTGCTGGAAGACATGCCGGCGGACACCATCGTGATCTACCGGGCCAGCCGCCCGGACGAGCTGGTCTTCCGGGCCGAGCTGGAGGAGCTGGCCGAGGAACGCGACGCCTGGGTGCGTTACATCGTCGGCTCCCGCACCGACCCCGGGCCGCGCCGGCTCTTCACCGAGAACGGGATGCGCGGCCTCGTCCCCGACGTGAACCGCCGTGACGTGTACCTGTGCGGTCCGCCCGGACTGGTGAACGCGGCGGTCGGGACGCTCAAGCAGCTCGAGGTCCCGGACAGCCAGATCCACCTCGATCCTTTCGAGTTCTGACCGTTCCCCCACGACCTTCGTCTGGAGTCTTGCCATGCGCCGTAGTACCGCAGCAGCCGTCGGCACCCTCACCGGCGCGGCCCTGATCCTCGGGGTCCGCCTGAGCGTGCAGCCGCCGGCGGCACCGGCAGCCGCGCCGGCCGCTCAGGAACTGACCGGGGAGCCCGCGCCCGCGGAGTCCTCCGCCGCGGCGAAGAAGCCGGCCGGATCGTCGTCGGCCAAGCCGAAGGAGAACGGCAAGCCGGCCGGGCAGGCCAAGGAGGAGGACGGCCTCAAGGCCGGGACCTACAAGGGCAAGGCCGTGCAGAACCCGTACGGCACGGTGCAGGTCACCATCAAGGTCAGCGGCGGCAAGGTCGCCGGCGCCGACGCCACCTACCCGAAGACCGGCTTCAGCGGCACGATCAACCCGGCCGCGGTCACCAAGCTCAACCAGGAGACGCTGACCGCGCAGAGCGCCAAGGTCGACGCGGTCTCCGGCGCGACCTTCACCAGCCAGTCGTACGTGACCTCGCTGCAGGCCGCCCTGGACGCCGCCGGCGCGTGATCCGCGTGCGCTCCGGCCGGCGACCGGCCCGCGGCGCGTAGGGTTTTCGCGTGCGCCACGTCGAGCAGGTCATGGGGACGGTCGTCAGCATCGAGCTCGCCGACGACCTGCCCGAGCCGCGCCTGCGGGAGCTGATCGCCTCGACGTGCGCGTGGCTGCACGAGGTGGACGCGCGGTTCAGCACCTACCGGGAGGACAGCGAGGTCAGCCGCCTCCGGCGTCGCGAGATCGACCTGCCGGACTGCTCGGACGATCTGCGCCTGGTCCTGGACCGCTGCGCCGGGCTGTGGCGGGAGACCGACGGCTACTTCGACGCGTACGCGACGGGCCCGCTCGACCCTTCCGGATACGTCAAGGGCTGGTCCGTCGAGGTGGCCTCGGCACGCCTCGCCGCGGCCGGCTCCACACGGCACCACCTCAACGCCGGCGGCGACATCCGGATGCGCGGCGCGGCTCCCGGCGGCGGGCCGTGGCGTGTCGGGATCCGGCACCCGTGGCAGGCCGACAAGCTCGCCTGGGTCCTCGCCGTCCGGGAGGGCGCGGTCGCGACCTCCGGAACGTACGAGCGGGGCGCGCACGTCTGGAACCCGCGCACCGGCGCCCCCGCCACCGGGCTGCGGTCGGTCACCGTCACCGGCCCGGACCTGGCGGTGGCCGACGCCTACGCCACCGCGGCCCTGGCCATGGGGGAGCCGGGGCTGGCCTGGCTCGCCAAGCGGGTCGCCGACGGCTACGAGTCGGCGGCCGTCACCGAGGACGGCCGCGCCTTCACCTCGCCGGGCCTGCCCGTCGCCCCTTGACCGTCCCAGGCCTCCCGCCGGTCCCGGTCTTGCCGCGAGCCCCGGTTCTCCCGGCGGTCCCGGTTCTCCCGGCCATCCCGGTTCTCGTGACGGTCGCGGTGCTCGCTGCCGTCCCGGTCCTCCCGGCGCTTCCGGTCAGAACTGCGCGAACAGGTACGGCAGCCGCCGTGGGAACAGCGCACCCAACCGGCTGATCGCGTCAGCGTCCAGGTCACCCAGACCGCGGGTGACGACCTCGACGGGATCCAGCGCCCCGTAGGCCAGCGCGCTGAACCCGGCCGCCGTCAGCGTCGCCGACGGGGTGCCGCCGGACTTGACCGTGAGCTGCCCGTCGTCGGCGCCGAGTTCCCACACCCCGCCGATCAGCTCGTCGCCGGCGATCTCCACGGTGATCCCGCCGGCGCCCACCCGGCTGCCGGCCAGGCCCGGCACGTCGAGCACCCGGACCATTGCGGCGGTGTGCAGCGGGTTCTCGATCACGGCACTGGTGGTCACCGTCATGTCGGTGCCCCACAGCTCGGGCAACTCGTCCGCCCCCAGCTTCACCTCGATGTGGGCGACCTGGTCGACGTGCCGGGCGAAGAACTGCAGCAGCAGCGCGCGCCCGAGCGGACCGGTGGTGAACAGGTTCGACCCGAGGAGGGTGCCGCCGTAGTCGTCGATCTTGTAGCGCACCCCGCCCACGACCTCGTCGCCGACCCGGGCGATCGCCACCCACATCTGCTCCTCACGGAACTCCGCCGAGCGGGTCTCGTCGAAGACCGCGAACCCGTGGCGCTCGGCGAGGAGACGGTGCTGCAAGCCGTCGTACGCCTCCCAGCCGTCCTTGATCCGCAACCGCTGGACCGAACCGGGGAGCTCGCGCCGCTGGAGCTCGGAGAGCCCTTCCGGGGTGAACCGGACGGTGCGCGTGCGGGGGATGCCGACATAGCCGAACCGCGCGTAGAAACTCGGGCGGAACGGATAGAGCGCACTCACCGTGGAGCCCTCGTCGCGCGTCTGCCGCAACAGCCGGGTCAGCAGCTCACGCACCAGCCCCCGGCGCCGCGCCGACGGGTGCGACGAGACCCCGGACACGCCGGCCATGTCGTGCACCTGGCCGCGCACGTTCTGCCGCATCGGAATGGAGACGACGCCGGCCAGGGCCTCGCCCTCCTCCTCGGCGATGAGGCAGGTCACCGTCTCGAAGAACCGCAGCCGCTTCCGGTATTTCTCGAGTTCGTCGTCGGACCAGGGCGATGACGCGAACGCATAGCTCTGCAAGGGGAACGTGGTCGTCTCGCGCTCATCGACGCCGATCTGCCGGATCTCCATGCCGCCCATCCAACCCATCCGCGCCCGCCGCCGCACGCCGAATTCCGCACCCCCGCGGCCAGCCCCGCATCTGCCCTGGTCACGACACGCCGGGGGACCCCGGTTTGGAGAAGTCCCAGGTGACCGGCTATGGTTTTGTCCGTCGCCAGGGAGACCAGGCGGCAACGCGGAAGTGGCGCAGTGGTAGCGCATCACCTTGCCAAGGTGAGGGTCGCGGGTTCGAATCCCGTCTTCCGCTCGGAGAGGCCTTCACAGGTAACCGTGCGGGGTCTGCTCGGTGGAGTGGCCGAGAGGCGAGGCAACGGCCTGCAAAGCCGTGTACACGGGTTCAAATCCCGTCTCCACCTCGCAGTGTTGCGGGCGATTGGCGCAGCGGGAGCGCGCTTCCTTGACACGGAAGAGGTCACTGGTTCGATCCCAGTATCGCCCACGATCAGCAAGGGCCGTGTGTCCGCGTGCAAACGCGGACCGCGGCCCTTGGTCGTTCCGGCGCGCAGGCGCCGAAGCTCTCCGGAGCCCCCACGATCCGGCCAGGTGCCACCCCAGACCGTGAAGAAACATCGCAGGCCCCCGGCACCTCACCTCGTAAGGCCGCCGCGCTCGGCCGGTGGGCGCACCGGGCCTGTTCTCATCGAGTCGTGAAGGCGCCCGCGCGTGCCGCCGTGGCCGCGCCGCGGGCGGCGATCTCGGGCAGGCGCGCGTCGGCTGCCGACCGCAGGAGCACCAGCTCGTGATACAGCGGGGCGGTCGCGGCGATCAGCAGCCGGTACGCGTCGGTGCCTGCCGGTATCTCACCGCGCTCGACGGCGCGCCGCACCAGGCCGGCGCAACGGTCGTACCGCTCGGTCCAGAACGCTCGTAAGGCCTCGGCCGCCTGGCCGGACCGGAACGACGCGGCGATCAGCGCGACGGTCACCGGCTCGTCGGTCAGCGCGGTGCAGATTTCCCGGTTGACCGCGACCAGGTCACCTTCGAGGGTGCCCGTGTCGGGCGGCAGCCAGGCATCGTCGGCCGCCTCGTTCAGCACGTCGGCCAGGAGACCCCCGACGTCGCGCCAGCGCCGATACACCGTCGTGCGGTGCACGCCCGAGCGCTCGGCCACGACGTCGATGCTCAACGAGTCGTAGCCGTGCTGCACCAGCTGGGCGAGCGTCGCGTCGAGAACGCGGCGGCGGACCGTCGCGCTGCGCCCGCCCGGACGGCGCGCGCGATCGGTCACCGGCTCGTCCGGGAGATCTCTTGTCGATCGCGGTGGGGTCATGCCACGATACTACTGCTACAACTGTAGCTTTAATGAGTGGCAGTCAGGGAGCGAGCACTGTGACAACCGCCGCTGTTCAGGAGTACGCGGTGACCGACGCCGCCCGCGGTCTGTATGCCGTCACCACCGGGCCGGACGGCGCCCTGTGGTTCACCCTCGCCCACAGCGGCCAGGTCGGTCGCCTGGTTCCGGGCGAGGAGCCCACCCTGTATCAACTCGACCCGGCCGGGCAGCCCACGATCATCGTGACCGGCCCCGACGGGGCGCTGTGGTTCACCGAGACGCGGGGCCACCGGATCGGCCGGATCACCACGGGCGGCGAGACCGCGCAGTTCTCCGTGCCCACCAGCGACGGCGGGCCGTACGGCATCGCTCCCGGCCCCGACGGCGCGCTGTGGTTCACCGAGATGAACGCCGATCGCGTCGGCCGGATCACCACCGGCGGCGAGACCACCGATTTCCCGCTAGCGACCGCCGGCGCCTTCCCGTCGGCCATCACCGCCGGCGCCGACGGCGGCATGTGGTTCACGATGAATCAGGCGAACGCTATCGGCCGGATCGGCATGGACGGCGCCGTGACCACGTACCCGCTGCCGACCGAAGCCGCCGCTCCGGTGGGCATCACCGCAGGCCCCGACGGAGCTGTCTGGTTCGTCGAGATCGCCGCCGGGCAGATCGGGCGGGTGACTCCCGGTGGCGCGATCGCCGAGTTCCCGCTACCGGACCGGGCCGGCCGGCCGCACGCCATCACCGCGGGCGACGACGGCCGCCTGTGGTTCACCGAGTGGGGCGGCAACCGGGTCGGCTCCATCACCACGGACGGGAAGATCGAGGTTCACGACCTGCCCACCCCGGGCTCCGAGCCGCACGGCATCACGCGCGGGCCGGACGGCGCCCTGTGGGCGGCACTGGAGAACGGCGTCCTGGCCCGCATCACCCCCGCGATCACAGCTGCCTGAGATCGACCTCGACGGCGAAGGGCGCGGTCGCCTTCACGACGCCGGTGAAGATCTCGCCGGGATGTAGGTCTGGGGGCCCGTGGCGGCGACCATCCCGGCACTCACGCGCACCTCCTGGACGGCTTGCTGACGACCTCAAGATACCCAGGGCTCCGGCGCCGGGACATATGACGCCAAGCCACTCATGACTGCGCGTTACGCCATGCGCACTGAGCGGAGCGCACTCGCAGTGCGACATGATCCACTATGGAGTGGCGTACGTTCGCATTTCAGAGGGTCTGCGGAGTGAGAGATCGCGGATAGCCAGTCCGACATTCGGGCGGGTACCGTACGAACCTCCTAAGTAGTGATCTTCTGTCGTTGCAGTCCTACTGAAGGCGAATTGGGGAGCATTCGATGCCCGAGGCAGGCCGCTGGTGGAGCTGGTTGCGCGGGCGGCGGCACGAGCAGGGCGAGCCCGTTGCCGTACCGGAGACGGCTCCTGCCCCGCGGCAACCGCAGGCGGCGGAGAAGCCTGATCCGTGGCGGCCTGTCGCCGGCGAGTTCGCGCTGCGGCTGCTCACCCTTACGTGGGAGGCCGTTCACCACATCGGGGAGGCCGAATTCCGCGAGCAGGACGCCGAACGCCGCAAGATCCTGTTCCGGATCGACCACTCGGTGACGCGGGTCCGGCGGCTCGCCGAGAACCTGCGGGTGCTGACCGGTGAGCCGCTCGACGACCCCGACCAGCAGGTCACCTCGCTGCACGACGTCACGCACGCGGCCGGCGCGGCCGTCGAGCACTACGAGCGCCTGCACTTCGGCCCGATCGCGGATCTGGCGGTGGCCGCGAGCGCCGCCGACGACGTGATCCGGATCCTGACCGAGCTGATCGACAACGCCGATCGCTATTCGCCGCCGACCGAGCCGGTCAGCATCGCCGCGCACCTGACCGGCGACGGCGACGTGGTGATCAGGGTGGAGGACAACGGGATCGGCCTCAACCCGGCGCATGTGCCGTGGATCGAGTCGCTGCTGGCGAACGGGCCGGCCGAGGACCAGCTCCAGCCGGCTCACCTGGGGCTGACGGTGGCGTCGGTGCTGACCCATCGGCACCGCTCGCTGCGGGTCAGGGTGGTGCCGCGCCAGCCGCAGGGCACGGTCGCCATGCTGCTGATCGGCGCGGATCTGCTGTGTGAGGCGCCGCGCCCGGAGCCGGAGCCGGCCGGGACGGCCGCCGGGCCGTCGCCGATGCCCGCGCCGCCTCATCAGAACGACGTGACCATGATCCTCCCGGCGGTGCAGAGACCGATGCCGCGCCGGGTCCCGGCCAGCGTCCGGACCAGCACGCTCCCGCCGCCGGTGACCACCGAGGTCCACCAGACCGCCTGGCACGACGACGCCGCCGACTTCAACGCGGGGGTGGACGCGGCCCGCTCCAAGACGCCCCAGCAAAGCGGCCCGGCCCCCCAGCAAGGCCCGGCCCAGCAAAGGTCGGTCCAGCAAAGCCCGGCCCAGCAGACGAACGGCTCCCGCCGGACAAGCTCCCCTCAGCAGACAAGCACCCCCCAGCAAGAACCGAAGGACTCCCATGAATGACAAACCGGATGTCTCCTGGCTGATAAGCCAGCTCGTCCGTGAGGTGCCGACGATCACCGCGGTCGTCCTGGTCTCCGCCGACGGCCTGCAGCTCGCCTCCTCCGGGCACCTGAGCCGCGAGCACGCGGAGAGCGTCGCCGCCCTCGCCGCGGGCTTCCTCGGCATCACCGGCCAGCTCGGCGGCCTGCTGCAGCTCGGCGCCCCGGAGAACCTGAGCATCCGCTACCCGCACGGGCACCTGGCGTTCCTGCGGATCGACGATCCGGTCGGCGAGTTCGTCGCTGCGCTGCTCGTCTCGGCCCAGCCGCAGACCCAGATCGGCCACCTGGGGTACGCGATGACCACGTTCAGCCAGGCGGTCGGTCACGCGCTCACCCCGGAGACCCGTCACGCGCTGCACCAGCGCACCCTGCCCGCACCGGCTCGCTGAGCGGAGGCCGATGATGGCCCGAAGGCCGGGGTTGCACTGGAAGGTGCGCCCGTACATGACCGCCCGCGGGCGGACCAGCAGCCGTAGCCCCTTGCTGATGCACACCCTGGTCTCGACCGGGAACAGGTATGACCCGGTCCTCGCC
The DNA here is from genome assembly GCF_016862095.1 of Actinoplanes cyaneus. Classification (GTDB taxonomy): domain Bacteria; phylum Actinomycetota; class Actinomycetes; order Mycobacteriales; family Micromonosporaceae; genus Actinoplanes; species Actinoplanes cyaneus. Next base: position 49,926 of record NZ_BOMH01000051.1, read on the forward strand.
GCCAGCATGACTCCGGCTTCCCGATCGCTCTACGAGCAGGCTCGCCGGATGTGCTCGGTGGCGGAGTTGTCGGCGGCGTGCAATCTGCCGCTCGGGCTGACCCGGCTGCTGATCAACGACCTGCTCAAGATCGGTCAGCTGGTCGTGCATGACGCTCGCCCCTCGCAAGATCTAGCGCTCCTGGAGAGACTTCGTGCCGGCCTCCTCCGACTCACGTGACTCGCACCTGACCGGGCAGATGACCTCGGCGAAGATCGTGATCGCCGGGGGCTTCGGGGTCGGCAAGACGACCGCGGTCGAGGCCATCTCGGAAATTCCGGCAATTCGTACGGAGTCCTGGATGACCGCCGCCGCGGCGCAGATCGACCGCCTCGATCCGGGCATCGACAAGGTCACCACCACCGTCGCCATGGACTTCGGCCGCGTGACGATCGACGATTCTCTTGTGCTCTATCTGTTCGGCACGCCGGGCCAGCCCCGGTTCTGGCCGATGTGGGACGACCTGGTCCGGGGTGCGGTCGGCGCCCTGGTCCTGGTCGACACCAACCATCTGGAGAACTCGTTCGCCGCGGTGAACTACTTCGAGAACGACGCGGACGTCCCCTGGATCGTCTGCGTCAACCTCTTCCACGGCATCCAGACCCACGAGCTCTCCGAGGTACGGGAGGCGCTGACCCTGCCTCCGCACGTCCCGTTGATCGCCGCGGACATCCGCGAGCCGCGCAACGTCGCGCACGCATTGCTGGCCGTGGTGAACCATGCGACCGAGCGCGTCACCGCCGTCGTCCCCTCCGGCGTCGGCTAGTTTCACAGGAGGCACCACATGCGCAAGATCCTTATCGTGGGGGCCGGTCAGGCCGGTCTCCAGCTCGCCCTCAGCCTGCGCGCCGAGGGCTATGAGGTCACCCTCATGTCGGCGCGCACCCCCGAGGAGATCCGCGCCGGCTGGCCCACCTCCACCCAGGCGATGTTCGACCTGGCGCTGAGCACCGAGCGGGCGTACGGGCTGAACCACTGGGAGGAGCAGGCCCCGCCGATCCACGGGCTGCGGCCGCAGCTCTCCGTCGAGAAGGGACAGCTGGCGCTGGCGTTCAACGGGCTGCTGGACCGCCCGGCCCAGTCCACCGATCAGCGGATCAAGATGGCCCGCTGGCTCCAGGACGCCGAGGAGCGCGGCGTCGAGGTGATCTACAACCCGGCCACCACGCAGGACCTGGACGCGATCACCCAGCTCGGCCGCTACGACCTGACCGTGGTCGCGGCCGGCAAGGGTGACCTGGTGGCGATGTTCGACCGGGACCCGGAGCGCTCGCCGTACACCGAGCCGCAGCGTGGCCTGGCCGTCGCCTACGTCCACGGCCTGGAGCCGGACCCGGAGTGGCCGGAGCCGCACGTCGGTTTCCACGCCCTGCCCGGCCTCGGCGAGCTGTTCGTGATCCCCGGCCTGACCCACGCCGGCGCGTGCGACATCCTGTTCTGGGAGACGGTCCCGGGCGGCCCGCTCGACCGCTGGGCCGGTCACACCGGCCGGATGGCTCCCGGGCAGCACCTGGAGATCACGCTCGATCTGATCCGCGAGCACCTGCCCTGGGTCGCCGCGCGCGCCGGGAAGGTGGAGCTCACCGACGCGAAGTCCACGCTGCACGGCCGTTACACCCCGACGGTCCGCAAGCCGGTCGCGCACCTGCCGGGCGGCGGCAAGGTCCTCGGGCTCGCGGACGTGGTGATCGCCAACGACCCGATCACCGGCCAGGGCAGCAACACCGCAGCGAAGGCCGCCCACCACTATCTCCAGGCCATCCTGGCCCGTGGTGAGCAGCCGTTCGACGAGAAGTGGATGACGGAGACGTTCGAGGCGTTCTGGACCGCGCACGGCATGGCCGTCACCGGCTGGACCAACGCGATGCTGCAGCCGCTGCCCCCGCACGTCCAGGAGCTCCTCGGCGCCGCCACCGCGAACGAGCAGATCGCGCGCCGCTTCGCCTACGGTTTCGTCGACCCGAACGACCTGCTCAACTGGTTCGTCGACCCGGAGAAGGCCACCGCCTACCTCGCCGAGGTCAGTGGGTCCTAGATCAGATCAACTTCCCGATTGGGTACGCCGTGAGCACCGCGAACGTCCTCGCTGAGCACCCGGCCACCGGCTGACGCGGACGGGGCGCATCGCGTGGATGCGCCCCGCCCGCACGCCTGGCTCAGGTGCCGGTGCCGGTCGTCCCGTTCTGGGTCGTGCCGCCCTGGTCCTGCCCCGTGGCACCCCCCTGTCCCGTCTCGCTCTGTCCCGTCTGGCCCTGTTGACCGGTGGTGCCGTCCTGACCGGTCTCACCCTGCTGACCGGTGCCGTCCTGACCCTGCTGGCCGCCGCCCAGGTTGCCGCCGAAACCGCCGCCGCCCCCACGCATGCCGCCACCACCGGGACCGCCCTGCTGACTGACGCCGGCCGGGCCGGACGAGTCACCACCGATCGCGGACATGACCCCGGCGGTGATGCCGGAGCTCGCGACCGCGGTGGCCAGCACGGCCGCGATCAGGACGGTCTTCGGGCTACGGGGCTTCCCGGCCTTCGCCGCAGGCCCGGGCGGCGCCCAGACGCCGGGCGGCGGACCACCGACCACCCCTCCGCCGGCTACCCCAGCGCCGACCACCCCAGCGGCGACCGGCCCAGCGGCGACCGGCCCAGCCGGGGCCGGAACCAGCGCGGTGGGCGGCTCGGGCTCCTGGTGGGCGGCCGGCTGGGACCACGGATCGCTGGGGTGCAGGGTGCTCACCGTGCCGGCCGGCTCGGCGAGCGGCGGGGTCGTGGCGGTGTGCTGTCCGGTTTCTTCGTTCGTGCTCATGCGGCGACTCCTCGGCTCGTCTCGCTGCGCCCATCGTCGCCACCGGGACTATGTGGACCCTGTCCCCGATGTAGGGGTCTGCTGTCAACGACGCCGCCGCGCCGGAAGGTGGGACGCGTGCCCGCGCCGCGTCCTGACGACGTGACGGAATTCCCGCTTTGACAGCAGATGGGCGATCTTGCGTACCGGAAACCATTAGAGGACTCACGGGGAATTCTTAGAAATCGCTTCTAGGGTCAAGTAATGCTGAGTCTGGCGGTCGTGACGTGATGACCGTGCTCCGCCCGGACGGCTCCGAGCCCCCGGAGCCGGCGCCGGAGGAGCCGGCCGCCGGCCGGGTGGCCCGGTGGAACAGTCCGGAGCGGCGCCGCCAGGCCCTGATCGCCCTGGTCGCGGTCTGGGCCGTGGTGATCACCGTGGTGGCGTTCACCCGCGGTGGCGACAGTGGACAGAGCCCGCAGGCGGCCGCGCCCAGACCGTCCCCGTCGGCGTCGCAGGGCCCGCTCGCGGTCTCCCAGATCTACCAGACGATGCTGCCCTCGGTGGTGCTGATCCAGACCACCGGCCACGACGCGAAGAAGGCCGTCGAGTCGGCCACCGGCACGGGCGTGATCGCGAATGCCGACGGCACCGTGATGACCGCCAATCACGTGATCGACGGCGCCGAGACCATCAAACTGACGTACGCGGACGGAAGCTCCTCGTCGGCGAAGGTCGCCGATGCGAACCCCGAGCAGGACATCGCCACCCTCACCCCGGAGAAGCTGCCGGAGACGCTGGTCCCGGCCGTGCTCGGCGGCGGCGTGCAGGTCGGCGACCCGGTCGTCGCGATCGGCAACCCGCTCGGCCTGGTCGACTCGACCAGCAGCGGCGTCGTCTCCGGGCTGGACCGCAAGCTCACCCGCGAGGCGACGGACGACATCGCGGGGCTGATCCAATTCGACGCGGCGGTCAACCCGGGCAACTCGGGCGGCCCGCTCGTCAACGACCAGGGTCAGGTGGTCGGGATCGTGGTGGCGCTGGCCAACCCGACCGACGCGGGCACCTTCATCGGCATCGGGTTCGCCGTCCCGATCGGCGCCGCCATCGGCGGCGGTGAGAACGGCGACGGCCGCGCACCACCACTGTGAGACAGAGCGACCAGAGGACGGATACATGAGCTGGACCGACGCCCCGCCGGCCTCCGCCGGACCGATCGAGAAGGTGCTCTACGAGGTCAAGAAGACCATCGTGGGCCAGGACATCCTGCTCGAGCGGCTGATCGTGGCCCTGCTCGCGCGCGGTCACATCCTGGTCGAGGGCGTTCCCGGGCTGGCCAAGACCCTGGCCGTGAAGTCGCTCGCGGAGGCGATCGGCGGGGACTTCCACCGCGTCCAGTTCACCCCCGACCTGGTCCCCGCGGACATCGTCGGCACCCGCGTCTACCACCAGCCGAGCGGCGAGTTCCAGGTGCAGCTCGGCCCGGTCTTCACGAACCTGCTGCTCGCCGACGAGATCAACCGCGCGCCGGCCAAGGTGCAGTCCGCGCTGCTGGAGACCATGCAGGAGCGGCAGGTCACGATCGGCCGGGAGACCCACAAGCTGCCGAACCCGTTCCTGGTCATGGCCACCCAGAACCCGATCGAGAGCGAGGGCGTCTATCCGCTGCCCGAGGCGCAGGTCGACCGGTTCATGATGAAGGTGGTGATCGGCTACCCGACGCCCACCGAGGAGTTCGTGGTCGTCGAGCGGGCGCTCGCGCCGGCCGCGGTCATCCAGCGCATCATCGACCCGGAGACGCTGGTCACCCTGCAGCAGGCCGCCGATCAGGTGTACGTCGACCCGTCGCTGATCGAGTTCGCGGTGCAGCTCGCCAACGCGTCGCGCGACCCGTCCCGTGCCGGCCTCACCGACCTCGCCAAGTATGTGACGTTCGGCGCCAGCCCCCGATCGTCGATCAGTCTCGTGCTGGCGGCGCGGGCTCTCGCGTACATCCGCGGTCGTGAGTACGTGGTGCCGGAGGACCTTGCCGACCTGGCGCTCGACGTGATGCGCCACCGGATGGTGCTCTCCTACGAGGCGCTCTCCGACGACGTCACGGCCGACCTGATCCTCTCCAAGATCATGGCGAACCTGTCGTTCCCGGAGCCGACCGGCCGGGGCCGCTGACCCATGGCGACACCCTCCGACCGGCTGCTGCGGCGCCTGGAGTGGCAGCTCGGACGCCGCCTCGACGGGCGGTTGCAGGGCGCGTACCGCACGGTGTGGCACGGCGCCGGGATCGACTTCACCGACCTGCGCGCCTACACGCCGGAGGACGACGTCCGGCACATCGACTGGAACGTGACGGCGCGCCTGGACGAGCCGTTCGTCAGGCAGTACACGGAGGATCGCGAGCTCACCGCCTGGCTGGTGATCGACAGATCCGCCTCGATGCGGTTCGGGGGACACGACGGCAAGGAGTCGGTCGCCACCGAGCTGGCGGTCAGCCTCGCCAAACTCGTGTCCAAGGGCGGCAACCGGGTCGGCGCGATCCTGTTCGACAACGCGGTGCACCAGGTCATCCCGCCGCGCGGTGGCCGCGACCAGATCCTCCGGATCGGCCACGAGTTGCTGAAAACCGCGCCGGCCGGTAAGCCGCCGAAGAAGTCGAAGCAGCCGGCGCCCACGACGGATCTCACCGCGATGCTCGACCTCGCGGCGGTGACCACGTCCCGGCGCCGCAGCCTCATCTTCGTGATGTCCGACTTCATCGGCGACCCCGGCTGGGACCGCCCGCTCGGCATGCTCACCCACCGCCACGAGGTCGTCTGCGTCCGGGTCGTCGACCCCGCCGAGCTGGACCTTCCCGACCTCGGCGTGATCCTGGTCGAGGACGCCGAGACGGGCGAGCAGATCCTGGTCGACACCAGCGATCCGTTGCTGCGCAGCCGCCTCGCGACGCAGGTCGGCGCGCGGGAGACCGAGCTCACCGGGGCGATGCGCCGGGCGGGCGTCGCGGCCCACCGGATCACCACGGATCAGGACCTGATGTCAGCGCTCGTGCAGATGGTCCGGGCGTCGGGACGAGGCCGCCGATGAGCTTCCTGTACCCGTACGTGCTGATCCTCGCGGTCCTGATCTCAGCCGTCGCCGTGGCCGCCTACCTCTCGTTGCAGCGGCGCCGTGCCGCCGCGCTCAGAGCGGCGGGTTTCGGCACGCTGACAGGCGGCGGCCTGCGGCGCCATCTGCCGTACGCCTTGCTCCTCGCCGCCCTGCCCATCCTGCTCGTGGGTCTGGCCCGGCCGCAGGCCCAGGTCGCGGTGCCGCGGGTGTCCGGCACCGTGCTGCTCGCGTTCGACATCTCCAACAGCATGGCCGCCACCGACGTCTCGCCGTCCCGGCTGGCCGCCGCGCAGGCCGCCGCCACCCAGTTCGTCGGCGAGCAGCCGGACACCGTCGACGTGGGCGTGCTCGTCTTCGGTGACCAGGCCCTGCTCACCCAGGCGCCGACCGCCGACCACACGGCCGCGACCGCCGCGATCGCCCGGGTGAAACCGAGCGGCGGCACCTCGCTCGGCCAGGCGATCCTCGTCGGGCTCGGCACGATCACCGGCAAACCGGTCAGCCTCCCGGCCGACGGGAGCGCCCCCGACACCAGCGCGCTCGGCTACTGGCCGTCAGCGACGATCGTCGCCTTCTCCGACGGTGAGAACACCGGCGGGCCGGACGCGGAAGCCGCCGCCGAGCTGGCCGCCGCGGCCGGCGTGCGGATCCAGACGGTCGGCGTCGGCACGGCGAAGGGCGCGACCGTCAAGGTCGACGGCTATCAGCTCAACACCGCGCTGGACGAGAGCACCCTGACCGCGGTCGCGCAGGTCACCGGCGGGGCGTACCACGCGGCCGGCGACGCCGACACCCTGAACGACACCACGAAGTCGATCGACCTGCGGCTGACCACGAAGAAGGAGCCGCTGGAGCTGACCGCCCCGTTCGCCGGGGCCGCCCTGCTGCTGCTGGCGCTCGGCGGGCTGCTCGGCACCCGCTGGCACGGAAGGATCGTCTGATGTCGTTCCACTGGCCGTGGGCGCTGGCCGCGCTGCTGGTCGTGCCGCTGCTGCTGCTGGCCCGCTGGTTCCTGAACCGCCGCCGCAAGCGCAATGCGGTGACCGTCTCCAGCGTCGCCCTGATCCGGGCCGCGCTGCCGGGCCGGTCCGCGTGGCGCCGGCGCATCCCGGTCTACCTCTTCCTGGCCGGCCTGGTGGCGCTCAGCGGCGCCCTCGCCCGGCCGCAGGCCCGGCTGTCGGTGCCGTCCAACAACACGTCGATCCTGCTGGCCATCGACGTCTCCGGCTCGATGTGCAGCACCGACGTCCAGCCGAACCGGCTCTCCGCGGCGGTCGACGCGGCCCGCAAGTTCGTCGAGGGGCAGGGCGACGGCACCAAGATCGGGCTGGTCGCGTTCTCCGGCATCGCCGGCCTGCTGGTCACCCCGACCACCGACAAGGACAAGCTGCTCGACGCGATCGACACCCTCAAGACCGCCCGCGGCACCGCGATCGGCCAGGCGATCCTCACCTCGATCGACGCGATCGCGGAGATGAACCCGGACGTCGCCGCGACCGGCGCGGACCTGGGTGACGCCGCCCCGCCCGCGGCCGGCGACTACCAGCCGGACACGATCGTGGTGCTCACCGACGGCTCGAACACCACCGGCGTCGACCCGGTCACCGCGGCCGAGCAGGCCGCGGCCCGCCGGGTCCGGGTCTTCACGATCGGCTTCGGCACGACCACCCCGTCCCAGATGGTGTGCACCGCCGACCAGGTCAGCGGCGACTCGTTCATGGGCGGTGGCGGATTCCGCGGCGGCGGCGGCTTCGGCGGCGGCGGCCGTGGCCGGGTCCAGGAGATCGACGAGGACGCGCTGACCAAGGTCGCCGACCTGACCGGCGGTCAGTACTTCAAGGCCCAGGACGCGGACGAGCTCAACGGCGTCCTCGGCGACCTGCCCAAGGAGATCGGCCTGCACAAGGAGAACGTCGAGATCAGCTTCTGGTTCGTGCTGGCCGGCGCGCTCCTGGTCGTCACCGGCACCGGGCTCTCCCTCTGGTGGAACCGCGGTCCCCGGCCGGCGGCGCCCCGGCGTTGAGCTGTCCGGAGCCCGAGCCCCCGGGGCTCGAGCCGTCCGGGGCCCGAGCCGTCTGAAAGGGTGCGCTCGCCCGACGTTCAATGATCCGGGACCGGTCGAACGGATGGCCCGCCGGAATCCGTACTCATGCGAGATTGGCGCGCGTGTTCGAGGAGGCCCCGATGATGGAAGAAGCATTTGTGGCGTACACCGCCGGTCACGCCGACGGCTCGGCCGGGCGGCGTGACGCGCAACTCGCCGAGGACCCGGAGACCGGGTCGGACTACCGGATCGGCGTGGTCGACGGCAGCGTGGCGGCGTTCCAGGCCGAGCTGATCGCCGAGGTCCGCCGTCTCCTGGGCGAGTCCCGCTGAACTCCCGGCTGGTCCGCTCGGGTGAACCACCGTGCAGACCAGCCGCGGTTCGCGCTTGTCAGCTGGTCCTCACGGTCGTTGTCTCGTCCCGACAACCACCGTGAGGACCAGCCGCCTTTCGAGCAGCGCGTGATGTGCGTGCCGGGTGCGCGACCGTGGCTGAACTGCCCAGACCAGCGCTTCCGCTGCCGAAGTGCGTGCGGTGGTGACCCCGCTTTGGCATCGGGCCGGGGGCTCGGCTAAGGTTTCATTCGTCGCCGGGGAGACCGGGCGGCAACGCGGACGTAGCGCAGCTGGTAGCGCATCACCTTGCCAAGGTGAGGGTCGCGGGTTCGAATCCCGTCGTCCGCTCGGAGAGGCTGTTGCGGTTCCACGTGGCACCGGCCGGCTCGGTGGAGTGGCCGAGAGGCGAGGCAACGGCCTGCAAAGCCGTGTACACGGGTTCAAATCCCGTCTCCACCTCGCAGTGTTGCGGGCGATTGGCGCAGCGGGAGCGCGCTTCCTTGACACGGAAGAGGTCACTGGTTCGATCCCAGTATCGCCCACCAACAATCTTCGCTTCTGAGCCGCCCTTTCCGGGTGGCTCGTCGTGTTTCCGGGCACGTTGCCATTCTCCTGAGCTGCCAAGGGCGTGTTGTGGAATCCTGCCTCTGCCGGCCATACGCCTGACCTCGCCGCAGCCCGGTTGAATCTCACAACGCGCCTCGGAGCGGTCAGGGGCGGTGTCGGTCGACGAGGCCGTTCTCGTAGGCGGCGATGACCAGCTGGGCGCGGTCCCGGGCATGGAGCTTGGCCAGCAGGTTGCCGACGTGGGTCTTCACGGTCTTGACCGAGATGTCGAGGGCGCTGACGATCTCCTGGTTGGAGAGGCCCCGGGCGATCAGCAGCAGCACCTGGGTCTCCCGGTCGGTGAGGACGCTCAGGTCGCCGGCGGGGGTGGTGGCCGGCCGGCTGACGTAGTGGTCGATCAGGCGGGTCAGGATGGCCGGGGCGAACAACGACTCGCCGGCGTGGGTGCGGTGCACGGCGTCCAGCAGCTCGCCGGGGTGCGCGTCCTTCAGCAGGAACCCGCTGGCGCCGGCCCGGAGCGCGCCGTAGACGTACTCGTCCAGCTCGTACATGCTCAGCACCAGGACACGGCTGGCGGTCAACCGCGGATCGGCGGTGATCTCGCGGGTGGCCTCGATGCCGTCACCGCCCGGCATGCGGATGTCCATCAGGATCACGTCGGGCGTGAGCCGCCGGGTCAGGTCGACGGCCTCGGCGCCGGTGGCGGCCTGCGCCACGGTGGTCAGGGCCGGGTCGCCGTCGACCAGGATGGCCAGGCTGTGACGCATGAGCGGCTGGTCGTCGGCGATGAGCACCCGGATCCCGCCGGTCATCGGCTCGGCCGGTCGGGCAGGTGTGCGGCGACGCGGAATCGGCCCGCCACGGGGCCGGTGTGCAGCGTCCCGCCCAGGGCGGCCACCCGTGCGCGCAGGGCGTCGAGCCCATGGCCGGCGCCCGGCTGCGGCCGCCAGCCGTCCCGCGGGCCGGAGTCCTCGACGTCCACGACGATCGTCGCTGCCGCACGCCGGACGCTGACCCGTGCGCGGACCGGCCCGGCGTGCCGGACGGTGTTGTTCAGGGCCTCGCGGACCACGGCGCAGACGGTGAGCTGCGTGCCCGCGGACACGTCACCGACCTCGTCGAGGTGCAGCGACGCGGTCAGGCCGGCGGCGTTCGCGGCGGTCACGATCGCCGGGAGGTCGGCCAGCGTCTCGGCCGGGCGCAACGGCGCGGCGCCCGGGGCCCGCAGGACACCGAGCATCCGGCGCAGCTCGGTGGTGGTCTCGCGGCTGGTGCGCTCGATGTCGGCCAGGGCGTTCCCGCGCTCCGCCTCGCCTTCCGGGCCGCGCAGGCTGCGGGCGGCGGCGGCCCGGATCGTGATCAGCCCGAGCCCGTGGGAGACCAGGTCGTGCAGGTCGGCCGCGATCCGCAGCCGCTCCGTCTGGGCCGCCCGCTCCGCCGCCCAGGCCGCGAGCTCTTCCTCGTATCGCCGGCGTTGCGCCCGGGTGCGCGCGGCGGCCCAGCCCACCACCGCGACGGTGAGCACGACGGCCACCGCGGCCACGGCCCGGCCGGCGCGCGGCCCGTCCACTCCGGTCGTGGTGAGCAGCAGGGCGAGGACGCCCAGCACCGTGAGAGCGGCCGCCCACACGCGCGAGCGCCACGACGGCCTACCGGATTCCATCGTGGAAGCTTAGGCGTGGACTCGTCGCCTGCCATCGGACCACGGTCTGACGGACCAGGGTCCGATGGCAGCCGGGAAGTTCCGAGCTGGAATGGCCGCATGCTTTCGATCGACGGTCTCACCAAGACGTACCGGGAACGCACCGTGCTCTCGGAGGTCTCCTTCCGCGCCGAGCCGGGGCGGGTGACCGGCTTCCTCGGCCCGAACGCGGCGGGGAAGTCGTCCACCCTGCGCATCCTGCTCGGCCTGGACAGGCCCACAGCCGGCGTCGCGCTGGTCGGTGGGCGTCCCTACCGGAGCCTGCCCGAGCCGCTGCGTGTGGTCGGGTCGATGCTGGACGGTTCGGGCGCGCACCGGTCGCGCACCGCTCGCGGGCATCTGCGTTGGCTGGCCCGTTCGCACGGCATCTCGGGCCGTCGCGTGACCGAGGTGCTCGAGCGGGCCGGGCTCGCGGACACCGGGCGACTCCGGGCCGGCCGCTTCTCGCTGGGCATGCGGCAGCGTCTCGGCCTGGCCGCGGCGCTGCTCGGTGAGCCGGACGTCCTGGTGCTCGACGAGCCGGCGAACGGCCTGGACCCGGAAGGTGTCCGCTGGTTGCGGTGCCTGGTGCGCGACCACGCGGCGGCCGGTGGCACGGTGCTGCTGTCCAGCCACGCGATGAGCGAGGTCGCCGCGGTCGCCGACGACCTGGTGGTCATCGCCGCGGGCCGGGTCATGGCCGCCGGCCCGCTCGCCCGGGTCACCGCCGGGTTCGCGACGCTCGAGGACGCGTTCTTCGCCCTGACCGGGGCCGGAAGCGGCATCGGCGGTGTGCGGTGACGCGGTCACGGGCCCTCGCGGCCGAGCTGCACAAGACCCTCACCCTGCCGGCGGCCTGGGCGGGTGTCACCGTCGCCCTGCTCGGGTCGCTGCTGATCACCGTGCTGAACGCGTACGCGGTGCACGCCGACCCGTCCGCCGTGGCGTTCACCGCGCCGCTCGAGGTCGCGTTCGCCGCGATGCCCCTGGGCACGGTGGGCGCCACCGTCATCGGGGTGACCGTCTTCAGCAGTGAGTTCACCGGCGAGCGGCAGATCACGGCCACCCTGGCCGCCGTGCCGGACCGGGTGCTGGTGCTGACCGCGAAGGCGATCGTCGTCGTCCTGCTCGTCGCCGTGACCGCCGTGGTCACGATGCCGCTGACGATCGGCGTCGCCCGCCTGATGATCGGGGAGAGCGTCAGCATCCCGGAGGCGGTGACGCGCTGCCTCGGTGCTGCCCTCTACTGGATCCTCAGCGGCCTCATCGCGCTCGCCGTCACGGTCTTCACCAGGAGCGGTGTCGTCCCGATGGTGGTCCTGATCGTGAACGGCTCGCTGGTCTCGTTCTCCCTGCTGCTGAGCAAGGTCAGCGCTCTCGGTTTCTGGTTGCCGGACATGGCCGGGCGCCGGTTGTTCGGCGACGTCCCGACCGTCGAGGGCGGCCTCGGTGTGGTGCCCGGAGCCTTGGTCATGGCCGGCTGGACCGCGCTTCTCCTGGTCGCCGCCGCCGCTGTCTTCCACCGCCGCGACACGATGGGGTGAGGCGTAGCTGACAGGGCGGGCACAGGCGCGGCAAAAGGAGCGGTTCTAGCGTGAGCGCGCGGCTGAGCGGCCGCTTTGCGCGAGCGTTGGAGGAGCCGGTGGCCGAGGCAGAAGTCGCGGGACGGGATCGCTATTTCGATCTGCTGAGAGTGCTGGCGATCGTGCGCGTCTCGGTGTTTCACATGTTCCCGTTCGCCGTGCTGGAGCTGGCTTTTCCGTCCATGGGGGTGATGTTCGCGCTGGGCGGCTCGCTGATGGCGAACTCGCTGGCGCGGCACGGGGCGGGGCGGGTGATCTACGGCCGGGTGCGGCGCCTGCTGCCGGCGCTCTGGGTGCTCGGCGCGGTCGTCGTGCCGGCGATGTTCCTGGTCGGCTGGGAGCAGCGGCCGGCGCTGTGGCACCTGGTGGCGTGGATCGTGCCGTTCGCGGACCCGCCGGCGAGCACGTTCGGCGAGCAGGCCGCCGAGGTGTTGTGGTACCTCGTGACCTATCTGTGGCTCGTCGCGCTCTCGCCGATGATGCTGTGGGTCTACCGCCGGGCGCGCCCGCTCGCCATTCTGGCGCCGATCGTCGCACTCGTCGCCATGCCGTTGATCCCGGTCGATGCCGTACAGGAGGTCGGCACCGATCTTCTGACTTTCGCGGCGTGCTGGATGCTCGGTTTCGCGCATCGGGACGGCACGCTGCGGCGCCTTCCCGGGTTCCTCGTCGCGATCCTCGGCGTGGCCGGTGTGGCCGGCGGACTGGCGTGGAGTCAGCTGCATCCGGAGGCGGGGGGAATCAAAGACCTTCCGATGGCGTACGCCGTCTACAACGCCGGTTTCGTCGTCGTGCTGCTGCGCTGGCGGCCGCGGATGGATTGGCTGATCAATCGCACCGGGCTGGACAGCTGGGTGTCGCTGATCAACTCCCGTGCGGTGACGATCTACCTCTGGAACAACGTGGCGATCGCGCTCTGCTACCCGGTCGGCGACGCGCTCGAGGTGTGGCGGCTCGGGAGGTTCTTCGAGGCCGGGTACGTGGCGATCGCCCTCGCGCTGCTGGCCGACGCAGTGTTGATCTTCGGCTGGGTGGAGGACCTGGCGGCCCGGCGGCGGTTGCGGTTCCTGCCCTGGCCGAGCCGTCCGGTGCGGGAGGCGGCGCCATCCGTGGCCGGCGCCGGAACGATCTACCGGGCGTCCGCGATGGCGGGAGGCTGACGTGGAGTCGCTGACCGGCCGCGAGCGTGACCGTGGCCGAGCGGGGTCGGCGGCGTTCGTGATTACCTGTCACATGAGCCCGGGCGACGTAGGGGTGACAGCAACCACGAGAAACGGAGACTCCGATGCGTTACCTGATGCTCTCGAAGATGCAGGACACCCAGCCCGACGAGAAGCTGTTCGCGGACATGGCCGCGTTCATCGAGGAGATGACCGCGTCCGGCGTGCTGCTGGCGACCGGTGGCCTCGACCCGGCCGGCTTCAAGATCGAGTCGAGCGGCGACGACGTGACGATCACTGACGGGCCGTTCACCGAGGCCAAGGAGGCGGTCGGCGGGTTCGCACTGGTCGAGGTGCGGTCGCGGGACGAGGCGATCGAGCTCGGCCGGCGCTTCCGCAAGATCGTCGGGGACGGGGAGAGCGTGATCCACCAGGTGTTCGGCTGAGCTTGTGATCGATGCCCGGGCCACGGTCGGCGTCGTCTGGAAGCAGGAGTCCGCGCGCATCGTCGCCGCGCTCCTGCGGATGGTCCACGACGTCGGCCTGGCCGAGGAGCTCGCGCATGACGCCCTGGTCACGGCCATGGAACGGTGGCCGGCCGAGGGCGTCCCGGACAATCCCGGCGCCTGGCTGACGACCGTCGCGCGGCGCAGGGCCGTCGATCACCTGCGGCGTTCCCGCCGATTCGACAGTACGGACCTCGAGCCCCCCGACGTCGCCGAGCAGAGCGACGACGTGCTGCGGTTGATGTTCATCTCGTGTCATCCGGTGCTCGATCGACCGGCGCGTGCGGCTCTCACCCTGCGCGTCGTCGCGGGCTTGAGCGTGCCCGAGATCGCGCGCGCGTTCCTGATCGGGGAACCGGCTATCGCGCACCGGATCGCGGCCGCCAAACGAACCCTTTCCGCGTCCGGCGCCGCCTACGGACTTCCGTCCGGCGCGGAGCTGAGCGGGCGGCTCGCCTCGGTGCTGGAAGTCGTCTACCTGGTGTTCAACGAGGGTTACGCGGCGACCTCCGGTGACGATCTGATGCGGCCCGGCCTGTGCCTGGAAGCCCTGCGGCTCGGCCGGTTGCTGGCGGAACTGGCGCCGGACGAGCCGGAGGTGCACGGCCTCGTGGCGCTGATGGAGATCCAGCAGTCACGGTCGGCGGCCCGCACCGGAGCCCGCGGCGAGCCGGTCCAGTTGCACGAGCAGAACCGGGGGAGATGGGACCGGCTGCTGATCAACAGGGGCTTCGCGGCGATGCTGCGGGCCCGTGCGACGGGAGCCGCGAAGACCCCCGGGCCGTACGTGTTGCAGGCCGCGATCGCGGTGTGTCACGCCCAGGCGCGGACCGCTCAGGAGACCGACTGGGAGCGGATCGCGACACTCTACGAGGCACTGGAACGGCTCCTGCCGACCCCCGTGGTCCGGTTGAACCGTGCCGTGGCGGTCGGGTTCGCGCGCGGGCCGCAAGCCGGGCTGGCGCTGGTGGACGCGTTACGGGCGGATCCGGCACTGCGCGATTACCACCTGCTGCCCGGGGTCCGCGGCGACCTGCTGCTGCGGTCGGGACGCGGCGCCGAGGCTCGTACGGAATGGGAGCGGGCGGCCTCGCTGACCCGCAACGCCGCGGAACGGGACTTCCTGCGCGCCCGTGCCGCGACCGCCGGGACGGCTGGACGTGGACCGGAGCTGGGCGCGATGGTGGACGAGTTCCTGGCGGGGCTCGGATCGGGGACCGCCTCGGCGTACCGGAAATCGCTCGCCAGGATGCGCCGGGCCCTGGGCGAACGGATCTCCCTGACCACTCTGGATGCCGCCGGCGTAGCCGCGGTCGTCGCCTCGCTGTGGCCGGATGCGGCGCCGCGTGGCTGGAACCGGCATCTGGCGGCGTTCCGGTCCTTCGCGGCATGGGCAGGATTTCCGCAGCTGGCGGCGGAGTTGAAGAATCGGGCGCTGCCACCGGCCGGCGAGCCCGTGCCGGTGGATCCGCTTCTTCCGGTCCTCCGGATTCCTTCCGGTGTGCCATTGCGGGAACGGGTGTTGTGGCTGATGGTGCGGGAATCGGGGGCGCCGATCCGGGCGGTGCTCGCGCTCGACGTGCAGGATCTGGACCTCGCCCGGCGGGCCGGGCCCGCGGTGGCCTGGCGGGAGCAGACCGCCGCGCTGCTGCCGGAGCTGATCGCGGGCCGGGCCCGCGGACCGCTCTTCCTCTCCGATCGGCGGCCGGGGCCGGCCCGGCGGCCCGGACCGGCCGACCTCTGCCCGGAGACCGGGCGGCGCAGGCTCTCCTACGAGCGGGCCGAGTACCTCTTCAAACGGGCGACCGGCCGGACGTTGCGAACTCTCCGCATGTCTTGACTCTGCCCCTGGGGCAGACCTCACTCTCGAGACATGAGATTCACGGCTTCGGATCGCAGCGCGGTTGCCGGCTCCGTCCGGCGTTCAGGGCACGGCCGCGGGTGCGGTGTCGGCCCTGGGCACCGGCTGGGGCCCGGCGGGCGCGCTGCGATCCGGTCGCGGCGCGGCGCCGCTTGTGCCGCCGGCCCCGCTGGTCCCGTCGGCCCCGCTGGCCGTGGCCCGCCCCGCTTGTCCCGTCGGCCCCGCTGGCCGTGGCCCGCCCCGCTTGTGCCGCCGGCCCCGCTGGCCGTGGCTCGCTCGCTCGCTCGCCGTGATCCGCCCGCCGCGCTCGTGCCCCGCTGGCCGTGAAGCGCCCGCCGCGATCGTGGCTGGTCCCGATCGTGGCCGATCCCGGGCGTGCCGTTCAGCCGGGCGTGCCGTTCGGGGCGGCGTGGCGCTCAGCCGGGAGTGGGCTCTCAGCGGTAGGCGGAGTGGCCGGTCAGGGCCTGGCCGATGACCAGGGTGTGGATCTCCGACGTGCCCTCGTAGGTGAGGACTGACTCCAGGTTGTTGGCGTGGCGAAGGGGGGAGTATTCGAGCGTGATGCCACTGCCGCCGAGGATCGTGCGGCACTCGCGGGCGATCGACAGCGCCTTGCGGACGTTGTTGAGCTTGCCGACGCTGACCTGGTGCGGCTTGATCGTGCCGGCGTCCTTCAACCGTCCCAGGTGGATGGCGAGCAGGGCGGCGGTGTTCAGGTCGACCGCCATGTTCGCCAGCTTCTCCTGGGTGAGCTGGAAAGCGGCGATCGGCCGGTCGAACTGCACGCGCGTGTTCGCGTAGTCCAGCGCGGTCTGCACACAGTCGCGCGCGGCGCCGGTCGCTCCGAAGATGATGCCGAAACGGGCCTCGTTCAGGCAGCTCAGCGGTGCGCCGAGACTGCGTGCGCCGGGCAGGCGGGCGGAGTCCGGCAGACGCACCTCGTCCAGGATCAGCTCGCCGGTGATCGACGCGCGCAGTGACAGCTTCTGCTTGATCGTGCGCGTGGTGAACCCGGGCGTGCCCCGCGGGACGAGGAAGCCCCGGATGCCGTCCTCGGTCTGCGCCCAGACGGTGGCGATGTCCGCGATGCTGCCGTTGGTGATCCACATCTTGGTGCCGGTGAGGAGCCAGTCGTCGCCGTCACGGACCGCGCGGGTGCGCATGTTGGCCGGGTCGCTGCCGAAGTCGGGCTCGGTCAGCCCGAAGCACCCGATCGCCTCACCGGCCGCCATCCGGGGCAACCACTCCTGCTTCTGCTCCTCCGACCCGTACTTCCAGATCGAGAACATCGCGAGGGACCCTTGGACCGACACGAAGCTGCGCAGGCCGGAGTCACCGGCCTCCAACTCCAGACACGCCAGGCCGTACGCCACGGCGCTCGTCCCGGCGCATCCGTAGCCGTCCAGGTGCATACCGAGAACGCCCAGTTTGCCCAGTTCGGGCGCGAGCTCGCGAGGGAAGGTGCCGGCCTCGAACCACTCCGCCACATACGGGCGCACCCGGTCGGCGACGAATCGGCGGACGGTCTCCTGAATCTGCCGTTCCTCGTCGCTGAGCAGGCCGGCGACATCGAGCAGTTCCAGCGGGTCGGTGAGGGCCATGCGTCCTCCAGAGGTTTGCGGCGCGCCCGATTCAGCGATGGTACGGGCGCGCCCGGGTCATTGCGGTGGCACTGCTTCTCCATTTCGCTTCCGGCCTGCCGATAGTGCCTGTTGGCAGGGCTTTCCCCGCGGGGATGCCGGAAGATCGGGTGAGGAGTGAGATGCGCGGCCAACCGCCTGACCGTCGCATGGACGAGGGTTTCACGCTGGTCGAGGTCCTTGTGGCGTTGGCTGTGATCAGCATCGCCATGGCCGGGCTGGGTGCCTTCTTCGTCAACGGTGCGCTGACCGTCGCTCAGCAGCGGGATCAGCGCTATGCGGTGCGGCTGGCGAGCAACGCGCTGGAGCAGGTCCGCGCCCTCGAGGGGTCCGCCCTGCTCGACGGCCGTGGCCAGGTGAGCGTCGACCAGCAGTGGGCGGACCTGCAGGCCGGGCCCTTCAAGGACAAGCTGAAGCCGTACTTGGCGACCATGTCGCAGGAGGGCAACAAAGGCAGCACCGAGGGCCAGAACGCGGCGCTCCCGACCGTGTCGAAAACCCTGACCGTGGACGGCCTCACCTTCCAGCAGAGCATCCTCGTCGGCAAATGCGAGGTCTACGTGACCCGCACCGACGACTGCGTCAGGCCGCTCGACGAGCTCGATCCCAAGCGCCCCACCGACAGCACCTCGATCTTGGAGTACTTCCGGGTGGTGGTGCTGGAGACCTGGCAGCACAAGAGCTGCACCGCAACCGGCGGCCAGTGCGCGTACCTCGCCTCGACCCTGGTCTCCAGCAAGAACGACGACGCCAAGTACAGCTCCACGCGAGCCATCCCGAAGATCCGGCCGCCGGACATGCGGCTGTTCTTCCGCGGCGTCCCCGCCACCGTCGCCGACGGCAACGTCGTCTACATGAAGGCCACTGGCGGCAACCTGCCCAACAGTTGGAGCGCCGTCAAACTGCCCGACGGGCTCGGCATCAACGCGTCGACCGGTGTCGTCTCCGGGACGCCGACGAAGGCCGGCGTCTGGACTTACGCCACCACCGGCACGTACGTCAAGGTGGTGGAGAGCGTGCCGCCGGTCGGAACGCTGTCGCCCCGCTCGGACACCGACCAGGCGCTCGGCACCAAGTGGCAGGTGATCGAGCGGCCGAGTCTCGCGGTGCCCGCGCCGGTGAGCCACGTCGGCGACCCGGTCGCCCTCCCGGCGATCGTCGTCGACAAGACCAACAGCGCGGTGTCCTACAAGTTCGCGCTCGACACCGCCCTTCCGGCCGGACTGACCTTCGACGCGACCACCGGTGCGATCACCGGCACGGCCACCACCGGCTACACCGCGAGCATCACTGTCACCGCCAGCACCACCACCATCGACCAGCCGTTCAAGCTGACGTTTACCCACACCGTGCTGCAGCCGCTGACTCTGCAGCCGATCCCCGACCAGCAGGTCGACCTGCTGGCGACGGTCAACCTGGCCACGACCGCCGCGGGTGGCGACGGCAAGTACACGTTCTCCGCGACCGGTCTGCCGGCCGAGCTGAGCATCAATCCTGCCACCGGGGTGATCTCCGGCGGGCCGGTCCTCATCGGCGGCCGGTACCTGCCGACAGTCACGGTGAAGGACGGGACCGGCGCGACGGTGAACGCCGGCTTCGTGATGCAGGTGGGCTCGCTCACCGCCACGCTGCAGTTCACCTCGCCCGGTGCCGTGGTGACCTCGACGTCGCTGCAGTCGGTGACGCTGACGGTCGCGACGAACGCCGACGCCATCGGCGTCAAGGTCAACAACATCGACGCCACCGGCCTGCCGCTCGGCGTCACCCTGAGCGGGAAGGGCGACAAGATCAGCGGTAAACCGACCCTGCCGGGCATCTACACCGTCACGCTGCAGGCGACCACCAGCGGCAAGGACACGCAGACCGCCAGGTACACCTTCGTGTGGACCGTCCTGTGAGCCGGGGAGGTGCCTGGATGCGACGGTGGAAGCGCCGCGACGACCATGGGTTCTCGCTGATGGAGGTCCTGGTGACGACCGGGATCATGTCGGTCGTGACGCTCACGGCGGTGACCGCGATCATCCAGATCTACTCCGGCACCAAGCAGATCGAGCAGAACTCGGTCACCGGGGACCAGCTCGACATCAGCTTCAACCGGCTGGACCGGGAGTTGCGCTACGCGACGTACGTGTCCCCGGTGGGATCCCCCGCGGGAGTCACGACCCGGTTCTACCTGGAGTTCGCGATCCCGCGGGAGAAGCCGGACACGCCCAAGCGGTGCCGGCAGCTGCTGTTCGACACCGACAAGAAGGTCCTGACGATGCGGAGCTGGGACCTGGGCAGCACGCCGCCCGCGGCGTCGACCCTCGCCACCGACGTGGCGCTGGACGGCACCCCCAAGCCGTTCGAGGTCTACCTGCCGGGTGACGCGCCGTGGAAGACCGCGAGCGCCGGGACCACCGGGGTCGGCACCCAGTTCACCGCGAAGTATCTGATGGTCCGCGTGCATTTCAAGGTCACGGCAGGCGACGTCACGCAGCGGTTCGACAACGCCTTCACCACGCAGAACATCGGCGAGGAGAACGACCTCGACGGCAAGGACGACAACCCCGAGAAGATCGATGTGACGCTCCAGCAGTGCAGCAACGTAGGGAGGCCGTAGCCATGAAACCGCACCGCCGTTCGGGCGACGACCGCGGCTCGCTGCCCATCGCGATGATGGTCGTGACCGTCGGGCTGGTTCTCTCCGTCGCGGTCCTGCCCATGATCCTCCGGCAGTTCACCACGGCACGCACCATGGCGGACCGCAGCACGGCTCTTGCCGGCGCCCGGATCGGCCTGGACGTGGTGATGGCCCGGATCGCCGCGGCTGCCTACGGCTCCACGGGCCTGCTAGAGGACCTGCCGTCCTGCGCCGAGCCCATCACGGGTGACGTCGGAGTGGGCGGGGAGAAGATGGAGTACGTCGTCACGATCACGTACAAGGATCGGGACGGCAAGGTGCTGACCTGCCCGCTCAAGACGGCGCCGAAGACAGCGGAGGTGAGCTCGAAGGGGCTCGGCTCGCTCGATGTCGCCCCGACCGACAGCAGCACCTCGGAGCAGACCTCGCGCACGCTGGACGGGACCTACACGTTCGCGCTCGACAACGACACCCACAAGGCCACCGGCGGTTCGATCCGGATCGACTCGTCCACGGCCGGCAACCTCTGCATGGACGCCGTGACGAAGACCCCGGTGGCGGGCGCGGCGGTCAAGATGCGGGTCTGCGACGGCAGCAGCACCCAGCAGTTCCGGTACACTGCCGAGCTCTACATCAAGCTGGTCAACTCGGAGACGGACGCCTATCCGAACGGCATGTGCGTGTTCGGCACCACGGCGCACGCGAACGGCAAGGCCGTCGTGCTGCAACCCTGCCCGAGCACCACCGGCAGCATCGTGCCCGACTTCCAGTGGAGCCTGGACAACGCCAGTAACCTGCGGACGACGAGCCCCACCAAGGTGGTGGAGGGCTACTGCATCAACCTCACCACCGCCAGCACCGTGAACACTCCGCTGATCCTGGGCAATTGCAGCGGCAGCGCCACACTCAACGTCTGGCGGTTCGACGCGGCTGTCGGCGCCGGCATGGCCGGTGAGGACACCAATCAGCTGGTCAACTACTCCCAGTTCAGCCGCTGCCTGGACGTCACCAGCAGGTCGGTCACCTCGACGTACATGATCGCGTGGTTCTGCAAGCAGGACCCGAACGGCGTCGTCGACTGGAACCAGACCTGGTACCACCCGATGCCGAACGACTCCGCGAAGGAGACCGAGAAGAAGGGCGTCATCTACATCATCACCGGCGGCAAGCGGTACTGCCTGAAGTCGCCGCTGGTGGCGACGTCCAGCAGTTGGGTGACGGTGACGACGACCGGGTGCCCGCAGACCGACGTGACCAGCACCGCCGGGATCCCCGCTGCCCTGGTCTGGAACGTCAAGCACAACACCGGCAGCTACACCACCAGTTACCGCATCGAGGACAGCACGGGCCTCTGCCTGCAGCCGACCGACCTCGCCACCGGGGTGAAGAACGTGGATCTGCACTCGGACGGCACCAGCAAGGTCAAGGTGGCCGTGTGCAGCAGCAACGAGTTGCAGAAGTGGAACGCGCCGCCGGACATCAGCAACTCGAGTCCGCTCAGCGACATCACCGAGAACTGACCACGAGCCGGGGCACTCCAGGTGCCCCGGCTCGTGTCGCTTCCTGGCGGAAACTGGTCAGGAAAAGAGAAGCCCGGGCGAGTGGCCGGCAATTAGCCTTTCCGCCATGGAGAAGATGCACGCTGCTGACAGCCACGATCTGATCCGTGTGCACGGCGCACGCGTCAACAACCTCAAGGACGTCAGTGTCGAGATCCCGAAGCGCCGGCTGACCGTTTTCACCGGGGTCTCCGGGTCGGGCAAGAGCTCGCTGGTGTTCGGCACGATCGCCGCCGAGTCGCAGCGGATGATCAACGAGACGTACAGCGCGTTCGTCCAGGGTTTCATGCCGTCCCAGGCGCGCCCCGACGTGGACGTGCTGGAGGGCCTGACCACGGCGATCCTGGTGGATCAGGAACGGATGGGCTCCGACCCGCGGTCGACGGTCGGGACCGCGACCGACGCCAACGCCATGCTGCGCATCCTCTTCAGCCGGCTCGGCGATCCGCACATCGGCTCGCCCCAGGCGTACTCGTTCAACGTCGCCTCGATCTCCGGCGCCGGCGCGGTGACCATGGAGAAGAGTGGGGTCACCACCAAGGAGCGGCGCAGCTTCAGCATCACCGGCGGCATGTGCCCGCGGTGCGAGGGTCGCGGCGCGGTGACCGATTTCGAGCTTTCCGCGCTGTACGACGACAGCAAGTCCCTGAACGAGGGCGCGCTCACCATCCCGGGTTACAGCATGGACGGCTGGTTCGGCCGGATCTTCCGTGGCTGCGGGTACTTCGACCCGGACAAGCCGATCAAGAAGTACACGAAGCGGGAGCTGCACGACCTTCTCCACCGGGAGCCCACGAAGATCAAGGTCGACGGCATCAACCTGACGTTCAGCGGCCTGATCCCGTCGATCCAGAAGTCCTTCCTGTCCAAGGACCGGGAGGCGATGCAGCCGCACATCCGCGCGTTCGTGGACCGCGCGATCACGTTCACCACCTGCCCGGAGTGCGACGGGACGCGGCTGAGCGAGGGCGCCCGCTCCTCGAAGATCAAGGGGGTCAGCATCGCCGACGCGTGCGCGATGCAGATCAGCGATCTCGCCGGCTGGGTGCGCGGGCTGGACGAGCCGTCGGTCGCCCCGCTGCTCGGGAAACTGCAGCACACGCTCGACTCGTTCATCGAGATCGGGCTGGGATACCTCTCCCTGGACCGGCCGGCCGGCACCCTGTCCGGCGGTGAGGCGCAGCGCACCAAGATGATCCGGCACCTCGGGTCGTCGCTGACCGACGTGACGTACGTCTTCGACGAGCCCACGATCGGCCTGCACCCGCACGACATCCAGCGGATGAACGAGCTGCTCCTGCAGCTGCGCGACAAGGGCAACACCGTGCTGGTGGTGGAGCACAAGCCGGAGATGATCGCGATCGCGGACCACGTGGTGGACCTGGGCCCGCGGGCCGGCTCGGCCGGTGGGGAGATCGTGTTCCAGGGCTCGCTCGACGGGTTGCGTGCCAGCGGCACGCTGACCGGCCGGCACCTGGACGACCGGGCGACGCTGAAGAGCGACGTGCGCAAGGCGTCCGACTTCCTCGAGGTGCGCGGCGCCGGCCGGCACAACCTGCGCAACGTCGACGTCGACATCCCGCTCGGCGTGCTCGTCGTCGTGACCGGGGTGGCCGGCTCCGGCAAGAGCTCGCTGATCCACGGCTCGGTCGCCGGCAGGGACGGCGTCGTCGCTGTCGACCAGGGGGCGATCAAGGGCTCGCGGCGGAGCAACCCGGCGACGTACACGGGTCTGCTGGAGCCGATCCGCAAGCAGTTCGCCAAGGTCAACGGCGTGAAGCCGGCCCTGTTCAGCGCGAACTCGGAGGGCGCCTGCCCGAACTGCAACGGCAACGGCGTGATCTACACCGACCTGGGGATGATGGCCGGGGTCGCCACCACGTGCGAGGTGTGCGAGGGGCGGCGCTTCGACGCCTCGGTCCTGGAGTACAAGCTTGCCGGCCGGGACATCAGCGAGGTCCTGGCGATGCCGGTCGCCGAGGCCGTCGAGTTCTTCGCCGCGGGCGACGCCAGGAATCCGGCGGCGCACAAGATCCTCGCGCGGCTGTCCGACGTCGGGCTCGGCTACCTGACGCTGGGCCAGCCACTGTCCACCCTGTCCGGTGGTGAGCGGCAGCGGGTCAAGCTCGCCGTCCACATGGGAGAGCAGGGTGGCGTGTTCATCCTCGACGAGCCGACGACCGGCCTGCACCTGGCCGACGTCGAGCAGCTGCTCGGGCTGCTGGACCGGCTGGTGGACGCCGGCCGCTCGGTGATCGTCATCGAGCACCACCAGGCCGTGATGGCGCACGCCGACTGGATCATCGATCTGGGGCCGGGCGCGGGTCACGACGGTGGCCGGGTGGTCTTCGAGGGCACCCCCGCCGACCTGGTCGCGGCGCGTTCCACCCTGACCGGCCAGCACCTGGCGGAGTACGTCGCCGCCTGATCGGATGGTGCTCGTGCCCGGGATCGTCGCGGCGGTGCCTGCTTTGCCGGGTGCGGGCGACCTTTCGGATGGTGGGGATCAGGCCTGTAGATCTTGCCGATATCGATCGGCCCTGGTCGACTGTCCGCTCATCGGCGATTGATGAAGTGGCGGGGGACGCCGGTCGCCGGCAAGCGGAACGGTGTGATCACCGATGAGGACTGTGCGCGCGCTGGTCACGGCGGCGATGGCAACGGGTGTCATGTTCGTGGATCCGGTCTCCGCGCGGGCTGACGATCCGCACGTGATGCCGATCGATCCGGCGGCCTACGACGGGTCGGTGGCGGCCGAGCCGACCTTCGGCGCCAGCGCCGATCCGGGCGACCCGACCGCGACCGCCGGCTGCGGTGCGGCCGCCCCGGACCCGGTGCCGGACGGCGCGCCGATCGTCGTCAGGATCGGTGGTGCCGCGCCGTTCACGGTCGGGAGGATCAGCGCGGCGACCTGGAAGAATCCGCCGGTCGCCGACCCGTCGTGGCGGCTGACGTTCCAGGGTCTGATGTGGATGAAGTCGCTCGCCCGGCGCGCGGCCCAGGACGGTCAGCAGCAGTCGCTGGCCGCGCTGGTCGCGCAGGCGGCGCAGTTCCACCGGGCCGACCCTGATCCGCGCACCAACGCGGCCGGGTGGGACGAGGGCACCGCGCTGCGCCGGCTCGAGACGGAGAACTGCCTGTACAGCCTGACCCGCGCGGCGGCCCTCATCCCGGGCATGTCCGCCGACGCGGCGGTGCTGCTGGGCAAGCGCTATTACGGCCCGCCGTACGCACCGGTGCACAACCACGGGCTGATGGCCAACCTGCGGCTCGTGCGGGCCGGTGACCTGCTGGGCAGGCCGGCCTGGAAGTCCACAGCGGTCAAGCGGATGACCGCCGAGGCGCCGCTGGCGTTCTCCCGGGCCGGGCTGTCGTTCGAGCAGTCCTCCGGTTACCAGGGGGTCAACGCGAACATGTGGGGGCAGGCGGCCGAGGTGCTCGCCGCCTCGCCCGGCGCCGGGGCGGCCGCGGCCACCCTGCGCAAGGTGGTCGCCAAGGCGTGGACCGCGTTCGCCTGGGAGACCGAGCCGGACGGCAACATCGTGCAGATCGGTGACTCCGAGGAGTCCGCCGGCCGGTCCGTCCCCCGCAACTGGGCACGGACGCTGCGCGACGACCAGACCGGCACGATCGTCGGCCGCTGGTCCTGGAGCGATCGGCAGACCAGTTACTACACGGTTCGCTACGGCCCGCCGCGGCGCGCGCACGGCCAGGAGGACCGGGCCGGCGGGGTCACCTGGTCGACGCTGGGCTCGCGGGTGCTGGTCGGCCCCGGCAAGTACAACTACGACAAGAACTCGCCGTGGAACGCCTACATGATCAGCCCGCTCAGCCACAACGTCGCTATCCCGAACGGTGGCGCGGTCAAGTCCGGCCGGACCGCGAAGGTGAAGACGGCGCTGGTGCAGTCCTCCGCGCACGCCTGGACCATCGTCGACGACATCTACAACACCCCGCACACCCGTAACGTCAACGTCAGCCGGGACGCGCACCGGATGCGGGTGACCGACCTGTTCTCCCGGTCCACCCTGTGGCGGCAGCACTGGCACCTCGATCCCGGCTGGAGGCTGACGTCCGGCAAGGTCGGCGGCACCACGGTGACCTTCACCAACTCGGCCGGCCGCAGACTGACGGTGACCACGACCGGGCGCGTCTCCGGCATGGTCAAGGGCCAGACCCGTCCGATCAACGGCTGGCACTTCGCGAAGTTCGGCTCCCGCGTCAAGGCCACCGATCTGGTGATCCGTTCGTACGGCCGGGGCGCCACGGTCACCACGTTCACCGTCCGGTAGCCCCCGGCGCGGCTTGCGCTTTGTCGGCTGGTGCTCATGGTGGCTATTCGCGCGAACAACCACCGTGAGCACCAGGCAGAAAGCCTGATCCCGGCTCCGGCTGGTCCTCATGGGCGTTATTCGTGCCTGATAACGCCCATGAGGACCAGCCGGAGCCTCCAGCCGCGCCGCACGCCGGCCGCCGCGGGGCCTCGCGGAGGCGGACGGACGCCGGCCCGGGCCGTTGCGCCGGTGCCGCTGACCTACCGGCGGTGACGCCGGGACCGCACTGCACGGGTCTGCTGCTCTGACCGCGCCCAGCAGCGGACGCCGCCCTTGCGGGTTTCGCGTTCTGGGCCGGTCACGGCCCTGCGAGGCCCGTGAGGGTCCCCGCGGGAGCGGCGGACCCGGACCACAGCGGACCTGGGACAGGAAGATTCTGAAGTTGATCTTCGGCGTTGCTTCTTCTCGACGCGGTATGGGGAACGTCAGCCGCCGGAAACGTGGTCGCGGCAGAATGGGCCGCATGGATCTTCGCCAAGGCAGCCACGGCATCGGTCTGCGACGACTGGGCACCACCGCTGAAGAGTTCCAACAGGATCTGCTGAGCAGCCTCTATTACCGCAGGGGCACCACCGTGGAGTCGGCGAGCCCGCGCGACGCGTACGAGGCTCTGTCGCTCAGCGTGCGCGACCGGCTCGCTGACCGGCGGGCCCGGACCGCGGCGGCGCACTACGCCAGCAACCCCCGATGGGTCTATTACCTCTCCGCCGAATATCTGCTCGGCGCCCAGCTGGAGCAGAACCTGCTCTACTCGGGCACCGGCGAGCTGGCCGCGCAGGCGGTCAAGGCCCTCGGCCGCTCGCTGGAGGAGCTGGAGGACCTGGACATCGAGCCGGGTCTCGGCAACGGCGGCCTGGGCCGGCTGGCCGCGTGCCTGGTCGACTCGATGGCGACGCGGGACATCCCGGCGGTCGGTTACGGCATCCGGTACGACTTCGGCATCTTCCGGCAGTCGCTGGAGAACGGCGCGCAGGCCGAGCGGCCCGACGACTGGGCGTTCCAGGGCAACCCGTGGGAGTTCCCGGCGCCGGACGACCGGCAGACCGTGCACTTCTACGGCCACACCGAGCCGGTCGCCGGGTCGGAGATCCGCAAGCGCTGGGTGCCGGGCGAGATCGTGCTCGGCGAGCCCAGTCACATGCTGGTCCCGGGCTTCGGGACGGAGACGGTCAACATCGTCCGGTTGTGGCGGGCACGGGGGAGCGAGGCGTCGTTCGACCTGTCGCGCTTCTCCGCCGGGCAGTACGCGGAGGCCGTCCAGGAGGCGGTGCGCGCCGAGAACATCAGCAAGGTCCTCTACCCCGACGACAGCACCGAGCTGGGGCGGGAGCTGCGGCTCAAGCAGCAGTACTTCCTCTGCTCGTGCTCGCTGCGCGACATCATCCGCCGGTTCCGGCTGCGCAACGAGAACTGGGACGACTTCGCCGAGAAGACGGTCATCCAGCTCAACGACACGCATCCGACGATCGCGATCCCGGAGCTGATGCGGCTGCTCGTCGACGAGTACGAGGTGGAGTGGGACCGGGCCTGGGCGATCACCCGCAAGACGTTCGCGTACACGTGTCACACGCTGCTGCCGGAGGCCCTGGAGACCTGGCCGGTGCACCTGTTCGAGCGGCTGCTCCCGCGGCACCTGGAGATCATCTACCTGATCAACATGCTGTTCCTGCGCGAGGTCGAGCAGCAGTTCCCGGGTGACACCGACCGCCTCCGCCGGATGTCGATCATCGGGGAGGGCGACGAGCGCCGGGTCCGGATGGCGCACCTCGCGGTGGTCGGGACCGAGGCGGTGAACGGGGTCGCCGAGCTGCACTCCAAGCTGCTGCGCGAGACGGTCCTGCAGGACTTCGCGGCCCTGTGGCCGGCCAAGTTCCAGAACGTGACGAACGGCGTCTCGCCGCGCCGCTTCATCAAGCTGGCCAACCCGCGGCTCTCCGACCTGATCACCGAGGGGCTCGGCGACGACGGCTGGCTCAACGACCTGGAACGCCTCGCCGGGCTCGAGGAGCTCGCCGGGGACGCCTCGTTCGCCGAGCGCTGGCGGGCGGTGAAGCGGGCGAACAAGGTGGACCTCGGCGCCGGCGACCCGGACTCGCTCACCGACGTGATGATCAAGAGGTTCCACGAGTACAAGCGGCAGCAGCTCAAACTGCTCCACGTGGTCACCATGTACCACCGGATCCGGGCGAATCCGGGTGGGGACTGGATCCCGCGGACCGTGCTCTTCGCGGGCAAGGCCGCGCCGGCCTACCATGCCGCGAAGAACATCATCCAGCTGATCAACGCGGTCGGGGCGACGATCGCCGCCGATCCGGTGGTGGCGCCGTACCTGAAGGTGGTCTTCGCCGAGAACTACAACGTGACCCTCGCCGAGCAGATCGTGCCGGCCGCCGACCTGAGCGAGCAGATCTCGCTGGCCGGCAAGGAGGCCAGCGGCACCGGCAACATGAAGCTGGCGCTCAACGGGGCGATCACTGTCGGCACGCTCGACGGCGCGAACATCGAGATCCGGGCCCGGGTCGGCGAGGAGAACTTCTTTCTCTTCGGGCTGGACGCGTTCCAGGCCGCCGAGGTGCAGATCGCCGGCTATCGCCCGCGCGAGCACTACGACCGGGACGCCGAGCTGAAGGCCGCCGTCGACGCGATCGCGGCGGGCACGTTCGGCGGCGTCGGCCGGGAGGTGGCGGACTCGCTGCTCGGCTGGGACGAGTACCTGACGCTGGCCGACTTCCGGTCGTACCTGGACGCGCAGGAGGAGGTCGAGCGGGCGTGGCGTGATCCGGAGCGCTGGACCCGGATGTCGATCCTGAACGCCGCGCACAGCGGGTTCTTCTCGTCGGATCGCACGGTCGCCGACTACGCGGCCCGGATCTGGCGCGTCGCTCCGGTCACGGTCCCCCGGGAGCCCTGAGACCCTTCACGATCAAGAGCCGATTTCGCCGTACGGGCGGAGCGCGCTCACTTCGCCGGGAAGAAGTTGCCGTAGACGTCCAGGGACCGGCCGCCGGCGGTGGTGGCGACAGCCTCGTAGGTGTCGCCGCCGGCGTCGCGGCCCCCCGCGTCGTGCGTGTACTTCGCGGTGAACGTGTACGTCCCGGGTGCCACCTCGTCCGCCGGCGCCAGCGTGAACGTGTAGAGCAGCGCGCCGCCCTGATCGGTCACCCCGGTCGTCACGCTCGCCCCCGGGACCGATTTCGTCCCGCCGCGCGAGGTCAGGCCCGCAGTCCCCGCCACCCGCACGGTCACCTTCAGCGCGGTCAGCGTCTCGGTGGTCCTCAGCGTGATCACGCTCGCGCCCTGGGTGTCGCCGCTGCCCGGGTCGATCGAGCCGTCCGACCAGAGCGGGCCCTGCTCGGCGCGGGTGTTGCCGGGCGCCCCCTTGCCCGGGGTCTCCGGCGCGCCGGTGGCCGGAGTGGTGGTCGTGGCGGTGGTCGCGCCCTTCGTGGACGGCTTGACGGTCGACGGCTTGACGGTGGGCGCCGGACTTGTCCGATCTGCGGGGCTCGTCGTCGCGGAGGGCAGCGTGGTGGGTCCGGTGGTCGCGGGTGTGGTCGTGACCACCGGGGGAGTCGCGTCCTCCTTGCCGGAATCCCCGGCCAGCGCCCACTGCGCCGCGAAGCCGCCCCCACCGAAGAGCGCCACCAGCCCCGCCACGACCGCGAGCCGCAGCTGCGAGGAGGGCCGCCGGGCCGGGGCCGGGCCGGTCATCGCCGCCGACGTGATCCGGGCCAGCATCGCCTCCCGGTCCGGCTGGTGCCGAGAAGCCTCGGCCCGCAGCACTGACCGCAACTGATCGTCAGGCAGCTCGCTCATCGGGTCACCTCCCAGCCGTCGATCCGGGTGACCGACCCGCCCAGCAGATCGGCCAGCTGCTTCGCGCCCCGCGAGGTGGCGCTCTTCACCGCGCCGACCGAGATGCCCAGGGTCGCGGCGACCTCACGTTCGGACAGGTCGAACGCGTAGCGCAAGACTACGCAGGCCCGTCTCCGGTGCGGTAGTTTGCGCAGCGCGCTGCGGACGTCGACGATCGCGGGCACGTCCCGGTTCTCGGCGCGACCCGGGGCGCCGAAGGAGAGCAGCCGCTCCCGGGCCCGGCGCCGCACCCACTGGCGGGCCAGGTTCATCAGGATGCCGTGTCCGTAAGCGATCGGATCGTCCGCCGCCTGGACACGTTCCCAGTGCCGCCAGACCTCGGTCAGCGCGTCGGCGGCGAGGTCGTCGGCGGCCGCGGGCTCCCCGGTCATCAGGTAGGCCAGCCGCGACAGCGACGCGTGATGACGCTCGAAGTACGCGCGGAACGCGTCGTCGCGCATCAGCACCTCTCCCGCACTTACCGGCCGGTTTGTTTCCCGGACATTCTCTGGACCGGACGACGTTAGAGATCACGAAGCCGCACTGGCAAGGTCCGTCCGGCCGATGAGATGCGTCGCACCGTCTTTCCCGGTGGTTTCCCGGGCGTCTTCCCGCCCGTCAATCCGATCGATAATCTTCATTGCGTGAAACGCGCGCTGGCCGCTGTGGGCGGCATCGTACTGGGTCTTGCTGTGCTGGTGGCGCCGTCCGCGGCGCTCGCGGCCGACGCGTCCTACCGGACGCTGAGCACGGCGAGTCATCCCGACTGGATGCGATCACTGCCGGACACGCGCAGCCTGGCCGCGCTGTCGATCCCGGGCACGCACGAGACGCTGGCCATCCGCGGCGGCGCCTGGACACAGACCCAGGAGAACTTCGGGGACAGCGCCGCGACACTGACCGCGCAGCTCGGCGCCGGGATCCGCATGATCGACATCAGGGCGCGCGTGAACACCGGGAACACGCTCACGATCCACCACGGCGCGACGTACCAGAACGCGAACTTCGACGACGTGCTGACCCGGTTGTCGGACTTCCTCGGCGCCCACCCCGGCGAGAGCGTCGTCGTGCGGCTCAAGCAGGAGTGCACCGGCGAGCTCGGCTCCTGCACCGACGCGCCGGGACAGAGCGACTTCCAGGACATCTTCGACGCGTACGTCGCCAAGCGCCCGGCTCTGTTCTGGGCGCCCTCGGTCACCCGGTCCACGGGCGCCGCCATGCCCGCGCTCGGCCAGATCCGCGGCAAGGTGGTCCTCGCCGTCCTGAACGGCCCGCGCGGCGGCGTCCTCGGACACTACGGGCTGGGCCAGTTCGCGGGCTGGCACGACGGCTCGTCGACGTATGTCCAGGACGAGTACAACGTCCCGAACCTCGGCGCGATCGCCACCAAACGCGACCAGGTGCGCCGCTTCCTCGACACGACCAGCGCCGCCGACCCGTCCCTGATGTACGTCAACTTCGCGAGCGGCGCCAGCGTCTTCGCCCAGCCCCAGCAGGTGGCCGGGGGTGCTGCCGGTGTGCAGGGCGTCGACCCGTTCCTGCTCACCTACCTCGGCGAGGGCCCGGACGTGCACACCCCGGTCGTCCGCACCGGCGCCCTGATGCTGGACTTCCCCGGCGGCGGCCTGATCGATCGGATCGTGTCGCTCAACTGAACCGGTCCGGTGCTCGCGCCCGGTGGCGGCGGTCAGTAAACTTCGGCGCCGCCGCAACGATCACGGGGAGCCAGGACAGTGCCGCCATCGCAAACGGACCCGGATCGCACCGAGACCACCGGGCTCGCCGCCGTCCCGCGGGAGCAGACCCCGGCGACGCCCGCCCCGGAGGTGCCCCGGCCCGGCCCGCGCGCGGCCTGGCCGGCCGTCGCGCTCTACGCCGGGTTGCGCCTGATCGGCATCGTCGTGGCCTGGGCGTTCGCCGCCGACCAGCACCGCAGCCTGCTGAAGCTGCTCGGCGGCTACGACGCGATCTGGTACGCGGGGATCGTCCAGCACGGCTACGACGCCGCCATCCCGGTGAAGGCGAACGGCTCCCTGGCGACGACCAACCTGGCGTTCTTCCCGCTCTTCCCGGGGCTGGCCGCCGTCGTCGACCCGGTGCTGCCCGGCGGCGCGGACGTGGCCGGCATCGCGATCTCCTGGCTGGCCGGGCTCGCCGCGGCGTGGGGCCTGTTCGCCGTCGGGACGCACCTGCGCGATCGCCGTACCGGGATGATCCTCGCCGGGCTGTGGGCGGTCCTCCCGCACGGCTTCGTCGAGTCGATGGGCTACACCGAGACGCTGTTCACCGCGCTCGCCGCCTGGACGCTGTACGCGCTGCTGCGCCGGAACTGGCTCACCGCCGGGCTGCTCTGCATGCTCGCCGGGCTCACCCGTCCCACCGGGTCCGCGCTGATCGCGGTGGTCGGGCTGTCCGCGCTGATCGCCGTGATCCGGCGCCGCGACGGCTGGCGCCCGTGGGTGGCCGGCGCGATCTCACCGCT
The DNA here is from genome assembly GCF_016862095.1 of Actinoplanes cyaneus. Taxonomy (GTDB): domain Bacteria; phylum Actinomycetota; class Actinomycetes; order Mycobacteriales; family Micromonosporaceae; genus Actinoplanes; species Actinoplanes cyaneus. The sequence goes on from NZ_BOMH01000051.1 coordinate 82,074, forward strand.
CGGCTTCGTGGCCTTCATCGCCTTCGTCGGGCACCGCCTGGGCCGCGCCGACGGCTACTTCCACGTGCAGAACGACGCCTGGAAGATGTCGTACGACTTCGGCCAGAACACCATCAAGACCACGCACACGCTGCTGACGAAGCCGTCGGCACTGGCCCTGTATGTGGTCGCCCTGGTCGTCCTGGTGGCCGCCGCCCTGCTGATCATCCTGGCCACCGACCGGGTGCCGTGGCAGCTGACCGCCTACTCGGCGATCATCCTGGCGCTGTCGTTCTTCGGTGACAGTTACTACAACTCGAAGGCGCGCCTGCTGATCCCCGCGTTCCCGCTGCTGCTGCCGGTCGCGTCAGGCCTTGCCAAGGCACGCCGGCCGATCGCCGTGGTCGTGCTCGGACTGCTGACGGTGGTGTCCGCCCTCTACGGCGTCTACCTCAGCATGGTCTGGACCGCCTCGCCGTAGGCCCCCGGTCAGGGCCCGCGCCCCCGCGTAGCCCAGCACGGCGGCGAACGGGATCCAGAGCGGCATCATCAACCGTTCGTACTGCGAGGGCACCGGGTGGGCCACGACCATCGCCACCCCGGTCAGCCCGGTCAGGATCCACAGCGCCGCCACCGGCCGCATCCGCAGCAGGAAGACGCCGAGCACCGCGAGCAGCGCGACGGGGCCGACCAGGCCGGTCAGGTCCGCCGACAGCCGGGACGGCCAGAACGCGACGTTCTTGCCGATCAGCCAGGAGATCGGAGCCGCCACGTCCGGGTCGCGGAAGTGGACGGTCGCGTAGTCCTGCACGGTCTCGTCGAAACCGGGCAGCCCCAGCACCGCGCTGAGCAGCCCCCAGCCGGCCACCCCGAGGCCGCCCACGCCGGCGATCAGTGCCGCGCCGCGCCGGTGTCCCGGGCGCGGGCCGGCGATCGGCGCCGCGGTGCGCCGGCGTCCCGGGAGTGCCAGGCCGAGCCCGCCGGCAGCGAGCAGGACCAGGCTCATCACCATCCCGCTGGCCGATCGCGCGGCGAAGAGCCAGACCAGGGCGGTCATCAGCAGTGGTACGCCCCCGAGGCGCCCCCGCAGGATCAGCATGGCCCCGAGCAGCACGGCCAGCATGCCCGCGACGACGCCGGCCTCGACCAGCATCCGGCTCATCCAGAAGCCGGTGGGCAGCACGAACAGGAGGGCGGACGCCAGGATCCCGGCCAGTCGCAGGCCACTGGCCAGCCAGACCGCGAGGTAGGCCAGCACCGCCGCGACCAGGGCCAGCACCAGGGTGGCCGCCATCATGCCGGTCCACGGGCCGAGGACCGCCACGAACGGCGCCGCGAACAGCGGGTATCCCGGACGGCTGTCGAAGATCGCCCGGTACCGCGGCTTGGCCGGCCTCGTGTCGTAGCTCGTGAGACGGGACTTCTCACCCTGGTCGGCGCCGGCCCGGTTGTGGTCCTCGACGATCAGCGCCTCGGCGCGCACCCGGGCGGTCTCGGCGTCGACACCCGTGAAGATCATCGCCTGCCGCAGGTACCAGAAGCTGTCGCCGCTGGTCACCCGTTCCGGCCCCGAGTACCGAACCGTGAACAGCAGGGCGGCGATCGCCACGACCAGCACGACGGCGGCGCCCTCGACCAGCCATCCTCGCGCCGGCCCACCGGACGGCCCTGCGAACCAATGCCGGACCTCACGCATCCCAACGCCCCCGTCGATACACCCGCGTGCCTCCGGACCACCTGCCGCGGTGCACGACAATCTACTTCGGACGATCACCGTGGGAGGCCCCGCTCAGGTACGAACGGAGCGGGCCGCACCAGCCTGTCGTGCCGCTCGGGACGGCCGGTCCCGACCGCCCGCCCGGCGGCAAGGATCCCTGGGCCCAGGCTGTGGTTGTGCTGCGCAGGTGGGTATTGTTCCGCGCCATGACAACGACGCTGGAGCAGCGGCGCTCGCCGGGATCCCCCTCCCCGGCGCCGGTTCCCCCGCAGCGCCGGAACAGCCGTATTGCGGTGATGGACGGTCTCCGGCTCGTCGCCGCTCTTTCGGTCTCGCTCTTCCACCTCGCGGGGGATCTTCCCTCGGCCAAGGCGTGGGGGACCGACCCGCGCTTCGTCTTCCCGCACCTCTTCTCGTACGCCTCGTTCGGCTGGCTGGGCGTCGAGCTGTTCTTCATGATCAGCGGTTTCGTGATCTGCATGAGCTGCTGGGGACGTACGCCCGGGCAGTTCTTCCGGTCCCGCGTCGTCAGGCTGTTCCCGGCCTACTGGCCGGCCGTGGCGATCACCACCGTGGTGGTGGCGCTGTGGCCGGTCGCCACCCACCGGCTGCCGACCGACGAGATCATCCTCAACCTCACGATGATGAACAAGGCGTTCGGTGTCGGGAACGTCGACTCCGCGTACTGGACGCTCTGGTGCGAGTTGCGGTTCTACATCCTGTTCGGCGTCGTGATGCTGTGGCGCGGGCTGACCCTGCACCGCACGCTGCTGTTCTGCTACGGCTGGCTGATCGCCGCCGTCGTGGCCGCGGCCGGCAAGCTGCCCGTGCTGGAGCTGATCTTCCAGTCGCTCTACGCCCCGCTGTTCGTGGCCGGCATCGCGTTCTTCCTGATCCACAGATTCGGCTCGAACCTGCAGATCTGGGGCGCGATCGGCTTCTCCTGGATGCTGGCCATGCACAACGTGACCAAGCGGGTGACCGCCACCGCCAAGACCGGCAAGGTCGAGCTCGACCCGCGGATCGGCATGATCGTGGTGACGCTGTTCTTCGTGATTCTGGCCGTGATCGCGCTGGGCTGGACGGCCCGGATCCAGTGGCGCTGGCTGACCTTCGCGGGGGCGCTGACCTACCCGTACTACCTGCTGCACCAGAGCATCGGCTGGTCGCTCATCCACGGTATGAACGGACCGCTCGACCCGTGGCTGGTGCTGCCCCTGACGATCGGGATCCTGCTGGTGTCGGCGTGGCTGCTGCACCGCCTGATCGAGAAGCCGCTCGCCAAGGTCCTCAAGCACAGGCTCGAGCAGGCCTCCACGGCGATGCAGGAGAGCGCCCGCCAGGAGCGCGAGCGCTCTTCGTAAGGCACTCTCAAGTGACCCGGAAGCGGGTGGCGACCGGCGCGCCGTCGCGGGACTCCACACTGAGTTGGTAGGCGGGCGTCCTCTTGCCGAGGGCGGGGAAGACCCAGCCGTACGGCCGGCTCGGGTCACCGATCCAGATGCCGCTGACCCGTCCGCTGGTGCTGACCGTCAGGGTCCTGCCGGACGGGTGCCGGAACGTCAGGTTCGCGTCGCCGACCTTGCCGGCGACCAGCTTCCAGGCCGGGTCGAGGTGCCAGTTCTGCGACCAGACCGGCACGTCGCCGAACGCGTCGGTCACCGCGAGTCCGGGAAGGCGCTGGTCCACCCTGATCCGGCGGTCGTGGAGCATGCCGTACACGTTGTCGCACACCGTGAGCCGGTGCTCGGTCTTCCCGAAGTCGGTGTCGATCGTGCTGGTGCGGCCCTTCCTGATCTGCGGGTCCGGCGGGGCGGCGACGTTCTGGCTGGTCGGAGTGTGGTGGTAGTTGCCGCCGGGGTCCTGGGCGTTGTACCCGTAGTGGCCGAGCCCGACCAGGACCCGGGTGCCCGCGGCTGTCCAGGTGACGCCGCCGGCGCGGTCCTCCTGGCCGTGCGCCCGGCGGTCCGGCCCGTACCGCACCGTGTAGTAGACGGCCTGCGGGTCGGTCCAGCTGGTGCGCCCGATCACCCAGCCCGTCTCGTCGTCGCGGAGCACCTTGGGGTCCTCCGGGTGTCCTTGGTGACCCTCGGCCAGGTCGGAGTCACCGACCTGCACGAGCTTGCCGTCCGGCTCCGTCAGGTAACCCTGGATCCGAGCCGCCTTCCGGGCCAGAGTGCGGATCTGCAGGCCCTGGGCGGCGTATGCCGGCAGGTCGGCCAGGATGCGGCCCGCGGAGTCCCACAGGGCCACGTTGACATGGTGATAGGACGACGACTGCTCGAACGAGATGCCCTTCGCCGAGAAGGCCTGGGGAGCCTCCGAGACCAGCCGGTCGGCCGCCAGGGTGATCCACTCGGGCCGGTTCAGCACCTTGCCGGCGTTGATGAGGTGGATGTTCGCCATCAGGCCGTGGTTGTGCACGGGCAGCCGGGGCGGCCCCGCGTAGCGCTTCCCGGTCAGCACGGCGACGTCGGAGGTCATGCCCGGGATCAGCGCCGCCGCGTGGGTGAGCGCATAGAGGCAGTTCTCCGTCTGCAGGCGGCGCAGCGCGGTGCCCTCGTCCCAGCCGGCCGAGTTGTCGCCCGGGTCGGGATTCGCGAGGTGGAACCCGACGGCCTGCCGGATCAGGGCGGTCAGCGAGTGGAACTGACCGTCCGCGGCGGCGCGCCGGGCCAGCGGTGGGATCCACCTCAGGCCCTGGAAGTTGAGGAGCCAGGCGGGGTCCTTGACCGGCGGCTGACGCCACATCCGGCCGGTGATCTCCCCGACGGTCATGGGCGGCGCCGGTGGCAGGCTGACCTGGATCGGCCGGCCGTCGGGGACCTGATCACCCGCCGCCGCGCCGCACAGATCCTGGACCGTGGCATCTCCGGCACCACTTCCGGGCAGGGCACGCACGACCGGCGACAACGCGAAGGCCGGACCGGCCTCGGCCCTCGTCCGTGGAACGGAAATGGCAATGGCAGCGCACAGCAGGGCGAGCCCAGCCGCGATCAGCCCGGCACACCGCGATCTCGTCCCCGTGCGCGCCGCGATCTGTCGGCGCATGAAAGCTCCCCGTGAGTACTCAAGACGTGTGACGCGGATCGTATGGATCCACGCCTCACCGAGAACTCCCCCTTTCGAGCCAATGCGCTCCGAGCCTGCCGGCACGGTGGCCGCTGTCCGGAAGTTCCCGCTCTTTCTGATCCGAAGGCGGCTTCTGTATGCTCCGGTTCCTCAGTCGGCCAGGTGTGTCGGGGCCGCCCTCGAACCCGAGGCCGGCGCGAGCCGTCGTAGAAGTCCGAACTGGATCGGCGGGTCCCGTTCGCGACCGATGACATCTATGTGGAGAACTGGTGAAAGAGCGCGGATCCGGGGCTTTCGAGCGCCTTGACAGGTTTGCTGCACCATGTCGTTGTTCATCCGGGAGCGCGGCGCATGCCTGACCTCAGGTCCTTCTCCGCACGGTCGCCGGGAACTCCCGGCCGGCGATGGCTGATCGAAGGCGCGTGCATCGTGCTGGTCGCGGTGATCGCGGCGCTGCTGTTCCTCGTCAGGTATCAGGACCCGGCCCGGGCGGCCAGCGGCGACAGCTTCTGGTACATGCGGCAGGCGCTGATCTTCACCGGCGTCGACGCGGAAACCGCTCGCGTGCGGGTGGAGCACATCATGTGCCAGGACATCAACCGGTCACTGGCCGACAAGCACCAGAAGCCCACCTGCAAGAGCTACGACACGACCAAGATCACGCAGCGGTATCGGGCCATCTTCGACAGTCGTCCGGGCTACCCGCTGTTCGGCGCGCCGTTCGTGGCGGTCCTCGGCCCGTGGACCGGCATGATGGCGGCCACCCTGGTGCTGGCGATGGTCGCGGGGGTGCTCGCCTACCTCGCGGTCTGGATGGCCAGCGGTCTACGCCTGGCCGGGATCCTGGCCTCCGCCGCGCTGTTCGTGCTGCCCACCGGTTTCTGGATGTCCCGGATGCTGGTCGAGAGCGGGATGGTCGCCGGTTTCCTGGCCGTGCTGATCGGCGCCATGCTGATTCAGCGTGGCCGCCGCTCCGGCATCGCGCTGATCTCGGTCGCGCTGATCTGGCTCTTCGCCGCGCGGTCGGCCAGTGGGCTGGCGATGAGCCTGGTCCTGCTCGGGGCAGGCGCGCTGAGCCTGGTGCACCGGGAGAGCCGGCGGAGCGGGGCGATCATTGCCGGGCTCGGTGCCGCCGGGGCGGTCGGCTGGCAGCTGCTCAGCAAGGTGCTCGGGCTGCCCGGCTTCAACGAGACCGTGCAGGACTTCGCGACCCGGCATTTCAAGGATCCGGACATACCGGACCCGGTCCCGTGGCTGATCGAGCAGAACCTGAAGTTCTGGCCGACCGTGCCGCTCACGGACCTGATGGACCTGGTCAAGCCGGCCGCCCTGCTGCTGGTGGTGGCCGTCTTCGTGGTGCGGTTGCGCCCGGTGGCGGCGCTGTGGATCTTCACTGGGTTGATCGGCGTGGCGATGATCGTGGCGCACCCGGTGCACACCGAATGGGAGCGGCTGACCCTGCCGCTCTGGATCCCGGTCGCGGCCGTTCTGGGCTTCGGGACCGCGCTGGCGTTGACCCGTCCGGCGAGAACGCCGGATCCGGCTGGGCCTCCGTCGCCGGAAGAGGCTCCTGGACCACCCGTCACGGCACCGGCTCAGGTCGGGTAGGGGCTCGGCGCCTGCCCCGATGGAGTGCGGTGCGGGCGCCGCGGGGCGGACTCGAATCCCGGAACGTCGACCCCCTCAGCGGGTGGTGGTGGAGGCGCGGGGGACCAGGCGGCAGGGCCGGGTGATCGGGCCGTGCAGCGGCGCGCCGTTGATGGCGGCCAGCAACACCTCGGCGGCCGTGCGGCCGATGCCCTCCAGGTCCATGTCGATGCTGGTGAGGGCGGGCCGGCTGGCGTCCACCATGACGTCCCAGTTGTCGAAGCCGACCAGCGCGACCTGCCCGGGCACGTCGCGGCCGGCCTCGCGCAGGCCTTCGGCGACGCCGCGGGCGATCTGGTCGTTGCCGCAGAAGACGGCGTCGAAGTCGGCGCCGCCGGAGAGCAGGATCCCGGCGGCCTGACGGCCCCACGCCTCGGTCCATTCGCCGTGGAGGATCGGCGCGGCCAGGTCAGTCTGTGCGGCGGCGGCTGCCCCGCGGACCTGCGCCGAGTGGTGGTGTTCCGGCCCGGTGACGTGCGCGATCCGGCGGCGGCCGGTGTCGAGCAGGTGCCGGATCGCGCGGCGGGCGCCGTCGGCCTCGTCGGGGACGACCGAGCAGTCACGCGGGTCGGCGGAGCTGATGAACGCGTAGACGACCGGCACCGGCAGTCCGGCCCCGATCGGCGCGCGTGCCTGGGTCCGCCGGCCGGTCACGATGATCCCGTCGACGTTGCGGCTCAGGAGCGTACGCAGGTAGTACTGCTCCCGGATCGGATCGTCGCGCGCGTCGCACAGGAAGACCGACATCTGCCCGGCGCCGAGCGCGTCCTCCGCGCCGATGAGCAGCGGGATGCTGAACCGGCCGATGGTGTCCGTCGTGATCATGCCGACGGTGTACGTGCGGCCGGTCTGCAGGCTGCGCGCGGCCGCGTTGGCCACGAATCCGAGCTGGTCGGCGGCCTGTCGGACCCGTAGCCGGGTCTCCGGGCGCATGGTGCCGCGCCCGTTGAGCGCTTTGGAAGCCGTGCCGGTGGAAACCCCCGCGAGGGCGGCGACCTCGCTGATCGTGGCGCCGCGTCGATCGATGCTCAGCGTTTCCTCCCAGGTTTCCTTCGCCCCGTGTAATGCGACGGTAACTTCCTATTGACAGGCGTGCAAGGTCCTCCTTAGCGTCTAGGCAATCGTTTTCCTTGAGTTTCCCCCACACCGTTCCCGAGGGGTAACAGCCATGAACCTCCGAGGCCTCGGCGCCGCGCTCGCGGTCACCGCCTGCCTGCTCACCGCTTGCTCGTCCGGCGACGGTGGCGACGCCACTTCCGCGAAGGACGCGACCTACGCCGTCTGGGACCCGTACCCGCAGTTCGACGACAGCTCGGACTGGGTGAAGCTGCTGACCAGGTGCGGCACCGACGCCGGTGTCACGGTCAAGCGCACCGGCTACGACACCACCGACCTGACCAACAAGGCGCTGCTCGCCGCCCAGCAGGACAACTCGCCGGACGTGCTGATCGTCGACAACCCGGTGGTCTCGACCCTGGCCGAGGCGGGCGTGCTGACCACCACCGACGAGATGAAGACCGACACCGCGGCCGTGTCACCGAACCTGCTCGCCGCAGGGCAGCAGGGCGGCAAGACGTACGGGATCCCGATCGGCGCGAACACGCTGGCGCTCTACTACAACAAGAAGGTCCTGGACGCGGCGAAGGTCGACCCGGCCACGATCAAGGACTGGGCGTCGCTGACCGCCGCGCTCGGCAAGGTCAAGGCGGCCGGCAAGAAGGGCATCACGTTCTCCGCGATCGGCACCGAGGAGGGCTCGTTCCAGTTCCTGCCGTGGTTCTGGGGCTCCGGAGCGAACCTGAAGCAGCTCGACTCGGCGCAGGGCGTGGCCGCGCTGACCCTGTGGAGCGACTGGCTGAAGAACGGCTACGCCCCGAACTCGGTCCTCAACAACACGCAGACCACCAGCTGGCAGGAGTTCGCTGCCGGTGACTTCGCGTTCGGCGAGAACGGCACGTGGCAGCTGGCCAATGCGAAGAAGACCGGTTTCGAGTACGGCATCATCCCCGTCCCGTCGCAGGCCGGCGGCACCGCCCCGGCACCGACCGGTGGTGAGTTCGTCACCGCGCCGGTCCAGTCGGACACCGGCAAGTACGCCGCCACTCAGAAGATCATCGCGTGCCTCACCAGCGCGGACAACGCGCTGACCACGGACACCACGCTCTCCTACGTGGCGGCGACCGACGCCGTACAGCAGAAGCAGGTCGCCGCGAACCCGGAGCTGAAGGTCTGGGTCGAGGCGGTGCGGGCGGCCAAGGGCCGGACCAGTGACGATCTCGGCACCAGGTACCCGAAGATCTCCCAGCCGATGTGGGGCGCCTTCCAGGCCGCGCTCTCCGGATCGAAGAACCCGCAGCAGGCCATGACCGACGCCCAGGCGGCGGCGGGCAAGTGACCTCGCACGCGGAGACGCTCGTCCGGGCCCGGGGCGCGTCCCGGGTCCGGCGGGCCCGGGGACAGTGGGCGGCCTGGGCGTTCCTCGCCCCGGTGATCATCTACCTGGTCGCGTTCTACGCCTACCCGCTCTACCGGAACCTTGATCTGAGCCTGCGGCACTACACGGTGCGAAGCTTCGTGCGGGGGGACGCGCCGTTCTCCGGCGCGGCCAACTACACGACCGTGTTCAGTGACCCCACCTTCGGTCCGGCGCTGCTCCACACGATGGTGTTCACGCTGGTCAGCATCGCGTTCCAGTTCGCCGCCGGGCTCGCGCTGGCGGTCTTCTTCGCCCAGCACTTCAGGCTGTCGGCGACGTTACGGGCGCTGTTCCTCGTCCCGTGGCTGCTGCCGCTGATCGTCTCGGCGTCGACGTGGTCCTGGATGCTCAACAGTGACTCCGGGATCGTGAACTTCTTCCTGACGAGTGTCGGTGGGGACCCGATCAACTGGCTGACCTCGCCGAGCTGGGCGCTGACCAGCGTGATCATCGCGAACATCTGGATCGGGATCCCGTTCAACCTGGTCATCCTCTACAGCGGACTGCAGGCCATCCCCGGTGAGATCCACGAGGCGGCGTCGCTGGACGGCGCGAGCGCCTGGCAGCGGTTCTGGCGGGTCACGTTCCCGCTGCTGCGGCCGGTCTCGGCGATCACGCTGCTGCTCGGCCTGGTCTACACGCTGAAGGTCTTCGACCTCATCTGGATCATGACGAAGGGCGGGCCGGTCGACGCGTCGACCACCCTGGCCACCTGGTCCTACCGGCTGTCGTTCGGGAACCTGCTCCCCGAGTTCGGGCCCGGGGCGGCGGTCGGGAACCTGCTGATCGTCATCGCCCTGATCTTCGGGCTGTTGTACATCCGGAAGGCAGCGCCGTGACCAAGCACCTGAAGACGGGCATCGGCATCATCCTGACGGCGATCATGCTGTTCCCGGTCTACTGGATGATCAACGTGTCCTTCACCCGGGACACCGACATGCGCGCCGATCCACCGCACCTGTTCCCGTTCAACGGCACCCTCGAGGGCTATCGGGCCGTGCTGGACCAGCAGTTGCCGTACCTCGGAACCAGTCTTCTGATCGGTCTGGGCACCGTGGTGCTGACTCTGCTGCTCTCCGCGCCGGCCGGATTCGCCCTGGCCAAGTTGCGCCCGCGCGGCACCGGGGCGTTGAACTTCGTGCTGCTGATCGCGCAGATGATCCCCGGGATCATCATGGCGATGGGGTTCTACGCCATCTACCTGCGCGCCGGCGTGCTCAACACGGTGCCCGGGCTGATCCTGGCCGACTCGACCATCGCCGTGCCGTTCGGGGTGCTGATCTTCACGGCGTTCATGGCCGGGATCCCGGACGAGCTGATGAACGCGGCGATGATCGACGGCGCATCCCGGTGGAGAACGTTCCGCTCGGTGATCCTGCCGGTGTCACGCAACGCGATCGTCACTGTCAGCCTGTTCGCCTTCCTGTGGGCCTGGTCGGACTTCGTCTTCGCCACCACGCTCGACGGCGGCGGCGAGTACCAGCCCATCACGCTCGGCATCTACCACTACATCGGCAACAACAACCAGCAGTGGAACGCCATCATGGCCACCGCCGTGATCGCGTCCATCCCGGCGACGCTGCTGCTCATCGTCGCCCAGCGTTACGTCGCCGCCGGAGTGACCGCCGGCGCCGTCAAGGATTGAGGAAAACCCCGTCATGGACACTTCGTACGGCCCGGTCGTGCCCACCTCCCGTGCCGTCTCCGCGCTGCGGCCGCTGCCGCGCGACGCGGTGACGCTGCGGCCGGACAGCCTCTTCGGCGGCTGGCAGGCCCGCAACGCCGCCGCGACCCTGCCGCACTGCGTCGCGCAGCTCGACTCCTACGGCAACCTGACCAACCTGCGGCGGGTGACCGGGGACAGCGGTGCGGAGTTCCGCGGGTTCTGGTTCGCCGACTCCGATGTGTACAAGACGCTGGAAGCGGCGCTGTGGCTGGGCGACAAGTCCGGATTTGTCGCCGATATCGCAGGCCTGCTGGAGAAAGCGCAGGACGCCGATGGCTACCTCGACTCGTACTACCAGGTCGACAACCGGGACAAACAGTGGAGTGAGCTGCACTTCAGCCATGAGATGTACTGCGCCGGGCATCTGTTCCAGGCGGCGGTCGCGGCAGCGCGCAGTGACAACCCGGCCGGACCACAAGTAGTCGGCATCGCTCGGAGATTCGCGGACCTGCTGGTGCGAAGGTTCGGCGACTCGGCGCAGGTCGACGGCCACCCGGAGGTCGAGACCGCGCTGGTCGAGCTCTACCGCGTGACCGGTCACCGGCCGTACCTCGATCTCGCCGCCCGATTCGTCGAGAACCGCGGCCACGGCATCCTCGGGGAGGGCCGGTTCGGGCCGCGGTACTTCCAGGATCACGAGCCGGTCCGCTCCTCGCCGGAGGTGACAGGTCACGTCGTCCGGCAGGTGTATCTGCTGGCCGGCGCGGTGGACGTGGCAGTGGAGACGGGCGACGCCGAGCTGCTGGCGGCCGCCGAACGGCTGTGGGACTCCGCGCTCGCGAGCCGCACCTACCTCACCGGCGGGCAGGGCTCACGCCACCGCGACGAGGCGTTCGGCGATCCCTACGAGCTGCCGCCGGACCGCGCGTACGCGGAATCCTGTGCCGCGATCGGCAGCTTCCAGTGGGCCTGGCGGCTGCTGCTCGCGACCGGCAAGCCCGCGTACGCCGACGAGATGGAACGGCTGATCTACAACGGCATCGCCGGGAGCACCGGGCTCGACGGCGTCACCTTCTTCTACTCCAACCCGCTGCAGCTGCGCACCGGGCACGACGGCTCGCACGAGGACGCCCCCTCGCAGCGCCTGCCCTGGTACACGTGCGCCTGCTGCCCGCCGAACCTGGCCCGGCTGATGGCGTCGCTGGACAACTACACCGCCACCGGCGACCCCGGTGGGCTGCAGCTGCACCTCTACACCGCCGGCACGTTCCGGGTCGGCGAGCATGCGGTCGACGTGCACACCCGGTACCCGTGGGACGAGACGATCACCGTCACGATCACCGAGGCCGGGCCCGGGCCGTGGACGCTGTCGCTGCGGATCCCGGCGTGGTGCGAGGACGCCCGGCTGACCGTGAACGGGGAGCCGGTCGAGGCCGGGACCGGATATGCCCGGCTCACCCGCACCTGGCTGGCCGGCGACCGGGTCGAGCTGACCCTCGTCATGCCGGCCCGCCTGATGTCCGCACATCCACGGGTCGACGCGGTGCGCGGGTCCGCCGCCGCCGTCCGCGGCCCGATCGTCTACTGCCTGGAGCACGCCGACGCCCCCGCCGGCGTGCCGTTCGAGGACCTGGAGCTGGACGCGACCGTCCCGCCGCAGGTCAGCCGTGATCCGGACGCCCTGGCCCCGGTGCTGCTGCGCCTCGGGCTCCGCGCCCGGCCTGCCGACACCCCGCATCTCTACCGGCCCCTCCCGGCCCCGGCCCGCGCCACCGCACCGGTGGCCGTGACCGCCATCCCCTACTACCTATGGGCCAACCGGGAGCCGGGTCCGATGCGGGTGTTCATCCCCCTGTCCGAGAGGTGACCCATGCGCCGCTCCGTAGTACCCGTCCTGTTGCTCGTCGCCGCCGGGCTGGCCGTCCCCAGCCCGGCGCAGGCCGCTGGCAACACCCTCACCGTCGACGTCGGCACCGTCGTTCGCCCGGTCACCCACGTGGCGTCCGGTGGGCTCTACGCCGTCGACACCGGAACCACGGTGCCCCAGGAACTGCATCTCAACCATCTGACCCAGCCGCCGTACGGCGTCCAGCAGCTCGGCAACGGCGCGACCGTTCCGTGCTGCGACGGGCTGAAGGTGGCCGGCAAGGTCACCAGCGCCGGCGCCCAGCAGTTCTGGCGGCTGCCCGACATCTACAAGGACTTCCCGTACAGGTGGGTCAGCTGGGCCGACTGGGAGTCCAAGGTCCGCACCATGGTGAACGCGCGCCTGGCCGCCACCTCGGTCACGAACATCGACGGCTACGAGCTGTGGAACGAGCCCGACTGGACCTGGAACACCAGCGCGGCCGGTGCCTTCAACAGCGGCTGGACCCGTACCCACCAGCTCATCCGCTCCCTCGACACGGTCACCCCGGTCGTCGGGCCGAGCTACTCCTACTACAACCACGACTTTATGGTCGCGTTCCTGACCAACGCCAAGAACACCGGCACGCTGCCGGACGTGACGGTCTGGCACGAGCTGAACGTGCACAGCTACAACGACGTGGCGGCGCACGTGGCCGACTACCGCGCGGTCGAGTCCTCGCTCGGCATCTCCCCGCGTCCGATCTCGATCAACGAGTACGCGTCGCCGGACCAGGTCGACATCCCGAGCGTGGCGGCGCACTACATGGCGGTCTTCGAACGCACCGGGATCCGGGACGCCGAGCGCGCGTACTGGTACGAGGCGGGAACGATCAACGGCCTGCTCCACAACAACGCGCCGACCGCCACCTACTGGGCCTACAAGTGGTACGGCGACATGGCCGGCAACATCGTCCGGACGGTTCCGCAGTCGTGGCTCGACGGGGTGGCCGCGTACGACAGCACCCGCAAGATCGTCAACGTGGTGTTCGGCGGGGAGAGCGGGACGAACACCGTCAAGGTCAACGGTCTGGCCGCGCTCGGCTCGCAGGTGAGCGTGACCCTGTCGAGGACGGGCACGACCGGCCGGGCCACGAACTCCTCCGCCACCACCGTGTCCACGACCGTCCACCCGGTGTCGAACGGCAGCATCACCGTTCCGGTGTCCGGCATGGACGCGCTCGCGGCGTACCAGTTGCTGATCACCCCGATCTCCGGCGTCCCCGGCTGGCAGCAGCGTTACGAGGCGGAGAACGCCACGGCCGTCAACGCCGGCCGCTTCTCCTCGTCGTCCGCGTCCAACGGCGGCTACGTCGGCCGGATCGACGGGTCGGCGAACATGCGTAACCAGTCCTTCGTGGACTTCGTCGTCAACGTGCCGGCCGCCCGCGCCTACACGATGACGATCGGCTACGCCAATGGCACGGGCGCGACCGCGACCCAGGGGCTGGCCTACAACGGCGGCGCCTTCCAGACGATCTCCTACCCGCCGACCACGGCGTGGGGCGTCTTCGGGCCGACGGTCAGCACGACGGTGACGCTCAAGGCCGGTTACAACGTGATCCGCCTGGCCAAGGGCTCGCCGAACTTCGCGGGCGGCACCGGTTACGCCGAGCTCGACTACATCAACCTCGCCTGACGAACCGCTTCTCCGCTGCCGGATCCGTCCCGGGCCCGGCAGCATCATCTCCCGGTACGTCGTGAAAGCCCCGCCGGCATCCCCTTCGCCGGCGGGCGGGGTCGCGGCTGTTCACGGCGCCCAGAACGAGTCCGGCAGCGCCTCGACGTTCGTCGCGGACCGCTCGAGATGGGCCGCGACCGGCAGCAACGCGATCGCGGCCGGATCACCGGCGTCGGCCATCTGCCGCATCACCCCGGCCTGCCGTCGCGCCCGGCGGACGATCACCGCGCCGAATTCCCGGCGATCACCCTCATAGCCGTACGCGTCGAGCAGCAGATGCAGCCGTCGCGACCGGTCCCCGGGCCGGTCGAACCCGAGGTGCCGGGCCGCGTCCGGCGTGTAGAGCGGCACCCACGACAGCGCGGTGAACGCCAGATCGACCTCACGCGGCGACGGCCCCGAGGTGTCCCAGTCGAAGAACCCGGCCAGCCGGTCCCCGTCCATCACGGCGTTGTACGGCGCCGCGTCCTGATGCCCGACGACCATCCCGGGTCCCATCCGGCCGCCGGCGAACCATCGCTCGTCCGCCGGCGGACGGAACCCGGCCGTCACGTCGTGCAGGCGCCGCAGCCACTGCCCGGCCTGGACCAGCGTCTCGTCGGCGAACGCCCACCCGGGCCACGGCATCCGCCCGCCGATCACCTCACCGGGCAGGTACGACAGCATCTCGCGCCCCTGCTCGTCGAACCCGAGCGCCCGCGGCGCGCCGTCGAACCCGGCGCTCTCCAGATGTCGCAGCAGCGCGTGCACCGTGGGCGTCCACGGCGAGGCCCGTTTGTGCACGACCTCCCCGACCCGCACCGCGCCGACAGTGTTACCACCCGGGAGCGCTTCTTCACTCATCGTTGCCTCATACGCGCCCCCGCCCGCGCAGCGACACCGAATTACCTAGCAGCGGGTTGCGGAGCGAGCTCGTCGATCGACAGCCCGACGTCGTTGAGGATTCCCCGCAGCGTCCCCTTGGCCACGTCCCGCCCGCCGTGAACCGGAACCGTGGTGCCGCGTCCATCCGGGTGGCGCATGATGTGGTGGCTGCCGCTGATCCGGGCGACCTTGAAGCCGTGCCGTTCCAGGGCACGAACGATGCGAGTGCCTGGAAGCGACGGGAGGGGCGGCATCAGGCGGCCACGGTGACAGAAAGCTCCCGCGGGACGCCGAACTCCTCGATGAGCCCCAGCAGCGCCGCACGGAGGTCTTCCAGCGCGGCCTCCTCGGTGTCGCCCTCGCCGTGTGCGCCGACCCCGGGGCGCAGCTGGGCGTGAGCGCACCACACGCCGTCCTCGTCCTGCTCGACCACGACCGGGACAGTAACGGTACGAATCTCTGCCACGCCGTAACGATATCCCCGCAAGCGGATGCCCGGGCTCGGGATTTCACCGTGCCCAGCCACGGAGATCGCCCTGGAGGGCTTCGCGTTCTGGGCCGGCCACGGCCCTGCGAAGCCCGCAAGGGTCCCCGCGGGAGCGACGATCCGGACCACAGCGGAGAGAGGCAAGGAAGATGTTGATCTAAAGGTTCTCGATCGCGGGGAGGATCTCCGGGAACGTGCCGACCGCCGCGGTGACGTAGCGCTGATCGAAATCGGCCAGGCGGCGCACGCCACTCTGCAGGCAGGCGATGAAGGGGATGCCGGCGCCTCCGGCAGCGAGGGCGTCGCCGGGCGAGTCGCCGACGTAGACGCATTCGCCGGGGCGCAGGCCGGTCTCGGCGAGGAGCTCGTCGAAGGCGCGCGGGTCCGGTTTGCGGAAACGCGTGTTGCCCTGGTGGTAGGCGCCGGTGACGCGGCCGGCCAGGACATGGTCGGGTTCGAGCAGGTGGCGGACCTCGGGCTCGGTGCGGGAGGTCAGCAGCAGCACGGTGCGGCCGTCGAGGACCAGCCGGTCCAGCGTCTCCAGGTTCTCCGGCGGGATGATGTCGAGCCGGCCGTCGGCGAGGTAGCGCTGGTGCCACTGGGGGAAGACGGCGGCGAAACGGTCCAGGTCGACGCCGGGGGAGCGGCGCGGCATGGCGTCGAGCAGGGTCTCGCCCCAGGTGGCCAGGTGCACCTCGCGGGACATCGGCGGGCGGCCGAGCGCGGCGAGCACGTCGTTCTCCAGCTCGAACGAGGCCGCCTCGGTCAGGCACAGGGTGTCGTCGACGTCGACGATCACGGCACGGATCACGGGTACCAACCTAGAGACCGTGGAAAGCGTCGTCGTACTGCCGGGCCACCCGAGGCCGAGCCGCGTAGTACGTTCCTCTGATGTCCCGCCCCAGACCCGCCACCATCCGTGATGTCGCGGCGCTGGCCGGGGTCTCCGTCGGGACCGCCTCCAAAGCGCTGAACGGCCGTGGCTCGCTGCGCCCGGAAACCGTGGCACGGGTGCGGCAAGCCGCCGGCCGGCTCGACTTCCGGCCGAACCAGGCGGCCCGTGACCTGCACGCCGACCGGACGTACACGGTCGGCATGATCACCACGGACACCATCGGCCGGTTCAGCATCCCACTGCTCATCGGCGCGGAGGACATCCTCGGCGCGGGCCAGGTGTCGGTGCTGCTCTGCGACGCGCGCGACGATCCGATCCGCGAGCGGCACCACCTGCAGGTCCTGCTCAGCCGGCGGGTCGACGGGATCATCGTGACCGGCCGGCGGGCCGGGACGCGCGCGCCGATCGGCACGGATCTGCCGGTGCCGGTGGTCTACGCGTTCATCGGCTCCACCGACCCGGCGGACTGCTCCGTCGTGCCGGACGAGACCGGCGGCATCCGGCTCGCCGCCGGCCACCTGCGCAGCGCCGGCCGCAATCGCCTGGTGCACGTGACCGGCCCGGAACATCACCATTCCGCGCAGATCCGGGCCGCGGCGCTGACCGGCCTGGTCGCCGACCCGCTCTTCGGTGAGTGGAGCGAGGCATGGGGCCGGCGCGCCGCGGGGCTGCTGCTCGCCCGGGACCTGGACTTCGACGGGGTGATCTGCGGCAACGACCAGATCGCGCGAGGCTTGGCGGAAGCGCTGCGGGAAGCCGGCCGCGACGTGCCGGGCGACGTGGCGGTGACCGGTTTCGACAACTGGGACGTCATCGCCGAGGCCAGCCGTCCCCCGCTGACCAGCGTCGACATGGACCTCGACGGGCTCGGGCGGACGGCGGCGGGGCTGCTGCTGGAGGCGATCGACGGCGCCCCGAGGCCCGGCCGGCATCCACATCCGGCCCGCCTGGTCATCCGGGACTCCACCGTCTGATCGGACCCTGTCTGATGGGACACTGACGGACGTGCTCGATCAGTTGCTGCCGCCCCCGGTGCGCACTGCCATGGCGTTCACCGACGATCCGGACGAGGCCTGTTACCCCGGCGAGGAATCGCTGATCGCGACCGCTGCCCCGAACCGCCGCCGCGAGATCCTCACCGCCCGTCGCTGCGCCCGCGAAGCCCTGCTCGCCCTCGGCCACGCCCCGGCCGCCATCCTGCGCGGCGCCACCCGTGAACCCCTGTGGCCGACCGGCGTGGCCGGAAGCATCACCCACTGCGCCGGATTCCGCGCCGCCGCGGTCGCCCGCACCAGCGAGATCACCAGCGTGGGCATCGATGCCGAACCTCACGCGCCGCTCCCGCCCCGGGTTCTCGGCTCCGTCACCACCCCGGCCGACCTGACCGTTCTTGATCGGCTCGCCGTCTCCCACCCGGAGACCTGCTGGGACCGGCTGCTGTTCAGCGCCAAGGAGTCGATCTACAAGGCGTGGTTCCCGGTGACGGGCCGCTGGCTCGGCTTCGAGGACGCGTCGCTGACCATCGACCCGGAGGCGGGCACGTTCACCGGCCACATCCTGATCGACGGGCCACTCACCGAGCTGCGTGGCCGCTTCACCGTCAGCCAGGGCCTGATTCTCACCGCCGTCTGCCTCGACCGCCCGGTTCGCTGACCAGGCGCTTCACCCCCGGTTCGCTGACCGGGTGCTTTACCCCCGGTTCGCTGACCGGGCGCTTTAACGCCAGCTGACTGACCAGTCGCTTTACCTCCGGCTCGCTGACCGGGCGCGAGTCTTCGGCGCGCTGGCCGCCGCGGGCGCTGGCCGCCCCGATGCGAACTGCGGGACCTCGGAAGATCACATTCAAGATCTTCATGTCCCATCTTCGCTATGGTCCGGATCGTCGCTCCCGCGGAGACCCTCCCGGGCCTCGCAGGGCCGTGACCGGCCCAGAACGCGAAGCCCGCGAGGGCGATCTCCGTGGATGGGCACGGTTACCCCGGACGCGGCGTCCGCAGGCGGCCCCGGAGGCCGCGCGGCCCACTCTCCTGGCTGGTGCTCATGGTGGTTGTTCGTGCCTCATAACCACCGTGAGCACCAGCTGGGACCGTGACCCGCGCCGGGACGCGGACCGTGACTCGCGCTGGGACATGGACCGTGACTCGCGCTGGGACGCGGACCGTGACCCGCGCCGGGACGCGGACCGGGCAGGCGGGGGTCGCGGGCCGGGCCGGAGGCAGGCAGGGTCGCGGGGCACGGCGGGGTGGGGGCCCGGGGGCGGGGCGGGGTCAGGCGGGGGCGAGCAGGTCGGCGGTGAGTTCGGCGGTGGGTGCGACCACCCCGCAGCGCGTCTGCACGTGGCGCAGCGCGTCCGCGTGATGCGCCGGGCTGAAGTCCGCCACCGCGTCGGTGACCACGAACGGCTGGATGCCGCGCATGAACGCGTCCAATGCCGTCGCCATCACCCCGATGTGCGCGTAGACCCCGGTGATGATCAGCTGGTCCCGGTCGCCGAGCCGGTCGGCGAAGTCGGTGCCGACGAAAGCGCTGTACCGCCGCTTGGTCAGCACCTCGTCACCGGACCGCGGGGCCAACTCGCCGGTGATCGCCAGCGCCTGTGGATCGGCCGGCGGCCCGTCGCCCCAGAAGTCCTGCAGCAGCCCGCGTTCGGAGCGGCTCTGCCCGCCCGGCTGCGCCGAGAAGAACACCGGGATCCCGGCGCGGGCGGCGTGCCGGCGCAGCTCGGCGATGTTCGCGATCACCTGGCGCAGCAGCGCGTTGTCGGTCCCGAACGGGGCCAGGAAGTAGTTCTGCATGTCGTGCACGAGCAGCGCGGCGCGTGCCGGTTCGGCACGCCACTGGATCTTGCCGCTGGCCCGGGTGAACCCGGACGGCACCAGGTACGGATTGATGCGGGGGAGCATGTCAGCCTTTCCGATACGAAACACCGCCTAGGCGCGCAACGTCGCGCCACCGTCGACGTACAGGTCGTGCATGGTGATGTGCCGGGCCCGGTCGGACGCCAGGAACAGAACCGCGTCGGCGATGTCCTCCGGGCTGGCGATCCGTCCCAGCGGGATGCCCACCCGGAACGTGCCCGGGTCACCGGCCAGGACCGCTGACGCGTCGTCGCCGTCCCACAACTCGCGCTGCATCGGGGTGTCCGTCGAGCCGGGGGCGACCACGTTGCAGCGGATGCCGTGCGGCGCCAGCTCCAGGCCGAGGCACTTGGTGAACATCGTGCTCGCTGCTTTGGACGCGGCGTAGGCGGCCATGCCGGCCCGCGGCACTCCGGCGGCGTTCGACGAGACGGTGACGATCGCGCCGGAGTTGCGGTGTTTCATCCGGCGGGCCACCGCGCGACTGACGTGGAAGACGCCGGTGGTGTTGACCGCGAACGTGTGCGCCCACTCGGCGTCGGTCACGTCGACGACGTCGCCGAGGTGCAGGACGCCGGCGACGTTGACCAGCAGGTCGATCGGCCCGTCGATGCTGTCGACGACCGCCTGCACCTGATCCACATCGGTCACGTCGGCAGAATGGCCCACGACGGACCCGTTCGTGAGGCCGGGCTCTGCGAGGTCAACGGTGTGAACCCGAACGCCCTCGGCGGACCCGTTCGTGAGGCCGGGCTCGGCGAGGTCGACGGCGTGGACGCGAACGCCCTCGGCGGCGAGGGCGACGGTGACCGCGCGCCCGATGCCCCGGGCCGCGCCGGTCACGATCGCTGTCCGGTCCGCCAGGCCGTGGACCGGCCGGTCCCTGTCCAAGGGCGTGGTCATGCCATCGGCTCCGTTCGTTAGGTTAGCCTAACCTAGCACCGGCATCGATCGCACAGAAGCGTGGAACACCTCACTCACCCGCACAGTGGGGAAAGCTGCTGACCGTCATTGCGGCTCGCGATCGTGGCGATCCGGCACAGAACAGCGATGACCTCGGCGTCGTCCAGCCGCCACACCCCGAACGTCCAGTCGAACCCGGAGCTGGCCAGCAACTTGCCGTCCGGGGAGAAGGACAGCGATCCGGATCGGTCACGGTGCCCGGTCAGGGTGGCCGCCAAGCGGTGACCGGCGGTGTCCCACAGGTGGACGCGCCCGTTGAACTCGGTCGTGGCGAGTGTCCGCCCGTCCGGGGAGAAGGCGATCGCGTCGATCTGCTGGACCTGGGAGTCGGTCCGCCAGAGCACGTTCGCGCCGTCGGGTCTCCGGATCTCCACGTATCCACTGTCCCCGGTCACCGCGATCGAGCCGTCGGCCGGCGACACCGCGAGGTCGAGAGACTGATTGTTGCCGAGCTCGGAGCCGGGCTGCTCGCTGAAGTCGCTGACCCGCCAGCGCCGCAACTCCGACAACGACGCGTAGCTGCCACCGGCGCTGGCGTTGGCTGTCACCGTGGCCATCAACGTCGCGCCGTCGGCGGCGAACGCGACGGCGTAGGCATCGTTCCGCGGCCAGAACTGGGCTCGCACCTCGCGCCGGACAACGTCGTACACCAGAATTGTCGAGGCCTTCTTCCTGGCCTCCTCGAGGTTGGACCCGGCCGGGAAGATCTCGTCCACGCGGAGGCCGGTCGCGACCGCCACCAGGGAACCGTCCGGTGAGACGGCAAGGTCCTTCTGCGCCGCGGCGAGGGGCACGGTCTCCCGCAGCTCCCCGGTCGCCGCCTGGCGCACCTCGAGCTTGCGATCCGCGGTGACGTCGACCAGCGTGCCACCGGCGGCGTAGGCGACCAGGCTCGGTGAGCCGCTGGTCCGGATCGCGGTGACGAGGTCACGCGAGGTGGTGTCCCAGATCCGGAGCAGTCCGTCGTCGGCGACGGTTGCCAGCCGCTTGCCGTCCGGTGAGAACGCGCTGCTAAACACCCGCCCGACGTGCGGCAGCCAGGTGGTCGCCCGCCGCAGCATCGCGGTCGGCGCGTCCGCACCGGTCACCGCGACGAGACGACCGTCCGGTGAGACCGCCATGGCCGGAGATGTGGCCACCCCGGTGTCCTGGACCGTCTTCGAGCCGTCGGCGAGCAGGAACATGGCGACGCTGCGATAGCCGTTGTTGGCGACCGCCACGCCGTCGGCGGTGACCGCGATCTTGTTGTCCCCGGGCGTGACCGCATCCGGGATCATCGTGCGCAGCTTCCTGCCGGACGGGATCGCCCAGTGGGTGAGCTGGCCGAGCGCGTTCGCACCGACCAGGCTGCCGTCCGGCGCGAACGCGACGCGGGCGGTGTCCGGGACGGTCGTCACCAGCCGCCCGTCGCCCAGTTGCCGGACCTGGGCAGGGGATTTCAGATCCTTGGTGACAGCCACATACTTCCCGTCGCCGCTGATCGACAGATCGAGGGCGAAGTAGGTGCCGACGGGCAGGGAGCGGGTCAGCTTGCCGGTGGCCGCGTCCCACATGCCGAGCTGGAACTCGCTTCCGGTGGTGTCGGTGCGGGTGGCGATCACCGTGGAGGTCCCCGGGAGCCAGGCCGCCGCGGCGCCGGCCGGCAGGACCCGGGCGAGCCGGCCGGTGGCGGCGTCCCAGATGTGCAGGCCGTCGGCCGCGATGGTGCTGGCGAGCAGAAACCTGCCGTCCGGGGAGAAGGCGACCGACGACGTGTTCTCCCGGGCCTTCTCGTCGGGCGGGACCAGTGGCTCGCCGATCTGCCGGTGGGTGGCCGTGTCCCAGATCCGGACCGTGCCGTCGAGGTAGCCGACCGCGACCCGGGTGGCATCCGGGCTGAAGGCCGCGGCCGTGCCGCCCGGCTCGGTGCCGAGCGTGCCGAGCGTGTTGACCATCTGCGCGGAGAGCAGCGCCCCGCGCGCCTCCGGGGTGGGCTTCTCCTGCCAGCCGGCCAGCGCCTGCCGGACCGCCGTGATCTCGTCCCGGTCCAGCGCGTTGATCGCCTCGGCGGCATGCTGCCGGGAGGCCGCGTCGCCGCGGGCGTCCTCAGCCTCCTGCTCCTTCTCGGCGGCGACCCGCTGCTTGTCGACGGCGACCAGCCCACCCGCCACGGCCAGCAGCAACGCGACTCCCAGCCCTGCGGCCAGTCGTCGCAGCCGCCCGGTCGCCCGGCGGCGGGCCCGCTCGTCACGTTCGGCAGCCTCGGTGCCGGCGGCCAGGAAGTCCGGCGCCGGGGCGGGGAGCGCGCCGGCGTCGGTGAGACGTTCCCGGGCTGCCAGCAGGCGTGACCCTCGCAGCAGCAGATCCGGGTCGCGGCCGGAGCCGTCCCAGTCCTCCGCCGCCTCGACGACCCGCTGCCGCAGCTCCAGGTCGGCGCGAGCCTCCTCCACCCAGCCGGCCAGGCGGGGCCACCCGGTCAGCAGCGCCTCGTGGCTGATCTCGACGGTCTCCGCCCCGGCGGTCACCAGTCGCTCGGCGACCAGCCTGTCCAGCACCCGCGCGTTGCCGGCGGTGCGCTCCCCGCGACGGCGGACGACCGTGCCGTTGCCGGTCACCGTCACCAGCGAGAGCAGAGCGGCGCGCAGAGCCTCCCGGTCCTGCGGTTCCAGGCCGACGTAGATGCGCTCAGCGGTCTCGGCCACCGCATACCGGATGCCGCCGGTCTGCCGGTAGGCCTCGACGGTGAGCCGGTCACCGTCGCGCCGCTCCCAGGTCGCCCGCAACGCGTGCGCCAGCAGCGGCAACGCGCCCGGCTGATAGCCCTCGCGGCTCGGCCCCGGACCGTCGAGCGGACCCTGACCGAGATCGCGGAGCAGCAGCTCGGGCAGGCCCGGGTCGACCTTGAGCCCGGCTTGCTCGGCGGGCTCGACCACGGCGCGGCGCAGCGCCTCGGCGTCGAGCGGCCCGAGCACCACGTGCCCGGCGGCCAGCAGCCCGGCCAGCGGTGGCAGCTCGACGCACGCGGGATAGAAATCCGACCGGACCGCGATCACCACCAGCGCCGGTGCTGCAGCGGTCAGCGCCGAAGCGAACGCCAGCCGCTCGGCCGGGTCCGCACACTGGGTGAACAGCTCCTCGAACTGGTCGACCACGATCACCGGCCGTCGACCCTCGGCCGCGGCCCGCCCGGCCAGCGTCCCCAGTCGCTCCGGCTCCCGCCGCACCTGATCCGCCAGCTCGGCGATCCCAGCGGGGCCGGCGGCTCCATTCCGCTCCGGAGTCCCGGCAGCCCCACTCCCGGCAGCCCCGGCGAGACCGACAGGCTCGGCAGGACTGGCTGGCTCGGCGGGAGTGGCCGGCTCGGCGGGACTGGCTGGCTCGGCAGGCGCGGTCGGCTCGGTGGGAGCGGCGGGCTCGGGTGGGAGGAGGCCGGCGATCTTGTGGACCAGGTCGCGCAGGGGAGTCGGGCCAGGCGTCAGCAACACCCACGGCCAGGTCGCCGCCTCGGGCCCCAGCCGCCCCGCACCGATCGCTGGGAGCAGGCCGGCGCGCAGCAGCGACGACTTCCCGGCACCGGACACCCCGGTGACGACGAGGGCCGGGCCGCCCACGACCTGCTCGCTCAGCCGGCCCAGCAGCTCGGCGACCTGCGTCTCGCGCCCCCGGAACAGTGGAGCGTCGGCCGGCTGGAACGCGGCCAGCCCCGGATAGGGCGACACAGCCGAACCGGTCACCGGCGAAGCGGGCACCGGCTCCCGATTCACCGCGACCAGTTGACGCCGGACCTGCTCCAGTTGCTGGTGCAGCAGGAACGTCTGCCCGGCGAACTGCTGCCGCAGCTCGTCGACGGCCCGGCGCACGTCACCGACCATCCACCGCAGGGCCCCGACGTCTGTGCCCAGCCCTTCGAAGACCTGCTCCAACTGCCGGCGCAGATCCTCGTCGGCGATGGCGGCCTCGGTCAGCGCGGTGGCGACCGCATCGACCTCGTGCAGCACCGCGGAGACCTCCGCCTGCAACTGCCGGCTCCGCTCGTCTCCCGCGTCGAGCAGGGGCAGCAGGTCGTCGGCGACCGCGTCGCGCCATTGCTGCTCGGTGATCGGGGCGGTCCCGCGCAGTCGTTGAGCGGTGCCGGCCAGCGAATCGGCCAGGAAGTTGCTCCCCAGGCCGCCGAGCTGGGCCAGGGCCACCGCGAACTCGGCCGAGACACCCAGCCCGGCGCCCGCCACCGGAGCCACCGCCGAGGCGGTGAGAAAGGCCAGAATCGCATACGGACCGGCGCCGCGCGCCCGTGCCCGGGCGCGCCGTCCGGTCTCCCGGACCCAGGCCCGCACACCGGCCCGGGCCCGCTCGGCGGGCTCGGGAGTGTCATGGGGGTCAGGCTCGTGCACGGCAGCCGTCCTTCGTGGACATCGTTCGTCGCTGAGGCCCCATGATGGCACCGCCGGGCGACCCGCCACACCAGACCGAAAGTATGCTTCTGCCTTCGCAAAACAGTACTTTGGGACCGTGCGGTGGCTGGTCCGCGCTGCGTACTTTGGCGGCGTGACCGAAACGCTGACGCACAGCGGGAGAGCCGGCCGCCGGCCGATGGCCTGGCTGCCGGTGTCCCTGATCGCCCTCGCGGCCACCCTGGCGATGCTGGCCGTCGCCGGCCGCTACGACTACCACCGCGACGAGCTCTACTTCCGGATGCTCGGCAACCACCCCGCATGGGGCTATGTCGACCAGCCGCCGTTCACCCCGCTCCTCGACCGGCTCGCGATCGAGCTGCTCGGCGACTCGGTCTGGGCCATCCGTGTTCCCTATGCTCTGCTGCTCGGCGTGGCCGCGTTGCTGGCCGCGGCGATCGCCCGTGAGGCCGGCGGCGGCGCGGGCGCGCAGTCGCTGGCCGCCTCGGTCGTCTTCGGCACGTTCCCGCTCAGCAGCTTCCACGTCGGCAGCACGGCCGCGGCCGACCTGCTCGTCTGGCTCGGGGTCATCCTCTTCGTGATCCGCGCGCTGCTGCACGATCAGCCACGCGCCTGGCTGTGGGCCGGCCTGGTCGCCGGGCTCGGCCTCTACAACAAACACCTGGTCGTGCTGCTCCTGCTCTGCCTCGCCGGTGCGCTGCTGATCACCGGCCCGCGACGGGTGCTGCTCTCGCCGTGGCTGTGGGCCGGGGTCACGATCGCGCTGGTCGTCGGCCTGCCGAACCTGATCTACCAGGTGGTCAACGACTTCCCGCAGGCAGAGATGGCCCGCGCGCTCGCCGAGGACAAGGGCGAGGAGTCACGGGTGCTGCTCCTGCCGTTCCAGTTGCTGCTGGTCGGCCTGCCGCCGGTGTGGATCGCGGGGGTGGTCACCCTGCTGCGTGATCAGCGCTTGCGGCCGATCCGGGCGCTGGCCGTGGCGTACCCACTGATGCTGGTTCTTCTCCTGGTGATCGCCGGTCAGCCGTATTATCCGCTGGGGCTGCTCACCGCCCTGTTCGCGATCGGCGCCGTGCCTGCCGTGCGCTGGCTCAGTGGTCGCGCGGCCCGGCGCTTCTGGTTGCTCGCGGGGGTGCTGATCTTCGCGGCGATGGGCATCGTCAGCTCCCTGCCGCTGGTCCCGGAGAGCGAGCTGGCGGATTCCGGCGTCGCCGACGCGAATCAGACGATCGCCGACCAGATCGGCTGGCCGGAATATGTCGCGCAGGTCGCCGTCGTCCATCGGTTGCTGCCCGCGGAGGACCAGTCCCGGTCGGTGCTCTTCACCGGGAACTACGGCGAGGCCGGCGCGCTCGATCGTTACGGCCCGGCGCTGGGCCTGCCGCAGGCATACAGCGGTCAGAACGAGCTGTACAACCTGGGCCCGCCGCCCGACGACAAGACCGTGGTAATCGCGGTGCTGCAGGCGCCCTTGGCGCGAGCCGACCAGCTGCTGGGCGCGTGCACCGACCAGGGCCGGCTGCACAATGCCGCTGGCGTCGAGAACGAGGAGTCCGAGGAGGCCCACATCTACGTCTGTCGTCCCAGCACACCCTGGCACGTCCTCTGGCCCACCCTCCAGCACTACTCCTGACGGGCCGGAGGCTGGCGGCCCGACCTTGACACGGCCGCCGCGTCCAGAGCTGCCGGCCGCGCCGGAAGCTGCCCGCCGCGTCGCGAGTTGCCGGTTGCGTGGGGCGTTGCCCGCCGCGTCGGGAGTTGCCGGCCGCGCCGGGGGTTGCCCGCTGCGTCGGGAGTTGCCGGCGGCGCCGGGGGTTGCCCGCTGCGTCGGGAGTTGCCGGCGGCGCCGGGGGTTGCCGTGCCGGTGGGAAGCGGTGGTTTCCTGGTCTGCTGCCTGACGGCGGGCGGACGGTGTGGTCAGGCCGCCGTGAGAGGCCTCGTCTCCCGCAGGCGCTGGACGACCGGGGCGAAGTCCTCCATGAACTGGCCGTTCACCGCGTAGTAGGAGAAGCCGGCCTCGGCGCGGCGGCGCAGCAACTCCTCGGCCGCGTGGTCGGCGTCGCCGATCAGGAAGGTGGCCGCCCCCGAGGCCGCCATCTCGCGCGGGTCGCCGCCGACCTGGCGGGAGAGCTGATCGGGCAGGGCGAAGATGCTCGGGGCGAAAGCGGTCACCCCCAGCATGAGCTCGACCTGATCGGCCCGGTCCGACAGCCGGCGGAAGGCCTCCGCGGTGCGGAACAACTCCCCGGCGGTGGTGGCCGGCGGCAGCCCGAACGTCACCACGTCCGCCCGCTCGGCCGCGAGCCGCATCATGCCCGGTTTCGAGGCCGCGACAAGGACCTTCGGCGGTACGGGCGATCGCCGTGCGGCGGCGATGGTGTCCGCGGTCCGGCGCAGGCGTTCGGCCGGGGTGCCCCACATCCCGCCGAGCGCCGCGGTGTCCGTGTGCCCGCTGGGCCGCCCACCGCCGACGCCGAGCTCGAACCGTCCGTCGCTGAGAGTCTGCAGGCTCCGGCTCTCCCACGCGACGTGAGCGGGCGTGCGGTTGGGCACGTTCAGCACGTAGGTGCCGACCCGCAGCGTGCTGGTAGCCGCGGCGGCCGCGGCCAGCGCCGCGAACGGCGACAGCGTGAACAGGGTGTCCGGGATGAGCAGGATGTCGTACCCGAGCTCCTCGGCCCGCCGCGCGGTCGCCGCCCACTCCGCGCCGCTGCGCGCCTGCCCGGCGATGACCCCGAATCGAAACGCGTGCTCAGTCATGCGCCCACTGTCCCGAACCCGCCGCCGGGCCGCGTCCTCTCCGGGGCGACTTCCGGCGTACGCCCGTGGGCGTACCTGGATCCGTTCCGTGCGCCCCGGGTCGAAGCCGTGACCCGGGGCCCCTTCCGGCGAGCAGAACCGGGGCAGCGAGGTGAGCAGAACCGGGGGCAGCGAGGTGAGCAGAACCGGGGGCAGCGAGGTGAGCAGAACCGGGGGCAGCGAGGCGTGCAGAACCGGGCGCGGCGAGGCGTGCAGAACCGGGCGCGGCGAGGCGTGCAGAACCGGGCGCGGCGAGGCGTGCAGAACCGGGCGCAGCGAAAGGCAGGGGCCGGTGGACCGGTCAGATCTGCCGGTCACGACCGGCGAAGAACCCGGCGATGATCTGCGGCACCATCAGCACCACCATGATCGCCAGTGGCGCCTTCCACCCGTCGGTCGCGTCATGCAGCGCGCCGATCAGGATCGGCCCGGGGATGGCGATCAGGTATCCGACGCCCTGGGCGAAAGCGGACAGCCGAACGACTGTCGAAGGGTTCCGCCCCCGGAGCGCGATCATGGTCAGCACCAGCGGGAACGCCGTGTTGACGATCCCCAGCAGGATCGCCCACAACCACGGCGCGGCGGCCGGGTCCACCCACAGGCCGGAATAACCGGCAATACCGAAAAGGCCCAGACCCACCGCGATGCCGCTCTGGGAGCGAACCCGGCCGGCGAGCGCGGAGAGCCCCATCCCCAGCGGCACCCCGAGCAGGGAGGTGGTGGCGAAGAGCACCCCGGCGAGTTCGGCGGAGAGCCCGGCGTCCCGGTAGATCTGCGGCAGCCAGCCGATGATCACGTACGCCGAGGTGGATTGCATCCCGAAGTAGACGGCGAGTGCCCAGGCGATCGGCTGCCGGATGACCCGGACCGGCGGCGTGCTCGTGACCTGCGCGTTCGTCTCGCCACGGTCGCGTGCCATCAGCAGCCACGGCGGCAGGGCGACGACCGCTGCCAGCGCCCAGCAGGCCAGCCCGAGCCGCCAGTCCCCGAATCCGTCGGACAGCGGCACGGTCGCGGCGGCGGCGGTGGTGGCGCCGAGGTTGAGCGCGACCGTGTAGATGCCGGTGACCGTGCCCACCTGGGTCGGGAAGCGGTCCTTGACGATCGAGGGCAGCAGCACGTTGACGAGCGCGATGCCGGCCAGCGCCACCGCGCTGAGCAGCAGGAAGACTGCCGAGTTGGGGGCCAGGGCCCGGGTGGCGAGGCCCACGGTGAGCAGGACGAGGCCGCCGGCGATCACGGGGGTGGCGCCGACCCGCCGGGCGATGCGCGGCGCGAGGAGCCCGACGGTGGCGAAGCAGAACACCGGCACGGAGGTGAGCAGCCCCGCCACGGTGGCGCTCATGTGCAGCCCGTCGCGGATCTCGGTGAGGACGGGGCCGACGCTGGTCACGGCGAGCCGCAGGTTCACCGCGGCGAGCACGAGGGCGACGAGGGTGAAGACCCGTCCGCGGCGTGACTGATTCAGTTGTTCTTCGAGCACTGGCACGCCACCATCATCGTCCGGCTCCGGCGTGAACGCGAACCGGGGTGCATCGGCCCCGACCTGCGAAGAAGCCGGACAGGGCAAATGCCCCATCCGGCTTCCGGTCGTTACATGCGCCACGTCCGCCGACGCCGCTGAAAGGGTCAGGCCGCGCCGCTGAAGGGATCTGGCCGCGCCGCTGGAGGGGTCAGGCCGGAGTCATGGCCGCGGCGCCGGAAGGGTCAGGCCGAGGTGGCGGCCGGCTCCTGCTCCCGTTCGACCTGCTCGTTCCACTCGCGCTTGCTGGACTGCCAGCCGTCCTCGTTCATCCCGTTGCGCCAGTATCCCGAGATCGACAACTGGTCCATGCCGAGCCCGAGCTCCACCCGCAGGTACGCCCGCAGCTGCTTCACGAACCCCGCCTCGCCGTGAACGAACGCCTGCAGCCGCCCAGCCGGGAACTCCAGCGCCCGGACCGCCTCGACCAGCGCCACGCCGACCGGTCGTGAGCCGCGGTGCAGCCAGGTGATCTCGGCGTCGGCGGGCGTCTCGAGCTTCTGCTCCTCGTCCGGCCCGTCGATCTCGATGAACGCCCGCACGGCCGCACCCTCGGGCATCCCGGCGAGGGCGGCGGCGATCGCCGGCAGCGCGCTCTCGTCACCGGCCAGCAGGTGCCAATCGGTGTCTGAGCTGGGCGAATAGCCACCGCCGGGGCCCATGAACCGGAACGGGTCGCCGGGCTTGGCGTGCGCCGCCCACGGCCCCGCGATGCCCTCGTCGCCGTGCACGACGAAGTCGACCCACATCTCCGGCAGCTCGGGGAGCCACTTGCGCACGGTGTAGGTCCGCACGACGGGCCACGTCTCCCGCGGCATGGCCTCCCGGATCTTGCCCATGTCGAAGGGCTCCGGGTACTCCACACCGGCCTGCGGGAAGAGCACCTTGATGTAGTGATCGGTGAAGCGCGCCGCGTCGAGCCGGGCGATCGCCTCGCCACCGACCACCACCCGCACCATGTGCGGCGTCAGCTGCTCCACCCGGGTGACCACGCCTTCGTGGGCAGGTCGCGCCGGTCGATTCGCCATGTCTGCACCTCGCTGCACGGTGGGAGGATCTTCGGCGAGTAAGGCTACCCTTATTTCTGCCGATCAACCGGCCCGGCCCCACGATTCCCGATGTGCCGCCCCGCCCGCGAAGAACGCTACCTCGACCATGGATCCGCTGTTCAGGGCGCTTGTGGCGAGAGTCCCGCAGGTTCCGGAAATCGACCGTCAGGACGAGGCGGAACCATCCAAAAGATGAGAAATCACAAAGACCGAAGATCACCTTTTGCCCGTACGTCGTGAGCACCGCCCCGCCTCGCGGCGCTGCCGGGGGTACGACGAGAGCGGCACCCCGGCGTACGCGGAAGAATCTCCACGCACCCCGGGGCGCCGCCCGTCAGCGGATCAGTAGCGTCGCGGCCGTGACCTGGTGAAGGCGAACCCGATGATCGCCAGCAGGACCAGCACCGCACCGCCGCCGAAGATCGCCGGGTGCTCGCTCACCAGCGTGAACGGCCCGCCGGAGTTCGTGTTGGCCGGAGGCTCGGCGATGTTGTCGCCGGTGGTGCTCGTCGGGGCGGCGTTGTCGGGCGCGCCGACGTCGATGCCGTAGTCCGCGGCTGCCCCGGCGGCGGCGGGCGTCTCGGTCGCCGCCGGCTCCGGCTTGGTGGTCTCGGTCGTGGTGGCCGAGTTATCCGATGAGGACGAGTCACCGGACGAGGACGAGTCGGAGTCCGTGGTCGTCGTCGACTTGGTCGACTTCGTGGTCGCCGGCTTGGTGGTGGTGGCCGGCTTGCTGGTGGTGGCGGGCTTGGTGGTGCCCTTGGTGGTCGCCGGCGTCTCGGTCTGGTTCTGGCCGCCGGCGGCCTCGCGGGTGGTCTCCGGCTTGACCGTCGACTTGACCGTCGTCTTGGGCGTCGCGGTCACGGTCCCGGGGTTGGTGTTGCCGCCGGTGTTGTTCCCACCGTTGTTCTGGTTGTTGTTGCCACCCTGGTTGGCGCCACCGTTGTTGTTCCCGGTGTTGCCCCCGGTGTTGTTGTTCCCGCCGGTGTTTCCCTGGTTGCCACCGTTGTTGCCCTGGTTGCCGCCCTGGTTCCCGCCGTTGTTCCCGCCCTGGTTGCCACCGTTGTTGTTGCCGCCACCGGCGGCCCGGACGGTGATCCGCACGGCGTCGATGGCCGGCGTCTGGTTGGCACGCTCCATCATCGGCGTACGGTGCGAGCCGTCACCGGCCCACGACGCGCACTGCGCGGTTCCCTCGGTCGGCAGGCCCGGGACCTGGATGGTCACCGTGTC
Source organism: Actinoplanes cyaneus (assembly GCF_016862095.1). Taxonomy (GTDB): domain Bacteria; phylum Actinomycetota; class Actinomycetes; order Mycobacteriales; family Micromonosporaceae; genus Actinoplanes; species Actinoplanes cyaneus. Next base: position 113,278 of record NZ_BOMH01000051.1, read on the forward strand.
CGGCGCCCTCCCGCCCTTCTTGTCCTCGGTGGCCACGAAGAACGCGGGCACCGGCGCGGGGTCCGGCGCCGCGTTGGTGGCGGCCAGCATGCGGCAGGCGGTGTGGAAGTGGCCGCGGACGATGCCGTTCTGCAGGACGCTGGACTCCACGTAGTACCCACCCTGGCCGGCCGCGAGGAAGCGGTCCCGGATCAGGTTGCGGGTGCTGACCTTGAGCGTGAACGGCGTGTTCGGCGCGACGTCGGCCGGCGCCTCGGTGATCAGCAGCGCGGCGTCGTTCGCGGCCGAGGCCACCTCACCGAACTCGGTGGAGACGCACCGGTCGCCCTTCTGGAAACCGTCGTGTGCCGGCAGCTTGCTGTCGATGCAGGTGTCGGTGAGGATCTTCTGGCCGTTGACGACCTTGCCGGCGCCGCTCTCGCCGGCGGCCTTCGTCTGCGGGGTCTCGTCGGCGTGTGACAGCTGTGCGAACCCGATCGCGCCGCCGGCCGCGACCACCACGGCCGCGACGGCCAGCAGCCGGCCGCGCTTCGATCCGGCGGCTGCGAGGCCGGAACGACGGTGACCCGTGCTTCCCATGACGTGCCTTTCGCGTGTGGCGTTCGCCCATTGTGTGGCGCCGACGCCCAGACGTTAGGAGCACCTCTCACAGAAATCAATTCCGGAACCACATTTAAGGTTTCCGCGATCAAAACTTAAAGAAAAAATATGCGAGGGGACGTGACCCCCTGACATCAGCCGAACGGCTGATGTCCCCGGTTCAACGAACTTGGTCGAAATTTCGCTGACCTGCCTTAACTCAACCACAGCCCACGCGCAGAGTAAACGTCCCGCAACACCTCGACACGATCGGTCATGATCCCGTCCACCCCCAGGTCGAGCAGCCTGCGCATTTCCTCGGGATCGTCGATCGTCCACACGTGCACTTCCCGGCCGATTCTGTGGACGTATTCCAGAAAGCGCGGGGTGAGCACCGGAATGACTCCCTGGCGGACCGGGATCTGCACGGCGGCCACCGATTCCGGCAGGCGTACCGGCAGCCCGGTCAGCGACGCGAGCCGCAGCCGGGCCACGCCGCGCATCCCGAGCGAGGTCGCGACCCGCGGGCCGGCCAGCGCGCGGGCCCGGGCCAGCCGGGCGTCGCTGAACGAGGCGAGCAGCACCCGGTCACCGGCACCGGCCCGCTGGATCGCCGTGACGGCCGGTTCGACGACCGCGCCGGACTTCACGTCGATGTTGAACCGCAGGTGTGGCCAGGCGTCGAGCACCTCGTCGAGGCGTGGCACCGCGGACTCGCCGCCGACCCGGATCGTGGAGAGATCAGCCCAGGTCAGGTCGGCGATCGTGTCGGGGCGGCCGGCCAGCCGGTCCAGCCGGGCGTCGTGGATGACGACCGGGATGCCGTCCGCCGTGGCGTGCACGTCCGTCTCGACGTACCGGTAGCCCATCGCGACCGCCCGGGCGAAGGCGGCGGCCGTGTTCTCGTCGCCCTTGGCTGCCCCGCCGCGATGGGCGAAGGCGCGGGGCCGGGGGCCGTCCAGAAACGCAAGATCCACGCGGGAAGTATGCCGGGGCCGGCGCGGTACGAGACGGGCACGATCGGAGGTGGCACGGTTTGACGCGGGCACTCAGGTGCGGATCGGATACTTCGATGGGCGGCCGGCCGCCGGCCGACCCGCAGAGCAACCGTCCGAGGAGCTGACATGCCCGCCTACGATGTGATCGTCGCCGGACTCGGTGGCATGGGCAGCGCCGCCGCCCATCACCTGGCCGAGCGTGGCCTGCGGGTGCTGGGCCTGGAGAGATACGGGCCGGGTCACGACCGCGGCGCCAGTCACGGCGGCTCGCGGATCACCCGGCAGTCGTACTTCGAGGGCTCGCAGTACGTGCCGCTGCTGTTGCGCGCCTACGAGTTGTACGACCGTCTCGCCGCCGACTCCGGACGCGACGTGATCACCCTGACCGGCGGGATCATGGCCGGCCCGCCGGACAGCCGCACGGTCGCCGGGGCTCGCGCCAGCGCCGAGCGGTGGGGCCTGGAGCACGAGCTGCTGGACGCCGCGGAGCTGCGCAAGCGCTTCCCGACCACGGCGCCCCGGCCGGACGAGGTGGCGCTCTACGAGGCCAAGGCCGGTTTCGTGCGCCCCGAGCGCACCGTCCTCGCGCAGCTCGAGCTGGCCGACCGGCACGGCGCCGACCTGCGGTTCCACGAGCCGATGCTGGCCTGGGAGCCGGTCGGTGACGGCGTCCGGGTGATCACCGCGAGCACTGTCTACTCCGCCGGGCAGTTGATCGTCACGCCCGGTCCGTGGGCGCCGGAGCTGCTCGCCGACCTGGGTGTGCCGTTCTCGATCGAACGGCAGGTGCAGCACTGGTTCCAGCCGCGCGGCGGGGTGGACGCCTGGCTGCCGGAGCGGCACCCGATCTACATCTGGGAGGACGAGTCCGGCACGCAGGTCTACGGCTTCCCGGCGATCGACGGGCCGGCCGGCGGCGCCAAGATCGCGTTCTTCCGGAAGGGCAGCGCGACCACGCCGGACACTCTGGACACCGGCGTGCATGCGAGCGAGATCGCGGAGATGGCGGCGGCCGCTGCCCGGGTGCTGCCCGGCCTGCCCGGCGAGCACCTGCGCGGGGAGCCGTGCATGTACACCACCACCCCGGACGAGCATTTCGTGATCAGCCGGCACCCGGCGCACGACGCCGTGACGGTGGGCTGCGGGTTCTCCGGGCACGGGTTCAAGTTCGTACCGGTGGTGGGGGAGATCCTCGCCGATCTGGCGACGACCGGCACGACCGGGCACGACATCGGCCTCTTCGACCCGCGGCGGTTCTCCTGAGTCGGTGCTGCCGGTGCTGCCGGACGGCCCGGACCGGTGTGCTGATCGCGGCGCGCCGTGCGGATCCGCGGGCCGGGCACTCCCATCGGGTGAACGGTCCCGATTCTGCCGCACGTGAACAGCGCCTGCCTGGAATGTCGTCACGGGCTTACGCGGGCGGTGGCTTGCTCGTTCCGGGCGGCACCCTATCGCGGACTTCCACCAGTGAGGTCCGAGATCGGCTCAAACGGAAGAAATAACCACAACTCGGTCACACGGCTCCGAAGACTGTCCTAGCTTTGGCCAGGTCCAAGTCGGGCAAAACGACAGAAATGGAGCATGTCGTGCGTCTCTCTCGTTCGTCGAGACTGGCGCGGGGTGGCCTGGTGGCCTCCGCCGTGCTGTCCATACTCGCCTCGGCGTATTCCACCGGTGCGGCCGCCGCGCCCCGCGCCCCGCACGAGACCCATCCGATCACCGACGGTCGCGGGGACGATCTGGAGCTCAACGGCACCGCCTCGATGATCACCCGGAAGAGCACCGGGAAGCGGGTCATCCAGGTGACCACCGGCGGCTACAAGCAGATCGGGTCGGCGTGGTCCACCGAGCGGGTCGACCTGAACCGCTCGTTCTCGACGTCGTTCAAGGCGTTCCTGCACCACAACCGGCCCAGCGGGGACGGCATCGCGTTCCTGGCCCAGGGGCACGGCCCGCGCGCCCTGGGCGGCTGGGGCGGCGGCCTCGGGTACCGCGGCATCCGCAAGAGCGTCGCGATCGAGTTCGACACGTTCCAGAACTCGGCCGATCCGAACAGCAACCACCTGGCCGTGGTCCTGGGCGGCAACCCGGACCGGCACCACAAGGCGGTTGCCGCCCCGATGCCGCTCTACGGCAAGCCGTTCCGGGCGCGGATCACGTACGACGCGGGCACCAACCGCCTGCGCGTCCACGTGCAGGGGCTGTACCGCACCGCCAAGGAGCGGCTGATGCTCGACGAGAAGGTCGACGTCGCGCACTGGGCCGGTGCCCGCGGCTGGCTCGGCTTCACCGGCGCGACCGGTGACCGGATCTCCCACCAGGACGTCTACGACTGGACCGTCGACGCGCCGAAGGCGTGACGGCACTGCCGGCGCCGGATCCCTCGGCGCCGGCCGCCCCCTCCCGGGTGACCGCCCGGACCCCCGCGACCCGCACCCATGCGCCCGGCCCGCCTAGGCCGCCTCCACCCTGCTCGATCGGAGAACCCATGCCCACGGTCGACCGTGTGCTCCCTGCCGGCACCGAACAGACCATCGTCGAGCCGCCGGTTCGACCCGAGCCCGAATCCGGACCCGAGCCGATCGTGAGCGTCGTCGTTCCGGCGCTCAACGAGGCCCGCAACCTGCCGCACGTGCTGGACCGGCTGCCCCAGGTGGACGAGGTCATCCTGGTCGACGGAGGCTCCACCGACGACACCGTGGCGGTGGCGCGGCGGCTGCGCCCGGACATCCGGGTCGTCACCCAGAACCGCAAGGGCAAAGGCAACGCCCTGGCCTGCGGTTTCGCCGCGTGCACCGGCGACATCATCGTGATGATCGACGCCGACGGGTCGACCGACCCGGCCGAGATCCCCGGCTTCCTCGCGGCGCTGCGCGGCGGCGCCGACTTCGCCAAGGGATCGCGGTTCCGTCCCGGTGGCGGCAGCGCCGACATCACCCGGCTGCGCCGGGCCGGCAATCACCTGCTCAGCGTCCTGGTCAACATCCTGTTCGGTACGCGGTACAGCGACCTCTGCTACGGCTACAACGCGTTCTGGGCGTGCCACCTGGACGTCTTCGACCTGGACAGCACCACGCCCGCGCCCGCGAGCGGCGACGGGCGCCTCTGGGGTGACGGGTTCGAGATCGAGACGCTGCTCAACCTGCGTGCCGCCCGGGCCCGGCTGACCATCCAGGAGGTGTCCAGTTTCGAGCACAACCGGATCCACGGGGTGAGCAACCTGAACGCGTTCACCGACGGCATCCGGGTGCTGCGGACCATCGCCCGGGAGTGGCCGCGTGGACTGCGGCGCGGTGCGCGACAGGTCGCCGGGCGGTCCGCACGATGAGGATCGGCGTCGTCTGCAACGCCTACCATCCCGACGTCGGCGGGGTGGAGACGCACGTCCGGCGCCTCTGCGACGGACTGGTCGCGGCCGGCGACGACGTCGAGGTGCTCACCCAGCACGCCACCCGATCCACGTCGATCGAGGACGGCGTGCTGGTCCGGCGCTTCCCGCTGACCGTGCCGGCCGGCAACTACCGGGTCTCGCTGCCGCTGTGGCGGTGGGCACGCGACCACGCCGTCGAGTACGACGTCCTGCACACCCACAGCTACCACGCACTGGTGTCGCTGGGCGCCGCTCTGGTCCGGCACCCGACCCCGCTGGTCTTCACGCCGCACTACCACGGGACCGGGCACACCCGGTTCCGTGCCGCGCTGCACCCGGTCTACCGGCCGCTCGGCCGGCGGATCATCGGCCGGGCCGGCCGGATCGTCTGCGTCACCGGCGCCGAACGGGACCTGCTGCTGCGCGACTTCCCGGAGGCGCACGGGCGGGTCGTGGTGATCCCGAACGGGACCGACCCGCGCCCGGTCGTCCCCGGCACGCGACCCGGGGTGCGCGGCATCCTCTGCGTCGGCCGGCTCGAGCACTACAAGCGGGTCGACCGGGTGATCCGGGCGATGGCGCCGCTCGGGCCGGCGTACCGCCTGGACGTGGTCGGCGACGGACCGGCCGCCTCCTCGCTCCGGCAGCTCGCCGGCCGCCTCGGGGTGGCCGGCCGGGTCGTCTTCCACGGCCGGCTCGACGACGCCGCGTTCGCCGGCTGCCTGGCCCGGGCGTCCGCGGTGGTCTCCGCCTCGGCACACGAGGCGTTCGGGATGACCGTCGCCGACGCGCTCGCCGCCGGCATCCCGACGGTCGCCTCACCGATCCCCGCCCACCAGGAGCTGGCCGCGATGGCCGGCACCTCGGCGTGGGTGCGGCTGACCGACCCGGAGGACGAGACGGTGCTGGCCGGCGCGCTGCGGGACGCCGCCGCGGCCGGCCGGTCGGCCACCCCGGCGCCGCTTCCCACCTGGGACGACGTGGTCACCGCGACCCGGGAGGTGTACTCGGCGATGACCGGGATGCCGACGATCCCCGCGGAAGCGGGAGGCTTGTGAGCACGGTCATCACCCGGCTGGCGCCGGGACTCGCCGGCTCACGGCCACGCGAGCGTCGCGGACGCGTGGCCGAGGCCGCCCGGTGCGCGATCACCCTGACCGTCGCGGGGGCGGCCGGCGCCGCGGCGATCGTGGTCGCGTACCGGCGGGCCGAGTTCGGCGACAGCGGGCAGTTCGGCTGGTTCTGGGCCGGGATGCTGCTGTTCACACTGTCGGCCGGGTACTGGGCGCTGCGTCGCGGCACCTCGGCGCGACTGCGGCTGGCCGTGCTGATCGGTTACGGCGCCTTCACCTACCTGCCGAAACTGCTGCGGCACCCGAGCGGCCCGCTCTACCACGACGAGTATGCGCACTGGGGTCAGAGCCACGACATCCTCGTCGACGGCCGGCTCTTCGAGCTGAACCCGATCGTCCGGGTCATCGGCGATTACCCCGGCCTGCACGCCTGCGTGGCGTCGCTGGCCGCGCTCACCGGGCTGAGCATCTGGCAGTCCGCGCTGTTCGTGCTGACCACCGCGCACGTGCTGCTGACGCTCGGCGTCGCGGTGCTGGCCGGGCAGCTGCGGCCGGACCCGCGGATCGCCGCGGCGGCCGCCATCGGGTACAGCCTGAACAGCTCGTTCCTCTTCTTCGACACCCAGTTCGGCTACGAGTCGCTGTCCCTGCCGATCATGGTGTGGGCGCTCGTCGCGACCCTGCGCGCGCTGCGGGCGACCACCGTGCCGGCCCGGCTCGGCTGGTCCGCGCTCACCCTGCTGCTGGCCGCGGCGACCACCGCCACGCACCACCTCACCGCGCTCTGGCTGACCGGCATCGTCGGCCTGCTGGCGCTGGTCTGCACGATCCACTCGATCCCCGCGCGGGAGCTGATCACCCCGGCCCGGGCCGCGTGGGCGCTCACCTCGGGCACCGCGCTGATCGTGGCCGCCTGGCTCGCCGTCGTCGCCCCCCGCACCGGCGACTACCTCGACCCGTACCTGGGCCGGGCGTTGAACCAGTTCAGCGGGCTGGCCGGCGGCGAGGAGGGCGGCCGGGAGCTGTTCAGCAAGTCGGTGCTGCCCTGGTGGGAGCAGTCCGCGGCGTACGTCGCCCCGGTCGTCGCGCTGATCGCCATGGTCGCCGCTGTCGGCCTGTGGTGGCGCCTGCGCTACACCGACGAGCCGGTCGCCCGTGCCGGGACCACCGCGATGCTGCTGGTCGGCGCGCTCTACTTCCCGGCGACGGCGTTGATCCTCACCCCGGCCGGGGCCGAGGGGGCGCGCCGCTCGTGGGCGTTCAGCTACCTGGGCCTGGCGATCGCGGCGGCGCCGGTGGTCGTGGCGTTGCTGGACCGGGTGCGACGGCTGCAACCGCGGTTGTCGACGGCCGGGCGGACCGCTGCCGGGGCCGGGCTGGCCGGGATCTGCGCGCTGCTGCTGGTCGGCAACAACGCGGCCGGCATGAACCCGTCCTACCGGTTCCCCGGGCCGCCGGTCTACGGCTCGGACACCCGGGCCGCCACGCCGGAGGTGCTGGCCGCCGCGCACTGGCTGCTCGACACCCAGGGACACGGGATCCGCCTGGTGGCCGACCGTTACTCGGGGCTGATCCTGGGTTCCTACGGTGAGCAGCGGCCGACGACAGGATCGGAGAGCTTTCCCGCGTACGACCTCTACCGCGCCGCGCCCGGGCAGCCGATCGCGCCCGCGCTGCTCGCCCAGCTGCGCGACTGGCGCTTCGAGTTCCTCGTCGTGGACCGCCGGATGGCCGAGCAGGTGCCGGACATCAACATCTACTTCGAGACGAACGAGCCGCTGCGCCACGACGGCGTGCCCGCTTTCGACCGGGCGCAACTGACCAAGTTCGACACGATGCCGTGGCTGATCAAGCTCTATGACGGCCCGCACCTGGCGATCTACCGGTTCGACTTCGGCAGCCTGGGCCAGCCGGTCCACGAGGGAACCCGATGATGACGACGATTCTCCGGCCGCTCGTGATCGCGTACGCGAGCCTCGCCGTTCTGCTCCCCGCGGCGAGCCTGCCCTGGCCGTTGCTGCTGGCGGCCTGCCTGCTGGCGCTGCTTGCGATCGGTGAGCTCTGGGTCCGCGCGGTCATCGGACGCCCCGCGGAATCCGGCGTCCCGGCCGTCAGAGCCGGCCTGACCGTGCTCGCCGGCCTGCTCACCCTCCCCGCGGTGGCGCTGCTGCTGCATCCGCTCGGCGCCGCTGTCGCGCCGGTCCCGCTGATCGCCGGGTGCGCGCTGCTGGCCACCGTGCTGGCGGCGGCCGGTCTGCTCCGGCTCCACCTCGGCCGCCCGGTGGCCGGCGAGCCCTGCGACGAGCCGGGCGTCCCGGCCCAGCGCGCCGCCGGGCGGACGGCGGACCTCTCCGGGGCCCGCCGCCGGGCCACCGCCCGCACCGCCGCGGCGATCCTGCTCCCGATCGGGCTGTCCGCGCTGGTGGGAGTGGCAGCGATCCGCACGGTGGAGACCAGCTCGCACCCGGTTCTGCCCGGGTACCTGACGGTCGCGCTGAACGGCTGGGCGGCCGGCATCACCCACCCGGTCACCGTCCCGGCCCGCGGCCTGGCCGTCCCGGTCCGGATCACCAACTCCGGCCTGCCGACCCGCACCGATTGGCTGCGCCTGCGGGTCGGCGGCGCTGTCGTCGCCACCCGGCGGGTGACGATGATGACCGGGAAGGTCTACGCGCTCAGCGTCCGGGTCCCGGCCCTGCCGCCGGACGGCTGCCTGCGTCCGATCGGGATCAGCGTGGGCGAGGCGAGCACCGTCTTCTACGCCAAGGCGCAGGGCGGCGCTTCCGGGCGGGCGCGGAACGACCGGGGGCGTACCGCGTGCTGATCACCGCGTCGCGCCGGGTCATGAACGACTCGCTGGCCCGCAACAGCCTGCTGATCATGGCGACCACCGTCGTCAACGGCGGCCTCGGCTACGTCTACTGGATGCTCGCCGCCCGGGCCATCCCGCAGCCGCTCGTCGGCAACGCCACCGCGCTGATCTCGGCGGCCACCGCGCTCAGCATGATCGCCAACCTCGGCGCCGGCCACATGTTCATCCAGCGGCTGCCCGGCAGTGCCCCGGACCTCTGGGCCCGGATCGTCAGCGGTGGCCTGCTCGCCGGCTGCGCCGCGACCGCCGCCGCGGCCGCCGCGGGGACGGTGCTGGTCCCGATGGCCGCCGCCAACTTCGGCTTCCTGCAGCGCCCGGCCGGGGCGGCCGCGCTGGTCTGCGCGGCGACCGCGATCACGGCCACCACGCTGCTCGACAACGTGTACGTGGCCCACCGCGCGGGGCATGGCATGTTCGTACGCAATCTGGCCCTCGCCCTGGGGAAGATCGGCGCTCTCGCCGCGATCCTGGCCGCGGGGGCGCACTCGGCCGGCGTCGTGGTCGTCTCGTGGACCCTGCCGACGCTGCTGGTCAGCGTCGTGACGGTGGCCGCCGGGCTGGGCCGGTTGCGGCCCGGCGCGCGACTGCGCCTGACCGGGCTCGGCTCGGAGCTGCCGCACCTGCGAACGGCCCTGACCGGTCACCACCTGATCAACCTGACCCAGGCCGGGCCGGCCGCGCTGCTGCCGGTGCTGGTCACGGCGCGGCTCGGGCCGGGCGCCAACGCCCACTTCTACCTGGCCTGGATGACCGCGTCGATGCTGTTCATGGTCTCGCCGGCGGTCGCCTCGGCGCTCTACGCCGAGCGCACCAACGCGGCCCGGGTCGGCCTGCGCCGCGCCGCGATCGTCGTGCTGGCCATGGTGGGGGCGCCGGCCGCGCTGCTGCTGACCGAAGGTGATCAGATCCTGGCCCTGTTCAGCGCGGCCTACGCGGCCGAGGGCGGGATGCTCCTGAAGATCCTGGTGCTGGCCGCCGTCCCGGACGCGATCACCAACCTGGCCGTCGCGCACTGGCGGTCGCACGGCGAGTTCCGCCTGTGCCGCCGGCTCAACGTGGCGCGCGCCGTCACCTGTCTCACGCTCTCCTGGCTGCTGCTGCCCGGCGCCGGGGTGACCGGCGCGGGGATCGCCTGGATGGCCGGGCAGGCGGTCTCGGCGCTGCTCGTCGGCGCGGTCGCGCTCAGTCTGAGGAGGGCCGTCGGCTCATGAGGATCCTGCACCTGTCCAACCTCTACACCCCGGTGATCGGCGGGCTGGAGCGCAGCATCGCGACCAGCAGCGAGGAGCTGGTCCGCCGCGGCCACGACGTCACGGTGCTCACCCTCGCGACGCCGGGCACGGCACGATCGGAAACCATCAACGGGGTACGTGTCCAGCGTGTCCGCAGCGTCGCGAACACGCTCGTGCCGGGCCTGAACGAGGACCCGCGCAAGCCGTTCCATCCGACCGTGCCCGACCCGCTGACCACCGCCGGCATCGCGCGGCTGCTGCGCGCCGAGCACTTCGACGTGGTGCACAGCCACGACTGGCTGATGTACAGCTACCTGCCGCTGCGACGGACGTCGTTCGGCCGGCCGCACGTGCACACCGCGCACGACTTCGGGCTCGCCTGTGTCCGCAAGACGCTGGCGCGCAACGGCCGCCCGTGCTCCGGCCCGGGGCTGACCCGCTGCGTGAGCTGCGCCTCCGCCCAGTACGGCGGCCCCCGCTCGCTGGTCCTCACCACCGGCCTGCACGCGCACCGGCATCGCGGCATCGACACGCTCACCGCGATCTCCACCTCGGTGGCGCGGTCGCTGGCCCAGGCGAACCTGCCCGCCGGCCTGCCCGTCACGGTCATCTCCAGCCTGGTGCCGGACGGGCTCGACACGCTGGCCCGGGAGACGCCCCGGCCGGAGTGGCTGCCGGGCGGCGACTACCTGCTCTTCGTCGGCGCGCTCGGGCCGCACAAGGGGATCGGGGTGCTCTTCGACGCGTACCGCAGGCTGACCGATGGCTGGGCCGGCCCCGGCCCCGCCCCGGCCCTGGTCTGCCTCGGCACCCGCCGCGACGACACCCCGCCGCCACCGCCCGGCACCCTGATCCGCCACGACGTCCCGCACGCGCAGGTCATGGCCGCCTTCCACGGCGCCGCGGCCGGCGTGGTCCCGTCCCTGAACGAGGGCATGGGCCAGGTCGCGGTCGAGGCGATGCTGGCCGGCGCGCCGCTGGTCGCGTCGGCCGCCGGCGGGCTCACCGACGTGGTCCGCGACGGCGAGAGCGGCCTGCTGGTGCCGCCCGGCGACGTGGACGCGCTGCACGCCGCGCTGCTGCGGGTGCTCACCGACCACGACCTCGCCGCCCGGCTGCGCGCCGCCGGCCGGCACCGCGGGCTCGACTTCACCGCGGCCCGCGTCGTCCCCCGGATCGAGGAGGTCTACCGTGCCTGCATCGCGACGTCCTAGGGTGGTGGTCGCCGGCTCCGGGTGGCACTTCCTCTCCGGGATCAGCTACTACACCTGCCGGCTCAGCAACGCGCTCCAGGAGCGTTTCGACGTCAGCGCCATCCTCATGCGGCGGCTGCTGCCGGCCCGGCTCTACCCCGGGCGCGAGCGCGTCGGGCAGCGGCTCAGCGATCTGCGGTACGACGCGGGCGTCCCGGTCTTCGACGGCGTCGACTGGTGGGCAGTGCCGAGCCTGGCCCGGGCCGTCGCGTTCCTGCGCGCGCAGCGGCCGGACGTGCTGGTGCTGCAGTGGTGGACCGGGGCGGTGCTGCACTCGTACCTGGTGCTCGCCCTGGCGGCGCGGCGGCTCGGGATCCCGGTGGTGATCGAGTTCCACGAGGTGCAGGACACCGGGGAACTGCGGCACCGGTGGGCCGCCCGGTACGTGCGAGCGGCGATCCGGCCCCTGCTCGCGCGGACCTCCGGGGTGGTGGTGCACTCGGCGTTCGACCGGGAGGCGCTGTCCACCGCGTACGACCTGGGGCGGGTGCCGGCCGAGATCGCCCTGCACGGGCCGTTCGACCACCACGCCGTCCAGGCGCCACGGACCCGCACGGACGGTGTCCGGCGGCTGCTCTACTTCGGGACGATCCGCCCGTACAAGGGGCTCGAAGATCTGATCGAGGCCTTCGGGACGCTCGGCCCGGAACACCACCTGACCGTGGTGGGGGAGACGTGGGAGGGCTGGACGTTGCCGGCCGAGCTGATCGAGCGGTCGCCGGCCCGGGACCGGATCACCTTCGTCAACCGGTACGTGCCGGACGCCGAGGTCGACGAGTACTTCGCGGGAGCCGACCTGGTGGTGCTGCCGTACCGGCGCAGCTCGGCGAGCGGCCCTCTGCACATCGCGATGAGCCACGGCCTGCCCGTCGTCGTGACGTCCGTCGGCGGCCTCGTCGAGGCGGCCGGTCCGTACGCGGGAACGGTCTTCGTCCCTCCCGCGGACCCGGCCGCGCTCGCCGCCGGAATCGGCAGTGCCGTCGGCCTGATCGGCCGGCGGCACGCGGACCCGTCATCCTGGGAACGCACGACGGACGCCTACGCCCGCCTGTTCCACCGGATCGGCATCGGTCAGGACATCGCCACGTCGTCGAACCAGACGGTGCCCTTGTTGTCGCCCGACTTGAGGTGAAGCTGCACCGCGGCGGCACCCGCCGGGGCGGTCGTGTCCACCGTCAGCCGCGTCCAGCCGGTGGTGCCGGTCGGCAGCGGCTTCGACTGCGTCTGCCCCAGCCACTTGTCGTTGGCGTCGAACCAGCTCAGCGCGATCTCGGTGCTGCCGGTCAGGTTCTGGCCCCGGGCCCACGCCTCGGCGTGCCACTTCAGGCCGGCCTGCACCGGGGTGACCGGGGCGAGCCGGAGCGACGGCAGGCCCGCGCCGGTCCGGCTGGTGCCGGTGAAGCGCACCGACCCGGCTCCGCCGTGCGCCACCCCGGTGACGCGCTCCGCGGTGCCGTGCTCGGCCAGGTACGGCCCCCACGGCGAGTTGCCGGCGGTCGCCTCGAAACCCAGGTCGAGCACGCTGTTGGTGAGAGGCTGACCGGCCCAGTACGTCCGCACCACGGCGGCCGCCGCCTTCGCCGAGCCGTCCGCCCGGTACAGGCCGAACTTGTACTGCGCGGGGATCTTGGAGACCGCCGAGTTGCTCGGGATAGCGCCGGTGCTGAAATCGGAGAGCGTCCACGGGGCGACCGAGCCGACCCCGGCGACCTTCGCCGCCGCGAACACCCGCGCCAGGTACGCGGCCTGCGCGCCCTCGCTGCCGGTCGCCGTGCTCAGCCCGGTCTCGCCGATCACGATCGGGAACGAGCCGGCCGCGGCCTGCGCCTTGCGGATCTCGGCGAGGGCCCGCTCCGAGTCGCCGTAGAAGTGGAAGTCCAGGTAGTCGAGCGGGGTCGCGGCGAGCACCGTGCGGATCTGCGCCAGCCCGGCCGCGCCGGTCGTGCCGGACACCGACGCGGTCAGCGGCATCGTCGGCACCGCCGCCCGGATCGCCGGGACGATCTTCCGGATCCAGGTCACGCCGCCGGCGTTGGTCGGGTCGAACTCGTTCTGCACCTCGACCGAGAGGACCCGGGGATCGTTCGCGTACGGCGTGAGCACCGCCTTCGCCCACGCCGAGCTGCCGGCGGTGTCGGTGTAGCCCGCCCACCAGTCGAACAGGGTCAGCTTCACGGTCAGGCCCTCGCCGTCCGCGATGCTGATGAACTTGCTCAGCTTGGCCGCGTAGTCGGCCTTCGGAGCCGGGTAGCCGAACGCGGTCGGGAAGACGATCACCCGCACGTTGTCGGCGCCCAGCTCCTTCGCCCGGGTCAGGTCCGCCTCGATCTTGACCGGGTCGAAGTTGGTCCACATGGCCGACCAGCCGGCGTTCGACGGGTAGTAGTTGATCGTCTTGGCGGCCCGCACCGCGGTCAGCCGGCTCGCGAGGGTCGGCACGGCCGACTTGGTCACGGCGGTGGTCGGCTTGGCCGGGGCGGCCACGACCTTGGCCGGTGTCGCCACGACGGCGGGCTTCTTGGCCGGGGTGGCCACGACCGCGGGCTTCTTGGCCGGGGCAGCCGCGATCGCCGGCTTCTTGGCCGGGGCGGGCTTGGCCGCGGCGGAGGCCGCACCGGCCGGTGCGAGAACCGAGAAAAGGAGTGAAGAGGCAAGGATGGCGGCGCGCCGACCGGCGAGAGACATGGGGGGAGCCCTTCACAGCGTTAGCTTTCTGGTGACCCCTCCCATCGGCGCGTCAATGCGATGCCCTCAGGTATCCGTCGATGCAGTGCGGTTGCTCCACGGTGCGATTCGGGAGCGGACGATTCATTTCCCCCGCCCCGGTCGATGATCAGCCGGCGCTGTGCGGCGGCTCCGCGCTCGGGTAATGCCGCGGCGTGTACACGATGGTCTGACTGTTCCCCCTGGTCACGGCCCTGGTCTGGGACGAGCCGACGATCAGCAGGCAGCGCATGTCGACGCCGGCCGGATCCAGCTCGCCCAGCGTGGTGACCCGCACCGATTCCTCTGGGCCGCCGACGTCCCGGCCGACGATGACCGGGGTGGTCGCCGCGCGGTGCTCCAGCAGCACCTCGCGGGCGCGCACCAGCTGCTCCTTACGGGTCTGCGAGGCCGGGTTGTAGATCGCGACGACCAGGTCCGCGGCGGCGGCGCCGGCCAGCCGGGCCTCGATGACCGACCACGGCTTGAGCCGGTCGGAGAGCGACATGACGCAGAAGTCGTGGCCCAGCGGCGCGCCCGCCCGGCTCGCCACGGCCTGGGCGGCGGTCAGGCCCGGGACGATCCGGATCGGGACGTCCTTCCACTGCGGATCCTCGGCCACCTCCAGCACCGCGGCGGCCATCGCGAACACCCCCGGGTCACCGGAGGAGACGACGACCACGCGGCGCCCGCGCTTCGCCAGGTCCAGCGCGAACGCGGCGCGCTCCGCCTCGACCCTGTTGTCCGAGGCGTGCCGCACCTGGCCCGGGCCGGCCGGCACCCGATCCACATACGTCGTGTAGCCGACCAGGTCGTCGGCTCCGGCCAGTGCCTCCCGCGCCTCCGGGGTCAGCCAGCCGGGCGCGCCCGGCCCGAGCCCGACGACGGTCACCCCGCCGGCCCGCTCCTCCGGCCCGATCTCCTGCCCGGCCGTCCCCGCCGCCCCCACGGCCGTGCGCGCCGGCTCGCCCTCGACGAAGGCCGTCGCCGCCGGGCTCGGCAGCAGCGCCAGCGAGAAGTACGGCACCGTCTCCGGATCGATCTCGGACAACCGGCCGACCCGCTCGGCGGCCATCGTGGCCCGCTCCACATAGAACGCGTCGTCCAGCCGCCCCGACGTCGCCAACGCGTCGCGCACCCCGCCGAACGTCCGGCCGAGCTTCATCACCGCTGCCGAGTCGGTGCCCGCGAGCCGGCGCGCCAGCTCCTCCGGCGGCAGCGTGCCGGGCAGCACGGTGAGCACCTCGTCGCGCTCCATCAGCGGGCGGCCCAGCACCGCGGAGGCCGCGCTCACCGACGTCACGCCGGGAACGACGGTCGTCACGTAGCGGTGTGCGAGCCGCTTGTGCATGTGCATGTAGGAGCCGTAGAAGAACGGGTCGCCCTCGGCCAGCACCACCACGTCGCGACCGGCGTCCAGATGTGCGGCGAGCCGGGCCGCGGCCTGCTCGTAGAACTCGTCGATCGCGCCCTGGTAGCCGCCCGGGTGGTCGGTGGTCTCGGTGGTCACCGGGTAGATCAGGGCCTCCTCGATCTGGCCCTCCCGCAGGTAGCCGGCCGCGATCGCGCGGGCGTTGCTCCGCCCGTGCCGCGCCGCGTGGTACGCCACCACGTCGGCGTTCTCGATCAGCCTCGCTGCCTTGACCGTGACCAGCTCCGGGTCGCCGGGCCCGAGCCCGACCCCGTAGAGCCGCCCGGCAACCACGTCGTTCGTCATCGTCCTGGATCCGCTTTCGGGTTCTATTCGTTTTCCGAGGCCAGCGCGTTCACGGCCGCGGCGGTCATCGCGCTGCCGCCACGCCGGCCGCGCACGATCAGGTATTCCAGATCGGACTCGGCGAGAGCCTCCTTGGACTCCGCCGCCCCGATGAACCCGACCGGGATGCCCAGCACCGCGGCCGGCCGGGGCGCACCGGCCTGGATCATCTCCAGCAGCCGGAACAGCGCGGTCGGCGCGTTACCGATGGCGACCACCGCCCCGCCGAGCCGATCACCCCAGAGGTCCATGGCGGCGGCGCTGCGCGTGTTGCCGATCCGCGCGGCGATCTCCGGCACGCTCGGATCCCGCAGGGTGCAGATCACGTCGTTGCCGGCGGGCAGCCGCTTGCGGGTCACGCCGGACGCCACCATCTCCGCGTCGCACAGGATCGGCGCCCCGTCGAGCAACGCCTTGCGCGCCGCCGTGGCGACCCCTGGGCTGAAACGGACATCCCGCACCAGGTCCACCATGCCGCAGGCGTGGATCATCCGGACCACCACGCGGGCCACGTCCGCCGGCAGCCCGCCCAGATCGGCTTCCGCCCGGATCGTGGCGAACGACCGCCGGTAGATCTCCGCGCCGTCGTGCTCGTACTCATACGCCATCAGGCCCTCCTCGCCCCCGCCACCAGCTCACCAAGACCTGTCGCCTCCGCCGCCGGCGGCTCACCGGAGCCTGTCGCCGCCGCCGGCCCACCGGAACCTGTCGCCGCCGCCGGCTCACCAGGGCCTGTCGTCTCCGCTGCCGTCAGCTTGCCAAGGCCTGTCGTTGCCGCCGGCTCGTCAAGGGCGGTCGTCTCCGCCGCCGCGCCCAGGGCCGGGTCGCCGAGCGGCGCGCCCGCGGCGGTGCGGCGGGTCACCTCGAAGCCGGCCGGGGTCGCCTCGACCCGGACGTGGGACACGGCCGGGCTCCCGCACGCGCGGTCGCAACCCACCCAGTGCACCGGCAGGCCGTCCTTCACGAAACGGGTCGCGGCGTCGGCCTCGGCCCGCACGTCGGCCAGGGACTTCGCGCACCCGGGACGGCCGGCGCACGCGCTGACCCCGGTCCATCGCGAGGTGGCCGTCACCACCAGGCCGGCGGCGGCCATCCGCTCGACCCGGCCCTCGGCCGCGGCTCGGGTCAGGCCGGGCACCAGGACGCCACGCCACGGCGTGACGACGAGACGCTCCGCGTCCTCCAAGGCCCTCAGCTGTACGCCCTCGAGCCGCCCGAGTGGCACCAGAGCCCCAGCCGCGAACTGACCATTTCCGGTCACGACGCCCACCAGGCCGCCAGGCTCGACCCCCTCGGCTGCGGCCGCCGTCGTGACGCTCCCGGCTGTGACGCCTGCGGCTGTGGCGTCTCCCGTCGTGACGCTGTCCGTCATGACGCTGCTCGCCCTGACGTTTCCCGCTGTGAGGCCCGCTGCTGTGACGGCCGCCGCTGTGAGGCCGAGCTCGGCGGCGACCCGGGCCGACACCCGGGCCGGCCCGCCGGTCAGCTCGCGCAGCCGCCAGGCAGCCCCGGAGGCGTCGGCCGGCCGCTGCGCCGAGCGCTCCGCCAGGAACGCGTGCGCCGCGACGACCAGCGCCTCCACCACCCGCTCCGCACCCACCCGCAGGCCGGTGTCGTGGCCGCCGAACCGCAGCGCGAACCCACGTCCCGCCGGCAACGCGGCGACATCGGCGGCGAGGGGCACGGGACCGATCGCGAACAGGAACTTGCCGGGCAGCGCGGCCAGCGCGGGGTCGGCGCAGATCGCGGCGTCCAGCTCGCCCACCGCTCGGCGGATCCGATCGTCGGCGAGCGGCGGCGCGGCAATGTTGCGTACCGCATCGTGGGTTGACGAGGGCAGCAGCCCGGCGTCGCGCAAGCGGGCCGCCAAGGTCTCCGCCTGCTCTGCCTTCAAGGCCCTGAGCTGCAGGTTCGCTCGTGAGGTCAGCTCCAGCCGGCCGTCGCCGAACTCCTCGGCGAGCTCGCGCAGCGAGCGCAGCTGGGCGCCGCTCAGCAGACCACCGGGCAGCCGGACCCGCGCCAGCAGCCCGTCGGCCGCGGCGTGGAGCCGCAGCGCGCCGGGGCAGGCGTCGGTGTCCGACTGACGAAGGCGAGTCACGGCCCGGATACTACGGGCGGCCTCCGACAGGACCGCAGCCTCGGGTCGGCAGCATCACAACTTCGTCAGCGGCATCACACGGCCCGTCAGCGGCGTCACGAAATCGGTCCGGCATCGGAACCCGGTCACGTCCGGGCGTCCAGTAGCGTGTGGCGGAACAAGTGAATGTCAGCGGTGACGCTGCGGAGGAAGCCGGTGCGAGTCCGGCGCGGTCCCGCCACTGTCACCGGGCTCAGCCGACCAGTGCTCAGCCCGGGAGCCAGGAACTCCGGTCGCCGTGATTTCTCTACTACCCGGGGCGCGGACCCCGAGGGGAGCGCACGCGTGTTTCTGCTGCTGTCGACGTCCGACACGGACCTGCTCAGCGCCCGGGCCAGCGGCTCGGCCTGGCGGCTCGGCAACCCGGCCCGCACCGGGGTCGACGACCTGCCGGCCCTGCTCGACGGGATCGAGCTGGTCGTCGTCCGCATCCTCGGCGGCCGCCGTGCGTGGGAGGAGGGGCTCGACGCGCTGCTCGGCGGGGAGATCCCGGTGGTGGTGCTCGGCGGCGAGATGGCGCCGGACGCCGACCTCATGAAGCTCTCCACGGTCCCGGCCGGCATCGCTGCCGACGCGCACCTCTACCTCGCCCAGGGCGGCGCGGAGAACCTGACGAGCCTGCACGACTTCCTCTCCGACACGGTGCTGCTCACCGGCAACGGCTTCGCGCCGCCGGTCGAGAGCCCGCAGTGGGGGATCCTTCCGCGGGACGCGAAGGAGGCGGAGACGACCGTCGCCGTCCTCTACTACCGCGCGCACCACATGGCCGGGAACACCGCGTTCGTCGAGGCGCTCTGCCAGGCGATCGAGGCGAAGGGCGCCCGCGCTCTGCCGATCTTCACGGCCTCGCTGCGCACCGCGTCGCCGGAGCTGCTCGCCGAGCTGCGCAAGGCGGATGCCCTGGTGGTGACCGTGCTCGCGGCCGGCGGCACCCGCCCCGCGACCGCGAGCGCCGGCGGCGACGACGAGGCGTGGGATGTCGGTGTGCTGGCCGACCTCGACGTGCCGATCCTGCAGGGCCTGTGCCTGACCAGCTCGCGCGCGACCTGGGAGGCCAGCGACGACGGCCTGTCCCCGCTGGACGCGGCGACCCAGGTGGCGATCCCGGAGTTCGACGGGCGGATCATCACGGTCCCGTTCTCGTTCAAGGAGATCGACCAGGACGGCCTCTCGGTCTACGTGGCCGACCCCGAGCGCGCGTCCCGGGTGGCCGGCATCGCCACCGCTCACGCGCGCCTGCGGCACGTCCCGCCGGCCGACCGCAGGATCGCGCTGATGCTCTCGGCCTACCCCACCAAGCACGCCCGGATCGGCAACGCGGTCGGCCTGGACACGCCCGCCTCGACGGTCGCCCTGCTCGCGGCGATGGCCGAGCGTGGCTACCGGATCGGTGACTTCGGGTCCTACGACGGCGACTCCCTGATCCACACCCTGATCGCGGCCGGTGGGCAGGACCCGGACTGGCTCACCGAGGAGCAGCTGGCCGGTAACCCGGTGCGGATTCCGGGCGCGCGCTACCAGGCCTGGTTCGACACCCTCCCCGAGGATTTCCGGGAGGGCGTCGTCCAGCACTGGGGCCCGCCGCCCGGCGAGCTCTACACCGACAACGGCGACATCGTGCTGGCCGCCCTCCGTGACGAGAACATCGTCGTGATGGTGCAGCCCCCGCGCGGTTTCGGGGCGAACCCGGTGGCGATCTACCACGATCCGGACCTGCCGCCGAGCCACCACTACCTGGCCGCCTACCGCTGGGTGGCCGATGAGTTCGGCGCGCACGCGGTGGTGCACGTCGGCAAGCACGGCAACCTGGAGTGGCTGCCCGGCAAGAACGTGGGCATGTCCGCCTCCGACGGCACCGACGCGGCGCTCGGCGACCTGCCGCTGATCTACCCCTTCCTGGTCAACGACCCGGGCGAGGGCACGCAGGCCAAGCGCCGGGCGCACGCCACGCTGGTCGATCACCTGATCCCGCCGATGGCGCGCGCCGAGTCCTACGGCGACATCGCCCGCCTGGAGCAGCTGCTGGACGAGCACGCCAACATCGCCACGCTCGACCCGGCGAAGCTGCCGGCGATCCGCGCGCAGATCTGGACGCTGATCCAGGCCGCGAAGATGGACCACGACCTCGGCCTGTCCAACCGGCCGGACGACGAGCAGTTCGACGATTTCATCATGCACATCGACGGCTGGCTGTGTGAGATCAAGGACGTGCAGATCCGCGACGGGCTGCACGTGCTCGGCGCCGCTCCGGAAGGCACCGCCAGGGTCAACCTGGTGCTCGCGATGCTCCGCGCCCGTCAGATGTGGGCCGGTCAGGTGGCCGCGCTGCCCGGTCTGCGGGAGGCGCTGGGCCTCGCCGAGGAAGCGTCGACCGCCGAGACCGACGCGATCGAGGAGCAGGCCCGCGCGCTGGTCACCGCCATGGAGGAGGCCGGCTGGCCGACGACGGTCCCGGCCGATCTGCTGACCGCCGGCTCCGCGCCGGGCGGCATCCCGGATCTCGCCGCCAGGCCTGAGGTCGTGCGGGTGCTGGAGTTCGCGGCGCGCGAGGTGGTGCCGCGGCTCGCGCGGACCACCGACGAGCTCACCAACGTGCTGCACGCGCTCGACGGCGGTTACGTGCCGGCCGGCCCGAGCGGCTCCCCGCTCCGTGGCCTGATCAACGTGCTCCCCACCGGCCGCAACTTCTACTCCGTCGACCCGAAGGCGATCCCGAGCTCCCTCGCGTGGGAGACCGGTCAGGCGATGGCCGACTCGCTGCTGGCGCGCTACCGCAAGGACTACGGCGACTGGCCGAAATCGGTCGGCCTCTCCGCGTGGGGGACCAGCGCCATGCGCACCGCCGGGGACGACATCGCCGAGGTGCTGGCGCTCATCGGCGTACGCCCGATCTGGGATCCTGCCTCTCGCCGGGTCACCGGCCTGGAGCCGATCACCCGCGAGGAGCTGGGCCGGCCCCGGATCGACGTGACGATTCGCATCTCCGGCTTCTTCCGGGACGCGTTCCCGCACGTCGTGGCGATGCTCGACGACGCCTTCCGGATGGTCGCCGACCTCGACGAACCCGACAACTACGTGCGGGAGCACGCGCGGCGGGACCAGGACGAGCACGGCGACTGGCGGCGGGCCACCATGCGGATCTTCGGTTCACGCCCCGGGGCGTACGGAGCCGGGATCCTGCCCCTGATCGACAGCCGGAACTGGCGGGACGACGCCGACCTGGCCGAGGTGTACGCGGTGTGGGGCGGCTTCGCCTACGGCCGTGACCTCGACGGGGTGCCGGCACGGGGGGACATGGAGAACGCGTACCGGCGCATCGACGTCGCCGCGAAGAACATCGACACCCGCGAGCACGACATCGCCGACTCCGACGACTACTTCCAGTACCACGGCGGCATGATCGCGACGGTGCGCGCGCTGACCGGGAAGGCGCCCGCGGCGTACATCGGTGACTCGACGAACCCGGACGCGACGCGGACCCGCAGCCTGACCGAGGAGACCGCGCGCATCTTCCGGGCCCGGGTGGTGAACCCGCGCTGGATCGCCGCGATGCGCCGGCACGGCTACAAGGGCGCGTTCGAGCTGGCCGCGACCGTCGACTACCTCTTCGGGTACGACGCGACCGCCGGTGTCGTCGCCGACTGGATGTACGAGCAGCTCGCCACGACGTACGCGCTCGACGCGGAGAACCAGGAGTTCATGAAACGGTCGAACCCGTGGGCGCTGCACGGCATCACCGAGCGCCTGCTGGAGGCGGCCGAGCGCAAGCTCTGGGACTCCCCGTCGCCTGACACGCTGGCCGCGCTCCAGCAGCTCTACCTCGAGACCGAGGGCGATCTGGAGGACGGGCCGGCCTAGGCGTGCTTCGCGGTGCGGCCGGGGCTGCGGCCGCACCGCGAAACGCCGCCTAACCCCAGTTCATCGGGGCCTGCTGCTTCGTGGTCACGTTGATCCGGTTGAAGAAGTTGGTGGTGGCGATCCACAACACGATCGCCCCCAGCTGCTCCTCGGTGAAGTGCTTCGCGGCCTCGTCCCAGATCGCGTCCGGCACCGGGTCGGGGCTGTCCGCGAGCCGGGTCGCGTACTCGCTGAGCGCGAGCGCGGCCCGCTCCGGCTCGGTGAAGTAGGGCGTCTCGCGCCACACCGGCACCGCGAACAGCCGATCGTCGGTCTCGCCGGCCTTGCGTAGCCCCTTCGCACCCGAGTCGACGCAGGGCCCGCACCCGTTGATTTGGCTGGCCCGCAGGTGCACCAGCTCCAGCACGACGCTCGGCACCCCGGCCGAGTACGCCGACTTGTAGAGCAGATTGACCGCCTTGACCACGTCGTCCTGCGGCCCGGTCCGGTTGGTGAGGCGTGCTCCCATGACATTCTCCTGTCACATCCGTGCGACTTGCTCCGTCGACCACGTGACGCGTGGGATCGCGAGAATGTGACAGGAGAAGCGACATGAGTGACGATCTGCTGGCCACCGAGTTCGAGGCCAA
Source organism: Actinoplanes cyaneus (assembly GCF_016862095.1). Lineage (GTDB taxonomy): Bacteria > Actinomycetota > Actinomycetes > Mycobacteriales > Micromonosporaceae > Actinoplanes > Actinoplanes cyaneus. Next base: position 135,738 of record NZ_BOMH01000051.1, read on the forward strand.
CCGGGGACGGCTGCGTGCGGTGGCGCACCGGATGCTGGGCTCCGGCGCCGAGGCGGACGACGCCGTGCAGGAGACGTGGCTGCGCCTGAACCGGACCGGCGGCGACACGATCGACAACCTGCCGGCCTGGCTGACCACCGTCGTCGGGCGGGTCTGCCTCGACATGCTGCGCTCCCGTGCCACCCGCCGCGAGGAGCCACCGGTCGAGCTGCCCGGCGGGGCCGACCCGGAACGAGAAGTGCTCCTGGCGGACTCGGTCGGAGTGGCGCTGCTGGTCGTTCTGGAGACGTTGACCCCCGCCGAGCGACTCGCGTTCGTGCTGCACGACCTGTTCGCGGTCTCCTTCGACGAGATCGCGCCGGTGGTGGGGCGCAGCCCGGCGGCCACACGGCAGCTCGCCAGCCGTGCACGGCGGCGCGTGCACGGCGGCTCACCGGCCGGCGCGGCGGACTTCGCCCGTCAGCGGGAGATCGTCGACGCGTTCCTGGCCGCGGCGCGCGGCGACGACTTCGAGGGCCTGCTCAGGCTGCTCGACCCGGACGTCGCCCTGCGGATGGGCGATGGTGCGGCGCGGCTGGGCGACGGCACGCCGGCCGAGCAGGCGGCACGGTTCTTCGCCGGGCGTGCGCACGGCGCGATGCCGGCGACGATCGACGGCATCGCCGGTGCGCTGGTGAACACGCCGTGGGGTGCGCGGATCGCGCTCGCCTTCACGGTGGCCGGCGACCGCATCATCGCCATCGACGCCATCGTGGACCCGGACGAGTCCGTCACCATCGACCTGCTCAACTGACCCGGCCGCCGCCGGACCCCGGACCCCGCCGGGCGGTCATGGTCCGGCTGGCTCTCACGGTCGTTGTTCGTGCCTCATGACGACCGTGAAAGCCAGCCGGGAGACGGTCACTCGGCGGGGCGGCGGAGCAGGTAGGTGTCCATGATCCAGCCGTGCCGATCGCGGGCCTCCGAGCGGGTCCGGACGATCTCGTCGCCCACGTCCGCGATCCGGCCCGAGGCGAGCAGCTCGTCCTCGGTGCCGACATAGGCGCCCCAGAAGATGTCCGCGTCGGGATACTTCGTGAACGCCTGCTGCGCGTCGAGCATCACCACCACGTCGTCGACGCCTTCGGGCCAGCCCTCGGCGAGACGCCGCCCGGTGGTGATCTGGAACGGCTGACCCACCCGGTTCAGCCCGACCCGATGCTTCGCGGCGAGCGCGGAGACGCTGCTGATGCCGGGGATGACCTCGTACGCGAAAGTCGTTTCTCCTCTGTCGAGGATCTCCTCCAGGATGGCGATCGTGGAGTCGTAGAGTGACGGATCACCCCAGACCAGGAAGGAGCCGGTCTCGTCGTCCTTGAGATGCTGGCTGATCAGGTCCTCGATCACCTGGGAGCGGCGGGTGCGCCAGTCGGCGATCGTCCCGGTGTAGTCCGCCGGGGTGCGGTCGCGGTCGGGGTCGCGGCCCTCGACGATCCGCTTGTGCGGGTGTGAGTACGCCCGGATGATCCGCTCGCGCAGGTCGATCAGGCTCTGCTTGGTCTCGCCCTTGTCGAGCAGGAAGAACACGTTCGTCCGGCCGATCGCCTTGGCCGCCTGCAGGGTCAGATGGTCCGGGTCGCCAGCACCGATCCCGATCACGTAGATCTTCCGCACGCCCTGAGTCTGCCGCACCGGGCTCCACTCACTTCCCGCGGCTGCCCTGAGTCTGCGGCACCGGCCTTGATCCACTTCCCGCGGTCGCGCGGTGAGTGGCCGCCGGGCTGTCCGCGTTGAGCGGCTCACCCTCCCCCGTCGAAGGGCGAGCCGCTCGCGACGGGTCAGGGGACCGAAGGTCGTTTGACGTAGGTCCACTCGGCGCCGTCGGGTGACACCCAGGCGCTGTACTCGTTGTTGTTGGTCGGAACAGTGAAGCCGCCCGGAATGGCGTGTGCGCGAGACCCGAGCGGCGGGCCGACCCGAGTGAACGTGCGTCCTTGGTCGGAGCTGCGGTAGGTCCCGTGCACGCCCATGGCGAGCAGGGTGCGGTCGTCGATCGCCAGCAGGGTCAGCAAGGGACCATCGAGATCGAGCGTGGCCCGAGCTTCCCAGGTGCGCCCGCTGTCGGTGCTGACCTGCAGCGACATGCCGCCACCCCGGACCTCCCGAGCCACGTGCACGGTCCGGCCGTCGGCCGTGGCCAGCACCGGTGACCCGCCGCCGGCGGACTGCGGCAGTGGCCGTTCGTCCCAGGTCCGGCCGCCGTCCTGGCTGACCTGGAGCCCCGTTGTCGTCATCGTCCAGATTCCGGCCGCGGGAGGGGTCGGCAGAATCGTCCGCCTGGGTCCGTGGCCGCTGAGCTCGAGGGTCGCCACATCGCCGGTGGCCGGGTCGACGGCCAGGAGTCCCTTCATCGTCTGGAGGACCGGCCAGCCCGAGGGCAGGGCATCGACCGCTCGCACGTTCGCCCGCTGCCAGGTCATCCCGGCGTCGGTACTGGCCCAGAACAACGGATCGGGGAGTTTGCTCGAGTCGAAAGCAGTCCCTCTCGGGATGCGTGGGCCGGCTCCCACCAGGACCGTGGTGCCGCTCGCCATCGTGAGGCCCGGGCCCTTCTGCCCGGGCGGTGCCGCCGGCATCGGCACCTTACGCCAGGTGCGCCCGCGGTCGGCGGTGGTAGCCAGCATCTGGCGGCAGGGTGTGACGGCACAGTCCTGATAGTGCAGGTACAGGTGGTCGAGATCACCAGCCGCCATTTCGGGATACATCCCGGTCAGCGGCTTGTCCCGCACGGTGACGTCCCAGGCGCCATGCGTCTCTGTGTACGTCGGCTGCGGTTTCGGTTCGTCGCCGGCTTTCGGGATCGTGGTGTGCCAGGGCTGAACGGTCGGTGTGGGCGAGGGCTTCGGCGACGGGTGATCGCCGGTGAGCGCGATCGCCGTCGTCCCGCTCCCGAGCGCCACGGCCAGGGCGGCGAACCCGGCGCTGAGCCAGGTGCGGAGCCGGCGATGACGGGCCGACCGGGCGACGACGTCGGCGAAATCGGGCTTGGCGGCGGCGGCCACCGCGGTGGTGAAGCCGCGGAAGTCGATGGGGTCCGGCTCAGACATGGCTGTTCTTCCTCTCCGTGTCGCGGAGGAACTCGGCCAGCGCCCGGCGTCCCCGGAAGAGCCGGATCTTCACGTTGTCGGCCGTGATGCCGAGGACCGCGGCGACCTCCGTGACGGGGAGGTCGGCGATGTGGTGCAGGACGACCGTCTCGCGGATGGCTCGGGGCAGTCGCTGCAATGCGGTGACCAGGGCGACGTGGTCGGGGGAGAGCGCCGGGGCAGCATCGGCGCTGGTCAGCCGGCCGGAGCGGGCGATGCGGTCGAACAGCGCTCGCCGGCGGTGCCGGGAACGGGCGATGTTGGAGGCGACCTTGAACAGCCAGGCCTCCGGGTTGGTCGCGGCGCGCACGGCGGCCGGTTTGGCGACCGCTCGGGCGAACGCTTCTTGCACGGCGTCCTGCGCCTCGGCGAAATCGCCGGTCATGCCGTAGATCTGGGCGACGAGGCGGCCCGCTGAGGCCGCGTACAGGTCGCGAAGATCGAGATCGGGGTTCAAGGGCTCTCCTGCCGGAATGGGGTCACCCGTACGACTCCCGGCGAGCGGGCCAGGTTACACACGAGTTTTCAATCCGGAAGGATCGGGACGGAGGGATGCAGCTCGCGGCCCAGCATGTCGGCGCGGCGCAGGGCGAGCGCGCCGAATCGGTCACGCACCCGGTCGACGGCCGCGTCCAAGCCGTCCTCCCGGGGCGGCGTGAACGGCAGCTCCAGCTGGACCGCGCCGTCGCCGTCCAGGTTGCTGACCGCGACGCCGACCAGTGTCAGGCCGCGCTGGTCGATCAGCGGGCGGGCCTCGCGCAGCAACTCCACTGCCGCACGCAGGATCGCGCCGGTCTGCATCGTCGCCTTCAGCAGGCTGCGTGAGCGGGTCACCCGCTGGAAGTCGTCGAAACGCAGCCGCACCGTGATGGTCCGCCCCGCCCGGTGTGCCCCGCGCATCCGGTGCGTGACCCGGTCGACGAGCGCCGCCAGCACCGCCTCCACCTCGTCGAACGTGCGCTGCCCGCGGCCGAGCGCGCACTGCGCCCCGATCGAGCCGCGCCGCCCGCCGGTCGTGACCCGGCGCGGATCGTGATTGTGCGCGAGCGCGTGCAGGTGCCGCCCGGCGTGTGGGCCGAGCATCGCGACGAGTGCGGCCTCGCCGACCCGGGCGACGTGGCCGACGGTGTGGATCTGGCGCTCGCGCAGGCGGGCCGCGGTCTTCGGCCCGACGCCCCACAGCTTCTCCACCGGCAGGGGGTGCAGGAACTCCAGCTCGGCGCCGGGTGGCACGACGAGCAGACCATCCGGCTTGCCGGCCCCGCTCGCGACCTTGGCCAGGAACTTGGTGCGCGCGACCCCGACCGTGATGGGCAGCCCGACCCGCGCCCGCACCTGCGCTCGCAGCCGCCGGGCGATCTCCTCGGCCGTCCCACTGATCCGCCGCAGCCCGTCCACCTCGAGGAATGCCTCGTCGATCGAGATCGGCTCGACGATCGGCGTGGTGTCCCGGAACACGTCGAAGACGGCTTTGCTGGCCGTCGAGTAGGCGCTCATCCTCGGCGGCACCACGATGGCGTGCGGGCAGAGCGCCCGTGCCTGGGAGAGGCTCATCGGGGTGCGCACGCCGAAGGCCTTCGCCTCATACGACGCGGCGAGCACCACGCCGCCGCCGACCAGGACGGGCCGGCCGCGCAGCGCGGGGTCGTCGCGCTGCTCGACCGACGCGTAGAACGAGTCCAGGTCAGCGTGGAGGATCACGCCGACGAGCCTAGTACATATGTTCGAAGAGCGGTGCCCGGCGCGGCGGCCCGCCGTATTGGAGGCGGCCGGGGGCCAGATGCTCTCCCCGTTGCTCGACCTGCGAAGATGCGTATCGGCCAGGCCTGGGGTATCGGTGGTCACACCGCGCGCCTGACGGGAATCGCGGAGCGGGATTCCCGGTTTCCAGACTTGAGTCACCTACGCTCAAGTAAGGAACGAGGAACCACCCATGTTGCTCACCACCCCGACCGTGCGCGACCTCGAGCGTCTGACCGCCCGGGTCTTCGAGAGCTCCAGCCGGACCGCCGGCGCCCGCCTCGACGCCTACCGGGACAACGACACCTTCTTCATCGACATCGACCTGCCCGGCGTCGACGCGGCGTCGATCGACATCACCGTCGACGGCAAGGTCCTGACCGTCCGCGCCGAGCGCACCCGCGCCGAGCGCGAAGGTGTCCGTTACGTGGTCGCCGAGCGCCCGGTCGGCGCGTTCAGCCGCCAGGTCCAGCTCTCCGACAAGCTGGACACCGACCGGCTGGAGGCGCAGTACGACAAGGGCGTGCTCACGCTCAGCATCCCGGTCTTGGAGGAGCGCAAGCCCCGCAAGATCGAGGTCACCGCGGCTCAGGCCTAGTGGTCGAACTGGATCCAGTTCACGTTCATGAACTCGCTGTCGTCAGGCGCGGTGAACGTGACGTAGACCGTGTGCGTGCCCGTCACCGGCGTCAACGCCGCGATATCGGTACGCCAGGTCTGCCACCCGCCGGTGTTGCTCACCGACAGCTCGCCGACAGGATCGGCGTCCGGGGTGTCCAGCCGGAGCTGCACCCGGCCGGACACCCCGGCGGCGGACGCGACCCGGAACTTCGCCTTCGTCGCCGGCACGTCACCGAAGACGAAACTGTCGAACCGCAGGTGATCGCCGCGGCTGATCCATCCGACGTTCTGGCCGCCGCCGGTGTCCTCGGTGTCCTGCGCCTGGATGCCGGCCAACTCGTTTGCCGACTCGGCCTGCAGCACCTGGTACTTCACCGGGGTCGGAGCCGGTGTGGTCGGCGTCGGCTCGGCCGGCGCTGACGACGGCGCCGTAGAGGGCGTCACCGGCTGCTGCTCGGCGGCCGCGGCCGGGGTCTGCGACGGCGAGTCCTGCCAGCGGCCCAGGCCGTAACCGACGAGCAGCAGGGCGAGGCCTCCCGCGCCGATCAATGCCCGGTTACGGTTCGTCCAGCTGCGGGTGCGATAGACGGTCGGAGTTGGCTGAGTCACCCGGCAAGGGTAATCAGACGGGATCCGCCGGAGCCAAAGCCTCGATCATCTCGGTGCCCAACTGTGCCGCTACCTGCGGATCTGCGTCCGGGCCGCCGATTCTCGGGTCCCAGTTCGGCTCGTAGAAAAGCTCGGTGGCGCCGGCCTCGGCGTACCGCTGGGCGCCGGCACGGATGTCCGCCCACGAACCGGACAGCGGGATCGCCGGATTCCGGTCGCCCGGCTGGACCACGGCTCGCACCACGATCCGTACGTCATCGGGATCCTTCCCGGCCTCGGCGGCCGCCTCCCGGACGGTCCGCGCGCCGCGCTCGATGTCGGCCAGACTCGCGCGGCTGCTGCTGACCCACCCGGCAGTCAGCCGGCCCGCCCTGCGCAGCGCGACCTCCGCGGTCCCACCCAGCAGGATCGGCGGGCCACCGGCCTGCGCCGGTCGCGGAAGCATGCGGCTCGGCGGCACGCGATAGTACGTACCGGCGAACTCGGCCACCTCGTCGGTGAAAAGGGTGCGCAGAGCGGCCAGATACTCCTCCGTGCGGCGGCCGCGCGGATTCGGATCCGCGCCGGTGGCGACGAACTCGGGCTCCGACCAGCCGGTGCCCAGCCCCAGGTCGAAGCGGCCGCCGGTGAGCAGATCCAGCGTGCCGGCCTGCTTGGCGAGCACGGCCGGCGCGACGTAGGGCAGGTTGAGCACCGAGACGCCCAGCCGGATCCGGGAGGTGGCAGCCCCGGCCCAGGCCAGCGCGACGATCGGGTCGAGCACGCTCTGATAGCTCGGCGCCAGGTCCTGCTCTTCGCCGACGAGCAGGCGCTGGAACGCCCAGAGCCCGTGATAGCCGAGCGCTTCGGCGCGCTGGGCGATCGACGTCAGAGTTTCCGGCCGCGCCCATGCGCCCGACACCGGGCAACCGAAACTGATCAGCATGGGAGAAGGGTAGGCCCTGTCCCGTGGCTCACCTGGTGCTGCGCCCTGGCCCGGGCCGCTCCGGCCTGCGTACGCCTGATGGGCGGGTAGGTTGATGGCGTGACGACACTCGCCGATGCCTGGGAGCTGAGCCGGAACGAGACCGGCCTGGCCATCGTGTCCACCGCGCGGGCCGACCGAACCGTGCAGTCCAGCCTGGTCAACACTGGTCTGGTCGGCCACCCGGAGGATGGGGAGCCGGTGCTGGCGTTCGTGACCTACGGCCCGGTGAAGCTGCGCAACCTGCGGGAACGGCCGGATCTCGCCGTCGCGTTCCGCAGCGGATGGCGGTACGCGACAGTCGAGGGGCGGGCGCAGCTGGCCGGGCCGGACGATCCCCAGCCGTGGCTGGACCCGGAGCGCCTGCGTCTGCTGCTCCGCGAGATCTTCGCCGCGGCCGGCGGGACGCACGACGACTGGGACGCCTACGACCGGGCGATGGTCGCCGAGCGCCGCACCGCGGTCCTGATCCGCCCGACCCGGATCTACCCATAGGGCTCGGCCCGTTGCTGCCTCCTGGCTTGCCGGCGGCTCCTTCCAGGCCGCTCCGCAGTTCGCCGGCGAGCATGACCGGTCGCACTACGATGCCGCGCATGCGGTTACGGGGAATCGAAGCTCGCACCCGGCTGATCGCCCTCACCGCTGTAGCCGGGTGTGTGCTGCTGGCGGGAGCCTGTTCCGGATGTCGCCCGGCGTCGAGCTCACGCCGGGGCTGAACGTGACCGAAGAGGATCATGCCAAGGCGGTGGCTCGTCATCGTGACCTTGCGGAGCGGTTCGCGAGCAGGCCCTAGGCGGTTTTCGCGGCCGCTGCCAGGCGTGCTCTGGGCCACGCCGCAGCCCCGGGCCGCACTGCGAAACATCGCCTAGGATCCGGGCGTGACATCGATGACGGAGACTGCAGGGTGGGGCCAGGGCCCGGTCGTGCGGCGGATGTCGATGCTGCTCGGCGTGTGGGCGGTCGGCTCGATCGTTCTGTTCCTGTTGGGGATGCGGGATCTGTTCACCTTCGGGGATGCGGCTCCGGCACATTCGGCGCGCGGCGGTGCCTTCCTGTTGGGGTGCGCGTTCCTGCTGGTTGCGGCTCCTCTGGCGGCGACGGTGATCGGCGCGCTCGGCGGGCAGACGATCTACGCGGGGGTGTGTGCCGTGCTGGCGCTCGGCGGGCTGGTCCTCGGTGGCCTGCTGGCGGTCAAAGGGCTGCAGGAAACGGGAGCGATCACGAAGCCGGCAGCCGTGGTGCCTACGCAGACGACTTCGCACTGTGTCGAGTTCAGCGGCGGCGACACCCGCTGTCCCGGTGGATGATGGACGGCATGGCCGAGGACCAGGACCGTCGGAAGGCGCCGCGAGAAGCGGGCGCGGGGCAGGCCGAGGCGAAAGCGCCGGCGCAAGCAAGCGCGGGAGAAGCCGAAGTGAAAGCGCCGCGGAAAGCGAGCGCGGGAGAGGCCGAGGTGAAAGCGCCGCGGAAAGCGAGCGCGGGGCAGGCCAAGGTGCGGAAGGCGAGCGTGGGGCCGGTCAAGGACGAGCGTGACGGGGTGGCGCTGACCAATCTGGACCAGGAGCTCTTCCCCGGCGCCGGGGCGACCAAGCGGGACCTGGTCGACTACCTCGACGTGATGTCCGGGCGGCTGATCGCGGTGCTCCAGGGGCGGCCGCTCTCGGTGATCCGGGTGCTGCGCGGTCAGGACCAGTTCATGCAGAAGAATCTGCCGAAGTACACGCCGGACTGGGTGCCGCGGACGTCGGTCTGGGCGGAAGCCTCGCATCGTGAGGTGGTCTACGCGCTCGGGAACGATCGGCGGACGCTGCTGTGGTTCGGTAATCAGCGGGCCGTCGAATATCACCCGGCGCTGGCCCTCGCCGAGACACCGCACCGGCAGACGCATCTGATCATGGACCTGGATCCGCCGGAGGGTGGCGGGTTCGCCCTCGCGGTGCGGGCGGCGCGGCTGGTCCGTCAGGCGCTGGCCGACGCCGGGATGAGCGGGGCCGTGAAGACCAGCGGCTCCAAAGGCGTGCACGTCTTCGTGCCGCTGGCCGGTGACCCCGCACCGGAGGACGTCGCCGCTGCTCAGCGGGCTGTCGCGGCGCGCGCCGAGCGGATCGGCCCGGAGCTGGCCACCACCGCGTTCATCCGGGAGGACCGGCACGGGAAGGTGTTCCTCGACGCGACCCGGGCGGGCGGGGCGACCGTGGCGGCGGCCTACAGCCCGCGGATCCGGCCGGGCGTGCCGGTGTCGTTCCCGGTGGCCTGGGATGATCTCGACGACGTGACCCCGGCCGATTTCACCATCCACACCGCGCCCGGGCTGGTGAAGGACGGCGACCCCTGGGCGGACGCGATGCCGGCGGCTCAGGAGTTGGACGCGGGGCTGATCGCGGAGGGGCACACCATCCCGGTGGCCCGGGTCCAGGCGATGCACGAGGGAAAACGGCGAGCCAGAGCCAAGCGAGCCGCGGAAGCCGACTGAACTGACCGGCCCGCGAAGAGCCCGGCCTGCGACGGAGGCCGGCCCCGCGAAGGGCCCGCCCTGCGACGGAGGCCGGCCCCGCGGCGAGCGCGGCCCCGGAAAGCTGACTCAGGAGGCCAGGGCGCTCCAGAACGGCACTGTCGGCCGCACCGGCCGCTTCGCCGGCTCGCCGAGGCCGAACTCCCGGTTCAGCCAGTCCAGCAGGTCCGCGCCGTAGCACAGCACATCCGTCTGATAGATCGACAGCACGGGATGCCCCGGGATGGCGGCCGGCAGGTACCGGTGCGCGTAGAGCGGAATCATCCGGGGCGCGATCAGCAACCCCGCGCGTGCCGTCGACACGCGATCGCCGAACGGCGGACCCCACCCCTCGTACCAGAAATCGTTTTCCGCCACGTCGAAGAGAACGCCCTCGACCGGCGCGGTCAGCGCCGCCCGGAGCGCGGACCGGTCACCACCGCGCCAGTCGGGCCAGCCGATGCCGGTGGGCAGCCCCGCCGCGAGGAACTCGCGATGATCGGGCGCGAAGGTGAAGCCGAACTCGGCCTCGAGGTCGGTGAGTTCAGAATCGGTCAGGCCGGGCGCGATCGGGAAGCGGCCGGAGGCGGCGAGCAGTTCCGCGGCGGTCACTCGATTACCTTAACCAGCGGGACCGTATACATCGAACGGTGTAGCTCGTACGCGGGAGGAGTCCATCCGGGTGACAGCGTATGCACGACGCGCCGGGAACCCTTCGGCTCCTAGCGTCCTGAGCATGAACTTCATCTATCTCGGAGCCGCCGCCACCCTGGTCGGGGTTCCCGCCGGCCTCGCCATGACCGACGCCAACTCGCAGACTGTGATGACCGTCTCTCTGGCGACGTTTCTCGCGGGCCTGGTCCTCGCGGCCCGCCGATGGCCGCGCAGCGTGCTGATCATTTCGGCGCTGACCGTCTCGGCCTGGCGCTGCGCCGAGCTCATCGGGGCCGGCTGGGTCTGGCCCGCCACCGCCGCCGCGGTCGCCACCGTTCTTGCCGGTCGCGTGCGCACCGCAGTGCTCACCAGCGGGTTCGTGCTGACCTACGGCCTGCTCTGGGACTTCTCGACGGCCCGGCACGGGACCGACTGGGTCTTCGCGCACCTGGGCGGCGAGATGCTGTGGGTGAGCGCGGCCCTGGCCGTGGCGATCGCGTGGCGGAACAACCGGCGCTGGCAGGAGCTCCAGCTCGGTCGCCGGCGTGTCGAGGAGCGCGTCGAGATCGCCCGGGACCTGCACGACGTCGTCTCGCACACGCTCGCGGTGGTCGGCGTGCACCTGAACGTGGCGCTCGACGCGTTCGACGACGACCCGGACGAGGCGCGTGCCTCGCTGCGGCTCGCGCAGCAGGTGCGCGGCCGGGCGATGACCGACCTGAAGTCCCTGGTCGGCGTGCTGCGCGAGGGCGAGCTGCCGAGCCTGACCAGCCTGGAGCGGCTCTGCGAGCAGGTCGGCGCGGCGGGGCTGCCGGTGACGCTGAACGAGTTCGGCGACCCGGTGGAGGTGCCGGCGCCGGTCGGGACAGCGGTCTTCCGGGTGGTGCAGGAGGCGCTGACGAACACGGTCCGGCATGCCGGGGCGACGCGGGCGACGGTCACCGTCCGGTACGCGCCGGACAGCGTGCTGGTCGACGTCCGTGACGACGGCCGGGGCGCCGGGCAGGTCGTCGACGGGCACGGGATCGCCGGGATGCGGGAGCGGGTGGCCGCGCTCGGCGGGGCGCTCACGGCGGCCCCGGCGGAGCAGGGTTTCGTGGTGCGGGCCAGCCTGCCGATCGCCAAGGGATGACATGCCGATCACCGTGCTCCTCGCCGACGACCAGCAGCTCGTCCGGGCCGGGTTCCGCAGTCTGCTGCGCCGGGCCAGGGACATCGAGGTGGTCGGCGAGGCGTCCACCGGCGACGAGGCGATCCGCACCGCCCGCGCCCTGCGGCCGGACGTGATCCTGATGGACATCCGGATGCCGGGGCTGGACGGCATCACCGCCGCCCGGCGGGTCCTGGAGGAGAACCCGGACACCCGGATCATCATCCTCACCACGTTCGAGACCGACGAGTACGTCTTCGCGGCCCTCGCCGCCGGCGCCAGCGGTTTCCTGACCAAGGAGATCGACCCGGACGGCCTGCGCACCGCGGTCCGGGTGGTGGCGGCCGGCGACGCCCTGCTCTCCCCGAGCGTGACCCGGCGGGTGGTCGGGCAGTTCACCGGCCGTCCGGCCCGGGCGTCGCGGAACGACCGGCTCGCCGTCCTCACCGAGCGCGAGCGTGAGGTCGTGAAGCTGGTCGCGTCCGGCCTCTCCAACGACGACATCGCCGCTGCGCTGGTGATCAGCCCGCTGACCGCGAAGACGCACATCACCCGGGCGATCACCAAACTCGGCGTCCGCGATCGGGTCCAGCTGGTGATCGTGGCCTACCAGGACGGCCTCGTATAACCGCTTTGCACCCGCACTCCTCCTCATGCTGCCACCGCGCGGCCCGATGCTCGGGGAGATCACAATCCGAGAGCGGGAGGCGTCGAGTGACTCTCAACAACGCGCAGGGCCGGGCGGACATCCGTCCGTGGCTGCGGGTCTGCCTCGCCGTCGCCTCGGTGCTCACCGTTCTCGCCGTGCTGATCGGCGCTGGAGTAGGCGGTCCCGACGTGGCCAAAGACATCTCCACCTGGGCGCTGACCGTCCTGCCGCTCGTGGCGGCGGGCGCCTGCCTGTGGCGCAGCCGGCGCTATTCCGGCCGGCATCGCTGGGGCTGGGCCGTTCTCGGCGCCGGTCTGCTGAGCTGGGGCGCCGGTCAGGCGTACACCCTGGCGCGGTACTTCCCGCACGGCGGTGACCTGGCCGTCCCGTCCTGGGCGGACGCCGGGTACCTGGGCATGCTGCTCCTGCTCCCGATCGGCCTGCTGATCCTGCCGAGCGGGTCGCAGCCGCTGGCCAACCGGGCGCGTGGCGTCCTCGACGGGCTGCTGGTCGCCACCTCGCTGGTGATCGTCAGCTGGGTGTTGGTGGTCGACCCGCGGATCGGCACGAGTCACCAGGGGGCCGGCTTCTACCTCAAGCTGCTCTACCCGCTCGGCGACATCGTGATCGCCACCATGATCGGCTACATGCTGCCGCGGCGGCGGGCGCGTTTCCGCTGCTCCGCCGACCTGCTGTTCTTCGGGTTCGGGGTGGCGGGCTTCGCGGCCTCGGACATCGGATACGCGTACCTCGGCATGATCGACGACTACCGTGCCGGTTCGTTCGTCGACCTGGGCTGGATGATCGGTTTCGGTCTGGTCATCGTCGGGGCCGCCCGTCCCAAGGACGCCGAGCCGCTGACGAGCGAGTTCAGCTCACGGATCCGCATGGGCGGCGTGATGGCGCCGTACGTCGCGGTCGGCGCGGCCCTCCTGGTCAGCGCGATGTTCCACCTGGTCAGCGGTCACAGCACGCCGTTCGTGGCGTGGAGCCGGTCGCTGCTGATCGCGCTGCTGATCGGCCGGCAGGTGCTCACGCTGCTGGAGAACCGTGACCTGAACCGTGGCCTGGAGACCCGCGTCGAGGAGCGGACCGCCGAGCTGCACGCCCGTGAGCAGCAGTTCCACGCGCTGATCCGGCACAGCTCGGATGTCGTGACGGTGATCGACGCGAACGGCTCGGTGATCTTCCAGAGCGAGTCGATGCTGCGGGTGTTCGGCTACCCCTCGGAGGTGTTCGTCGGCCGGCACTACACCGAGCTGCTGGCGCCCGAGGTGACGGTCCGGCTGGCCCAGGCGATGCGCCAGGTCGCTGTCCGGCCGTTCGCCTCGGTGACGCTGGAGATCGTGCACACCCACCAGGACGGCCGGAAGCGCCCGTCCGAGATGATCGTCACGAACCTGGTCGACGACCCGCACGTGGGCGGCTTCGTGCTGAACACGCGGGACATCAGCGAGCGCAAGGAGCTGCAGGAGCAGCTGATCCACGAGGCGTACCACGACTCGCTCACGCAGCTCGCCAACCGCGCGCTGTTCCGCGACCGGGCCGCCGCCGCGCTGGAGCGGACTGTCGCCCTGACCGTGCTGCACCTGGACCTGGACGGCTTCAAGCGGGTCAACGACAGCCTCGGTCACCTCGCCGGCGACCAGCTGCTGGTCGAGGTCGCCGACCGGATCAAGGGTTGTGTGCGGGCCGAGGACGTGGTGGCCCGCTTCGGCGCCGACGAGTTCGCGGTGCTGATCGAGACCGCGTCGGCCGAGGAGGGCGAGTTCGTGGCCCGCCGCATCCTGGAGGACCTGGACCTGCCGGTCGAGGTCGGCGCGCGCAACATCCACGTGCGGGCCAGCATCGGCCTGGCCCAGGCGTCGCTGCTCGACGAGGACGACGAGGACCGCGCCGAGCAGCTGCTGCGCAACGCCGACCTGGCCATGCACCACGCGAAGGCGGCCGGCGGCAGCGGCTGCACCAGCTACCGCGCGCAGATGCGCGACGGGCTCATCGAGCGCCTCGAGCTGGAGAACGACCTGCGTGCCGCCTTGGAGAACCAGGAGCTGCGCCTGCACTACCAGCCCACCGTCGACCTGGACACCAGCCAGGTGGTCGGCTTCGAGGCGCTGGTCCGCTGGCCGCACCCGACCCGCGGCATGATCAACCCGCTGGACTTCATCCCGATCGCCGAGGCGACCGGCCTGATCGTGCCGCTCGGCCTCTGGGTCCTGCGCGAGGCCTGCCGCCAGGCGGTCGAGTGGAGCAACGCGGCCGGCGGCCGCCCGCTGAAGATGTCGGTCAACGTGTCGGTCCGCCAGTTCGACCAGCCCGACTTCACCGAGACGGTGGCGGCGGTGCTCGCCGAGACCGGCATGCCGGCCGACCGCCTCTGCCTGGAGATGACCGAGTCCGTGCTGATGACCGACACCGAGGCGAACCTGGAGCAGCTCGTCCGCCTCAAGGCGCTCGGCCTCACGCTGGCCATCGACGACTTCGGCACCGGTTACTCGTCGCTGGCCTACCTGCGCCGCTTCCCGGTCGACACGCTGAAGATCGACCGCTCGTTCGTCGAGCGCCTCGGCATGCTCGCCGGCGACACCGCCCTGACCGACACGATCGTGCGCCTCGGCAAGAGCCTCGGCATGTCCACGGTCGCCGAGGGCATCGAGGAGTTCGGCCAGCTGGCGGCCCTGCGCGAGATGGGCTGCGGCTTCGCCCAGGGCTACTACTTCTCCCGCCCGGTCCCCGCCGCCGACGCCGGTCGCCTGTTCCTGGAGGGTGCCGCGATGATGGAGACACCCGCCTGACAAACCCCGAAGATCAAAGTCATTCTCCGGTACGAAGATGAGCCGCCCGCCCGGAAGCTCCGCACTGGTTCCGCCCGTGAACCTCCGCAAGGTCGGCCGACGGCCCAGCCCGCCCCGCGCCCCAGGTCCCGGCTGGTCCTCATGGGCGTTATGAAGCATGAATAACGCCCATGAGGACCAGCCGGAAACCGTGAGCCGCGCTGCTTCGGTGGGCGGGCCGGGCGCGGCGTCGGCTGGCACTCACCGTGGTCATGAGGCACGAATGACCACGGTGAGTGCCAGCCACCAACCGGGAGTCGTGCCGCCCAGGTGAGTGGGCCGGGGGTCCGCGCGGTCAGGAGCGGATGAACCGGGTCGCCGCGTCGGCGAGCGCGGCCTGGAGCGTCCCCGCGTCGGGAGCGGCCGAGTAGGCGCGCAGAGCCGCGTTCACCGCGCTCTGCCACCCCTGCGAGCAGGCCGACCCGTGCGCGCACGACGGCACCTGCACAGCCGACTTCCAGTCGGTCATCGCGGACTGCTGGTACGGCGAGAAGCCGGCCGCCGGCACGTCGGTGCGGGCCGGGATCGACCCCTTGGCCTCGTTGAACACCTGCTGCCCGGCCGCCGAGCTGACCGTTTTCAGCCAGCATTCGGTCCCGCCGATGTTGGTGGCTCCGGTCGACAGCGTGAACGAGTCGGCGAGCCACTGGAAGGTGTTCCCGTTGCCGGGGAACGTGAACCACCCGTACCCGGGGAAGCCCTTGGCGGTGAGATCGGCGGCGGCCCAGTCGCCCATCAGCTGGTACCCGGCCTTGCCGTCGATCAGGAGCCGTTCGGCCTGCGGCCAGTCGAGCGAGTCCCGGTCCGGGTTGCCGTAGTCGAGCAGGGTCGCGAAGTCACCGATGGCCTTGGTGACCGGCGCGCCCTTCCAGTCGGTCGCCCCGGTGAAGAGCCCGGCGAACCGGTCCGCGCCCAGGTCGGTGATCAGCACCGACTCCAGCAGCATCAGCTGCGTCCAGTCGCGGCCGAGCGCGAGGGGCGCCTCCACCCCGGCGGCCTTGAGCTTGGCCAGGTCGCCGAGGAAGGCCGGCAGATCCTTCGGCGGGGTGGTGATCCCGGCGCCGGCCAGCACGGACGGGTTGGTCCAGACGACGTTCGCGCGGTGGATGTCGGCCGGCACCGAGTAGATCTTGTCGCGCACGGTCAGGTCGTCGATCAGCCGGGCCGGCAGCACGTCGCGCAGGCCCCAGTCGGCGTAGTACGCCGTCAGATCCTCGACCTGGCCCGCGTCGATGTAGTCGAGCAGCTCCGCACCGGCGTGCGCCTGGAACGTGTCCGGCGGGTCGTGGCGGACCATCCGCTCGGTCAGCGCCTGCTTCGCGTTGACCCCGGCGCCGCCGGCCACCGCCCCGTTCTCGAAGCGCTGACCGGGACAGTCCGTGCCGAAGCGGGCGACCAATGCGTCCAGCCCCGCCTTCTCCCCGCCCTCGGCCCACCAGCTGAAGACCTCGACGGTGCTCGGCGGTGGCGGGTCGTCGTGACCGGAACCGCAGGCGGAGGCGGCCAGCAGCGTGGCTGCTGCGAGAACGGCCACCATGCGCATGCCGCCCAGAGTATTACCGAGCGGTGGAAAGCGCCGCACCGGAGGAGACCGGATCCGGCAGTTCCCGGCGCCCCCGGAACGGGCCGAGCAGAATGATCAGACCGGTCGACGCATAGGTCACCGTCATCACGACCATCGCGACCCGGCTGCCGTACGCCGTGGCCAGCACCCCGCCGAGCACCGCCCCGGCCGGGATAGTGCCGTAGTTGACGAACTGCATCGCGGTCAGCACCCGCCCGAGCAGGCCGGACGGCACGTACGCCTGCCGGAAACTCCCCGCGATCACGTTGCCGGCCACGACGAACGCGGCGACCAGGGCGCTCCCGACGGCGAACGCGATCAGCCCCGCGCCCGGGGAGGTGAACGGCAGCAGTAGCGACGCGCACCCGCCCGCCGCCTTGACGGTCCGCAGCGCCCGGGCCGCGCCGAAACGCCGTACGAGAAAGGGCACGGCAGTTGCGGCGGCGACGCCGCCCAGACCCGAGGCGGAGAGCAACAGCCCCACCGTGCCGGTGCCGACGCCGACCTCGCGCACCAGGAAGACGACGGTGATCGCACCGTACCCGTTGAGGGCGAGGTTGCTGATCGCGCCGTGCGTCATGAGGTTGCGCAGGTAACGGTCGCGCCCGAGCCAGCGCAGGCCGGCCCGGATCTCCCGGGTGATGCTCTGCCGGGCCGCGCGGGCGACCGGCCGCTCGGGGCGCCGGATCGCGGCCAGGCTCAGGAACGAGACCGCGAAGCTGGCCGCGTCGATGGCCAGGCCGGTGACCGCGCCGGCCGCCGCGGCCAGGGCGCCGCCCAGTGCCGGGCCGGCGATCTGCGCGGCCGAGTCGCTGCCGTTGGCCAGCGCGTTCGCCCGGATCAGCTGATCCGGGCCGAACATGGCGGGGAGGTAACCGGTGTACGCGATCTCGAAGAACACCGTCGCGACCCCGGTCAGCAGGGCGACGGCCAGCAGGTGGACGACGGTGAGCCGGCCGAGCCAGGCGGTCAGCGGGACGCTCGCGACCAGCACCGCGCTCACCGCGTCGCAGGCCAGCAGCACCGGACGTTTCGCGAGCCGGTCCACCCAGGCGCCGGCGGGCAGCCCGATCAGCAGCCAGGGCAGCCACGCCGCGGCGGTGAGCAGGCTGACCGTGAGCGCGTCAGCGTGCAGCTCCTGCACGGCGATCAGCGGCGTGACCACGGCGGCGACCGCGCTGCCCACCCGGCTGACGGTCAGGCCACCCCAGAGCTTGCGGAAGTCGTTGTCCTCGAGGAGCGACGACATCACGGCCTCGCCGGGAATCCGCGGCCCAGCACGAAGACCGGCTCGCGATCCTCGCGCTCGGGCCTGCCCCGGTACTTCGCGAACAGCGCGTTGATCTCCTCGCCCAGCTCGGCCAGCTCCTCGGGGGAGAGGCGCATCCAGGCGTCGGTGGCGAACGCGCTGGTGCCCCACGGCTCGTCGCGGGAGGCGGGACTGCCCACCCAGGATCGGATCAGGTCGAGCTGCCGCTGCAGGCCGATCGCGTCGGCGGCGTCGGCAGCCTCCGGCGTGAAGTCGGCCGGGTTCCACGAGATGCGGGGATCGGCCATCCGCCACCAGTGCTCCTTGCGGTTGCGGGCCAGCTCGGGCGCGGGCTCGATGAGCCCGGCCTCGGCGAGCACCCGCAGGTGGTGGCTCACGTTGGCGACCGCCTGCCCGGTGGCGCGGGCCAGCGCGCTGGGCATCGACGGGCCGTCGACGCGCAGCGCGTCGAGCAGTCGGCGGCGCAGGGGGTGGGCGACGGCTCGCAGCGCGGCCTCGTCCTTGATCTCAGCCATGCCCCGAGCCTGCCATGGTTAAGAGTTGTTGCGCAACACCTCTTTACTATATGCCGGAGCGGCTTATCACGAGCACAGACACCTGACAGGGCTCGCACAAGCCTCGATGTTTCGCTGTTCAGCACCATCTCAGGAAGGCGGCACACCGTGACGGAGCAGGAACGGGACAACGCGGCATACGTGCGTGAGGTCCACGACAAGGGCCTGGCGTTCGACCTCGGCACGATGAACCGGCGGCGGATGCTGACGCTGATCGGCGGTGCCGGAGCGGCCGCCGTGGTCACCGGCACGCTGATCGGCACGGCCGGACCGGCCGCCGCGGCGGAACTGGCGGAGATCGAGACCGAGACCGCGGGGCCGTACCCGGCGGACGGCTCCAACGGCGTCGACGTGCGCACCGAGTCTGGCATCGTGCGCAGCGACATCCGGTCGTCGTTCGGCACGTCGGCGACCGTGGCCGACGGCGTCCCGCTGGAGTTCTCGATCACCGTGGTGGACCTCGCGGGCGCGCCGGTCGCCGGGGCGGCGGTCTACGCCTGGCACTGCGACCGGGACGGGAACTACTCCCTCTACTCCACCGGGATCACCGGCGAGAACTACCTGCGCGGCATCCAGGAGACCGGCACGACCGGCACGGCCACCTTCACCAGCATCTTCCCGGCCTGTTACTCGGGGCGCTGGCCGCACATCCACTTCGAGGTCTACTCGTCGCTCGCGAACGCGACCAGCGGGGACGGCCCGATCGTGAAGACCTCACAGATCGCGATCCCGGAGGACATCGCCGACCTGGTGTACGCGACCGACGGCTACAGCAAGAGCGTCACGAACCTGAGCCAGGTCAGCCTGGCCACCGACAACGTGTTCGGGGACGACTCGGCGGCCCGGGAACTGGCGACCGTCACCGGGAGCGTCGCGGCCGGCTTCACGGCGTCGCTGACCGCCGCCGTCGACCCGGCCGGGACCGAGCAGAGCGGTGGTGGCGGCACGCCGCCGGCCGGAGGGCCGCCTGTCGCGCCGAGCGCGACCGCGACGGCAACCGCGGCCACCACCGAGCAGAAGACCCGGCACTGGTGGAACCCGTTCAGCTGGTGACGGTGCGGAAACCGGGACGCGGGCCGGCCCCCACGCGAACCCGCGTCCCGGTCCCTCCACTCAGACCTCGGCAGTGAGCTCGAAGACCTGCGTGGTGGGGTGGCCGGCGCGCTCGTGCACGCGCATCACGGCCTCCTTGCTCGGGCCGGTGCTGAGGCAGAAGACCTTGCCGGCCTCCGGGTCGAGCCAGGCGCGCTCGAAGTGCACCCCCTCCTCGCCCTCGATCTTGAGATCCGCCTCGTGCGCCGCGTTCAGCTGCTCCGCGGTGACGCCGACGAATCCGTCGTGGACGTCCATGAACTTGGCCATCGCATTTCCCCTCGATGTGCGGCGTGGTGCCTGACCAGTACAGCGTGCGGCGGACGGCGCCGTCGGACATCGGTCATAACACCTAGGAAGGCGGGGTCCGGCTCCTAAAGTTCCGCTGTGACTCTCAGCAGTCCCGTCCTGATCGGACGCCACGACCTGCTCGACCTCGCCGACCGGCGACTGACCGAAGCCGCCCAGTGCCGCGGCGAGTTGCTGCTCCTCGCCGGTGAGGCCGGCATCGGCAAGACCCGCCTGCTCCGGGAGATCACCCGGCGGGCCACCGGGGCGGGCTTCGCGGTGATCGCCGCGGCCACCGCGCCCGGTGCCGCCGAAGTGGCCGCCGGTCTGCTCACCGACCTCGGCGCCGGCCTGCGGCGGGACCCGGCGACCGCGGGGACCGGCGAGCGGATCATGGAGCGGCTGCGCGAGGGGGCGGAGGGCGACCCGGACCGGCACCGGCGGCTGCTCGTCGCCGACCTGACCGAGATGATCGAGCGGGTCGCCGCGTGCCCGCGTCCGATGCTGATCACCCTGGAGGATCTGCACTGGGCCGACGACCTGACCCTGGACGTGCTCGCCCGCCTGGCGCTGCGGGCCCACACGCTGCCGATCCTGCTGATCGGGACGTTCCGCAGCGACGAGCTGTACCCGCGGGTGCCGATGCGGATGTGGCGCACCCGCCTGCTCACCCAGCGCAACGCCGAGGAGATCCGGCTGCCGCGGCTGGGACGCGAGGACACCGCGGCGCTCGCGGCGGCGATCACCGGCGCGGTCCCGGCGCGGATCTCCGCGGTGTTCGACCGCAGCGACGGGATCCCGCTGCACGTCGAGGAGTTCCTGGCCGCGCCCGACGGGGTGCCGGACACCCTGGCGGACGCCGTGCTGCTGCGCGCCGAGCAGCTCGGCCCACAGGCCCGGGAACTGGCCGGGGCCGCCTCGGTGCTCGGGCGCTCGTTCGACCTGGACCTGCTGGTGGCGATCACCGGACTCGCCCCGGCGATGATCGACGCGGCGCTGCGTGAGCTCGGCGAACGGTTCTTCCTGCAGCCTCGCGGGGACGGCCTGGCCTACGACTTCCGGCACGCGCTGATCCGGGACGCGCTCTACACCGACCTCGATCCGCTGCGGCGTCGTGAGCTGCACGGCAAGGCTGCCGAGGCGGCCGCGGCGGCCGGGTTCGCGGCCGCGTTCGTCAGCGATCAGTTCGAGCGGGCACAACGACCGCGAGAGGCTTTCCCGTACGCCGTGAGCGCGGCCGCCGAAGCCGTCGCGCTCTCCGCGCACCAGGAGGCGGCCGACCTCTACCGGCGGGCGCTGCGCACCGCGGAACCCGGGACCGACCGGGCGCCGCTGCTGGCCGCGTTCGCCGCGGAACTCGCCGCGATCGACGACAACGCCGGCGCCGACCGGGCGTACTCGCAGGCCCACGACCTGCTCCTCGCGGCCGGGGACCCGGATGCGGCGGCGGCGCTGCTGCCGGGGTGGGTCGCGGTGCGGCATCTGCTCGGCGACCGGCTCGAGCAGCGGGTCGCCGCCCTCCGCGCCGGGATCCCGCTCGCCACCGGCGTGACACTCGCCAGTCTGCATGCCGCGCTGGCGGCGGCGTACATGCTGGACCGGCGGCTCGCCGAGGCGCTGGCGGACGGATCCGAGGCCCGGCGGCTCTACGGCGAGACCCCGGACCTGGACCTGGACGCCACGGTCGGGTCCGTGCTGCTCTTCCTGGGACGGCTCGACGAGGGCGGTGAGCTGCTGGAAGACGTGATCGCGCGGGCCACGGCGGCGAACCTCGAACGGCAGGCGGCCCGGGCGTACCGGATGCTCGGCTCGTCGATGTCGGTGCTCGTCGAATACGAGCGGGCGCACCGCTGGCTGACCGCCGGCATCGCCTACGCCGAGCGGGTCGAGCGCTTCAACGACCGGCACTACATGGCCGCGCACCTCGCGCACGTCAGCTGGGCGACCGGGGACTTCGCCGGGGCGTCCGCACAGGCGCGGGCCGCGCTCGCCGACGGGCGGGGCGGGATCACGACCCGGATCACGGCATTGCACGTACTGGGATATGCGGCCCTCGTCAGTGACCCGGAAGCGGCGAGAGCCGCCCTGACCGAGGCCGCCGAGCTCGGCGGAGCCATGCGTGAGCTGCAGCGCGTCTCGCCGGCCTGGTGGGGTCTCGCCGAGCTGGCGCTGCTCGCCGGGGACGCCGGCGCGGCGATCACCTGGTGCGAGAAGGGCTGGGCGGCGTCGGCCGAGATCAAGGACGCTTCCTACCTTTTCCCGTACGTCGTGACGGGCGCCCGTGCGTACCTCGCCGGCAGCGGGCCCACGCGGGCGCGGGAATGGGTGACCCGGGTGTCGGAGCTGCTCCGGGAGCGGGCGATCCCGGGCACGCTGGGCGCCATCGACCACGCCTGGGGGATCATCCACCTCGCCGAGGGGCAGACCGGCAGAGCGCGCCCGCTGCTGGCCGCGGCGGCGTCGTTCTGGACCGGGCGGCGGCGCTTCTGGGAGGGCACCGCGGTGCTGCTCGACCAGGCGCGATGTGCCCACCGGTCGCGCCGGCCCGGGGAAGCGGCGGGATTCGTGGCGGCGGCCCGGGACGCCTTCGGGGCGCTGCCCGCGGCGTGGCTCGCCGGGACACCGTCGGCCCGGGCGGACTCCTCACCGCTCACGGCGCGGGAACTCGAGGTGGCCCGGCTCGTCGCGTCCGGGCGGACCGATCGGGAGATCGCGGGAACGCTGGTGATCTCGCCGCGGACGGTGGCGGCGCACGTGGAACACATCCGGACCAAGCTGGGGGTGGGGCGGCGTACGCAGATCGCCGGGTGGCTCGCAACGGTTGAGCCTTCGAGCTAATTCCATCGTGGTAAGTCAAAAGGGCCATAGCTCACGGTCTATCCGGCTCGGCACAATCTGCGCATGAGTGCACCGGGGAACTCCGTCGTCCTGCTCGTCCTGCTCAGCCTCTTCCTGAGCTGTGCCGGGTACGCGCTGGGGCGGCTGCACGAGCGGCGGATGAGCGGGGAGGAGCGGGAAGAGGCGTACCGCGACGGCTACGACCATGCCGCCCGCAGCGTGTTCAGCCTCGCCGCCCGGGTGGCCGGGCCACGGCGGCGGGCGGCCGTGCGGGCCTCGGCCGTGGTCGGCGAGTCCCCGGCGGTGACCGGTGAGGGTGAACCCCGAACGGGTGAAGCCGCGTCCGCTCCCGCTCCGAACGTGGCGGCGCCCGAACCCGAGCCGGAGAGCGTCAGCGTCGCCCCGGTGCCGCCGCCCGTCGGATTCCCGGCGCCGGCGCCGCACGTGGTGCCCGGGCTGCCGGCGCCCGCGGCGCAGGGTGGGGTGCACTATTCGTCGCTGCCGGATCCGTACTGGTCGGGCGAGACCGAGCCGATCGCCGCCCCGGCGCCGCCCGCTGTTCCCGAGCCGTGCGCTGTTGCCGAGCCGCGCGCTGTTGCGGAGCCCCGCGCTGTTCCCGAGCCGCGGGCTGTTGCGGAGCCGTGCGCTGTTGCCGAGCCACCCGCTGGTCCGGCGCCCCGGCCGCGGCATTCGGCGGAACCGGAGAGCGCGGGGCGGCACACCGTGCCCGACGAGCTCGTGCGGGCCGCGACCTACAAGCTCGCCCCGGATCGGGTGGCGCGGGCGAAGGTGCTGCCGCCCAGCGACCCGGCCGATCCCCCGGTGCCGCGGCCGCGCGGCCAGTGAAGGCAGGCGTGGCCGATGCCCGGGTGGTCCGCCCACCTGTCGTGGCCGGTCTGACTCAGGGCTGCCGGCCCAGTCGCAGGAGAACTTCCGCCAGTGGGCCGGCGCCCGGCGGGACCGCACGGGCCGGGGCGAAGGCCGCGCCCGGACTCAGCCGTGCCTCCCCGTCGGGGACCGCGCGGGCGATCGGGAGAGCGGCGGCCAGCACATCGTCGGGGAGGTCGAACGGGAGCGACAGCGTCGTGGCGACGTCCCAGCCGTGCACCACGTAATCGACCAGGTGGAAGGAGAGCGCCAGCCGGCCGGGGAACGTGCGGTCCGCGCTCAGCTCCGGCAGCTGGACTTCTCGGGCGAGAGCGCCGGGCGCGGCGAACGCCTCCACGACGGTGGCCGCGGCTTCGGCGTACTCCTCCCGGAAGTCGTCTCCGGGACGAACCGGCTCCCAGACGGCCGGGTCGCGGCCGTGACCGTGCACCGCGGCGGCGAACCCCCGGTGCTGGGCGGTCATGTGCGCGAGCAGGTCGCCGAGGTCCCAGCCGGCGCACGGGGTCGGGCGGGTCAGGTCGGCGACGGTGGCCTGGTCGACGAGTCCGACCGTGGCACGGACCGCGGCCGCGTGGACGTTCCCAGAAATAGTATGCATACGCTTATCATGGGCTCATGTATATGATTGGTCAAGGGTGCGGGCATGACAGGCTGCTCGGATGGCTAGGGATGATCTCGGCGCGCTGGCGGCCCGGCTCGGGCGGCGGCTGATCGCCATGGAGCAGCCGATTCTGGCTCGGCACGGGGTGTCGATGTGGGCCTATGTCGTGCTGAACGGCCTCGCCGGCGGTGAGGTGCGGACCCAGGCGGCGCTCGCCACGAGCATCGGGGCCGACAAGACGCGACTCATTCCGGTCCTCGACGACCTGCAGGACCGTGGGCTGATCACCCGCGAGCCGGATCCCGGCGACCGGCGGGCGCGCCTGCTCGGGCTGACCGGCAGCGGTCGCGAGCTGCACCGGGCCGTGCAGGCGGAGATCCGGGACGCCGAGGACCGGCTGATGGCGGAGTTGCCCGCGAGCGACCGGGACGCCTTCCTCCGGACGCTGTCAGCGCTGGCCGGCTGACTGGGCGACCGCTTCCTGGAGTCCCCGGGCGGCCAGCCGGTCGGCGCGCTCGTTCTCCGGGTGGCCGGCGTGACCCTTCACCCAGTGCCACCGGACCTCGTGCCGGCGGACAGCCTCGTCGAGACGCTGCCAGAGGTCCACGTTCTTGACCGGCTGGCGGCCCGAGGTCTGCCAGCCGTTGGCGCGCCAGCGCGGGATCCACTTCGTGATCCCGTCCCGCACATAGACGCTGTCGGTGTAGATGTCGACGACCAGCGGCGCCCGCTTCAGCGTCTCCAGGGCCCGGATCGGCGCCATCAGCTCCATCCGGTTGTTCGTCGTCGACGTGGCCTCGCCGCCGCACAGATCCTTCTCCGAGCTGCCCCAGCGCAGGACCGCGCCCCAGCCGCCGGGACCGGGATTCGGCGCACAGGCCCCGTCGGTGTAGATCTCGACGACGCGGCTCTGCTCACCCATGCCGCGAACCCTACCGAAAGCGCCACCCCGCACAGCACCCGCAACCGCCTGCCCGACGACCGCCCGCGCCTGCCCGCGCCCGACGCGCCCGGGCCCGCGCCCGCGCACCCGACGCGCATGTCCGCGCCGCGTGTCCGCGCGCGACGCGCTCACCCGTACGGCAAGCGTGATCGCCTCCCTCACGGGCGCAGCCGCCCGAATACACCACCGGCGCGACCACGCACGCACCACCAGCCGGAACCCGGCGCGGCCCGGAGTGAGGGAGACCATCCACGGACCGCCCGGGGCGGGCCCCGCCCGGGACAGCCGTATCGTGGCCGGAGGCGGATCGAATGGGCGGAGCTCATGGTGGGTGGCGACGTGGCCGCGGTTGAGGTAGGAGACGTCGTGGTGCGCTACGGCGACACGACAGCCGTCAAGGGGGTGTCGCTGCGCGCCCCACGCGGGCGGGTGCTCGCCCTGCTCGGGCACAACGGCGCCGGCAAGACGAGCCTGCTGCAGGTCTGCGAGGGGTTCCGGAAACCGGACGGCGGCACGGTCCGCGTCCTGGGCCTGGACCCGGTCGCCGAGCACGACGCGCTGATGCCCCGCCTGGGCATCATGCTGCAGTCCGGCGGTGTCTACCCGTGGGCCGCGGCCGGGGAGATCCTGCGCCTGTTCGCGTCGTTCGCCGCGCACCCGCTCGACCCGGACATGCTGCTCGACCGGCTCGGCCTGCGGAAGGTGGAGAAGACCCGGTTCCGTCGTCTCTCCGGCGGCGAGCAGCAGCGCCTGAGCCTCGCGGTGGCCCTGGTCGGCCGCCCCGAGCTGGTCTTCCTGGACGAGCCGACCGCCGGCATGGACACCGAGGCCCGCCACACCACCTGGCAGCTGATCGAGGAATTGCGCTCCGACGGCGTCTCCGTCCTGCTCACCACGCACCTGCTCGACGAGGCCGAGCGCCTGGCCGACGACGTGGTGATCATGCGGTCCGGCGAGGTCGCGGCGACCGGAACGCCGGCCGAGCTGACCGCGGCGGCCGGCATCGACCTGCTGGAGGTCCGCGCCGACCCGGGCCTGGAGCTGGCCCCGCTGAAGGCGCGGCACGAGGTCACCGAGACCTCCCCGGGGGAGTATGCGATCACCGGCGCGCTCGACACCCACGCCCTGGCCGACGTGCTGGCCTGGTTCGCCGCCGCGGACGCGCACGTCACCGCGGTGAGCAGCCGCCGCCGCACGCTCGAGGACGTCTACCTTTCCCTGACCCGCCAGCACGGCGTTGCCGTAGGAGCCATCAAATGAGCGCCGGAACCTTCACCCCGGCACCCGGGCGCGCCCCGATGCGCACGATCATCGGCCGGCAGATCCGCATGGAGTTGCTGCTCACGGCCCGTCGCGGTGAGGCGGTGGTGCTGGCGATGGGCGTTCCGCTGCTGGTCCTGCTCGGCGCCGGCCTGACCCACGCGACGAACCTGCCGACCGACGACCGGCTCGGGTTCGTCGTCCCTGGCGTGCTCGCGCTGACCGTGATGTCGACGGCGTTCACCGGTCAGGCGATCACCACCGGCTACGAGCGCAGCTACGGCGTGCTCAAACGCCTCGGCGCCTCGCCGCTGACCCGGCCCGGGCTGCTGCTCGCCAAGACGGCGGCGATCCTGGTGCAGATCGTCCTGCAGGTGATCTTCCTGGGGCTGGTCGCGGTGCTCGTCGGGTGGCGCCCGCAGTTCGGCGACATCCTCCCGGCGGCCGGGGTGACAGTGCTGGCCGCCGCGGGGTACAGCGGGCTGGCCCTGCTCCTGGCCAGCGTCCTGAAGCCGGAGACGACGACCGGCGCGGCCACGCTGATCTACGTGGTGATGCTCGCGGTCGGCGGGATCATGTTCGCCGCGCCGGATCTGGGGACGGCCGGCTGGTTCCTGCTGCCGCTGGCCGCGCACGCGCAGGCGCTGCGCGACACGCTGATGAACGGGACGGGCATTCCCCTGTCGATCTGGCTGGCGCTCGGCACGTGGGCGGTCGTCTGGCTGACCCTGGCGGCCCGCAAGTTCCGCTGGGAGTAAAGGCCCGGCGTGTCCATCGATCGGTGGACAACCGATGACGGTCGCGCGGTCGTCCCGGGCGAGCATGCCCGGGCGGCACGATTCCCGGTATGGAAGCCATCGAGGTAACCGCACTTCGCAAGACATACAAGGACAAGGAAGCGGTACGCGGGATCGACCTGACCGTGGCCCGCGGTGAGATCTTCGCGATGCTTGGGCCGAACGGCGCGGGCAAGACCACGAGCGTCGAGATCCTGGAAGGGCATCGGCGGCGTGACGGCGGGGACGTCCGGGTGCTCGGCGAGGACCCGGGAACGGCCGGGCAGGCCTGGCGCAGCCGGATCGGCATCGTGCTGCAGAACACCGACGACGCGGCCGACCTGACCGTGGCCGAGATGGTGCGGCACGTGGGCGGGTTCTACCCCGGGCCGCGGGCGGTCGACGAGGTGGTCGAGCTGGTCGGCCTGACCGCCAAGCGGAACGCCAAGATCCGCACGCTCTCCGGTGGTCAGCGCCGGCGGGTGGACGTGGCGCTGGGCATCGTCGGGCGGCCCGAGCTGCTCTTCCTGGACGAGCCGACGACCGGGTTCGACCCGGAGGCGCGCCGCCAGTTCTGGGACCTGATCCGGACCCTCGCGGGCGAGGGCACCACGATCCTGCTGACCACGCACTACCTGGACGAGGCCGAAGCGCTCGCGGACCGGCTCGCGGTGCTCGCGGACGGGCGGATCGTCGCCGAGGGCACCCCGGCGACGCTCGGCGGGCGGGCCGCGGCCGGCTCCAAGGTCTCGTGGCAGGAGAACGGGCACCTCCGTACCGAGCAGCCGGCCGACCCGAGCGAGTTGCTCCGCAAGCTGGCCACGGACGGCACCGATCTGCGCACCCTCACGGTCACCCGGCCGACCCTCGAAGACATCTACCTGACCCTGATCGGAGCGCAGCGATGACCGTCACCACCAGCGCGAACGTGAGCACGGCGGCGATGAGCCTGAGCCGCGGCCGGATCGAGGTGCTGCAGTTCTTCCGGGACCGGACGGCGATGGTGTTCACGTTCCTGTTCCCGGCGATGCTCCTGCTGCTGTTCGGGACGATCTTCGGGGACTCCTACGACGAGACGGGGGTCAGCGCGAGTCAGGTCTACGCGGCGAGCATGCTGGCCTACGGCGTCCTGACCACCGGTTTCGTGACGATGGGCTCGGGGCTGGCGCTCGACCGGGAGGACGGCACCCTCAAACGCCTCCACGGCACGCCGTTGCCCGTCACGGCGTACCTGATGGGCAAGGCGATCCTGGTTTTGACGTTGAGCATCGCCGAGGCGGCGCTGATCATCCTGGTCGGCGTGCTGGTCTTCGACATGCCGCTGCCGGACGCGAGCCACTGGCTCACCTTCGCCTGGCTGATGCTCCTCTCGGTGCTCACCTGCTCGCTGCTGGGCGTGGCGGTCAGCGCGATCGTCAAGCGTGCCCGCAGCGCCGGCGCGATCCTGAACGTGCCGGTCGTGGCGCTGCAGTTCATCTCCGGCATCTTCATCCACCCGATCACCCAGCTGCCGTCCTGGCTGATCACCGTGGCGTCGCTCTTCCCGGTCAAATGGATGGGCCAGGGCTTCCGGTACGTCTTCCTCCCGGACTCCATGAAATCCATGGAAGCCGCGGGGGCCTGGGAGCTCGGCCGGACGGCGTTGGTGCTCGGCGTGTGGTGTGTGATCGGATTGGTGCTGTGCCTGGCGACCTTCCGGTGGAGCGACAAGGATCGATGACCGACTCGGAGGCCGACTACGTCGCGTATTCACGCTGGTGGGACGTCTACTTCTTCGTGGTCGCGGCCGCCAACGCGGTCGCGCTGTTCGGATCGGGCGAGTCGGCCGCCCGGGAGCTGATCGCGGCCGGCGCGATCGCGGGGATGATGATCGTGCACGCCACGATCGGCTGGCGGGCGGTACGTGGCCCCGAAGGCCCGCTTCCGATCACCGTGCTCGCCGGGCAGATGGCGCTGTTCCTGGTGGCCGCGTCGACCGTGCCGATGGCGTCCTGGCTGCTGTTCGCGGTGGTCCCGCTGACCTTCCAGCTCGCCCCGGTGCGGCTCGCGATCGGTGCGGTTCTGCTGGTCACGCTGGTCCCGACGGTGGTCGACGTGGTCACCGGCCAGGGTGACGCCAAGCGCGACCTGATGATCTCGTTGATCTCCGCGGCGTCCGGGATCTGGCTCGGCCTGTGGATCATCCGAGTGATCGAGCAGAGCAAGGGGCGGGCGGCCCTGATCGCCGAGCTGGAGGCGACCCGCGCCCAGCTGGCCCGCCTCTCCCACGAGGCCGGCGTCACCGCCGAGCGCACCCGCCTCGCCGGCGAGATCCACGACACCTTGGCACAGGGCTTCACCAGCATCATCACGCTCATCCAGGCGTCCGATCCGGAGCTGCGCGACGAGCGCCTGGCCCTCGCGGTCCGCACCGCGAAGGAGAACCTGGCCGAGAGCCGGGCCATCGTCGCTGCCCTGTCACCCTCCGCTCTGGCTTCGGGACTGCTCGACTCGGTACGTCGTCAAGCGTCCCGTTTCACCGAGGAGACCGGTGTCCAGGCCGGGTTCCGGGTCACCGGTGAGTCGCGTGACCTGCCGACACCCGCCGAGGTGGTGCTGCTCCGGGCCACTCAGGAGGCGCTGACCAACGTACGGCGGCACGCTCGCGCGAACGAGGTGGCGGTGCTGCTCGCGTACGCTCCCGGGTCGGTGCGGATCGCCGTGCGCGACGACGGGTGTGGCTTCGACCCGGCCGGCCCTGGCGGGTTCGGGCTGCGGGGGATGCGTCAACGGGCCGAGCAGGTCGGCGGCACGCTGACCGTCCGCAGTGACCCGGACACCGGCACGACGATCGAACTGGAGGTTCCCGCGTGATCCGGATTCTGCTCGTCGACGATCATCCGGTGGTACGAATGGGGTTGCGCGGCATGCTCGACGCCGAACCCGACCTGACCGTCATCGGCGAGGCGTCCGACGGCGCGGAAGGAGCCGAGATCGCCCTGCGGGAACGGCCCGACATCGTGCTCATGGACCTGCGGATGCCCGGCGGGGACGGTGTCGAGGCGACCGGGCGGATCCTCGCGGCGGACCGGGACATCAAGGTCATGGTGCTGACGACGTACGAGTCGGACCGCGACATCCTGCGTGCCATCGAGGCCGGGGCCAGCGGGTACCTGCTCAAGGACGCGTCCCCGGCCGAACTCGCCGACGCCGTGCGGGCCGCCGCGCGCGGTGAGACGGTGCTCGCGCCCAGCGTGGCGTCGACCCTGGTCCGTCAGGTGCGCAGTCCCGCCCCGCCGGCGTTGTCGGCGCGCGAGACCGAGGTGCTGAAGCTGGTCGCGGCGGGGCTGACCAACGCGGAGATCGGCAGGCGCCTGTTCATCTCGGAGGCGACCGTCAAGACCCACCTCCTGCGCGTCTTCAACAAGCTCGACGTCGCCGACCGCACCGCCGCCGTCACCACCGCCATGCGCCACGACCTCCTCTGACCCCACGTCCCGGCCGGCGGCTTTGCGTCACGCGGCCCTGGACCACGCGGGCAGGGGAGTTGACGCCGGGGCCGGGGCGCCAGATGGCGTCGGGCGCGAAATGGTCCGAGATCGTTCCGGCGCGAGTGGTTTCCGGGGCGCGGGGTGGCATCCAGGCCGGGCATGCGGCGCGGTCGCGGTTCCCGGCTGGTGCTCATGGTCGTTATTCGTTCCTCATAACGACCATGAGCACCAGCCGAAGCCTTGCGCCGCGCGGCGGGGTGACCAGCGACGGCCTCGCGTGTGCTCGGGGTCGGCCCGCTCACGGACGTCCGCCCCTGCGGGCGGGTGCTCGGGTTGTGCTCTGACCGGGACTACCCGCGGAGGTCGCCCTTCCGGGTTTCGCGTTCTGGGCCGGCCACGGCCCTGCGAAGCCCGCAAGGGTCCCCGCGGGAGCGACGATCCGGACCACAGCGGAGATGGGCAATGAAGACTTTGATCGTGAATTGCGGCGGCCGGGACGTGCCCGCGGGAAACCGCCAATAGCCGGATATGCGCTCGGGCGGGCGTCCATAATTACCGGGATTCGTCTGTTGTCGCAGCTCAAGGACGTTCACCTGCCGGGCAGTCACCCCGTCGGCGCGCGCCCTCGGAGTGCTCGCCGGCACCTAGCCGTCCGACTCCGTCGAGGTCAGGTGATCGCTTACCGGTTTGTTGACCGGAAAAAGGCGTTCCGCCAAAAAGAGCCCGTTATGCCGGTTAGATTACGGGTGGCTCCGCCTCACGTGGCTCGACAGTCCCGTGTTTGCGCTGCTGAGGGCCGGTTTCGCCGGCGCCCCGACCGCCCCAAGGTGCGGTATCGAACAGGCAGCCTCGTCGGGTGACGAGGAAGCAAAGCCAGGGGCCTCCCCGCTGGAGGTTGCCCAGCCGCCGAAGGAGACAGGAAGAGAATGCGTCACCGACCAATCCCAACGGCGCCGTACGAGCGAGTGCCGTTCACTTTCTGGGGACGAGCACGGGTCCGGACAGTCCTGGCGACCGTCGCAGCTTCCGCCGCCGGCCTCGTCCCGGCGATGCTCGTTCCGGCCGCCCCCGCCTACGCCGCCAACAACTCCTCCGTCGCGGACATCACCGTCGCCGACGCGGGCAACTGGGAGGGTGGCAGGGTCACCTTCACGGTCAAGTACACCGGTGAGGCCCCGGGTGACTTCACGTTCGCCGGGGCGGACGGGTCGGCGGACGGTGAGAGCAACCCCGCTGGGGTGGACTTCGACAGTGACCCGAGTCTGACCTCCGTCACCTTCCCGGGCACCTCCACGGGTGGCGTCAACACCGCGACCGTGAGCTTCACGACGGCCGCCGACGCCGACGTCGCGGACGAGGACTTCAGCCTCGTCGTCACGGACACCAACGGCGGCACGAAGAACGCGACCGGCAGCATCTGGGCCGCCTCCGCCTACCCGGCCTACACGCTGACCGGGCCGACGGACGCGACGGCGGAGACCGCTGTCAGCTCCGGCGGCGGCACCTCGCAGCAGAAGATCACGGTCACCGCGACGCTCGCCACCGCGATGCCGCACCCGGTCACCATCCCGGTGGCCACCGCCGTGGCCTCCGCGCGGTCCGGCACCCCAACCCTGCAGGCGCGGTCCACCGGTGACACGCTCCGCGACTACACGGCGTTGCCGGCCGGGGCCTCGATTACGATCCCGGCCTACGCCTACACCGGCACCACCTCCGTCGACCTCTACGACGACGCGCTCGACGAGGTGGACACCCAGTACTTCTACGTGCAGCAGGCGAGCACTCCGCTCGGCGCCGCGACCAACGCGACGCCGCTCGAGGTGGCCATCACCGACGACGACTCGGCCCCGTCGGTGAAGATCGGCAATGCGCCCGCGGCGACCGAGGCCGGCGTGCTCAAGTTCCCGCTGACCCTCTCCGCTCCGTCGGAGAAGACGGTGACCGTGGACTGGGAGTCCGTGGACGGCACCCAGCTCGCCGACTCGAACCCGGCCACGCTGGCCGACACCGACTACACCCAGGTGACCGCGGGAACCGGCGCGGGCCGGGTGAGCGTCGCGCAGTACACGACGACCGCCACGGGCAGCCTCACCACGCTGGGCGACTCCGACTTCGAGGGGCCGGAGAACGTCCGGGCACGTCTGGTCGACACCACCGCCGGCGCCACGCTGGACCCGGCGGCGTCGAGCGCGACGGGCGTCATCAACGACGACGACGCGTCGACGGCCGGTCCGGTGGTCACCCTCACGCCCACCACGGTTGCGGAGGGCGACTCGGGGGAGAACGTCCGCAAGATCGCGGTGACGGTCACCAGCGCCACGTACCCGACCCCGGTCAAGATCGACTGGAAGACGAAGGACGGCACCGCGAAGGCGGGGACCGACTACCGGGCCGGCGAGGGCAGCTTCACCATCCCGGCCAACACCGCCACGGGGACCTGGACCAAGGACATCCCGCTCACCGTTCTCGGTGACAAGGTCCTGGAAGGCACCGAGGGCCTGTCCATCACGTTGTCGAGCACGACCTCCACGATCCGGAACGCCGGCGACATCGCGATCAGCCTCTCCGAGAGCGGCGAGGCGGACGCGAAGCCGACCTTCAACGTGGGGGACGCCTCGGTCACCGAAGGCAACAGCGGCACCACGATGGCGAAGGTCCCGATCTCGCTGAGCGGCCCCGCGCCGACGGACACCGTGTTCACCACGATCTTCACGGCGGACACCGCGGTGACCGGTGGCAGCCTGGCCGGCGACAACGACTACACCGAGCCCACCGTTGCCACCGCGACGATCAAGGCGGGGGAGACGACCGGGGAGTTCAACATCCCGATCACCGGTGACACGGTCTACGAACGTGACCAGATGTTCAGCGTCGCGTTCACCACGGCCAGCACGGACGTGACGGCGACCAACACGCCGTACGTCAAGCACGTCGCGAAGATCACCGTCGGTAACGACGACGCCCAGCCGACGCTCACCTTCACCCCGGCCACCGTGACCGAGGGGCAGGCCCTCGCGGTCACCGGCAAGATCGTCGGGGTCTCCGAGTACCCGTACACCCTGGGCCTCACCGTGGGCGGCACCGAGAAGGACCCGGCCGTCAACGGCACGGACTTCAATCCGCCGGCCAACTTCGCGTCGAACAACACGATCACCGTCGGTCGCGGGGTGACCGGTCCGCTGGTCGACATCAACGGCGCCTACTCCTGGACGTTCTCGGCTCTGGACGACCAGATCGACGAACCGACCGAGGGCTTCACCGTCACGGCGAACGAGACCACCGGCGTGCCGACCGGCTTCACTCCGGCCATCGGCACCTACAAGATCGCCGACGACCCGCTGGACTCGCCGCCGGCGGTCGCCATCGGTGACGTCACGGTCAACGAGAAGGACGGCAACGCCGAGGTGCCGGTCGACCTGACCTTCACCGGCGACGCCACGTCGAGCGTGCAGACCCTGACGATCCCGTACTACACGACGGACGGCACGGCCAAGGCCGGCCGGGACTACACGGCGGTCCCCAAGGGTGTTCTGTCGGTGCCGCCGGGCACCATGCACACCACCATCAAGGTGCCGGTCATCAACGACCCGGAGATGGAGTCCGACGAGACGTTCAACGTCCGGCTCGGCGCTCCGCAGCCGCTGGGCGTGCAGGTGCTCGGCGGGGACTCCACCGTCACGATCAAGTCGGACGACACGACGGCGCCGGTGGTGCCGACCCTGACGGTGACCGGCCCGGCGAAGGGCGCCGGCTCGGTGGTCCTCTCCGGCAAGGCCGCTCCGGGCGCCGAGGTCTGGCTCTTCGGTGCGGCACTGCCCGAGACCGACAAGAAGGACCTGAAGAAGCTCGTCTCGGTCAAGGCCGACACGGCGGGCAACTACCGGTTCACGCGGTCGGTCAGCACGGGGTGGGCGTTCTACACGGCGACCAACGCCGGCACCACCTCGGTCCGGGTCGTCAAGCTGACCCAGTCGCCGTCGCTCACCGTGTCGACCAGCAAGGGCAAGCTCACCGCCACGGTCGGCGGCAACCCGAAGGCCTCCGGCCAGACGGTCACCGTCCAGCGCAAGAGCGGCACCAAGTGGGTGACGGTCGCCTCCGGCAAGACCACCGCGAGCGGCTACAAGGGCACCTGGAGCTTCAAGTCGGGCACGAAGCTGACGCTGCGCGCCCTGGTCTCCGGCAACACCGGCCTGGGCATCAACGCCGGCTACTCCGCCACGAAGACCATCACCATCAAGTAAGCACCACCTGACCCGAAACAACGGGGGCGGCCTGCAGAGGCCGCCCCCGTTCCCTTGTGTGCGGCGTCAGTCCACTTCGGCGACGGCCGAGGCGAACTGCGCCGAGTACAACCG
The DNA here is from genome assembly GCF_016862095.1 of Actinoplanes cyaneus. Lineage (GTDB taxonomy): Bacteria > Actinomycetota > Actinomycetes > Mycobacteriales > Micromonosporaceae > Actinoplanes > Actinoplanes cyaneus. The sequence continues at coordinate 170,477 of NZ_BOMH01000051.1, forward strand.
CGCGTACGCCCCCTCCGCCGCGATCAGCTGGCCGTGCGTCCCCTGCTCCACGATCGTCCCGTTCTCCATGACCAGGATCAGGTCCGCGTCCCGGATGGTGCTGAGCCGGTGCGCGATCACGAAGCTGGTCCGCCCGGTCCGCAGCGTGTTCATGGCCCGCTGGATCAGTACCTCGGTCCGGGTGTCGACGGAGCTGGTCGCCTCGTCGAGGATCAGGATGCTCGGCTCGGCGAGGAACGCCCGCGCGATCGTGATCAGCTGTTTCTGGCCGGCGCTGACGTTCGACCCCTCGTCGTCGATCTTCGTGTCGTAACCGTCGGGGAGCATGCGCACGAATCCGTCGACGTGTGCCGCCTCGGCTGCCCGGACGACGGCTTCCTGATCGTGGGAGTCCGCCCCGTACGCGAGGTTCTCCGCGATCGTCCCCCCGAACAGCCACGTGTCCTGGAGCACCATCCCGATCTGCTCGCGCAGTTGCTCCCTCGGCATCGTGGCGATGTCCACCCCGTCGAGCGTGATCCGCCCGCCGGTCACGTCGTAGAACCGCATCAGCAGGTTGACGAGCGTCGTCTTGCCGGCCCCCGTCGGCCCGACAATGGCGACGGTCTGCCCCGGCTCGACCGAGAGCGACAGGTTCTCGATCAGCGGCTTGTCCGGGGTGTAGCGGAACGACACGTTCTCGAACGCGATCCGCCCCTGCACCGGCGGCATCTCCCGGGGATCCGGGTCCGGCGTCTGTTCGGGCGCGTCGAGCAGCGCGAACACCCGCTCGGCGGACGCCACTCCGGACTGTACGAGGTTCGCCATGCTGGCCACCTGGGTCAGCGGCTGGCTGAACTGCCGCGAGTACTGGATGAACGCCTGCACGTCGCCGAGGGACAGCGACCCGGAGGTCACCCGCAGCGCGCCGACGACCGCGACCAGCACGTAGTTGACGTTGCTGATGAACATCATGGCCGGCTGGATCAGGCCGGAGATGAACTGCGCGCGGAAACTGGACGCGAACAGCTTGTCGTTGTGCTCGCGGAAGGTCTCCTCGGCCTCGTGCTGCCGGCCGAAGACCTTGACCAGCGAGTGCCCGGTGAACATCTCCTCGATGTGCCCGTTGAGCTGGCCGGTGGTCTTCCACTGGGCGACGAACTGCGGTTGCGCCCGCTTGCCGATCGCCTTGGTCAGCAGGAACGACACCGGGATGGTGACCAGCGCGATCAACGCCAGGAGCGGCGAGATCCAGAACATCATCCCCAGTACGCCCACAACCGTCAGCAGCGCGGTGATGAGCTGGGCGAGCGTCTGCTGCAGGGTCTGCGCGATGTTGTCGGTGTCGTTGGTGGCCCGGCTCAGGACCTCGCCGCGCGCCTGCTTGTCGAAGTACGACAGTGGCAGCCGGGACAGTTTCGCCTCCACCTGGTTGCGCAGGTCGAAGACGGCGGTCTGCACGACGCGCGCGGTGATCCGGCCCTGGAACACGCCGAACACCCAGGCGAACACGTAGACCACGACCACCCCGGCCAGCACCTGCATCAGCCGGTCGAAGTCGATGCCCTGGCCGATGACCACGTTGTTCATGCCGGCCAGCAGGTCGGCCATCTTGGTGTCGCCGTTCTGGCGCAGCAGCTCGATGGCCTGTTCCTTGGTGACGCCGGGCGGCAGCGACTCGCCGAGCTTGCGGCCGACGACGCCGTCGAAGATGACGTCGGTGGCGTGGCCCAGCAGCCGCGGGCCGAGCACGGACAGGAAGACCGAGGCGATCCCGAAGACCAGGACCAGCCCGACCAGCATCCGCTGCGGCGCGAGCATCTTCAGCAGCCGGATGGTCGAGCCCTTGAAGTCCTGCAGCTTCTCCGGCGGGCCGCCGGCCCCCATCATCATCCGGGCGGCCGGCGGGCCACCCATCGGCCGCGCCGGCGGCCTGCTGGGCGCGGTCATGCTGTGCCTCCCTTGGCGCGCTCTCCCGGCCCTTGCTTCGCTGCGGTGCAGTCGATCACGCCGCGGCCTCCTGCTCGGTGAGCTGAGAAAGAACGATTTCCCGGTACGTCGGATTGCCGTCCATCAGTTCCTCGTGTGTCCCGGTCCCGACCACGCGGCCGTCGTCGAGCACGACGATCCGGTCGGCGTCCCGGATGGTGCTGACCCGCTGCGCCACGATCACCACCGTCGCGTCCGCGATGTACTCGGTGAGCGCCGCCCGCAGCGCCGCGTCCGTGGCGTAGTCCAGGGCGGAGAAGGAGTCGTCGAACAGGTAGATCTCCGGCCGGTGCACCAGCGCGCGGGCGATCGCCAGGCGCTGCCGCTGACCGCCGGAGACATTGGTGCCGCCCTGCGCGATCGGGGCGTCGAGCCGGCCCTCCATCGCCTCGACGAACCCCTTGGCCTGGGCGATCTCCAGCGCTTCCCAGAGCTGTTCGTCGGTGGCGTCCGGGTTGCCGTAGCGCAGGTTGGTCGCGATCGTGCCGGTGAACAGGTACGGCCGCTGGGGCACGATCCCGACCAGCCGGGACAGCAGCCCCGGGTCGAGCTCGCGCACGTCCACGCCGTCGACCAGCACCTCGCCCTCGCTCACGTCGAACAGCCGGGGGACCAGGTTGAGCAGGGTGGTCTTGCCGCTGCCGGTGGACCCGATGATCGCCGTGACCTCCCGGGGCCGGGCGACAAGACGTACGCCGGAGAGCACAGCGGCCTCAGCCCCGGGATAGCGGAAGCTGACGGACCTGAGTTCCAACTCGCCGTGCCTGGTCACCTCGGTGACCGGCGCCGCGGGCGGCGTCACCGAGGTGTCGGTCCCGGTCACCTCCTGGATGCGCTCGGCGCAGACCTCGGCGCGCGGGATCATGATGAACATGAAGGTGGCCATCATGATCGACATCAGGATCTGCATCAGGTAGCTGAGGAACGCGGTGAGCGCGCCGACCTGCATGTGGCCGCCGTCGATCCGGTGCCCGCCGAACCAGAGCACGGCGATGCTGGACAGGTTCACGATCAGCATCACGGTCGGGAACATCAGCGCCATGATCTTGCCGGCCTTCAGCGAGACCTGGGTCAGGTCGTCGTTGGCGACCTCGTAGCGCGCCTTCTCCCGGTCGTCGCGGACGAACGCCCGGATCACCCGGATGCCGGTGATCTGCTCGCGCATCACCTGGTTGACCCGGTCCAGCTTGACCTGCAGGCTGCGGAACAGCGGGCGCATCCGGCTGATGATCAGGGCGACCACGCCGATGAGAATCGGGATGATCACCAGCAGCAGCGAGGAGAGCGGCACGTCCTGACGCAGCGCCAGCACGATGCCGCCGACGCACATGATCGGCGCCGAGACCATCAGCGTGAACGTGAGCAGCACCAGCATCTGGATCTGCTGCACGTCGTTGGTGGTCCGGGTGATCAGCGACGGGGCGCCGAACTGGCCGACCTCGCGCGCCGAGAACGTCTGCACCCGGCTGAAGATCGAGTCCCGCACGTCCCGGCCGACCGCCATGGCGGTGCGCGCGCCGAAGTACACCGCGACGATCTGCGCCGCGATCTGCAGCACGGTGATCGCGAGCATCCAGCCGCCGACCTGCATCACATAGCCGGTGTCGCCGGTGATGACACCCTTGTCGATGATGTCGGCGTTCAACGTCGGTAGGTAGAGCGTCGCGAGCGTCTGCAGGAACTGGAAGAGCACGATCAGACCGATCGTGTTCCAGTACGGCCGCAGGTGCACGCGAAGCAACTTCATCAACACTTCGCTTGCTCCCCCGAATCTAGAAGGATGCCGTCGAGCAGCAGGGACGCCAGCTCGGCACCACTGAACTGCTCGCTGTCGCCGAACGGCCCGAACGTGTTCGCGCCGCAGTAGAGCAGGAGTAACCGGGCCGCCTTGGCCGGCGGGACCCGCAGCCGCGCCGCGTCCGGCTCGAGCACCGCGGTCACGGCCGTCATCAGCTCGCCGCGGGTCGAGGTCATCCGCTCGCGCGCCTCAGGGCTGCTCTCACCCGTGATGATCAGGCGTCGCGCGGAGTGCATGAGGCTCGCGTTCTCGGTGAACCGGGCATGCACGATCTCGGCCGCCCGCAGCAACCGGGCCCGCAGGCCGGCCGCGGGGTCGATCGCGGCCAGCGCGTCCAGGGTCGGCTGCGGGTCGAGCGCCTGGACCACCGAGCAGACCACCAGCTCGTTCTTGTTCTGGAAGACGCCGAAGATGGTGCCCTCGGCGACCCCGGCGGCGTGCGCGATCTGCCGGGTGCTCACCTCGACACCGTGCTCGTGCAGCAGCGGGATGGTCGCCGCGATCAGCGCGGCCCGCCGCTCGTCCGGCGCGAGCGCCGGTTGTCGTCTGCGTCTGTTCTCCACGGCGCACAGCCTAATGAGCGAGCGCTCACTCATCCACTGACTTTTGTCATGGGTGTTCCCAGCCCCCTCGTCGAACCGGAAACGACACGGGGGCGTATCAAGAGAACGTGAGCCAACCAAGCAAGCCGTACCGCCGGGTCATTCGCCACGTGACCACGGGTTTCGCCGCAGTCCTCGTCTTCCTCGCGCTGATCCTGCCGGACCAGATCACCCGGCTGCCCCCGGGCAACCACTGGTACACCGCCCTCGCGCGGATCCCGGTCGAGGGGCTGATCGCCGGCGCGGTCCTGCTGCTCACACCCCAGCGGGGCCGTCGCTGGCTCGCCGCCGGTCTCGGCATCCTGCTCGGTGCGCTCACCGTGGTCAAGCTCATCGACATCGGCTTCTTCTGGGTGCTGGCCCGCCGCTTCGACCCGGTCCTGGACTGGACGCTCTTCGACGACGGCTACAACTTCCTCGGCGACTCGATCGGCCGCGCGGGCGCGGCCGGTGTCGCGGCCGGCGCGATCCTGCTCGTCGTCCTGCTGGTCGCCGGCATGACCTGGGCGATGGCGCGCCTGACCGCGGTCGCCGTCGGCCACCGCCGCGTCGCCTGGAGCGGTCTGGGCACCGCGACGGCCGCCTGGGTCGCGCTGTTCCTCGGGAGCACCCAGCTGATCGGCGGCATCCCGGTCGCCGCGCACGCCGCCGCCGACCTGGCCCAGGACACCGCGCTGGCGCTGCCCAAGGATCTCGCCGACAAGCGGAAGTTCACGCAGGAGGCGCTGAACGACGCGTACCGGGACCGTCCGGGCAGTCAGCTGCTCACCGCGCTGCGCGGCAAGGACGTGGTCATCTCGTTCATCGAGAGCTACGGGCGCGACGCCGTGGAGAACCCGGCCTTCAACGGCTCGGTGCTGACCGCCCTGGCCGGTGGCGACCAGAAGCTGGCTGAGGCCGGATTCGCCGCCCGCAGCGGTTTCCTCACGTCGTCCACGGCCGGCGGCGGCAGCTGGCTGGCCCACTCGACGTTCCTGTCCGGGATGTGGGTCAACAACGAGTCGCGTTATCGCAGCCTGATGGCGACCGACCGGCTGACGCTGACCAAGACGTTCAGGACCGCCGGGTACCGCACGGTCGGCGTCGAGCCGGGCGTCATCTACGCCTGGCCGGAGGGTCAGTTCTACGGTTACGACCAGGTCTACGACAAGGCCGCGCTCAACTATCACGGCCCGCAGTTCAGCTGGTCCCCGATGCCCGATCAGTACGCCTTGTCGCAGTTCCAGAAGTTCGAGTACGGCAAGCCCGGCCGTGGCCCGCTGCTCGCCGAGATCACCCTGACCTCCAGCCACACCCCGTGGGCGCCGGTCCCGACCATGCTCGACTGGGACCAGCTCGGCGACGGCAGCGTCTACGGCCCGCAGGCCAGGACCACCAACCCGAAGGAGGTCTGGAAGGACGACTCGAAGATCAAGACCGAGTACGCCCGCTCGATCGCCTACTCGGTGGACAGCCTGATCGACTGGGCCACCACCTACGGTGACGACAATCTGGTCATGGTCTTCCTCGGGGACCACCAGCCGGCCCCGGTCGTCGTCGGCCAGAACGCCACCCACGACGTCCCGATCACGATCGTCGCCAAGGACCCCAAGGTCTTCGACCGCATCACGTCGTGGGGCTGGACCAGCAGCGTCAAGCCCGCCCCGAACGCCCCGGTCTGGCCGATGAACACCTTCCGTGACCGCTTCCTGGCGGCCTTCGGCCCGGAGGGCGACCCGCACTGACCGCTCCCCGTCCGCTTCCGATCCCCGGCGGGCAAAGGGACCTTGAAGATCAACATCAAGTTCCTCATTGCCTGCGTCCGCTGTGGTCCTTCTCCGCTGCTCCCGCGGGGACCCTTCCGGGCCTCGCAGGGCCGTGACCGGCCCAGAACGCGACGCCCGCAAGGGCGATCTCCGTGGCGGGGCGCGGTCACAGCAGCAGACCTGTTCGCACCTCCAGCCGGCCAGAGAGGTCCCGCCCGTCGAAGCCCGCGATGAAGACGGTGGACACGCCCGCATCGCGCCCCCTCTTCCCGGCTGGTGCTCATGGTCGTTATTCGTGCCTCATAACAGCCATGAGCACCAGCCGGGAGGGTGACCGCGGCTGGGGGCGGACCCGCGGAGTGGCTGGGGGG
>NZ_BOMH01000052.1 GCF_016862095.1 Actinoplanes cyaneus
CCGGGAGGGTGACCGCGGCTGGGGGCGGACCCGCGGAGTGGCTGGCGGCCCCGGCCGCGTGGGGCCGGGCGCGGCGGCGGCTCCGGTCGGGTGAGGCCGGGGCGCGGCGGCGGCTCCGGGCGGGTGGGGTGACTACTCCTCGATGGTGATGACCTGAGTGGCGGGGAGGCGCGGGGTGTGCGGGGGAGCGGCCTGCGCCGCATCCTGCAGACCGAATCGGATCGCCAGGTACGGCACGCCGGTCCCGCCGAGCATCCGGGTCAGCGCCTCCCGGGTGAACGGCACCTCGACCGGCCCGCTGAACGGCAGCACACTCACGGCGTGCTCGGTGGCCGCCAGCCACAGTCGGCTCAGCGACTCCCCGGCCCGCAGCCAGTCGGCCTCGGTGTCCCCGGGGCCGTAGAGAACCGCGTACGTCGCGAACCGGTCGTGCCCACCCCCGGCCGGAACCGTCCCGGCGACCTGGAAGTCACGCTCCGCGACCGTGGTCAGCGGCACCTCGTCGGGCAGCGCCGACGACGGGATGCCGGTGCCGTCCGGCCGTTCGCCGCCGACCCAGCCGGCCAGCTCGGCCCGCGCCCGGTCGTCGGCCGCCTCCGCCGACTGCGCCCGTTCCACCGCGACCGCCAGGTCCAGCACCTGGTCGCGGCGCAGCAGGTGCAGCCGTGCCCCGAACTGCTCGGCCGCTTTCACCAGTTCGTTCAGCACCGCCTCGGAGACGGTCTCGTCCCGGACCGTACGCCGATCGGTGCGCCGCACCTGAAGCATCTGCAGGTGCCGGGTCGCCTCCGGGTCGGCGTCGCGCCGCTCACCGGCCGTGATCACCGCGAGCGGCGCGTCCGGAGTCAGCGAGCCGGGCCGTTCCACGGCGTACGCCCACCCCTGCGCGTCCAGCGCGACCTGCGCGTGGTGCAGCGCCGCCCCGCAGCTCACCAGCAGCATCCGGGCGTCCGGGTCGTGCGCGGGCAACTGCCGCTCGCCCGCCGCGAACAGCTCCAGCCGATCGCCGCGGACCACCCACCGCCAGGGCTGCGTGTTGTGGATCGACGGGGCGAATCGAGCCGCGTCCGCCGCTTGCGCCAGTGCCTGCTTGACCTCGCTCATAGGTCCATCGTCACCGCCCGGGCCGGATCCGGCTAAGGCCAAAGGTCCCCACTCGTCGCCCTCTCCGCTGCGGGCGTGACCGGATGACCGGTTCCGGCCGTGACCGTGGCGGCAGAATCGTCAGGAGTGGTCCCACTGATCCGGGAGCGGGTGCACATGTTCGCCGAGCCGTCGCTGACCCACCGCAAGGAGGACGGCGCGGAGGTGCCGTTGCTGCTCTGGCGCTTCCCGGAGCCGGTGCTCGCGGTCTCCACAGCCGTCCTCGGCGGTGGCGTGGGGACACGCGAGTGGCTGATCAACGCCAGTGTGCCGATGTCCTACGCCCGGCCCGACCCGTCGGCGCACCTCACCGAGCTGGCTGCCCAGCTCAACCTGAGCGGCCCGGGGATCGGCCTGCTCACCGGGGTGGACGTGCACGACGTGGTGTCCGCGTCCGAGGACGGTGTGCACGTCTACGCGACGGTCGGCCTGGGTGCCCCGATCCGTGCGGCCGAGCCCGGCGTGACCGGTTTTGCCCACCGGCCCGGCACCATCAACATCGTCGTCTGGATCCCGCAGCACCTGTCCGCCGGCGCCCTGATCAACACCGTCGCCACCGCCACCGAGGCGAAGGTCCAGGCGCTGGCCGAGCTCGGCCTGATCGCGACCGGCACGGCCACCGACGCGATCTGCGTCCTGTGCCCGGCGGCGGGGGAGCCCGCGGCCTACGGCGGCCCCCGGTCGCACTGGGGCGCCCCGATGTCCCGGGCGGTCTTCGCCGCTGTCCGTTCCGGTGGCGCCACGAACCTGGCCACCGGCCGCTCCTGGTCCGACCGCCACCACGCCCGCTGAACAGGGAAACGGTCGCTGCGCACCGTCGCGCCGGTCAGCGGCGGGCCGCACCTGAAGACCGCTCAGTGGTACGTCTTCTCGCCGGCCTCCACCGCGACCGTGATCCTGTTCTCCGGCGGGGCGAGCGGGCAAGCCCACCGCGGGTCGTACGCGCAACTCGGGTTGTACAGGTAGTTGAAGTCCAGACGCACCCGCGACGAGCCGAGCCGTTCGACGCCCCGCCCGTGGGTGCCCTTGACCGTGTCGGTCAGGTAGCGCCCACCGCCGTACGTCGTGGAGCCGGAGGTCCCGTCGCGGACCGGAAGGAACAGGCCACCACCGTAGGCGGCGATCCACCAGAGCGTGAGCTCGCCGAACGGTGTCTGGAGAATGCCGGCCCGGGTGTATCGCACGACGCCGTCCGGCCCGCCGGTGTCGATCGTCAGCTCGCCCGCGGCCTCGCGCACCGGCACGTCGACGATCATCGCCGGGTTCTCCGGGTAGTACCGCAGACCGGTGAACCCGGCCCGTTCCGGCGGCGGGATCGGCGACTGCGGGTGGGTTGCGAAGAGGTCGTCCCGGCGGGTGCGGAAATCCGACAGATCGGCCGCGTCGAGGTAGTTACGGGCGACCGCGGCACGGAAATCGGCCAGCTCCAGTGACTCCATGCCAGGAACCGTAGCCCGGGAACCGAGCGCGGCGAGAAGCGCGATCGGCCCGTCGCCCGGCGGGACCCGGTTGTTCTCCGGCCCCTCGGCATCGCCGCTGGTGGGATGAGATGCCGCCGAGTTGGGGCCCGACCATTAGACACAGCTCACACCAGGGCTGCATCCTGGGTGGCGTGCCGGAACGGATTAGCGAAGTCACCGCCCTGCTGGCCGAGGTCCTGGCCCCGCGTGCGCCGCTCACCGTGATCGTCGACGGGGGTGACCCGGGCGCGGCAGCGGCGTTCGCGGCCCGGCTCGCCGCGGCCTTCCCGCCCAGTTCCCGGGCGTGGAGCATCGACGCCGTGCTGGGGCTGACCGGCCCGGGCGGGGGCGGGTCCGACTCGGCGCTCAACGTGCTGGAGCCGGCCACCGATCAGGTCCTGGTCTACCTGCGCGGCGGCCCGCGCAACCGGTTCGCCGGCGGCGACGGCGAGCGGCGCGCGCAGGTGGTGATCGACCACCGTGATCCGGACTGGCCGGTGATCCGGCACGTCCACCCGTCGCTGGCCGACCCGGATCGGTGGTATCTGTCGGAGAGCCGGGCGTTCTTCACGGCCCGCGCCGCGAACTGGGACGTCAAGTTCGGCGACGATCTCCCGGCGTACGCGAAGGCGGTCGGCGAGGCCGGCGTGCGCCCCGGCGACACGGTGCTCGACGTCGGCTGCGGAACCGGGCGGGCTCTGCCGGCGCTGGCCGGGGCGGCCGGGCCGGCCGGGCGGGTGATCGGTCTCGACTGCACCCCGGACATGCTGGCCGAGGCGAGCCGGGCGGGCCGGGACAGCGCCGCGACCCTGCTCGTCGGCGACGCGCGCCGGCTGCCGATCGCGGACGCCACGATCGACGTGGTCTTCGCGGCCGGCCTGATCAACCACCTGCCCGATCCGGTCGCGGGCGTGACCGAGCTGGCCCGGGTCACCCGTCCCGGCGGGACGCTCGCGATGTTCCATCCGGTGGGACGGGCGGCGCTCGCGACCCGTCACGGGCGGACCCTGCGACCCGACGAGGCGCTCGGCGAGAGCCGCTTGGCGCCACTGCTCGCCGGTGCCGGGTGGGTGCTGACCTCGTACGAGGATGCGGATGATCGTTTCCTGGCCGTCGCGAGACGCCTCTGAGTGGGCGCTATCCCGGCCCGCGGCCGGCCTTGACGGCGTCGCTGCTGGTGGGCAGGTCGACGGTCACGCTCAAGCCGCCGTCGGGCAACGAGACTGCGGCGATCCGGCCGCCGTGAGCCCGCACGATCGAGCGGGCGATCGTCAGGCCCAGGCCGCTGCCGCCGCTGTGATCGATACGTCCGGTGGCGAGCCGGGTGAACGGCTCGAACAGCCGGCCCACGTCGGGCGGCGGGATCACCGGGCCGGTGTTCTCCACGGTCAGGGCGACGCCGGACGTACCGACCGACACCTTGACCGTGCCGCCGGGCCGGTTGTACTTGACGGCGTTGTGCACCAGATTGCGGACGAGGCGCTCCAGCAGCACGCCGTCGCCGACGACCTCGTACGGGCCGGCCTCGACACTGATCTTCACGTCGGCGTCGGCGGCGAGCCGGGCATGTGCCTCGGCCACGCCGGTGGTGATCTGGTCGAGGCTCTGCGGTGTCCGTGAAGCCAGGCCCTGGTCGGCCTGACTGAGCACGAGCAGGCCTTCGATCAGCCGCTCGTTGCGGGCGTTGGTCTCCAGCAGCTGACTCGCGAGCAGGGTCGACTGTTCCGGCGTCAGCGGCTCCGCCAGGCCGACCTCGATCAGCGTGCGCTGCAGAGCCAGCGGGGTGCGCAACTCGTGGGAGGCGTTGGCCGCGAAGCTGCGCTGGCCCTCGTAGCCGGCCGCGATCGCGTCCATCATCGTGTCGAGCGCCCGGCCCAGTTTCTTGATCTCGTCCCGGCCACGCCCGGGGCGGATGCGCTGACCGAGGTTCTGCGGCCCGAGCCGGGTGACGACCGGCAGCACCCGGCGCACCGGCGCGAGCACCCACCACACCACCAGCGGCACGAGCAGCGTCGCCGCCGCCAGCACGAACCCGTACTCCTTGAGGTTGTAGATGGGGATCTTGCGGCTGATCCGGCAGGGCAGACCGTTGATGTCGTGGAAGCACGGGTCGTAGTAGGGCTCCTCCCACCGGATCCGCCCGTACACGTACATGGCGACGAAGACGAAGGTCACCGTCGCGAACACCACGGCGACCAGACGTGCGCGCAGCCCCATCAGGGCAGCCCCACGCGGTAGCCGGCCCGGGGGACCGTCTGCACGATCTGCGGCTCACCGAGTTTGCGCCGCAGCGTCGAGACAGTCACCCGGACGACGTTGGTGAACGGGTCGGCGTGCTCGTCCCAGACCTGCTCGAGCAGGTCCTCGGTGGTGACCGCCTGCCCCTGGGCGCGCATCAGCGCGTGCAGCACGCCGAACTCCTTGTGGGTCAGCGGGAGTGGCCGGCCGTCCCGGGTCGCCGAGCGGGTCGCCACGTCCAGCACGAGGCCGTCGCGTTCCAGGACCGGTGGCAGTGCCGGGGCCGTGCGCCGGGCCAGTGCCTGCACCCGGGCCACCAACTCGGCGAAGGCGAACGGTTTGGTCAGGTAGTCGTCGGCGCCCAGGCCGAGCCCTTCGACGCGGTCGTAGATGCCGCAGGCCGCGGTGAGCAGCAGCACGCGAGGGCCGCTGCCGTGCGCGATGATCCAGCGGCAGACGTCGTCACCGGTGCCGTCGGGCATGTCGCGGTCGAGCACCGCAACGTCGTACCGGTTGACCTGGATCTTCTCGATGGCCTGCCGGCCCTCGTAGGCGACGTCGACCGCCATGGCCGCGCGCCGCAGGCCAACGGCGATCGTGTCGGCCAGCAACCGTTCGTCGTCCGCCACCAGAACTCGCACGCGCGCCATGCTGCCACGCCCGAGCTAAGGCGTGGATAAAGATCGTCAGGCGACCAGGAAAGAGCCGGACATGAAGACCACCAGCAGAACGGCGTGCAGAGACGCGCCGATCACCAGGACCGCCCGGTCGACCACCGGATTGGCGCCCATCCGGGCCAGCACCAGGAACATCGCCACGGCCTCCATCGCATACCGCGCGGCCGACTGCATCGAGCGCCCGGCCACCTCGGTCGACATCAGCATGATCAGCGTGACCCCGCCCTGGACCACCAGGTACAGCTGATCCCGGCGGAGCCGGAACGGGCCTCGCACGCACAGGATCAGCAGCACCACCGCAACCAGTACCGTCCCGGCGTCCAGCATCGCCCCGAGCGCGGTCTTGTCGAGCAGCCCGTGCCCGGCGATCTGCTGTACCGAGGTCACCCACGCCATGCCCGGGAAGGTGTACTGCCGCCCCCACTGGTCCTGGGCGATGCTGAACTGCAGCGGGCTGCCCAGGTCCACCAGGCAGTAGATGCTGTAGCCGACGACCCCGAGCGGCACCAGCGTCAGCGCCAGCACATCCGGCCGGGCCCGGCTCGGCCGCCACCCGATCTGGCGCAGGTACTCGATCGCCAGCGGGGCGATCAGCAGGAGACCGAACAGCCGGGTGGCCGACGACAACGCGCCCAGCATCCCCGCCAGCCACCAGTTCCCGCGGCGTGCGGCGTACAGGGATCCCACGATCAGCAGCAGGAACAGTGATTCGTTGTAGCCGATGAACAGGAAGAATCCGGTCGGGAAGACAGCCAGGTACCAGGCGGCGCGCCGGGCCACCTCGGCACCCAGCTCGAGCTCGGCGAGCCGGTACAGCACTGCCAGCGCGCCGAACGCGGCCGCGTTGGCCAGCACCAGGGCGCTGACCACGCCGTCGCCGGGCAGAACCGGGTTCACGACGTGGATCAGCATCGGGTACAGCGGGAAGAACGCCGGGTATCCCGGTCCCAGGTGGTAACCGCTCTCGGCGATGGTCACGTAGTGCATCGCGTCCCAGCCGTTCCAGCCGAGAGCGATCGACCACAGGTCGGGCGCCGGGCCGCGGCCGCGATAGGTCAACCAGGCGAGCGCGCCGACCAGGAGGTGAACCGCCAGCGAGGTCGACCACACCGCGAGAGCCGCCAGCATCGCCGGCCGCCACAGGCGGACGGGCGCCGCCGGCCGCGGGTCGCGCAGCTCGGCCACGCGGTCGGGAACGAGGATCACGACGGCACCCCGGCACGGCGGCGGGCGTCGGCGACCGCGGAGTCGTAGCTCACGACGTAGGCGGGCCGCCCCTGGATCGCGGTGAACGTGCGGGCCACGTACTCCCCGAGCAGACCCAGGCACAGCAGCTGCAGCGCGCCTAGGAAGAGCAACGCCACGAGCATCGAGGTCCACCCGGGCACGACACTTCCCCACAGATAGGCGGCCAGGACCGCCGCGCCCGTCACCAGGCACAGCACGATTCCGGCGCAGCCCAGCCAGGTCGCCACCCGCAGCGGCGCGGCCGAGAACCCGGTGATGCTGTCGAACGTGAGCCGCAGCATCTTGGCCAAGGGGTACTTGGAGTGCCCGGCGGCCCGGGTCTGACGTGCGTATCGGACCTCGCCGCTGGGCAGACCGAGCCAGGGCACCAGCAGGCGGTAGACCGGCGCCTGCTCGTGCAGCTCCGTGAGAGCGTCCACGGCGGTGCGGCTGAGCAGGCGGAAGTCGCCCGCGTCGGCCGGCACCTCGGCACCGGCGAGGCGCCGCATCAAGCGGTAGTACCAGCCGGCCGTCCAGCGCTTGAACGGGCTGTCCGTGTTGCGGTCGGTGCGCACCCCGTGGACGACGTCGAGCTGCTCGTCCCGGGCCAGGCGCAGCATGTCGGCGATCACCTCGGGCGGGTCCTGGAGGTCGACGTCGATGCTGACCACGTACCGGCCGCGGGCGCGGTGCAGGCCCGCGGTGAGCGCGTTCTGATGTCCGGCGTTCCGCCGCAGCCGGACGACCCGTAGCTGTGACCAGTCGCGCCGCATCGCTCCCAGCACGGCCGGGGTGGCGTCCCGGCTGCCGTCGTCGACCGCCAGCACCTCGTAGGACAGGCCGAGACCGTCGAGCACGGGTCGGATCCGCTCGGCGAACAGCGGCAGCACCTCCTCCTCGTTGAAGACCGGGACCACCACCGACAACTCCGGCATGGCGTCAACGCTCATGTGCCGTATCCCTTCGTTCACGGGACACACGTTGATCAGCCGGGCATAAGGCCTGGATAAAAGCGGACGGCGTGGCACGAATCCGGGAGTCGCTGCCGGGTCCGCCTACGAGCCGATCAGGCCCAGCTCGGTCAGGCAGCGGGCGAAGTGACCGAACGGCGCGTGCGCCGTCGCCGCGGCCCGGACGGCCGGATGCGCGTCGCCGACCGCGACCGAGTGCCCGACCAGCGCGAACATGCTCAGATCGTTGGGCATGTCCCCGAACGCGACGGCCCGTGCGGGCGGCACGCCGAGCCAGTCCAGTGCCCGGGACACGCCGGCGGCCTTGTCGACGCCGAGCGGCCCGGCCTCGATCAGGTGCGGCGCCGAGTAGGTCAGCGTGGCCCGCTCGGCGAAACCGGCGGCGGTCAGCTCGGCGATCAGCTGGTCCGAGGTGAGCGTGGCGTGGCGGATCGCGACGCCGTAGGCCGGCTGGTCCGCGATGCCACCGATGGTCACCTCGCGCCACGGCTCGGGCGGCGGCCGGCGGCGCAGCGCGAGGTACTCCGGCGTGATGTCCCAGGAGGCGACCCCGAAGACGGCCAGCCCGGCGCCGGGCCAGGAACCGGCGAACGCGGCGAGATCCCTGAGCGTGCCCGCGTCGAGCGTGCGCTGCCAGAGTGTCCGGTTTCCGGCCGGGAACCAGCCGAGCGCGCCGTTGTGGCAGACCGCGACGGCCAGGTGGCCGACGAGCGCGCTGAGGCGTTGCACCCCGTTGCGGGTCCTGGCGGTGGCGGCGAGCAGTGGAACGCCGCGATGGCGCAGCTGGGCGGCGGCGTTCAGGGTGGCCGGGTCGATCGAGTCGCCGGGGCCGACCACCGTGCCATCCAGATCCGTGACCACCGCGCGCCACTGCGTCATGTCCGGCATTCAACATCATGGGTACGGCGTTGCGCCGCCCCCACAAGTTTTCAAGTGCTTCCTGCCACGCTGACGAAGCTCGCCGACAGGGGCTGTGACATGGAAGGCTGGCACCGGACGAAGGGGGATCCTGATGGGCATGGTCAAAGTCGTCGGTCTGGTGCTGCACCCGCGCCGTGACTGCGGCTCGGCGGTCGACACCATCGTGAGCTGGGCGGCCGCCCGGGGCGTGACCGTGCTGGGCCTGCCCGACGAGATCACCCGGATCGACTGCAGCGCCGTCGCGGTCTCCGCCGAGGAGATGGTCGAGCGGGCCGGTCTGCTGGTCAGCCTGGGTGGCGACGGCACGATGCTGCGCAGCATGCGCCTGGTCGAGGGCCGCAAGACACCGGTCCTGGGGGTGAACGTGGGCCGCCTGGGCTTCCTCGCCGAGGTCGACCTGCCCGACCTGCAGGCCGCGCTGTCCGCGATCGACGACCACTCGTACCGGATCGAGTCGCGCACCGCCGTGCGCACGGTCCTGCCGGACGGGCGGCGGGTGACCGCGTTTAACGACATCGCGCTGGTCCGGGTGCCGGGCCACGGGCTGGCAGCGGTCGGGATCAGGGTCGAGGGCAAGCGGTTCGTCAACTACGCGGCCGACGCGGTGCTGGTGTCGACGCCGACCGGCTCCACGGCGTACAGCTTCTCGGCCGGCGGCCCGATCGTCTCGCCGAACGTGGAGGCCCTGATCGTCAGCGCCGCCGCCGCGCACTCGTCGTTCAACCGCTCGCTGGTGCTCGACACCTCCGAGCACCTCTGCCTGGACGTGCTGCCCACCAGCGGACGCCTGGCGATCGAGGTCGACGGCATCATCGAGGGCTACGCCGAGGCCGGCGCGTCGATCGAGATCGAGCCGGTCCCGGCCGCCGCACAGGTGATCCGTTTCGGCCGCACGTCGTTCTACGAGCGGGCCCGGCGCAAGCTGCGGGTCGAGGGCAGCGCCCAGGCCGGCGACTTCGACGCCGCCGACGCGACAGTGGTCGACAGCTTCGAGCAGCAGCGGTACGAGATCATGGTCGGCGGCGAGGTCGCCGGGATGCTGCACTACCGGCGCCGGGCCGACCGCGTCGAGTTGCTGCACACCGAGGTCGACCAGGCGTTCTCCGGGCGCGGGCTGGCCGGGCGACTGGCCGCCGCCGCGCTCGGCGACGCGCGCTCCCGGGCCGTCCCGGTCGTCGCCACCTGCCCGTTCGTGGCCGGTTATCTGGAACGTCACCCCGAGCTGAACGATGTGGAGCTGAGGTAACGACATGGGCCAAGCCGCCATCCTCACCGTCGACGACGACCCCTCGGTCTCCCGCGCGATCGCGCGTGACCTGCGCCGCCGTTACGGCGACCAGTACCGGGTGATCCGGGCCGGCGGCGCGTCGGAGGCACTCGAGGTCCTCAAGGAGCTGAAGCTGCGCGGCGGCCGGGTCGCCGTGATGCTCGCCGACTACCGGATGCCGCAGATGAACGGCATCGAGTTCCTGGAGCAGGCGATGGACCTGTTCCCGCATGCCCGCCGGGCGCTGCTCACGGCATACGCGGACACCGACGCCGCGATCCAGGCGATCAACGTGGTCGACGTCGACCACTACCTGCTCAAGCCGTGGGACCCGCCGGAGGAGAAGCTCTACCCGGTGCTGGACGCGCTGCTCGACGCGTGGCAGGCCACCGGCGACCAGGAGCTGCCGGACATTCGCCTGGTCGGCCACCGGTGGAGTGAGCCGTCCTTCCAGATCCGTGACTTCCTCGCGCGCAACCTGGTGCCGTACAAGTACTTCGGCGCCGACGAGCCCGAGGGCCGCCGTCTGATGGAGGCCGCTGACGCCGGGCCGGAGTCGATCCCGCTGGTGGTGACCGCTGACGGGCGCGCGCTGCCCCGCCCGAGCGTGCAGGAGGTCGCCGAGGCGGCCGGCCTGTCGACGAACCCGGGCCGCGACTTCTACGACCTGATCATCGTGGGCGGCGGGCCGGCCGGGCTCGGCGCCGCGGTCTACGGCGGCTCGGAAGGGCTCAAGACGCTGCTCATCGAGCGTCAGGCGGTCGGCGGCCAGGCCGGTCAGAGCTCCAGGATCGAGAACTATCTGGGCTTCCCGGACGGGATCTCCGGCGCCCAGCTCACCGACCGCGCACGGCGGCAGGCGGACAAGTTCGCCGCCGAGACGCTGAACACCCGCGAGGTGGTCGGGCTCCGGTCGGACGGCTCGGCGCGCACGCTGACGTTCGCCGACGGCGGCGAGATCTCCGCGCACGCCATCCTGCTCGCCACCGGGGTCTCGTACCGTCCGCTGGTGGCCGAGGGGGTCGCCGGCCTGACCGGCTCGGGCGTCTTCTACGGCTCGGCCTCGACCGAGGGGCCGGCCTGCGCGGGCAGCGACGTCTACATCGTCGGCGGGGCGAACTCGGCCGGCCAGGCGGCGCTGTTCTTCGCGAAGTATGCACGGAAGGTCACCCTGCTGGTGCGCGGTGACTCGCTGGAGTCGTCGATGTCGTACTACCTGATCCAGCAGCTCGCCCAGGTGGCCAACATCGAGGTCCGGACCAGGTGCGAGGTGGTCGGCGCGCACGGTGACGGGCACCTCCAGGCGATCACCATCTGTGACAGCAAGGGCGGCACGAAGGCCACTGTCGAGTGCGGTTACCTCTTCGTGTTCATCGGGGCGGAGCCGCGGACGGACTGGCTCGGTGACGCTGTCCTCAGGGACGGCAAGGGCTTCATCCGTACGGGGTCGGATCTGGTCGTGAATGGTGACCGCCCGCGGGGATGGGATCGGGACCGCGATCCGTTCTATCTGGAGAGCAGTGTTCCCGGCATCTTCGCCGCCGGCGACGTCCGGGCCAACTCGATCAAACGGGTGGCCTCGGCGGTCGGTGAGGGCGCGATGGCCGTCGCGCTGGTCCATCGCTACCTGGAGGCGCAGTAACCATGACCGTCGAAACGGAAGACATCAAGCTCCAGCCCTGCGAGCCCGGCCGGCTCACGGCGGAGGACCTGAAGGGCCTGTTCCTCTTCGAGAAGCTGACCGACGAGCAGCTGGCCTGGATCGCCGGGCACGGCTGCACGATGCGGGTGCCCGGCGGTGGTCTGGTGCTGCGCGAGGGCGACCCGGCCACCCAGTTCTTCGTGCTGCTCAGCGGCACGATCGCGCTGAGCCGGCGGGTCGGGCAGGACGACGTGCAGACCAGCCGGACCGAGCAGCGCGGCGTGTACATGGGCGCCACCAACGCGTACCTGCGCGACGACGGCGTGCCGCAGAAGTACATGGCCACCATGCGCGCGCTCTCCGACGCCGAGTTCTTCGTGCTCTCCGCGGAGGACTTCGGCCGGCTGATGCGCGATTGGTTCCCGATGGCGATCCACCTGCTGGAGGGCCTGACGCTGGGGATGCGCAGCTCCCAGGCGGCGATCGGCGAGCGGCAGCGGCTCCAGGCGCTCGGCGCGCTCTCGGCCGGCCTGATGCACGAGCTGAACAATCCGGCCGCGGCCGCCGCCCGGGCCACCGGCGCGTTGCGCGAGCGGGTCGCCGCGATGCGGATGAAACTCGGCAAGCTGGCCAAGGGCAAGGTCGCGCCGGATCGGCTGACCGCGCTGCTCGACCTTCAGGAGGAGGTCATCGAGCGGGCCGCGAAGGCGCCGGTCCGCACCGCGATGCAGATCGCCGACCTGGAGGACGAGCTCGGCGACTGGATGGACGAGCGCCGGGTGACGAACGCGTGGGACGTCGCCCCGGTCTTCGCCCAGGGCGGCATCGACACCGAGTGCCTCACCCAGATCCAGGCCCGGCTCGACTCGCCCGAGCTGCTCGACCAGGCCATCCACTGGATCGGGTACGCGCTGGAGACCGAGCAGCTGATGAGCGACATCGAGGACGCGACCGGTCGCGTGTCGTCGCTGGTCAACGCCGCCAAGCAGTACTCACATGTGGACCGTTCGGCGCACCAGTGGATCGACGTCCACGCCGGGCTGGACAGCACCCTGGTGATGCTCGGGCACAAGATCGGTGACGGCGTCCAGGTGGTGAAGGAGTACGACCGGTCCCTGCCGCAGGTCCCGGCCCACCCGGCCGAGCTGAACCAGGTGTGGACGAACCTGATCGACAACGCCGTCCAGGCGATGTCCGGGGCGGGGACGCTCACCATCCGGACGACCCGGGAGGACGACCGCGTCGTCGTCTCGATCGGGGACACCGGGCCGGGCGTGCCCGACGAGATCAAGAAGCGGGTGTTCGAGCCGTTCTTCACCACGAAACCGGTGGGCCAGGGGACCGGGCTGGGGCTCGACATCTCCTACCGCATCGTGGTCAACACGCACGGCGGGGACATCTCGCTGCAGTCCGCGCCCGGGGACACCAGGTTCCTGGTCCGGCTGCCGCTGAGCGAGCCCGCCTCGGCGTAAAACGGGTGGAGCCGCTCGACGCCGGTCACTAGGCTCGGGCTCGGTGATGGGCGGCTCCTGGCGGCGCTTCCTTCCGCACGTCTTGCTGAAAACGAGAATCCAGCGCCGCCGCTCTCCGCCCCTCACCGATCAGATGTCGGCGACGGCCACCCGGCCGGAGCGGGACGAGATGCCGTCCGGCTCGGGGTCCAGCAGGCCGGTGGCCAGCTCCCGCAGGTGGTTGTCCCGGACGACGGTGAAGCCGTGCCGCTCCAGCAGCCGGGCCATCTCCCGCGGCGCCCAGAGGGACCGCCACGGCTCGCCCGCCAGCGGGCTGGTGCGGCCGGCCACGAGGGACATGGCACGGGACAGTAACCGGCCGCTCCGGATGGCCCCCGACTTCGGCTGGTAGTTCACGACGAGCCGGCTGCCCGCGAAGGACGCCGAGGCGATCTGCCGCACGGTGACGCCGACCTGATCCCCGGTCAGATAGGGGACCACACCCTCCCAGACCCAGGTGGTCGGCTCGGCCGCCCGGTGCCCGGCAGCGGCGAGGGCGTCGCCGAGGCGGTCCCGCGCGAAGTCCACCGGCACGAACGTCGGCGGTTTGCCGTCCAGCGCCGCGGCCCGGTCGCGTTTGTCCTGCTGAGAGGCGGGCTGGTCGACCTCGTACACGTCGGCGCCGGCAAGTTCCGGCATCCGCCAGGCGCGCCCGTCCAGGCCCGCGCCGAGGATCACCACCTGCGCGTTGCGGCGTTCACGCACCGCGTCGTCGATCGCCACCGTCCGCGGGACCATCAACTCGGCGCAGCGCAGCACCATCTCGTACGCCATGCGGTCGCCCCAGCCGGCCGGCGTTTGACCGTCCCGCACCTGCTCGACAACGGCCCGCTCGTCGGCGGTGAGCAACGGCATCGCGGTCGGGTCCGCGAATCGGCCGGGCGCCAGGCGCTCGTGCGCCGCCGCCCGGCCCTGACACACCAGCACCGCGGTCCTGCTCGCCTGATATCCCGGCATGGACCGACGGTATCCCGCCGGAACGGACGAGATCACTGACACCTGTCACCGGCGCTGATCTCCCGCAGCGTCGCGGCCCGTCACGCGTTCCGGTCAGCCCCGCTGCCAGGCGCGTGCCGGGCCACGCCGCAGCCCTGGCCGCACTGCGACACCGCCTACGGCCTGTCGGGCAGCAGGCCTCGCAGGTAGGCGGCCTGGCCCGCGTGCTGGGCGTCGTCGTCGTACATGCTGACCAGGCGGACACCCAGGGTGACCGGCGGATCCCAGCGACGGTCCACGATCCGGTCCAGGTCGGCGTCGGTCAACCCCTTCAAGAACTCCACGGTCTTCGCATGTACGGCCTGGTAGTACTCGTCCAGCGCCGCCGCGCTCTCCGGCACGACCGCCGCGACGTCCGCCGCAGTGTGACCGTAACCGGTGTCCGACGGATCGGGCTTGCGGCCGAAGCGGGCGGCCCAGTCGCCGGTCACGTAGACCTGCTCGGTCTTCAGGATCTCGGCGAGGTGACTGTCCTGCACCCGGGTCAGGTGCCAGACGAGCCAGCCGATCGAGTTGGCGCCCGGGCGCGGAGCCCAGCGGAGCTGCTCCGGGGTGAGCCCGTCGATCGCCGTGCCGACCAGCTCGGGCAACCGCCCGAACGCCTCCTCGAGCACACCCTTCGCGTCCATCCTCGATCCCCTCCTACTGCTGCGGTTGGTCGGCGGCGCCCTGATCCTGCTGCTGGGTGGTGTCGCCGCCCTTGCCGGTGCCGGTGTCAGAGCCGTTGTCAGAGCCGGTGCCGGTGCCGTCACCGGATCCCGTTCCCGTGCCGGTGTCGCTGTCACCGGTCGGCTGCGGGTCGGCCGGGGCGTCGGTGGCCGTCTTCGCCGGCGCGGTCGTCGCCGTCCCCGCGTCGCTGGGCGCGTCGCCCGGCGTCGTCGTGGACGTGGTGGCCGGCGTCGGATCAGTATCGCCCGGCGTGGCCGAGGTCGCGGGAGCCGGCTTCGTGTCGTCCGAGTGCTTGCCGGAGAAGTTGAAGACGGTCGGCGCCCCGCCGTCCCGCCCACTCGTCGCATCCGCCGCGGATCGACCGGCGAACAGCTCGGCCGTGGTGAGGGTCAGCATCGCCAGCAGGAACAGGCCGCCGGCGACCATCGCGATCCGCTTCCAGCGGATCTTCACCGGGGTGCCGGACGGCGACTCGTCCTCGGCGGCGGCGACCTCGGGCGTGCCGACCGCGGCGGGCGCGGTCACGAACGCCGCCTGCAGTTTCTTCGTGCCCCGGTCCAGGTAGCGGTGGTAGATCTCGGTGCCGATCGAGCTGATCAGACTGGCCACCGCCGCGCCGACGAGTGTGCCGGCGACCCCCAGGAACGAGCCGACCACGGCGGCCGAGACCGCGGCGAGCGTACCCGCGATGGTCTTGGGTATGTCGATGCCACCCAGCGTCCGGGCTTGCGCGTGCTCAGTCATGTGCCCCCTTCTCAGTCGTGCCAGCCTTCCGCCTTAACCGCACGGCTCGCCGCCAAACCCCGTCGCTCCGCCAGGGCCACCCGAAGCGGGCGGATGACGATGCCCTCCTCGTCCTCCAGGCGGCGGCGGGCGAGCTTCCTCGTCCGCAGAATGCCCGCCAGACCGGCTGCGGCGATGAGGAACTGCACCGACATCGCGACCCGGAAATCGTCGATGTGATAGTCGGCACTGCCGCCGGTGCGCGCGTCCAGGATCAGGCCGACCAACTCGATCGTGAGCAGCGACGCGACGAACCCGCCGACGTTGACGACGCCGGTCGCGGTGCCGAGGCGGTGCGGCGGATTGAACGTACGCGCGTAGTCGAAACCGATCATGGAACCCGGACCACCGGAGCCGATCGCCACGACCAGCAGGATCAGCACGGGCAGCGGCGCCCGGCCAGGCCAGAGGATGACCAGGGCCCAGGCGCCCAGGTTGATCCCGACGATGCCGAGCACGAGCAGCGATCGGCGCAGCGGGTAGCGCTGGACGAAGACGCCCAGCACCGGGCCGGTCACCATCCCGACCAGCACGAAGAGCGTGAGCAGCGTGCTCGCCGTGCCACGGCTGACGCCCTCGCCCGCGATCAGGAACGGCACGCCCCACATCAGGGCGAAGACCGTGCCGGTGAACTGGGTGGTGAAGTGCGTCCAGAGCCCGAGCCGGTTGCCCGGGTGCCGCCACGCCTCCGCCACGTCGGCGCCGAGCTTGCGCAGGTTGATCGGATCGCCGCTGGTCACCCGGCGCTCCGGGGTGTCGCGCAGGGCGGCCAGCGCGGCCAGGGAGACGAAGACCCCGGCGCCGCCGGCGGCCAGGAACGCGGTGGACCAGCCCGGCCCGGCCAGCAGGGTGGCCAGCGGCACGGCGGAGAGCACCTGACCGAGCTGCCCGACGATGCCGGTGAGCTGGGTGAGAACCGGCACGCGACGGGGCGGGAACCAGTGCGGCACCAGCCGCAGCACGCTGATGAACGTCATCGCGTCACCGGCGCCGACCAGGACCCGGGCGACGACCGCGCCGGTGATCCCGTCCGTGAACGCCATCAGGGTCTGCCCCGCGGCCATCACCAGAGCCCCGGAGACGATCAGCCGCAGTGACCCGAATCGGTCGAGCAGCAGGCCGACCGGGATCTGCAGGCCGGCGTAGACGAGCAGTTGCAGCACGGCGAAGCTGGCCAGCGCGCTCGCGCCGACGTCGAACCGGTGCTGCGCGTCGAGCCCGGCGACGCCGAGCGAGGTGCGGTTGAGGACCGCGACGACATACGCGGCGAGGCCGGCGGCCCACACCGCCCAGGCCCGGGCTCCGGGTCGCAGGGACATGTGGCGCCTTCCACTAGCGGTGCTCATTCGTACTTTTCAAGCCTTCTCCGCAGCTCTGTGAGGTGCAACGTGCGCTTGCCCACTGATCAGCTTTACCATAACCCCAGTGGGGGTATAGCTTTATAACCCCATGACTCACGGAGGAGTGTGCGATGCCGAAGATCAATGTGTATCTGCCGGACGAGCTGGCCGAGGCGGTCAAGGAGACCGGCCTCCCGGTCTCGGCGATCTGCCAGCGCGCGCTGGAACAGGCGGTCCGCCGGGTCACCGCGATCCGGGAGACCTCGCTCGCCGAGCTCTCCGGCGCCGACCTGGAGGAGCGCTTCCCGCTGATGACCGGCCGCAGCCGCACGGTGCTGGGGCTCGCCGTCGAGCGGGCCGGCGCCGCGTCCCGCACCTCGGTCAGCAGCGCCGACCTGCTCGGCGCGATGATCCAGGAGGGGGAGAATCTGGCCATGCACGTGCTCCAGGCGCTGGAGATCGAACCCGCCCGGCTCGCCCGCGACCTCGAGCGGCAGACCGGCGACGAGACGGCCGGCCCGGGCGGCGGCGTGCACTTCAGCGTCCCGGCCGCCGGCGCGCTGGAGCTGGCGGTGGGTGAGGCGGTCGGGCTCGGCCACAACTACGTGGGCTGTGAGCACCTGCTGCTCGGCCTGGTCACCGAGCCCGACGGGGCGGCCGGTCAGGTCCTGCGGGCGGCCGGCGCCGAGCCGCGCCTGACCCGTCGCGCGGTGGCGTCGGCGCTGGCCGGTTACCGGCACCTGCGGGCGAACACGGCGGCCGCGCAGGGTTACTCGGAGCTGCGCAACGCGGGCGACGCGGCGGGAGCCGGCAGCGACGCGGCGGGAGCCGGCAGCGCCGCGGGCGCGGGGGGCTACGGCGACCCGGCGGCGCTGCTGGCGGCGGCGCTCCAGCCGCTGATCACCCGCATCGAGCGTCTGGAGCAGCGCCTCACCCCGTCGGAGGAGTGATGCGTGCGGCCCTGGCAACCCTGATTCTGCTGCTCCTGGCCCTGTTGTCCTTGATCGCCTGACCGGTTTCACGGCCCACCCGCCCTGGGGGAGGGCCCGCTGAACAGTGTGGCGGAAACCGGCGCGTCGCGCCGAAGCCCTGTGAACAGAGCATCGGTGTGGATGACCCAGGAAGCACCGGCACCTGCGGGCGACGCACCGGAAGCGTCGCCGCAGACATGGTGCCGGCCGCGGTCACTCGCACGTCTGGCGGGCCGCGGTCACTCGCACGTCT
Source organism: Actinoplanes cyaneus (assembly GCF_016862095.1). GTDB lineage: Bacteria > Actinomycetota > Actinomycetes > Mycobacteriales > Micromonosporaceae > Actinoplanes > Actinoplanes cyaneus. Next base: position 18,070 of record NZ_BOMH01000052.1, read on the forward strand.
GGCGTGCCGCGGTCACCCGCAGGGCCGGCGTGCCGCGGTCACCCACACGTCCGGCGTGCCGCCGTCACTCGCACAGATACCGGGTCAGCCACTCGATCGTCGCGCCCAGGAACTCGGCCCGTGACGTCCGGTGCAGCAGCTCGTGGCCTTCGCCGGGGAAGAGCAGGTACCGGTGCGGGGCCCCCCGGGCGGCCAGCGCCTCCGCCACCTGCGACGCTTCGATCACCGGCACGTTGCTGTCGTTCTCGCCGTGGACGATCAGCAGTGGCGCCCGCAGCCGGTCGATCCGGTGGATCGGGGACAGTTCGCGCAGCAGGGCGGCGTCCGCGACGGGGTCGCCGTACTTGCTGATCGCGGCGGCCGCGATCCACGGCTCGGTGTGCTGGTAGAACGTGGCGAAGTCGGACATCCCGCAGATGTCGATGCCGACGTCGAACAGGTCGGGGTGGGTGACCAGCGCGGCCAGGGTGAGGTAGCCGCCGTAGGAGCGGCCCATCACCCCGACCCGCCCGGCGATCCCGGAGTCCCGCAGGTACCTGACGCACGACCGGACGTCTTCGATCGCGTCGTGGCGCAGCGGCCCGTTGTCCGCGTTGACGAAGGTGCGGCCGAAGCCTGAGGAGCCGCGCACGTTCGGCGCGAAGACGGCGATGCCCCGCTGGACGAGGGATTGGAAGAGCGGCCCGTGTCCGGGGCGTTCCTGCGCTTCCGGCCCACCGTGCAGCCAGATCACGGTGGGGTGCGGGCCGGGGCCGGGCGGCGTGAACAGCCAGCCGGTCAGGGTGAGCCCATCGTGCGCGCTGAGCTTCTCCAGCGTGGGATGCACGGCGCCGGGGTCGGCCGGTTCCGCCGAGACGGCCCGCAGGTTCGACCCGTCGCGGTCGCAGACCCAGACGCCGTGCGGCTGTCCCGGGCCTTCGGCGGTGAACGCCAGGGTGGAGCCGTCGAAGCTCCAGGACAGGCCGGAGATCACGGCGCCGGGCAGTGGCACGGTCCGGTTGGCGGCGGGCGTGCCGTGGTCCAGGTCGAGCAGTTCCAGGGCGGACTCGCCGCCACGGACGTTCCAGAGGACGGCGGCGGTGCGCCCGTCGGTGGTCACGGCGAACGCCTCGACCTCGGCGGGGTCCTCGAAGGCGGCGGCCGAGCCGGCTAGCACCTCGCTCGTGTCCTCGGTGACGCGCACCACCGTGGTGAGCTCGCCGTCCTCGCTGCGCGCGTACACACAGCCGCCACCCGGGCTGAAGATCGCCTGCTCGCCGCGGGTGAGGGGCTCCTCCGTACCGGAGATCAGGTCTTTGAGAAGGATCCGGCGGTCGCCGCGGGGCCCTTGCCGCAGCAGCGCGAACCGCCCCGCCGGGTCGACGTCGCAGAGCGAGATCAGCTCGCCGGACGTGATCACGGTCCGGGTGCCGACGACGACGTCGATCAGGATGGCGTCGGTGAGGTTCTCGGTGAGCGCGAGCACCGGCCGGCCCGGCAGCCACCGCATGTTGTCGGCGGTGTCGTTGCCGAAGCCGGCCACCTGGTGGGGGTCCGACCCGTCCGGCCGGACCAGCCAGATCTCCTGCCGGGGCGCGCCGCCGGGGGCGATCTGGCAGGCCAGCCAGCCGCCGCCGGAGGACCACGCGACCTCGCTCACCGGTTCCGGGAACGGGACCTGGAAGGCCAGCTCGCTGTCGATCGGCTGTACCCAGACGCCGGGGGTGCCGGCCCGGTCGGAGACGTACGCCGCGTGCCGCCCGTCCGGTGACAGCGTCACCGACCAGTTCCCGGCGACCGCCGAGGTGAACAGCGAGAACGACGGCAGCACTGTCACGTCGACGCGATGGAGCTGGCCCTCCAAGACGTACCTCCTAAAGCTTCTTGTCCTGCAACCACATCTCCAGCAGCGCGAGTTGCCACAGCTGGTTGGCCCCGAGCGTGGTCCGCGGCGTGTTCGGGTCGGCGAGCAGCGCCTGCACGTACTCCGGCCGGAACAGCCCGCGGTGCCGCGCCTCGGGGGCGTGCAGCGCGTCGCGCACTTTCGCCAGCATCTCGCCCTCCAGATGCCGGATCCCGGGAACCGGGAAATAGCCCTTGGTGCGATCGATCACTTCGTCCGGCACGAGCCCGCGGGCCGCGTCCTTGAGCACCCCCTTGCCGTCCGACGCCAGTTTCAGCTCGGGCGGGCAGGCCGCGGCGAGCTCGACCAGCTCGTGATCGAGGAAGGGTACGCGAGCTTCCAGGCCCCACGCCATCGTCATGTTGTCGACTCGTTTGACCGGATCGTCGACGAGCATCACCTGCGAGTCGAGCCGTAGCGCCGCATCGACCGCGGTCTCGGCGCCGGGCCTGCCGAAACTCGTCGCGACGAACTCCCGCGCGTGGTCGCGGTCGAGGTGCCAGGCCGGGTTGAGCTGCCGGGCCAGATCGCGGTGCGGACGATCGAAGAACTCTTGCGCGTACGCGTCCACGGCCTGCTCCCGCGGCACCCCGGCCAGCGGCGGGTACCAGCTGTAGCCGGCGAAGATCTCGTCCGCGCCCTGCCCCGACTGCACGACCGTGACGTGCTTCGCCACGTCCTCGCTGAGCAGGTGGAACGCGATGCAGTCGTGACTGACCATCGGCTCGCTCATCGCCGCGACGGTGCGATCCACGGCCGGCAGGAAGCGATCGTGTCCGATCCTGATCTGGTGGTGCTCGGTGCCGAACTCCTTGGCGATCAGATCGGAGTAGACGAACTCGTCGCCGCTCTCGCCGCCGGCCGACTCGAACCCGATGCTGAACGTGGTGAGCCCGTGCTGCCCCTGACCGGCCAGCAGCGCCACGATCAGGCTGGAGTCCAGGCCCCCGGAGAGCAGCACGCCGACCGGCACGTCCGCGACCATCCGGCGTCGTACGGCGACGTCCAGCTTCGCGCGCACGGCCGCGGCCCACTCGTCCGCGCCGATCGATCCCGTACGCCGGAAGTCGGCTTCCCAGTAGCAACGGTCGGTGACCATGCCGTCGGCCCGGATGACCCGCACGGTCGCCGGCGGCAGTTTCCGGATCCCGGAGAGGATGGTCCGCGGCGCCGGCACGACCGAGTGGAACGTCATGTAGTGCTGCAGGGCGACCTTGTCGATGGTGGTGTCCACGCCGCCGGCCGCGAGCAGCGCCGGCAGCGTCGACGCGAACCGCACCCCGCCCGGCGTCTCGGCCAGGTAGAGCGGTTTGATCCCGAGCCGGTCGCGGGCGAGCACGACCGTCCCGCTGTCGTGCTCGGCGACCGCGAACGCGAACATCCCGAGGAAGCGCGTGACGCAGTCGGCGCCCCACCGGTGGTACGCCTTGAGGATCACCTCGGTGTCCGACGTGGAGAAGAAGCGGTAGCCGTGGCCCTGGAGCTCCTCGCGCAGCTCCCGGTAGTTGTAGACGCAGCCGTTGAAGACGACGGTCAGGCCCAGCTCGTCGTCGGTCATCGGCTGGGCGCCGTTCTCGCTCAGGTCGATGATCTTCAGGCGGCGGTGACCGAAAACGATCCGGTCGTGCTCCCAGATCCCCGCACCGTCCGGCCCGCGGGACTCCATGGTGGTCAGCATCCGGCGGACCGCCTCGGCGTCCGCGGCGCGCTCGCCGTACCGGATCTCTCCGGCTATGCCACACATCATTCGCCTCCCAGTAGCCAGGTGTCCTTGGACCCGCCGCCGCGCGACGAGTTGACGATCATGGAGCCGGCCGGCGCGACCCGGGTCAGCGCGGCCGGCGCGACGACGGACTCGGCCGCGCCGGCCTCGCCCCTGCCGGTGAAGACGAACGCGCGCAGGTCGACGTGCCGCGGCGCGAGCTGGTGGCCGTCGAAGACCGGGTGGGTGGAGAGCCGGACGAGCTCCTGCGCGACCCAGCGGTGCGGGGCGGCCCGGATCTGCCGGCGCAGCGCGTCCAACTCGTCGGCGCTCGCGTGCGGGCCGATCACGATCCGGTCCCCGCCGTAACCGTCGACCGGCTTGCAGACCAGCTCGTCCAGCCGGGACAGCACCTCGCCGAGCTGGTCCGGCAGCCCGCACAGGTAGGTCGGCACGTCCGCCAGCAGCGGCTTCTCGCCCAGGTAGAACTCGATCATCTTCGGCACGTACGCGTAGACGGCCTTGTCGTCCCCGATCCCGTTGCCCAGCGCGTTCGCCAGCGTCACCGTCCCGGCGTGCAGCGCGGCGACCAGGCTCGGCCCCAGGGGCATCCCGTCCGCGCCGGGGGAGTGCACCAGGCTGTCCTCGCCCAGCCGCAGGTAGATGACGTCGACCGGGTAGCGCTTGCCGTCGCGCAGCCGGTGCACCCGGCCGTCCTCGACGAACAGCTCGGTGCTGCGCACCACCGGCACGCCCATCGCCTCGGCCAGCATCCGGTGCTCGAACCAGGCCGAGTCGTCCGGGCCCTGGCTGAGCACGACCAGCGCCGGATCGTCCACGGCGGCCGCGGCGAGCAGTGCCTCCCTCAGCAGGCGCGGGGTGTCCTCGACCGGGATCAGGCCGTCCGGGCTGGGCAGTTCGGGCAGGATGCTCTCGGTCAGGCGACGGTTCTGCATCGCGTACGCGATCCCGGACGGCACCCGCAGGTTGTCCTCCAGCACGCACCACTTGCCGTCCGCGTCCCGGACCAGGTCGACGCCCGCCACCTGGGCCCGCACCGCCGTCCCGGACACCAGCGCGCCGCTGGCCCGCAGCTCGGGGGAGCCGTCGATCACCCACTCCGGCACGACGCCGTCCGCGACGATCTGCCGCTGGTCGTAGACGTCGGCCAGGAACGCGTTCAACGCCCGTACGCGCTGGGTCAGACCCGCCTGCAGCCCGGCCCAGTCGCCGGCCGGGACCACGCGCGGGACCAGGTCGAACGGGAACAGCCGGGTGGCGGCCTCGCCGGCCACGCTGAACGTGACGCCGTTGGCCCGCTGCTCCTCGTCCCGCGCGTCCTCGCGGTGCCGCAGGCCGGTCGCGCCGAGCGCGGTCAGGACGCCGACGATGCCGGTGTACTCCGCGGCGACCGGGCCGGGGAACGCCTCGTCGCCCTCGGCCGCGTAGGGGCTGACCCCACCGAGCGCCACCGGGCTGCTCGTCGCGGCGCCGCCCCGGGTCTCGGCCACCAGCAGGTCCACGACGTCCGCGATCCGGCCGCGCCGGGCCAGTGTGCGCCGCTGGCGGGAGGCGGAGCTGCCGGCGCTCAACGCCCGTGCCGACAGGTCGAAGACCTGCTCCCAGTCGCCGAGCGCCTCCAGGTGCGGCCGCAACTCGCCGACCAGGTGCTCGACGGCGACGGCGGCCGGCACCGGGACGGGCGAGCGGGGCAGGTCCAGCAGGTCGCCCTCCAGCCCGGAGCGCGCGGCCCGCCACATCGCGGCCCGGTGCAGCGGCGGACGGGCCGGCGGCAGCGGCCTCCCGGCCCGGTGGTCCTCCTGCGCGCGCCGGACCAGCGCCCGGAACAGGCCGGCCAGCAGCACCACGGTGTCCACGTCCGGGCAGGCGTCGGTGACCCGCAGCTCCACGGTGGGCACGTGCGCGGACGGGCGCACGTCGAAGTAGACCATCTTCGGGTCGCTGATCGTCCCGGACGCGATCAGGTCGTTGACCAGCACGTCGAACTCCTCGGCGGAGTGCAGCGCGCCGCTGTCCCCGGCGGTCGGCCAGCGCGTCCAGACCAGGGAGCGGGAGCTGGCGTACCCGGAGTCCTCGCCCATCCAGAACGGTGAGCTGGTGGAGAGTGCCAGCAGCACCGGCAGCGACGGGGAGACCCGCTGGGCGACCGAGACGGCCTCGTCCCGGTCCGGCACGCCGACGTGCACCTGGGCGCCGCAGATCAGCTGCTCACGGACGAGCATCTGGTATTCGCTGAGCATCCGGCGGTACCTGGTGGTCGGGGTGACCTCCAGCGCGTCCAGGTCGACCAGCGGCACCGTCCCGGCCGCGACCAGGCCCAGCCCGAGGGACTCGGCGACCTCGATCGCGGCCCGGCGCCGGGCCGTGATGCCCGCCCGCAGACCGTCCAGCGTGGTGCTGACCGGCGTGTTCGTCTCCACCACCGACCGGTGCAGCTCGGCCGAGAAGTGCTCCGGGTCGAGCCGCGCGAGCACCTCGGGCGCGCGCGGCACGAGCTCGCGCGTGGCCAGGTCGACCACGTGCAGCTCCTCCTCGGCACCGAGAGTGAGCGAACCGGGAGTGCCGGGCGTGGGGGATTCGAGAGCCGGAAGGGACTCCGTCATAGCGACCGCCTTCATGTGGTGAACTCCCGCCAGCGTTTCGATCAGTTGTGGCAGATGTGTGACGTGCCCATTTCCGGCGATCGCCAAGCATGGTGATCGTTACGGCCGACACCAGTGCCCGGAAGGTTTCGTCGCTACCGGTAACCTCCTGTGCTGGCACCCTCAACCAGCGGAGGTCTCGATGGGCAGCGTCGTCGTCATCACCGGGTCGGCCGGATTGATCGGATCCGAGTCGGTCCGCCACTTCGCCGCCCTCGGCATGGACGTGGTCGGGGTCGACAACGACATGCGCGGCTACTTCTTCGGCGCCGACGGCTCCACCAAGTGGAACCTGGACCGCCTGACCAAGGACATCGGCGCCAAGTACACGCACTACTCGCTGGACATCCGCGACCGCGAGGGCCTCGGCCGGCTCTTCGCTGAGTACGGGAAGAACATCGGCCTGGTCATCCACGCCGCCGCGCAGCCGAGCCACGACTGGGCCGCCCGCGAGCCGTTCACCGACTTCGACGTGAACGCGGTCGGTACGCTCAACATGCTGGAGGCGGCCCGCCGTCACGCGATCGACGCGCCGTTCATCTTCACCTCGACCAACAAGGTGTACGGCGACACGCCGAACTCGCTGCCGCTGGTCGAGAAGGAGACGCGCTGGGAGCTGCCCGAGGACCACAAGTGGTACCAGGGCATCGACGAGACCATGTCGATCGACAGCAGCCTGCACTCGATCTTCGGCGCCAGCAAGGTGGCCGCGGACGTGATGGTCCAGGAGTACGGGCGGTACTTCGACATGCCCACGGCGGTGTTCCGCGGCGGCACGCTGACCGGTCCCGGTCACTCGGCGGCCGAGCTGCACGGCTTCCTGGCGTACGTGATGCGCTGCGTCATGGAGGGCCGGCTCTACAAGATCTACGGCTACAAGGGCAAGCAGGTCCGCGACGCGATCCACTCGCACGACCTGGTCTCGGCGTTCGAGGTGTTCCAGAAGGCGCCCCGGGTCGCCGAGGTCTACAACATGGGCGGCGGCCGCCACTCCAACTGCAGCGTGCTCGAGGCGTTCACCATCGCCTCCGAGATCACCGGCATCGAGGCGAACACCGAATACGTCGACGAGAACCGGATCGGCGACCACCAGTGGTGGATCAGCAGCACCGCCCGCTTCGAGGAGCACTACCCGGAGTGGAAGCTGACCTACGACGTCCCGGCGATCCTCCGCGAGATGCACGAGTCGAACCAGGATGTCTGGAAGGCCTGATCAGGTCGTTTATCGCTGTTCCCGGGAGGCGCCGCGTCATCGGGCCGCCCGGGCTCGCCGGGGACGTTCCCGGATTCCGCTGACGGAAAAGGGCCGTGAGGCCCTTTTCCCATTTCCGGAGCACGTTTTCCGCGCTGCCGCACACGCTGTGCGACATTCTCCCGCTGGCTGAGAATGTGTCGGCAAATCGCTGTGTTTTACCTGGAAGTGCGCGTCTGCTAATCCGCAGTTAATGACTTTTAGGTATTTTTACCTAATGTCCGACTTGACGCAGTTGTTGCGCCGGGACTTGCCGGCGTCCATCGTCGTGTTCCTGATCGCCATCCCCCTGTCGCTCGGCATCGCCGCGGCATCCGGGGCCCCGCTGCTGGCGGGGTTGGTCGCCGCGGTTGTCGGCGGCATCGTCGCGGGCGCGCTCGGAGGCGCCCCGTTGCAGGTCAGCGGCCCGGCCGCCGGTCTGACCGTGATCGTGGCGGGAGCCGTGGCGGACTTCGGGTTCGCCGGCACCGCCGCCATCGTGGCCGTCGCCGGAATCGTCCAGATCCTGCTCGGCGTCTCCCGCCTGGGACGCGCCGCCCTCGCCCTCTCACCCGCCGTCGTGCACGGCATGCTGGCCGGCATCGGCCTGGTCATCGCGCTCAGCCAGATCCACGTGCTGCTCGGCGGAGCACCGCACAGCAACGCCTGGGACAACCTCAGGCAACTGCCCGCCCAGATCGTCGACCACCACGGGCCGGCCGCCCTGCTCGGCCTGCTCACCGTGGCGATCCTCGTGCTCTGGCCGCGCGTCGTGAAGGTCTCCGTCCTGCCGGCCGCCCTGGTCGCTGTCGTCGGGGTGACCACGCTCGCGGCGGTGTGGGGCGCCGACGTGGCCCGCGTCAACCTGCCCGACGAGCCGCTCGCCGAGCTGATCACCCCGGTCTGGCCGGACGCCCCGATCCACAAGATCACCATCGCGGTGCTCACCATCGCGCTGGTCGCCAGCGTGGAGTCGCTGCTCTCCGCGGTCGCGGTCGACAGGCTGCACGACGGGCCGCGCGCCCGGCTCGACAAGGAGCTGGTCGCCCAGGGCACCGCGAACACCGTCTCCGGCCTGCTCGGCGGTCTGCCGGTGACCGGGGTGATCGTCCGCAGCTCGACGAACGTGGCGGCCGGCGCCAGGACCCGGGCGTCGGCGATCCTGCACGGCGTGTGGGTCGCGGTGTTCGTGCTGCTCTGCGCGTCGCTGCTGGAGATGATCCCGATGGCGGTGCTGGCCGCGGTGCTGATCGTGGTCGGGGTGAAGCTGATCAACCTCGCGCAGATCCGCACCTACGCCCGGCACGGAGAGCTACCGACGTACGCGGTGACAGCCCTGGGGGTGGTCTTCGTCGACCTGCTCACGGGCGTGGCGCTCGGCATGGCCACCGCCGCGGTCATGATCCTCTGGCGCCTGACCCGATGCGAGATCCGCACCGTGCAGCGCGGGCCCGACCAGTGGCTCGTCACGATCAGCGGCACCCTCGCGTTCATCGAGTCGGCACGGATGACCCGGGAGTTCGGCGCGATCCCGCCGGGCGGGGACGTCGACGTCGAGCTGCACCTCGACTACCTCGACCACGGCGCGTTCGAGACGATCAAGAGCTGGGAGACCGGGTACGTACGATCGGGCGGCCGCGTCCACATCCACGAAGTGCACGACTCGTGGTTCCACCGGGCCACCTCCGGGCGGCTCGGCGGTGGCCGGAGCACCCCGCGCCTGCTCGGCTCGTGGTCACGCTGGCAGGGCATCAACGAGCAGCGCCGCGACGCCATGGCGGCCGGGATCGCCGAGTTCGAGCGCAACGTCGCCCCGATGGTCCGCCCGCACCTGGCCGCCCTCGCCCGCGACGGGCAGCGCCCCGAGCAGCTCTTCATCACGTGCGCGGACTCCCGCCTGGTCCCGAACCTGATCACCGCGAGCGGCCCGGGCGACCTGTTCTGCGTCCGCAACGTCGGCAACCTCGTCCCGGCGCACGCGTCGGCGGAATCGCAGCGCCCGCGCGGCTCGGCGGCGCCGCCCACTGCCGGCGACGCGTCGGTCGGCGCGGCCGTCGAATACGCCGTCGACGTCCTCGGCGTCACCACGATCACGATCTGCGGCCACTCCGGCTGCGGCGCCGTCCGGGCGCTGATGTCCGGCGCGGCGACTCCCGGCTCGTCCCTCGGGGACTGGCTCAGCCTGTCCGGAGTCCACTTCAGCGACGTGACCGACGAGGAACGCTGCTGCACGGAGAACGTGGTCCAGCAACTGGCGAACCTCCGGACGCACCCGAGCGTCCGGGCCGCCGAGTCGGCCGGCAACCTGCGCCTGATCGGCATGTACTTCGACATCGCGGAGGCACGCATGTACGAGGTCGACCCGATCCTCGGCGTACACCGTCCCGTGGACACGCCCGCGGCCTGACCGTTCCCGCCCATCGACGGCGCCCGTCCCGGCTCAGCCCGGGCCGGGCGCCGTCCGCTCTCCGCCCCCGCTTCCCCAACCCCTCCCGCAGTACGGCCGCACCCCCACCCACCCACGTCGCTCCCGAGCCTCGCGGCCGTCCGGCGCGCGAGGTGTCGCCGAGCCCAGCCGGACGCGAGCCTGGCGGCCGTCGGGCGCGTGAGGTGTCGCCGGGCAGCACGCGAGCTTGACCGCCGTCCGGGGCGCGAGGTGTCGCCGGGTCAGGCAGCCGGCACCGTGACCGCGCCGCTTCGGTGACCAACGGCCTCCCTCGCGGATCTCACCCGGTCAGCGCGGGCGCGTGCCACCGCCCGGGGTCAGGGCTCGCGGGGGTGGATCGTGTCGTCGAGGACCCGGGCGGTGGCCAGCGCGTCGGCGAACGTCTCGGGGGACAGGTCCAGGCCGGCGGGGAGCCAGGTGATCGTCGGGCTCGTGGGCTCGGTCATGGACAGCAGGATCTCGTCGGGGGTGAGGCCGGCCGCGCGCAGCGCACGCAGTTCACGCGGGTTGACGCCCGGGATCAGCGGGCCGTTGCCGAGGTCGGTGCCGTAACGGACGGTTCCGCCGTGTTCGACGAAGCGCCGCAGGTTGTCGAGGGCGACGTCACGGAACGGATCGGGGTCGCCCCAGCCATGGATGTCGAGGGTGCTGATCCAGGTCATCCGGGCGGCGCAGGCGCGGATCAGGGCGTCCGGGAGCGGCTCGGTCCACGGGGTGTGTGCCAGCAGGTCGGCGCCCGCTTCGAAGGCCGCGGCGACCGTGCCGGGACCTTCGGCGTGGACGACCACCTCGAGCGAGGCGGCGTGCGCGGCGTCGACCAGGGCGCGCAGGGTGGGCTGCGGCAGCATCGGGCCGCCGGCGTGGGCGGTGACCTTGATCAGGGTGGCTCCGGCGGACCAGGCCTCGGCCACGGCGACGCCCGCGTCGGCGGCCGAGGTGATCTCCCGGCAGCTTCCGGCGGGTGCCCAGGCGCGGTCGCTCGGGTAGCCGCCCGGAGCGATCAGGAACGGTCCCGCGTAACGGATCCGCGGAAGCCTCGGCCACCCGGACCCAGCGGCCCGGCCCGGCTCGGCGTGGGCGCGGGCGATTTCATCCGGGCCGGTGGGAGCGGTGCCGGCGGGCTCGGCCGGGCCGGTGGGAGCGGCGCGGGCGGCGAGCTGCCGGAGGGTGGCCGGGTTGCCGCCGAGGTCCCAGACCTCGGCGATGCCGCCGGCCCGGACGGTGGCGAGGTCGGCCAGGGCGGAGTGCACGTGGGCGTCCATCAGGCCGGGCAGCAGGGTGCCCGGGAACCGGCGGAGCCCGTCGGCCGGGGCCATCTCCGCGGGGACGGGTTTGACCACGCCGTCCGTGCCGGCCCGCAGGGCGACGCCTTTGCGGAGGCGGCCGCCCCACCAGATCGAGTCGGCGGCCAGCCACTGGACGCGGGGCTCCGGCACCCGGGTGACGGTGGGGCGGGGCTCACCGGGGCGCGCGGCCCGGGCCGTACGGGAGAAGCACATCTCGCCGCCGCAGCCCGCGCCGCCGCAGGGGCTCGCGGGTGAGGCCGGAGTGCAGGTGTCAGGTTCGGCAGGTGTGGTCACTGGTGCTTCTCCACCAGGTCGCGGAGGACGGCGAGGCCCTGGTAAACCTCGGTGAAGCTGGTGCTCAGCGGCGCCGGCCCGATCCGCAGCCCGTCGGGCCGGCGGTAGTCGGGGATGACGCCGGCGGCCCAGAGCGGCTCCAGCAGCTGCTCGAACCCGGGCCGCCGCAGGGTGACGTGACCGCCACGGCGCTCCGCGGAACGGGGGCTGACGACCTCGACGCCGAGCGGGACGAGCCACTCGTCGGCCAGCTCCAGCACGAAGCCGGTGAGCAGCAGCGACTTGGCGCGGACCGCCTCGATGCCGGCGGCGGCGAGCATGTCCAGGTTGGCGTGCGCCGGGACCATCGCCAGGATCGGCGGGGTGCCGCTGAGCAGCGCGCGGATGCCGGTCGCCGCCTCGTATCCCGGGCCCATCTCGAACGAGGCGCGGTGCCCCATCCACCCCTGGATCGGCTGGCGCAGCGAATCCTGCAGCGAGTGGCGCAGGTAGGCGAACGCGGGCGCGCCCGGGCCGCCGTTGAGGTACTTGTACGAGCACCCGACCGCGAGGTCCACCCCCCACTCGTCGAGCGCGATGGGGACCGAGCCGGCCGAGTGGCACAGGTCCCACAGGGTCAGCGCGCCGGCCTCGTGCGCGATCCGGTTGATCTCCGGCACGTCGGCGAGCCAGCCCGACCGGTACGCCACGTGGGAGAAGAGCACCAGCGCGGTGTCGGCGTCGACCGCTTCCGCGACCTGGGCGGGCTCGATGCCGGTGACCGGGTCGGTCTCGATCCAGTGCAGGGCGAGCCCGCGCTCGGCGGCGATGCCCTCCAGGACGTACCGGTCGGTGGGGAAGTTGTCGGTGTCGAGGACGACCTTGCGCCGCCCGGGCCGCGCGTCGACAGCGGCCCGCGCCAGTTTGTAGAGCAGCACCGTGGTCGAGTCCGCGACGACGGTCTGGCCGGGCGCGGCGCCGAGCGCGATCGCGCCGAGCCGGTCACCGAGGGTGAGCGGCCACTCCAGCCAGCCGTCGGTCCAGCCCTGGATGAGCCGGCCGCCCCACTGATCGCGGACGAAGTCGTCCATCAGGTCCGCTGTCGCGGCGAGCGGCCGGCCGAGCGAGTTGCCGTCGAGGTAGGAGACGACCGACGGGGCCGGCAGGAACCTGTCCCGGTACGACGCCAGCGGGTCGGCGGCGTCCAGGGCGGCGGCCCGATCGAGAAGGCTCAACGGGGGACTCCGATCTCGGTGCGCACGGCATACAGCTCCGGGAAGAATGTCAGATCGAGGGCCGCCTTCAGGAAGTTGACCCCGCTGGAGCCACCGGTCCCGCGCTTGAAGCCGATCGTGCGTTCCACCGTCTTGAGGTGCCGGAAGCGCCAGAGCTGGAAGTTCTCCTCCAGGTCGACCAGTTCCTCGCAGGCCTCGTAGGCCTCCCAGTGCTGCTCGGCCTTCTCGTAGATCGTGGTGAAGACCGGAACGAGCTCCTCGGCGAACGACCAGGCCTCGGTCACGTCCCGTCCGATGAGCGCGGCGGGGACCGGGTGCCCGTGCCGGGCCAGGTAGCGCAGGAACTCGTCGTACACGCTGGGCGTGCCGAGCAGGTCCGCCAGCAGCTCACGGGCGGCCGGCTGGTCGTCGAAGATCCGCAGCATCCGGCGGTCCTTGTTGCCGAGCAGGAACTCGACGGCCCGGTACTGGTAGGACTGGAAGCCCGACGACGTGCCGAGGAAGCTGCGGAACTGCGCGTACTCCGTCGGGGTCAGCGTCGCCAGCACCGACCACTGCTCGGTCAGCGTGCGCTGGATGTGCTTGACCCGGGCCAGCCCCTTGAGCGCCGGTTTCAGCTCGTCCTTCGCGAGATGGGCGAGCACCGCGCGCAGCTCGTGGATGATCAGCTTCAGCCAGAGCTCGGACGTCTGATGCTGCAGGATGAAGAGCAGCTCGTCGTGGTGCTCGGGCACGCTCACCGGGTGCTGGGCGTTCAGGATCTCGTCGAGGTGCAGATACTCCCCGTACGAGAGATTGACCTTGAAGTCCTTGACGATGCCGTCCTCGATCGGCCGCGTTGCCGACACAGTGATCACCTACCTCTTGTCCGGATCAGGAGATCACACCGGACCGTGGTAGACCCAGCGGGCGTTGTGCCGGACGAACCTGCTCGTCTCGTCCAGCACGCCCGGGGTGCCGTTGTCCCGGAAGTGTGCACGGAACGTGACGGTTCCCTCCGCGTCGAACAGGGTGCCACCGGTGCTCTCCTGCACCTCCAGGCGTACCCAGCGCAGGCCGGGATCACTCTCCAGGGTCGCGGGCCGGGTGTCCGGGTGCCAGGTGTCGAGAACGTAATCGGTCAGGTCGAGGGCGAACGCGCTGAAGCGCGATCGCATCAGGGCCTCCGGGTTCTCCGCCGGCTTGCCGTCGTGCAGGGGACCACAACATTGCGCGTACGTCGGTGAGCCGCACGGACATGCCCTCGCGCGCGGTGTTCGCTTGCCAGCCATGCCGGACAGTCTTCCTCAGCCGGCCTGCTGCTCCACGACGATCCCGCTGATCACCTTCTGGCACCGGTCCAGTTCCTCGATGAGGCCCTGCATCTCCTCGATCGCGTCGACCGCGTTCTGCGTGTCGGCGCGGATCCCGCCGACCTGGGTGCCGATCTCGCTGGTGGCGGTGGCGGTCTCGTTCGCCAGGTCCTTGACCTCGCTGGCCACGACGGCGAAGCCGCGGCCCGCCTCGCCGGCCCGCGCCGCCTCGATGGTGGCGTTGAGCGCCAGCAGGTTCGTCTGCTTGGCGATCGTGGCGATCAGCTGGACGACCTTGCCGATCTCGGTGCTGCTCGCCTCGAGTCGCTGGATCACCTGCACGGCGGTCTCCGCCGCGCGCACCGCGGCCTGGGTGGCGGTGGCCATGTCGTTGCTCACGTTGGCCAACCGGTGCACCGAGTCCCGTTGCCGGTCCTGCGCCGACCAGTCGGTCTGGGCGCCGCCGCCGGACGACCAGCTGTCGTTCTGATCCCAGTTGGTCATATCGTGGTGATCCCTCTCTTACCGGTAGCTCACAACATGCCATCCGGCGCACCCGTCGCGGAGCGTTTTCCTCTTTCTCGTGGGGGACAGTGCGGCGCCGTTATGGAAGCGTGAGGTAAGCGCCGTCAGCACGAAGCGCGACGACTGAACCGGGTAAGTCCGGGAGGGGCGGCGGCCGGACGCTCACCGGGCGTGAGGCATCGACGGAATGCTGCCGACGATCCTGCAAGCCACGGTAAGGATTGCCAACTGTTTCAGAAGATGGCGCAAACCGCTGTTCAGTTCTTGCAACAGGTTGACGTAGGATTCCGTCGTGACCAAACGTCTTGCCGAGGTGGCGAAGAAGGCCGGGGTCAGTGAGGCGACCGTCAGCCGGGTGCTCAACGGGCGCGACGGCGTCTCCGAGGCCACCCGCGCGTCGGTTCTCACCGCCCTCGATGTCCTGGGCTACGAGCGACCCACCAAACTGCGCGGTGAGCGCGCCCGCCTGGTCGGCCTGGTGCTGCCCGAGCTGCAGAACCCGATCTTCCCGGCCCTGGCCGAGGTGGTGACCGCGTCGCTGGCGCAGCGCGGCTTCACCCCGGCCCTGTGCGCCCGGACCATCGGCGGCGTCCCGGAGTCGGACTATGTCGAGATGCTCCTGGACCATCAGGTCTCCGGCGTGATCTTCGCCGGCGGGTCGTATGCGCTGGCCGACGCCTCGCACGAGCACTATCGGCGGCTGACCGATCGGGGCCTGCCGGTCGTGCTGGTCAACGCGGGGGTCGACGAGCTCGGCTTCCCCCGGGTGTCGACCGACGACGCGGTCGCCGTCGAGCAGGCGTTCGGCCATCTGCGCTCGCTCGGTCACGAGCGCGTCGGCATGGTGCTCGGCCCGGAGGGGCACATTCCGTCGCGCCGCAAGGTGGCCGCGATGATCCAGGTCGCGGGCTGGGGCGACGATGCCTGGGTGGAGCGCTCCAGCTTCTCCATGGAGGGCGCGCGGGTCGCCGCCACGAAGCTGATCGAGCGTGGCGCGACCGGGATCATCTGTGCCAGCGACGTGCTCGCGCTGGGCGCGATCCGGGCCGCGCGCCGCCTCGGCAGGTCGGTGCCGGGCGACGTCTCGGTGGTCGGCTTCGACGACTCCGCGTTCATGACCTGCACCGATCCGCCGCTGACCACGGTTCGCCAGCCGATCGAGACGATGGGCCAGGCCGCCGTCGACATCCTGGTCAGCCAGATCGAGGAGGCCGGCGTGCTGCACGACGAGCTGCTCTTCGAGCCGGAGCTGGTGGTCCGCGGCTCCACGGGGCCCGCTCCGAGGTAAGCGCTGCAAGAACCGGACGGCCGTCAATCGCATCTTGCGGTTGGCGGCCGTCTTTTCTTGTCCGCGGGACGGACGAATCCCGGCAAAGGTGGGCTAATGCTCGTACCGTCGATATCTGCCATGTCGTTGTCGTGTCTTTTCAGTGCGCGATCGAAACCTTGCGGAAACGTGTCGGTCTGGCTACGGTGACTCCACTCACAGAGGTGACTCCGTGAACACCGAAGCAGATCGATGAACGTCCTGGATAACCGTTCCCGAAGGGATGGACAGATGTCCGCACCGCAGTACCGGAGGGTCGCGGCGTTTGCGCTGGCGGCCGGCCTGGGACTCAGCCTCGCGGCGTGCTCCACGAAGAGCGACGACGACGGCGCCAGTGCCGACGGCAAGGTCACCATCACGGTCGACTGCATGCCGGTCGGCACCGAGAAGGACCTGCTGGCGAACTGGAACGCTGACGTCGCCGCGTTCCAGCAGGCCAACCCCGACATCACGGTCAAGAGCGTGAGTGTCGGCACCCAGTGCAACAACCCGCCGGACTTCACCGCCCGTCTCGCCGGTGGCACCACCACCGACGTCTTCTACGGCTACATGACCGACCTCCAGCAGGTGCTGGACTCGGGTCAGGCCGCGGACATCACGCCGTACCTGAACAAGGACACCATCAGCACCTGGGACGACGTCGACCCGGCGCTCAAGAGCGTCTTCACCGACGGCGGCAAGACCTACGCCGTGCCGGTGAAGAACTACTCGATGGGCCTGGTCTACAACAAGGTCCTGTTCCAGAAGGCGGGCCTGGACCCGGCGAACCCGCCGAAGACCTGGGCCGAGGTCCGCGCCGCGGCCAAGAAGATCGTCGCGGCCGACCCGGGCGTCGCCGGTTACGCGGACTACAGCGCCGGTAACACCGGTGGCTGGCACTTCACCGCCGAGATCTACTCGCAGGGCGGCCAGATCCTGAGCGCGGACGGCAAGAAGGCCGACTTCAACAACGCGACGGGCAAGCAGGTCCTGCAGAACCTCAAGGACATGCGCTACACCGACAACAGCATGGGCTCGCGCCAGCTGCTGCAGTGGGGCGACCTGCTGACCAACGCCGCGGCCGGCAAGGTCGGCATGTTCATCGGCGCGCCGGACACCACCCAGGCGATCGTCTCGCAGTTCAAGGGCAAGTACGAGGACTGGGCCGTGGCCCCGCTGCCCGGCCAGGACGGTCTGGCCAAGGCCACCCTCGGCGGCGGTGAGGGCTACTTCTTCAAGAAGGGCCTGTCCGACGCGCAGATCAAGGCCGGGCTCAAGTGGGTCGCCTACGAGAAGCTGACGGTCGGCAAGGGCCAGTTCGACTACCCGCGGGCCAAGCCGCAGAACTACCCGGTCGGTGTGCCACAGCCGCTGCTGTTCGCGAAGGACAGCGCGACCGCCAAGGCCGAGTACGACCTGCGCAAGGCCAACGCGAACGTCGACCCGGCGATCTACTCGCAGTTCGAGGCGCAGCAGCTCCCGATCAAGGGTGAGCCGGCCAACGCCCAGGCGATCTACGCGGTGCTCGACTCGGCCATGTCGGGTGTCCTGACCGACCCGAACGCCAACGTCGACGCGCTCCTCAAGACCGCCGAGGAGAAGGTCAACCAGCTGCTGGCCGCCGGCAGCTGATCCGAGCGGGACGGGAGCCCCGGGCTCCCGTCCCCGATCAACCCAGGAGTCCTCCCTTGGCGATCATCACCGCCACCCGGCCGGTGGACGCGAGCTCGGCGGCGGCGCCGGCCACGACCCGGCGCGGTCGCAAGCTCCGTGACAACCTCACCGGGTACACGTTCCTGGCCGGAGCCATCCTCTGCTTCGCCGTCTTCACCTGGTACCCGATGGTCCGCGGGATCATCATGAGCTTCCAGCGGACCAGGCGCGGCGTGACCACCTGGGTCGGCTGGGACAACTACACCCGGATCTTCGCCGACCCGAGCTTCTGGCCGGCCTGGAAGAACACCGTCTACTTCACCGTGCTGGCCCTGGTCATCGGGTACGCGGTGCCGTTCTTCGTGGCGATCCTGCTCAACGAGCTGCGCCACGCCAAGGGCTACCTGCGCATCCTGGTGTACCTGCCGGTGATGCTGCCGCCGGCCTCCGCGCTGTTCCTGTTCAAGTTCTACGCGTACGACCCGAGCGACGCCGGCCTGTTCAACGCGGTCCTGAAGTTCCTGCACCTGCCCACGTCGCAGTGGATGCAGTCGCCGAGCGCCACGATGCCGGCCATGGTGATCGCCTCCACCTGGATGAACATGGGCAGCGCGGTGCTGATCTACCTGGCGTCGCTGCAGAACATCCCGGGTGAGCTCTACGAGGCGGCCGAGCTGGACGGCGCCGGGCTCTGGCGGCGGATCTGGAACGTGACGATCCCGCAGACCAAGCTGATCCTCGGCCTGCTCGCGATGATGCAGATCGTCGCCACCATGCAGGTCTTCGTCGAGCCGCTGATCCTCGCCAACGGGGCCGGCACGCAGGACTCGGCGACCACCGTGGCGTACCTGATCTACCAGCACGGCTTCTTCCAGAACGATCTCAACGGCGCGGCGGCGCTCGGCGTGGTCATGCTCGGGGCCCTGGCCGTCTTCTCGGCGTTCTACCTGCGCCTGACCACCAAGAACGACTGAGGACGGTACGTCATGGCTCAAGACTCCGGTTCACGCACGCTGATCTCGGCGGCCCAGCTCCGTCGGGGCAAGGGCAAGTATCTCTACTGGACGCTGCTGACGCTCGTCGTCCTCGGGTTCACCCTGGTCTTCATCGGGCCGCTGTACTGGATGGTGACCGGCGCGCTGAAGACCGGTCAGGAGGTCGCGCAGACCCCGCCGACGTTGTGGCCGCGGCATCCGAACTTCAGCAACTACGTCAGCGCCTGGCAGAACCTGAACCTGAGCAAGCTGCTGTTCAACACGTTCTACTACGCGGCGGGCGCGGTGCTGTTCCAGCTGGTCCTGGACACCGCGGCGGCGTACGCCTTCTCCAAGCTGCGCCCGGCGCTGGGCAACGTGATCCTCGGCGCGATGCTGGCCACCCTGATGATCCCGACCATCGTCCTGGTCGTCCCGCAGTACGTGACGGTGATCGACCTGCCGATCCTGCACCTCAACATGCTGGACTCGCCGTTCGCGATCTGGCTGCCGCTGGTCACCAACGCGTTCAACATCTTCCTGTTGAAGCGGTTCTTCGACTCGATCCCGGAGGAGCTGATGGCGGCCGCGCAGGTGGACGGCGCGGGCCCGCTGCGCACGCTCTGGTCGATCATCCTGCCGATGTCGCGCCCGATCCTCGGCGTCGTCTCGATCTTCGCGGTGACCTACGTCTGGAAGGACTTCCTCTGGCCGAAACTGGTCATGCCGTCCCCGGAGACGCGGACGGTCAGCGTCGGCATCTACGCCTTCTCGGGCGGCTCGTCGCAGAACGAGATCATCGCGGCCTCGGTCATCGCGGCCATCCCGACCGTGATCATCTTCCTGCTCTTCCAGCGCAACATCATGTCCGGCCTGACCGCGGGCAGCGTCAAGGGCTGAGCGGGGCCCGGAAAAGCACACCCTCGCCCCTTGAAGCGCAAAAAATGCTGCAATAACACGCAGAAAGAGAGTTTTCGTGTCCGCAAAAGACAGTGAGTGGTGGCGCGACGCGGTCATCTACCAGGTGTATCCCCGGAGTTTCGCCGACTCCGACGGTGACGGCGTCGGCGACATCGACGGCATCCGCGCCCACCTGGGCCACCTCCGCGATCTCGGGGTGGACGCGATCTGGATGAGCCCGTGGTACCCGTCGCCGATGGCGGACGCCGGCTACGACGTGGCGGACTTCCGCGACATCGACCCGGTCTTCGGGACCCTGGAGGGCGCCGAGGCGCTGATCGCCGAGGCACACGCGGCCGGGATCCGGATGATCGTCGACATCGTCCCGAACCACATCTCCTCCGAGCACCCGTGGTTCAAGGCCGCCATCGCCTCGCCGGACGCGCCCGAGCGGGACTACTTCTGGTTCCGGCCCGCCTCGGATCGGATGCCGACCGGCTGGACCGGCGAGTTCGGCGGGACGACCTGGTCGAAGGCGCCCGACGGCTCCTGGTACCTGCACCTGTTCACCCCGGAGCAGCCCGACCTCAACTGGGAGCACCCTGACGTGCGGGCGGAGTTCGAGGACATCCTGCGGTTCTGGTTCGACCGGGGCGCCGACGGCATCCGGATCGACTCGGCCGCGCTGCTCTTCAAGGACACGGCGTTCCCCGAGGTCCAGGACGGCAAGCCGCACCCATTCCACGACCTGGACGCGGTGCACGACGTGTACCGGGCGTGGCGGCGCGTCGCCGACGAGTACCAGGGCCGGGCGCTGATCGGCGAGGTGTGGATGCCGGAGGTGGAGCGCTTCACGAACTACCTGCGGCCGGACGAACTGCACGCGGCGTTCAACTTCGACTTCCTCGGGTGCGCCTGGGATCCGTACCTGATGAGGGCCTGTATCGATCGGACCCTCGACGCACACGCCAAGATCGGCGCGCCACCGACCTGGGTCCTGTCGAACCACGACGTGACGCGGCACGTGACCCGGTACGGCCGCACCGACACGACGTTCAGCTTCGAGAACAACCTCGACGGCACCCCGGTCGACCTGGAGCTCGGCACGCGCCGCGCCCGGGCCGCCGCCCTGCTCTCCCTCTCGCTGCCCGGCTCCACCTACGTCTACCAGGGTGAAGAGCTCGGCCTCTGGGAGAACGAGAACATCGCAGAAGACCAGATCCATGATCCGATGTACGCCCGCAGGGGCCACACCCGCGACGGATGCCGGGTGCCGTTGCCGTGGGCGGGCGACGAGCCGCCGTACGGATTCAGCACCGCCACGCCGTGGCTTCCCCAGCCCGCGGAGTGGAAGGACCGCACGGTCCAGGCACAGACCGGCGACCCCAGCTCGATGCTGGAGCTCTACCGCTCGGCGATCCGGCTCCGCCGTACCCAGGAAGCCGGTTTTGCCTGGTCGGACCTCGGCGACGGGGTGCTCGCCTGGACCCGGGGCGACCACTTCGCCTGCGTGCTCAACCTCTCCGGCGCTCCCGTTCCCCTGCCGGAGCACCAGACCATCCTGCTCGCCAGCGGCCCTCTCGACGGTGACCTCCTCCCCCAGGACACCGCGGTCTGGCTGCGCCTCTAGAAACCTGGCGACGGGCGTCACCGGTTCCACCGCCGGCGGCGCCCACGAGCAGGACGAGAAAACGAAACACCGGGGGCTGGCCACACCAAGGAAGGGACCCATGGCCAACCGCACCGCCCCACTCGCTGTCGCAGCCGCCGTCCTCGCGGCTGCCGTCACCACGGTGGTGACCTGGCAATCCACCCCGGCCCAGGCCGCCGGGCTCTCCCCGTTCGACGTCGCCGGCCGGGGAGCCACCGTGCCGTTCACCGAGATCGAGGCCGAGCGGGCCGCGACCAACGGCACGTCGACCGGCACCGACCGGACCTACGGCACGCTCTCCTCCGAAGCCTCCGGCCGGGAGGCGGTCACCCTCGACGCCGCGGGTGAGTACGTCGAGTTCACCCTGACCAAGCCGGCCAACGCGGTCACGTTCCGCTACAGCGTCCCGGACGGCCGGAGCGCCTCGCTGGACCTGCGCACCGGCTCCACGCTGATCAAGACCGTGCCGGTGACCTCGAAGTACGGCTGGTACTACGGCTACTACCCGTTCACCAACAACCCCGGGGACGGGCGGCCGCACCACTTCTACGACGAGGCCCGAGCGCTGCTCGGAACGACGTACGCGGCCGGCACCAAGATTCGGATCCAGGTCGCCTCGACCGCGCAGTCACCCAGCTTCACCATCGACCTCGCCGACTTCGAGAACGTGCCGGGCCCGATCGGCAAGCCGTCCGGCGCGATCGACGCGGTGGCCGACTACGGCGCCGACCCGACCGGCGCCACCGACTCCACCGCGAAGATCCAGGCCGCGGTGAACGCCGGCTCGGCGGCCGGCCGGGTCGTGTACCTCCCGCAGGGCAACTACACGCTGTACAGCCACGTGATCGTGGACCGGGTCACGCTCGCCGGGGCCGGGCCCTGGTACACCGTGCTCGGCGGGCGCCACCCCACCCAGCGCAACCTGGCCGCCGGCATCTACGGCAAGTACAACGGTCAGGGCGGCCCGAGCCAGAACGTCACCGTCAAGGACCTCGCGGTCATCGGTGACATCCAGGAGCGGGTCGACGAGGACCAGGTCAACGCGTTCGGCGGCGCCATGTCGAACTCGACCATCGACAACGTGTGGATGCAGCACACCAAGGTCGGCGCCTGGATGGACGGGCCGATGGACCGGTTCACGATCAGGAACAGCCGGATCCTCGACCAGACCGCCGACGGCGTGAACTTCCACATCGGGGTGACCAACTCGACGGTGACCAACACGTTCGTGCGCAACACCGGTGACGACGGCCTGGCCATGTGGGCCGAGAACACGCCGAACGTCGGCAACTCGTTCACCCACAACACCGTGGTCGCGCCGATCCTGGCCAACAACATCGTCAGCTACGGCGGCCGGGACATCACGATCAGCGACAACGTGATGGCCGAGACCCTCACCAACGGCGGTGGCCTGCACGTCGGCAACCGGTACCCGGGCGTGCAGGGCGCGACCGCGGTGGCCGGCACCTGGACGATGGCCCGGAACACCCTGATCCGGACCGGCAACTCCGACTACAACTGGAACTTCGGCATCGGCGCGCTGTGGTTCTGGCCGGACTCGGGCGCGATCACCGGGGCCACCCTCAACGTGACCGACACCGACATCCTGGACAGCTCGTACGCCGGGATCCAGTGGATCGGGAACAGCACCAGCGGGCTCAACCTGACCAACGTGACCATCGCCGGAGCCGGCACGTTCGCGTTGCAGGCGCAGGCCCCGGTCACCGCGACGTTCACCGGCGTGAAGGCCACCGGGATCGCGCAGAACCCGCCGACGTACAGCTGCGTGGGCTCCGGGCTGGCGATCACCGACGGTGGTGGCAACTCGGGGTGGCAGACGGCCAACCCGTACTGCGGGCCGTGGCCGGCGCCCCGCTGGACCAACAGCAGCACGCCCCCGTCGTCGCCCCCGTCCTCGCCGTCCTCGCCGTCTCCGAGCGCGAGCGCCAGCACTCCGACGCCGACCGGCAACCTCGCCGCGGGGCGCCCGGCCAGCGCCACCGGCCAGGCCGACGTCTACGGCCCGGGCAACACCACCGACGGGAACGCGAACACCTACTGGGAGAGCACCAACAACGCGTTCCCGCAGTCGATCACGGTCGACCTCGGTCAGAACCGGCCGGTCGCCCGGCTCGTGCTGAAACTCCCGCCGGCCACGGCGTGGGCGACCCGGACCCAGACGCTGTCCGTCCTCGGCAGCACCGACGGGTCGACCTACAGCACGGTCAAGGCGAGCGCCGGCTACGTCTTCAACCCGGCGAGCGGCAACACGGTCACCGTCCCGGTGACGACGACGCAGCGCTACCTGCGGCTCACCTTCACGGGGAACACGGGCTGGCCGGCCGGTCAGCTCTCCGAGTTCGAGGTCTACGCCTCCTGAATCGTCCGGGCGGGCGGCTCCCACCGATGCCGCCCGCCCGGCGTCTCACCTCTCCAGGGAAGAAAGGTGCGCTCCCGCATGTCCAGATTCAGGCTCATAGTGGCTGCCACGGCAGCCGCGAGCGTGGTCGCCGCGCTCGTCCACGCCCCGGCCGCGCTCGCCGCCGGGCCCAACCTCGCCGCCGGCAAGACGTTCAGCGCGTCCAGCTACACCGACGTCTATTCGGCCGGCAACGCCGGTGACGGCAACGCGAACACGTACTGGGAGAGCAACAACAACGCGTTCCCGCAGTGGCTGCAGGTCGACCTGGGCACCGCCACCTCGGTCAACCAGGCAGTCCTCAAGCTGCCGCCGGCCACCGCCTGGAGCACCCGCACCGAGACGCTGTCGATCACCGGCAGCACCGACGGCTCCAGCTTCAGCCAGCTCAAGGCGAGCGCCGGGTACACGTTCAACCCGTCCTCGGACAACACGGTGACCGTCGACTTCACCGCGGTCAGCGCGCGCTTCGTCCGGCTGAACTTCACCGCGAACACCGCGTGGCCGGCCGGTCAGCTCTCCGAGCTCGAGGTCTACGGCCCGGTCACCGGGGACAGCCAGGCGCCCAGCGCGCCCGGCGGCCTCGCCTACAGCCAGCCCGCGAGCGGGCAGATCCGGCTGACCTGGAACGCGTCGACCGACAACACCGGCGTGACCGGATACGACATCTACGCCAACGGCCAGCTCCGGACGAGTGTCGCCGGGAACGTCCTCACCTACACCGACAGCCAGCCGGACTCGGCCACCGTCGCCTACTACGTGCGGGCCAGGGACGCGGCCGGCAACGTCTCCGGCACCAGCAACACCGTGACCCGTACCGGCGCGACCGGGGACACCCAGGCACCGACCACGCCCGGGACGCTCTCCTACACCACGCCGGCCGCCGGGCAGATCCGCCTGGCCTGGGGCGCGTCGACCGACAACGTGGGCGTCACCGGCTACAACGTGTACGCCAACGGGACCCTGCGGACGACGGTCACCGGGACCACGTACACCGACAGCCAGGCCGACACCGCGACCGTCTCGTACTACGTGAAGGCGCGTGACGCGGCCGGCAACGAGTCCGCGGCGAGCAACACGGTGACCCGGACCGGCACCCCCGGCACCGGCACGAACCTCGCGGTCGGCAAGCCCATCGAGGCGTCGTCGTCGATCTTCACCTTCGTCGCCGCCAACGCGAACGACAACGACACCGCCACCTACTGGGAGGGTTCCGCCTACCCGGCCAACCTGACCGTCAAGCTGGGCGCCAACGCGACCGTCTCCTCGGTCGTGGTCAAGCTCAACCCGGCGACCGACTGGGGCACCCGGCAGCAGACGTTCGCGGTTCTCGGCCGGGAGCAGTCGTCGGGCAGCTACACCACGCTGGTGGGCTCCGCGACGTACACCTTCAATCCCTCGTCGCAGAACACCGTGACCATCCCGGTCTCCGCGACCACCGCTGACGTCCGGCTCTCCTTCACCGCGAACAGCGGCGCGCCCAGTGGACAGGTCGCGGAGCTGCAGGTCATCGGCACCGCGGCGCCGAACCCGGACCTGACCGTCACCGGGTTGTCCTTCTCGCCGGCGTCGCCGGTCGAGACCGACGCGATCACGCTGTCCGGCACGGTCCGCAACGCCGGCACGGCCGCCTCACCGGCCTCGTCGATCACCTTCTACCTGGGTACGGCGAAGGCCGGCACCGCCACGGTCGGCGCCCTCGCCGCCGGAGCCAGCGCGACCGTCTCGGCGTCGATCGGCGCCCGGGACGCGGGCAGCTACGCGCTGTCCGCGAAGGTCGACGAGGCGAACACGGTCGTCGAGACCAACGACGCGAACAACTCGTACACCAATCCCTCGAACCTGGTCGTCGCGCCGGTCAGCAGCTCCGACCTGGTCGCCTCGGTCGTCTCGTGGTCGCCCGGCAACCCGTCGGCGGGCCAGACGGTCAGCTTCTCGGCGACCCTCAAGAACCAGGGCACCGCGGCCTCGGGCAGTGGGGCGCACACCGTCACGGTGACCGTGCTGAACGGCTCGGCGACAGTGAAGACGTTCACCGGGTCGTACACCGGCACGCTGGCCGCCGGCGCCTCCTCGCCGTCGATCAGCCTGGGCACCTGGACCGCGGTGAACGGCAAGTACACGGTCCGCACGGTGGTCGCCGCCGACGCCAACGAGCTGCCGGTCAAGCAGGCCAACAACACCAGTGAGAAGCCGTTCTTCGTGGGTCGCGGCGCCAACATGCCGTACGACATGTACGAGGCCGAGGACGGCACGACCGGTGGCGGCGCCGCCGTCGTCGGGCCCAACCGCACGGTCGGCGACCTGGCCGGTGAGGCGTCCGGGCGCAAGGCCGTGACGCTGAACCAGACCGGTTCGTACGTCCAGTGGACCACCCGCAACGCCACCAACACGGTCGTCGCGCGGTTCTCCATCCCGGACGGCACCACCAGCTCGATCAACGTCTACGTCAACGGGTCACTGAACAAGACCCTGCCGCTGACCTCGAAGTACGCGTGGCTGTACGGCAACGAGACCGCGCCGCAGAACTCCGGCACCGGCCCGCGCCACATCTACGACGAGGCGAACATCATGCTGACCGGCTCGTTCCCGGCCGGCAGCACGATCAAGCTGCAGAAGGACTCCGGCAACAGCGGCGCGATCGCGATCGACTTCATCAACCTGGAGCAGGTCACGGCCATCGCGAACCCGGACCCCGCCAAGTACGTCGTGCCGACCGGCTTCGACCAGCAGTCGGTGCAGAACGCGCTCGACACCGCGCGGCAGGACAGCACCAAGGTCGGCGTCTACCTGCCCGCCGGTGACTACCAGACCGCCAACAAGTTCCAGGTGTACGGCAAGGCCATCAAGGTCGTCGGCGCCGGCCCCTGGTACACCCGCTTCTTCACCCCGTCGACCCAGTCGGAGACCGACGCCGGTTTCCGGGCCGACGCCACCGCCAACGGGTCGACGTTCGCGAACTTCGCGTTCTTCGGCAACTACACGATCCGGATCGACGGCCCGGGCAAGGTGTTCGACCTCGCCAACGTCAGTGGGATCACGATCGACAACATCTGGGCCGAGCACGTGGTCTGCCTGTACTGGGGCGCGAACACCGACAACATGGTGATCAAGAACTCGCGCATCCGGAACACGTTCGCCGACGGCGTCAACATGACCAACGGCAGCACCGGCAACCTGGTCGACAACAACGACGCCCGGGCCACCGGTGACGACTCGTTCGCGCTGTTCTCCGCGATCGACGCGGGCGGCTCCGACGAGATCAACAACACCTTCTCGAACCTGTCCAGCACGCTGACCTGGCGGGCCGCCGGCATCGCGGTCTACGGCGGGTACGCCAACACGTTCAAGAACATCTACATCGCCGACACGCTCGTCTACTCCGGCATCACGGTGAGCTCGCTGGACTTCGGCTACCCGATGAACGGCTTCGGCGCCAACCCGCCGACCGTGCTCGACAACATCTCGATCGTCCGGGCCGGCGGCCACTTCTGGGGCCAGCAGGTCTTCCCGGCCATCTGGATGTTCAGCGCGTCCAAGGTGTTCCAGGGCATCCGGATCAGCAACGTGGACATCGTCGACCCGACCTACTCCGGCATCATGTTCCAGACCCAGTACGACGGCGCCGGCCGGCCGGTCAACCCGATCACCGACACGATCTTCACCAACGTCACCATCACCGGCGCGCAGAAGAGCGGTGACGCCTTCGACGCCAAGTCCGGTTACGGCATCTGGGCCAACCCGCTGCCCGAAGCCGGTCAGGGCCCGGCCGTCGGCTCGGCCACCTTCACCAACCTCACCCTGAGCAACAACTACCGCGACATCGAGAACCCGACCAGCACGTTCACGATCATCCGCAACTGACGATCAGGTGGTTCCGTGCCCGCTGTCGCTTCCCGGCGGCGGGCACGCCCAATTCCCCAACCATGCCGCAGTACGACATTCTCGGCGCCCGTTCACAGGCGACACGACCAAGCCCCCTGCGTGTCCGCGCGATCCTCGCTCCCCACCAGCTCCGGCCGCGGTGCGGCGTCCCAGCTGGTTCTCATGGGCGTTATTCGTGCCTCATAACGCCCATGAGAACCAGCCGGAACCGCAACCCGCGGCCGGGACGTCGAGTGGTCGCGGTCTCGCGCCGCGGGGCTCGCGGGGCTCGCGGGGCTCGCGGGGCTCGCGGGGCTCGCGGGGCT
Organism: Actinoplanes cyaneus; assembly: GCF_016862095.1. GTDB lineage: Bacteria > Actinomycetota > Actinomycetes > Mycobacteriales > Micromonosporaceae > Actinoplanes > Actinoplanes cyaneus. The sequence continues at coordinate 45,698 of NZ_BOMH01000052.1, forward strand.
CGCGGGGCTCGCGGGGCTCGCGGGGCTCGCGGGGCTCGCGG
>NZ_BOMH01000053.1 GCF_016862095.1 Actinoplanes cyaneus
GCTCGCGGGGCTCGCGGGGCTCGCGGGGCTCGCGGGGCTCGCGGGGCTCGCGGGGCTCGCGGGGCTCGCGGGCTCGCGGGGCGAGCGGGCTCGCGGGGCGAGCTAGAGGGTGACGGAACGGCCGGTGGAGGCGCTGACGCGGGCGGCGTCGAGGACCTCCATGGCGCGAACGGTGTCCCACGGGTCGACCGGCAGCGGGCCGTTGCCGAGGACCGCGTCGGCGAACGCCGGGTAGAACGAGTCCCACCGGCCACGGGAACTCTCGACCGGGGCGCCGGTGGTGCCGCGCCACAGGTGACCCCAGCGGTGCTCGTGCTCGATGCCCCAGCGGTCGCCGAGCTTGGCCGGGGTCCGGCCGGCCTTCAGCAGCTCCTCCTGGCCGTCGAGCTCCGCCGAGATGTACGTGCCGGCGGTGCCGGTGACGCGGAAGCGCGGCCCCGGGCCACCCTGGCGCCAGCTGCCCCACAGGTGCGACTCGACGCCGCTGAGGTGGTGCATGGCCAGGAAGAAGTCGTCGTCGAGCTCGGTGTCGCCGCGCATCTCGGCGTAGACGCGCTGGGCCGGGCCGTGCAGCTTGAGGGCCTGGTCGACCAGGTGCGAGCCGAAGTCGAGCAGGGTGCCGCCGCCGGCCGGCTTGATCTGGCGGTCGGGGGCCCAGCGTTCCATGCGGGACTCGAACCGGCGGATCGTGCCGAGCGAGCCCTTCTCGATCAGCTTCTGGATCGTGAGGTAGTCCGAGTCGAAGCGCCGGTTCTGGTAGACCGTGAGCGGCACCTCGGCGGCCTCGGCGGCCTTGACCAGCTCACGGGCGGTCGGCGCGTCCAGCGTGAACGGCTTGTCGACGACCACTGCCAGACCGAGCCGGATGGCTTCGAGGGCCAGCTCGGCGTGCGTGTGCGCGGGCGTGGAGATGGCCACGGCGCGGACCCCGTCGGCGGCCAGCGCGGCGAGGGAGTCGTAGGCCCCGACCTCGGGGAGCGTCTCCGCGAGTTGCTTGCGGCGCTCCTCGGAGGTGGTGACGACACCGGCGAAATCGATGTTCGGGGCCGACGCGATCAGGGGGGCGTGGAAGATCCGCCCGCCACTGCCGTACCCCACCAGCCCGAACCGCACCTGCTCGATCATGCCGGAAGTTTTTCACATCGGTTGCCGGACCGTTACGGGTGCACCCGGCCGTTACTTGTGATAACGGCCGCATGACACGGCGTCACGAAATGTGGTATCAGCGGCGCAGTCCCAGTGCGGTGCGCACCACACTTCCGGCCGGGCGGAAGATCTCGTCGCGCAGCCAGCGGCCGGTGACCGCGAGGCCGTGGAACAGGGCGCCGAACGTGTACCGCCAGGCGAACGCGACGGCGAGGCCGATCGGGCGCACGACGTACCGATAGATCATCCGAGATGCCCACGCGATCGCGAGGCCGACCGGCCGCAGGATCCACCGGTAGGACGCCAGAACGGTCCAGGCGATCGCGAGGCCGATCGGCCGGAGCACCCAGCGGTAGAAGGCGACGACCGTCCACGCGATCCCCCGGGCGACCGGCCGCAGCACCCAGCGGTAGGTCGCGACGGCCAGCATGACGATCGCGAGGCCGAAGGGGCGCAGGATCCAGCGGTACGACGCCCGGACGGCCCACTCGATGGCGACCCCGGACATCCGGAACGCCCAGGCCAGCGCCCGCCCGATCGGGGCCAGCACCCAGCGGTACAGCGTGAGGAGCAGCCACGCGAGCCCGTGGCCGATCGGCGCCAGGACCCAGTTGTACAGCGCCCGCCCGACCGGCACCAGCACCCACATGACCGCCATCGCGATCGGCCGCAACAGATACCGCAGGAGCATCCGCAGCACCCAGGCGATGCCGGTGACCAGCGCGGCGACCGACCAGCGCAGCGCGTGCCAGATCGGCAGCAGCACCCACTGCAGGACCTGCCGGAGCACCCAGAGCAGTGGCGCGACGAGGAAGGTCCGCACCAGCCAGCCCAGCGCTCGCCCGGCCGGCATCAGGACGAATCGGTAGAGCAGGACGGCGAGCTCCCAGAGCATGCGGAAGGGGAACACCACGATCAGGGCGATCGCCCGGATCGGCCAGGTGATCCAGGCCGGCGTCTCGGGCGCCGGCTGGGGTGTCGTCATATCGCGTGCTCCTCGTTCACGAGCGCCTCACGGTACTGGAACGGATCAAAAGAAAAGCAGGTGGAGCCCCCTGTCGGATGCTTGACGAGGACCGGCGATCCGGGGTGTGCCCGGAGAACAATCGCGGCATGGAACCAGCGCAGAAGGAACGTACGCCGTTCTCCGACATCGACGGACTGACCACCGAGATGTCGGAGGTCGTGCTGACCGCGCTGACCGAGATGGGCCGGCACCCGGAGATCCGCCGGGTGCGCCGCGCCGGGTTCGACGCGCTCCGCCCGGCGCTCGGCTCACGGCTGCTGGACGCGGGCTCGGGGAGCGGGGAGGTGGCCCGCAGACTGGCCGCCGAGGTGGGCCCGCGCGGCGACGTGATCGCGCTGGACCATTCGGCCGCGATCACCACGGCCGCCGTCGCCCGTCACGACGACAGCAACGTGCGGTACGTGACCGGTGACGTCGGCGCGCTCGCCCTGCCCGGCGACAGCGTCGACGGGGTGTGGTGCGAACGGGTGCTGCAGCACGTGGAGGACCCGGACGCGGCGATCGGCGAGCTGCGCCGGGTGACTCGGCCCGGCGGGCGGATCTGCCTGATCGACACGGACTGGGACTCGTTGCTGTTCGACGGGATGCCGCGGCCGTTGCAGGACACCCTGATGGGTTACGTGGCCGGCCACTTCATGCCGCCGTACCGTGATATGGGCCGCACCCTGCGCCGCCGCCTGCTCGCGGCCGGCGTGTCCGGCCTGACCGCGACGCCCGTGACGTGCGTGTTCGGCAGTCCCGACTCGGCCGCCGTGGTGCTTCCGATGGTCAACCCGAGGGTCCCCGCCGGCGCCTGGCAGACCCCGCCGGGTCTGCGCGAGGAGTGGCTGGCCTGCGTCGAGGCGGCCGGCGCCCGCGGCGACTTCCTCGCCGTCCTCACGATCTGGGTCGTAGCGGGAACTCTCTAACGCTCGACGGGGACCATTCTGTGGAGCAGTCGGTCCAGCGGCATGCTCGCGAAGCTGATGCGAACGTCGCTGGAGGCGTACGGCAGCCAGAACCGCCCGTCGTGCACCAGCCCCCCGCAGGAGTAGAGCACGTTCGGCACGTAACCCTCGCGTTCGATCTCGTCCGGGTCGATCAGCCCGTGCGGCAGGTCGGCGAGCACCCGTGAGGGGTCGTCGAGGTCGAGAAGCATGGCGCCGATCGCGTAGCGCCGCATCGGCCCGACCCCGTGCGTGAGCACGAGCCACCCGGCCTCGGTCTCGATCGGCGAGCCACAGTTGCCGACCTGGATCAGGTCCCACCCGCGGTGCGGCACGAGCAGCGAGCCGGCCGGCTGCCAGCGGTGCTGATCGTCGCGGACGGCCAGCCCGAGCGTCTCGCCGTCGGAACGGCAGAGCGCCATCTTCCGGCCCTTGATGTAGCGCGGGAACAGCGCCATGCCCTTGTTGCGGGCGGCCGGGCCGTGCAGCGCGGTCACCTCGAAGTGCCGCAGGTCACGGCTGTAGATGACCCGTCCGGAGATGTTGAACCCGTCGTACGCCGTGTAGGTCGCCTGGTATGCCGGCCGCCCGTCCGGGTCGATCACCTGCACGAACCGGGCGTCCTCCATGCCCCGGCTCTCGCTCGGGGTGGCCGGCCACAGCACCCGCTGGTGCAGCGGCATGGTGGCCGGGAACGTGACCGCGTAGTCGTCGCCGACGATCCGCCGGATCAGGTCCATCGTCATCGGCGTGGTCGGCCGGGCCGCCAGCTCGTGCGGCAGGTGGCCGAGGATGTCCTCGAACTCGGCGTCGTCGTACCGGTCGGGAAGCGCGTTGAGGATGTACGCGGACGCCTCGTTGTCGATGTCCTCGTCCCCGAGCGCGGCGAAGAGCTGGTGTTTCATGTGCTTGGCGCCGACCCGGGTGCCGATCGCCAGCGGGCCGTCCCGGTCCTCCAGGCGGATCGACGCGCCCGGCCCGATGATCACGCTGCAGAACCCGATGGACGAGATGTGCCCCTCGCCGATCTGCCGCAGGCTCAGCGCCGCCCGCAGTTCGCCGGGGCCCAGGTCGCTCTGGTCGGGGTGCGGGACGATCGACGGGTTGCAGAGCGCGGCCGCCTCGACCGAGAACTCGTGGCTGAAGTAGGCCCCGATCAGCGTCCGCGCCTGTGGCGACAGGTCGATCTCCGGTGGCACGCGGTGCTGGACGACCTCGTAGTGGTGCTGGAAGACCGACAGGATGTCGTGGTGCCGCCCGGAGAAGCGGTTCAGCACGTCGTCGAGCAGCGCGGTGATGTCGGCCTCGTCGAGCTGCAGCATCCGCTCGATCATGCAGGCGGCGCGGTTGTGCGTGGCGTGCGCGTCCTCACCGGGCACGAACAACTTGATCACGACCCGGCGGCCGTCGGGCTGCATGGTGATGTTGTGGCGAGTGATGTCGGTCGAGTTCACAGTCGCTGTCACGCCGGACCGCCTGAAGGTCTAGTCGCGCTCCGGGCCGCCAGGGTGCGGGCATGCTGCAGCGTGGAGACGAGCGCGAGGGTGGATTCGGCTCCTTGGTTCAGATTAGGGCCATCCGCCGTCAATCCGTCATAACAACCGCAAGTCTCACTGTCGTACATCAGCGATCCGGTGTCGTTGTCGCCCAGAAACCAGGCGATCGACTGAAAGAGCGGGGCGTCCCAGCGCTCGTCCCCGGTGACCGCGGCCGCCGTGGCGCACGCGTCAGCGGTCGCCGCCGCCTCGATCGGCTGCTGGTCGTGCCGGTGCCGGGGCTCGCCGGGCCGCCAGCCGCCGACCGGCACTGTCGACAGGTGGCCGTGGTGCTCCTGCTGGTCGCAGAGCCAGGAGAGCATCCGCAGGCCGTCGGCGAGCAGCGCCTCGTCGCCGAGCAGATCACCGGCCGCGATCACCACCTCGGCAAGGGCCGGATTGGCGTACGTGAGCTCGCGTTCCGGCCACACCCACGCGGGATCGGAGCCGGGCAGGCCGACGACCGTCGCGGCGTCACCGAGCAGTTCCGCGGCGAGCCGGTCGTGCGGGTCGGCGCGCAGCACCTCGGCCGCGCCCAGCCCGGCGAACGCCATCGCCCGTGGCCAGGGGGAACGCCGGGAGGCGCCCAGGCGGAACGCGAACATCGCCTCCCGCCGGATCCATCGCGCGCTGCTGCGGGCGGCAGCGGTGCCCAGCCCCCAGAGCGCCCGGCCCCACCAGTCGCCCAGCGACGGCTCGTCCTGCCAGCGCCGGTCGTAGCTCATCCGGTTCCGGAACGACCCGTCGGCGTCCTGGGCGTGGGTGAGGAAGGCCAGGTAGCGCTCGGCGGCCCGGAGCACCTCGGGCGCCGGCCGCGGCTCGCGGCTCACCACCAGCAGGCCGCGGGCGACGTCGTCGACGCAGTAGCCGTGCTCGCGCCGGACGATCGTGGTCCGGGCGTGCTCCAGCAGCCCGGTGTCGTCGGAGAGCCGGAGGACGTGGTCGAAGCGCGGTCCGGGCACGTCGGTGAGCCGGACGGGCGGCGGGATGAGCCGCAGGCCCAGGTTCAGGACGAGGTCCCTGCGGTCGCTCATGCCGGGATCGTGGCCGTGGCCAGCGGCGCGCGGTCGGCCAGCAGGCGGGCCGCCAGGGACTGGTAGCGCGCGGCCACCGCCGGCCACCGCAGGGTCGGCCCGCCGGCGATCCCGGCCATCCGGCCGGGCAGGCCCGGCTCGGCGAGCACGTGCCGGATCGCGAGGGCCATCGCCTCCGGGTCCTGGTGCGGCACGAGCAGCCCGGGCCCGTCCGCGAGCAGTTCCACGGCGTGCGGGAACTCGGTCGCGACCACCGGGATCCCGGCTCCGACGGCTTCGATCAGCACGCCGGAGGTGACCTGCTCGGTGGAGTCGTAGGGCAGCACCACGGCGTCCGCCGACCGGATCAGCCGGGACAGCTCGGCCGGCTCCAGGTACGCGTCCACCCAGCGCACCGTGTCCGTCACGCCGAGTTCCCCGGCCAGGTTCACCAGGGACGCCCGGTACACGTCACCCTGCTGTTCGAGCACCTTGGGATGGGTCCGCCCGGCGATCGTGTAGACCGGCTCCGGCCGCAGGTCGCCGAGCTGGGCCAGCGCGCGCAGCGCCCACTCGATGCCCTTGCCCGGCCCGAGCAGGCCCCAGGTGAGCAGGTTCGGCCGGTCGTGGTCCTCGCGGGGCACCCCGGCGTGGCTGGCCGCGCCGTGCGGGATCACCGTGATCTTGCGCGGGTTCACCTCGTAGTTCGCGGTGAGCCGCTGCCGGGCGGTGTCGGTCATGGTCACGATCGCGTCGGCGAGGTCGGCGATCTGTTCGAGGACCGCGCGCTGCAGATGGTCGGGGTTGGTGAGAACGGTGTGCAGCACCACGATGGCCGGCGCCTTGAGGGCGCGCAGCAGCGGCAGCACCTCCGCGCCGGCGTCACCGGGGTAGATGCCGTACTCGTGCTGGATGACCGCCACGTCGAAGCGGTTCAGCGCGGTGGCCGCGGTGGTCCAGCCGCCGGGCCGGTCGGTGTGCCAGGTGTGCACGACCCGAGGCGCGGCCCGGTCGAGTGCGATTCCCCCACCGGCGTTGTCCTGGCTGAGCAGGCGGACCACACCCGATCCGACGGCCGCTCCGGGCGTTCCGGCGGTGAGATGCGTGGCGAGTGCCGCATTGAACGTCGCCAAACCGCATTGTGTGGGCGGATACGTACTCAGAAACCCGTATGTCGCGGGCATGACTGGCCTTTCTCTCCTCGGCCGGCTGCCTCCCCGCAGCGCGGACACCGCGCGCGGGCATGGCTGGGCCGTGTTCCGGGAGCCGGCTGGCACCGCGCGTGAACGGCGTAAAGGCGTTCCGGGAAATAGCCCCGTTTAACGCGCTATTCACATGGGGACCGTAACAAGATCAAGCTATTCAACTGATGATTTTTCGGTAAATCGCCAAGTACTCATCGACCATCCGATCCGCCGAGAACCGCTCCCGCGCGCGGTCCGAGCACGCTTTCCGATCCAGGCGCGCGACCTCGTCGACAGCGGCGACCGCCTCGTCGATCCCGTCTGCCAGCCGGCCGGTGACGCCCTCGTCCACCACCTCGGTCATGGATCCTTTGCGGTACGCGACGACGGGCGTCCCGCAGATCATCGACTCCACCACGGAGAGGCCGAACGGCTCGGCGAACCGGATCGGGTGCAGCAGCGCCGCCCCGGAGCCGAGGACCGCCCCGCGCTCGTCCGGTCCCACCGAGCCCAGGTAGACCACCGCATCGCCGTCGATCTTCGGTTCGATCGCCGACTCGAAGAAGGCCCGGTCCTGCACGATCCCGCAGATCACCAGTCGCCGCCCGGCCCGGCGCGCGATCTCGATGGCCAGGTCGGTGCCCTTGTCCGGGTGGATCCGCCCGAACAGGATCAGGTCGTCGCCGCCGTCCGCGTGGAACGGGAGCCCGCCGAGATCCACACCGTGGTGCACGGTGGCCACGTAGTCCAGTTCGGGCGAACGGTCGCTGTCGGAGATGGACACGAACTTCGACCGGGCCCGCCCGTACGCCGGAAGGATGTTCCTGCCGGAGAATCCGTGCACGGTGGTCAGCATCGGCGCCCGGCTGTGCGCGGAGAACGCCAGCGGCAGCCAGTCGAGGTGGTTGTGGATCAGGTCGAACTCGCCCGAGCGCTCGAGCGCGTGACTGACGTGGATCGCCTCCCACACCCGCCCGTCGAGCTCGTCGTTGCCCTCGTAACCGGCCGGGGCGACGCCGTCCAGCGTGGCTGTGGTGACCGAGTCGAGGGTGGCGAAGAGCGTGACGTCGATCCCGCGCTCGACCAGCCCCTCGGCGATCAGGCTGGTGATCAGCTCCCACGGCCCGTAGTGCAGCGGGGGAGTGCGCCAGGCGATGGGCCCCAGCAAGGCGACCTTCATGACAAAAGGTATTTCTCGGCGATAACCACGTGGTAAGTATGCCCGCCCGATACCGGCCGCGTTCTCGTGTTAGAGAAGAGCAATGACGGATTCGTGGTGGAAGAAGGCTGTCGTCTACCAGATCTACCCGCGGAGCTTCGCGGACTCGGACGGCGACGGGATGGGTGATCTGCGCGGGGTCATCAACCACCTCGATCACCTCGCCGAGCTCGGCGTGGACGTGCTGTGGCTGTCGCCGATCTATCCCTCGCCGCAGGACGACAACGGTTACGACATCAGTGACTACCAGGACATCGAGCCGATGTTCGGCACGCTGGAGATCTTCGACGAGCTGCTCGCCGGGGCGCACGAGCGCGGCATGAAGATCGTCATGGACCTGGTGGTGAACCACAGCTCCGACGAGCACCCCTGGTTCGCCGAGAGCCGTTCGTCCAGGGAGAGCCCGAAGCGCGACTGGTACTGGTGGAAGCCCGCCCGCGAGGGCATGGAGCCCGGCACGCCCGGTGCCGAGCCGACCAACTGGGGCTCGGTCTTCGGCGGCCCGGCCTGGGAGTTCGACGAGAAGACCGGCGAGTACTACCTGCACCTGTTCTCGAGGAAGCAGCCCGACCTCAACTGGGAGAACGACGAGGTCAGGCAGGCCGTCTACGCCATGATGCGCTGGTGGCTGGACCGGGGTGTGGACGGCTTCCGGATGGACGTCATCAACATGATCTCCAAGGTCACGCCGCTGCCGGACGGGCGGCTGGCGGCCGGGTCCGCGTACGCCGACGGCTCGGCCGGTTTCGTCGGCGGTCCCCGCCTGCACGAGTTCCTGCAGGAGATGTACCGGGAGGTCTTCGCGGGCCGCGAGGGCCTGCTGACCGTCGGCGAGATGCCCGGCGTCACCGTGGAGGAGGCACGACTGCACACCGACCCGGCGCGGCACGAGATCGACATGGTCTTCCAGTTCGATCACGTCTGGGCCGACCGCGGGCCGGACCCGTGGCTGCTGCAGAAGCTCCGGCTGACCAACCTCAAGGCGATCCTGGGCCGCTGGCAGGCCGGTCTCGCCGACGTCGGCTGGAACAGCCTCTACTGGAACAACCACGATCAGCCGCGGATCGTGTCCCGGTACGGCGACGACTCACCGGAACACCGGGTGGCCTCGGCCAAGATGCTCGGCACCGTGCTCCACCTGCACCGCGGCACGCCCTACGTCTATCAGGGCGAAGAGCTGGGCATGACCAACTACCCGTTCGGCGGCATCGAGGACTTCCGCGACATCGAGGCGCTCGGGCAGTACAAGCAGGCACTGGAGCTGGAAGGCCGTACGCCGGAAGAGGTCCTGACCGTGCTCCGCGCGCGCGGCCGGGACAACGCGCGCACCCCGATGCAGTGGGACACGTCGGCGAACGCCGGTTTCACCACGGGGACGCCGTGGCTGGCGGTCAACCCGAACTATCCGGAGATCAACGCGGCCGCCCAGCGCGCGGACCCGGACTCGGTCTTCCACTACTACCGGCAACTGATCGCGCTGCGGCACGCCGAGCCGGCCGTGGCCGACGGCGACTTCACCATGCTGCTGCCGCACGACGAGCGGCTCTACGCGTTCACCCGCCGGCTCGGGGACACCGAGCTGCTGGTGATCGGCAACTTCACCGGGGAGACCGTGGCGGCCGAGATCGACGACGCGGCCGGCTGGGCCGGTGCCGAGCTGCTGCTGACGAACCTGCCGGACGCGTCACCCGGCTCGCTGACCCTGGCCCCCTGGCAGGCAGTCGTCTACAAACGCACCGTCTAGCCGGCGCCGGCCCCCGGCTGGTCCGCACGGTCGTCATGCGGGTGCGGTGACGACCGTGGGAGCCAGCCGGGCAGCGGGAGTGGTGCCGCGGCCCGGTGCCGGGTTCGAGCTGGTCCTCACGGTCGTTGTGCCGTTGCGGTAACGACCGTGCGGACCAGCTCGGCCGGTCAGGCGGTGAGGACCGGCCAGGAGTAGGCGAGCAGCGCGAACGCCGCACCGAGCAGCGCCAGGCTGAAGCCGCGGCTGGGGATCGGCAGCGCCGCGAGAACCAGCAGGATCACCGCGATGATGTAGAGAATGCCCTGAGTGGACATGGAAACTCCTCGAAGCCGTGGGGATGGGGCGGCGACGCATTACCCCACGGCCGCACGGCGTCAAACCACGGACAGCTCCAGCACCGACGTGTGCCGCACGGTCGTCTCCGCCGGCACCATCCGGGTGGCCGTGGCGATCGGCTCGCCGGTGCCGTGATTGCGCATCCAGCGCGGGTACGCCCCACCGGCCACGAGCAGCCGGATCCGATGCCCGGTGCGGAACCGGTGGGCCGTCGAGCCCATCGCCACCACGGTCCGCCCGTCCGGGGTGATCCGGGCCAGCCCGTCGCACACGTTGATCGACTTCCCGGACGGGTCGACGTCGCAGAGCCGGGCGAAGAGATCACCGCTGGCCGCGCTGGTCGTCACGTCGAACTCGCCCCGCACCGGGCCCATCACCTCCACCGCCCCCGTGAGCGGTGGTGAGGTGAAGACCAGCACGTCCGCGCGACGCTCCAGCCGGGCCATGTCCCTGGTGCCCTGCGTGGGTGACTGCAGAGCGCCGCCGATCGACGGGGTCGGGTCCTCCGGGTCGTACCGGAAAGTGCTGCAACCCTGACCCGGAATCTCGGTGAGCGCCCCGGGGCCGAGGTGCAGGCGCCGCGGGCGGATCCCCGCCGGAGGCCAATCGGGCAGGTCACGCCACTCGCCGGCGCCGCCGACGTGCACCCGGACGGGCAGCTCCGGCGAGCCGCCGCGCAGCCGCCGCAGTGCCTGCGTCATGAACGCCTCCCAGTCCCGCTGGAACCCGTTGGTGTGCGTCCACGGACCGATCAGCAGGTCCGTCTCCAGGCCCGCGGCGCGCCGCCGCTGGAACAACTCGATGATCTGGTCGGTGGCCAGGTCGTGCCAGCCGGTGGCGAGACTGACCGGGATCGGCAGCGCCGCGGCGGCCGGCCCGGTGCCGGCGCCCGCCCAGTGGGGATCGTCCGCCGACGGGTTGTTCAGCCAGCTCTCGAACTCGGGGCGGCGGCCACCGTACAGCGACGGGTAGGCCTCGCCGAGCGGAACGCGCCGGAGGGTCCCGCGCAACCGCATCTGCATCCGCACGGCCGCGCCGAGGTTCGCCCGGAACGTCCTGGCCTGCGAGAAGATGGCAAGACCGCCGACCAGAGCGCGTTCCAGCGCGAACTGGCCGCCGGCCCAGTAGAAGCGGTACGGATCGAGGACCGGGACCTGGGCCACGGCGGCCCGCCACTCCGGCGGTGGAGCGTGGGCCATGGCGAACTGGGTGAACCCCGTGTAGCTCGGGCCGAGGGTGAACAGATCGCCGGTGAAGAACTCCTGCTTGCGGATCCACTCGACGGTGGCGAGGCCGTCGCGGCCCTCGTTGCGCCAGAAGGTGAACTCGCCGGTGGAACCGCCGGTGCCGCGGCTGCTCTGCATCAGCACGTGGAAGCCCTGCTCGGCGAAGAGGACCCCGAAGAGCCAGTTCCACGGAAAACCGCCGCGGATGTACGGCGAGCGGAGCAGGACCGTGGGGCACGGCTCGGTGGTGACCGGGGCGTAGTGGTCGGTCAGCAGCGTGGTGCCGTCGGCGCCGGGCACCGGCACGGCCGGCTCCCACTGGACGTCATACCGTGCGGCGGGGCCTTTACGAGCCCGTCGTCGCATCATCTTGAGAAGGAAGGGCAGGTCGCGCATCGGTCGAACCCCTTTCCCGTACGTTGTACTGAAAAGACTACCAGGAGGAACGTCGATGCCGCGAGGGCGACCACCGGCTTACACGCGTGACCAGGTTCTGGCGGCCGCGGTGACGGTCGCCGATGCCGAGGGGCTGGAGGCGGTGACCATGCGCCGGATCGCCACCGAGATCGGCGCGGGAGCGATGTCGCTCTACACCTACGTGCCGGACCGTGACCGCCTCATCGATCTGATGGTCGACCGGGTCGCGGGCGAGCCGGCGCCACCGCCGATCACCGGTGACTGGCGGGCCGACCTGCTCGCCCTCGGCGTGATGCAGCGCGACCTGATGCTGGCCCACCCGTGGCTGCCGTTCGTGCTGGCCGGCCGCCGGCTGACCGGGCCCAACCTGCTCGGCTTCCTGGAGCACGGGCTGCATGCCCTGGCGCCGGCGGCCCTGCCCGGGGTCACCAAGATGACCCTGATCGGGCTGCTGACCGGCTTCGTCGCGTCGTACGTGACGAGCGAGCTGGCCGGGGTTCCCGGCGCCGAGGCGGCCGCGGAGATCGGCGCGGCGGTGGCCGGTGGCGACTTCCCGTTCCTGCGCGAGGCGCTGACCGAGGGCGCCGCGCCGGTGCCGGACTTCGCGACACTCGCGGACTGGATGATCACCGGTCTGGTCGAGCGGGCCGTCCGCGGATAAGCAGAGCGTTTTTCACAGAAAGCACCACGAGCCACTCGAGCACCCGGCAAGGTGTCAGATGGTCGCCGGTTCGATCCCGTTTTGACCCCTTCCGCCGGTGGCCTGGGGAGCTTTCGCATGCGCCGCAAACGTCTACTCACCGCGCTCGTCGCCGCCACCCCGGTGATCGCCCTGGCGGTCGCCGGGGGCCTGTCCCGGTCGCCCGGGGCGGCGCCGATGCTGCAGACGTACGCGTTCACCAGCGCGATGCGCCTCGTCGCCGAGACCGGCAGCACGGATGCCGCGGGCGTCGCGGCCGAGGTGCCGGAGCGTGACACCGAGCGGTTCAGCCTGCTCGGCGTGACCTGGGACGACCCGCACGCGGTCGCCGGTGGCCGGATCGAGGTACGGACCAGGCCGGTCGGCGCCCGGAGCTGGACGCCGTGGCAGACCCTCGAGACCGACGCGCCCGACGAGTCCGGCGGCGTCGACGGCGGGGTCACGCGCGGGGCGAGCGATCCGCTCTGGGTCGGCCCGTCGAACGCGGTGCAGGCCCGGGTCGTCACCGCCGGCGGGACGCGGGAGCTGCCGACCGGGATGCGGGTCGACCTGATCAACCCGGACGGAGCCGACGACGCAGGCCCGGACGTGGCGCGTGAGCCGCGCGCCGAGATGGTCCCGGCCGCGATGGAACGGCCCCGGCGGGTCAACGGGGTGGCGATCCCGCCCCGGCCGATCCCCCGGCTGCTGAGCCGGGCGGCGTGGGGCGCGAACGAGAGCATCGTCAAGGAGCCGCCCACCTACACCGGGCCGGTCCAGGTCTTCTTCGTGCACCACACCGCCACCGGCAACGGCTACAGCTGCGCGAGTTCGGCCGCCGTGGTGCGCGGGATCGAGGCGTACCAGGTGAAGAGCAAGGGCTGGAACGACATCGGCTACAACTTCCTGGTCGACAAGTGCGGCACGATCTTCGAGGGGCGCCGTGGCGGCGTGGACCGCAACGTGCTCGGCGCGCACACCCTGGGCTTCAACACCAACGCGAGCGCGGTCGCGGTGATCGGGGACTTCCGGAGCGCGGCGGTGGGCACTGCCTCCCAGCTGTCGGTGGCGCAGCTCGCGGCGTACAAGCTGGGCGCGGCCGGGAACGCGCCGTACAGCCGGGTGACGCTGACCTCCGGCGGCGGTCCGAAGTTCGCCGTCGGCCGCCGGGTGGTGCTGAACCGGATCTCCGGGCACCGCGACGCCGGGCTCACCGAGTGCCCGGGCACCTCGCTCTACCGCCGGCTCACCCCGGTCCGGCAGCTCGCCGGGGCGGCCCCGGCCGGGTTGCGCGTGACCGGGCTCAGCGGCGCGCAGGCGTGGGGCCGGACCTGGTTCACGCAGGGCTCGATCGCCGCGCTCTGGCGGCTGACCACCCCGAGCCGCATGATGGACCGATTCGACGTGTACGTCGACGGCGAGCTCGCCGCGTCCCGGACCGGCACGATGCGCGGCGGGTCCCTGCGGCTCGCGCCCGGCGCGCACCGTGTCGAGGTGCGCGCCCGGCACCTCTCCGGCCGGACCGCCAGCGCCGTCGCCAAGGTCTTCGCGGACGTCGAGCCGCCGGTGTTCGCGTCGCCGCCACAGGCGTACCTGACCGCGGGGACGGTCGGCACCACCGCGCCGATCCGGCTCGGCTGGTCCGCGACCGACCCGTCCGGCATCCGGTCGGCCGCGGTGACCGGCGCGGGGGCCGCGGTGCTCGGCGGGACCGTCAGCAGCCTGACCGGCACCGCGCCGATCGGCGCCGCGAGCACCTGGACGGTCGGGGCCACCGATCACGCCGGGAACCGCGGATCAGCCTCGGTGACCCGTACGCCCCGGGCTCTGTCGGAGGGTGCGGCGACGCGGGCCGGAAGCTGGCGGGGGATCCGGGACACCAAGCATCTCGACGGCACGGCGGGCGCCGCCGCGACCGCCGGAGCCCGGCTCAGCTGGACCGTGACCGGCCGGTCGGTCGGGCTGATCGCGGCCCGCTCGTCGACCTCCGGCCGGGTCAAGGTCACGATCGACGGCGAGGCCATGGGGTACGCCGACCTGCACGCCGACCTCCCGCAGTACCGCCGCCTGGTCTTCAGCAAGTCGTGGCCGGTGTCGGCGACCCGCACGGTCACGATCGAGCCGGAGGGCACCCCGGGCCGGCCGACCGTGATCATCGACGGTCTGGTCTACCTCAGCTGAGGCTGGTCGGTGCGCAGGCCGTAATCCTGAAGGGTGATCGCCTCGGCCTTGCCGAACTGCTTGGCCGCGAGGTTGCGCATCGGCCAGGCGGTCATCATCGACAGCGACTTCGCGCGCAGACGGATCATCAGCCGGCTGTACGGCGCGAAGCCGTTGGCGCCGCCCGGCGGCAGCTCCAGACCGGCCGCCACGTAATCGGCCATCGCGTCCTGGTAGGCGGCGAACGCCCGCTCCGGGTCACCGGTGCGGGTCAGTTCGCCGGCCAGGACGTATGCGCCGACCAGGCTCATGCTGGTGCCCAGCCCGGCCAGCGGCGACCCGCAGTAGCCGGCGTCGCCGACCAGCGCGACCCGGCCCCGCCACCAGCGCTTCACGTGCACCTGGTTGATCGAGTCGAAGAAGAAGTCCGGCGCGTCCGGCATCTGCGCCAGCAACTCCGGGATCTTCCAGGCGCCGCCGGCCATCCGTTCCGCGACCACCCGCTTCTCCTCGTCCCGGGTCAGCCGCTCGTAGCGGGCCTCCGGCTCGCGGAAGCCGAGGTGCGCCTTGGCGGTGCCGCCGCGCTCCGGGCGCAACCCGGCTACCCGGCCCGGCTCGTTGTACATCAGGTACCAGTTGTCCAGGTCGCCCGGATCGGTCACGGTGAAGTACGCCGAGTAGACGCCCAGGTAGCGCACGAAGTCCGCGTCCGGGCCGAAGGCCAGCGAACGCACCCCGGAGTGCACGCCGTCCGCCCCGATCACCAGGTCGTACCGATCGCGCAGGCCGCTCGCGAAGGTGACGTCCACGCCGTCCGCGTCCTGGGACAGCTCGGTGAGGTGGTCGCCGTACCGGTACTCGGTGAACCCGGCCGTCGCGTCCCGCAGCACCTCGGCGAGGTCACCCCGGGCGATCTCGATCTCGGCCACCATGCCCTCGCCGCCGAACGCGTCCGCGGGCATCCGGCCCATCGGGCGGTTCCGGCGGTCCACCAGCAGCCAGCCCCGCTCGTCGACCTGCCGGGCCCGGATCGCCTCGCGGATGCCCATCCAGTCGACGACCTGCCGTGCCACGCCCCGGATGTCCACCGCGTGGCCGCCCGGCCGCGGCCGCCGCGACTTCTCCACCACGGTCACCTCGGCGCCGGCCCGGTGCAGCCAGAACGCGCATGCCGGCCCGGCGATGCTGCTCCCGGAAATCAGTACCCGCATCTCCCCGCTCCTTTGCGTACTCTGTATATCGATGTACTAGGGGACGGTAGGTGCGGCACTCTGACCAGGGCAAACCGCACTAGTACGGGAAGGTTGGTGTACTAGGTGGGCGAGCCGGCGTACACGAAGATCGCGGCTGACCTGAAGCGCCGCATCGAGGCCGGTGAGCTGCGGCCCGGCGAGCGGATCCCGTCCGCGCGGGCGATCACCAGGGAATGGGGTGTCGCCATCGCGACCGCCACGAAGGCGCACGCCGTCCTGCGCGACCAGGGCCTGACCGTGGCCCGCCCCGGCGTCGGCACGGTGGTGGCCGGCCCCGCCCCGCGCCGTGACACCGACCTGAGCCTCGACCGGATCGTGGCGGCCGCGATCGCCGTCGCCGACGAGCACGGCATGGCGGAGCTGTCCATGCGCCGCGTCGCCGCCTCGCTGAACGTGGCGACCATGTCGCTCTACCGGCACGTGCCCAGCCGGGAGGAGCTCGAGGTCGCCATGATCGACGGAGCGCTCGGCGAGCTGCGGGTGGCGCCGCGCTACACCGGCGATTGGCGGGCCGATCTGGAACAGTGCGGCCGCGTCATGTGGGCCCTGTTCCAGCGGCATCCGTGGCTGGGCGTGACGATGTCGCTGACCCGCCCGCAGCTCTCCCGGAACGCGATGCGCCTCGGCGAGTGGATCATGGGGGCGCTCGGTCCGGCCGGGCTGAGCGCCCCCGACCGGATGCTGGTGCAGGTGCTGCTGTTCAGCTTCGTGCGGGGGCTGGCCGACGCGATCCAGCCGGAGGCCGAGGCGATGCGGGACACCGGGCTGACCGGCGACGAGTGGATGGAACAGCAGGAGCCGGCGTTCCACCGGCTGCTCGCGGACCAGCCCTCGCCGGCGTACGAGGAGCTGTTTCTCCGTACGCCGGACTTCGATTTCGATCTTGATGTTCTGTTCGAGTTCGGCCTGGCGCGCTTCCTGGACGGCATCGGCGTCTGGATCAGCTCTGTCTGATGGCCGCACTGCGCTCGGCGGGCGAGATGCGGGGTGGGCGATCACCGGCGAGGGGTGTGGTTGACAGACCGCCCGGCGCGGGGTCGATACGGTAGGCGGGTGTCTCAGATCCCGTGGTGGGGGCTGCCCCTGGTCGCCGCCGTGTTTGCCCTGGTCGGCGCCGCTGCGGTGCGTTACATCGCCGCACGTGACAACGACCTGCTGAGCCGTCGGCGGCGCACCCGCCGGTGGTACGAGGAGCGCAAGGAGGCATATGTCACTCTGCTCACCGGCTTCGAGCGGGCCACCGTGCGGTTGCGCGCAGGCTTCGAGGCGGGAGGGAAACCGCCGACGCTGCTCTCCTACGTCGACGAGATCGGCCCGGCGCTGATGCCGGTGCGGCTGCTCGCCTCCGGCCCGGTCCGCAGCGCCGCGCTCGCCGTGCACCTGCAGCTGGAGCAGCTGCACGGCCAGATGAACCCGGCCGCGGTCAGCGGGGTCCGTCCCGAGACCCACTTCCGTGAGCTGCTCGCCCAGGTGCCGCTGGTCATGCAACAGTTCGAGGCGGCCATCCGGGAGGAGCTGGGCATCGAGGACACGCCGCCGGTCGCGCTGCCGCACACCTCGAACGGCAAGGTGCGGCGGCTGCCGCGCAAGGCCGAGGCCGGCGAACCGGAGCCCGAGCGTCGCTGACCGCGCCGGCCCGCTCCGGCGCGGTCGCGGTCCGGCTCGCCTCCGCGGCCGCTCTCCGAGCTAGGGTCATGTGGCCAGGGGGAATGCGCTTTCCTCTGGCCAGCGGGGCAGACATCGGGCAGGATCGAAGTCGTGACCGACTCGCTTGATCCCGTAACCGCCGCCATCGTCGACGGCGGCATCGTCGCCATCCTCCGCGCACCGTCCGCCGGTGGGTTCGCCGCCGTCGCCGACGTGCTGGTCGCCGCCGGCATCACCGCCCTCGAAGTCACCCTCACCTCGAACGGCGCGCTGGAGGCCATCGCCGGCCTGCGCCGCCGGCTGCCCGCCGCCACGATCATCGGCGCCGGCACCGTCCTCACCCCCGACGACGCGAAGGCCGCCGTCGACGCGGGAGCGTCTTTCCTGGTCTCGCCGGTGCTGGACGCACTCGCCGGGCAGAGCGTGCCGTGCTATCCGGGGGCGTACACCCCCACCGAGGTGTACTCGGCGTATCGCGCCGGGGCGCCGCTGGTCAAACTCTTCCCGGCCGGGGGACTGCGGCCGGCGTACCTCAAGGATCTTCGTGGTCCTCTGCCGCAGGTCCGGATCCTGCCGACCGGCGGCATCAACCTCGACGACATCCCCGGCTGGCTGACCGTGGGAGCGGCGGCTGTCGGGCTCGGTGGCCCCCTGGTCGGGGACGCGGCCGACGGGGGCAGCCTGACCGCGCTGGCCGCCCGCGCCGAACGCGCGGTGGCCGCCGTCGCGATCGCCCGCTCATGACCGGCGGCCTCTTCACCCTCGGCGAGTCCATGGGGATCTTCGTGGCCGACGGCATCGGCCCCATCGAGCACGCCCGTGGGTTCACGCTGGCCGTCGGCGGCGCCGAGAGCAACGTCGCGGTCGGCGTCGCTCGCCTCGGCGGCTCCGCCACCTGGCTCGGCAGGCTCGGTCCCGATTCCGCCGGGTCGCTGATCACCGGCCGGTTGAAGGCTTCCGGCGTACGGGTGTGGGCCCTGCCCGACGACGCCCCCACCGGCCTGATGATCCGCTACCGCCGGTCCGCCCAGTTCATCCATGCCGACTATCACCGGGCGGGCAGCGCCGGCTCCCGGCTGACCCCGGCCGACCTGCCGTTGCCCGCGGTGGAGTCGGCCGGCGTCCTGCACGTCACCGGCATCACCCCGGCGCTGAGCGACACCGCCCGGGCCACGGTCTTCGCCGCCGTCGAAGCCGCCCGGGCCGCCGGGGTGCCGGTCTCCCTCGACGTCAACTACCGCAGCAAGCTGTGGTCCCGTTTCGACGCCGCCCCGGTGCTGCGCGACCTGGCGGCGCGTGCCGACATCGTCTTCGCCGGCCCGGACGAGGCCGCGATCTTCGTGGACGCCGCCGACCCGTTGGACGGCCTCGCCAAGCTGGGCCCGGCCGAGGTGATCCTCAAGGACGGCGCCCGTGGCTGCACCGCGCTGATCGACGGCGACCGTTACTCGGTCCCGGCCCTGCCGGTGACGGCGATCGACCCGGTCGGCGCCGGTGACGCGTTCGTGGCGGGCTACCTGGCCGACCGTCTCGACGGCGCCCCGCCGTCCCGGCGCCTGGGGACAGCCATAGCCGCCGGAGCCTTCGCGGTGACCGTTCCCGGGGATTGCGAGGGCGCTCCGACCCGCGCCGAGCTGGCCGCCCTCACCGGGACCGACATCAACCGCTGACCCCGCCGATGTGACCGGCCGCCGGCTGGAGCGCGCGCCGGCCTCGGCCAGGTGTCGCGCCGACCTCGGCCAGGTGTTGTGCCTGGCGAGGACAGCCCGTGGGTGCCTCGCGCGGGCTGTGTGCGGGGTCGGGCCGGCGGCGCGGTGCGGCGTTGCGGGCTGGTGCTCATGGTCGTTGTTCGTGCCTCATGACGACCATGAGCACCAGCCGGGGGCCGGGGTCCCGCGCCGTGCTCAGCCCCGGCGATTTCCCGCGCATCCATCCGGGCCGGCCGGAGGTGATTCGTGTCAGGTGTGATTGGACGGTGGGTGAGCGGGGTAGACAATCCTCGTACCGCGAGCAGGCCGGTGACTACCGCACCGGCAGCTACCGGGACTGTCCGCGCTGACCCGCGGTTGATGCCCGCCGCCCCGCCCGGACCCCCACGGGCGGGGCGGCTCTATGTCCGCGGGTTCCTTCCGTCACCGGCGGCCTCGATCACCTGGAGGAAGTCGGAGAGCCGGGCCGCCGCGGTGAGCATCGCCCGGCCGCGGGCGCTCAGCCGGGCACGCCACTCGGTCAGCGAGGAGGCCAGCGACGCGGCGCCCCCGGCGGTGCGCACCTGGCGCAGCACCGTGGCGATGTGCGCCAGACCGTATCCGCCACGCCGGAGCAGATGCGCGAGGTCAGCGTCCCGGATGTCGTCGGCCGAGTAGAGGCGCTGCTGGCTGCTCCTGGCCCGACTCGGCACGAGGATCCCGGCGTCCTCCCATTTGCGCAGGGTGGCCGGGGTGACGCCGAGCCGGTGGGCGAGCGCGCCGACCGTGATCGGGCGTACGGCGGTGGGCGCGGGCCGGCTCAGCAGTCCCGCGGTCGCCTCGACCGCGGCCAGGGTCTCCCGATCCCGGATCAGCGCGGCGTGACCGGAATCGATCGCCGTGAACGCACTGTCGAGGTCACCACCGAGAACGGCGCGCATGATCGTCGAGGCGGGCCCGTGCCCGTACGCGGAGACGAGCGCGAGAAAAGCGGTGACCGCGGCCAGGTGCTGCTCGCCGTAGGCGCGGTACCCGCTCGCGGTGCGCTGCGCCGGCGGGATGACGCCGTCGCTCTCGTAGTTGCGGATCGCCTGCGCCGAGAGCCCGTGTCGCCGGGCCAGGTCGACCGGCCGATACGTTTGAGGCTTCGACATCTCCGTCCAGGCACTTCGTGGCTTGACCTTCACCGGGTCATTCAACGATACGGTGGAGGTCATGACGGAGCGCCACGCCGACCCGGTCGACACCCTCGCCGCACTGATCCTCGCCCTGCCGGACGTCCACCAGCTGATCGCCGGGCCGGGCACCGGCGCCCCCGAGCCGAGCTGGGGTGACCGTTTCTTCTTCGTGGGCGACGAGCGGATGCGCCCGTTCGCCACCGTCGTCGTGCAGAACGTGCCCGGTTTCGACGAACGCTCCGATCTGGATCGTCCGGGCCGCTTCCGGCTCAACGTCGAGCTCGGCCGTGTCCGATTCCGGGAGCTTTTCGGGTACGGTCCGGAGGAGTTCCCCGCCCACCAGGCAGAGATCGACTTCGCGGAGGCGGGCCGATGGTTCCCGCATCCGGTCTACGCGACCCAGGGCTGGGGCTCGATCGTCAACCCCGGCCCGGACGCCGCGCCCCTGATCGCCCACGCGCACGCCCGCTCGGCGAACCGGCGCCGCTGACCGGATCGTTCCGCCCATGGTCCGGATGATGTCTGTCCCGGCGGGCCGGCCACGGGTGAGATGGAGGCATGACCGAAGCCTTGATCGTTATCGACGTGCAGGAGTCGTTCCGGGCCCGCCCGCTCTGGGCCACCGTGAACAACCCGGACGTCATCGCGAACGTCCAGCGTCTGGTGGACCACGCCCGCACCACCGGTGCCCAGGTCATCTGGGTCCTGCACTCGGAGCCCGGCAGCGGCGGCACCTTCGACCCGGCGAACGGTTTCGTCCGGCTGATGGAGGAACTGGTCCCGGCCGACGGCGAACCCACCCTGGTCAAGTTCGTGCACAACGCGTTCACCACCACCGACCTGCAGTTCCGGCTCACGTCCGCGGGAATCCGCAAGATCACCGTCTGTGGCCTGCGCACCGAGCAGTGCGTCGAGACCACCGCCCGGTTCGCCTCCGACCTCGGTTACGAGGTCACCTACGTCACCGACGCGACCGCGACGTTCCCGATCCCGCACCGGGACGCTCCCGAGGACCAGACCGTCGAGGAGCTGCTGGCCGACCCGCGTACGCTGGCGGCCGCGGACGTGGTGGCCCGGACGGAGTACGCGCTGGCCGGTCGCTTCGCCACGATCGCGTCGACGGCCGAGGTCGAGAAGGGGTGACCGGATCGTGAGCCGGGTGGTCTTCGTGCTGACCCCACAGGTCCACCTGCTCGACCTGGCCGGCCCGGCCCAGGTCTTCTCCACCGCGCCCGGTTACACGCTGCACTACGTCGGCGAGTCCGTCAGCGTTCCCACCTGGCAGGGCGTCGCCCTGCACGCCGACCTCGAGTGGCCCGCGCTGGCCCCGGACGACCTGGTCGTCGTCCCCGGCTGGCGCTCGGGTCACGGCTACTTCGGGCCGGCGACCCTGAGGCGGATCGCGGAGCACCATCACCGCGGCGGAACCGTCGCCAGCGTCTGCGCGGGCGCCGACGCGCTGGGCCGGGCCGGCCTGCTCGACGGCCGCCGCTGCACCACCCACCACGACCTTCAGGACCTTCTCGCGCGTACGTTTCCCCGGGCCGCCGTGGTCCGCGACGTTCTCTACGTCGCGGACGACCGGGTGTTCACGTCGGCCGGCATCGCCAGCGGCATCGACCTGGCGTTGCACCTGGTCGCGCTCCGGCACGGGCCGGCGGTGGCCGCCCGGGTCGCCCGAGAGATGGTCGTCTACGCCCGCCGCAACGGCGACGAGCAGCAGGCCAGCGCGATGCTGCGGCACCGCGCGCACCTGTCCGACGTGGTCCACCGCGTCCAGGACCGGATCGACGCCGCGTTCGCCGAGCCGCTGCTGCTGGCCGACCTGGCAGCCGCGGCCGATGTCAGCGAACGCACCTTGACCAGGCTCTTCACCGCCGCGACGGGCCGGACCCCGCTGCGTTACCAGCAGACCCTCCGCGTCGAACGCGCCGAGTATCTCATCGGTCACGGCTCGACGATCGAGGCCGCCGCCCGGGCGGTCGGCTTCACCGACGCCCGCATGCTGCGCAAACTCCGCTCCCGGGCCGGATGACCCGGCACCGTTCCCGGACGGGATGACCCGGCGCCGCTCCCGGGCCGGGTGACCCGGTTCGGAGAAGACCGCGCCCGGACAGGCCTGGCCGACCTCGGGTCCGTGTGGACTGCCGACGATCTGGGGATGGCCAGGCCCGGTCCGGGCGCGTTCCGCGGGACTGTTGCCCGCTGGGCTGAGGCCCGGGGAGGCACTCAGCCGTGGTGGGGACAGGCACGTGTCACTTGTAGGTGATGTCAGCCTTGGTGAACTTGCAGAAGGTGCCGTCGCCGCCGGTGCTGCCGGTGAACGTGTTCAGCTTCGCCGGCTCGGCGCCGGTGTTGTTGCCCTTGAACGTGATGCAGGCGGCCAGCTTCTTCTTGGTGTCGTTCACGATCGTGATCTTCGACAGCGTCGCGGTGTCGCCGTAGTTGGCGTTGATGCCGACCAGCGACAGACCCGGGTACGTCGCGGTGATGGTGTCCAGGACGACCTTGCGCTTGTACTGCGTCTTGCAGTTGCCGCACGAGCGGTAAAGCTTGCCGAAGTCGTCGACCTGGAAGTTCTTGATCGTCAGCGTGCCCCCGCCGTTGTGCTGGAACACCTTGTCGTCGGCGCCCTTCGCACCGCCGCCGCTGACCGTGTAGACCGCCGACGAGCCGCCCTTGAAGGTGGCCGCGTCCTCACCGACGTTCTCCCACCACACGTTCGTCAGCGTGCAGGAGCCCTTGCAGTGGACACCGTCCGCGGCCGGGTCACCGAGGATCACGTTCTTCAGCGTGGCGCCGTCCGCCAGCTCGAACAACGGGCCTTGGTCCTCGTCCTGCGAGCCGGAGCCGAGCGCGCCACTGCCGACGAACCGCTTCAGCCCGCCGTCGAACGTGCCGGAGACCGCCTTGGTCGCGGTGACCTTGGTCGTGCCGGTGGCAGTCGGCCAGGTCGCCGCCGAGGCGCCCTGCGTGTAGACGACCGCGCCGGCACCGAGCCCGAGCACGGTGATCGCCACGAGGCCGGCCCGCCAGCGCTTCCGCAGATTCTTGAACACGTGAGGCCTTTCGGGGATGGGGGAACGTTCACCCCGTCAGTGTTCGAAGGCCCCGGAAAGGTTGCTCGCCGCCGTCAGATCTTTTCGTGCACCGGGCCGGAACCGGCTGACAGGCGCGAGTCACTGCTCGTCCGGTGCACCGGGCCGGCCCCGGTCGACAGGCGCGAGTCACTGCTCTTGTGGTGCACCGGGCCGGCCCCGGTCGACAGGCGCCGGCCACTGCCACCGTGACGCAGGGCGACGATCTCCGCCGCGATGCTGACCGCTGTCTCCTCCGGGCTGCGCGCGCCCAGGTCCAGCCCGATCGGCGAGCAGAGCCCAGCCAGCTCCGGCTGGGTCAGGCCGGCCTCGCGCAGCCGGTCCAGCCGCTCGTCGTGGGTGCGCCGGGAGCCCATCGCGCCGACGTAACCGACGTCGAGCCGCAACGCGATCTCCAGCGTGGGCACGTCGAACTTCGGGTCGTGGGTGAGCACGCACAGAACCGTGCGCTCGTCGACCCGGCCCGCCTCGGCCTCGGCGGCGAGATAGCGGTGCGGCCAGTCGACGACCACCTCGTCCGCGCCCGGGAAACGGCGGGGCGTGGCAAAGACCGGACGAGCGTCACAGACCGTGACCCGGTAACCGAGGAAGCCGCCGACGCGCGCGACCGCCGCGGCGTGGTCGGTCGCGCCGAACACGATCATCCGGGGCGGGGGAAGGAAGGCCACGATCGCGCCGTCGACGTCGTTCGTCAGGGAGTAGCCGTGCTGATCGGCGTTGAGGCCGACCGGCCGACCGGCGTTCACCGCCTCGACCAGTTCCGGCAGATCCGGGAAGGTCGTGCGGTCGACCCGTCCGATCGCCAGGTCGATCGTCCCGCCGCAGGGCAGCCCCACCCCGATCGCGAGATCGTCGGCGACCCCGAAACTCGCGGTCCGCGACCGGCCGGTCTCCGCGGCCTCCAGGCACAGGTCGTAGACCGCGGCCTCCACGCACCCGCCGGACACGCTGCCCACCGCCACGCCGTCCGGCCCCACCGCCATCGCGGCCCCCGCCTGCCGCGGCGCGCTCGACCACGTCGCCGTCACGATCGCCAGCCCGGCGGGTGTGCCCGCCGACCACCAGCGCAGCAGGTCGGCGAGCACGTCACGCATCGAGATCCTCCGGGCGGTCCAGATCCTGGTCGTCGGCCACGTCACCGACCTCCACCACCAGTACCTCATGAGCGCGCAGGTAATCCCGCGCGCCCCGATCACCCGTCGCGCTCGCTGCCACGCCCGCCCAGTGCTCGCGGCCGAGCAGCACCGGATGCCCGCGCCGCCCCTGATAGCCACCGGTCACCAGCGCCCCCGGCGCGGCGTGCGCGACGACCCGCCGCACCGCCTCAGCCGTCACGCCGGGCATGTCGACCAGCAACACCACAACCGCGTCCACCACCGCCGCCGCGTGACTATCCTGCGCCGCGTGACCCGCCAGCGTTGCGTTCCCGGCCAGCGCGGCGAGCCCGGCCCGCAGCGACGAGCCCATGCCGGTGTCCCAGTCCGGATTGATCACGGTTTCCGGAAGGTCGCTTGCCGCCGCCAGCACCTGCTCGGCGCAAGCGCCGAGAACCACCAGACGCCGCTCACAACCGGCCATGCGGAGAGTCTCGGCCGCGTGTTCGACCAGAAGCCGATCACGGTACGGCACGAGCGCCTTCGCCCGGCCGAAACGGCGTCCCGCCCCAGCAGCGAGAACGAGCCCGGCCGTGATCACCCATCGAGCCTAGCCACGCGGTGTTTCGGCAGTGCTTCCCGTCGTCACAAGAAACCGCGCACCCCTTCCGCCCTGCAAGAGCCCGCACACGCCGTCGTCACCAGACTGCGCGCGTCCTCACCAGAAGCCGCGCACGGCTGCGAGCGGCAACGCCGTACGCGGGAAGTAGGCCGTTCGCCACAGCCCGCCGTGCGCCGCCGCGACCGTCTCGTCCCGCCACGCCGCCGCGTCCGCCGCCCTCGGCTTGCGAACCTGATGGATCAGCAGCACCGCCATCAGCCGGCTCGCCGTGGCCGGGTCGAACACCTCCACATCGAACAGGTGTGCCCCGGCATACGCGGCCTTGAGCAGGCGATTGCTGAGCACCGACCGGGTCCGCGTCGGCGGCGCCACCGCGAAGCTCACCACGCCGTCGCGCCGCGCGAGGGTCGCCCGCCACCGGTGGATCCGCTTCGCCAGCGCGTAGTTCGGCCCCTGCTGCGGCACCAGGCTGTCGTTGATCCCGGGCGCGGCCGGCAACGGATAGTTCGGCCGCAGCAACTGCCGGCCGGAGAGTGGCGAGGTCAGCTTGGCGCGCAGGCCACGAGCGGCGAACCGGGCGCGCGAGTCGTCCACCGCGTCACCCGGCACCGCGTACACGTCGGTCGGGGTGGCCAGCACCGCGAGCGCGGTGTCCGGCCGCTGCTGCCGCAGGTGCACGGCCAGCGCGTCGACCGCGGCGGCCAGCTTCGGATAGGCGGCGCCCGGCGCGTACCCGTAGTTGCCCAGCACCAACTGACCGTCGAAACCGAGCAACCAGCTCGCCACCTGCGGGAATTCGGCGCCCAGATCCGCTCCCGGGGTGCCGTCCGTCCCGATCGGGGCCATCAGGCGGCCCGCCGACTCCCTGGCGACGCCGGCGATCCGCTCCCACAGCTCGGGCCGGGGCAGATCCACCGCCAGCACCGTCGCGCCCCAGTTGAGCAGCCACTTCAGCGGCCCCATCTCGGCGCCCGCACCGAGCAGCGCGAACTTGAGATCGCTCAGGTCCAGCCAGTCCGGGTTCGCGGCGACCTCGCGAACCGCGTCCGCGCACGACTCCTCGATCACGCCGGCGGCGACCCAGGCGTCCAGGCGCGGGACCAGGTCCAGCTCCGGGTCCGGCTTTCCGGAACCGGCGACCTCGACCGTCCCGTACGGCCGCTCGGGCTCGGCCAGCAGCGCCTGAGCCAGGGTGAACTCGCCGTCGTCACGGACATACCGCATCCGCGCGTGCAGGGCGAGCAGGCCGGCCTCGGCGATCTCGTAGCCGGCCGCGCCGTCGGCGCTCAGCCCGGCCTCCACGAGAGCCCGGAAATGCCGCGGATAGCCACGCCGCCAGTCGGTCTCGCGCTCGGCGGCCGCGGCGGCAGCCGGATCGACCGGGCGCAGCGCGTCGGCGACGACCGCGCGGCCCAGTGCAGCGCTGCTGCGACGGCCCTCTTCATCAGTAGGGAACTCGGTCACGCCAGGGGACGGGGATGCGGGGTGCACCGCGCCAGTATGGGGGTCCTCCGGAGCCGGGCCTCCTACCACGGTAGGAGACGTCACCGGCCGAACGGCCGAAGGTGCGGCCCGCGGACGGGCGATCCCGGCCCGGCAAGAAGCGAGTCTGTCGACATGACAATCATCGAAGCCGTCAAATCGCCGCGTGGACACCGGCCGCTCATGGTGCTGACCTGGGCATCTGTCATCCTCGCCCTGATCGCCGGCATCGGGCTGCTCGCCGACTCCCGCATGCTGACCGGAGTGCCGATCTGGCTCAAGCCGTTCAAGTTCGCCGTCTCGTTCGTCGTCTACGCCTGGGCGCTCTCCTGGTTGCTCTCCGTCCTGCCCCGGCGCAGCCGCGTGGCCGAATGGGCCGGCACGATCATCGTCGGCATGATGGTCGCCGAGATGGCGGTCATCGTGACTCAGGTGATCCGCGGAACCACCAGCCACTACAACGTGACCACACCGCTGAACGCGACCCTCTGGTCGATCATGGGCGCCTCCATCATGATCCTGTTCCTGGCCCAGCTGGTGATCGGAATCGTCGCGCTGATCCAGCGGATTCCGGACCGGGCCACCGCGTACGCCATCCGGCTCGGTCTGTTCATCTCCCTGCTCGGCATGGCCGTCGCGTTCGCGATGACCTCGCAGAAGACCGGCGCGGGGACGATCGGCGCACACAGCGTCGGCGTGCCGGACGGTGGGCCCGGGATGCCGCTGACCGGGTGGAGCACCACCGGCGGGGATCTGCGGATCGGGCACTTCGTGGGGCTGCACGCACTCCAGGCGTTGCCCCTGCTCGCGTACGCGCTGACTCGCTGGACCCGCATCGACGAGGTGATCCGGGCGCGGGTCGTGCTCGTGACGGGGATCGGTTACGCCGTGCTGGTGCTGCTCCTGACCTGGCAGGCGCTGCGTGGGCAGCCGCTGCTCCAACCGGATGCGACGATCCTTGCCGCGTACGCGGCCCTGACCGTCTCCACCCTGACCGGCATCGGCGCGGTCTTGTCCCGCCGGACCAAGCCCGCGATGGTGACGGCATGACCGGGACGCTCTTTTCGCTGACGTTTCTTTTGGCCGCGCCGTTCTGGGCGCTGATGATCCTGCTCCCGGGCTGGTCCTGGACCCGGCGGATCATCGCCTCGCCACTGATCGCCCTGCCCGTAGTGCTGATATACGCGTTCCTGATCATCCCGGCGTTCGGCGAGGTCCTGCCGGCCGTCGCCAACCCGACCCTCGGCGGTGTCCGAGAGCTCCTCGGCACCGCGGACGGCGCCGCGGCAGGCTGGGCCCATATGATCGCCTTCGACCTGTTCGTCGGCCGCTGGGCCTGGCTGGACGCCCGCGATCGCGGTATTCCGCATCTCGTCCTCGCGCCGATCCTGCTGCTGACGATCCTGCTCGGGCCGCTCGGCCTCGCCGCGTACCTGGCCGCGCGAACCCGATGGCCGCTGTCGGCGCCCACCCCCGCGGAACAGGGGGCTCTACGCTGAGCGGCATGGCCAAGTTCCTGGATGCCCGGGACACCCTCACGCGGATGCTGCTGCTCGACTGCAGCGGGCTCGGCTACCTGCTCGTCATCGGCCACACCGGGCATCCGCCGACCCCGCTGCAGTGGGCGCTCGCCGTTCCCGCTTTCCTCTCCGCGCTCC
This sequence comes from Actinoplanes cyaneus, assembly GCF_016862095.1. Classification (GTDB taxonomy): domain Bacteria; phylum Actinomycetota; class Actinomycetes; order Mycobacteriales; family Micromonosporaceae; genus Actinoplanes; species Actinoplanes cyaneus. The sequence continues at coordinate 28,333 of NZ_BOMH01000053.1, forward strand.
TCCTGCACCGCCGCCCGCCGATCAACTTGCTCGTCCAGACCGCGCTGTTCGCGGTCGCGATGGTCATGCTCGACGACTCGACGATCAACCAGGTCGGCACCGCCTGGGCCGTCGGCGAGCTGGCCCTCTGGGCGCCCCGCACCCGTTACCTCGTGGGCGGGATCAGCCTGGTCGCGGCGACCTATGCCGTCTGCAACCTTCCGCAGCAGACCGGCAAGATCATGGAGTCGCTCGTCGGGCTGGCGATCAGTCTCGGTCTGCCGACCTTGCTCGGCCTCGTCGTGCGCACCACCCGCGAGCTCGGTGTGCGGGCCGAGCAGCAGACCCTGTCCGAGCAGCGCGCCGCCCGCGCCGACGAACGCGCCGCGATCGCCCGTGAGCTGCACGACGTGGTGGCGCATCACGTCGCCTCGATGGTGCTGCGGATCGGTGTCGCGAGGCACGTGCTGCCCGACGTCGATTCTCGTGTCGGCGAGGTCTTCGACGACGTGCACCGGACGGGCACGGCGGCTCTCGGGGATCTCCGCCGACTGGTCGCCGTCCTGCGAGACCCCGATGGCGTACGAGGGGACGCCGCCCTCACCGCGATCGACCCGACCGCATTGCCGGCCGCGCTCGACGGGGCGGTCGAGACGGCCCGGCGCGGCGGCGTGATCGTCGAGGCGGAGATCGACCCGGAGATCGTCACGCTGGACGCCGTCCGGGGCCTGGCGCTGCTACGACTGACACAGGAAAGCCTGACGAACGTGGCCAAGCACGCCGGCCCGGAGCCGCGCGCGTCCCTGCACGTGGTGATGGACGGACCAGACCTGCACTGGTCAGTGACCGACGACGGAAGCCGCGCCGCGGTGCCCGCCTCTCCTCTCGCCTCCCCGCTCGCGGCACCGGCTTCCTCGCCCGTTCCTCCCGTGCCGGCTTCCTCGTCGGGACTCCCGCCGGTCTCCTCGGGGGCGAACCCGGTTCCCGGGGGTGGGCACGGGCTCACCGGGATGCGGGAGCGCGTCGAGGTCCTCGGTGGAAAGCTCAGCGCCGGACCGCACGGACGGGGCTGGCGCGTAGCCACGGTGCTGCCGGGAATGCTTCCCGCCGCCCCGTCCTCACCATCCTCATCCCCGCAGCCGGTCGTGCCGGTCGCGCGCTCGACAGCCGCCGAGGAGAGCCAGTGATCAGAGTCCTCCTGGTGGACGACCAGCAACTGATCCGCGCCGGCCTGCGCATGCTGCTCGACGCGGAGGACGGGATGGAGGTGGTCGGCGAAGCCGGTGACGGCCGTGCCGCGGTCAGCCTCGCCGCCCAGCTCGTCCCCGACGTCGTCGTCATGGACCTGCGCATGCCCGGCGTCGACGGGATCACCGCCACCAGCCGCATCATGTCCGAACGCCCGGGCACCCGTGTCCTGGTGCTGACCACCTTCGGCGACGACGACCATCTCTACCCCGCGCTCCAGGCCGGCGCCTGCGGTTTCCTGCTGAAGGACGCGCCGCCGACCGAGCTGCTCAACGGCATCCACCAGGCGGCAGCGGGCGAGAGCCCCTTCAGCCAGGAGGTGCTGCGGCGTCTCGTGCGTCGTGCCGTGGACGCCCGCCCGGAGGCCCCGGCGCGCAGAGAAGGCCTGACCAGCCGGGAGCAGGAAGTGCTGGACCTGGTGGCGGAAGGGCTCACGAACACGGAGATCGCCGACCGCCTGCACATCGGCATCACGACGGTGAAGACCCACATCACGGCTCTGATGACCAAGACCAACAGCCCCAATCGCGTACGTCTTGCTCTGGCCGCTCATCGCCCGTGAACTCCCGATCGATGAGCGCGTGTCGGCGCTGCCCGGCGGCCTGGCGGTGAGCTCGGAGCCGGCCGTCCGCAGCTCGCCCATCGAAGCAGAATCGCCGGGGCCGCCGAGGGTTATCCACAGTGGCGGGTTGTCCACAGGCCGACGACATGATCTTCGGGTTTCCTGCCACGCTGGAAAGCGGCTCTTCCCCCTGGGTGGGCGGGTCGTGTGGTGGCGTTACCTCTTCCGTGGGGTGTGACGGGCATCGCGCGACCCCCGATTTGAAGTTGCGGGAGCCGGCGGG
>NZ_BOMH01000054.1 GCF_016862095.1 Actinoplanes cyaneus
CCATCAACCGTTCCGCTTTCGCGGCCCGCCCTCCGGGGCACTCGCTCTACGTTACTCGGCCCGTTCGGCGTTGTCAACCAGTTAATCCCGGTTGCTACCGATCTGACCTAGTACGGCCACCTTCGACCTGAGCCCACGGCTGAACCGCGGTCTCAAGATCAGAGGATTTGGCAGGACGGCCGCTGCGGATCTCTCCGCGGCCTCGCCCGTTTCCCTGCCGGCTCGCAGAACATTACCCGCTGGTTTCCGGGACCTCCAAATCGGGGTCTAGTGTCCCGCCTTCCCGCAGGTCAGCGCAGCCGAACCCGGAAAAACGGCAAGGGTGCCGCCCGGAGGCGACACCCCTGTGAGACCTGGACCGAAACGGATCAGGCCAGCGGCTTCAACGCCTCGCCGAGCCCCCGGTGGAACGTCGGGTACGCCCAGATCTGGCTGAGCAGCGTCGACACCGGCACCTCGGCGTGCACCGCGACCGCCACGGCGCCGATCATCTCGCCACCCGACTGGCCGGCCGTGGTGCCGCCGACGAGCACGCCTCGATCGTGGTCGGCGACCAGCTTGAGGAACCCCTCGTTACCCGGCCCGTGGATGAACCCGCGCGAGGTCTGGTTCAGCGGCACGTATCCGACCCGCACGTTCAGCCCCGCGTCCCGGGCCTGCTTCTCCGTCATCCCGACCGCACCGATCTCCGGGTCGAGGAAGGTGACCCGCGGCAGCGCCCGATAGTCCGCGACCGGCCCGCCCTGGCCGAGGATGTCGCGCACCGCGATGTCCGCCTCGTACATCGCCATGTGGGTGAAGGCCCCGTGGCCGGTGACGTCACCGACCGCCCAGATCTTGTCGCCGGCGCGCATCCACTCGTCGGTGGTGATGAAGCGGGCGGACGGGTCGAGCCCGGCGTTCTCCAGGCCGAGCTGGCCGAGGCGGGCCGCGCGACCGGTGGCGACCAGGAGTTTCTCGCCGGTGAGCACGGTTCCGTCGTCGAGCGTGACCTGGAAGGCGCCGTCGTGGGCGACCTTCTGCGCGTGGACGCCGGTGAGAACGCGCACGCCGTCGGCGGTGAGAGCGGCCTGGGCCACCTCGCCGGACTCCGGCTCCTCCATGGCGAGCAGCCGGGGCGAGCCCTCGATCACGGTCACCTGGACGCCGAACCGCGCGTACGCCTGGGCGAGCTCGCAGCCGATCGCGCCGCCGCCGAGCACCAGCATCGACTCGGGGAGGGTGGCGGCTTCGACGGCCTCACGGTTCGTCCAGTACGGCGTACCGGAGAGGCCTTCGATCTTGGGAATGACCGCGGTCGTGCCGGTGGCGACGACCACGCCCCGGCTCGCGACGAACTCCTCGTCGCCGACCCGGACCCGGCCGGGCCCGGTGATGGTCGCCGTGCCCCGGACGAACGTGCCGCCCTTGCCGGTGAACCGGTCGACCGCGACCTTGTCGTTCCAATTGTCGGTCGCCTGGTCACGGATCTTCCGCGCGACCGGCGTCCAGTCGGCCTCCACGGTGGACTTCCCGGCCAGGCCGGGGATCCGGCGGGCCTCGGCCAGGGCGTTGCCGGCTCGGACCATGATTTTGGTGGGGATGCAGCCCCAGTACGGGCACTCGCCGCCGACGAGCCGGTTCTCGGCACCGATCACTTTCAGTCCGGCCGCGGCCAGACGACCGGCGACCTCCTCGCCGCCGACACCGAGTCCGACGACCACCACGTCCACTTGCCGCGCTTCAACCATGCTGTCAGCTAAGCAGAAGCCGGCGGTCCGATGGTCGCTGAAGTCTGTGAGGACCAGCGCAGTCGCCTTGCTCGACGGACTGCGCGGGAGCGTTCCCACGCAACACGATTCGGGGTGACGGGTGCCGGGTAAACGTCGCGGGGTCCACCGGTGAGGACGTTTTGACGGACGCAACCAGCCGGTGGACCCCTGCTCTCAGCCCCGCAGCCAGACCGCCTCGTCCCGGTGCGACTCCAGCGGTCCGGGATAGTCGAGGCCGCGGCGTACCGGCTCGGGCAGTCGCCACGGCTGGTGGACCGCGACACCGGCGACGTTCTTCAGTTCGGGTACGTAGCGACGAACGTACACGCCTTCCGCATCGAACCGTTGCGCCTGCCGGATGGGGTTGAACCTGCGGTACGGACGGGTGTCGTTGCCGGTGCCGGCCGTCCACTGCCAGTTTCCGGAATTGTTCGGCACGTCACCGTCGAGCAGCCAGCGGAAGAACCATTGGAGCCCGGGACGCCAGTCGATGCCGAGGTGCTTGGTGAGGAACGCCGCGGTGATCAGCCGTGCCCGGTTGTGCATCCAGCCCTCGGCACGCAGCTGGCGCATCCCGGCGTCGACGATCGGCACCCCGGTCAGGCCGTCCTTCCAGTGCTGGAGCGCGTCGTCGTCGTACCGCCAGTTCTGGTCCGCGGCGGGGCGCATGGCCTGCGTCGAGATCCTCGGGAACGCCGCCGTCACCTGGTAGTAGAAGTCGCGCCAGCAGAGTTGCCGCAGGTAGGCCTGTGCGCCGGGCGAATCGTCGGACTTGGCGGCCATAGCCAGTTCCAGCGGGGAGAGGCATCCGAACCGCAGGTACGCGCTGAGCCGGCTGGTGTTGTCGGCTGCCATGTCGTCGTGCTCATCGCCGTACTGCGGCAGGCTCTTGAGCCAATCGCGAAGCCGCAGGCGAGCCTCGGTCTCTCCCCCGGCGATGGCGTCGGGGGATTCGCCGTCAGGCGTCTTCGGGAGGATGCCCGGCGCGATGCCGGCGGGCATCGTGATCGTGTCCGGGGCCGCGGTGACCTTTCGCCACGCGGCTTTCTCCCAGGATTTGAAGTACGGCGTGAAGACGCGATACGAGTTTCCGCCGCCGCCCGGCCGCACCGCTCCCGGTGGCAGCACCGTGACGCCCGGAACGATCTCCACCTGGAGCCGTTCGTCGCGGAGCCGACGCTCGCGTCGCTGGGCGTAACCGGTCACATCCCCGGCCATCGTGATCGTCGAAGCGTCCACTTCGCGGGCGAGCTTGACCGTTTCCGCGACCGGATCGCCCTCCCGGATCACCAGGTCGGCTCCCCGTTGCCGCAGGCTCGTGCGCAGGTCGGCGAGGCTCTGGTGGAGGAATCGCTGCCGGTTGGCGGACAGGTCGCGCAGGCGCGGGTCGAGGACGAACAGCGGCACGACCTCGCCGGCTCCGCTGAGCAACGGATTGTCGTGGATCCGCAGGTCCCGCGTGAACAGCGCGATCCGGGCGCTCATCTCAGGCCGCCAGGTGGACCGGTGTGCCTGGCCGGGTGAGCAGGCTGCGGACGGCGACCGCGGCCCGGCGGCGGTTGGGCACGGTGGCGCGGCGGACGAAAACGTCGTAGTTCGCCGCCTCGATCTCGTCGAGGATGCCGCCGTAGAGCTGGAACGCGGTGCGCATGCAGGCCTGCGAGGCCGGCTCGAGCAGCGGGATGCCGGGCGCGGCGGCCGCGTAGTGCTCCCGGGCCTGGGCCACCTCGGCCTTGATCAGCGCGCGGATCGCGGGCGTCGTCACCCCGGCGCGCAGGTCGTCCACCGTGACCCCGAACTCGACGAGGTGTTCCTCGGGCAGGTAGACCCGGCCGCGGGCGAGGTCCTCGGCGATGTCCCGGATGAAGTTGGTGAGCTGGAACGCGAAGCCGAGCTGGCGGGCCGGCTCCCGGGCGGCGACCGGGTCGGAGGAGCCGAGGATCGGCAGCATCATCGTGCCGATCACCGCGGCGGAACCTTCCATGTATCCGAGTAGATCTTCATAGGTCGGGTAGCCGGTGACCGTGAGGTCCATCTCCATGCTGTGCAGGAACTTCTCGAAGTCCTCCAGGTCGAGCCCGAAGACCGCGATGGTGTGCAGCACGGCGGGGAGCAGCGGGTCCTCGACCGGCTCGCCGCGCAGACCGGCCAGGAACGAGGTGGACCAGGCGTTGAGCTCGGCCGCGCGCTGGGCGGGCGGCTGGGACTCGGTCCGGTCGACGATCTCATCGGCGAATCGGGTGAATCCATACAGAGCGTGCACGTGGCGACGCTTCCAGGCCGGTAGCAACCGGGTCGCCAGGTAGTACGTGCGGCCGTGCTCTCGATGCAGCTCACGGCAGCGCTCATAGGCGGCGGCCAGATCGGTATCCATCCCGGTCCTCCCGGTAAATCGACGCACGAATCGACGCAACTTCCGAAAGTTAGGGTACGGTACTGAGCGTGGCCAATGACACCCTCGAGGGAAATCGTCTCAACGCGATACCCCGCCAGCAGGTCTCTCACACTGGGCTGGTCAGGGCCGTCGAGGGAACTCTCGCGGACTTCCTCGCCTCCCAGATCGCCGCGCTCGACGGCATCGACCCCTCCCTCGGCGGTTTCGCGCGGACCGCTCGTGATTTGGTGATGGCCGGCGGGAAGAGGCTGCGGCCGACGTTCGCCTACTGGGGGTGGCGTGGTGTCGCCGGCCCCGGCGCCGACTCCGAGCCGTTGCTGCCGGCGCTCGGCGCGCTCGAGTTGATGCACACGTTCGCTCTCGTGCACGACGACGTGATGGACGACTCGGCGACCCGCAGGGGGCGGCCGACCGCGCATCGGATCTTCGCGGCGCAGCACGGCGCCCGCTTCGGCTCGTCGGCCGCCGTGCTGATCGGTGACCTCTGCCTGGTCTGGGCGGACCAGTTGCTGGCTCGCACCCCGGTGACGCCGGCCACCCTGCTCGAGGTGCGGACCCGCTATGACCGGATGCGCATCGAGGCGGTCGCGGGGCAGTATCTGGACGTGCTCGGCGAGACGGACCCGGCGTCCTGGTCGGTCGAGCGCGCGCTGCTGGTCGCCCGGCACAAGACGGCCAGCTACACGGTGCATCGGCCGCTGGATTACGGGCTGGCGCTGGCCGGCGCCGACGATCCCGGCGTCGCCGAGGCGTACCGGGCGTACGGGATGGCGGTCGGGGAGGCTTTCCAGCTCCGGGACGATCTGCTCGGCGTCTACGGCGACCCGGCGGTCACCGGAAAACCGGCCGGCGACGACCTGCGCACCGGCAAACCGACGGCGCTGCTCATGCTCGCGCGGCGGATGGCCACCCCAGCACAGTTGTCTGAGCTGGACAACGCCGAGCTCGACCGCAAGGCGCAGATCGTCGCCGAGACCGGGGCCCCCGCCCGGGTCGAGGAGATGATCAGCGTCCGGGTCACCGAAGGCCTCACCGCGCTCGCGTCGGCGCCGATCGACCCCGAGGCCCGCGGCGTGCTGACCGAGCTGGCCACCGTGGCGACGCAGCGCCCGGCATGATGAAGTCCCCCACCTCTTGGAGCAGAGCCGTGCGTACCGTCACCGGACCCACCGATCGTGTCGTGATAGTCGGCGCCGGTCTTGCCGGCCTGTCCTGTGCCCTGCACCTGGCCGCGGCCGGCCGCCAGGTCACCGTCGTGGAGCGCGAGCCGGTGCCCGGCGGGCGCGCCGGACGGCTCTCGGTCGGCGGCTTCGACTTCGACACCGGCCCGACCGTGCTCACCATGCCGGAGCTGATCGCCGAGCCCCTCGAGGCGGTCGGTGAGAAGCTCTCCGATTGGCTCGAGCTCACGCCGCTCGACCCGGCATATCGGGCTTACTACCCGGACGGGTCCACGCTGGACGTGCGTACCGACACCACCCGGATGGCGGCCGAGATCGCCCGGGTCTGCGGTGCCCGGGAGGCCGACGGCTACCTGCGCTTCGTCGACTTCACCCGGAACCTCTGGCAGCTCGAACGCGACCACTTCATCGACCGGAACCTGGACAGCCCGGTCGATCTGATGAACCTGAACCTGCTGAAGCTGCTGGGGATGGGCGCGTTCCGCCGGCTGCAGCCGAAGATCAACGAGTACTTCCGGGACCCGCGCACCCAGCGGATCTTCTCGTTCCAGGCGATGTATGCGGGGCTCGCCCCGCACGACGCGCTCGCCATCTACGCGGTGATCGCCTACCTCGACTCGGTCGCCGGCGTCTACTACCCCAAGGGTGGCATGCACGCGGTGCCGAAGGCGCTCGCCGGAGCCGCCGAGAAACACGGGGTCACTTTCCGTTACGACACGACGGTCGAGCGGGTCCTCACCCAGCACGGCCGGGCGACCGGCGTGCTGACCGCCGCCGGCGAGGTCATCGAGGCCGACACCGTTGTGCTGAACCCTGACCTGCCGATCGCCTATCGGGACCTGCTCCCCGCTCGGCGCGAGCGTCGCCTGCGCTTTTCCCCGTCGTGCGTGGTCCTCCACATCGGTTCGTCACGGTCCTACTCCAAGATTTCCCACCACAACATCCACTTTGGTACGACGTGGCGGCGAACCTTCGACGAGGTGATCAACCGCGGGCTGCTGATGAGTGACCCGTCACTGCTGGTGACCAACCCGACCCACACCGACCCGTCGTCCGCGCCCGACGGCAAGCAGACGTACTACGTCCTCGCGCCCACCCCGAACCTCGTCGCCGGCCCGATGAACTGGCGCGGCGGGCTCGCCGAGCGCTACGCCGACGAACTGCTGCGCACGCTGGAACAGCGCGGATACATCGGCTTCCGGGACGGCGTCGAGGTGGAGCGGATCATCACCCCGGCCGACTGGGCCGACGACGGCATGGCGGCCGGCACCCCGTTCGCCGCCGCGCACTCGTTCTCCCAGACCGGCCCGTTCCGCCCGTCGAACCTGCACCCCTCGCTGCCGAACGTGGTCTTCACCGGTTCGGGCACACAACCCGGGGTCGGCGTGCCGATGGTGCTCATCTCCGGAAAGCTGGCCGCGAGCCGCATCACACGGGAGATCTCATGAGCACCGCGACACGCGAGGATCAGCTCGTCGAACTGGTCGACACCGGCGGCACCGCTGTCGGCGCCGCCACCGTCTCCGACGCGCACCGCGAGCCCGGCCTGCTGCACCGGGCGTTCTCGGTCTTCCTGCGGGACGACCAGGGGCGGATCCTGCTCCAGCAGCGGGCCGCCGTGAAGACCCGCTTCCCGCTGCGCTGGGGCAACACCTGCTGCGGCCACCCGGCGCCCGGCGAGACGGTCACGGAGGCGGCCGGTCGCCGTCTCTTCGAGGAGATCGCCGTACGGGACGTCGCGCTCACCGAGGTCGGCGTCTACACCTATCGGGCGGCCGATCCGGTGACCGGCCGGGTCGAGCACGAATACGACCACGTGTTGCTCGGAGCGCTGCCGGCCGGCACGGCGCTGCGACCGGACCCGGACGAGATCGCGGAACTGCGCTGGGTGCCGCAGGCCTCGTTGCGTGGTGAGATGTCGGCGGCTCCCGAGGCGTACGCGCCTTGGTTGTCCGGCGTTTTCGAGGTCCTCACCACGGCAACAGACACGGAGCGGTCAAGTGTCCTTCTCACGGAGGGGTCAGGTGGCCGATGAGGCCCTGAGCGCCGGCGCTGCCGCCCGCCGGCTCGGTGTGGCGGTCACGACTCTGCGAACCTGGCACCAGCGATACGGGCTCGGGCCCAGCCGGCACGAATCCGGGCACCACCGCCGGTACACCGCCGACGACATGGACCGCCTGCAGGTCATGCAGCGGCTCACCGCCCAGGGCGTGGCGCCCGCCGAGGCCGCCGCGTGGGCGCTCGCCCAGCCGGCCCGCGCGAGCGCCCCGGAACCCCAGCCCGCACCCGCGCCCGCGCCCGACCAGCAGTCGACGGTGCGCGGGCTGACCCGGGCCGCGATGCGCCTGGACGCGCAGGCCATGCGGGACATCCTCGGCACCGCCATCCGGGAGCGGGGCGTCATGGCCGCCTGGACCGACGTGATGACTCCGGCGCTGATCGCCGTCGGGGACCGCTACGAGGCAACGCTGCGTTTCGTCGAGGTCGAGCACCTGCTGTCCCGAACCGTCACCGAGGCGCTGGCCGCGGTGCAGCACGCGACCGGCAGCCCACGGATCCTGCTAGCCGCGGCCGACGAGGAACAGCACACGTTGCCCCTGGAGGCGCTGGCAGCCGCGCTCGCCCAGGGCGGGGTGCCCACCAGGCTGTTCGGCGCCCGGGTGCCGTCTCAGGCGCTGCTGGACGCGATCGCACGGACCGGGCCGGCCGCGGTGGTGCTCTGGTCCCAGCGGCCCGCCACCGGCGACCCCGGTCAACTGGCCCGCGTCAGGGACGCGCCGCACCCGCCCCTCTTGATCGCGGCCGCCGGCCCGGGCTGGCCGGAAGGTGATCTCCCCACCGGAATCACCCGGCTGACCGGGCTCACCGAGGCGGTTCAACTCCTCGCGTCCCTCTGAGGCCTCACGTTCCCGCTGGTCAGCGGCGCGCGGACGAAAAGAGGGGTACCGATTTGGAGACCGCCCGGTGGATCACATATGCTTTCCAAGCCTTCAACGGGGCGCGGTTGGGGCGAAGGCCACCAAGCGTTGCAGATCGGGTCTCCAGCTCGATGTGTAATGATGGCGGAGTTGCCCTCATCGTCTAGTGGCCTAGGACGCCGCCCTTTCAAGGCGGTAGCACGGGTTCGAATCCCGTTGGGGGTACTGGTAAGGTTTGCGGCGCAGGTCGCGAACTGGCCAGCAGTAAGACAGAAGTGAATAGCAAGGTCCTGTGGAGCAGTTGGAGTGCTCGCCGCCCTGTCAAGGCGGAGGTCGCGGGTTCAAGTCCCGTCAGGACCGCAAAGTACCAAGCACGGCCAGGTAGCTCAGTTGGTACGAGCGTCCGACTGAAAATCGGAAGGTCGGCGGTTCGACCCCGCCCCTGGCCACCAGGCCTCTCGCCGGGCACTGAGCACCGTCCACCTGCGGAAACGCACGGTGGACGTTTTGCTTTCCGGGCCTTTTCCGGCGCCGCGAAATCCGAACTCCGATGATCGCCACTCGCCGTCAGTCGCACATCGCTGCATGCTGTCCGGCCCACTTCGATGGGAGCGCACGTGAACGGATACGCGGTCGTCATCGAGCGCGCTGAGGACGGCGGCTTCGGCGCCTGGTCTCCTGGCCTGCCGGGTTGTGTCGCGCTGGGAGACACTCCTGACGAGTGCGTCACCGAGATGCGGTCGGCCATCACACTTCACCTGGGTGGTCTGCGCCAGGCGGGCGAGCCGATTCCCGAACCGACGGCTGTCAGGGTCGACCTGATGCAGGCGACATAGGACGTGGCCGTGTGATGCGGCCGCCAGTTGCGGGGGCGCCGCCGTTGGACCCGGTGACCCGGTGACCCGGCGGCGCGGCGGCGCGGCGGCGCGGCGGCGCGGGAATCCGCTGTTCCGATCAGTTGGCGGGCCGGCTGTGGTTTCGTGGCGAAGGCACGGTCCTCTCCCGCACGGACCTCACCGGCACAGCCGTTCAGAACGGCTCTGCTGCTGGAGCACTATGCTCGGATCGGTGGGGACCAGGCAAGAGATCGGAGCGCTGCCGCCGGAGGCTGATCTGGCTCGGGCCGACTCGTTGGCTCGGAGCATCTTCTCCGAGGTGGCCAACAAGTGGTCGCTGCTGATCATCGAGTTCCTCGGGCAGCGGACGATGCGCTTCAACGAGCTGCGCCGCGAGGTCGGGGGCATCAGCCACAAGGTGCTGACCCAGAACCTGCGGACGCTGGAGCGCAACGGCCTCGTCGAGCGGACCGTGCACCCCACCGTCCCGCCCAGCGTGGAGTATTCGTTGACCGAGGCCGGTGACGCGCTGCGCGATGTGGTCGACGGCATGTGTGGCTGGACGCAGACCTTCCTCGAGCAGATCGAGGCATCCCGCGCGCGCTTCGCAGACGACCAGCCGGGCAGTGTCTCGTAGTGTGACCGGGCTGCGGCGTGGTCCAGTCGGTGCCTGACGGCGGCCACCACCTGGACATCGCCGCAGTCTTGGGTGATCCGCCAGAGAGGCCTAGTCGAGCACGGCCACTGCTTCGACCTCGACCAGGTGTTCGGGGACGTCCAGGGCCACGATGCCGAACAGCGACGCCGGCGCGGCGATTGTGACACCCAGCCGGGCCGAGGCGCGGGCGATGCCGTCGAGCAGCTCCGGCATGCGGGCGGGTTTCCAGTCGACCACGTGGGCGGTCAGCTTCACCACGTCGTCGAACGTGGCGCCGGCAGCGGCCAGGGCGGTGCCGACATTCAGGTAGGCCTGCTCGACCTGCGTGGCGAAGTCGCCGCCGTCCCACGCGACCTGGCCGGCGACGTGGATCAGCCGCGAGCCGGTCGCCACCGACACCTGGCGGTAGATCGGGATCTCGGGAAGGCCGGGCGCGTCGATCAACGTGACTGTCATGCCGACGACTGTAGGAGGCCGGCCCGGAGCCCGGAAGAACGCACTTTTCGCATCTCAGGGCACCTTTGGGTAACCGTCCCGCCGCACGAGACGTGGAGGGCCCGCAACGAAAGCGCCCGGCGGGAGAATTCCCGCCGGGCGCTGATTCGCTGTGGTGCGTGATGCGGTCTTACTTGATGGTGAGCGCCTGCACGCGCTTCATCGCCTCGGCCGCGGCCTTCGTGCCGGCGGTGGCCTTCGCGGACCGTGCGGCGAGCGCGGACGCGCCGCCCCGCTCCACGAACTCACAGTTGGTGGCCGTGCCGCCGGCCATCACCCCACAGACGTCCCTGACGGTCTCGGTGCCGCCGTCGAGGGCGTCCCGAGCGGTGTCGCTCCCGATCAGGATCTCATCGTCGGAGACGGTCTCGCCGACCAGAACGTCGTCCTCGCTGTCGCCGGTGATCCGGTCGTCACCGGCCTCGCCGACGACGACATCATTGCCCGCGCCGGCGGTGATCGTGTCGTTGCCGCTGGCAGAGCCGTCGCCGTTGTCGCCGACGAGCTGGTCGTTGCCGTTGCCGCCGATGATCCGGTCGCTGTCCGCGCCGCCGGCAACGATGTCGCTGCCGTCACCCGCGTTGATGGTGTCGGCGCCGTTGTCGGCGACGATCTGGTCGTTGCCGGCCTGACCGAAGATGATGTCGTTGCCCCGGCCGCCGGAGACCCGGTCGTTGCCGATGCCCGCGTCGAGGCTGTCGTTGCCGGCCTGGCCGAGGATCGTGTCGTTGCCGGCCTCGCCGAGCACCCGGTCGTTGCCGTTGCCGGCGTCGATCGAGTCGTTGCCCACGCCGCCGTAGACGTAGTCGTTGCCGTCCTGGCCGAACAGCGCGTCGTTGCCGGCGTAGCCGTACAGCTTGTCGTTGCCGGCGGCGCCCTGGAGCTGGTCCGCGCCCGAGCCGCCCTTCATGGTGTCGTTGCCGGTGCCACCGTTGGCCAGCAGGTAGACGCCGGTCTTGTTGGTGAGCGTGTCGTTCTTGTCCCCGAGCGAGACGTTGAGCTTCGTCGTCTTCTTCGAGGTCGTGCACTTCACCTTGGTGTTGGTGACCTTCTTGCAGCCCTTGCCGGGCTTCAGCGCGACCCGGTCGGCCAGGGTGACGGTGCGGCCGGAGATCGTGATGGTCAGCGCGTTCGCCTGGCCGGCCGCGGCGTTGAACTGCACCCCGTTCGACCCGACCACCTTCGCGGAGCCGGCTGCGGCCGCCTGCGCCGGGGAAGCGAAGAGGGCGGTCGTGGCCACGGCAGCTGCGGTGATGCCGATCGCGGCCAGTGCCTTGCGGTTGATCAGAAACATCGAGGGGTCCCCCGTGAAGAATGGGCGGCGGTGTCGATCACCGCGCGACCCAGATCGTAGAACGGTACCGTTTCGACGCGCCTCCCCGTTTCGGCTGATTCAGCATCGTCTCGATGTGATGCCGGACACGTCTCCACCGACTTGGAGGTCGTTTGTGGACGCCCGCCACACTGTTCCGTCCACTGGATACCGACCGCCCCTTGATGCCGAGCGCGCGCTCAATCAGAGTGTTAGAGGAATCGGTCCGGACGGACCTGCTTGCGAGGAGGCACGACGCTGTGCAGACCTTCACCAACGAGGCCGAGCAGACGGCCTACAACCTTGCCGAGGCGCTGGCCGAAAAGGCGATGTCCTTCATGCTGCACGCCGAGGAGGCCGCGAACTCGTTCCAGAGCGGGAGGATCGCGATGCGCCGCCAGTTCAAGGCCCGCGGTCTCTCCGAGGGGGAGGCGGACATCCGTTTCAGGGGCAGCGTGCAGGCGTCCCGGGCGATCTCGGAGAACACGTTCTGCATGTCCCAGGCGTCGATGTACAACACCGCCGCCGCGACGCAGTATGCGAAGGCTCTCTACCTGAAGGGTCACTGACCCCACGGCCTCGGCGACTCCGCCGGGACGTCCGGATCAGGCCGCCCGGTGGCGCAGCGTCGCGACCGTGGAACCGGCCAGCGCGAGCAGACAATCAGGCAGCTGGCCGTCGGCGATCGCAGCCCCGAAGAGCGCCTCCCCGGTCGGGGCGTCCCCGTTCACGTAGGCACTGACGAAACGGGCCACCCACCGCTTGTCGTAACGAGCGTCGTCGATCCCCGGGAACTCGAGGGTCCAGCCCCCGCTCCCGGGCAGCTCGCCGACCATCGTCGCGGCGAGGCACCACGCGACGTCCCAGGCGCCGACCACCCCATCCCGGCTGACGACGGCATCGAAGCTGCTGGCCACGGCATCACTGTCACCGGTGAGAGCGCAGGCCAGGATCTGCGTGGCGTCGTCGAACGCGTGCTGTGGTGCTTCGGTCACGTTGCAAACCGTACGCGTCACCGTCAAGGATCGCCTGTGGATCAGCGGCGGGATCTCACGCCCCGCGGAGCAGGCAGGTGATGCGCGCGGTGCACACCCGTTCACCGCTCTCGTCCTCCAGGACGACCTCGTACGTGGCGACCGCGCGACCCCGGTGCACGGGCACGGCGACCCCGGTCACCAGCCCCGAGCGGGCAGCCCGGTGATGGGTGGCGTTGATGTCCACACCGACGGCGAACGGCCGGTCCACGGTCTGGCCGTGCAGCACCGCGCCGACCGAGCCGAGCGTCTCGGCGAGCACGCAGGACGCGCCGCCGTGCAGCAGTCCGTACGGCTGGGTGTTGCCGTCGACCGGCATCGTCCCGACCACCCGCTCGGCTGTCGCCTCGGTGATCACGATGCCCATCCGCTCGGCGAGCGCACCGCCTCCGTTGCTGGTGAAGAGGTGCTGCGTGCCGTCTGCCGCGATATCCACGACGGCGTACGTTACCCGCGTATCAACCGGTCACCAGCGATACCCGTCACAGGGGGCGGGACTGCCGTTTGCGTACGCGGGGTATTGATGTGGCGGTTGTTTCCGGTGATCCCGCCGGGCAGAGTCGGCGTCCGTAGAAGAGACGCAGACCCCAGAGACCGTCGAAGGAGACGAGATGAGCGAGCCGCACGAGGTCGTCGAGACCAGGGGCGACGACCGCGTCGACCTGATCACCAGCGACGCGAACAACGACGGCAAGGTCGACGTCTGGGTGTCGGACACCGACGGCGACGGCAAGCCCGACCTCTTCCAGTTCGACACGGACGGCGACGGCAAGGTCGACATCACGATGGTGGACCTCGACGAGGACGGCACGCCGGACACGATCGTCGACGGCGACGGCGGGCTGCCGCCGGCCGCGAGCTGAGCTACGCCCCGCCGAGAGCGGAGAGCGCGACCCACAGGACGGCGATCGCGACGGCCGCGGTGCCGATCGCCGAGGCGGTGTGCCGCCAGGAGCGGAGACCTTCGACCGCTTCCGGGTGGCCCAGTGCGATCAGGGTGGCGCGATGCCGCCGTACGTCGGAATGGGGTTGATCTGTTTGTTCCGAGGCCCGGCTGAGCTCGACGGCCAGCCGGGCTTGGGCACGCTGCAGGCGGCGTACTGTGGCCCGAGCTTCCCGCCCTGCCTTTTCGGCGGCATGCCGGCGCGCGGCGGCACGGCGTGACCCGGAGCCCAGTGCCCGCAGCTCGCCCTCGGTGATCACCTCGGGGTCGTCCAGGCCCTGGAGCCGGGCGACGTAATACTCCGCCTCGCGATCGTGTGCGCGACGCACCAGCATGAGGATGAGCACCAGCGGTGGCAGGCCTTTGAAGACCAGCACGGCGAGCAGCGCCACCGCGCCGTTGCCGAGCCCCTCCCGGAACAGCGGCGAGTTCCACAGCACGTGGGAGGCCCAGGCGCCGAAGAGCGCGAGCGCGGCCGTGGCGACCCGGCGCGGCCGGCCCCGGTCGGTGCTGACCACCAGGTAACCGATGCCGGCTCCGGCCAGCGCGCCGAACAAGGTGTGACTCCAGACCCCGGCCAGGAAGCCGCGGACCAGGAACGTGGTGATCACGGGCTGCACCTGGTCGCCCTGCCCGGCGAGCGCGACCGCGCCGATCGCGAAGACGATGTCCTCGACGATCTGGAAGCCGAGCCCGACCATCGCGCCGTAGACGACACCGTCCAGCACGCTGTTCACCTGCGAGCGGGCGATCAGCACGACGGCGATCACGCCGAGCGTCTTGGCGATCTCCTCGACGGTCGGGCCGGCCAGCGCGGCGCCCCAGTCGGCGGCCAGGCCGGGTGAGCCGAGTTTGGCGATCAGGTTCTCCACGGCGGTGCTGCCCGGGATGGAGACGCTGGTGGCGACCAGGCCGCCCCAGGAGAACGCGAGGACCAGCAGGCCGGCCGGTTCCCGCTCGAAGAAGTCGAGCTCCTGGACGAAGAGCCAGAACGGCACGGCGAGCAGGGCGAAGAGGGCGAGCGCGGTGATCGTGGCGATCGGGTAGGAGTCGAGGAACTTCGCGAGGATCTGGGACATCCGCACGGCGCCGGTGGCGAGCAGCGCGATCACCACCCAGAACGCGGGCAGCCGGTACGGAGTGGCCGGGCAGGCGGCACCGGGCCGGACGGGCGAGCTCACCGGCCACCCTCGTACCGCAAAGTCTTGGTGCTGGCATCGATGGCCGGCAGGGTGTGATCCAGATCCAGGTCGGCGCCGCTGACGGTGACCTCGATCGTCAGGCCGTGCGCGACGAAGACCGCGTAACGGCCGCCCCGGTCCCCGGCGGTGTAACCACCCTGCAGGCCGGCCAGCCCACCCGCGGTGGAGACCGCGAGCTGGGTGCCGGTCACCTGGTATCCCGAGGTGTCGGTGATCCGCTGGCGGAGCCGGACGGCGGCCTGCGGCAGGTCGCCGGAGAAGGGCTGGACCGCGATCGAGTACCGCACCGCGCCGAGCCGGAACAGCGCCGTGGCGCGGTCCTCTCCCGGCCGGGTGCCCGTGACGTCGAGCGTCGCACCGGCCGGTGGCACCACGGTGACCCCGGCACCGACCCGGTACGGCTCACCTCCGGGTATCGCCCGCTGGGCCGGGACGGCACGATCGAGTGCCGGCAGGCCGAGGCAGAGCCCCGCCAGAATCGCGACCAGGACGAGCGCGCTGAGCAATCCGGGTGTGCTGGGGAGATCGGTGAGATGACGCCGCGTGACCGTCCCCATCCGTCCACGCTAACCAGGACGCCGGGGTGATGTCCGGCAATCCGTGCGTGCGACCACAGTGGATGGTCGATCAACCTGGCAGATTACGGATTTGTCCGTTTTACCGAAAGGTGCTCAGGGGTGACCTCCGAGGTCAGCCAGACCCCGTTGGCACTGCGGTGGAACACGTGGCCGGCGGCCGCCATCACGCCCGCCGCCACCTCGAACACCACCACCTCCGCCGACCGGCGCCGGCCCACCACCAGGGCGGTCGGCACATCGACCGAGAGGTGTACGTGGTGACGGCTGCGCGGCCGCAGCCCGTTCCGCAGGATCGAGTCGAGGTTCTCCCGCGGGGTGCCGTGGAAGAGCACCGCCGGTGGCGCCACGGGCGGCAGGTCCAGGTCCACCGGAACCCGGCGGGAATGGCCCTGGCTGGCGCGGATGCGCTCCACCCCGTCCTCGCCCACGGCGACGGCGAAGCGGGACTTGTCGTTGTTCGCCACCACGTGGTCCAGCTCGGTGCGGCTGATGTCCAGGGCGGCCAGGAAATCGGCGATCGGCACCCAGCCGTTCGCGTCGAGGGTCAGACCGGCCACCTCGGGCCGGTGTCGCAGCACCAGGGACATCCTCCGGCTGAGGCGGACCTGGTCGCGGGTCAGTTCGGTCAATGGTCTTGCTCCATGACCGCAAGGTAGTACGGGCGGTCCTTCTGGTCGATCGATTTCAGATGCCAGCCGGTGCCCTTGAGCAGCTGATCGAGCTCGTCGACCGAGCAGTTCAGGTAGTCGAACCAGTCCGAGGCCACCAGCCGGTACCGCAGGCGCAGGCGCAGCTGCCCGCCGAGTCGCCCCCGGGCCCGGTTCCGCTGGTGATAGGCGACGTGCACCGGATCCTTGGTCCCGTACGGGTCGGCGCCTTGCGCGAGGATCCGCGCGCCCCGGTTCGCCAGCCGGGCCAGCGCCTCCAGGAACACCGGCGCGCGCTCCGGCCCCTCCAGCAGGCCCAGGTTGTTGCCGAGCAGCAGGAACGTGTCGTAACGGGCGGACGCCCGGGCATACCCGTCCACGGTGCTCAGCACGGTGTCGCGCAAGCCGCGTTTGCGGGCCACCTCGATCGCGCCGGGCGAGGTGTCCAGGCCGGTGACCGCGAAGCCACGGCGCTGCAGTTCGAGCGCGATCCGGGCGGCGCCGACCCCGATGTCCAGCACGTGCCCGCGGCACAGCCGCAGAGCCCGGTGGTCGTGCGGCTGCCAGGCCTCCGGCTCGTCCAGGTAGTGATCGGCGGGCGCGCCGTTGATCAGGCCGTCGTCGCGCTCGATCACCTCGATCACCGGCCGGGGCAGACGCCCGCCGGCCAGCGGACGTGGGCCGATGCCGGTCCGTACCGCGTACGCGTCTCTGATCATCTCGCCGAACGCGTCGCCGATCGCCGGTTGTTCCATGGTCGGTACTCTTCTGGGCCGTCGGCGCGAGAGCAACTCAGGCGCGGCCCGCGTAACCCGATCATGGCGAAGTCGTTGATCTAGGAAATTGCAGATCCGGGAAACGAAGAAGGGGCGTTACGCCTTCCCCGGCGCACGCCCCTTACAACGATCTAGGTCGAACCGGTCAGTCACCCTGACGCTGCGTGGGAATCTGCCCCTGCAGCAAGGCGCGAACCTCCGACTCCCGGTAGCGACGGTGGCCACCCAACGTGCGAATTGCGCTGAGCTTGCCCGCCTTCGCCCACCGGGTGACGGTCTTCGGGTCGACTCGGAACATCGACGCCACCTCGGCCGGCGTTAGTAGCGGCTCAGGATCGTGCGTACGCGATGCCATCGGTCACTCCTCCACAGGTGCCTAAAAACATCGGCCGGGGTCCCGCCGGCCGGTGCGTCTCTCATGGTCCGGCTAGTCCCCGATGTCCGACATGGGCCGAACGGACGAACGTCCCCAGATAGACGGATGAAGCATGCCCGATTTTTACGTGTTTTCTACGCCAGATAGTGTCTCGTTTAGTCCGATTATCACGCTTCGGGCGTCGCCGATCACGAAGAGTGTTCGCTTCGGGAGCGCTTCCACGGCCGGAGAAACTTCCCGGTCTGTCCTATTTCCGCTGCTCAGTTGCTGCGCTCGAGAAGTTGGACACTTCGCCATCTAGCGACCAGCTTCTCGTACGCCTCCCCGGCCGCGTCGGCGTCGCCACGGGAGAGTGCCGACAGGCCGGCAGCCACCAGTCCGGGTGAGTCGTCACCGGCCAGCTTGTCCTCCGGAAGGAGGTTGACCAGGCCGCCGTAATCGAGTTCGACGACCGATCGGGGATGGAACTCCTCGAGCCAGCGGGTGCCTTCCTCGACCGCCTCGGTGATCGGGGCGTCGCCGAGCGACTTGCGCAGCACCGAGACCGCCCGGTGCGCCCGCCGGCGGGCCTTGGAGATCTCCGTGCGGTAACGCAGCGTGCGCCGCCGGCCGGTGAGCGCGATGTCCCGCTCCTCCAGATCGACGAAGGCGAACCAGCGCAGTGGCACCCCCCAGGTGGCGATCTGCTCGTGCACCCGGGGCACCCCCTGCTCCAGCACCCGGGCGCCGCTGCGCCAGTCCTCCACCACGGCTTTGGCCTGACCGGCGAGCACCGGGGGGACGAAGGCGTCCGCCAGCACGGCGGGGACACCGTCGCGCGCGTTCAGCGCCGCCTCGGCGACCCGCAGCCGCAGGTTCCACGGGCAGACGAGGATAGAGTTCTCCCACTCCAGGACGTACGCCTCGTCGGGCAGGTCGGGAAGGCGGGTCCAGCCCGCCCCGAGAGCCTCCAGCACGGCGGTGCGCTGCCGGACCGGGCCCTCGATCGGCCCCAGATCGCGGCCCTCCTTGGCGTAACGACGCCAGAAGACCTGTCGCTCCCGGTCGAAGGCGGTCAGCGGCTCGTAGATCCGTAGGTACGACGCGAACAGTGACGGCACGGCGCGATCGTTTCACAGATCCGGCCGGGTGGAACTTCCCGCGCGGGCGTAATCCCCGTGCCATTCGCTCGGCAAGTCCCCGGGCTCGTTATCCGACCGGGGCCGAATCACGCAGCAGGGCCTAGGCTCGGCCTTGTCCGGCCCACCCCGCCGGACAGAGGGGCCCCACGAAGGCCTACACCGAAGAATCAGGAGAACAACGATGGGTGTGTTCGACACCGACGGCAATGACGCCTCCGGGCACGAACAGGTCGTCTTCTGCCAGGACCGGCACTCCGGCCTGAAAGCGATCATCGGCATCTACTCCACCGCGCTCGGGCCCGCGCTCGGCGGCACCCGGTTCTACCCCTACGAGAGCGAGGCGGCCGCCCTCGCCGACGTGCTGAAACTGTCCCGCGGGATGGCCTACAAGAACGCGCTGGCCGGTCTGGACCTCGGTGGCGGCAAGGCGGTCATCTGGGGCGACCCGGCCACCACGAAGACCGAAACCCTCCTCCGGGCGTACGGACGTTTCGTCGAATCCCTGAAGGGCCGCTACTACACCGCGTGCGACGTCGGCACGTACGTCCCCGACATGGACGTGATCGCCCGCGAGACCCGTTACGTCACCGGGCGCAGCGTCGAGCACGGCGGCGCCGGCGACTCGTCCGTCCTCACCGCCTGGGGCGTCTACCAGGGCATGCGCGCGGCCGCCGAGCACACCTGGGACAGCCCGACGCTGGCCGGCCGCACGGTGGGCGTCGCCGGCCTCGGCAAGGTCGGGAAGTATCTGGTGGCCCACCTGATCGAGGACGGTGCCACGGTCGTCGCGACCGACGTCAGCCCGGCCGCGCTGGAATGGGCCCGCACGACCCACCCCGAGGTCGAGCTCGTGCCGGACAATCAGACGCTGATCACCTCGGACCTCGACGTCTACGCGCCCTGTGCGCTGGGTGGCGCGCTCAACGACGACACGGTGCCGGTGCTGCGCGCCAAGGTGGTCACCGGCGCGGCGAACAACCAGCTGGCCCATCCGGGCATCGGCAAGCTGCTGGACGACCGCGGCATCCTCTACACCCCGGATTACGTGGTGAACGCCGGCGGCGTGATCCAGGTGGCCGACGAGATCGAGGGCTTCAACTTCGACCGGGCCAAGCTGCGGGCCACCGGGATCTTCGAGACCACCCGGCGCATCCTTCAGCTCGCCGGCGACGAGGGTGTCCCGCCCGCCGTCGCGGCCGACCGGCTCGCCGAGCGCCGGATGGCGGAAGTCGGGCGCCTGCGGGCGATTTACCTCAACTAGACCGGTTCAGACGCTGCTGCGCGGCGTTGTTTGGACCGAACCGCGACGCGCGGCAGTGTCACACGCAACCCGAGGTGCCGAAGACGGCATCGCCCATGTACCGTAAGACCCACGAGAGATGCCTGACGTCATCGGGGCCCGCCTTCGGGCTGCCCCGAATTCTGTGCGAGGGGGTCGAGCCATGGGGCGCGGCCGTGCTAAGGCCAAGCAGACGAAGGTGGCCCGGGAGTTGAAGTACCACTCCCCGAACACCGACCTCACCGCCTTGCAGCGCGAACTGGCCGGTACACGCCAGTCCGACCGTCATTTCGACGACGACAACGAAGAGTTCGTCGACGATGACGAGGATGACGCTGACGACGACCAGGATTCCTGGTCGCCTCCAAGGCGGATTTGACCCCGTAAGGCACGGAGCACGCGGTAGGACCCGCGTGCTCAAGTGCGCCGTGGTCATCAACTCCTAGCGGTTGCAATGGAAGCCCACGCGGGCGGTGTCCGCGTGGGCTCCGACCGAGCCCCGTCTGCGCGCGGCACGGTTTGCGGCCTGCCACGCGGTTCTACGCGTGTGCCCACCTCGCCTCTGTGGCCTGGTTGCGGCCTGCCGGGTGTCTCTCGCCCGCCCAAGCCCCGGCCACGCCTCCGTGCGGCCTGGATGGGCGCGACTCGGACGCTGCTTGTCGGATGTCTCGGCTGGCGATGAACCGCACTCGTTCCGGCGCGGCGTTTTCGTGCGTGAGCTTCGGCCGTGCGCCGTCCCGTATACGACCGCTGCTCGCGGTCCCTTTCCGGGCAGGTTCGCCGGCCGGGCCCGCGACTCAGCGTGGCCGGTTGTTCCAGTTGTAGAACGTCGGGATGTTCTCGAAGTGGTTCCAGGCGCACACCGCCGAGCCGCTGTCGGCCGACACCTGCTCCGCACGCTGCCGCCGGGCCGTCTCCGCCTCGGCGATGAGCGAGGCCAGCCCGTCCCGGGTGTCGTGCACCCGGGTCGTCACCGGATCCGTCTCCACACCGTCAGACGGCCGTGGGCTCGTGATCTCGGGCATGATCCAGCACTCCTTCCAGTAGGCGAATCTTGCTGTTCCGGCAGTGGTCCGTCTCGGTGACGTCGAACCTGCCGTGTTCGAAGTAGCGGTTGGCCGCGTGAGCGCCGCCACAGAACCCGAAGTAGGGACAGCTCTCCCGGCACGCCTCGACACCGCGCAGGAATTCGCCGATCCACGGGGTGTCCGCCGCGCCCGCGAGGATTTCCCGCAACGGCGTGGTGAGCACGTTGCCGCTGGTGAAGTCGCCGTAGCGGGGGTCGTGGAAGCCCGCCAGCTCGGGCGAGAGCAGCACCACCGAGCCGTCGTGCGCGATCGTCGGGATCGGATCGAGCCGCCTCGGCAGCAGACTGTCGGCGGTGCCGTCGAGGACCGCCCCCACATACCGCAACGACCACTCCACCTCGCGCAGGTGGATGCTGGGCGCCCGGCGCCAGGCACTGACGAGCTCGGCCCAGAACGCGCTGACCGCGGACGGGTCGTGCCGGTTCAGCCGCAGGTTGACGCCCTCCTGCTCCTCGACGTTGATGCCGAGCACCTCGCAGCCCAGGCCGAGAAAGTACTCGTACAGCTCGGTGGCCACGCCGGGCCGCGGGTCGGACACCACGCACAGGGTGGAGAACGGGATCCCGTGCCGCCGAAGCGCTTCGATGCCCTTGGCGATCAGGTCGTAGGCCGGTTTGCCGCCCCGGTCCACCCGCTCGCCGTTGCGCTCGGGCGGCCCGTCGACGCTCACGCTGACCCGGACGTCGTGCGCGACGAAGAACTCGCACCAGGCGTCGTCGATCAGCGTCGCGTTCGTCTGGACGTGATGCTCCACGCCGGGGCCGAACGGGGCGAAGAGCGCGGCCAGGTGGTCGGCGCCGGCCGCGAGCGGCTCACCGCCGTGCCAGACCACCGAGAAGCGACCGGCCCTCGCGAAATCGGCGATCTCGGCGGCCACCGCTTCGGCGACGGCGACCGGCATCTTCCGGTTCTCCCGGCGGAACGGCAGGTAACAGTAGTTGCAGGCCAGGTTGCACAGAGTAGTCGGCTGCATGACGACGTAACCCGGCTCCGCCGAGATGCCCCGCATCCCGCTCCACGTGCCCGTCATCGCGCACCTCCGTCCGGCACCCATGGCACAGGGCCAGGCTAGGCCTCGCGGTCCAGACGAACCTCGCCACTCAATGCGAAAGATCCGTATGTGCCGGACATCGGCACACACGGATCATTTCACGTTCGGCCTGTGGTGAACCAGGCTCACCGTCGTGCGGTGATGGATCGGCGCGAGTTCACTCACGCCGTGATCACAGGAACCGTCACTCTGGGTCAGCCCCGGGTGTACGAACCCATCATCTGCACCTGGCCGGTGCCCTCCAGCACCTCGCCGACCTGCCACGCCTCGACACCACGGCCGGCCAGGTAGGCCATCGCGCGGTCGGCGTCGTCAGGGGAGACGACGGCGAACATGCCGACGCCCATGTTGAACGTCGACTCCATCTCCGAGTCCTCGATCCGGCCCTTGGCCTGGATCAGGTCGAAGATGGGCTGCGGGCGCCACGTCGAGCGATCGACCACGGCGTCCATCGTGCTGGGCAGCACCCGGTTCAGGTTGCCGGGGATGCCGCCGCCGGTGACGTGCGAGAACGCCCGGACGTCGGTCTCCTCGATCAGGCCCAGGCAGTCCTTGGCGTAGATCTTGGTCGGGGTCAGCAGTTCCTCGCCCAGGGTGCGCGAGGTGCCGAAGTCTTCGACAACGGTGTCCAGGCGCATCCGGCCGGCGCCCAGCAGCACGTGGCGGACCAGGGAGTAACCGTTCGAGTGCAGGCCCGACGAGCGCATCGCGATCACCGCGTCGCCCAGCTCGACCCGCTCCTTGCCGAGGATCTCGCTCTCCTCGACGACGCCGACCCCGGTGGCGGACACGTCGTACTCGTCCGGGCGCAGCACGCCCGGGTGCTCGGCGGTCTCGCCACCGAGCAGAGCACAGCCCGCATACCGGCAGCCGTCCGCGATGCCGGCGCCGATCTCGGCGATCTTGTCCGGCACGACCTCGCCACAGGCGATGTAGTCGAGCAGGAACAGCGGCTCGGCGCCGCAGGCCACCAGGTCGTCGACGACCATGGCGACCAGGTCGATACCGATCGTGTCGTGGATGTCGAGCTGCTGGGCGATGACCAGCTTGGTGCCGACGCCGTCGGTCGACGAGGCCAGGATCGGGCTCTTGTACTTCGCGGTGTTGAGCCGGAACAGGCCGGAGAAGCCGCCCAGGTCACCCATGACCTCGGGCCGGGTGGTCCTCTTCACCTTCGACTTGAGCAGCTCGACCGCCCGGTCGCCGGCGTCGATCGAGACACCCGCCGCCGCATACGTCGCGGAGCGCTTGCGCGGCCCGCGGCCGGCGCCCGCCGTCCACGGCTGTCGGTCGCCGCCCTCAGCGCCGTTCGATCCGGCACTGCGCTCGGACACGTGCGTCACGGTTCTCCCCTTAGCGGTTTCTGCGAACTAGAAAGGTCACGGGTGATGCAGCGCCGAGGCGCCACCCGGGCTGGCCACGAGCGGCGCCGGTGCCGCGTGGTCATCGCCGTGCTCGCGGGCCTCGTAGTCGGCCTCGAGCTCGGTGACAGCGGCCTCGTTCGCCTTCTCGGCGGCGCGGCGGCCGACACCCTCCAGCACGTGCTTGCCGATCAGGTCGGCGGCCGGGAGCTCGATCGGGTACTCCCCGTCGAAGCAGGCCATGCAGAGCCGGCTCTTCGGCTGCTCCGTGGCCTGGATCAGGTTGTCCAGCGAGACGTAGCCCAGGCTGTCGGCGCCGATCGAGCGGCGGATGCCGTCGATCTCCAGACCGTTCGCGATCAGCTCGGCCCGGGTGGCGAAGTCGATGCCGTAGAAGCACGGCCACTTCACCGGCGGCGACGAGATCCGGACGTGGACCTCCAGGGCGCCGGCCTCGCGCAGCATCCGGATCTGGGCGCGCTGGGTGTTGCCCCGGACGATCGAGTCGTCGATCACGACGATCCGCTTGCCCCGGACGACCTCGCGCAGTGGGTTGAGCTTCAGCCGGATGCCGAGCTGACGGATGGTCTGCGAGGGCTGGATGAAGGTGCGGCCGACATACGCGTTCTTCATGAAGCCGGCGCTGTACGGAATGCCGGAGGCCTCCGCATAACCGATCGCGGCCGGGATGCCGGACTCCGGGACGCCGATCACCAGGTCGGCCTCGACCGGGTGCTCCTTGGCGAGCTTGCGGCCGACCTCGACACGAGCCGCGTAGATGTTGCGGCCGGCGATCGTGGTGTCCGGGCGGGCCAGGTACACATACTCGAAGAGGCAGCCCTTGGGCTCCGGGGCGGCGAACCGCGAGGAACGCAGGCCGTGCTCGTCGATCGCGATGATCTCGCCGGGCTCGACCTCACGGACGAAGCTGGCACCGGTGATGTCCAGCGCCGCGGTCTCGCTCGCGACGACCCAGCCGTTCTCCATCCGGCCGAGGACGAGCGGGCGGACACCCTGCGCGTCCCGGGCGGCGTAAAGCGTGTGCTCGTCCATGAAGACGAAGCTGAAGGCGCCGCGCAGCGTGGGCAGCACCTCCATGGCGGCGGCCTCGACGGAGAGGTCGGGGCGCCCGGCCAGCAGGGTGGTGACCAGCATCGTGTCCGACGTGGCGTCGCCCACCTCGAGGCCGCGGTCGGCGACCTCCTTGGCGAGCTCGGCGGTGTTCACCAGGTTGCCGTTGTGGGCCAGCGCGATGGTCGTGCCGGCCGTGGTGGCGCGGATCGTGGGCTGCGCGTTCTCCCAGTTCGACCCGCCGGTCGTCGAGTAGCGCGCGTGGCCGATCGCCAGGTGGCCGCGCAGGCTTGCCAGGGTGGGCTCGTCGAAGACCTGGGAGACCAGGCCCACGTCCTTGTAGACCACGACGCCGGACCCGTCGCTCACCGCGATGCCGGCGGCTTCCTGGCCCCGGTGCTGCAGTGCGTAGAGCCCGAAGTACGTGAGTTTGGCGACCTCTTCCTCGGGGGCCCAGACACCGAAGACGCCACAGGCATCCTGGGGGCCGCGTTCCTGGGGGTCGAGATCGTCGGTCAGTAGGCCGTCGCCTCGGGGCACCTGTCGCTCCCTCATGTCGGTTCGCACGAACTGCTCGAAGCGCTGACCACCGGTGGTCTGCCCGAACTCCGCTCGCTCCGATCGCCCAGTGTACGCGAGCCCGGAGACACCCGGCCCGGGCTCATTCCGGGGTCAGCGGCAGGTACTCGCTCAGATCGGTGCGGATCCCGCTGGCCCGCAGGCGCCCGTCCCGGACCGCTTGCGCCCACTCCAGGCGGCCGGTGGCCACGAGCAGCCAGGTCATCGGATCCGTCTCGACCACATTGGGCGGTGTGCCGCGGGTGTGCCGGGGACCGGGGACGCACTGAATCGCACCGAAAGGTGGAATTCGTACCTCCACCGAACGGCCAGGCGCTCGGCGGGACAACTCGGTCAGCAGTGCCCGGACCGCGTCACGCAGCACCGTCCGGTCAGGTTCGTCCCCTCGGTCCAGCGCGTCCAGCGCCGCGGCCACCGAGTCGGATTTATTGTGCGCAGACGACATGTCGGGACGATACGACGCGGTTTACCGACAACGGCACACCGCCCTGGGTCGCGCAAAAGGCATGCGACAAGGCATAGTTGCCGACGGCGTACAAGTCGCGAGAGATCTGCCGGGGAAGTAACCGCAGACCACGCGACACGGAAGGCGGTGGATGTGACAACGCACCTACGTGGCCGGGCTGCCCAGGCCGGTGCGTTCCTGGCGCTGGTCGTCGGCATGGTGGCCGGCGTTCAGACGGCTGCCCTGGCAGCCGACCCCTCTGCCAAGTTCACGGACGCGCCACAGCAGGCTGACCCTGGGGCTACTGTAACCGTTTCATACACGGCTAGTAACCCCGCGGGCGCCACCGACACTCCCCCGGGCCAGCCGATCACCATCAAGGTCAGCGCTGGTGGCGGCGCGGTCTGCGTGCAGTGCGGCACCAACACGGTCCCGCCCGGCACGGAGGACGGCGGCGACTTCTCCGCGCAGATCCGGATGCCGGCTGTCGGCACCGGGCTGAAGGCGCAGGCCACGATCACGCTCTCGATCAACGGAAACCCGGCCGACTCCAAGACCATCACGGTCAAGGGCGCGGAGGCTCCGAAGACCGTGCGGCAGGTCTCCGGCAAGGTCAAGGACGGCGAGGGCAAAGCCGTCCCGGGCGCGCAGGTCGGCATCCAAGACAGCCAGGGCCACTCGTACCCGACGACCTCTGGCGGCGACGGTGGTTTCGCCTTCACGTCGTCGGACGCGGCGCCGATCGCCGCCGGCAAGATCACCGTCGGTGCGAAGCTGGACGGTTACAAGTCCACCCTGGTCACCACCACCGGCACGGCCGGCAAGAGCGTGAGCGTGTCGCTGGTGTTGAAGTCCCTCGCCGTAGCGAGCGCGTCGCCCTCGCCGAGCACGGCGACCAGCGCCCCGCCCAGCTCCGAGGCGACCGACGAGGCCACTGACGAGGCGACCGACGAAGCGCCGGCCAACCCCGGAAACACGCAGGCGGCCACGACGAACACCTCTGACGACGGCGGCAGCTCCTGGCTGCTGATCGTGATGGGCGGCCTGCTCGTCGCCGGTGGTGTCGGCGCGATGGTCCTGGTCTGGATGCGCCGGAAGAACGCCGCGAAGAACGATGACTCGCCGGGCAGCGGCGGCTTCGGCGGCGGCCCGAGCGGCAGCCCCACCGGCCCCGGCCAGTTCGGCGGTGCCGACCCCACCCGGGTGGCCGCGCCGGTCGGCGCCGGCCGCAACGACGCGACGATGGTCGCGGGCGCCGGGATGGGCGGCATGGGCGGCGGCATGGCCGGTGGCCTGAGCGACGCGCCCACGATGATCCACCGCCCGCCGGTCGAGGACGAGTTCCCCGACCCCTACGGTGCTCCGATGCCCCCGCAGGGCGGCTTCCTCGGCACGGGCAACAACAGCCAGTGGGAAACCCCGGCCGGCGGCGCGACCAGCGTCTACGGCGCTCAGGACAACGGGTACGGCGCCGCGACCGGCGGCTACGACCAGGGTCAGCAGGCGGGCCAGGGCCAGCAGCGCTACGACGAGCACACCAGCATGTACCAGCCGGACAACGGCGGGTATGACGAGCAGGCTGGCTACGGCGGCTACGACCAGGGTGGCTACGGCGCCCAGGGCTACGACCAGCAGCAGGGCGCCTACGGCAACCAGCAGGCCGGTTACGACCAGGGCGGCTACGGCACCCAGGGCTACGACCAGCAGGCCGGTTACGACCAGCACGGCGCGGCGTACGGCGGCCAGCAGCAGCCCGCCGGTTACGACCAGGGCGGCTACGGTGCCCCGGGTTACGACCAGCCGGCCGGCTACGACCAGCACGGCGCGGCATACGGCGGTCAGCAGCAGCCCGGTTACGAGCAGCAGCAGCAGGGCGGCTACGGCAACCAGCAGGCCGGCTACGACCCGCGCGGCGGGGCCTATGGGCAGCAGCACCCCGACCCTGCGCGGCGCAACCGCGAATGGGAAGAGTGATCTGAGCCAACGAGAAGGGCCCCGCGCATCGCGCGGGGCCCTTCTTCATGGGCCGGCCCGGGGAATGGATCCCCGGGCCGGCTCGTAGCGCTTACGGCAGGTCAGGCTCCTGAGCCTTCGGCTCGATCAGCTCCAGCGTCACCGACCGGATCTGGGGCACCTCGGCCTCGCCGGCCGGAGCCGGAGCGGCAGCAACCGGAGCCGGAGCGGCCTCGGCGGCCGGCTCCTCGGTGGGCAGCCCGGCGAAGGACGGCCCGCCGAACAGCTTCGGCAGGGTCTCCGACCAGGCAGTCCGCAGCTCGTCCAGCGGGATCGAGAACTGGCCGGTCACCTCGAGCGTCGCCGCCTCGGTGGTGACCCCGATCCGGGCGCACGGGACGCCCAGCTCGGCCGCCAGCGCCACGAACGCCTGCTCGTGGCCCTGCGGCACGGACACCAGGGCGCGCCCCGCCGACTCGCTGAACAGCTGGACGAAGGCGGACTCGATGGTCACCGAGGCGCCCGTCCCGTAGCGCAGGCAGCTCTCCACCAGGACCTGCGCCAGGCCACCGTCGGAAAGGTCGTGCGCCGCACTGACCAGGCCGGTCTGCGAGACGCGCTCCATCAGCTTGCCGAGGGTCTGCTCGGCCGCCAGGTCGACCTTGGGCGGACGGCCGCCGAGGTGGCCGTGGGTCACCCAGGCCCACTCGGAGCCGGACAGCTCCTCGCGGGTCTCGCCGAGCAGGTAGAGCGACTCGCCGGCGGACTTGAAGCCCATCGGGACGCGCCGGGTGACGTCGTCGAACAGACCCATCACGCCGACCACCGGGGTCGGGTGGATCGCCGCGGCGCCGGTCTGGTTGTAGAAGCTGACGTTGCCGCCGGTCACCGGGGTGCCCAGCTGCTGGCAGCCGTCCGCCAGACCCTGCACGGCCTGGGCGAACTGCCACATCACGGCCGGGTCCTCGGGCGAGCCGAAGTTCAGGCAGTCGGTCACGGCGATCGGCTGGGCGCCGGTGACGGCGACGTTCCGGTACGCCTCGGCCAGCGCGAGCTTGGCACCCTCGTACGGGTCGAGCCGCGCGAACCGCCCGTTGCCGTCGACCGACAGCGCCACGCCGAGGTTCGTCTGCTCGTCGAGCCGCAGCACGCCGGAGTCCTCCGGCTGGGCCAGCACGGTGTTGCCGAGCACGTACCGGTCGTACTGCTCGGTCACCCAGGTCTTGTCGCACAGGTTCGGCGAGGCGGCCATCCGCAGCACGGTCTCGCGCAGCTCGTCACCGGTCGACGGGCGCGGCAGGGTCTCCGCCCGGTCGGCCTGCAACAGGATCAGGTCGGACGGCTCCCGCAGCGGACGCTCGTAGACCGGCCCGTCGTCGGCGAGCGAGCCGGGCGGCACGTCCACCACGACGTGGTCGTTCCACGTGATCAGCAGGCGACCGGGCGTGCCGTCCTCGGCACGCGGGGTGACCTCACCGATCGCGGTGGCCCAGACGCCCCACTTCTCGGCGACCTTGAGGACCGCGGCCAGGTTCTCCGGCGTGACGATCAGGAGCATGCGCTCCTGGGACTCGCTGGCCAGGATCTCGGTCGGCGACATCGAGGCCTCGCGCAGCGGGACCCGCTCCAGCCAGACCCGCATGCCGGTGCCGGCCGCCGCGGCGGTTTCGGTGAGCGCGCAGGTCAGGCCGGCGCCGCCGAGGTCCTGGATGCCGGTGACCAGGCCGGCGTCGTACAGCTCCAGGCAGCTCTCGATCAGCAGCTTCTCCATGAAGGGGTCGCCGACCTGCACCGACGGGCGGCGCTGCTCGGCCTCCTCGTCGAAGGTGGCCGACGCCAGCACGGAGACGCCGCCGATGCCGTCACGGCCGGTGCGGGCGCCGAGGAGGACGACGATGTTGCCGGTGCCGGTCGCCTCCTTCTTCTGCAGCCGCTCGACCGGTAGGACACCGATCGACAGGGCGTTGACCAGCGGGTTGCCCTGGTAGCACGGGTCGAAGACGATCTCGCCGCCGATGTTGGGCAGACCCAGGCAGTTGCCGTAACCCCCGATGCCGGCGACCACGCCGGGCAGCACGCGGGCGGTGTCCGGGTGGTCGTGGGCGCCGAAGCGCAGCGGGTCCATCACCGCGATCGGGCGTGCGCCCATCGCCAGGATGTCGCGCACGATGCCGCCGATGCCGGTGGCCGCGCCCTGGTAGGGCTCCACGTAGCTGGGGTGGTTGTGCGACTCGACCTTGAACGTCACCGCGAGGTCGTCGGAGACCTGGACGACGCCCGCGTTCTCGCCGATGCCGGCCAGCATCCGGGTGTTCTTCGGAACCTTGGCGACGAACTCGCGCAGGTGCACCTTGCTCGACTTGTACGAGCAGTGCTCACTCCACATGATCGAGTACATCGCGAGCTCGGACGCGGTCGGCCGCCGGCCGAGGATGTCCTTGATCTTCGCGTACTCGTCGTCCTTGAGACCGAGATCCGCGTACGGCTGGAGGTCGTCGGAGGACTGCTCGGCCCGCTGCACCGTGTCCGGACTGTCGGCGAAGCCCTCGGCCAGGACGTCGGTCGCGGCGAAGGCGGTCTCCGAGATAGCCGGCCCAGTCTGTTGCTGCGTCACTGCTGTCCCCCTGCTTGCGAGCCGGCCGCGGACGACCCCGCCAGGGCCCGCAGGACGGAGGTGAAGAAGCCGAGGCCGTCGAGCGACGGGCCGGTCAGCGCCTCCACGGCGTGTTCCGGGTGCGGCATGATGCCGACGACGTTGCCGGCCTCGTTGGTGATTCCGGCGATGTCACGCTGCGAGCCGTTCGGGTTGCCGTTGATGTAACGCGCGATCACCCGGCCCTCGGCTTCGAGCCTGTCGAGGGTGGCCGGGTCGGCGACGTAGCAACCCTCGCCGTTCTTCACCGGGATCAGGATTTCCTGGCCGGGCGTGAAGCCGTTGGTCCAGGCGGTGTTCGTCGCCTCGACCTTGAGCCACTGGTCCCGGTTACGGAAGTGCAGGTGCTGGTTCCGGGTCAGCGCGCCGGGCAGCAGGTGCGCCTCGCAGAGGACCTGGAAACCGTTGCAGATGCCCAGCACGGGCAGGCCGCCACGGGCCGCGTCGATGATCGACTCCATGACCGGAGCGAATCGCGCGATGGCGCCGCAGCGCAGATAGTCGCCGTACGAGAAGCCGCCGGGCAGGACCACGGCGTCGACCCCGTGCAGATCCGGGTCGCCGTGCCAGAGACGAACCGCCTCGGCGCCGGCAAGCCGGGCGGCGCGGGCGGCGTCCCCGTCGTCCAATGATCCGGGGAAGGTGACCACACCGATCCGCATGGTCAGGCAACCTCCGCCGCGTCGGCGACCCGGACCGTGTAGTCCTCGATCACCGGGTTGGCGAGCAGCTTGTCGGCGATCTCACGAGCCCGATCGAGGTCGGGTTCGCCATCGAATTCGATCTCGATCCGACGGCCGATGCGAACTGAGGAGACATCGTTGACGCCGAGCCGAGGCAGCGCATTCGCCACTGCCTGACCCTGCGGATCCAGGATCTCCGGCTTGAGCATGACGTCGACCACGACGCGAGCCACGGGCACTCCTGACTGATAGGTGTAAGCATGAAGGAGACTACCTGGTCAACTGTTCGGCCAGTTCAAAGGATGGGAGCGGGGGTGTAACCGGCGGCCGACGGGTGACGCTCCACAACCTCGGCGACACGCTCGGCAACCGCGCGCACCTGAGCCGGCGCGGCACCCACGAAGGCGGCCCGGTCGGCGACGAGAGTGTCGATCTCGGCCCGGGTCAGCCGCAGCCGCCCGTCCTCGGCGAGCCGGTCGAACAGGTCGTTGACGGCCACGCCCTTCTCCCGCATGGCCAGCGCCACGGCGACCGCGTGCTCCTTGATCACCTCGTGCGCGACCTCCCGGCCGACGCCCTTGCGGACCGCCGCGACGAGCAGCTTGGTGGTGGTCAGGAACGGCAGGAAGCGATCCAGCTCACGGGCGATCACGGCCGGGTACGCCCCGAACTCGTCGAGCACCGTGAGGAACGTCTGGAACAGACCGTCGGTGGCGAAGAACGCGTCCGGCAGGGCCACCCGGCGCACCACCGAGCAGGAGACGTCACCCTCGTTCCACTGGTCACCGGCCAGCTCGCCGACCATCGACAGGTAACCCCGGACGATCACGGCCAAGCCGTTGACCCGCTCGGACGAGCGCGTGTTCATCTTGTGCGGCATCGCCGACGAGCCGACCTGGCCCGGCTTGAAGCCCTCGGTGACCAGCTCCTGCCCGACCATCAGGCGGATCGTGGTGGCCAGCGAGGACGGGCCCGCGACGATCTGGGCCAGGGCGGACACCACGTCGAAGTCGATCGAGCGCGGGTAGACCTGGCCGACGCTGTTCAGCACCCGGTTGAAGCCGAGGTGCTCGGCGACCTTGGCCTCCAGCGACGCCAGTTTCTCCGCGTCGCCGTCGAGCAGGTCGAGCTGGTCCGCGGCGGTGCCGACCGGGCCCTTGATGCCCCGCAACGGGTACCGGCCGATCAGGTCGTCCAGACGCTCGTACGCGATGAGCAGCTCCTCGGCCGCCGAGGCGAAACGCTTGCCCAGCGTCGTCGCCTGCGCCGCGACGTTGTGCGAACGGCCGGTCAGCACCAGGTCGGAGTGCTCGACCGCGAGCGCCGCGAGCCGGGCCAGGGTCGCGACGACGCGCGCCCGGATCAGCTCCAGCGACGCCCGGACCTGCAACTGCTCGACGTTCTCGGTGAGGTCGCGGGAGGTCATTCCCTTGTGGATCTGCTCGAAGCCGGCAAGCTCGGAGAACTCCTCGATGCGCGCCTTGACGTCGTGCCGGGTGACCCGCTCGCGGGCCGCGATGGAGGCCAGGTCGACCTGGTCGAGCACCGACTCGTACGCCTCGACGGCGCCCTCGGGAACCGAGACGCCGAGGTCACGCTGGGCCTTCAGGACCGCCAGCCACAGCCGGCGCTCCATCCGGATCTTCTCCTCCGGCGACCAGAGAGTGACGAGTTCAGCGGAGGCGTAACGGGTGGCAAGCACGTTCGGGATGGTCACGGCACCGATTCTTCCATGTGCCCCGGCTCCGCCCTCGGCAGCCGGTGACGCAGGGTGCGGACGTCCGAGCTGCTCAACATTCCGACAAGACCGGCCACCAGGACGGCCGCGGTGCCGAGCAGGGTGGGCTGCAGGCCGAACCGGTCCGCGATCGGCCCGACCGCCATCTCACCGATCGGGACGGCGATGAACGAACCGACCATGTCGTACGAGTAGACGCGGGCCAGCCGGTCGGCCGGGATGTGCTCCTGCATCGTCGTCTCCCAGGCCACGCTGAACTGCTCCAGCCCGACGCCGGCCAGGAAAGCGGCACAGGCCAGCGGGATCAGCCGCGGGGTGAGACCGAGAATGATCAGCGGGCCCGCCATCGTGAAGAGCGCGAGGGCGCCGTACCGCAGGAAGCGCCGCACCCGCAGCCGCATGGCGAGCAAGCCGCCGGTGATCATGCCGGCCGTCTGGGCCGCGAGCACCAGCCCCCAGGACTGCCGGCCGATGGTGACGTCGGCGAGCGCCGGCGCGAGCACGTGCGTGGCGCCCGCCCAGGCGAGATTCGTCACGCAGGCGGCGACCACCACGACCCAGAGCCAGGTGTGCGAGCGGAACTCGGACCAGCCGGTGCGCAGTTCGCCCAGCACGCCCGCACGCGGTGGAGGCGTTGCCGAACGCGTCCACCGCCCTCCCGGCCACGAGCAGGCGGAACGCGCGCGTCATCCGGCTTCCGCGTCGAAGAGGGCGACCGTGGCGCTCGCGCGGATCGTTCCGGGCTCGCCGGGTGGGCGCGCGGCGTCGTGCAGGTCGCGCAGCGCGGCGGCGATCCGCTCCCGGACGTCCTGCCAGGTCGCAGGGTCCACCCACACCTCGAATCCGGCTTGCTCCGGCACGGAGTCCTTCGTCGTCACGTAGCGATATCTCTTCGCCAGCCCGCCGCGGATCTTCTCCTCGGGGCCCGCGGTGATCACGCCGCCGGCGAGCAGGTTCCGCAGGTGATAGCTGGCGTTGGCATGGGTGATCCCGAGCTCCCGGGCGATTTCCGCGGCGGTCAGCTCAGCGCCGCTGAGCAGGGACAACATCCTCAATCGGACCGGGTGCGCGAGGGCGCGCAACGCCGCCTGGCCGCCCGCCCCGGCATCCTCCGCCAAAGACATGTTGGGGAGTCTATGGCCGGCCGGGTCGACCGTCCAACAGTTGTTGGAGAGTGGCAGACTGCACGAAAAGGCGGCATTCTCGCTAAGGTTACCGGCGAGTAGGTTCGACGTTCATTCCGAAAGGTCCACTGATGACTGAATTCAGCCCCGAGTCGCTCTCCTCGATCGGCCCGAAGGAGTTCGCTCAGCTCGTCAAGTCCACCCCGGACTCCAAGATCGCTGAAGTCATGGCGTCGGACTCGCGGACGAAGATCCTCGACGAGGTCTTCAACCGGATGCCGTCGCTGTTCCGCGCGGAGAAGGCCGGCGACGCGCAGGCCGTCATCCACTGGATCATCACGGGGCCGAACGGCGCCTCCAACACCTACGAGACCGTGATCGAGAACGGTCAGTGCACCGTCACCACGACGCCGGTCCGTGAGCCGAAGCTGGCGATGACCATGGACGCGGTCACGTTCCTCAAGGTCGTCGCGGGCGACGGCAACCCGATGATGCTGTTCATGACCGGCAAGATCAAGGCGAAGGGCGACCTGGCGCTGGCCGCCAGCATCGCGAAGCTCTTCGACATCCCCAAGGCCTGATCAGGTCCGCTTCGGCGAAGGGTGTGCGGTTCGGTCGCGGTTCTCCGCGCCAGGCCGCACACCCTTTTCTCGTACGAGGTTGTCGGCGCCCGTCCGCAGGCGACGCGCCGACTGCCCCTGCGTGCCCGCGCGACGTGGCGGACGGCCGGGCCCGCAGCGCGCCTCCGGGTTTCCGGCTGGTTCTCATGGTCGTTATCCGGGCCGGATAACGACCATGAGAACCAGCCGGGACGGTGACGCGCGCTGGGGCCGGGACCAGATGCGGAGGTCGCGCGGGCACGCACAGGCAGTCGGCGCGTCGCCTGGGAGCGGGCGCCGAGAACTACGTACCGAAGCGGGCCTTAGATCTTGATCTCCTGGTTGAGCGCGCGCAGCGCGATGTCGGTGCGGAACTGGGCGCCCGGCAGGGAGACCCCCCGCACGAGCGTGTAGGCGGCCTCGCGTGCGGACGCGAGATCAGAACCGGTCGCGGTGACGCTGAGGACGCGGCCGCCGGCGGAGATCAGCTCGCCCGCGGAGTTGCGCGCGGTGCCGGCGTGGATCACGCCCGGGACCTCGGCGCCGGTGATCACGTCGCCGGTGCGCGGCGTGCCCGGGTAGTTGTGGCTGGCGATGACGATCGTGATCGCGGCACCGTCGTGCCAGCGCAGCGGAGGGTGCTCGGCGAGCGTGCCGGTCGCGGCGGCCTTGAGCAGCCCGGCCAGCGGCGTGGCCAGCAGCGCGAGCACGACCTGCGTCTCGGGGTCACCGAACCGCGCGTTGAACTCGATGACCTTGGGGCCGTCGGGCGTGAGGGCGAGACCGACGTAGAGCAGGCCGGCGAACGGGGTGCCACGGCGGCGCATCTCGGCGAGGGTCGGCTCGACGGTCTCGCGCAGCACCCGCTCGGTCAGGTCGGCCGGCGCCCAGTCGAGCGGGGCGTAGGCGCCCATGCCGCCCGTGTTCGGGCCCTCGTCGTTGTCCTCGAGACGCTTGAAGTCCTGCGCCGGCATCAGCGGCGCGACCGCGGTGCCGTCGGTGACCACGAAGAGCGACACCTCGGGGCCGGGGAGGAACTCCTCGATGACGACCTTGCCGCACTCCCCGGCGTGCTTGATCGCGACCTCTCGGTCGTTCGTGACCACCACGCCCTTGCCCGCGGCCAGGCCGTCATTCTTCACGACATAGGGGGCGCCGAACTCGTCCAGGGCCGAGGCGACCTCGGCTGCCGACTCACACGCGAACGAGCGCGCGGTCGGAACGCCGGCCGCGTCCATGACCTCGTTGGCGAACGCCTTGGAGCCCTCCAACTGCGCGGCCGCGGCGGACGGGCCGAAACAGGCGATGCCCTTGGCGCGCACCGCGTCGGCCACCCCCGCCACCAGCGGCGCCTCCGGGCCGATCACGACCAGGTCGGCGCTCAGCTCGACGGCGAGGGCGGCGACCGCTGCGGGATCGGTGGCGGTCACCGGATGCAGCTCCGCCACCTGGGCTATTCCGGGGTTGCCCGGCGCGGCGGCCAGGAACTCGACGGACGGGTCGGCAGCAAGGCCGACGGCAAGCGCGTGCTCGCGCCCACCGGAGCCGATCAGAAGTACGCGCACGACTGCTCATCCTAGTTCGCGTAAACTTCGGCAGTACCCGGGCTCCTCCAGGTACACCTTGGGGAAAGGCATACCTAAAAGTGCCGGTGATCGTGTTGATCGGCGCCCAGTGGGGCGACGAGGGCAAGGGCAAAGCCACGGACCTGCTGGGTGACCGGCTCGACTACGTGGTCAAGTTCAACGGTGGCAACAATGCGGGCCACACCGTCGTCATCGACGGCGAGAAGTACGCACTCCACCTCCTCCCGAGCGGGATCCTCTCCTCGAACGTCATTCCGGTGATCGGCAACGGCGTCGTCGTCGACCTGAACGTGCTGTTCCAGGAGATCGACGGCCTGGAGGCCCGCGGCATCGACACGTCCCGGCTGCGGATCAGTGCGAACGCGCACGTCATCGCGTCGTACAACCGCTCGCTGGACAAGGTCTCGGAACGGTTCCTGGGTTCCCGCCGGATCGGCACCACCGGGCGCGGCATCGGCCCGACCTACGCCGACAAGATGAACCGGGTCGGCATCCGCGTGCAGGACCTCTTCGACGAGTCGATCCTGCGGCAGAAGGTGACCGCGGCCCTGCTCTTCAAGAACCAGGTGCTGTCGAAGATCTACAACCGCAGCGCGGTCAAGGTCGAGGAGGTCGTGCAGGAGCTGCTCTCCTACGTCGACCGGCTCCGGCCCTACGTGGCGGACACCGCTCTAGAGCTGTCCCAGGCGCTCGACAACGAGAAGGTCGTGCTCTGCGAGGCCGGCCAGGCCACGCTGCTCGACGTCGACCACGGCACCTACCCGTTCGTGACCAGCTCGAACGCGACGGCCGGCGGGGCCTGCACCGGCTCCGGCATCCCGCCGACGCGGATCGACCGGGTCGTGGCGGTGCTCAAGGCGTTCACCAGCCGCGTCGGCGAGGGTCCGTTCCCGACCGAGCTGCACGACAAGTGGGGCGACTACCTGCGCGAGGTCGGCCACGAGTATGGGACGACCACCGGCCGCCCGCGCCGCATCGGCTGGCTGGACCTGGTGATCGGCCGCTACGCGCAGCGGATCAACGGGGTCACCGACTTCGCGATGACCAAGCTGGACAACTACGACGGCCTGGACGAGATCCCGGTCTGCGTGGCCTATGACGTGAACGGCGTCCGTCACGACGAGATGCCGATCAACCAGACCGATTTCCACCACGCCAAGCCGATCTACGAGACGCTGCCCGGCTGGAAGCAGGACATCTCCGGCTGCCGCAAGTTCGAGGATCTGCCCGTCGAGGCGCAGGCGTTCGTCGAGTTCGTCGAGGCCCGGGTCGGCGCGCGGATCTCCATCGTCGGTGTCGGCCCGGGCCGCGAGGCGGTCATCGAGCGGCACTCGGTGCTGGGCGGCTGAGGCATGGACGTCGTCATCCTCAGCCTGGCCGAGGGGTCGGGCGACTCGTGCGGGTCCGGCTGCGGAGGCTGTGGCTCGGCCTGCGCCACCCCGCGGACACCGGTGCTGGCCTGCGCGGACGCTCTGCGTGCGGGCGGCGCGCAGGTGGACACCGTGCTGGCCGGTTCGGATCAGGAGATCGACGAGGTGCTGGCCCGGTTCGACGGGCCGGAGCGTGCCGACGCGCTGACCTGGCCCGGCACGCGGGACGACCTGCGTCTGGTGGTCGCGACGGCCACCGACGCGCAGCTGCGGGCGGTCATGCGCCGGATGGTTCGCCGCTGGGCGCCGTCGCCCAGCAAGCGCCCCGCCGATCTGGAGGCGACCCGGACGGTTCCGGATCTGCCAGCGCTGGCGATCCTGCCGCTGGACCCTGCCAACGCGGTGGACCTGGCCGCGCAACTCGGTCTGCCCCGCACGCCGGCCGAGGTGGCGCAGGCGGTGCTGGCCGGCTCGGTGAAACGCCTGGACCTGCTGCGCAACGACGGCGGGTCGGTGACGCTGGACGGTGCGCTGCTCGGCGGCGCCGACGACAACGGTGCGGCCGTGCCGTGGCGCGGTCGGGTCGAGGTGGACGATCACGTGCTCAGCGAGGGCGAGGAGCCGATCCTGGCCTGCGTCGTCGGCAACGGTGGTGGTTACGCCGAGTTCGACGGGCTCCGGCTGCTCTCCGAGGGAAACCTGGCTGACGGCCGGGTCGAGGTCGCTGTCGCGGTCCCGGTCGTGGTCAAGCAGCGGTTCAAGAAGACCACGCGCGTACGCATCGAGGTGCGCCGTGCGAGCGGACGGGCCGTGTCGGTCCTGCCGCGCGAGGGCGAGTTGCAGTTCCTCGACGACGGGGTGGCCGGGTCGACCACCCGCAAGCGGTCCTGGTGGACCGAGGCCGGAGCCTGGGC
Source organism: Actinoplanes cyaneus (assembly GCF_016862095.1). Lineage (GTDB taxonomy): Bacteria > Actinomycetota > Actinomycetes > Mycobacteriales > Micromonosporaceae > Actinoplanes > Actinoplanes cyaneus. The sequence goes on from NZ_BOMH01000054.1 coordinate 37,718, forward strand.
GGTTTACGCACAGACCCCGGTCGGCTGAGGGGTCAGCTGAGGGCGTCGGCGGCGGCCGGGTCGCTGTCCCGCAGGAACTGGGCACAGCGAGCGGCCTCGTCGGCCTCACCGATCGCGGCGGCGGCCTGCGACAGCACGTACAGGCAGCGGAGGAAGCCCTGGTTCGCCTCGTGCGCCCAGGGCACCGGGCCGTGGCCCTTCCACCCGTTGCGGCGCAGGGCGTCCAGGCCACGGTGGTAACCCGTGCGGGCATAGGCATAAGCGGTCACCGGCTCGCCGGCGGCGAGGGCGCCCGCGGCCAGCGGCGCCCAGACCGCGCTGTAGGCCGGGAACTTGGCCGCGACCGCCTTGAACGCCTCGTCGGTGCCGGTGCTCGCGGCGTCGGCCAGAGCCTGGTCGGCGGTGGCGTCGGCCGGGAGTCGGGTGGCCGGCGGCTCGGGAAGAAGGTTCTGCATGACAGCCATTGTTTCAGTCCGAGCCGGCGCCGATCTCCCGGTCTCAGTCCCAGGCGGTGCCCAGCTTCACCAGGCGGTCCGCATACTCGATCTGGGTCTGCCAGCCCGCCGGCCAGGCGCCCAGCCCGAGCGCGGCACCCGCGAACGCGCCGGCCAGGCAGGCGATCGAGTCCGAGTCGCCGGAGGAGGCCGCGGCCCGGCCGAGCACCGTGACCGGCTCGTCCGGTGAGATCAGGTAGCAGTAGAGGGCGCTGGCCAGCGCTTCCTCGGCGATCCAGCCGGCGCCGGTGACCAGGCACGGGTCACCCTCGAAACGTCCGGCGGCGAGACCGGCGGCGACCTTGTCCAGCGCGGCCGCGCACTCGTCCCAGCCCCTGGCGATGAACGCCTCCGGCGAGTCGGTCATCGGCTGACGCCGCCAGAGCTCGCCGAGCCATTCACCCCGATAGATCTTGCGCTGCTCGTCACAGCGGTCGCGGAGGGCGGCGAGCAGGTCCGCCGGCGCGAGGCCGCCGCGAAGCCAATGCACCGCGTACGCCGTCAACTCGCTCGCCGCGAGACCGGTCGGATGCCCGTGCGTCATGCCGGCCTGCAACTGCGCGACGCCGGCCCGCTGATCATCGGTCAGCCCGGGGACCAGGCCGACCGGGGTGACCCGCATGTTCGCCCCGCAGCCCTTCGAGCCGGCCTGGGTCGCCTCGGTCCACGGCCCGCCCTCGGCCAGCGCACCGCACGCGCGCAGACACGTCATGCCGGGCGCGCGGTCGTTCTCCGGGCTGTAGGCCCACGCCAGGAACCTGCGACGGAGCACCGGCTCGAGCCGCGCCGCGTCCGGGTTCCGCACCTCGAGAAGTGCCTCACCGACCGCCAGCGCCATCTGGGTGTCGTCGGTGACCAGGGCCGGCTCGCCGTGCAGCTGCCGGGGGCCGCCCGGGCCGTATCGGGAGACGATCGCCGGGTACTCCATGAACTCGGTGGGCTTGCCCAGCGCATCGCCATAGGCCAACCCGAACATCGATCCCGACGCAGCACGCATGGTGCAACTCTAGGCGGTGTCGCGTAGCCCGGCCGAGTGCGAGGCGCGAGGTCCCGAGCGCGCTCCAGGACCCCGCCGCAGCCCCGGTCGCGCTACGCCTTGTGTCCCGCGCGTCAACGGCCGGGGTGTGCGTCCGGCCCTCGCCGGGCGGGAGCACCATGTAGGTCATGCCGGATCCCCTGCAACCGGTGCTCGGCGGCGACATGCCGTTCGACGCGACCGCGTTCGAGATCGAGTCTCGCGAAGAGCTCGACACCCATCTCGTCAAGAACACCCTGGCCGGGCTGATCGTTCTCGGTCTTCGGCTGGACCGAAACCCGCCCGATCTCACGCCCGTCGACGTGCGCGACACCCTGTTCGTCGGGTGCCGGTTCGGCACGCCGGAAGTCGAGATCGACCTGATCCGCCGGGGCGCGCACGTGGTCCCGCCGTTCCGCACGTTGCCGTACCCGACCCATCCGGCGCTGCTCTACACCCCGGAGGACCTGGCGGCCGGGTTCGACGAGGGCGGCTTCGCCGGGATGTACGACACGGTCGTCTACCGGCACTTCGTCGAGCGCGGCGGTGCGGTCCCGGACGTGCGGGAGGCGGTCGCCCAGCGGCTGCACGACGCCGGCATCGACAACGCCCTCGGCAAGGCGCTGGCCGCGTGGGCGACGGCGCACGGCACTGCGGACGCGGTCGGGATCATGGGCGGGCACGCCGAGCCGCGCGGCTCCGAGCCGTTCCGGATGGCCGCGACACTGGCCCGGCGGCTGGCCACGAGCGGGCGGCTGATCGTGACCGGTGGCGGCCCCGGCGTGATGGAGGCGGCCAACCTCGGGGCCTACTTCGCCTCCCGCTCGGAACGGGACCTGGCCGCGGCGATCGACATGCTGGCGGCCGCACCGGATTTCCGGGACCACGACCCGTACACCGCGGCCGCGCTGGGCGTCCGGGCGCGTTACCCGCTGCCGGCGGTCGACCTGGCCGACCGGCTCCGCTTCGGCGGGCTGGCGCTGCCGACCTGGCTCTACGGCCACGAGCCGGCCAACCTGTTCGCCGGGCAGATCGGCAAGTACTTCTCCAACGCCGTCCGCGAGGACTCGATCCTGCGGCTGTCCCGCGGCGGGATCGTCTTCGCGCCCGGGTGGGCCGGCACCGTGCAGGAGGTGTTCCAGGCCGCGACGAAGACGTTCTACCAGACCGACGGGCCGTCCGGGGCGTTCGTCTTCCTCGGTACCGAGCACTGGGCGAAACTCCCCGTGGTCGACCTGCTGGGGACACTGCTGGCCCGCTCGCCGCACGGTGACCAGTCCGGGCTGATCGTGGTCACCGACTCGATCGACGAGGCCACGGCCGCGCTGACCCGGTAACGCCTGGTCAGGAGGGCTTGGCAGCGGGGCGCACACTGCGGACATGGCGATCGTTCTGCTACTCCTCGCGGGTATCCTGCTCATCGCATTGCTGTCGTTCCTGACCGGGTGGTTCCGGCGCCGGCGTGGCCCCGTCGGCCGGCGGCATCCGGGCTCCGCCGACGCCGGGTATGGCGGCAGCAACCTGCCTTACCTCCCGGTGGACGTCGGCGACTCCGGGAACCATCACCGGCACCACGACTCGGGCTCGACCCACCACTCCGGACACCACGACAGCGGCTCGTCCTGGAGTGACGGCGGTTCCTCGTGGGGCGACGGCGGCGGCTCGTTCGGCGGCGACAGCGGCGGCGGCAACTAAGGAAGAGGCTGGACATGGTGACTTTGGTGGTGATCTTCTCCGTCGCGATCATCGCGGCGGCGGCCGGCGCTGTGATCATGCGGCGCGGCAACAGTGGCGATCCCGGCTATCGCCCTCCGGCGCCGACCGGATACGAGGGTGGCGTCGCCCGGCACTCCGGTGACGCCGGCGGGATCAGCGGCAACTGACTGCCCCTCCATCGACGGCAACCGGCGGCCACTCACGCCGGCAACCGGCGGCCACTCACGCCGGCAACCGGCTGCCGCTCACGCCGGGCGGCAACCGACGGCCGCTCAGGCGATGTGAACCCGGCGCCAGTGCGCCGCGGGAAGATCCTTCTCCGGTACGTCGGTGAGGCCGTTCTCGTCCATCGCGTTGTAGACGGCGAGGCGGGCGCCGTCGAACAGGAACTCGATCGCGTGCAGCACCCGGGGGCGCCAGTCCGCCCGCGTCGTCCGCTCGATGATGTTGACGGCGCGCAGCGGACGGCCCCGGGCGTTGCGCAGCGCGGCGTGCGGGTCGGCGCGCCAGTCGAAGTGCTCGTACATGTCGATCGGGACCGCCATGTCGATCTGGTCCCACGTGATCGCGCACTCGTCGAACTTACGGTGAGTGATCTCCACGCGACTCGAACCGAAGTCGAGGATGACCGGGCCGTCGGCGAACCAGCCACGCTGCGCGACATCCCAGAGCAGCCAGCTTGATCGCAACTTACGTCCGATGAGCCGCACGAACATGTGCCGATGCGTGGCGGCGAGGGCCTCGGCATCGTGATGCCACTCGGGTTTCCAGCCCTCGATAGCGAGCACGATCACCGCCCCTTGATCAAGACCGCACGATCGTACCCATGTCGTTGTGTAACCACGCAAGACGACAGCGGCCGATCCCCGCGTACGGGGACCGGCCGTTGACTCTCGCGAGTGGTTCGCTACTTACTTGGCGAGCGAGGTGCCGGTCGAGCGCAGGTGCTCGCAGGCCTCGACGACGCGCTTGGCCAGACCGTTCTCGGCCAGCTTGCCCCAGGCGCGGGGGTCGTACGCCTTCTTGTTGCCGACCTCGCCGTCGATCTTCAGCACACCGTCGTAGTTCTTCATGACGTGGTCGACGACCGGGCGGGTGAACGCGTACTGCGTGTCGGTGTCGATGTTCATCTTCACCACACCGAAGTCCAGAGCGCCGTGGATCTCCGAGAGCAGCGAGCCGGAGCCGCCGTGGAAGACCAGGTCGAGCGGCTTCTCCTTGCCGTACTTCGCGCCGATCGCGTCCTGGATCTCCTTGAGGATCTCCGGGCGGAGCTTGACGTTGCCCGGCTTGTAGACGCCGTGCACGTTGCCGAAGGTCAGCGCGGTCAGGTAGCGGCCCCGCTCGCCCAGGCCCAGCTTGGCGGCGGTGGCCAGGCCGTCCTCGACGGTCGAGTAGAGCTTGTCGTCGATCGCGGCGGAGACGCCGTCCTCCTCGCCACCGACGACGCCGACCTCGATCTCGAGGATGATCTTCGCGGCCGCGGCGGCGGCCAGCAGCTCCTCGGCGATGTCCAGGTTCTCGTCCAGCGGCACGGCCGAACCGTCCCACATGTGCGACTGGAACAGCGGGGCCAGGCCCTTGTTCACGCGCTCCTGCGAGATCGCGATCAGCGGACGGACATACTTGTCCAGCTTGTCCTTCGGGCAGTGGTCGGTGTGCAGCGCGATGTTGACCGGGTAGTTCTTGGCAACCTCGGTCGCATACTCCGCCAGGGCGACGGCGCCGGTGATCATGTTCTTGATCGTCGGGCCGGACGCGTACTCCGCGCCGCCGGTGGAGATCTGCACGATGCCGTCGCTGCCGGCTTCCGCGAAGCCCTGGAGGGCCGCGTTGAGCGTCTGCGAAGACGTCACGTTGATCGCCGGGTAGGCGAACGCGCCGGCCTTGGCGCGATCGATCATCTCGGCGTAGACCTCGGGGGAAGCGATAGGCATCAGTGCGCTCCTTGCTCTTTCAAACGGGAAGCAGAGGGCAGGACCGCGCTGTCCTCCAGCAGCAGTATTCCGCAGTCGCGGTCGGTAGCGGAAATCGCCCCGAAATTCACGGCGCCCGCCGCTCCTCCCCCGACCAAAACAGTGGTTCTGGGGCATATCGCCACCCGCGAGTGTTGCTCTGCGTGGCACCACGCTGTTCGCCGCCGGGCCGGTGCCGGTTTGCGCGGCATCCGAGCGGGCAAACGCGCACCATGGGACGGGAACCGGCGACACGAGAGGGGAGCCGAGGATGACGCGCCTGATGGAGGAATCCGATCTGGAGACGCCCGAGGTGGACGCCGCCGAGCAGGCGGTGAGCGCGGTCCCTGCCTGGCAGGACGGCGACTCCGAGGAGACGCCCGTCGCGCCGGCCTCGGCGGAGGCCGGCGACTGGGACGCCGAGGAGAACCGGATCGTCGAGTTCGACGACGATTACCGCTGACGTGCTCCGGGCCGCGCCCGGCGCGCGGCCCGGAACACGCACCTGGTCGACGCCATAGCGTGGCAACGCGCTGAACCGGCTGTCGGCCACCTCCGCTCCCGCTGCGGGATCGAGCATCGACAACAGTGCGCCGGTTGTCCACAGGTCGAAGAATTCCGATCGCACTCGGGGCGCGGCGCTGCCACCATCAACGCGTGCTGCTAACCGTGACGACGACACACCGGCCCGCTACCGATCTTGGATACCTGCTGGTCAAACATCCCGACAGGGTCCATCAGTTCGACATGCCCACCGGTACGGCGTACGTCATGTTCCCCGAGGCCACGGAGGAGCGCTGCACCGCCGCCCTGCTGCTCGACGTCGACCCGCGCAAGCTGCGGGCCCGCGCCGACGCCTTCGAGCTCAGTCAGTATGTGAACGATCGGCCCTATGCGGCGTCCAGCCTGCTCGCGAGCGCCATCTCCAAGGTCTTCCGCAGCGCCCAGCGTGGCACGTCGAAGGATCGTCCGGAGCTGGCCGCCCAGGCGATCCCGCTGGAGGTCCGGGTGCCGGTGCTGCGTGGCGGCGCCGACCTGGTCACCCGTCTGTTCGCGCCGCTGGGCTGGGCGGTGACCGCCACCCCGATCCCGCTGGAGCCGGAGCTCGGCGGCGACAGTCGTTACGTCGATCTGCTCCTGACGGGCACGCTGCGGCTGGCCGACGCGATCAATCATCTGTATGTGCTGCTCCCGGTCCTCGACGACGGCAAGCACTACTGGGTCGCGCCGGACGAGATCGAGAAGCTGCTGCGCTCCGGCGCGGGCTGGCTCGCCGGCCATCCGGAGAAGGTGCTGATCGCCCGGCGTTACCTGGCGCACCGCAAGTCGCTGGCGACCACCGCGCTGGAGTTGCTCGACGCCGACCAGCCGGTCACCGAGGAGGAGTCGGAGCTGCCGGTGGCCCGCAAGGCGCCGCTCGCCGGCCAGCGCCGGGACGCGGTGCTCGCCGCGCTGGCCGAGGTCGGCGCGACCCGCGTGCTCGATCTCGGCTGCGGCCCGGGCGCGCTGCTCGGTGCCCTGCTCAAGGAGAGCCGGTTCACCGAGATCGTCGGGGCCGACGTCTCCGCCCGGGTGCTGGAGCAGGCCGAGCGACGGCTCCGGCTGGAGCGGCTTCCGGAGCGCCAGCGGGGCCGGATCAAACTGATCCAGACCGCGCTGACCTACCACGACGACCGGCTCAGCGGTTACGACGCGGCAGTGCTGATGGAGGTGATCGAGCACGTCGACCTGACCCGGCTCCCGGCGCTGGAGGCGAGCGTGTTCGGTCGTGCCCGGCCCGGTGCGGTCGTCGTGACCACGCCGAACGTGGAGTACAACGTGCACTACGAGGGCCTGACCGGGATGCGGCACTCGGACCATCGCTTCGAGTGGACCCGCGCCGAGTTCGCCGCCTGGGCCGACCGGGTGGCCTCCCAGTTCGGGTACACGGTGACGATCCGCGGCGTCGGCGACCCGGACGAGACCACCGGCGCCCCCACCCAGCTCGCTCTCTTCACCCGTACGGAGGTGACGGCATGATCGACGTTCCCGAGCTCAGCCTGGTCGCGCTGGTCGGCATCTCCGGCTCCGGCAAGTCCACGTTCGCCCGCAAGCACTTCAAGCCCACCCAGGTGCTCTCGTCGGACTTCTTCCGCGGCCTGATCGCCGACGACGAGAACGACCAGGCCGCGTCCACGGACGCCTTCGACGCGCTGCACTACATCGCGGGCAAGCGGCTGGCCGCCGGCCGGCTCACCGTGGTGGACGCCACCAACCTGCAGCCGCACGGCCGTGCCGCCCTGGTCAAGCTGGCCCGCGAGCACGACGTGCTGCCCGTCGCGATCGTCCTGGACGTGCCCGAGGCGGTCGCCTGGGAGCGAACCCAGGCCCGGCCGGACCGGACGTTCGGCCGGCAGGTCCTCACCCGGATGCAGCGTGACCTGCGGCGCTCGCTCGGCCAGCTGACCCGCGAGGGGTTCCGCAAGGTGCACGTGCTGCGCGGGCTGGAGGAGATCGAGAGCGCCGGGATCCGCTACGAGAAGCTGTTCAACGATCGTCGTGACGAGCACGGCCCGTTCGACATCGTCGGTGACGTGCACGGCTGCCGTGCCGAGTTGGAGACGCTGCTCACGCGGCTGGGCTGGGAGTTGATCCGGGACGACCAGGGGCGCCCGGCAGACGCCGTACATCCGGAGGGCCGCAAGGCGGCCTTCGTCGGTGACCTGGTCGATCGCGGGCCGGATTCACCGGGTGTGTTGCGGCTGGTCATGGGCATGGTCGCGGCCGGCCACGCGATCTGCGTGCCGGGTAACCACGAGCAGAAGCTGGCCCGGAAACTGAACGGCCGCAACGTGCAGCTCACCCATGGTTTGCCGGAGACGCTGGAGCAGCTCGACGCCGAGCCGACCGAGTTCGTCACCGAGGTGCGGGCCTTCATCGACGGCCTGGTCAGCCACTACGTGCTCGACGACGGGAAGCTGGTGGTCGCGCACGCCGGGTTGAAGGAGGCGTACCAGGGGCGCGCGTCCGGCCGGGTGCGCAGCTTCGCCCTCTACGGCGAGACCACCGGCGAGACCGATGAGTACGGTCTGCCCGTGCGCTACCCGTGGGCGCAGGAGTACCGGGGCTCCGCGGCCGTCGTCTACGGGCACGTGCCGACGCCGCGCCCGGAGTGGATCAACAACACGATCTGCCTGGACACCGGTTGCGTCTTCGGTGGCGCGCTGACCGCGCTGCGCTGGCCGGAACGCCAGCTCGTCGACACCCCCGCCGCGAAGGAGTACTACGCGCCGATCCGCCCGCTCTTCACCACGACGCCGGAGCCCGACCGCGGTCTCGACATCGCCGACGTCATCGGCCGCAAACACCTCGATTACGGGTACGGGCGGACCACCGTTCCCGCCGAGAACGCCGCTGCCGCCCTGGAGGTGATGGGCCGTTTCGCCGTCGACCCGGAAACCCTGGTCTGGCTGCCGCCGACGATGGCGCCGTGCTCCAGCTCGACCGTCGACGGCTACCTGGAGCACCCGTCGTCCGCCTTCGCCGACCTGCGAGCGGCCGGGGTCGACCGGGTGGTCTGCGAGGAGAAGCACATGGGCTCCCGCGCGGTCGTCCGGGTCTCGGCCTCCGGCGTGGGCGACGCGATCTGGACGCGTACCGGCCGGCCGTTCTTCGGCCCGGAGATGGACCAGCCTCTGCTCGCCCGGGTCCGGGCCGCGATCGAGCCGATCCTGGCCGAGCTGCAGACCGGGTGGCTGCTCCTCGACGCGGAGCTGCTGCCCTGGTCGGCGAAGGCCGGCAGCCTGATCCGGGAGCACTACGCCGGGGTGGGCGCGGCTGGGCGGGCCGCGCTGCCGGCTGCCCTGGATGTGCTGGACCGGACCGCCGGTCGCGGGCTGGACGTGGCGGCCCTGCGGGACCGGCTCGAGCTGCGATCCTCGGAGATCCAGGGCTACTCGGCGGCGTACCGGGCGTACGTGAAACCGACCGAGGGTCTGCGGGGTGTCACGCTCGCGCCGTTCGCGGTGCTGGCCGGCGCCGGGGTCTCCTACGCCGGGAAGGATCACGGCTGGCAGCTGGCGATCGCGGACCGTCTGGTCGCCGCGGATCCGGAGCTGTTCACGCCGACCCGCCGGATGGTCGTCGACCTGGCCGACCCGGCCGCCGAGGCGGAGGCGACCGAGTGGTGGCTGACGCTGACCGGGGCCGGCGGCGAGGGCATGGTGGTGAAGCCGTACGCCGGTCTCGCCGCCGTGGACGGCAAGGGCCGGCTGGTCCAGCCCGGCGTGAAGTGCCGTGGCCGGGAGTACCTGCGGATCATCTACGGCCCGGAGTACACCCGGCCCGAGCAGCTCACCCGCCTGAGGCAGCGCAATCTGGGCCGTAAGCGGAACATGGCGCTGCGTGAGCACGGACTGGGCCTCGCGGCGCTCGACCGGCTGGCCGAGGGCGCGCCCTCCTGGCGGGTGCACGAGCTGGTCTTCGCGATCCTGGCGGCGGAGTCGGAACCGGTCGATCCGCGCCTCTGATCCACTTTGCGGGGCGCCCTTCCGTTTTGCGGGAGGCGCGCCCCGCTTCCTGTCCGTGAGCACAAGGCATCCACAGCAGTCGTACAGGTTGGTCGCACCGGACGGCCGGTACCCTGGCTAACCGTGGACATCCGTGCGCTCACCGAGCAGCTCGCCCTGAACCCGATGGACCCGAAGGACTTGCTGCACACCTTCGGACTGCCTGGCGTCCTGGCCATCCTCTTCGCGGAGACCGGCCTGCTGGTCGGCTTCTTCTTCCCCGGCGACTCGCTGCTGTTCCTGGCCGGCATCGCCGCGTCCCCGGTCGCCGACGCGATCTTCGGCGGCGGGACCCAGCTCTCGTTCGCCGGGCTGCTGATCGGCGCACCGATCTGCGCGATCGCCGGCGCCCAGTTCGGGCACTGGCTCGGCGCGCGCTACGGGCGGAAGATGTTCGAGCGCCCCGACTCCAAGCTGTTCAAGCGGGAGTACGTGGAGAAGGCGGAGTACTACTTCCAGAAGTTCGGCCCCGCCAAGGCCGTGGTGCTGGCCCGCTTCATCCCGATCGTGCGGACGTTCCTGAACCCGGTTGCGGGCACGCTCGGCATGCCGGCCCGCAAGTTCTTCGTGTGGAACGTGGTCGGCGCCATCCTCTGGACCGACGGCGTGCTGATCATCGGGCACGCGCTCGCCAAGCAGATCTACGACCTCATCGGCGACAAGATCGACCACTACATCCTGCCGGTCGTGGTGATCATCGTGCTGCTCTCGGCGCTGCCGATCTTCATCGAGATGATCCGCGAGCGGAAGGCGAAGAAGAACGGCACGCACCAGGGCCCGCAGGCCGCGGCGGCGGTCGGGGTGGTCGCGGCGGCCACCATCGCCGGGCTCGCCGAGTCGGCCCACCTGAACGACGACGAGGACGACGACCGGAACCGCCGGCCGCGTTCGCACCGCGCCTGACCCTCCGTCCACCACCCGGCCGGTCCTGGTTTCCAGGGCCGGCCGCTGTGTTCTCCGGATCGCGGCATTCGCTCGTCACACGAGAAGAGCCTGGCCGGAGACGGCCAGGCTCAGTCGACGAGACGCGATCCAGCCGGCCTTAGGGACGGCCGGCTGGCAGCGTCGATGGGCCCGCTCAGACGGTGACCGCCGCGGACCCGGAAAGCCGGTTCAGAAACTCTTCCGGGCAGTCCCGGAGATTCTCCAGCCGGCCGGCAGCCAGCGCCTTGTACGTCAGCGAAGCCGCCTCCTCGAGGTTGCGGGCGCGCTTGTGCGCCAGCTCCACCGAGTCGCCCATCACCACGCAGCCGTGCTGGCTGAGCACCAGGCAGTCGGTCCCGTCCGCGGCCATCGCCGCGGTCATCGCGGCCAGCTCGGTCGTGCCCGGCAGCCGGAACGGCACGGTGGAGACCCGGCGCAGATAGAACGCATGGTCCGTCGTGACGATCCGGATGTGCTCGCCCAGCGCGTCCAGCAGCAACGCCGTCTGCGGGTGCAGGTGCACCACTGCGTTGACGTCCGGCCGGGCGCGGTAGAGCGCGAGATGCAGTGCCAGCTCGCTGGTCGGCTCGATCCGCGGCGGTGGCAGGGCGCCAACCGTCGCGAGCTCACCGTCAGTGATACGAACCGGCGCAAAGGTCGCCCGGCTGAGCCGGTCGAGCCAGGCGCCGCTCGCGGTCACCCAGATGGCATCGTCATCAGGCATCCGGGCGGACAGGTTGCCGCCCGAGCCGCAGACGAGACCGGCCTGGACCACGTCGTAACCCACGTGCGCGAGCTGGTCACGCAGGTCACCAGGCACGTAGTTCACCCGTTCCTCCTCGAATCGCCAGGGGTGGCCAGGGAAGAGGTCCTCGGCCTGGCGTCACGCCCCCATGTTTCAGTGACGCCAGGCATTGCCACGGATCAGCGAGCCTTCTTGGTCGCCCGCTTACGGGGCGGCGTCAGCAGGTCCGCAATCGTCGCGATCGCGGTCGGCACGAGGCGGTAGTACGCCCACACTCCCCGCTTCTCCCGCTCCAGCAGACCCGCCTCGGTCAGGATCCGCAGGTGGTGACTAACGGTCGGCTGCGAGAGGCCCAGGGGAGCCGTCAGGTCACAAACACACGCCTCACCGTCCGTCGCGGACTGGATAAGGCTCAGCAGCCGCAGCCGTGCCGGGTCGGCGAGTGCCTTGAGCACTCCCGCCAGGCGCTCGGCGTCGGCGCGTTCAATTGGCTCGCCGGCAAGCGGCGAGATCTGAGGCATCGTCATTTCCGCCAACGCAGTTCCCACGATCTCCATCCTTCCACCAACTGCATCGATTCTCCTGCATGTGCGCAGGAACGAACCGGCTAACTTTCAGGCCGTAAGGCCGACATCGATCGCCGTGTCGGTCGACCGCCGGCGCGGGCCGGAGCCCCGAACCGCACCACTCATCCGATCAACCTTTCCGCCGACACCGACTTCGGTCTCTGCCTCCTGCAACGCCTCAGCCGCCACTTGGTCGCTACCCATCCGTGTCGAGGTCTCGATCCCCTTCTCGGGAGTGAGCCAATCCACACTGTCAATTCATCGATTGTTCGGTTCACGACCCAGAACGATGACTCGCCACGGAACGCGTCGACACCATCACGCCACGCTGCGCGATCAACAGGCCGCTACGCGCCTCACGACCCGATGAAAGCACGACGCCACGCTGTGCGACGGGCAATTCAGTGATGAATTTACCCAGGTCGTGCCGTGCCTTCATGACATCGAGCGTACTGGCTTGAAGGAAACCGGAATCTTTCGCCCCGCCGGGGCGGAACGGAACTATTGACCCAGGCCTCTACATGGCTCTGTAAAGAAGGTTTACCGATCGTACAACGGATCTTGACCTTTCCGGCGACCATAGATGCAGCTCAAAGCAGCTAACACCGCCACGGTACCCATCCACCCCTCAAGATGACCTGGTAGCCGCGCTGTGAGAGTCCTGTGAACCCCGGGAATCACGTTTGTCCGTCCAGGCGAAAACACCCACCGGATGGCCGATCTAGTGCTATCCGGACAGCCGATCGGGTGACATCGAAGGAAACCGTCCGTACCCGTTCGAGTGACCCACAGTCGTCGATGCAGAACCGGATCTAGCCGTCCTTCCGCATGGTCACTCCGATGACAACCGTCAGTATTCGTCATCGGATCCAGGCGTGAGCCGCTTCCGCGTCCGGTCATCCGGCCGTGGAACGACTCCAATGTGTCCTTGCCCACTCTCCGTAGCCGAACTGGGATCTGGACCCCTGCCTGGACCGTGCGTCATGGCGCCTGACGATCCCCGGCACCCATTCAGCGATCTCCAAGGAGGTGGCCGCCAATTGACGAGCGGGCCCACTCAGGTCGGCTACCCGACTGAGGCCTTCATGCCCCTTCTCCACGCGAGGCACCATCCAAACATCGGGTCTTCACCGAGCACTCCGGACGGCATTGCTTTCCGGGCCCTGACGCTTGGTTCGGTCACGGCTGTGACGTACGCCGCAGCGAAAGCAGGCCCTCGACGACTCGAACGTGAGGCTCTTACCAAGACACCCCGAAAGGGCGGGAGCCCGAAGGGCAGGACCGTCTCCCGGAGGTGGAAGTCATCCCGTAAGTAGCGCACATCGGACAGACGGAACCGCGGGATACAACCCGGAGGTAGAACTTCTCCCACAGCCAGCGCAACCGATCACGAGGAACAGCCCGGAGGTGCAACTCCTTCCGCAGCCGGCGCACAGCAGGGCAGCCGAACCTCGACTTCGTCAGCCAGGCACGGGACGGCAGGGCATGCCGACAACCGCGCGAACCTGCCCGCGGGCAGCGACCACTCTTCCGCGCAGCCAGCCGTCGGCAGACCAGGCCGGACGGGACGGCCTAGCCTGCCCTCCAGCCTTCCTCACGCCAAGCCTGGAACAGCTCACCGAGCATCCGCAGGTCGGCCGGCACCGGCCGCATCAGGCCGGTCGGTCGTCCTCCACAGGACGGGACGGGACGGTTCCACCCGCTTTGTCGGCAGGGCCCGCGGGCGGGGCCTCCTCGACACCTGCTGGGAGGCCCGACGGGCCGGACGCCTCAGCCGGTGAGCCGGCAATCGGTGACGTGGGCGGTTGGCCGACGCTCGGCGGCATGGCGGCACCCGGCGGCGTGGTCAGTCGGGCGTCGCTCGGCGGCGTGGCGGGACCCGGCGGCGTGGGCGGTTGGGCGTCGCTCGGCGGCGTGGCCGGACCCGGTGGCGTGACAGCACCCGACGGCGGGGACGAAGAGTCGGCGGCGGGCGGTGTGGTGGGAAAGCCGCCCACGGGCGGATAGCTGTTGGGCGATGCGGGCGGCTGGGCGCCGGACAGCCCGGAAGGCGCCGGCGACGTGTGCTCAGCCGGCTCCGCAGCCGACGGCGCCGCCGGAACCCCCGTGGCCGGCGGAATCTCCGTGGCTGCCGGAAGCCCCGTAGCCGGCGGAACGCCCACGGCTGGCGGCACAGGCCGCATGTAGGCCGAAGCATCCACCGACGGAGGCACGGGCGGGGTGAAGCCGGGCGGGACGGGCGGAGCGTACGGCGAGCTCTGCGCCGGCGGGAAACTCGACGGAGCCCCACCCGTTGAGCCGGGCGGCCCGAATTGGCCAGAAGCACCAGGCGGAGCGAACGGACTGGCCGGGCTGGGCGCACCGGGCGGGTTGGGCACACCGGGCGGGCCGAACTGACCGGAAGCGAACTGACCGGGACCGAACTGAGCAGGGCCTGACGAGCCCGAGGCAGCGGGCGGGCCGTAGGGACCTGGAGCACCGGGTGCTCCAGGCGGAGCAAAGGAAGCCGGAGCGCCGGGCACGGCATACGGTCCCTGAGCGCCGGGCGGGCCGTAGGGGCCCGGAGCGGCGAACGACTGCGGATAGGGGTTGAAGGCGGGATTGCCCTGGGCCGCCTGCGCGGGGGCGTAACCGAAGAACGTGCGGGGCGCGACCAGCAGCATCGCACCGACCGCGGCGTAGGCGAGGACCTGCAGCCCCGCGACGACGACGTTGAGGCCGATCCAGCCCTGCGGGTACGCCGAGCCGAGCGCGTCACTGATCGAGCCCGGCGCCGGATCGCCGGAGCGCTGAGCCAGCACCGTGACGAACGAGGCCAGGCCGCCGAGCATGCCGAGCACGCAGACGACCAGCGAGACGACCCGGGCGACCCGGCTGCCGCGGCGCAGGCCCAGGCCGAGCACCACGAGGAGCGCGAAGAACAGGATCGACAGGATCGCGGCGAGCGCGGCGTCCAGCCAGACCACGGTGACGAAGTTGTCCGCCGCTTCGCCGCTGGTCGCGCCCCGGAAGCGGCTCACCGTGCCGGCGGCGACGGCGACCGTCGCGATGGCATAGCAGAGGCCGGCCGCACCCATGAGCCAGAGCAGGAGCGAAGCCGTCGTCACGGCAGGCGGACGCGCGCTGGCGGGCGGCGGTGGCGCGGTGACGGGTGGCACGGCGGCGTAGGACATCGAGGGCTCCCGGTGTTCGGCTGGCTGGAAACCTACCGCGTATTCGGGATCCGGGTCGGACGGACCGGAACGCCTGTGGATAACCGAACCGGCCCGCCTGTGGACAAGCGAGCCGGTTCGGAAAACCTCGTGCAGGATGGGCAGGCGCCGGCGATCAGGCCGAGTCGCGCGGCGGCCGCTCCTCGTCAGCCGGAGGGACGGAAGGTGCCGGAGGAGCCGGTTGGCCACTGGGTGTGGAGGGAGGCTGAGCACCATGAGACGAGCCGGGCGCCACGTCGGAGGACGGGTCGGAGGCCGAACCCGGGACCGAGCCGGACGACGGGTCGGAGGTGGCGCTGCCCTGGGCCGCGTCTGACGACGAGCCCGGAGCCGCGGGCGGCAGACCCCACGGGTCGCTCGGCGGCCCGAATGCGGACGGCGACGACGAACCCGGCTGAAGACCGGACGGCTGCGATCCGGACGGCAGCACAGGCGAGGAGGGCGGACCGGACGCGGGCGGAGCAGACGCGGGCGGAGCGGAGGACGGCTGCTGCCAAGGGTTGGCCGAGTGCTCGGGCGCACCGTAAGGCGGCGGATACGCGCCGGGCTGACCCGGATGCGGATACGCGCCAGGCTGGCCCGGATACGGCGAGGCCTGACCCGGATACGGTCCCGGCTGTCCTGAATACGGTCCCGGCTGACCCGGGAACGGCCCGGGCTGCCCTTGATACGACCCAGGCTGTCCCGGATACGCCCCCGGCTGACCCGGGTAGGACGGCGGCATTCCGGCTGGCGACCCAGGTGATGCCGGCGCCACGGGTGATCCCGGCACCCCAGGCGTCCCGGGAGGGGGTCCGTAAGAGGGCTGACCGGGATACGGCGGAAGCCCCGGTGCAGGCTGCCCCGGCTGGCCGAAGCCCGGCTGCCCGAACTCGGCCTGCCCCTGATCAGGCTGGCCCGAACCTGGCTGCCCATAACCAGGCTGACCCGAACCCGGCTGCCCATAACTGGGCTGACCATAA
>NZ_BOMH01000055.1 GCF_016862095.1 Actinoplanes cyaneus
CCAGGCTGACCCGGACCGGGCTGACCACCAGGCACCGCTCCCGGCGGCGGGTAAGCCCCGGGATAAGGCTGTCCATACCCCGACGGCACATACCCACCCGGATACCCCGGCTGCTGATACGGGTTCCACCCGGCCGCCGGCTTGCGGAAGAACCGGTTCGACGGCGGCACCGCCAGCAGGATCACCACCGCGATCAGCGCAGGAAGCGCGAACAGCGTGAACCACACCCCGAGGGAGTCGAACCATCCCGGCACCGAGCCGTCGAGCAGCGCGTCCAGCTCCCGCTGGGTGGGCAGCCGGCTCGTCCCGGTGGCGTTCCCGCTGATCGCCGACGCGAAGTCGGTGATCAGCACCACCGCGGTCTGCGGGACGATCACCGCGCAGCACATGAGCAGGCCGGAGACGATCCAGGTGATCACCCGGGCCGGCTGCTTGCCGCGGAGGTCGAAGAATCCGAGCAGCCCCAGGCCGATCCCGATGATCAGGTAGAGGACGACGAGCACCACCGCGAAGGCGACAACGGTGCTGCCGAGGTTGGCGAATTCCGTGCCGCTGTACGCGACGTCGTAGACGTCCCCGGCCTTGCTGAGCGCCGAGAAGGCGAGGATCCCGAACACCACCTGGGCGACAGCGACCACGAAGAGCAGCGCGGACGCGATCGTCACGGTGGCCGGCCGACCCTGCGGTGGCGGCATGGGCGGATACGGCGACGGTGGATATGTGGGAGCGGTCACAGAGTCCTCCTCTAGATCCGTTCACGGTATCGGTCGCGAACCAGGTCCCGCGACCGGCACGCACCCTGGGCGACGCTGTGGCAACATCGGGCGACGATGACGCAAATGCCCGCAAAGGGTCGCTCGTTCGAGGGGCTACATCGTTGGACGCCAGCCCCTACACTTCCATCCGTGGCGTCCGGCAGGCACCAGAGACCTCCGACGACGCCGCCTGCCCGCACGAGTCGCCCGCCCCGCTCACACCTTGCCGGGGCCGAGGCAGACCGATTCAGGGCGCCTTTCCGATTGCGCCGGCCGCGTGACCACACCGCGGCCGCCCCAGACCTGACAAGGACCGGTGAGTCCCATGCCCCACGCAGACACCCTGACCGTCGTTCACCATGACGACACCCGGACCCGATTCAAGGATGTTCGATATCAGCTTCATCGGGACGGGATCAGGATCTGGTCCGCTGACGGCGAGCACGCCATCACGGACATTCTGATGACCCACGCTTACCGGCAACGGGAAGCAGCCTCGTAGGAAAGAGCCCCAGGGGACGTACCCCCTGGGGCTCTTTCTTGATCTGGGAAAGGTCAGCCGCGCTGGACCGTGAGGGTGTCCTTCGCCGGGTCGAGCGACACCACCACGGTGTCACCGTCCTGGATCTCGCCGGCCAGCAACGCCTTCGCCAGCAGGTCACCGATGGTGGCCTGGACCAGCCGGCGCAACGGACGGGCGCCGTAGATCGGGTCGTAACCGTGCTCGCCCAGCCACCCGACCGCGTCCTCGGCCACCGACAGCGTGAGCCGCCGCTCGGCGAGCCGGGCCCGCAGCCGGCTGAGCTGGATGTCGACGATCGCCGTAAGGTCTTCCCTGGTCAGCGCGTGGAACACCACGATGTCGTCCAGCCGGTTCAGGAACTCGGGCTTGAAGTGCGCCCGGACCACGGCCAGCACCTCGTCGTGCCGTTCCTCGTCGCTCATCGTGAAGTCGGCGGTCGCCGAGCCGAGGTTCGACGTCAGCACCAGGATCGCGTTGCGGAAGTCGACCGTCCGGCCCTGGCCGTCGGTGAGCCGCCCGTCGTCGAGCACCTGGAGCAGCACGTCGAAGACGTCCGGGTGGGCTTTCTCCACCTCGTCGAGCAACACCACGCTGTACGGCCGGCGGCGCACCGCCTCGGTGAGCTGGCCACCCTCCTCGTACCCCACGTAGCCGGGCGGGGCGCCGACTAGACGGGCGACGGAGTGCTTCTCCCCGTACTCACTCATGTCGATCCGGACCATCGCCCGCTCGTCGTCGAAGAGGAAGCCGGCCAGGGCCTTGGCCAGCTCGGTCTTGCCGACACCGGTCGGGCCGAGGAAGAGGAAGCTGCCGGTGGGGCGGTCCGGGTCGGCGATGCCGGCCCGCGCCCGGCGGACCGCGCCGGCGACCGCGGCGACCGCTTCCCGCTGGCCGATGACCTTGGCCTGCAGGGACTCCTCCATGCGGAGCAGCTTGGCGGTCTCGCCCTCCATCATCCGGCCGGCCGGGATGCCGGTCCACGAGGAGATCACCTCGGCGATGTCGTCGGCGCCGACCTCCTCCTTGACCATCGGCGGCTCGGTGTTCTCCTCCTCCGACGCGGCGGCGGCCTCCATCTCCTTCTCCAGGCCCGGGATCACCTCGTAGAGCAGGCGGGAAGCCTGGAGCAGGTCACCGTCACGCTGCGCCCGCTCCTGCGCCGCCTTCGCCTCGTCGAGCTGCTTCTTCAGCTCACCGACCCGGTTCAGCCCGCCGCGCTCGCGCTCCCATCGCGCGTTCAGGGCGGTCAGCTCCTCCTCGCGGTCGGCGAGGTCACGGTCGAGCCGCTCCAGCCGGGCCATCGACGCGGGGTCGGTCTCCTTGCTCAGCGCGAGCTTCTCGACCCGCATCCGGTCGACCTGGCGCTGCAACTGGTCCAGCTCCACAGGCCGGGAGTCGATCTCCATGCGCAGCCGGGAGGCGGCCTCGTCGATCAGGTCGATCGCCTTGTCCGGCAGGAAACGGTCGCTGATGTAGCGATCGGAGAGGCTGGCCGCGGCGACCAGCGCGGCGTCGGTGATCTGGACGCGGTGATGCGCCTCATACCGCCCCTTGAGCCCGCGCAGGATGCCGATGGTGTCCTCGACGGTCGGCTCGCCGACCACGACCGGCTGGAAGCGCCGCTCCAGGGCCGGGTCCTTCTCGATGTGCTCGCGGTACTCGTCGAGGGTCGTCGCGCCGACCATCCGCAGCTCGCCGCGGGCCAGCATCGGCTTGAGCATGTTGCCGGCGTCCATCGAGCCCTCGCCCTTGCCGGCGCCGACGACCGTGTGCAGCTCGTCGAGGAACGTCACGACCTGGCCGTTCGAGCTGCGGATCTCCTCCAGCACGCTCTTGAGCCGCTCCTCGAACTGCCCCCGGTACTGCGCGCCGGCGACCATGGCGCCGAGGTCCAGAGAGACCAGCGTCTTGTCGCGCAGCGACTCCGGCACGTCACCGGCGATGATCCGCTGGGCCAGGCCCTCGACGATCGCGGTCTTGCCGACACCGGGCTCACCGATCAGAACGGGATTGTTCTTGGTACGCCGGGAGAGCACCTGCACCACGCGCCGGATCTCCGCGTCGCGGCCGATCACGGGATCGATCTTGCCCTCGCGCGCCAGCGCGGTCAGGTCGACGCTGTACTTCTCCAGCGCCTTGTAGGTCTGCTCGGGGTCGGCGTTGGTCACCTTGCGGTCGCCGCCACGCACCTGCGGGAACGCGGCGACCAGCGCTTCCTCGGTGGCGCCGGCGGTCTTCAGCGTCTGGCCGACGGAGCCGCCGCCGCGGGCCAGACCGGCCAGCAGGTGCTCGGTCGAGATGTACTCGTCGCCGAGGGGCTGGGCGATCAGCTCGGCCTCGCCGATCGCGTTCACAAACTCGCGGGAGAGGCTGGGCTCGGCGGTGCTGGCGCCGCGGGCGCTGGGCAGCTGCTCGATGGCGCGGGCCGCGGCGCGGCGGACGTCGGCCGGGTTCGCCCCGACGGCACGCAGCAGTGCCTGCGCGGTGGACCCGGCGGTGTCCAGCAAGGCGAGCAGCATGTGCCACGGCTCGACCGTGGCGTGCCCGCTCTGAGCGGCGTTGGCCACGGCGCCCTTGATCACGTCGCGGCTCTTGGTGGTCAAACGTTCGGCGTTCATGAGCTCCCCTGATCGGCGTCCCACCGGGTGTAACCCAACAGACTTGAGCGTATTCCACTCAACTTTAACTCGTCCGGAAAAGTGCGTGGTGACGGTGGCCACGCCGAGAGCGCTCTCCCGCCGACGCGCCGTAACGTACGAGGAGTGACGCGCCTCCTGTCGCGGCGGCTGCTCCCGCTCGGCTTCATCTTCCTCGCCTCCGGGATCGCCACCTCGGTGGTCGGCCCGTTCCTCGGGCTCTTTCTCAGCACCGAGGTGCACGCCAACCCCGTCCAGGTCTCGGCGTTCCTGATCGTCGCCGCGCTCTCCGGTGTCGCGATGTCGCAGATGCTCGCCCGCATCTCGGACCGCCGGCCGATGCGCCGGATGCTGCTGATCGCGGCCGCCCTGGCCGGTTGCGCCGGCACCGGGCTGACCTCGGTGGTCCGCGACTACTGGGTCCTGCTGGCGCTGACCGTCACGGCCACCGCGCTCGCCGGTTCGTTCTATCCGCAGTCGTTCGCCTACGCCCGTCAGGTTCTGACCAGCGAGAACCCGAACCACGCCGCGATGGGGATCAGTTCGCTGCGCACGGTCTTCTCGATCGCCTGGGTGGCCGGCCCGCCGCTCGCCGCGATCCTTCTCGACAAGACCGATTTCCGGTACGTCTACGGCACCGCCGCCGTGCTTTACCTGATCGCGGCCCTGATCACCACGCGGTGGCTGCCCGAGCTCGAGGCGCCCGCGCCCGCCGCCAAGGGCAGGCGTGACGACTTCCGCCCGCCGCGGGCCGTCTACCCGATCATCGCCGGGTTCGTGCTGACCACCACGACCATGGTTCTCGGCGTGCAGGCGATGTCGCTGTACGTCACCGAGAACCTGCACGGCACGGTCGGTGACTCCGGCCTGGTCCTCGGGCTCTGTGCGGCGCTGGAGATCCCGTTGATGCTCGGCTTCGGCGCACTGAGCACCCGGGTGCCGCTGCGGGTGCTGATCCTGGCCGGCGTGGTGACCGGGGTGGCCTATCAGGCGCTGGCCGCGGTGGCGCACTCGGTGTGGATGCTGGCCGCCGCGCAGGTGCTGAACGCGGTGTTCATCGCGACGAACTCGGGGCTCGGCATCTCGTACGTGCAGGATCTGATGCCGTCGCATCCGGGCCGGGCCACGACGATGTTCACCAACACGTTCCCGATCGGGCAGATCCTGGCAGCGCCGCTGTTCGGGGTGGCCCAGCAGTACGACTACCGCCTCGCGTACGTGATCAATCTCGGTCTTGCGGTTCTCGGCCTGATCCTGCTGCTGGTCGCCAGGCCGCCCGCCCGAACCCCGGTCGAGTCGATCTCGCAGGTCAGGACGGAGAACGCCTGACGGATGCGACGAAAGTCACTGCCCTCGGGCTACCGTGGACAGCGTGCGCGTACGGGTGGAACAGACTCCGCTGCCGGGAATCGGCGTTCGACATGACCTGGTGACCTCCTCGGGACGTACCGTCGGGGTGGTGTCACACCGCAACGGCCGTCGCGACCTGGTGCTCTACGACGTCGACGACCCGGATGCGTGCCTGGCCTCGATCCCGCTCACCGACGACGAGGCCGAGGCGCTGGCCGACGTCCTCGGCGCGTCGCTGATGCTGGGCCAGCTCGCCGGGCTGCGCCAGCAGGCGGCCGGGCTGCTCACCGAGCAGATCGCGTTGCCGGCCGGCTCGCCCTTCGTCGGCCGCCGCCTCGGTGACACCCGCGCGCGTACGCGCACCAGCGCCTCGATCGTCGCCGTGCTGCGCGACCGTGAGGTGATCCCCTCCCCCGGGCCGTCGTTCCAGTTCGAGGCGAACGACGTGGTCGTCGCCGTCGGAACCCGCGACGGGCTGGACGGCGTCACCGCCATCCTGGCCGGCGACACCACCGGCTGAGTCCCGTGCACCACACCACGGTCCTGCTCATCGAGATCGGGGCGCTGCTGTTCGGTCTCGGGATGCTCGGCCGGGCGGGCCGCCGGTTCGGGCTCTCGCCGATCCCGCTCTACCTGCTGGCCGGTCTCGCCTTCGGGCACGGCGGCCTGGTGCCGCTCTCGGCCAGCGAGGAGTTCATCGGGATCGGCGCCCAGATGGGGGTGATCCTGCTCCTGGTCATGCTCGGCCTGGAGTACTCCGCCGACGAGCTGGTCGGGAACCTGCGCTCGGCGGCACCGGCGGGCGTCATCGACATGCTGCTGAACGCGCTGCCCGGCGCGCTGTTCGCCCTGCTGCTGGGCTGGGATGCCAAGGCCGCTCTGGTGCTGGCCGGGATCACCTGGGTCTCCTCGTCCGGGGTGATCGCGAAGGTGCTCGCCGACCTGGGCCGGCTCGGCAACCGGGAGACCCCGGTGATCCTCTCGGTCCTGGTGATCGAGGACCTGGCGATGGCGTTCTACCTGCCGATCGCCACCGCGGTGCTGGCCGGGGTGGGGCTGCTCGGCGGCCTGAGCACCCTCGGGGTCGCGGTGGTCACGGTGGTGGCGGTGCTGGTGGTGGCGATCCGCTACGGCGGCGCGATCAGCCGCTTCATGTCGGTGAAGGATCCCGAGGCGCTGCTGCTGAGCGTTTTCGGACTGACGCTGTTCGTGTCAGGGGTGGCGGCCGAGCTCAAGGTCTCCGAGGCGGTCGGGGCGTTCCTGGTCGGGATCGCGCTCTCCGGCCCGGTCGCGCACCACGCCACCGAGATGCTGTCGCCGCTGCGCGATCTGTTCGCCGCGGTGTTCTTCGTGTTCTTCGGGCTCTCCACCGACCCTGCCGACATGCCGCCGGTGCTGCTGCCCGCGTTTGGGCTGGCCGTGCTGACCATGCTCACCAAGATCGCTACGGGTTACCTCGCGGCCCGGCGCGCCGGGATCGCGCTGCCCGGCCGCCTGCGGACCGGGCTGGCGCTCACCCCTCGCGGGGAGTTCTCGGTGGTCATCGCGGGGCTCGCGGTCGCCTCCGGGGTGGAGCCGCGACTGGCTCCGCTGGCCACCGCGTACGTGTTGATCACCGTCGTCTCCGGCCCGATGCTCGCCCGGCTGCCGGACTACGCGTGGTTCAGGACGCTGGTGCGCAGACGGATGGCAGCACAGCGTTCCACGACGAACTCCCTGCCCACGGTTGAGTGATCTTGGTAACGATCGATGCCACCTGGAGCAGAGCAAAAAGTTACTGTCCAGTATCTGAATGTGAACTCTTGACACTTCCGTTCACTCATTGATCGCGCTACCGTTGCGCCGCGACGACTCTGTGTATTGGGACGTTCGACACACGCGACTGACAGTGCGATCCGCGCGTCGCGGTGCGAACGGGTGAATAAGGCGGCGGCGTTGACTGTGCGAGAGGCGACTTTCATCGGGTTCGGCAACCCGGTCGATCCCCGGCCGGCCGAACTGGAGGCGTGGGCTTACCACCCCGAGGCGGTGCCACTGAGCACGATGCCGAAGGACTGGGACCTGCTGATCTCCGGCGACGTGCTCGGCCCGACGCTGTTCGAACTGGCCATGGACCGGCAGTGCCCGGCCCGGCGGTTCGCGCAGCACTGCATGTACATCTATGCGGCGGACGGCGTTCGACAGAACGCGTCCAGCCAGCGCAAACGGCGGCTCAAGAAGTTCATGGAGCGCGCCGAGCAGGTCGGTGACGAGCCGATGCAGATCTGGGCGCACAACTGCCGGGTGCTGATGACCCGGCCGGAGTTGTTCGACCACCACGACTGGATGGAGGGCGGCCTGGTGCGCAACCCGCGACGGGTCGGCCTCTTCAACCGACGGTAATCAGTCGGTCACCACAAGCAGTGACGGCGGCTCTCCGAAACCGGAGGGCCGCCGTTCTGATTCCCGGAGAGTTCAGTGGTCGGGGGAACGCCGCGGGCGCCACACCACCAGAGCAGTCGAGTGCCTCTCCTGACGAACAAGATCACCCCGGCCGGCATACGGGTTCATCGACTCCAGCTGAGCGATGCGCTCGTACGCGTCCTCCAGCTGGTGCTCCAACTCCGCGATCCGGTGCTGCAGATCGCCGACGAGCTGCTCCAAGCCGATGATCCGCTTGATGCCGGCCAGGTTGACGCCCTCTTCCTGGCTCAGCTTCTGCACCTCGCGGAGCAGGGCGACATCGCGCTGGCTGTACCTTCGGCCGCCACCACCGGCCCGGCCGGGCTGCACCAGCCCCAGCCGGTCGTACTGCCGGAGCGTCTGTGGATGCATCCCGGCGAGCCGGGCGGCCACCGAGATGATCAGGACCTTCGCGTCGGAGGCCTGTTCCACCGAGATGCTGATCTCTTCATACATGTGCCACCTCCGGAAGGGTCCCTAGCCGGCCTTGCGCAACCGCGCCTCGAGCCGTTCCCGCCCGGCCGGCGGGGTGAGTTTCGCGAAGCTCTCCAGCGCGTCGCGGGCCTCGCCGCTGACGCCGGACGGGATCTGCACCTCGACGGTGACGATCAGGTCGCCGGACTGCCCCTCCTTGCGAGCCACGCCCTTGCCCCGGGCCCGCAGCTTGCGGCCGCTCGGCGTCCCCGCCGGCACCCGCAGCGTGACCGGGTTGTCCAGCGTGGGCACCCGCAGGTCGGTGCCGAGGACAGCCTCGGCCACGGTGATCGGGACGGTCAGCGTGAGGTCGTCGCCGCTGCGCCCGAACAGGTCGTCGGGACGCACCTTGACCTGCACGTAGAGGTCACCGGCCGGGCCACCCCGGTCACCCGGCTCACCGCGGCCGGACAGCCGGATCCGCTGCCCGTCGGCGACACCGGCCGGGAACCGGACATTGATCGTCCGGCTCTTGGTGACGCCACCGGTGCCCCGGCACTCCGGGCACTTCTCGTCGACGATGCTGCCCGAGCCCTGGCACTCGCGGCACGGCTCGGAGAAGCTGAACGACCCCTGGTTGCTGGAGATCAGGCCGGTGCCCTGGCATTTCGCACAGGCACGCGGCGTGGTGCCGGGCTTGGCCCCGCTGCCGTGACAGGTGTCGCAGGCGCCCGGGGTGCGCAGGGTCAGCGGCAGCGTGGTGCCCCGCACCGCCTGCGCGAAGTCCAGCGTCACCTCGGTCTCCACGTCCCGCCCGCGCTGCGGGCCACGCCGCCCGGCCGGGCCGCCGGGGGCGTTGGCGCCACCGGAGAAGATCGAGCTGAAGATGTCGGAGAATCCGGTGCCGCCGAACCGGCGGTCAGCGCCTCCTCCGGCCGCGCCGGTGAAGCCGCCGAACAGGTCGGACGGGTCGAACTGCGCCCCACCGGCACCGGGCCGGCCCGCGCCACGACGGAACGCGCCGGAGCCGAACAGGGAGCGCATCTCGTCATACTCTTTGCGCTTCTTGTCGTCGGCGAGAACGTCGTACGCCTCGGAGGCGGCCTTGAATTTCTCCTCGGCCTCCTTGTTGCCCGGGTTCCGGTCGGGGTGCAGGTCGCGGGCGAGCTTCCGGTACGCCTTCTTGATCTCGTCGGTTGAAGCGGACTTGTTCACGCCGAGAACGGCGTAGAAGTCCTTCTCGAGCCAGTCCTTCGAGCTCACCCGGTTCACCTCCTCGACTTACGGGTGAAGTCCCGCCCGCCGGCGAACCGGCGGGCGGGACCACAACGGAAACTCACTCCGGATCGGCCACGGCGACCATCGCCGGGCGCAGCAGCCGCTCGCCCAGCGTGTAGCCACGACGCATCACCTCGACGCAGGTCGCCTCCGTGACGTCCGCGGACGTCTGGTGCGCGACCGCCTCGTGACGATTCGGGTCGAACGGGTCGCCCTTCTCGCCGAAGGCCACCAGGCCGAGCTTGCCGGTCACCGCGGTCAGCTGCTCCGCCACCGAGGCGAACGGCCCGACCAGGTCACCGTGCTCGCGCGCCCGGTCGATGTCGTCGAGCACCGGCAGCAGCGCGGTGAGCACCGCGCCGGTGGTCTGCTCGGCCGCCGCGCCCCGGTCACGGTCGACCCGCTTGCGGTAGTTGGCGTATTCCGCCGTCACCCGCTGCAGGTCGTGCGTCCGCTCGTCGAGCTCGCCGCGCACCGCCGCCAGCTCGGCGCCGAGGCCATCGGGCTTGGCATCCTCGGTCACCGGGGTCTCCTCCTCGTCAGGCGCGCGGTGGGCACCGCGCTTCTTCTGCGGAGTGTCCTCGGTCGCCGAGTCGATCTCGCCCTGGATGACTTCCCGCTCGGCCGCCTGACCGTCGTTGTCGTCGTCCTTGGCGCTCACTTCTTGTCGTCCTCCACGATCTCGGCGTCCACGACGTCGTCGCCACCGGCGGCCGGGCCGGCGCCGGTCGCGCCACCGGGGGCACCGGCACCCGCGGGACCGGCCTGCGGGGTCTCACCCTGCGAGTAGAGCTGCGAGCCGGCCTCCTGGGAGACCTGCGACAGCCGCTCGTGCGCCGACTTGATCTTCTCGATGTCGGTGCCACCGAGCGCGCCACGCAGCTCGCCGAGGGCCTCGCCGATCTTGTTCTTGCTGTCCTCGGGGAGCTTGTCGCCGCTCTCCGCCAGGAACTTCTCGGTCTGCCACTGGAGCTGCTCGGCCAGGTTGCGGGCCTCCGCGTCCTCACGCCGCTTCTTGTCGTCGTCGGCGTGCGACTCGGCGTCGCGCATCATGCGCTCGATGTCTTCCTTCGGCAGCGCGGAGCCGCCGGTGATCGTCATCTTCTGCTCCTTGCCCGTGCCCAGGTCCTTGGCGGACACGTGCACGATGCCGTTCGCGTCGATGTCGAAGGAGACCTCGATCTGCGGGACGCCGCGCGGAGCCGGCGCGATGCCGCTGAGCTCGAAGGTGCCGAGCTTCTTGTTGTACGCCGCCATCTCGCGCTCACCCTGGTAGACCTGGATCAGCACGGAGGGCTGGTTGTCGTCTGCCGTGGTGTAGACCTCGGAGCGGTGCGCCGGGATGGTGGTGTTGCGCTCCACCAGCTTGTGCATGATGCCGCCCTTGGTCTCGATGCCCAGCGACAGCGGGGTGACATCGAGCAGCAGGACGTCCTTGACCTCGCCCTTGAGCACACCGGCCTGCAGCGCGGCACCGACGGCGACGACCTCGTCCGGGTTGACGCCCTTGTTCGGCTCACGGCCGATCAGGCTCTGCACCAGCTCGGTCACGGCCGGCATACGCGTCGAGCCGCCGACCAGGATGACGTGGTCGATGTCGGAGAGCTTGACGTCGGCGTCCTTGATCGCGGACTCGAACGGGCCCTTGCAGCGGTCCAGCAGGTCCTGCGTCATGCGCTGGAACTCGGCCCGGGACAGCGACGTGTCCAGGTGCAGCGGGCCGTTCGCCCCGGCGGTGATGTAGGGCAGGTTGATGCTGGTGGTGGTCGCCGCGGACAGCTCGATCTTGGCCTTCTCGGCGGCCTCGCGGAGACGCTGGAGGGCCATCTTGTCCTGCGAGAGGTCGATGCCGTGCTCGCCGCGGAACGTCTTGACCAGGTGGTCGATGATCCGCTGGTCCCAGTCGTCGCCACCGAGGTGGTTGTCACCGGAGGTCGACTTGACCTCGATGACACCGTCGCCCAGCTCCAGCAGAGAGACGTCGAACGTGCCACCACCCAGGTCGAAGACCAGGACGGTCTGCTCCTTGGAGCCCTTGTCCAGCCCGTAGGCGAGCGCCGCCGCGGTCGGCTCGTTCACGATCCGCAGGACGTTCAGACCGGCGATCTCGCCGGCTTCCTTGGTCGCCTGACGCTGGGCGTCGTTGAAGTACGCCGGGACGGTGATGACCGCGTCCGCGATCTGCTCACCCAGGTACGCCTCGGCGTCGCGCTTGAGCTTCATCAGCACCCGCGCGGAGATCTCCTGCGGGGTGTACTTCTTACCGTCGATGTCGATCGACCAGTTGGTGCCGATCTCCCGCTTGACCGAACGAATGGTCCGGTCCGGGTTGGTCACCGCCTGGCGCTTGGCGACCTCGCCGACGAGCACCTCGCCGTTGCGGGCGAAGGCCACGATCGACGGCGTCGTCCGGGAGCCCTCCGCGTTGGCGATGACGGTGGGCTCGCCTCCTTCCAGAACGCTGACGCAGGAGTTCGTGGTGCCGAGGTCGATGCCGACCGCACGTGCCATGGTGTTCCTCGCTTCGTTACCGGCTGTGTCGTACGAG
Source organism: Actinoplanes cyaneus (assembly GCF_016862095.1). Lineage (GTDB taxonomy): Bacteria > Actinomycetota > Actinomycetes > Mycobacteriales > Micromonosporaceae > Actinoplanes > Actinoplanes cyaneus. The sequence goes on from NZ_BOMH01000055.1 coordinate 11,947, forward strand.
CATGAGCCTGTTCGTACAGGCTGAGCCTGTTCGTACAAGCACGAGTCCGTACAGGGTTGAGTGGAGCCGACTCAATGATGCCACGCGGATGCCAACCGTCAAATCGAAGTTGAGTCGGACCGGCGCAAGTCAGGGTTTGAACGCGCGCTTCACGCGGAATCACCTAGATACCTGTCCGGTCACGGCATACCGGTTCCCGTTGCTCGACCCTGATAGATCGTGCACGCTTTATCCGTGACGACGCACGGAGAAGCGGTCGGTCCGTCGGCCCAATCCGCCGTCCCTGCCGTTGAAAGCAAGAAAGACCAGGTCAGCCCAGTGCGCGCAGACCTTTCCGATGGTACGAGGTCCGGTCCGGCACGTCCGGCGAACAAGGAGAACGGCATCACACCGGTCGCACCCCCACCCGCCGTGGGCAGGATCGTGGCGGCACTCAACCGATTGCACACCGCACTCGGCACTGTGTCGTACCCGTTGGTGCTGCCCTCCGCAGAGGAGGCCCGCCGCGTCGGCTCCGCCCTGCTCGCCCAACTCGACGACTATCTGCTCCCCCGGCTGGCCCGGCTGGACGCGCCACTGCTCGTGGTGGTCGGCGGCTCCACCGGCGCCGGCAAGTCGACGCTGGTCAACAGCCTGATCCAGGAGCCGGTGACGACGGCCGGCGTGCTGCGCCCGACGACGCGCTCGCCGGTGCTGGTCGCCCACCCGGAGAATCTGGGCTGGTTCGAGCAGCCGCACCTGCTGCCCGGGCTGATCCGCACCGTCAAGACCAGCGACGACCCGAACTCACTGCAGGTGATCGGCGCCCGCGGCATCGGCCCCGGCCTGGCCCTGCTCGACGCGCCGGACGTCGACTCGGTGGTCGACCACAACCGCAAACTCGCCGCCCAGCTGCTGGCCGCGGCCGACCTGTGGTTGTTCGTCACCACCGCCGCGCGCTACGCCGACGCCGTCCCGTGGGAGCTGCTCAAGACCGCCCGCCTGCGCGGCACGGTGATCGCCCTGGTGCTGGACCGGGTGCCGCTCGACGCGGCCGCCGAGATCTCCGCGCACCTGGGCGAGATGCTGACCGAGCACGACCTCGGCGCGGCGCCACTGTTCGTCCTGCCGGAGACCGAGCTGGACAGCCGCGGCATGCTCCCGGCCCCGGTCATCCAGCCCATGCAGCAGTGGTTCGCCCGGCTCTCGGCCGATCCGGCGGCGCGCGACGCGGTGGCCCGGCAGACCCTCGACGGGGCGCTGGCGGCCCTGGTCCCGGTGGTGAACGGCCTGGCCGAGGCCGCTGAGGACCAGACCCGCGCGGCGCAGGCGCTGGACGAGCGGGCCGCGGCCGCCTACCGCGCCGCCAAGCAGACCGTCCGGGAGGGGCTGCAGGACGGGCGGCTGCTCCGCGGCGAGGTGCTGGCCCGCTGGCAGGAGTTCGTCGGCACCGGCGAGTTCCTGCGCACGTTGGAGTCCCGGGTCGGCGCCCTGCGCGACAGGTTCGTGGCGGCCGTCACCGGCCGGCCCGAGCCCAGTCGTAAGCTGCAGACCGCGCTGGAGTCCCAGCTGGTCACCCTGCTGCGCGGGGTGGCAACCGACGCCGCCGAGCAGGCGTACACGTCGTGGCAGCAGCACCCGGCCGGCGAGCCGCTGCTGCTGCCGGAGCTGAAGAGCGCCTCGGCCACGCTGCCCGAGAAGACCGACCGGATGGTCCGCGACTGGCAGAAATGGGTGCTGGACCTGGTCCGGCGCGAGGCCGGCGACAAGCGCTCGGTCGCCCGCGGCGCGGCGTACGCGGTGAACGGCGCCGGGCTGGCCGTCATGATCGCGGTGTTCACCTCGACCGCCTTCATCCCGACCGGCCTGGAGGTGGCGGTCGGGGCAGGCACCACTGTCGCCGCGCAGAAGGTGCTCGAGGCGGTCTTCGGGGACCAGGCGATCCGTACTCTCGCCACGCGGGCCCGCACCGAGCTGGTCGCCCGTTTCGACGAACTGCTCGACGCCGAAGCCGCCCGGTACACGGAACGCACCGCGGCCGTGCGCCTGGACGCGGAACCGGGCACACTGTTGCGCCGGGCCGCCGCTGAGGTGGAGAGCGCCAGGAAGGACATCGCGTTGACCGGATCGGGGTCATGAGTCTGGTGGAAAAGGTGCGTGACACCGATCGGGTGGACGCCGAGGACCTGACGCGTCGGCTGGAGGCACTGACCCGCTTCCTCCGGCTGGTCGATCCGTACCTGCCGGACGGCGAGCTGGTCACGGCGCACACCCTCGTGGAACGGGCCAGCGGGCGGCTGACGCTGTCGCTGGACCACACCGTGGTGGCGCTGGCGGGGAGCACCGGCAGCGGCAAGTCGAGCCTGTTCAACGCGCTCGCGCGGTTCAAGCTGTCCCCGGTCGGCGTGCGGCGGCCGACCACCGGCACCGCGCACGCCGTGGTGTGGGGCCCGCTGGAGCCGGCCAACCGCCTGCTCGACTGGATCGGCGTGCTGCCCCGGCAGCGCTTCGTCCGGGAGAGCGCGCTGGACGGCGACGACGAGGCCTCGCTGCGCGGCCTGGTCCTGCTCGACCTGCCCGACTTCGACTCGATCGAGCAGGCTCACCAGCTGGAGGTGGACCGGCTGCTCGGGTTGGTCGACCAGATCGTCTGGGTGGTCGACCCGCAGAAGTACGGCGACCGCATCCTGCACCGCGCCTACCTCTCGCAGTTCAACACGCACGCCGGCGTGACCATCGTGGTGCTCAACCAGGCCGACCGGCTGAGCGCTCAGGACACCGAGGCCGTGCTCGCCGACCTGCGGCGCCTGCTGGAGGAGGACGGGCTGACCGGCGCGCCGGTCCTGGCCTCCTCGGCGAAACAGCCCGGCATGCTCGGGGAGTTGCGCGACGCGCTGGAGGCGACCGTCGCCGGGCGGCAGGCCGCCCTGCGACGGCTCGCCGCCGACGTCGACGTGGCCGGCGAGGAACTGGCCGCGATGATGGGCCCGCCGGCCGCCGAGGACGAGGTGGACCGGGCGACCGTCAGGCAGCTCACGGACGCTCTCGCGGCCTCCGCCGGGGTGCCCGCGGTCGCCGACGCCGCCGCGGCGGCCTACCGGCAGCACGCCGCCGCGGCCACCGGCTGGCCGCTGGTCCGCGGTCTGCGCCGGCTGCGTCCGGACCCGCTGCGCAAGCTGCACCTCGGGGACAAGATCGAGACCGACGGAGTGTCGACGGACATCGTGCCGCGGACCTCGCTGCCGGAGGCGGACGCGGCGCAGAAGTCGGCTGTCGGCCTGTCGGTGCGTGCGGTCGCCGCGCGGGCCGCGGCCCCGCTGCCGGAGGTGTGGGCGCCGGCCCTGAACGCCGCCGCGCGGTCGAGGACCGGTGACCTGCCGGACGCTCTGGACCGGGCCATCGCCACCACCGACCTGGGCGCCGACCACAGGCCGGCGTGGTGGCGGCTGGTCGGCGGGCTGCAGTGGCTCCTGCTGGCCGCGGCCGCGGCCGGGCTGATCTGGCTGGTGCTGGGTTACGCGATGAGCGCGCTCGGCCTGCCCGACCTCGGCGACCCGAAGGTCGGCGCGGTGCCGCTGGCGACCCTGCTGCTGCTCGGCGGGCTCGGCCTCGGGCTGCTGCTCTGGCTGCTGCTGAAGCCGCTGGTCGAGGCCGGCGGGCGGCGGGCGCGACGCCGGGCCGAGCAGAAGCTGCGGGCCGCGGTGACCGATGTCGGCCGTGGATACGTGGTGGCGCCGGTGCGTGAGGTGCTCAACGCGTACGCCCAGGCCCGCGAAGCACTCGGCGTGGTGCGTTCGGAGTAGTTCGAACTGCGTGCCGCGAGCGGTAGGCTCGCGGCATGCCGGCACCCCACAGCGTGTACGAGGCGGTGCTGCACGCGGCCCGCGACGTGATCAAGCTGGACTGCGCGCTGGACGCGGAAATGCTCGGAACAGCGCTGCTGGGCAGCGTCTACTCGGTCGCCCCCGATGATCGGGCCACCGCTGTCCGGGACTTCGTCGGCGACTTCCTCACCGCCACCGGCGGCAGCACCGAGCCGGCCGCGGCGACCATCCGCGAGGTCTTCGCGACTCTCGTCCCCGATGCGCCCGGCGCCGACCGGGTCGGGCACGACGAGCACGGCCCGTCGTGGACCGGGCAGCTGGGGCGGGTCCGGCCGACCGGATTCCATGCCTACGGCGACGTGTACGGCGATCAGACCTCATACCTCGTGACGTACGCGTACGAGGACAGTGCCGCCGGCGGTCCCGACCACGCCGTGGTGATCCTGGTCGACCACAACATCGGCATCGTCAAGGACGTGTTCGTCTCGTCCGCCGCCGACCAGGTGCTCGCCCAGGTGCGGACGGTGTGCGAGCAGGACGAGCTGACCTGGTTCCGCGACGAGGACCCGGGCCGGCTGCGCGACGAGGTGGACACCCACCTGCGGATCACCGACGAGCTCGGCGATCTGCCGGCGGACGGCTCGCTGGCCACCGACCGCGCGCTGGCCGCGGCCCGGCTGGCGCTGCTGCCCGCGGCCACCACCCCGCCGCTCGACGAGCCGGCCGGGCCGCCCGCCGCCGAGCTCCTGCGGGACTTCCTGGCCTCGCCCGAGGCGGCGCGCGCGGGGCTGGCCGGGCCGGAAACGGACCAGCCGTCGCTGCAGTTCTGCCTCGGCCTGCTCTTCGACCACGCCGCCACGCTGCCCGGCGCCGACCCGCTGCGCTGGAGCCCGGCGGTCGCGGGCCTGTTCCTGCTGGACTGGGTGCACCGCCGCGCGGTGCTGGACATCGACGACGCGGCGATGCTGCCCCAGGTCGTACGGGCCTGGTCCGCCTATGCGACGTGGCGGCGCGGGCTGCCGGCGGCGGCGATCGCCGAAACCGCGGCCGAGGTGGAGAAACTGGTGCCGGAGTTCGTCCGGCTCTACTCCACCGGCGAGCGGCGCAGCCCGGCCACCGCGGCGGTCGCCCAGCTCATCGCCGAGGGCGTCGACCCGAACGACTCGGAGGCGATCGACGCGTGGCTGCAGGCCAACAGCGACCGCCTGGGTGAGTGAGCTCCCCGGTCCGTCCGGGGTCAGCGGGAGTTGGCGTGGTGGTCGCCGGTGTGGTGGTCCAGGTGATGACGGCCCACCCGTGAGCTGCGCTGACGCGCGGGGGTCTGCTCGTCGTGGTGGGTGTGCTCGGCACGGTGGTGACCACGGTAGGGGCGGTTGGTGATCCGGCCCTCCTCGGTGCGGGGCTGCGCCATCGAGCGCCGGACGTTGCGGCCGGCCGGGTAGCTGTACTCGACGATCCGGGCGGCGTTGACGTTGGGCTGGCGTTCGGTCACTGCTGACCTCCGGCTGGAGTCGGACCGGTTCGGGGCCGGTCGGAGATGGTGGAACGGAAGGCGGCCTCGCACTCGTGGTGCGGGAAGTCGTCGGGCTCCGGGTCCTCGGAGCCCTCGTCGGAGTCGTCCTCGTCGCCCGCGACAGAGTCGTCTGTGGACGACTCGTCCTCATCTGCAGGCGTCTCGTCCTCGTCCGTGGACGCCTGGTCCTGAGCGGGGGCTGCGTCGTCCTGCTCCGAGGCTGCGTCGTCCTCAGCCTTGGGCGGGTCGTCCTGAGCCGTGGGCGGGTCGTCCTGAGTCACGCCCGTGTCACCGCCCCGGGAATCCAACTCGTCATCGGAATCGTCATCATCTGAAGAATCCATTTTGTCCCAGGCCGAGTCGTCGAACCGTGGCATCTCACCGGCTGCGGCACGGCGAGCCAGCGGCGGCTCCCAGTCGTCGTCCGGAACGGCCGGCAACCCCGGAATCGTGGGGAACGCGGCGACCGGACCCGGGCGGGAAACTCCCTCGTCAGCCGATTTCGGATGACCGTCCGCAGGAGAGTTCGGACTTGTTGCCGCGACGGGCGAATCATCGTCCGGGACCACGGGAAGACCCGGCACCGCGGGAATGGGTTCTCCTGTGCGGACCTGCGGTGACAAGTCCGGAGTCGCCGTCGGCGGCTGAACTGGAACGGACGGCGGCCGCCCCGGAGGGCCGTACGCCGAAGGACTCTGCTCCTGGGTCGAAGGCCGCACCGGGCCGGTGACCGGAGGCGGAAGGAACGGCGCGTCCATGGCGCCGGGCCGATCCTTGCCGGTGATCTCGCTGGTCCCGACCGTGATCACGGCGAGCGTCGGCACCGAGGCGAGCGCGACCAGCATCGCGACCAGCAGGATGTAACGCCGGGCCGGGCCGGAGAGCCCGTGGTCCTCGCGGTACACGCCGTTGAACCGCTTCCTGAGCACCTTCAGGGGCGGCTCGAAGCCGTCGTCGTCGGGCAGGTGCGGCACGCGGATGTCCCTTTCGAACCAAAGATCAACCTAGATCCGTCTCGGTCACAGGGGTGAACGACCCATGGGCCGTTCGGCAGCGGTGGGACCGGCGCATTCGCACTGAAGCGAGGTACTAAAGGTATTAAAAGGGACAAATACCCTTAACGATACGTCAACAGAAAATCTCTAATCGTGATCCGCAGGCACTCGCGGCAGTCGTTACCTCTGTCAGGATGAAGGCGACGGCACCGCCGCCGTCGCCTCCGCCGATCAGCGGGGCTACGGCGGGCCGTCCTGGCAGGGACACAGTCTCGCCGGAACGTCGCGCGGCAGCCTCACCCGGCACATGCGCGGCTACCCGATGGTCCGCCGCGTGGCCGGGCGACACCCGCCGCGGGCGCAGAGAGATACAGGGAGACACGGATGGCGAAAGGCAAAGCCGCGGCAACGCGCCCCTCGGGAGGGGGCAGCGACGCTCCGGCAGGCGGCTTCGTCCAACTGCTCACGCCCGACGGCGACCACGTCGGCAGCGTCACTACGGCGGACGGGACCACGTACTCGGTCGACTTCACCGACGAGGAGTACCGCGGGCTCTATCGCGACCTGGTGACGGTCCGGCGTCTGGACGCCGAGGCGACCGCCCTGCAACGGCAGGGCGAGCTGGGACTCTGGGCAAGCCTGCTGGGTCAGGAGGCGGCTCAGGTCGGCTCCGGCCGAGCGCTGCGGACACAGGACATGGCTTTCCCCACCTACCGCGAGCACGGTGTGCTGTACTGCCGCGGCATCGACCCGATCATGCCGTTCGGCCTGTTCCGCGGCGTCGATCAGGGCGGGTGGGACGCGAACGAGCACAAGTTCAACAGCTACACCATCGTGATCGGCTCGCAGACGCTGCACGCGACCGGTTACGCCATGGGCATCACCATGGACGGCAAGACCGGCAGCGCGGACGGTGAGGCGGTGATCGCCTACTTCGGTGACGGCGCGACCAGCCAGGGCGAGGTCAACGAGTCGTTCGTCTGGGCCGGGGTGTTCAACGCCCCGATGGTCTTCTTCTGCCAGAACAACCAGTACGCGATCTCCGAGCCCCTGGAGCGGCAGACCCGCATCCCGCTGTACCGCCGCGCGCTGGGCTACGGCTTCCCGGGCATCCGGATCGACGGCAACGACGTGCTGGCCAGCTACGCCGTGACCCGCGCCGCGCTGGACAATGCCCGCAACGGCCAGGGCCCGACCCTGATCGAGGCGTACACCTATCGGATGGGCGCGCACACCAGCTCGGACGACCCCACGCGGTACCGGATCGCCTCCGAGGTCGAGTCGTGGAAGGCCAAGGACCCGATCTCCCGGGTACGTGCGTTCCTCACCAAGCAGCAGCTGGCCGACGACGACTTCTTCGGTGAGGTCGACGAGTCCGCCCGCAAGCTGGCGCTGGACCTGCGTGAGCGGGTGCTGGCGATGCCCGACCCCCAGCCGGTCACGATGTTCGACCACGTCTATCCGAACGGCTCGCCCGAGATCGACGAGCAGCGTGCCGCGTTCACCGAGTACCACGCGTCGTTCGAGGGGAGTGGGCACTGATGGCCGAGACGATCACCCTGGGCAAGGCCCTCAACCACGGCCTGCGCCGCGCCCTGGAGAACGACCCGAAGGTCGTCGTCATGGGCGAGGACGTCGGCAAGCTCGGCGGCGTCTTCCGGATCACCGACGGCCTGCAGAAGGACTTCGGCGAGAACCGGGTCATCGACACCCCGCTGGCCGAGGCCGGCATCGTCGGCACCGCGGTCGGCCTGGCCATCCGCGGTTACCGGCCGGTCTGCGAGATCCAGTTCGACGGGTTCGTCTTCCCTGCCTACAACCAGATCGTCGCCCAGGTGGCGAAGATGTTCTACCGCTCCAAGGGCAAGGTCCGGGTGCCGATCGTCATCCGGATCCCGTTCGGCGGCGGCATCGGCGCGGTCGAGCACCACTCCGAGTCGCCCGAGGCGTACTTCGCGCACACTCCCGGCCTCAAGGTCGTGACCTGTTCGAACCCGGCCGACGCCTACACGATGATCCAGCAGGCGATCGCCTCCGACGACCCGGTCGTCTTCTTCGAGCCGAAACGGCGTTACTGGGAGAAGGGCGAGGTCGACCTGGAGGCGCCGCTGACCGGCGCCTACCCGCTGCACTCGGCCAGGGTGGCGCGCCCCGGGACCGACGCGACGATTCTGGCGTACGGGCCGATGGTGCGCGTCGCGCTGGACGCCGCGGCCGCCGCGGCGGAGGACGGGCGCAACCTCGAGGTCATCGACCTGCGCACGCTCTCACCGGTGGACTTCCCGGCGATCTTCGAGTCGGTCAAGCGGACCGGACGTGCCGTCGTGGTCCACGAGGCCCCCGGCAACCTGGGCATGGGCGCCGAGCTGGCCGCCAAGATCACCGAAGAGTGCTTCTACTCCCTCGAGGCACCGGTGCTGCGCGTGACGGGGTATGACATTCCGTACCCGGCGGCCCGCTCCGAGGAGGAGTACCTGCCGGATCTGGACCGGCTGCTGGACGCCGTCGACCGCTCCTTCGGCTGGTGAGCCCGATGTCGCGGATCAAGGAGTTCAACCTGCCCGACCTGGGCGAGGGCCTGACCGAGGGTGAGATCCTCGCCTGGCTCGTCAAGGTCGGCGACACGATCGAGCTGAACCAGCCGATCGTCGAGGTGGAGACCGCGAAGGCGGCCGTGGAGATCCCCGCGAAGTGGGGCGGGGTCGTCACGAAGATCTTCCACGAGGCCGGCACCACCGTCGAGGTGGGCAGCCCGATCATCTCGATCGACACCGACCCGGGCGCCGGGGACCTGCCCGAGCCGTCCGCCGAGTCGCTGGCCGCGGTCACAATCGCGCCCAGTGAAGGGGCGATCGAGCCCGGCATGGTCGGCAGTCCCGCACCCGCCGCGCCGGGTCTCGGGCGTACGCCGGTGCTGGTCGGTTACGGCGTCCGGGAGGCCAGCGTCAAGCGCCGTCCCCGGGTCAGCACTCCGGCTGCGGCTGCTTCCGTTGCTCCGGTTCCGGCTGCTTCCGCTGCTCCGGCTCCGGCCTCGGTCGTCCCCCCGGCGGCCCAGACCGTCGCACCGGCGCGCAGTGGGCCGGTGCTCGCCAAGCCGCCGGTGCGCAAGCTCGCCCGGGATCTCGGAGTCGACCTCGCCACGATCACGGGGACGGGGCCGCTGGGGTCGGTGACGCGTGACGACGTACACAAGGCTGCCGAAGGCCCGTCGAAGCCGGCGGTGGTGGCCGGAGCCCGGCCCGTCCCGGTCTTCGACGCGTCGCGTGAGCAGCGCATCCCGGTCAAGGGGGTGCGGAAGCTCACCGCGGAGAACATGGTGGCCTCGGCGTTCACCGCGCCGCACGTCACCGAGTTCCTCACCGTCGACGTCACGCGCAGCATGAAAGCGCTGGAGAAGCTGAAGGCCCGGCGTGACTTCGCCGACCTGCGCGTCTCCCCGCTGCTGCTGGTGGCCAAAGCGGTGCTGCTCGCGGTCAAGCGTTACCCGATGGTCAACTCGTCGTGGTCGGCCGGCACCAACGAGATCGTGATCAAGGATCACGTGAACCTCGGGATCGCCGCGGCGACCGAGCGCGGGTTGATCGTGCCGAACATCAAGGACGCCGGCCGTCTCAGCCTTCGGGAGCTCGCGGAATCTCTCAACGAGCTGATCCGGGTCGCGCGGTCGGGCAAGACGCCGCCGGCCGACATGGCGCACGGCACGCTGTCGATCACCAACGTGGGCGTGTTCGGCGTCGACACCGGGACACCGATCCTGCCTCCGGGCGAGTCGGCGATCCTGGCCTTCGGCGCGATTCGGCCGACGCCCTGGGTGCACAAAGGCAAGATCAAGGTGCGCCAGGTCACGACGCTGGGTCTCTCCTTCGACCACCGGATCATCGACGGCGAGCTGGGCTCGAAGTTCCTTCGGGACATCGGCGAGTTCCTCACCGACCCGGAAGCCGCACTCCTGGCGTGGACCTGATTTTCATTAGGTCATCTAGCCTTACAGACCTTTGATTGTTAGGCGGATGACCGGGATCACCATCTAAACAGTTGGCAAGATCTACCCTTGCGGCGGACACTTGAGGCACACCAGAGATGTGCGCCGACGGTGTCCGCCACAAGCGGTCCGGGGGCAGCACGTCGTGATACCGGTGACAGCCGGGGAAACGAGCAAGTGCCGTGAACGTGATCGACCGCATTCGTCGCCGCCGCCAGATCAGCCGTCAGCACCGGGCCATCGACCGCGCCATGCAGACCGCGCCGACCCAGGCCATGCGCGACGAAATCGCCTTCTTCGCCCAGCGCCAGCCCTTCTAGGGGTTCGTCAGGCGCCACCTGGGCTGCTCCCCAGCCCTGGATGATCCGCCGGAAAGACCCTTCGGCAGCAGCGCTCGCCAACCAGCCCGCCCGCGTCACCCGGGCGGGCTGTTTCGTATCGGCGACCATGTCAACACCCCGCGTGGCATTACCTCAGTGGCGTACACCGGGATTTTCTCCGCACCGAACGCCCGGTACGGTTGGGCACTGGTTCCCAACCCGGCACGGCCGGCCGGAGTGGGCGCCGGGGCTCTCGACAGCGCCCCAGCACGGCCAAGCCTGAGAAGCTGGCACGGCCCTTGGCGGAGGTCGCCGACGGGGTCGCGTCCGTGCAAAGCTGGCACGGCCGCATCGATGAGGAGGCGAGTATGACGTCCGAGGGGCAGCACGCCGGGCAGCCGGCCGAGGCCGCGTCGGGCGGACCCGAATCCGACGGTCAGAGAGTTTCGGGCCGGGCATCGGCCCCGCCTCCGACCGATGGCACCCCCACGTCGTATGGTCCGCCGCCGCAGTCGGCGCCGGGCGGGGGGTCACCTTTCGTGGTTCCGGCAGTCTCCACCTTCGGCTCGGGCTCCAATCCCACCGGAACGCCGTATGGCTCGGCTCGGCAGCCCGAGGAGGCTTCGCCGTACGGATCGGTGTCACCCGGCACAGCTTCGCCTTACGGGTCCGTTTCGCCCGGTTCGACGTATGGCGCTCCCGCTGCTTCCGATCAGCAGCAGCGGTCGCAGTCCGCGTGGGCGCCGCCGGCTCCGGCCGGTGAGCCGCGACCGGGCGAGTCGCCGTTCACGCCGTCATCCGGGCGCGCCTCCGCTTCCGTGCCGGGGGCCGGGCCGTTCGGGGCGCCGGCCACCGACGCACCGGGGTTCCCGCCGCCCTCCTCGTCTTCCGGCGCGCCCGGCTTCCCGCCGCCGGCCTCTTCGAGCACGCCTGGATTCCCGCCGCAGGCCTCTTCGGGCACGCCTGGATTCCCGCAGGGCTCCACGCCCGGCGCGTCCGGCTTCCCGCCGCCGTCCGCCCCTGCCGCCGCCGGGTTTCCGGCCCAGGCCGGGGAGTCGCCGGCCTTTCCGCCGCCGACCACCAGCAGCGGCCTGCCGACCCGCACCCCGGGCGCCTCAGCGGCCGCGGCCGACCAGTCGACCTTCTCCGCCTTCGGCGAGCAGAAGGCGCGGGTGCCCGGCGCGACCCTCACCGATCTTCCGGACGCTCCCTCTCAGGGGCGTCCCGGCCTGACCGGCCCGGCGGAGAACAGCTGGCTCGGCAATGCCACCCGCCCCGCTCCCGGGGAGGCGTCGAAGCCGGCCGCCACCACGTTCCCGACCCGCCAGGGCGAGAGCAGCGGGTTCCCGCTGCGGGCGCCGGCCGGGCCGGGCGCGGACAGTGAGCCGAACGGCTCGGCCCCCAACCTTGACCTGCCGATTCGTAGTACGGCGGGCTACACCGCTCCCCAGTCCGGGGCGGCGTCCACCTATGGCGCGCCGACCCCGTCGACCGGGGAGACGGCCGAGCCCTCCTTGCCGTTCGGCGGCGACTCCTCGCCGTTCGGCGGCGGATCCACGTCGTTCGGCGGCGGATCATCGTCGGAGGCCGCCGGCTCGTCGGGCTTCCCCCAGCGGGTGCCCGGCGCCGCGCTCGGTTCCGGTGGTTCGCTGCCGTCGCCGAGTGCCGCGGCCGCCGCGGCGTCTTCCGGCTCCGCGGCGATGCCGCCCGCGGGTTCCGCTTCCGTGCCGCCGGCCGGGTCGCCCTTCGGGGCCGCCTCGGTGCCGCCGGTCGCCCCGTCCTCCGGTGCCGCTTCGGTGCCCGGCTCGCCGTCCGGCGCTGCCTCGGTGCCCGGCTCGTCCGGGTTCCCTTCGATGCCCGGATCATCCGGCGCCGCTTCGGTGCCGGGCACGTCCGGTGCCGCATCCGTGCCGGGTTCGTCCGGTGCCGCGTCTGTGCCGGGTTCGGTTCCGCAGCCGCGTGAGGCTGCCGGGCCCCGGCCCGTGTCCGGTTCGGCTCGCCCGGTCACCGCGAGCGTCTCGGTGCCCGGCCGGGTCAACCCGCCGGCCGACGGCGCCGAGATCCCGCCACCGTCCACCTCCGCGCCGCAGGCCAGGGTCTATGGGCGGCCCGCTCCAGCACCCGAGGAGGCCGAGCAGACCCCGGCCGCCGAGGAGTCGCCGTTCGGCAACGCGCCCTTCCCGGGTGCTCGCATGCCGGAGGCGTTCACGCCGGACTCGTCGCCGAATCCGTTCGCGCAGCACTCGCCCGAGCCGGCGTCCCCGTTCCCGCAGCACTCGCCTGAGCCGGCATCTCCGTTCGCGCAGCAGGAGGGCTCCGGTCAGGAGAACGCCGGCTTCGACAGCCCGGGCCGCGAGAGCTCCGGCCCGAACCACCTGGGTCCGAACCACTCCGGCCAGACCGATTTCGGGCAGCCGAACTCCGGCTCGAACAGCTTCGGGCGGAACGACTTCAGTCAGAACGATTTCGGCCGCCCCGGCCCCGATCAGAGCGATTTCGGGCAGGCCGGCGCTGGCCAGGGAGACTTCGGCCAGGCGAGTTCGGGCCAGCCGGGCTTCGGGCAGGCGAGCCCGGGCCAGCCGGGCTTCGGCCAGGCTGGTCACGACCAGGGCGACTTCGGCCAGGCGAGGCCGGGGCAGAATGACTTCGGCCAGGGCAACTCCGGGCAGCCGGACTTCGGCCAGGGCGGCTTCGGCGCGCCCGGCTTCGGCCAGGAGAACAGCGGCGCCCAGTCGAACCCGTTCGCCCAGCGCTTCCCGGAACAGCAGCACACCCCGGATCAGCAGCGCACCCCGGAACAGCAGCACTCGCCGGAGTCGCAGCACTCCGCGGAACACCAGCGTTTCCCGGAACAGCAGCGCGGCGAGGAAAGCTCCAACGGCTTCGGTTCCTTCCCGGCGCCCCAGCGCTCCGAGG
>NZ_BOMH01000056.1 GCF_016862095.1 Actinoplanes cyaneus
GCAGGGCGAGACCCCCGGATCGGCGCCGCAGTCACCGGCCCGGGCCACCGCCCGCGCCTCGGCCAGCGCCCGCGTCTCGCCGCCGGAGCCGGGCGCGCCCACCGCTCCGACGTCCGGCAGTGCCCGGGTCGAGGGCAGTGCCCGGGTCAGCCCGCCGGACGCGAACTCGCCGTTCGGCGGCCAGGGTTACCCGGCTCCCGGTTCGCCGGAGCCGGACTTCCCCCAGCAGGGCTTCCCGCAGCCGAGCTTCCCGCAGCAGGGTTTCCCCCCGCAGGGCTTCCCGCCGCCCGGTTCCCCGGCCGCCTTCTCCGGTGCGCCGTCGGGCCCGGGCAGCGCTCCGGCCTTCCCGCCGTTCAGCCAGCCCGGCGAGGAGCCGACCTTCCCGCCGCCCTCGTCGTCGTTCCCGGGCGGCTCGCCGACCACGCCGTTCGGTCCTCGTCCCGGCGCCGCGCCGCAGGACGGCCCGGCCTGGGGTGACTTCACCGCCGCGGCGCCTCCGGCCGGTGGCGATTTCAGCGAGCGCACGACGGACGTCTCCGGGCGGGGCAATTCGCCGTACGTTCCGGCGCCCGCTCTGACCCCGATGCCGGGTGTGCCGACGTCGGACCCGTTCGGTGCCGACCCGGCGGCCAGGGCGACGGTGACGCCGCCCGGCCCGGAGGACACGACAAGCTGGCCCGGCCCGCCCGAGCAGGACAAGTTCAACCAGTTCAAAACGGAGGAGCCGCCCGCTCCGCCGAAGCCGGTCGTGAAGACGGGCCGGGTGACGCTGGCCGTGGTGCTCGGCGCGACGCTGCTGCTCGGCGTGGTGTTCGGCCTGGTCTACCTGATCTCGGGTGGCGGCGGGGACAGTTTCAGCGCGGGTGACTGCGTGAAGAACGGTTCCAAGGTCGAGAAGGTGTCCTGCTCCTCCGGCGACGCGTTCCAGATCAAGCAGATCGTCGACAAGAAGGAACAGTGCGCCGACCAGGCACAGCCGTACCTGCAGGCCGACAAGAAGGTCTACTGCCTCGCCAAGCCGGCCGGCTGATCGCGATGTGGTCTTGATCGGCCCGAGGTCCGATCAAGACCACCGCTGAGGCACCATGGGCGGATGACTTCTCGCGTGCGTGCGCCCGAACTCAAGGGCCGCGGCTGGCTCAACACCGGTGGGAAGGCCCTCACCCTGGCCGACCTGCGGGGCAAGATCCTTCTGCTCGACTTCTGAAAATCCGCATCGGTCCAACAACCTTGACTCACCCGCCGATCAGTCGTCCGGCCCGAGCCACCACCCGTGCACCAGTCGCGCCTGACGCAACTCGGTTGATGCGTGTATCGTCACTCGCATGTCTCGACTTCTCACCGCTGCGGCAATCCCGGCCGCCCTGGAGCCGGCCGCCTTCGCCGACCACCCATGCACACCGCACGAGCTACTGGACCCGTCCCGTTGCTGCGCCCTCTACCTCCGCCGGTCCCATAAGTTCGCCGAGGGCGATCCGCGCAATGGACGGAGTCTCGCCGAGCAGGAGAAGGACGAACGCGATCTGGCTGCGCGCCTCGGCCTGTTCGTCGTCTGGGTCTATACCGAGAAGGAGGGAACCAGCGCGTCCCGGTTCAGCAACAAGGACCGCCCCGAGTGGCTACGCGCACTCGCGGACCTCCGGGTCGGTGACAAGTTCCACACCCTGTTGGTCTGGGCCCTCGACCGCGCTGATCGCCGCGGTGCCGTTGAGATCGGCAAGATCTTGGACGAGCACGTCGACGGATCGCGGCGCGTCGTCGGCGTGGACGGAACGGACACCGGCGATTCCCGTCGCCGCCTGGAAATGATCATCCGCGCCGAGATCGCCCGTGAGGAGGTCGAGAACCTCTCAAGGCGGGTCAGCCGGACCAAGCGACGCCAGCGCGACGAGGGTCTCTGGCTGAGCGGTCGCACCCCCTATGGCACGCGCAAGAACGCGGAAGGCAAACTCGAACCCGACCCCGAGTTCTATCCGATCGCTCGGCGGCGCATCGCCGAGCCGCTACTCGCTGGCACGACGATCTGGGAGACCGTCCAGACGCTCAATGCCGAGGGCATCCCGTCGCCGTCCGGCGGGACTTGGCAGGTCGGAACCGTCTCCCAGCTCGTCCGCTCGCCGGGCTTCGCCGGCCTGCAGGGCCTACGCGGGAAGACAGCGGCGGGGAACTGGAATGCAGTCGCGGACGTCTACCGGAACGCCAAGGGCAAGACCGTCAGTGTCGGCAAGGGCGTTATCACGCTCGGCGAACGCGCCCGGATCCTCCGGCTGATCGGGGAACGATCGGAGCGTCTCGCCCGTAACGGCCTCTTCGTCCAGCGTGGCAACCGTCGGTCCCGCGCCATGCTCGGCGATCTGTTGCGGTGTCCGTACTGCGACTTCCGGACGCAACTGAGCGGCGCACGGGACAAGAAGCACTACCGGTGCAACCACAACGCGAACGGGCACCCCTGCCCCGGCTTCACGGCCCCCGTCGCTGAGATCGAGAGCGCCGTCTCTCTTGCCTTCCTCTCCCGTCTCGCCACATTGGAACCGGGCGAGCCGCTGCTAGAAGCGGTTGCCGATGCGTGGGTCGCCCGGGTCTCTCCCGATGATCTCGATGCCCGGGAAGCCGCACAGGACGCTCTCGATGCTGCCCGCGATGAGCTCGCCCGCGTACGCCGCCTCGTCGTGTCTGGCGTCTTCACCGAACAGGACGCCGCCGAGGTCATGCCCGAGTTGCGAAGGTCCGTTGAGGAGGCTGAGCAATCGCTCGCCGCAATCCCGCTTCCGGACGCAGACATCTCACCCCTGCTGGATCTCGCTCAGTCCGTGCCCGCCTTCGAGGCGCTGCCGACTCCTGAGCGCGCCGGTCTTCTGGCCCTCGCAATCGAGAGGGTCACCTGCACTCGGGCCGGTACGCGTGGCGTCCGGTTCGAGCCGGACCAACGAGTCACGATCCACTGGAAGGACGGGACGACCTCGCGCCCCGCTCCCGGTCCGGTCAAAGGCAAGCGGGTCCTGATCGCCCAGGCATACGCGGCAAACCCCGCTGCGACCCCAAAGGAGATCGCCCACGCGGTCGGATGCTCTCTCTGGAGCGTCTACGACTTCCTCAAACGCCGAGAAGCGTAAGACGAGAGTCGCATCAACGCCCTGCCGCACCACGGGAGGGCGTTTTGCGTGCGCGGGGGGTGTGCGCCGAGCCGACGCGGAGGTGACGGAGTGACGGTTCCAACGTCACCCCCATTCTTTTTCTTGGACTTCTCCTCCTCCTACAGCAGCAATGGACGGTGACGTTCGATCCGTCACTCCGTCACACCTGCACTGGCAGGCGAAACGACGGCTCCGGCCCCGCCGTCCGGCCACCGCCCCACGACGGCCGAGATTTCCCGCCGAACCTTTGAACACCCCGCCGCTCACTGGCGCATAGGCCCCTCGTCCGCGACACCGCGAACCGAAAGGGCTACTCAGTGACGATCTTCGAGCACCGCGACGGCGACGGCGACCTCGTCGAGATCCGGACTCGTCCCTTGTCCCCCGAACAGCCGCTGATTCTCACGGCGACCGACCGGCACGAGGACGAGGACACGGAGGTCTCGGTCTACCTCTCCCGCGACGCCATCACCCGCCTGCGGGCCGCCCTCACCTCATACGACGACGAAGCGACAGCCGCGAGCGAGACCGGCGTCGTGATCGAGACCGGCCGCGAGTATCGGCTTCTGCCCGATGCGACCTTCACCCGGCTCCCGTCGTACGGCATCCGGCACACCTACCCGTCGGCCTTCGACGAGAAGGGCACGACCCGTGTCCGGGTGATCGCCGGCCCGGACAGCGACGGCGACTACGAGGTCCGCGCGGTCGACGGCGAGCAGCCGGACCGGGTCGGCTATGTCGCTCCGCGGTTCCTCGCCCCGCTGGAGGCCTCGACCGCCGAGCCCGCCTGGAAGGTCGACGACGAGGCGATCATCGCCGTGGACGAGCCGAGTTACGCCCCTCTCTTCAAGGGCGACCGCGTCCGCGTGGTGAGCATCCCCGAGCGCGAGGACGGGCTCTATGTCGCGTTCGTCTCCGGCCGGGGTGAGCCGTACGACGGTGCCCGCGGATGGTTCGTCCTGACCGACCAGGTTCGCCGGCCGGACCCGGACCCGGAGCCGACGGTCGACGCCACGGCCGCCGTCGTGTCGCTCGACCAGCGACGCCTCGCCGCCCTGACCTTCGCCGCCGAACTGGCCGGCAAGGGCATCCTCGGCGTCACCCCACACGAGGCCGTTCTCGGCTACGCCCTGTTCCTGCTCAACGAACTCCCCACCGCGAACGGGGCCGCCGCGTGACCAGCCACTTCGGAGACCTAGAAGTCGCCGACGCCTTCGACAGCGACAACGAGATCGCCGTCGAGATCGAGTACAAGACGGTCTACCTCCCCAGCACGCAGGTCGCTCGCCTGCGCGACCACCTGACGGGCCTGCTGGGCGACGCCCCGGCGGCTGCGACATCGGCCCCGGCGCCGGCCGGCATGACTCGCGCCGAGGCGCTCAAAAACGCCGAGGACACGGTCGGCCGGCTCGCCCCGTCAACCAACGCGCGGGGCTACTCCGACGGCGTCGCTCCGCTGTCCGCCCGGACGGACGCGATCCTGTCGCTGGCCCGGTTCCTGATGAACGCCTCCGCGTAGCGCGAAGCGGAACCTCCACTGGCCGATGTACCAGTCTGCCAAGCCTGCGGCACCGGCCGGAAATCAGGAGGTGCAACTGGATTCGTGCCTTCTACAGTTCCCGTCAACTGGTTTTCGCCGGGCCAGTTCGTCCCAGTCCCTACCTGACTCGTACCCGCTGTCCGGCCGTCCGCTTCGGGCGGCCGGACCTGTCGGACCGACGCAATACCGTCCCTTCACATCGACCCCGAGCCGCCGCCCCCGGTTTGGAGCCCGTTCCTACACCGCGCCGGGAGATTGATCAGTGAGGGGCAGAAAGCCATACGCCTGTATGGCTCGCGGCCAGGACTTATCCACAGATGGGAGCGTTATCCACAGCCCGGAGCCCAAGATCCGAAACCTGTCGGACCTGGCACCTAACGTCAGTCCCACAGCCCTCACCGACCCCTCGGCCCGCACCTCCGTACCGCCCAGCGACAAGAACCAAGGAGACACCCCTCAGTGATCAACCTCGGCGAGATCCTCACGAGCCTGACCGGCGAGCCCTTCGTGCTGGTCCAGTTCCGCGCCGGTAAGGGCGAGGAGAACCTCGACGCCACGCTGACCGCGGGCAACGGCATCGAGTCGGTCGAACACGCGCAGAACGCGCTCATGCTCGCCCTGGCCACCCTGCGCAAGCAGTCGACAGAGGTGGACGGCATCACCATCAATGCGACCGCCGAGATCACCGAGGAGGCCGAGTGATCAACCCGGCCGAAGCGCTCATCGCCGGTATCGAAGTAGTCGATGCCGCCAACGAGGCCGCACCTGGTCGCAAACGGCTCGGACCGGCGGAGTACGTCCGGCTGTCCCTGGAGGTCGCCGACTTCCTCGCCTACAGCCAGGCCACCGAGGAGCCAACCAGCCAGGAACAGGAGACCGGAGACAACCCGCCTCCGGCCGGTGACGCGGTACCGGTCGGACCCACCCGCCGCGTCGAGTGCGAAGCCAGCCCCGGTGACTACGCCTACGTCCGAGCCGGCCGGGCCGCACCCAGCACCCCCGGCCGCCCGTTCGTCGTGATCGAGAACGTCATGGACGGCGAGCGAGCCAGCCTGGTCCTGTCGCCAGCCGTCGCCCGGTCGTACGCCGCCGGCATTCTCGATGCCGCCGACGAGGCCGAGGGTCGGTCGCCGCTGCTGCGGTTCGACCTCGGCGCCGATCCGGAGTGACCGCTCTCGACGACGCCGCACGCCAGGCGGCCCGTCGCTACGGCGTCAACCCCGACGAGTTCATCCGTCGCGTCCGCTCCGCTCGATCACGCCGAATCGAGCGGGCGGCCCGGCCAGTCAAACGCTGCGGCACCTGCGGTGAGCACCTGCCCGCTCAGGCGTTCGCCGAGGACACTCGCGAGGCCGACCACCTCAAGTCCACCTGCAAGTCCTGCGACGCCCAGCGCCAGCGTGACCGCCGCGCATCTCGGGTCGCTGGCGCATAAGCAATGTGCGAGGGGCACAACAACCCTCGACCCCCGCCCTAAGCCCTGCCTGTTGCGACTCGTGTGCCCCTGGGGACGAGCCGATAGGTGGGGCTTTCGTGCGTCCTCACCCCGTCATTGACCGACCCCGGTGGCGTGCGCTCTCCGCTAGGCCTGCTGGCCCGCTGGATCGAGCGCCGCACCGGGGCGTTGTCACGTACCCCTGGAGACCGCATGGCATGGGAAGGCACGAGCGACCGACGCTCACGTCTACCCCATGACTGGCCGCTGCGTCGCTTGCGGGTGCTGAGGGCGGCCGGATACCGGTGCCAGGTGCGGGGATTGGACGGGCGTCCGTGTGGTGCGCCGGCCAACGAGGTCGACCACATCGAGCACGGTGACGACCACGATCTTCGCAACCTTCAAGCGATCTGCCGCTGGCACCACGGGCAGAAAACCTCGGCTGAGGGCGCGGCTGCTCGGCAACCGCGGCCTACTCAGCGGCGTGAGCCGGAGCGTCATCCCGGGCTGTATTGAGTTACAGGTTGTCGATCCAGTCCCAGAAATCTGGTTCGTCGTCTTGGGCGCGAACGAAGACATATCGCCAGGGCTGACGATCATCTGGGTGGTCTGGGTCAGGGACTAGGGCGTACTTACTCCAGAGAGGGCCAGCTAGTTCCTCCCTTGGGTCGTCCTCGATGACGCCGGGCCAGATCACACGATCCGGTTGGAGTCGCGTTCGGTTGTTCCACACGACAGGCGGCGGATGCGCATCTTTGTTGACAGGCACGACCACATCGAAGCCATCGAGCGGCCCATTGAATATGCGCACCTGAATGAGCGTGTTACACACCCTGAGAGCGTATGAGTTGAGCAGGGGACGCGGACCGATTTCAGGATATAGACAGGCCTGGCAGCTACACAGTGTGACCACCCTGGGGGGGTAGCCCTCGCCCGGCTCGCCCCGGCACCGAAGCGGCATAGCGTCTCGGACCGCGTACGGGCATACAGGTCGCAGAGCCCATCACGGTCTTCACTCTGGGTAGCCGTGTTCTTGACGACTCTGCCCTTGCTTGGCGCGGCTGAGCCTCCGTCGCGCGCCCGAGGAACAGACCGATTTGACCAGGTCGTAGGCCAGATTCCCTACCAGGCCACCCAACACCCAGCCAGCGACATCAGCAAGATTCGGCATCGCAAGAGCCTTCTTTCTCTCATGCCTGTGCCTCGCTCATCTGACGTGCTCGCTGTGCAAACGACGTTACCGAACTGGCTCAAGTCGACTGTGGAGAGGAGGACTGATGGCTCGCGGCACCATGCACGCACCCAAGCCGGACGGGCAGCGCCGCCGCCGTAACGCGCCGACGCACGGCGAGACGGTCCTCCCCCGCGATGACGAACTCCGCGGCCCCGAACTGGCCGAGCTGTCCTCACGGGCGTATGGCGATGACGTGTTGGCCTGGTACGACGATTGGCGCCGCTCGCCGCAGGCCGCCGTCTTCGAGCTGACCGACTGGCGCCGCCTGGCGATGCTCGCCCCGATCGTCGAGGCGTACCTCCGCCGGCCGAGCGCCGCCGCACTCTCCGAGATCCGCATGAACGAGGAGCGCCTCGGTGCGACCGTCGTCGACCGGATGCGCGCCCGGATGCGCATCGAGGACGCCGACGAGCACGAATCCGCTCCGGTGCTCCACCTGGCCGACGCCCGTGACGACCTGCGGCGCCGCATGGCGTCCGGCGAGTGACGGCGGCCGAAGCCCGCGACTCTGCCCTTCTGACCTCCAGCCAGGCCGCCGCCCGTAAGGCCGTCGTGGTGGCCGCGCTCACGACCATCGAGGCGTTCCCGATGGACGGCAGCGTCCGGACACTCGGCTGGGGCGTCGCGGCATGGGTCGAGGAATGGCTCTTGCAGCCCGACGGCGACGAGGCCGGCTCCCCGTACCGGCTGACGCGCGAGCAACTGAACTTCGTCCTCTGGTTCTACGCGGTCGACAGCCGTGGAAAGTTTCTCTACCGCCGGGCGGTCCTGCGCCGGGCGAAGGGCTGGGGTAAGTCGCCGTTCCTGGGCGCGCTCTGCCTTGCCGAATTGGCCGGCCCGGTCCGGTTCGACTACTGGGGCGCGGACGGCGAGGCGGTCGGCAAGCCACATCCCGCGCCGTGGGTCGTGATCGCAGGCGTCTCCGAGACGCAGACCGAGAACACCATGGCCGCGATCCGGGCGATGGTCGAAGAGTCCGACCTGGTCGACGCGATCGGTCTCGACGTCGGCAAGACCCGGATCTTCACGCCTACCGGCGGCAAGCTCACCGGGATCACCTCCAGCTCGTCCACCTCGGAGGGTGCCCGGCCGAGCATGGCCGTGATGGACGAGACGCACCACTGGTCCGAGTCCAACGGCGGGCACGCCCTCGCCCGCGTCATCCGGCGCAACCTCGCCAAGTCCCGCGACGGCTCCGCCCGAGCGATCGAGACCACCAACGCCCACGCGCCCGGCGAGGACTCGGTCGCCGAGATGAGCTACCTCGCCTATCTGGCCGCCCGCGAGGGCCGCTCGAAGGCCAAGGGCATCCTCTACGACTCCAGGGAAGCTCCCGGCAATGTCGATCTCGCCGACCGGCCGGTTCTCCTGCTGGCCCTGGCCGCCGCGTACGGCGATTCGACCTGGGTCGACCTCGAGCGCATCGCCGACGAGGTCTACGACCCGAACACCCCGCCGGAAGAGGCCCGCCGCTTCTATCTGAACCAGATCACCGCCGCGGCCGACAGTTGGCTCGCCCCGCACGAGTACGACGCGAACGAACGGGTCAACCTGGCGCCGCTGAAGGTCGCCGAGCCCGGCGAGTGGCGCAAGGGCGACACGATCTGCCTCGGATTCGATGGCGGCCGGACCGACGACAGCAGCGCGGTCGTCGCCGTCCGTGTCTCGGACGGCGCGGCCTTCCTGCTGGGTCTCTGGGAGAAGCCGGACGGCCCCCGGGGCGTCGGCTGGGAAGTCGACCACGACCAGGTCCGCGACGCCGTCGACAACGCCTTCGCGACCTTGGACGTCATCGGGTTCTTCTCCGATGTCGCCTACTGGGAGACCACCGTCGACCACTGGCGCGACGAGTACCAAGAGCGCCTGCTGGTCAAAGCGACCACGCGGCACACCGTCGCCTGGGACATGCGCTCCCACCAGGGCGACACCGTCCGCGCCGTCGAGGCCCTGCACCGCGCGTTCATCGACCAAGAGGTCCCGCACGACGGCGACCAGCGGCTCCGGCGCCACGTCCTGAACGCTCGCCGCCGGCCGAATCGCTGGGGCGTCTCCTTCGGCAAGGAGACCCGGGAGTCGCCGAAGAAGGTCGACGCTCTGGCCGCTCTCCTGCTGGCGCGCATGGCGCGTTCCCGCGTGCTCGCGGACGGCGTCCTCGCCAAACGGCGTCAGCCGGTCGGCCGCCTCGTCGGCTTCTGACTTTCCCTACGCGCCTCGGAAGGAGGCCATGCCCGCGTGCCCGAAGACGGATCGATCGTCGGCCTCGCCGAGGAGCTGATCGCCGAGCACAAGAAGGCCAATCACCGCACCTCGGATTTCGGCCGGATCACCCGCTACCTGGCGGGCGACCACGACCTCCCCTACGTGCCGCGCGGCGCGAAGGCCGAGTACCGGTCGCTGGCTCGCAAGTCGATCACGAACTGGCTGCCGCTGATCTCCGACACGTTCGTCAAGGGCCTGTTCGTGGACGGCTATCGGCCGGCGAACAGCACCACCAACGCCAAGGCGTGGGGCTACTGGCAGCTCAACGGCATGGACGCCCGCCAGACACTCATTCACCGCGGCGCCCTGGAGTACGGCACGTCGTACGCCCTCGTGCTTCCCGGCAACAGCGACGGCCCGTCGATCAAGCCGGTCTCGGCGACCAAGTGCGTCGCGTTCTACGAAGACGATGACGACGAGTGGGCGCAGCACGCCCTCCGGTTCAAGGGCCGCACCGTCAACGGCGCCGCGCTCTACGAACTGATCACGGACACCGCTGTGCACACACTGGCGGTACCGAAGGGCGAGGCGAAACCACGCGTCGTGAGCACCGATGAGCACCGCCTCGGGTACGTCCCGCTGGTCCGGTATCGGGAACGGCTGGACGGCTCGCGCGGCATCATCCTGCCCTTGATCGGGCTTCAGGACCGCGTCAGCGAAGCGGTCTTCACCCTGTTGATCGCCTTGCAGTACGCGAGCTTCCGCCAGCGCTGGGCCACCGGGCTCGCGATCCCCGTGGACGATCAGGCGACGCTCGCCGACGGTTCACCCAACCCGAACTACGGCAAGCCGGTCGAGCCGTTCCAAGCCGCCGTTGACCGCCTGTGGGTGACCGACAACCCAGACGCCAAGTTCGGCGATTTCGCGCAGACCGACGTCACCGGCCATCTGGAAGCCTACGGTTCCACCGTCCGCTCGCTCGCCGCCATTGCGCAGCTCAGCCCGCATGTCCTGCTGGGCGACCTGGTCAACCTGTCCGCCGACGCGCTGGCCGCCGCCGAGTCCGCGACCCAGCGCAAGATCGGCGAGTACGAGACCATCTTCGGTGAATCCCACGAGCAGACCCTGCGTCTTGCGTCGCTCGCCGCCGGCGATGGCCAGGGCGCGACCGACCGGTCCGCGCAGGTCCGCTGGCGCGACACCGAGGCCCGCAGCATGGCGGCCACTGTGGACGCACTCGGGAAGATGGTCCAAATGCTCAACGTCCCGCCGGAAGGGGCCTGGGAACGCATCCCCGGCATCACCGACCAGGACATCGAGCGGTGGCGCGGCATGGCCACCAACAGTGACGGTCTCACCCAGCTCGCCGAAGCGCTGACCCGGCAGGCTCAGCCGGCCATCGCGGCGGCATGACGCCGACCCTGGAGCAGGTCGCGGATTCCTACCGGCAGCTACAGGCAACGCTCAACGCCGAGACGGCTGCCCGCGTCACCGTGGCCTTCGAGAGCCTGCTCGACCCGGCCGACCTCGACCGCACCTTCCCCGCTTACTTCCGCATGGTCACTCAGATCATCGCGGAGGCACGACGGGTCGGTGCGCTGGTCGCGGGTGCCTTCTTGACGGCGTACCGCGACACCGCAGGCGTCGGCGGTGACGCTCCCGCGATTGCCTATGCCGGGCAGCTCCCGGCGGCCCAGCTCGCGACGAGCCTGTTCGTTACGGGCCCTGTCCAGGTGAAGCGATCCCTCGCGGGAGGCGCGACGATCCAGACCTCGATCTCACGCGCCCGCGCGGCAACGGCCGGCGCCGTCGTCCGGCACACTGCGGACGCTGGCCGCAGCACCGTCCGCGACACGGTTCGGCGCGATCGGGTCGCGCTGGGCTGGGCACGGCTGACCGACGGCGACCCCTGCTACTTCTGCGCCATGCTCGCCGGCCGCGGTGCCGTTTACCTGAGCAAGGACAGCGCGACCGGAGACGACCCGTACCATGACGGATGCGGCTGCGTGCCGGTACCGGTCTACTCACGGGCCGCAGCCTGGCCGGGCCGCTCACGCGAGTTCGAGACCCTCTGGAACGACTCGACCGAGGGCCAATCCGGGCGCGACGCGATCAACGCCTTCCGCCGCGCCTACGCGGCCCAGCGAAAGACGTCACTAACGATCTAGGTAAGGCTCAAATTGAGTTACCGCCGCCGTAGCGCAGTGCGGCCCAAACGAGCAATTCAAGCGTCATGGTGGCAGTAAAACTGCCACCCGCGGAGACGACGCTGGCCAAGAGCGAAGTGCTCTCAGCCCAGGTCAACCAGGCTGCCACCAGCGCGATGATGATCGCGAAAAAGAAGAAGTTGAGAATGACAAGCAATGTCTTGGACACAGCTCAAATAACACATTAACACAGACTGCGCTCATAACCTCCGTACGGTTATGCCCGATCCGCTTGATCCCTGGATCATGCACTTTTTGCTACGCTTTGGGGCTATCTTTTAGCCCCTTTTTGCTCTATTCGAAATTGCGGGCAGGTCCCGCGCGCCTTCACCGTCCCAGGAGGACACCCCTTGTCGGAAAACCCGACCACCACGCCCCCGACAGAGCCCGCCGACAACGGCGGCACGACCGGGGATGCGCCCAGCACCACCCCGCCCCCCGTCGGCCAGGCACCGACATGGGACGGCGACTTTGACCCCGACCGCGCCAAGCGGCTCGTCGAGAACCTCCGCAAGGAGCGCGACGAGGCCCGCTCGAAGCTCAAGGCGCACGAGGACGACCAGAAGTCCGACCTGCAGAAGGCCCAGGAATCCCGCGAAGAACTGGCGCGTGAACTGGCCACCCTCCGCAAGGAGCACGCCGCCAAGGAGCACGGCCTCCCGGCGTCCCTCGCGCGGTTCCTCACCGGCGACACCGCCGAGGAGATCGCCGCCAGCGCGAAGGCGCTCGCGGAGGAGACCGGCCTCACCAAGACCGAGACCGCTCCGCTTCCCGGCCGCCCCAAGCCGCGGCTCAAGCCCGGTCACGCGGCCGGCGACGAGGCCACGGACTTCGACCCGGAGGCCGTCATCAAGGCCGTCCGGCGCGGCTACTGACTCCGAAAGGACAACCCCGCCTACCCATGGCTCACAATTTCGTCATCCCCGAGCAGGTGCTGCGCACCGCGCTGGGCCTGCTCCGCGACGACCTTCAGCTCGCAGCGACCATGAACCGCGACTACGAGGACGCCTTCGGCGGCGGTCGCGGGACCGTGGTCAACGTCCGTATCCCGTCGACCCTCAAGGCCCGGCGCCGCAAGCTCGCCGACGCGGGCGCGGCGATCACCACTGACAGCCTCAGCGAGTCCACCGTGCCGGTCCAGATCACCGACATGATCTACAGCGCGGTCGACGTGACCGACGAGGACCTGAGCCTCAACATCGAGGACTTCACCCGGCAGGTGTCCGCGCCGCAGGTCCTCG
Organism: Actinoplanes cyaneus; assembly: GCF_016862095.1. Classification (GTDB taxonomy): domain Bacteria; phylum Actinomycetota; class Actinomycetes; order Mycobacteriales; family Micromonosporaceae; genus Actinoplanes; species Actinoplanes cyaneus. Next base: position 12,991 of record NZ_BOMH01000056.1, read on the forward strand.
CGATGGTCGAGGACGTCGAGGACTTCGCGGTCGCCGTCATGCAGGCCACCGCCGAGACGACCTCGATCGCCTACGACAAGGCGAAGCCGGTGCCCACCTTCACCGCCGCCCGCAAGGTCCTGCGTGACCGTGGCCTGCCGGCCTCCGGCCTCTGGGCGGCCGTTGGCACCGGGGTCTACGCCGAGCTGCTGGACGCCGACGCGATCACCAACGCGAGCGTGTCCGGCTCGACCGAGGCCCTGCGCAACGCGCGGGTCGGCACCGTACGCGGCTTCAACGTCGCCGAGAACAATCGGCTCGCCGACGACGAGATCATCTTCTACGGCCGCGACTCCTACACCCTGGCGATCCGCGCGCCGCGTGTACCGGACGGCGTCGCCTTCGGCGAATCGCGCTCGGAGAACGGCTTCGCGATGCGGTGGGTCAAGGACTACGACTCGACCCATCTGCAGGACCGGAGCATCTTCTCGACCTTCATCGGCTGCAAGCGCATCGACCTGCCGCGCATGAACCCGGACACCAAGAAGGTCGAGTACGTCCCCTCGGCGATCCGGGTTCTCACCTCGACCGTCGGTGCGTAAGACGACACACGCGTAAGGAGCCACTCGTGAGTCTGCCACCGCTCGCCACCGTGGCCGAGCTACAGACCCGCGTGGGCGGGACGATCACCGGCCCGGACCTCAATCGGGCGGTGGCGGCTCTCGAAGACGTCTCGTCCCTGGTTCGCCTGGAAGCCGGTACCGACTGGGTCGCCGCGGACGGCGTCACGATCACCGCCCCACGCGCGATCGTGACCGTCGTTCTCGCGGCGGCTGGACGTGTGTACCGCAACCCGGACGGATACCAGGGCGAGACGGTCGGGGCCTACTCCTACCAGTACGCGCAGACCTCCACGTCGGCGTACCTGTCGACCGACGAGATCACCATCATCCGCAGGGCCGCGAGCCCGGCCGCCAGCTCCGGCGTCTTCTCCCTTCGCACCCCGTCGGCCTACGAGTCCCCGACGCCGTCGGAGGTGGATCTCGCATGAGGTTCCCCGACGAGGTCGTCCTCCTGCGGCCGGTCGGCACGGACGAGTACGGGAATCCCGACGGATCGTGGGCGAACCCTCTCGCGACCGAAACCGCGGGCTTCCTGTCCGGCGACACGGTCTACCTGCCCGCCGGGACCGACGTACTCAAAGGCGACCGGCTGCTCGTCGCCGGGCGCACCTACGCGGTCGTCGATGACCCGGCCGAGGCCCGCTCGCCGAGCCGAACTGTCCTGGTGACGCTCAAGGTCAAGATGCTGGAGGCACCGCCGCCGGCCACGACCGCCGTCAGACGCACCGGCGACACGATGACCGGCGCGCTGGTCCTGGTCGACGGATCGCCCGCCGCCTCCGAGGCGTACGTCCTCGCACACGCGGTGGAAGGCGGCGGCACGGTGAGCTGGGCGAACGTGCTCGACAAGCCCGCGTCCTACCCGCCCGCCGCGCACGGCCACTCGCTCGCCGAGGTGGCCGGCCTGGTCGCCGCCCTGGCCACGTTCGCACCCGCGATCAAGCGCTGGAACGGCACCGCATACGTGGCGGACAGCACCGCAACGATCTACGTCGGCCCGGCCGATCCCGGCAGCGTGCCGGACGGCTCCGTCTGGATCGACACGAGCGAATGAGCCCGGTCGCCCGCGTCCGCGCTGACGGCGTCTGGGCCGAGGTCGATCTGACCGGGGCCGCCCGGGAGGCGGGTACCTGGAAGACCTTCTCCCGGCCGAGGACCGAGGAGGTGCTCGCCTTCGACGGCACGCTCGCCACCACCTACGACGACAGCCGTTCGGTCACGCTCGGTCTGCGCTGGACCGCGAGCTCCGAGGGCCTCTGGCTCGGGTGTGCGGTCTGGGTCGCGCGGTACATGACCGGCCTGCCGCTGACCGTCGCGGCGTACAACGCGCACACCCAGGATCGCCTGTCCCGCACGACGGTCACACCGTCGGCGGAGTCGCAGATGATCCGGGTCCTGTTCGACGACCCGGTCCCGGTCGTCCCGGCTCGGACGTACGTGGCGGCTTACAACGCCCGCTACTACGTGGCCTCCTTCGGGACACTGCCGGCCGCCAGCGCGCATCTGACCTGCGATCCCGGCGGTAGCTGGCTCGACGGCACCGAGATCGCGTTCCCGGTGAACAACTCCAGCGCCAACTACCACGTCACACCCATCGTCCTTTTCTGAGGAGCTTGCGTGCCCGCCCGAATCCGGCTCGATCACAAGGGCATGGGTGAGATGCTCCGGTCCGCCGAGATCGCCGCGACCATCGCTCTCCGCGCCGCCCACGTCGAGCGGACGGTGTCTGAGCACCCATCGATCGTGCGGCACGAGATGCCGGTCGAGCGGCACGCCTACGCCTCGGACCGGGCCGGCGAGGACGTCGCGATCGAACATGCTGGCGGCCTGGCCGTCGAAGCGAAGTACGGAGTCCTCGCTGACGCGGCCCGCGCGGTCGCCCTGCAGGTCACCACCGCGAAGCAGCAAGCGACACGACGGCGCCGCAAGGCAAAGAAGGGTCAGGCCGCCTCGTGACCCGTTTCGCTGATCCACAGCTCGCCGCCCTGAGCATCCTCCGGGCCGCCGCGCCCGGTGTGGCGTTCGGAACCAAAGCGGTCGACGAATACCCCGACGGCGGGGCACCTGGCCTGCCGTACGTCCAAGTCCGGGCGGGGGCTGCGGCTGTTCGCTGGCCCGTCGCCGCGGTCGCGCCACTGCGCATCGTGGCTTGGGCCGACACCGGGGCCGCCGCCACGGCGCTCGCGTGGCAGCTCCACGGCGTGCTCCTGGACTTCCGGCACGGCCGGGACATCCGGAGCTTCGCGCCCGAGCTCGGCCCGCTCCCAGCGGCCGATCCGGACACCAGTCGGCCGCTCTGTTCTTTCTCCGTTCTGGCGCGTCTGCGCCCTCAGCGTTAAAGGAGCTGCCCCTTGTCGGGCGACCCGACGAAGGCGTCCCAGTGGGAGGGCGCCGACATCTACATTCACGACACCATCGGAACGGCCGGCCCGGCCGACCTCACGACCGCCTGGGGCACCGGCTGGAACGTCGTCGGCCTGCTCGATGGCGAGGAGGGCGCGACCTGGGAACGCGACGAGGAGTCCTCGGAGAAGTACGCCTGGGGCGGCATCCTCGTCAAGCGCACCAAGTCCAAGCACAAGCGGACGCTCAAGTTCGTCGCGCTGGAGGACAACGAGACCGTCTTCAAGCTGATCAACCCCGGTTCGACGCGGACCACCACGGCGGGCGTGACCAGCTCGACCATCAAGGTCCCGAAGGGTCATGAATTCGCGCTCGGGATGGAGCTGCGCGAGGGCGACCGGGTCGTCCGGCGCTACATCAAGCGAGCCGAGGTCGACACGGTCGACGAGATCAAGGAGTCCGAGTCCGAGGTCACGGTCTACGCGATCACGGTCGTGCTGTACCCCGAGGCCGACGGCACCCTCTACACCGAACTCTCCGGCGCGGTCGAGTAACTCCCTCACGTCGGCCAGGCCCGAGACCGTCCCGCGCAGAGACGGTCTCGGGCCATATCTCTGCGCTCTCTGCGCCACCCGAAAGGATCTCTCTTGCCTGCCAGTAAGACCGCCGCCGCTCGCGCCGAGGCGACTGACCAGCCCACCACGTTCGTCTATGACGGCGAGACCTACACCATCGCGCCGTCGAAGGACTGGGACCTCGACGCCCTGGACGCGATGGAGGAGGGCCAGATCGTTAAGCCGGTCAAGCTGATCCTCGGCACCGAGCAGTGGGCGACGTTCAAGGCCAAGCGCCGGACGATCGGCGACCTGAACGACATGTTCGAGGCGCTCCAGAAGGCCGCGGGCCTCGCGGGAAACTGACCGCGCTCGCCGGCCTGCTCCGAGATCACTACGACGCCGTCGAGGCTGACTTCCAACGCTTCTACGGCGTCGACCTCGGGGGCCTGTGGCGCGGCGAGCTGTCGCTCCGGCGCGTGAGCGCGCTGGTCACCAACCTTCCTCCTGAGTCCGCCACCTGGGCCGCCGAGAACGGCGAAGCCCTCGGCGCGTCCCGCGCGGACGTGCTGCTGGCGGACATCTTCCAAGCCGTCACCGGCCAGCCGCACCCGCTGCGTCCGCAGCCGAAGGATCGCGCGGCCGTCGAGCGCCACGAGTCAACCGCCGCCCGCCTCCGCGCCCAGCGTGCCCGCGTGGCCGCGCAGCGCCCGAAGGAGGCGTCATAAGCAACGTCGGCTACGCCACGCTCTCGATCATCCCGAGCGCGAAGGGCTTTCTGAAGAAGCTCCAGGCCGAGACGAAGTCGCCGCTTGAGGCGTACAGCAAAGAGGTCGGCAAGGCCCTCTCGGATCAGGTTGCGACTGCGGTTGGTGAGGGGCTGAGCAAGGCCAACGCTCAGGCGTTCGGCCAGCGCGTCGGTGACTCGACACGTAAGGAGACCAGCCGCGGTGTCCGCGACGGTGTGACGGACGGCGCCGAGGTCTCGAAGAAGCCGCTTCGCACCGCCATCGGCAAGGCGCTTCGCGGCGGCTTCAGCTCCGGCTTCCGGTTCTTCCGCTCGTCCGCCCAGGCCGAGGGCGACGGCTTCCGCCGCTCGCTCGTCAGCGGTCTCGCGGGCGGCGTGCTGCGCGGTCTGTCCAGCGCGTTCAGCGCGGCCGGCAAGTTGGCGGGCGAGTTCGCGACCAACGTCAGCGAGGCACTGCGCGAGGGCGGCAAGGTCGCACTCTCGGCCGTGACCGGCCTGATCAGCACGGCAGCCGGTACAGCAGCGACAGGCGGGCTAAACCTCCTGCTCGGAGCGGTGATCGCAATCTCCGCTGCACTCCCGATCGCCATCGCCGGCTTTCTGGCGCTGGCCCCTGCGATCTACCTGGTCGGCGGCGCGGCCGGATCGTTGTTCACCCTCGCCACGGGCGGCATCGCCACGATGGCCGTGCTCGCCATGGCGACGCACGGGCTCGGTGACGCCTTCAACGAGCTCGGCGAGAAAGGCAAGATCAGCCGGGAGACGCTCGACAAGCTCGCGCCCGCCGCCGCGAAGTTCGTCCAGAAGGTCGCCCAACTCAAGAAGCCGTTCGCCGAGCTGACGAAGTACGTGCAGAGCCGCGTCTTCCGCAACCTCGCCGGCGTGCTGGACAAGCTCTGGAAGCGCTGGCAGAAGCCGCTCTTCAAGATCCTCGGCGGCGTCGGCAACACCATCAACGGCGTCCTCACGCGAATCGGCGCGGCCCTCAGCAAGAAGAGCTTCGTCGACAACATCGCGAAGGCCACGGCCGGCTTTGACGTCTTCCTGGGCCGGCTCGGCAAGAGCGCCGGCCCGTTGATCGACACGTTCGGCCGGCTGGCTGCCGCTGCGGTGCCCTTCCTGACGCAGCTCGGCGACCTGATCGGCGGCGTGATCGACCGTTTCTCCGCCTGGGTCGCGGCGGCCGACAAGAGCAACAAGCTCAAGTCGTTCTTCACCGATGCCGCTCAGGCGCTTCGGGACATCTGGGCGATCGGCGGCCTGAGCTTCAAGATCATCGGCGACATCGTCCGCATCCTCTTCCCGTCGGCGAAGTCCGCTTCGGGCAGCGTGCTCGGCGGCGTCCGCACGACGCTCGAAGACATCCACACCTGGCTCAGCGACCCGAAGAACGTCGCGGCGATCCAGAAAATGATCGACCAGATCAAGGACTTCGCGAAGCGCGCCGTGACCGAGTGGATTCCGGCGGTCGCCGGCTTCTTCGCCGAGGTCGGCAGGTGGATGGCCAAGGTCGCGGAGTGGGGCCGCAAGTGGGACGACTTCAAGCAGCGCGTCTCGATCGCGCTGGGCGCGGCCCTCGGCGTCGCCCGAGGCACGATCGGCGCCATCGTCGATCAGATCAAGCGGCTCGCTGACCCGCTTCGATCCGCTGGTGCGGCGTTCGGCCGTTTGAAGGCGGCCGTCAAGACGCACATCGCCCAGGCCGTCGCGGTGGTCCAAGGTCTTCCCGGGAAGATCGTCGCGGCGCTGGCCGGACTGCCGGGCCAGCTCTACGACGCCGGCAAGAACGCCGTCGCCGGGTTCATTCGGGGCTTGCTCTCCGACGCGAAGGGCCTGATCGGCGCCGGGACCTCGCTGGGCCGCATGGCATTTGACGCGGCGAAGAACTTCCTCGACATCAACTCGCCGTCGCGCAAGATGGCCGAGCTGGGCACCTGGGCGGCGAAGGGTTTCGTCGTCGGCATGGTCGGCGGCCTCGACGAGGTCAAGGCGACCGCCGAGAAGCTCGCCGAGAAGGCGCTCTCCGCGCTGCGGGCCAAGGGCCTCAGCGAGTCGGTTGCGAACAAGCGCGTCAACGCGCTGACCAAGGCGCTCGCGCCGAAGCAGAAGCAGATCGAGGCGCTCGCGAAGCAGTGGGACGCGCTGGCCGTGAAGATCTCCGACGCGAAGCAGAAGCTCGCCGACGCGATGCAGGCCCGCTCCGACTTCAGCGCCGCCGTCCGCAGCTCGGTCATCGACACCGGCTCGATCACGAGCATCGACGCGGGCAACTCCAGCGGGATCATCGCCTCGATGCGCGCCCAGCTCGTCCGGGCGCAGAAGTGGGCGAGCGTTCTCGGGCAGCTCCGCAAGCAGGGCCTCAACGACACGACCTACCGGCAGCTCGTCGAGGCGGGCCCGGACAGCCTGGAGATCGCCGAGACGCTACTCAAGGGCGGCAAGTCCGCGATCGGCGAGGTCAACAGCGTTCAGAAGCAGCTCGCCAGTGTGGCCGGCTCGGTCGGTGGGCAGGCGTCCGCAGCGCTCTACGACAGCGGTGTGAACGCTGCTCGTGGACTGGTCAAGGGGCTGGAGTCCCAGCAGGCCGCGATCGAGAAGATCATGGAGAAGATCGCGAAGTCGATGGTCAAGACCATCAAGAAGCAGCTCGGCATCAAGAGCCCGTCGCGGGTGCTGATGAAGCTCGGCAGCTACTCCGGCGAGGGCTACGCGAAGGGGCTGGAGAAGTCCGGCCGCAAGGTCACCAAGGCGTACTCCGCGCTGACCACGCTCCCCGACGCGCAGGTCCCGGGCGCCGGCGCGACGAGTGCGGGTTCCGGTGGTCCGCTGATCGGGTCGCTGACGCTCGCGGCCTCGAAGGAGACCGTCCGCGACCAGCTCGACGAGGTCACCTGGACGCTGCGGCGCATCCGGCGAGGCGGTGTCTATGCGTGATCGTGAGTGGCGGCTCGTCTACCCGGGCGTCGATCTGAGCTTCGGCCCGGTCGACGCCCCGGTCGTGCATCTGAGCGCCCCGGAGATCTCCGAGCCGGAGATCCGCACTGACGACACCGACCGGCCGCGTCAGGACGGCATCGCCTTCGGCGTCGACTTCACCGGCTCCCGCACCATCACTTTCGACCTGGGCGTCCTGGCGGACACCGAAGGGCAGGCCCGCACACTGCTCGCCGACCTGGCGAACGCCTGGCGGGCGAAGTCGATCCGCTCCTCGTCGCGCGGTGCGATGGCCGAGCTGCACGTCCAGCACGCCGGTCGGGAACGGGTGATCTACGGCCGCCCCCGTCGTTTCGCGGTCTCCGAGGAGGAGATCGGCGAGGGCTTCGCGGCGGTCGCGGCCGACTTCGTGACGGCCGATGACGTCTTCTACGGCCCGGCGGATGAGTCCGGCTCGGTCGCGCTCGTCCCGGCCCCGAGCGGCGGCCTGACCACGCCGCTGACCACGCCGCTGACCACCACGGCGAAGTCCGACCGCTCGACCGTCATCTCGGTCGGCGGCGAGTTGTCGGCCTGGCCGGTCGTTACGGTCTACGGCCCGATCACCACGCCGGTGATCGAGGTCGTCGGTAAGTGGCGCATGACGCTGTCCGCGAGTATCGCCGCAGGTGACTCCGTCACGGTCGACACCCGGCCGTGGGCCCGGACCGTCCTGCGCGCGGGCGGCGGTTCGCTGGCCGGCGCGCTCACCCGCGACTCCGTGCGCTTGGCCCGCGCCGCGCTGGCTCCCGGCAAGTACGAGATCGCGCTTCGCGGTATCGACGCGACCGGCACGGCCTCGATGCGCATCGCCTGGCGCCCGGTCTACGTATCTCTCTAGGAGGAAATCTTGGGCTGGGACTCCGTTCCCTGGCTCGTGGGCGGCGGCGCCGAGCACAGCCCCGAAGTCGGCCGTCTGCTCGCGTACGCCGCGATGGCCGGCAACGAGGGCATCATCGGCTCCGCCGACCTGCGGGTCGCCGCGCTCGCAACGCCCGGCTCGTCCGTGACCGTCGCTCCGGGCGCCTGCGGCATCCTCTGCCGCGCCACCAGCCAGCAGTACCAGATGTACGCGGGCCGCATGGCCACACAGGACACCGTCGCCATCTCGGCGACCGGCTCAGGCTCCGGCCGATCGGACCTGATCGTCGCGCGGGTCGAGGACCCCTGGCTCTCCGGCGAGCCCTGGGACGACCCGGCCAACCCGAAGGTCGGCCCGTACATCTACACCCGGGTCATCCCGAACGTCCCGAACACGACCACCACCGTGACCGGCCTCAACCTGGGTTACTCGGCAATCCCGCTTGCGCGTATCGACATCCCGGCGTCCACCGCCACGATCACGCAGGCCATGATCGTCGACCTCCGGAGGATCGCCAACCCGCGCCGGTCGCGGCAGCTCCTCGTCACCTCGCCGACGGCGACGCAGTCACTCACCAGCACCGCCGCGACCCCGGCGGACTGGCCGGCTGCGGCCGTCAAAACGGTCGCGGTGCCGTCGTGGGCGGTGCAGGCGAAGATCGTGATCACCGCCGCGGGCGTGGTGGCCGTCGGCGATGTGGTCGACGGCTGGGTCCGCAGTCGCTTCGGAACGGTATTCGGCCAGGAGACCTACTTCGACACCAACGGCGTCAGCGGCGGTAACGGCCTCGACAAGACACTGATGACCGCGGACGTCCTGAGCGTGCCTTCCAGTCTGCGCGGCACCTCGACGTCCGTGGCTCTGCAAGGTCGCCTTAAGTACCGAGGGTCATCCGGGCTCGGGCGGCTCGACGCCACGACCGGGACCACGCTCGTCGCGGACATCGAGTTCCTCGAGGTCGCCGAGTGAGCTGGCGCTACCTCGCCCAGCGCGCCCTCACCGGGGAATGGCTGAGCTGGGACCTACCGATCGACCGCGACGAGCTGAGCTGGGCCCTGTCCGGCCCCGGTGCTCTGCGCGGCACCATCTCCCCGGACGTCGGCCACCTCCGCGCCAGCGACGGAAGTCTCGTGCTTCAGGAATGGGGCACGCTGCTCTACGCCGAGGCCGACGGCGAGATCCGCTGGGGCGGCATCGTCGTCGGCTCCTCCTGGGACGGCCCGGCCTGGACCGTCGAGGCGGTCGGCATGTCGACCTATCCGAACGGCATCCCGTACCTCGGCGAGTACAGCCAGATCGACGCCGACCCGGCGGCCGTCTACCGCGACGTCTGGGCCTACGTCCAGGCGCAGCCGGACAGCAACCTCGGCGTCGCGGTCGACACGATCAGCACCCCGGCCCGAGTCGGTACCGCCGGATCTCCCTACGCGCTGTCGTGGTGGGAGGCGCCGGACTGCGGCTCAGCGCTCGACGAGCTGGCCAAGGCCGGCCCGTTCGACTACGCCGAGGAACACACCTGGAACGGCAACGCGGTCGCCCACCGCATCCGGCTCGGCTATCCCCGGCTCGGCCGCAAGCGCGACGATCTCGCCTTCGTCCAAGGCGACAACGTGACGAACGTGGTCACCGCGGAGCGCTCCGGCGACGCCTACGCCAATGAGGTCGTCGGGGTGGGCGCGGGCTCGGGCCGGGCGATCCTTCAGCGCCGCATCCCGATACGGGACGGCCGGCTCCGGCGGCCGGCGATCTACACCGACAAGACGATCAGCGACGCGGCCCGGCTGGACGCTGTCATCCGGCGCGAGCTGGACGCCCGGCGCGACGTGCTGGAGCTGCGCTCCGTCGAGGTCGTCGACCATCCCAACGCGCCCATCGGTTCGTGGCAGCTCGGCGATGACGTCCTGATTCAAGCGTCGCTGCCCTGGCTCGGCGACATCGCCGTCTGGGAGCGCGTCGTCGGCTGGTCGCTGATCTCCGAGACCCGAGTCTCCCTCACCCTCCAGCGTTCCGACTCCTTCACCTACGGAGGTACCGCATGACCGTGAGCGCCGACGCGCTCGCAACCGAGCTGGCCGACATGCGCCGCCGCCTGGAGGCGCTGGAACGCTCGGCCCAGATGTCCCGGACCTCGATCGAGGGTGGGGCGCTCGTCGTCAACGACGATGCCGGTTCGCCCGTGCTCACCGTCGGCCGGCAGTCCGACGGCGCCTACGCGGTCGCCGCGTCAAACGGCGCCCAGGTCGTCGCGAACGTCGTCGACCTGCCCGCCGGGTCGATCACCGAGACCGACATCGCCGAAGGCGCGATCAGCACACCGAAGCTCGCGGCGAATGCCATCACGGCCGACAAGATCGCGGTCGACGCCCTGGACGCGCGGACGATCCGCGGCAACACGATCATCGGCGCGCAGATCACCGGTAGCACCGTCACAGCGGGAACGGGCGGCGAGGTAGTTCTCGAAGAGGCCGGGCTGTTCATTACCAACCCGGATGACAACGCCCAGTACATCGCCCTGTCCTACACAGACCCCGAGATGGGCGTCGGCATCACCCTCGGCCCCGGCAAAGACCAGAGCGGCGCGTTCCCGAACTCCTGGCCCGGCTCAGCGGCGATCCACGCCACCGGATACGGCGACTACACCAACGACCCCGACGGCCGCTACGCACCGACACTGCGAATCGCCGCCCCCTACAACAGCTCGTACCCGTCCCCGCCGACCGGCATCGACTACTCCTTGATGCTGCTTCGGTCCGGCGACGAAGAGGGCGGCGACCCGAGAATCAGCCTGGTCACGAACATCGTCGAGGTCTCCGACCGCTTGACCACCGTTGGCGACGTCGCAATCGGTGGCGCTCTGGCCGTCGGCGGCGTGCCGGTCTTCCGCAATGTAAAGACGATCAATAACGCGCAAGGCACCGGAACCACCACGGTAGCGACGTACGCCGCGCTCCCCGGCACGTCGAGTCTTGCTTTCACCAAGAAATACAGCGGGACGCAGACCAAGTTGATCGCGCGGCTGACCGCTAGCTGTGCCGCGACGGCGGTGTCCACCGTTCGTATGGCCGTCCGTATCAGCGGCACCGATTACGACATCGCACACCGCAGCTTCGAGACCGTCAACAAACACGACCGGCTCAGCGGCGAGCGAGAGATCACCGGAGTTTCCGCCGGCACCTACACCGTCCAAGCGATGTGGCGACGTGTCAGCGGCACCGGAACGATCTCCAGCGACAGCAATGACTGGCTGAGTCTCGCCATCGAAGAAGTTCCTGTCTGACCTTCGCCGTATCCGGGCGCTCCTCATGTGAGGGGCGCCCTTTCTCATGCCTGGAAGGACCCGTTGACCACCGCTCCCGCGAACCTCAAGGCCGTCCGCGCGCTCCTGCTCGACCACCTCGACATCCACGAGAACAGCTCGGCCTACCCGACCGATCTGGACCCGCTGGAAGTCGGCATCGTCGGTGACACCGCGCACGTCAAGAACGGCAACAGCTACCACCTCGGCCTGCCCGAGCAGGCCAAGATCGGCTACGCCGCGACCGAATCGGCCCGCGACAAGGCCGGCCTTGCCGCCTTCGCTTCGGCCCTCGACGTCGGTTACTTCTCGGTCACCGTTAAGGGCAAGACCCACACGCTCCGTACCTTCAGCGCCTGGCTCGTCGCCGAATGCCGCAAGGGCGCCAGCGACACGCTCGACATCCGCGAGGTGATCTACAGCCTCGACGGCAAGACTGTGCATCGCTGGGACCGGCTCGGCAAGCGGTCGAGCGGCGACAGCTCTCACACCTTCCACACGCACATCTCATTCTTCCGCGACGCAACGAAGTCCGGCCGCGACCTGACCGCGCTCTTCAAGCGCTACCTGGTCTCGATCGGCCTCATCGCCGGCCCGAAGCCCGCCCCGACGCCGGCCAAGCCGTCCGCGCCGAAGCCGCCGGCCGGCCTGCCGAAGCACGCGCTCGGCTCGCGCCAGCTCAAGGAGGGGGCGAAGGGCACGGACGTCTGGGAGGCCCAGCAGCTCTTGAACGCCAAGGGCGCGAAGCTCAAGACCGACGGGGACTTCGGCCCCGCCACCGAGAAGGCCGTCCGCGCGTTCCAGCGGGCCAAGAAGCTCGACGACGACGGCATCATCGGCCCGCGCACGCTCACCGCCCTGCGGAAGAAGTGAGCCGCCCGTGACTTCCGCCATCCCGCCGCCCGACGAGGGCGGTGCCGCCGTCCTGATCGCCCTCGCCCGCCTGGAGGGCAAGGTCGACGCCGCCCTCGCCACGCAGGGCGCCCAGCTCGCCGAGCACGGCCGCCGCCTTGACGATCACGAGCCGCGTCTCCGGGCGGTTGAGAACCGCCCGACCGTCTCGCCGCGGGCGATGTGGACCGCCCTCGGCACGCTCGCCGCCATCGTCGCCGCCCTCACGCCCCTCGTCTCCCGCCTTTTCGCCTGAAGGAGCCCTCTTGTCCCGCCAGCCTGTTGTTTCCCGCGCCGCCATCGTGGCGGCGGTCGGCCTGATCGTCGCCCTGCTGTCGCACTTCGGTATCGCCATCCCGGAGGACATCCGGGAGGGCGTGATCGAGGTCCTCGCCGTGGCCGCCCCGCTGGTCGCCGCCTACTGGGCGCGCGGTCATGTCACCCCGACCGCCGACCCCCGGGCGGAGGACGGAACCCCTTTGGTTCCGGCTTCGACGACCGCCGGCCAGGACGCCACCGCCGAGGACGCATCGGCGGGCGTTCCGCCCGCGCCGGTCGAGTAACCGCCTGCGGCGTGGCGACGGTTCCGCCCGCCTGCCGCCTCCCGCCCCGCTGATCCGCCCGCCCCGCCCTTCCGGCCGCCTCGCCGAGGGCGGGGCCCTTTTCGTTTGAACACGCCCGCCGGCCATGGCGCATAGGCACGGCATGACACACCCGATCGTCGGCCTCGTCGGCCGCAAACGCACCGGCAAGGACACCGTCGCCATCCGTCTCGTGCAGCGGCAGGGTTTCCGCCGGCTGGCCTTCGCCGACCGCCTGCGCGACGCCGCCCTCGCCCTCAACCCGATCGTCGTTCCCCGCGAACCGGCGTGGGCGACGCTGCGTCTGGGCGACATCGTCGGGTCGGTCGGGTGGGAAACGGCGAAGGACGAGTACCCGGAGGTGCGGCGCACCCTGCAGGAGCTCGGCAACGGGATTCGCGCGCTCGATCCCGACTTCTGGCTCCGTCCGGTGATCGCCGAGGCACGGGCTAGCTGGCGACCGATCGTCATCACCGACGTGCGCTACCCGAACGAGGCGGACGCGGTCGAGCGGGCCGGCGGCGTGCTCGTCCGGATCACCCGGCCGGGTGGCGACAAGTCGGACGATCACGAGAGCGAAACCGCTCTAGAAGATCGAGAGACTCAAATGACCATTGCCAATGACCGCCTATTAGAACACCTGTTCGAGAAAGTCGACGCACTGGCCGCAATAGTGCGCTCCGTGTAACGCCAGACGCACCAAACGTGCAGGTAGGCCCCATAGCGACAGGCGCATACGCCTCGCTGTGGGGCCTTTTTGCTTGTCACCACTCACGCCGGGAACAGGCGCAGCGCACCGGCGGGACCAGCTATGCGTAAGACGACACACGCGCGTATTGTTTCCGCTGACGCCTCCCCATCTGACAGGAACCAGCATTGATGACTGCGACCCGAACGAAGCACGAGCTAAGCCGGGACCTCGTCCGCGCCTTACGCGCGCTTCGCAACGCGGATAGCGAGCACAGGCTGAGGCGCCTGCGCGAGGTTGCACGGCTCACCTTCGACCTGCGGGAACACTTCCTCACCCCCGCCGGCGAGCCGGACTGGGCGGGGCGGACCTGGGCGTACCGCAACCACGTCCGCGAGCAGTACAAAGAAGCCGGTTACGAGGCGGACGAGGCGACCAACACTCAGTCCAACGTCCGGTATCACATCTCCAACCTGGCCCGGACGCGGTTGTCCGAGGACGAGATCGCCAGTCTCGGCCTGCGGAAGGAGACACCGGTCGAGTACAACAGGTCGCAACGCGCGACCGCGCGGGCGCTGCTGGAAGCCGCGCAGGCGGCGGGCAAGGCGGACGACACCGAAGACGTCCTGAGGATGCTCGGCACGGCGCTGTTGATGCTCCAGAAGATCCCCGCAGCGACGATCGGCGACATGGAAGCCGACGACCGGCAGAAGGCACGCGGTGTGCTGTCGAAGCTCCGGGGCATCGTCGCCGACCAGCTCGACGCGACGGGCCGCGAGGAGTGACCGCCTCAACGCGGTGACGAAGTGACGGTTTGAACGTCACCCCCGTTTCTTGTTCTAGCTTTCCCTCCCCCTATATCCCCAATAACGAGTGACGTTTATTCCGTCACTTCATCACACGGACCGGCACGCGGCGCCCGCCTCCTCGCGAGGTTTGGGCGCCGTTCGCGCGTGAACTCCTGAACCGCGCTGGCGCATAGGAACGACGTCCCCTATCCGACTCCTTCAAGGAGGTTCGGACGTCGTGACGACGCCCAAAATCACCACCATCAGCCGGGGTGGTTCGCGGTTCTACGTGAACCCGGAGACCGGCGCCAAAGCCCCCGGCGTGACGTCGGTCATCAGCATGTTGCCGAAGCCGTTCTTGCAGCCCTGGGCCGCGAAGGTCGTCGCCACCTACGCCGTCGAGAACCTCGGCGAGATCGTCGGCATCGCCATGCGCGGCGACAGACAGGGCGCGATCGACTATCTGAAGGGCGCCCCCCGTCGTGATACCGCGAAAGCCGCAGAGGTCGGCAGCGAGGCCCACGACTATTTCGAGCGCATGGCCAAAGGCGAATCCGTCGGCCGGGTGCACCCCGACCTGAAGCCGTTCGTCGACCACTTCGACGAATTCCTTCAGGAATTCCAGCCCGAGGTGATTTTCACCGAGGAGACCGTCTGGTCGGAGAAACATGACTACGCCGGATCCTTCGACGCCTATGCGGTGATCGGCGGCGAGCGGCTCTGGATGGACTGGAAGACCACCAGGTCCGGCGTGCACCCCGAGGTCGCCATCCAGCTCGCGGCATACCGGCACGCCGACTACATCATCCGGCCGGACGGCTCACGCGTGCCGCTTCCGCAGGCCGACGGCGGCGCCGTGGTGCACGTGCGGCCCGAGGGCTGGTCGCTGGTCCCGGTCAACTGCGGGCCGGAGGCGTTCGAGGTGTTCAAGACGCTGCGCCAGGTCTTCGACTGGGAATCGGCCACCAAGGACACCGTCATCGGTGCCCCCGTGAACCGCGACCCCGGTTCGACGCCACGCCGGCGGACCGCCGCACCCCGCCGGCGGGCGGCGTGATCGGGACCGCCGACCGTGACGACGTGATCTGGCTCGCCGGCCTGCTGGAGGGCGAGGGAACCTTCGACCTGCACCGGGAGCGCTACCCGCGGGTGCGCCTGGAGATGTGCGACCGCGACGTCGTCGGTCGCGCCGCGACGCTGATGGGGGTCGGCGTGCGCGTGACGCTGCGCCGCGCCCCGGCGCAGGCGACCTTCCACGCCGAGGCGCAGGGCCCGAAGGCCGAGGCGGTCATGCGGGCGATCCTGCCGCACATGGGCGCCCGCCGCTCCGCGCGGATCGCCGCGGTGCTGGGCCGCTCCCCGAACACCGACAAGACGCCACCCCGGCTGTCCCGGCCGCCGGGCCTTCCGCTGAACACCCCGGCGCCCGCTGGCGCATAGGCAGCTCGACCACCCAACGGCGCGGATCGCTACCGCGCCCATCCCGGAAGGAGGCCCGCACTTGGGCCTGCGCATCTTCGAGACCGACCCCGACGCCGCCCCCAAGCCGCGCCAGCGGTTCGCCGACGACCTGGTCGGCCGGTTCCGCAGCGGCTACCAGATCAACGGCCGGCCCGCATCGCTTCAGAAATGGCGGGTGACCTCCGGAGACCCCGAGGTCGCGACCGCGATCTCCGACCTGCTGCGCGGCGAGAAGCCCCAGGAGTGGCAGACCCAGGGCGAGGACAACCTCGAAGTGTTCACCGCCGCCGAGAAGGTCAAGGTGATCATCGAGGGCCCGTCGGCCCTGCGCTCCGAGATGGTCCTCTGGGGCCGGGCCGGCGCGATCCGGCGCTGCGACGGCGTCGAGCAGACCGCCGACGACGCCAAGGGCCGGCCGTGCGAGTGCCCGGCCGGCTACACCGACCGCAAGGAGGCCGCGAAGAAGGGCACCGGGTGCCAGCCGAACGTGACCCTGTTCTTCCGGCTGGCCGAGGACCCGGACATGGGCCGGTTCAAGTTCACCTCCGGCTCCTGGTCACTGGTCCGCGACCTGGCGGACGTCGAGCTGAAGCTCGCCGCGATCGACGGGCCGGCCCTGGCCTGGCTCAAGCTCGAAGTCGTCGAGTACGACTCGGGCGGCACCCGGCGCTCCTTCACCAAGCCCGTGATCGACGTCATCGGCCCGGACAAGAGCGGCCGGTACGACGAGCCGCCCTTCTAGGCGAGATGCGTATGACGAGACACGCATAAGTGAGTAGACGCGGTCCCGGGGCCGGTGAGGACTTAATCGCCCGCCGGCCTCGGGGCCTTTCCACGTGAGGAGCCCTTTTTGAACGTCCGGCACGTCGTCGAGCAAGGCGACGACCGCACCGTCCCCGGCCCCGCCGACCTGCACAAACTCGGTCCTTCCGACATCGTGATGATCACCGGCGAACACACCGCCGAGCACTATGGCGCCTGGGCGGCCCCGATCGGCATGGCCGTGCTCCGCGGCGTGAAGGTGGGCCGCGCGTGAGCTACCGGACCCGTAGCTACGTCCCGCCGAACGTCCCGATGTACCGCGCAGCCGCGTACCAGGGCGACCGCCTCGTCGACACGACCGGGCCCTACGCGACCCGTGGTGCCGCCTCCCGTTCCCGCTCACGCATCACCCGCTGCGGTGTCGTCGTCCGCGTCGAGGAGTGCTTCCCGATCTGGGTCGCCGTGCCCGGTACGGAGATCGCTGAATGAGCAACCCGAACAAGGCGAAGGGCACCCGTTGGGAGACCGCCCTCGTCCGGTTCCTCGGTGCCGCGACGCTGCGGGCGTACCGGCCGGCGCAGGAGGGCCACAAGGACACGGGCGACCTGCACGGCCTGTCCCCGTTCATCGGCCAGGCCAAGGACTGGAAGTCCTGGGAGTCCGCGATCCGCGAGGGCCTGGACGGCGCCGAGCGCCAGAAGACGCACGCCCGCGAGGACTACGGCGTCGCCTTCGTCAAACGTGTCCGCCGCCCGACCGGTGCCGGATACGCCGTGATGACGATCGCGACCTTCGCTCGCCTGCTGGTCCGGCTGCGACGCGCCGAGCGGATCCTCGCCGAGGTCGCTCCCGGGCGATACGCCCTGCACCGGCTGGCCATCGCCGACGAGCTGGCCGCCGACTACGACGCCGTCGCGAAGACCGCCGAGAACACCGACGACGAGCCCGGCGCATAGGCCCGGCACCCGATGAAAGGAGCGTCTGTGACGCTTGACGATCTCCTCGGCAGGTTCGCCGAGATCGTCGAGGAGCGCGACGGCTGGGTCGTCCCCTGCCCGGCGCATTCCGATTCCCGCCCATCCCTGCGCGTGGCGGTGTCCGACGCCGGCCGCGTGCTGCTCAAATGCCGAGCCGGCTGCCCCACCGGGCGCCGTACGCCCGACGACGAGCCCGGCGTGCTGGAAGCCCTGGGGATGTCCTGGACCGACCTGGACGCCGTCGAGCCCGGCGAGGTCCGCGCCCGCGCGAAGTCGACCGACAAACCCGCCGGTCCGGCGGCGGTCGCCGCGCTGGCCGCCGATCTCGACCGCTGGACGGCGAACCTGATCAGCGGCGGGGAGCAGGCGTACGACTACGCCCGCGACCGGTTCGGGCTGGACGCCGCGGACTGTGAGCGGCTCGGCCTCGGATTCGCGGTCGGCCTGGGCGGCGGTCCGCGCCTGGTCGTCCCGTTCCGCGACGAGCTGGGCGTCCCCCGGGGCTACCAGGCCCGCGCCCTCGGCCAGGACGCCCGCGTTCGCTGGCTCGGCGCCAAATCACCCGACGGCGCGAGCTGGGCAAAGGTCGGATGGCTGCCGGGGCAGGCGGGCTGGGCCGAAGTCCTGGTGACCGAGGGCCCCGGCGACGGGCTGACCGCGTGTGCGGTCGGTTACGACGTCGCGCTCGTCCGCGGTGCCGGGCTGGCCGGCAGCGTCGCCGACGACATCGTCCGGATGGCGCACGGCCGCCCGATCGTCATCTGCGGCGACGCCGACCTCGCCGGTGACGCCTTCGCCCGTACGCTCGCCGCCGAGCTGGCCAAGCGCGGCGAATCCGTGCGCAAACTGCGTCCGCCGCGCGACGGCGACGACCTGACCGACTGGCGGGCGCGCAACCCTGCGGCGTTCGCATCCGACCTGACCCGCTCGGTGGCATCCGCTCCGGTCCTGGGCGGCGTCGCGGCCCGCCTCGACGCGTGGACCGACGCCGACCTCACCGAGGTCGCCTCCGCGCGCCGTCTGCGCGAGCACTTCGAGGCCGCCGGCTCGGGCGTGCGGTACTCGCCGGAGGCGGGCTTCTTCATCCTGGAGGCCGGGGTCTGGCGCCCGGACAAGCTCGACGGGGTTCGTACCGCCGCGCAGGAGGTCGCCCACGCGCTCTGGGAGGAGGCCGCCGACCTGGCGCGCGAGCTGGAAGCGATCAAGCAGGCCGGTGACCCCGCCGGCGAGGCGAAGGCCCTCGCGGCACGCGTCGGGAAACTGAAGGGGTTCGCGAAGAACGCGAACACCTCCAGGGGCATCGACGCCATGGTCCGCGAGCTCAAGGCGCTTCGCGGTGTCGCCGTCGACTTCGAGGCGTTCGACCGGCATCACCACCTGCTCGCCGTGCGCAACGGGGTGGTCGACCTGCGCTCGGGCGAGCTGCTCGCGCAAGACCCCGGTTACCTGCTCACCCGGCGCGTCGACCTGGACTACGAACCCGACGCGACCGCGCCGCGGTGGGAGGCGTTCCTCCGCGAGATCTTCCCGCACCGCAGCAAGCACGCCGGGCTGCCGGACTACATGCGGCGCCTGGTCGGGTACGGCATCACCGGCAGTACCGCTGAGCAGTGCTTCGCCGTGCTCTGGGGCAAGGGCGCGAACGGCAAGTCGGTGCTCACCGACACCCTGACCGAGGTCTTCCGCGAGCACACCGTCACGACCCCGTTCTCGACCTTCGAGGAACGCGGATCGGGCGGCATCCCGAACGATCTGGCCGCGCTCAAGGGCTCCCGGCTCGTGATGGCCGCCGAAGGCGAGCAGGGCCGGCCGATGGCCGAGGCGGTCCTGAAGCGGGTCACCGGCCGTGACCTGATCGCGGCGCGGTTTATGCGGCGCGAGTTCTTCGAGTTCCGGCCGTCGTTCCTGCTGCTGCTGGCGACCAACTTCCGGCCCCAGTTCCGGGGCCAGGACGAGGGCCTCTGGCGACGGGTGAAGCTGATCCCCTTCGAGCGGTACTTCGCCCCGGCCGAGCGGGACCACAAGCTCGGCGACAAGTTGCTCGCCGAGGCTCAGGGCATCCTCGCCTGGGCGGTGCGGGGCGCGGTCGAGTGGTATCGCGACGGGCTCGGTGACCCGCCGTGCATCGTGGACGCGACGAAGGAGTACCGGCAGACCTCGGACGCCCTGGCCGGCCTGCTGCCGGGCATCTTCATCTACGACGACGAGGGCCGGATCACGGGCAAGCTCGCCTACGACGCGTATCTCGCCTGGACTGACGAGGAGAACCTCCCCAGCAAGGAACGGTGGACACGCCGGACGTTCTTCGCGGCTCTGGAGGAACGCGGCGCCACGAAGAAGAAAGGCCGCGACGGCGTCTACTTCGAGGGCATCCGGCGTGCCCGCCAGCCCGACGCCGTCCCCGACCACGACGCCCCGGAAATTCCCGAGGAACCGCGAACACCTCCTAACCCGCTGGCGCATAGGCAGGACGTCCCCATCACCGGACCGTCGCTCGACGACGCGTTCTAGGAGGTCCTGCCCGTGTTCCGCGTCCCGCACACCATCACCGTCCACGACGACGCCAAGCGGTCGTCGATCGTCGTCGCGCTCACCAAGGACGAGGCCGACGCCTTCCGGTTCGCCGGCGAGCTGCTCGCGGCCGAGACCGGCAAGCAGGCGATCACCGTCGAGGAGCAGGCGTGAGCAGCCCGGCCGATGACTGCGGTGTGACCGGCGGATGCCAGGCGTGCCCGCTGTTCGCCGCGAAAGTCTGCGGCGACCCGGCACCCGGCGAACAACTCGCCCTCTTCGACCTGCCGGACGTCGACCCCGACGTCCCGGACGTCGACCCGGACGAGCCGAAGCCCGAGGGCGCCGGCTGCTGCGGGGGCGGCTGCTCCGCCTGACCCGCGCACCCGCCCCATCCCGGGGACCGCCTCCACCAGGGGGCGGTCCCCCTTCAGTTGTGTCCGAAGGAGCCACCGTGACCCTGCTCGCCTACTTCTCCGCCCCGTGGTGCGCGCCCTGCCGCAAGTTCGGTCCGCTGCTGACCGCCGAGGCCCAGGCCCGGGGCCTGTCGGTCCAGCGATTCGACGTGGATCGCGACGCCCGTACCTCAGCCCAGAACGGCATCACGTCGGTGCCGACCGTCCTGGTCTGGCGCGACGGCCAGGTCGTCGACCGGTTCGGTCAGCTCCCGCCGGCCGCTCTGCGCGAGCGCCTGGAGGCCGCGTGCGGACGCTGACCCATGTGGTCGCGGGACAGCCCTGCACGATCAACTTTCCCGAACGCCACGCCGACCTGATCGCCTTCGAGACCTTCCTCGCGCGGGGCGACAAGGTCATCGCCGTCGACACCGAGACGACCGGCCTGGACGTCTACACACCCCGTCACCGGCTGCGTCTCGTGCAGTTCGGCACCAGCACCGAGGCGTGGGTCCTCCGGGCCGACCTGTTCGCCCCGGCGATCATGCGGGCCCTGCGGCAACCGCGGTCGTTGCTCGTGCACAACGCCGCCTACGACCTTCTCGTGCTCAACCGCCACCTCGGCGTGACGATCGAGGAGATCGGGCCGCGCACGTTCGACACGCGCATCCTGGCGCACCTGCTCGACCCGCGCACCGAGTCGGAAGGCGGCATCGGGCTCGGCCTGAAACCACTGTCGGCGGTCTACGTCGACCCCGAGGCGCCCGACACGCAGAACGGCCTGACCGCAGTCTTTCGCGGGCTCGGCCTGACCAAGGCGACCGGTTGGGCGGGCATCCCGATCGACCACGAAACCTATGTCCGGTACGCCGGCCTGGACGTCATCTACGCCCATCGCCTCTTCGGCGAGATCGGCCCGATGGTCCGCGACATCGGACTCGATCACCTGTCGAAGTTCGAGCACCACCTGCAGACGCTGCTCGCGATCCTCCAGCGCCGCGGGATGCGCCTCGACGTGCCGTACGTCCAGCGGCTCAAGGGCGAACTGATCACCGAGGCCGAACAGTTCGCGGCCGTCGCCGCCCGGTACGGCGTCGCGAACGTCAACTCGACAGCCCAGGTCGCCGAGGCCCTGCTCGCCATGGGCGAGCAACTGCACGAACACACCCCGTCCGGTGCCCCGAAGGTCGACAAGAACGTCCTGTTGCCCCTCGCCGACCTCACCTTGCAGTGGGAGCGCATCGAGTCACGCACGCCGAACCCGCTCGCCGACGCGGTCGTGCGCTCCAAGCGAGCGCAGAAGTGGGCCGAGTCCTACGCACAGGCGTTCCTCGACCTCAAGGACGCCGACGACAGGCTCCACCCGTTCATCGGCGGTCTTCAGGCCCGCACCGCCCGCATGTCGGTGTCCCGGCCACCGCTGCAACAGTTGCCGTCCGGCGACTGGACGATCCGGCGGGCCTTCATTGCCGACCCCGGGCAGGCCATCATCGCCGCCGACTACCAGGCGGTCGAGATGCGCGTCCTGGCCGCGTTGTCCGGCGACGAGACGATGATTAAGGCGATTGCCGACGGCGTCGACCTGCACAGCTTCACCGCTGAGCGGGTCTTCGGGCCGGACTTCACCAAGCAGCACCGCAAGATCGCCAAGGCGGTCGGCTTCGGCAAGGTCTACGGCGGCGGCGCCGCGACGATCACCCGCCAGACCGGCGCGGACCTGGAGAGCGTCAAGTCAGCGCTCGCCGCCTACGACGCGACCTTCCCCGGCATCAAGCGGTACTCGCGCCGCCTGATGAACCGGGCCGAGTACGGCCGCAAAGAGGTCGTCACGCCGAGCGGCCGGCATCTGCCGCTCGACCGCGACCGGCTGTACGCGGCCACGAACTACGTCGTTCAGAGCACGTCGCGTGACCTGCTGGCACAGGCCATCGTCGACCTCTTCGACGCCGGCCTCGGCGAGCACCTGCTGTTGCCGGTACACGACGAACTGATCGCTCAGGCCCCACGCGACGAGGCCGCGGAGGTGATCCGCGAGATCGGCCGCGTGATGGAGAGCAACTTCTACGGCGTCCGGATCGCAAGCGACCCCGAGGTGTACGGCCCCAGTTGGGGCCACGGATACGGAGCATCAGCATGACCCACCACAAGATCGACATCGACCGCCTCGGGGCCGACCCGGACGAGCTGCGCCTGACTCAGCTCGTCGCTTGGGCGCGGGCCGAGGCCGACGCACTGGACATGGTCATCCCGGCGGCCGTCGAGGCCCAGTGGACAGCGGCACCCGTCGCCCGTCCGCGAGACGACACGACCGAGCGGGCGAAGAACCAGCGGGCCGATCCGACGAGCGACGTGGCCCTGGACACGGCCCGGCAAGCGCTTCGACAACAGGTAGTAGAGTCCGAGACTTCGTTGCGTAAGACGATCATCGCTCTACGCGGCGTCCGACTTGGACTGGAGCGCTCTTTGACCTCGTGGACCGAATAGGCATCCTCCAGATGGACGACACGACGACGTCACCACCGCGCCTCACCAAACAGGTGCGGGTGTATCTCGCCGCGCCGACCGCCCGGCACCGAGCACAGCACGAGTTCTCGTGCGCCTTCTATGCCGAGCTGGGCTTCCGCGGATTCGACGTCGTCACTCCCGCCGGCACCCTCGGCTGGTCGAGCAAATCGACCGACGAGATGCTCGCCGCCCTGGACAAAGACCTGAACGCCCTGGCCAATTGCGACTGCCTGGTCGTCATGCCGGGCGGCGAGCGACTCGCCGAGGTGACCCTCGCCCGGTCGCTCGGAATACCGGTCTTCACGGCCGAGGAGCTCGTCTCCACCCTGCCCGACTGACGCTCCCGCCGGGCCGGAGAACCCCGTCACCGAAGCTCGCGACCGCGGCCTCACGCGCTCGGCTCAACATCGCGCCCTCCCGCCCGAGTTGCGTGTGACGACCCTCGCACTAAACGTTCAGCGGTTTAGGTGCGTACACCGTTAGACGCAAGTCATAGTTGCTGCTCTCGCGCAACTCGAACGCCCGTGCGATCAGGGCCGGCGACGTCGGCCGGCCCCTTCACGCCCTCGGAGGCATCACTATGTCCGCTTTTGACGCTATCTGGTCAGGTTCCGCCCGGCACATCGAGACCGCCGACGACGAGGTCGCCCTCATCGAGCGGGCGAAGGCCGGCGACGAGCCGGCGATCCTTCGGCTGGCCGAGTCGTACGTCTCGCACATGCGCAAGGCGATCACGCGCTACACCCGCGTCCTGCCGCTGGACGATGCCCGGCAGGCTGCCTTCGTCGGATTCCTGGAGGCGATCCGGGCCGTCGACCTGGCCAAGACCGACCGGCTCGTCTCCATCGTGCGGCCGTACCTGATCAACGCCCTCGACGCGGCGTCGAGCGAGGCCCGCGAGGGATTCAGCGTTCCGACGCGCACCCTGGAGCGCTTCTACAACATCCTCGCCCAGGCGGACGGCGACCCGGCCGCCGCCGCGAAACTCGCCCCCCGGTACGAGATGCGCGAGAGCACCTTCTGGGACGTCTACGCCGCCGTGACGGCAAACGAGTCCCTGGAGAGCGCCCTCGACGCCCAGGGCGACGCAGCTCTTCACGCGGTCACCTCACCGGCCGAGATCGTGGACGCCGAGGATCGCGTCCTGGTCGACCTGGCGTTCGCCGCGGTGAACGAACTCGAGCGCGAGGTCTGCCGGCTCTACTACGGATTCACCGAGTACGACACCGTGCCGGACGCCGAGATCGGTCACCGGCTCGGCTTCTCCCGCCTCAAGGTGCAGCGCACACGTCAGCGCGCTTTGACCGATATGCGTATGACGATCGCCGCATAAATCGGTGCACGGGGGTCGTGAACGGCACGGCCCTCGGTGGCGCATAGGCCCTCCGACCCGACCCACGAAAAGGACACCCCGATGCCGCACCCGATCGACCGCGACCTCGTCACGCACCGCGACTACGACCTCGTCGACTTCGACGAACGCGACCAGCGCGACACCCAGCGGATCGAGCACCTCCGCGAGGTCGTCTACGACCTGCCGGGCCGCCCCGGCGTCCGGCGGTGATCCGGCGCTTCCGGCGCCCGCCCGCAGACCTGCCCGGCTGGGAGTCCCCCGAGGGAACCGCCGAGCTTCGCGCCCTGGTCGACGCCGTCCGCGCGGAGACCGCCATCTCGCATGGCTATGTGCCGCGCCACGCCTCCGAGCTGGTCGCCGACACGCCGCTCGATTACCTCCCCCGCCACCTGGCGCCCTGACCCACCCCACCCCATCAACCCGAAAGGGAGCTCAACTTTGCGTGCACTCGACCTCTTCGCCGGCTCCGGCGGCTGGGACCTCGCCGCCCACGATCTCGGCTGGGACGTGGACGGCGTCGAGATCATGAATGAGGCCAAGGCGACCCGCGCCGCCGCCGGCCTGAAGACAATCGCCGACGACGTCCGGGACGTCGCCCCGCTGCCCGGCGAGTACGACGTGCTGATCGCCAGCCCGCCGTGCCAGACCTTCTCCACCGCGGGCAACGGCTCCGGACGGCGGGCCCTCGACGCGGTCCTCGCCGGCGTCGCCCGGTACGCCGCGGGCGAGCGGCCGACGTACCGCGAGCTGGCCGACACGACCGGCGACGAACGCACCGCCCTGGTCCTGGAGCCGCTCCGCATCGCCCTCGCGATGATGCCGACCTACATCGCCTGGGAGCAGGTCCCGCCGGTCCTGCCGGTCTGGGAGGCGTGCGCCGAGGTGCTGCGCGCCGCCGGCTACTCCGTCGCGACCGGCAACCTCAACGCCGAGCAGTACGGCGTACCGCAGACCCGCAAGCGCGCCTTTCTGATCGCCCGCCGCGACGGTGAGACCGCGGCACTGCCGGCCCCGACACACTCGCGCTACTACCCCCGCGACCCGCAGCGGCTCGACGAGGGCGTACTCCCCTGGATCTCCATGGCCGAAGCGCTCGGCTGGGGAATGACCGCCCGGCCGTCCATGACCGTCCCGGGAACCTCGGAAACCGGCGGTCCCAAGGGATTCGGAGGTGGCGCAGGCGCCCGCCGCCGACTCGCCACCGAACGCGCCGAGGGACGCTGGATCGAGCCCGGCGACAACCCACCCGCCAGCACCGACAGCGCCCCCTACGTGGGCCTGCCACGCCGCGCCGACGGCATCGGCGAAACGGTCACCCTTGATGGCACCGACTACCGGGCACGCGATCTACGGTCGGCCGGCGAGCCCGCCCACACCGTCACGTCGAAATCCGCGTCGTGGTCGCACATCGACGCCATCCCTGCCGAGGCGATCAAGGCGATGGGCGCCGGAATGATCGAACGCCACGGTGAGCGGCCGGGCCGGCCGGTCGACGCGCCGGCCTTCACGGTGACCGGCCAGGGCGGCGGCTCGCACCCCGGCGGCTTCCGCTGGGCGCTGCGCAACGGCACGCAGGCCAACGCCGCGGAACGCCGCGATGACCAGCCCTCCGGAACCCTGTTCTTCGGCGAGCGGGTCAACACCGTCGGCTGGTGCCTGCAGACGACCAACGACCGGCCGTGTGTTGCCCGCCGGCCGATCGAGGGACCGGGCGCGACCATCTGTGGCCACCGTGACCCCCGATGGGTGCGCCAGGTCCCCGCGATCCCGACGCCCGAGACGGTCGCGCGGTACGGCAACCGGGCCGCGACGTTCCTGCGCTCGGACTTCGTCCGGCTGGTCACCGAGGACGAAGCAGCCGTGATCCAGACCTACCCGGTCGGCTACCCCTGGCAGGGCTCCAAGGCGAAACGTTTCCTGCAGATCGGCAACTCCGTCCCGCCTTTGCTGGCACGCGCCGTCCTCAGTGCGTGCGTTGCTTGATGCGTGTGACGTCAGTCGCATGTATCATCGGACGTGACGACCCTTACTCAGGAGGCAAAATGACTCACCCGGACACCGCGACGGATCGCCTGAGCATCACCACGGAACCGGACGACGCAGACCCCGCCACCACGGTTCACGTGGTGATTGACCGCGATGCCGAGTTCGGCTCGGCCTTCGCCTTCGCGACTCACGATGAGGCCCTCGCCGGCCTTCGCCGCATCGAGCAAGGCGAACACCCGCTCACCTGCCACTGAGGAATTCTTGCGTAAAGCGTCATTCGTGAGCTGCGTATGACGCTTTACGCATGTAAGCTTTTACGCATGACGAACGAATACACCGACCGGACCTGCATCGAGACCATCGACGAGAAGCGCTACCTCATCGACCTGTGCGAGGACACCCGCGAGATCGTCTTCCGCCACGACGACGAGACCGAGACCGAGATCCGCCGGTACTCCTTCGAGACGTTCGCCGACGTCGCGAGCGGCCTCCTGATCGACATCGACCGGGAGATCGTGATCCCGGCCGGACTGGTCGCCATGCTCAAGCAGTGGGCCAACCTCGACCCGATCGGCCTCCGCCTCCGCGAACAGGGCTGACGCGCCACATGCCGTGTGACGTCTTATGCGAGATGCGTAAGACGTCACACGCAAGTGCGACCGACCGTATCTCGACGAGGAAATGATGACGATCTCCCACATCACCACCGCCCCGCCACACACCGACTACCCCCATCCCGCCGGATACCTTCCCGACTGCTCGTCCCAATGCCACTGCGCACCGGGCAAGGCCGAATGCGTCTTCGGCGGCGCCCACGAGCCCGACCGCGTTCTGTGCGTCGCTGGACTGTGTGAGCACGGATGCGAGGGCCTGTGAAACTGCCGTCCCGCCCCGCGCGAGGTCGCGGTGCCGCCTACGTGGGCACCATGCTCGGCGCGGTCGTCTCGATCGCCGCGAACATCGCGCACACCTTCATCCCGCCCGAGGGTGCCCCGGCCGACTGGACGCCAAAGGTCGGGGCGGTGCTGATCTCGATCTTCTGGCCCGTCGCGCTGGCCGTCGTGGTCGAGGTCTTCGCCCGCGTGCCATGGCCCCGAACCTGGTGGGCCTGGCTCGTCCGTGTCGTCGGTCTGGCCCCGGTCGCCGCCGTCGCCGCAGTCGTCTCGTACCGGCACCTCTCCGGCCTGCTCAGCTACTACGGAGAAGACCCGATCGCGGTACGGTTCGGCCCGATCGCCGTTGACGGCCTAATGCTGATCTCGACCGTGGCGATCATCGTCACCGGCCACGCCACGACCATCACAGAACACGCCATCGCGACCGTTCTGTCACCACCTGCCGTTCCAACTTGGCGCCCGCCACTCGTCCCGCCCGGTGCCCGGCTGTTGCCGCTCGTTTCGGCTTCGCCAGTACCAAGCACCGCGGACGACGTCCTACTTACCGACCCTGATGGCGATACCCGGGAAGACGGCGAGCTGCTCATCCTTCCCTCGACGAACCGCCGTCGGCCCGCCGCAGAGACACGCCGACAGTTCGAGCTACTGAAGAAGGCAGAGCCCCGGATCTCGCAGGAAGCCGCCGCCAAACGGCTCGGCATGTCGCGATGGGCACTACGCGACGCGCTCGCCGCGACCGCCAAGAAAACCGCATGACGAAGGCCCGGACCGGTAGCGCCGCAAGGTGCACCTCGGCCGGGCCTTCTTTACGACCGCGCTCACGGCCGCACCTCAGCCCGCGCTGACGGACGCTCAGCGGCGGTCTCTCTTACCTCACTGCCTCCGGCAGCACCCCGTGCGCCTGAAGCAGGCGGATCATGTGGGCAAACGTGGCCTCATCGGCATCGTCGGGAAGGAAGAGAATCATGTCCACCCGGCCCCACGCGAGCACCTGCCATTTCCCGTCGAGGGGGTAATCGCCATGCGGCCCCTCGTTGATAGCCACGCATCGGCCATCAACTGATGAGATGGACACGTTGACGTCCCCGCTGCCCGTCGTTTCCGGGCTGTCAGCCTCGGCCTCGTAATCGGGAACCAGCTCAGCCAGCAGCCGGGCAAACCGGTCCGGGGTGCTGCCCGCCTCAAACGGGTACGCCGCAGAGGCGATCACCTTCGCCAACGTCAGCTTCTCGCTAGTCATCGATCAGCCCTCCCCATTCCCAGCGCGCACCCAAAGTCGGCGCCCCTCCTGGCGTGCCTGCTCCAACCGATCCATCAGGTCTTGGATCGCCGCTGGAAGTTCGTCGGCCGTTGCTGCGTACGCCTCCGGCTCGAAGTCCTGGCGCCTGCGACGCCGGGCGTAGTAGCCGGCCGGGCTCTCCCAGCCCTTCACGCCGTTCCACTCGGCTCGCCAGCTCACCCGCCACTCCGGATGCTGCCGTTCCAGCGCGGCGATCTCGTCCAGGCGTTCCGGCGGCCACCCCTCCCGTTGGGCTTGGCTGCGGCGGTTATGCCAGATCAGCGCGTCGCCTTGCAGCGCAGGCGCGTCGACGGCGGATCGGTCGGCTGATCTTGGATCAGTCATCTTGCGTCGTTGCCGTTGCTGTTCGTGAAGCCACCGTCAGGAATCTCCGGTCGTGATACACGGAAAGTTGAGACCCGGCTCGGCAGGCGCCACGGGGGAAGAGCCCGCCGAACCGGGAGTATTGGAGTGACTAACTGTTGCCCGCGCTTGTCGCCGTTCCTCGTCGGTACTGATGCCAAGCCTCCGACGCGGTCATGATTCCGCGCGTCCACGGATCGCTGCTCCCGGCACCGATCTCCGCCCACATCCGCGCGTTGGCCTCGGCAAAGGCCGTCACGCCCTCGATCGTTGCGGTCTGCCAGGCCGACACCTGCTCGGCCCACCATTCGGCTTGCTTCGGGTCATGGCCGGCGGCGATCAGCCAGCTCACCCAGTAGGCGGCATCGAGCCATGCCGCGCCACGAGTCGCCCAGCCCCAATCGACGATCCGGGCCTCGTCGCCGCCGACGATCACATTGGCGGGATTCAGGTCGGTATGCAGCAGGCTCGCGCCCACGAAGTGATGAAGCTGATCCTCGCTGGTGTACGCGGCGAGCCGCTGCTCAGCCAGCCGCAGCGAAGTGTTCGGACAAGGCAACTCACCGATGCGTTCGATAAGCCGGGCCACGTGCCCGAGGTCTTTCGACTCGGGCGAATAGTCCGCGTGGTGCCCGTCAAGCGCGTCGAAAATCAGAATGTCCCAGGCGTCCTCGACGATCCGGGCGATTAGGCCGGCGCCCACGGTTTCAACGTGCGGCGCGACCTCCTCCTCGCGTTGCTGAGTCCATGCCCAGCGGTGCTCGACCGGCAGGGCCTTGAGAAAGTACCGGCCGTCGGGGGTGTGCAGGCGTGCGGCAACCGAACTGTTGAGTCCTTCGGTCGCTGAGTCCGCGGCGGTGACGAGACCGATGACCGCACCGATGCGGTATCGGACGGAGGCCGGCAACTGCCAATAGGCGATTCGTGTGGGCGACAAGGTTCGTTCCTCGGCGGCTGGGACGCCCGGACCGCCTCGCCTATGGCACGACGACGGTCCGGGACGCTCAATCAGGGATGACCGATGATCAGTTGTACGGGTTGTCGTCGCCGCAGCCGCGCTGGTTGCCCGCGGAGACCTGCTCGACCGTGGTGATGACGATGCCGGTCGGCTCCGGCCGGCGGTGCTGGGACAGCGCCGAGGTCGTGGCCGCGGTCGCCTCGGGACGGCGCGTGATCTGAACCGGGGTCGGGCTCATGATTCCTCCTAGTTCCCGTGCTGGCAGTAGTAACTCAGTGGTGCCTTCGCCGCCTGATACACCTTCGCCATAGGTCGGCATACCCGGCAGGTGGACGACAGCTTGCAGCCGGAACATCCACCCGTGCGAAGCATTTGGGCGTCTGCGATCCCGGGCAGACGCAAGAGGGCTTCAGGTCCCTCGGTGATGAGATTGAGCGGGTTCTCCCGGCCGACCTTGCACATGGTGGCGTTGCCGTGCGGGTCGACATGGAAGCTGGTGTGCCCGGCCGGGCAGCCCTGGAAGATCGCGGACTTGTCCAGATAGCCGGGCGTCTGGGAGTCGAGGGTCGAGCCGTTGCCGGTGTAGGTCGGCGAGATCGATCCGAACTCCTTGAATGGGAAGCCGAGGTCGCGCACCAAGGCGCGCATCTCTCCCAGCTCCTCGATGTTGTGCTTGGTGATGATGATCGTGACCTCGACCGGTAGTTCCGCCTCGGCGGCGGCCACGAGGCCCGCGTAGGTGTTCTTGAACGCGCTTTTGGTCTTGGTCAGCGCATACGCCGTTTCAGCACTCGCGCCGTACATCGACACCGTGATCTTGTGCGGCCGGGAGGTTCGGAAGATATCGAGGATCTCCGGGCGCGCGAGCCGTGATCCGTTTGTCAGGATCTCGACCATCATCCCGGCGTCGTGAGCGGCCCGATAGGGCTCCGCGAAGTGCGGGTCGATCAGTGGCTCGCCGCCGGTGATCTGGAACCACAAGACGCCCATCTCCGCGAGCATGTTGATCAGCCGGAGCTTGCCGTCCAGGTCGAGGCCGGCGAACGGCCGGGTTTCCAGATAGCAGTGTTCGCAGGAAAAGTTGCAGCCGAGGTTGATCTCCCACGACGCACGGCAATACGTCACGGGCAGCGTGGAGGGCGGCCGGACCATCAACACGTCCCGAACGGGCCGTTGCCGGAGATCCAAGGCCCAGGCACTTGCAGCGGCGTCGGCGAACCAGTCCGGCACGATGCCGCCTTCATCTGAGAGGTCGGCGAGCGCGGCGTAGAAAGCTGAGGGCAGTTGCATCGCTGCCGGGTTACCTGGGCGAACGGCGACGAACTGTTCCTCTTGTGGGCTGACGATTGCCTCAAACACTCGATGCCTCCTTCTGATCTTGCGACGCCGTTACCGACCGGTCCTCCGTGTGTGCTGCTCTTGCCCGTGCCGCCGTGGCGCTGTCGAGTACGAGCTGTTCGACGGCAACCGCCATGTCGTCGGCCTCAAGCTCGATGACGGCGCGGCCCTCTTGCATGTGAATCCATCCGACCTTGACCAACGTCGTCCCGACCCTCACCACGGGTGGCCCATCGAAGGCATCGATCAGGAGACCGAGCAGCCCAGGCGTTCTCTTCGGCGACTCTTCGGTTGTCATGCCGCGAGCCCCGGGGCCTCGACCCAGCCGAGGAACCGCTCATAAAGGTCGGGCGGCCTCCCGCCAGCCCTGCCGGCCCAGTCGTCGATCGCCTCGATCAGAAAGGACCCAACGACGACCGACAGACCGTGCGGGAATCGCCCGTACTGCTCGGCAAGCTCGACCTTCGCGACCGCGCAGGGCCATGGCTCGCCGCAGACCCGGCAGTCCCAGTCGGGACGCTCGCCCTGATGTTCCGTACGGGGGACTAGCACGACGCACCCCCTCGCGAGCGGCGCTCTTGACCCGGCGTCAACGAGCCGGCACGCGCAACCTGGAACAAGGGCATCGTCGCTGTCGCCCAGGCTGGGGGGCGCGGCGAGGGCTCCGGAGCTACCGACGGCGCGGGGTCGCTTACTGCCGTGCGCGTGCGGTTGTCCTCACGGTGCCGGCCCGCGGCCATCGCGGCCTCTATACACGGCCACCGCAGCCCGCAGGTACAGCGAGAACGACGGAGCAGCCTCCACCTTCGTTTCTGATGCATCACTGCTCCCAGCGGTCGCCGCGTTTGCCTGAGCCACCGCCACCTGCGGTAATTCCGGCCCTGATCGCTCACCGTGGCCACGATGTCCCACTTCGTAAGTAACCAGAAGGCCCCTAGGCGGACCTCCAGAGGACTTTTAGAGGCAACTTTCGGATTCTGGGGGCTGGAAAGTCCTGGCAAAGTGCTCCCGATGTACGCTCGATCGAGGCACGCCATCTTGGAGGTCCCTTGTCTCCCCAGTCGGCTGGAAACACCCGTCTGAAGGCCGCACGTCAGCACGCGGGTTATGCCTCGCAGCAAGCATTCGCCGACGCGCTGACGCAAGCCGCGCCGCGCATCGGGCTAGGACAAGTGGAGGTCAGCGTCCGCCAGGTCCGTCGGTGGGAGTCGTCTTCCCCGCCCTGGCCACGGGCTGATTA
The DNA here is from genome assembly GCF_016862095.1 of Actinoplanes cyaneus. Lineage (GTDB taxonomy): Bacteria > Actinomycetota > Actinomycetes > Mycobacteriales > Micromonosporaceae > Actinoplanes > Actinoplanes cyaneus. Next base: position 45,341 of record NZ_BOMH01000056.1, read on the forward strand.
CCAACGCTTGCTTGTCCACGTTCTTCAGCTACCCATTGAAGAGTTGGGTTTTGAACCGCCCTGGCAAATGCCTTCAGCCGCGCCCGGCTCGGCACCTGGGCCGCGTTCGGCGGCGGCGCCGGCGGCCCTCCCCATCCCGCGAGCTACCAACTCCGTCCAGCCTTTGACGATCGGCGCGGACTACAGCTCCATTACTGCCGCTCATCGGCGTATGTACCTGAGCGTTCAACCAAGCCATCTACATCCCACAGTGGTCGAGCACACGCGCCTTGGACTGCATCTGTTGTCCGAAACCAGCGGTGTTGCCCATCGCCTACTCGCAGGCGCATTGGCCGAATCTGAGCTACTTGCCGGGCGTATCGAGTTTTTTGATCTTCGGCAGCCCACGGAGGCCGATGCCACGTTTGTTCGTGCGCTACAGGCCGCAGGCGCGGCCGAGGATGCACTCCTCGGGGCAGCCGTTCTCGCGCACGCCGCCTTCATCCCCGGTTGGGCCCAGCGCCGCGACGAAGCCGCCGAGCGCCTTCGCGCCGCGCGTACCTACGCCCGGCGAGGCAACGCCAAGCCGAACTTTTTTGCATGGATCGACGCGGTCGAGGCGGAGTGCGAGTCCATTTGCGGACGTCATGCCGATGCACTGCGCCTCATTACCCACGCTGAGGAGATCCTCGGGGCAGGCGCTGACCACAACTCACCGGAGTGGTTTACCTGGTTCTCGCCTGCCCGCCTCGCCGCTTTCAAGGGAAGCACTCAACTAAAGGCCGGCCGACTCGCCCAGGCGCGTGAAACGCTCACCGCAGCCCTGGCCGGCCTACTTCCCGATGAGGGAAAGCAGCGCACCGTCATCCTTGCCGACCTCGCGGCCGTCGATGTCGCTCAGAAGAAGCCGGAGGCGGCCTGCACGCGTATCCACGAAGTCCTAGATCAGTTGGCGAGCACCTGGTACGCGACCGGAATGGAGCGCGTTCGCGAGGTGCGCCACGCCCTCGATCCCTGGGCGGACGCCGACTTCGTCCGTAAGGTCGATGACCGCCTTTATAGCTGGCAGACCACGCTCAGCGCGTTGCAGCGTTGAGCGCCGCGATCCGGCCGGGAAGTTCTGTCAGCGAGTCGATCCGCATAGTCGGAAGCTGCGCAGAGTCCGGGTCGTGCTGCTGGATGGTCGCCCACGGACCTCGTTTGATCAGCGCAGTCTTGAAGCCTGCCAGCGCGGCCGGCCGGATGTCATTGTCCAGCCGGTCGCCAACGTAGAGCGTCGCTTCTGGGCTGAACGGAGTCTCCTTCGCTAGGGCCTCGAAGAAGCCGAGATCCGGCTTCGAGACTCCCCAGTCGTCCGACGTTGCGATCATGTCGGTAGGCAGATCAAGCGCTCGCAGGATTCGGCCCGCACGGATCGTCTGGTTCCCAGCGATGCCGACCCAGTAGCCAGCGGCCCGCAGAGCGGTTAGCGCTGGGCGAACGTCCGGGTAGAGATCCTGATCGTCGAATGACTCGGGCTGGCCCGCCTTGGCACGCCGCTCGCGTTCTTCTGTCAAGTCGAAGCCCGGCTGGAAGATCTGGAACGTCTCTCGGTAATCCTGGCCCCGTGCGATCACAGCACCGAACATCGCGGAGAAGGTGTGCCGAGGTACGCCGAGCCAGTCAGCCCAAGTCCCGTACTCGCGGGTCTCGTTGACCAGGCACTCACCTACGTCGAATACCACCGCACCGATCATGCCGCTGAGCGTATCGCGGAGACCGAAACACTCCCAGACATGTCCTTCTCGGCATGCGACCGGCGGTGCGTCCATCGTCATACGCATGTATGATCGGTCGCAACTGTCCACCCGCCTGGGAGTGAGTTACTTGAGTACCGCCCTGAACCCTCAAACCCTCCCCGCCGCCCTTCGGACCAAACTCGCCGCTGATTTGGCCGACCACATCGCTGCCGCCCCGTCGCCGCGCGACGGCGTCTTGGCTGCCATTCAGGCCGCTCGCGCCGAGGCACTGCGAAACGGCTGGAAGCCGACCATTGCCAACGCGATCGGCGAACTCGTGGGCAGCATGGGGGAAACGGCGATCGGTCAACCTGTGCTCGCCATCGAGGCGGCGATCCGCTCGACACGGGCCGCCGAGCGCGAAGCCGAACGGTTCCGTCGCCGCGCGATGGAGAACGGCAACACCGACGCCGCCGCCCGGTGGGCCGTCAAGTTGGCAGCGGCCCGCTCCGCGCGTATAGACGCCGAGGCCGCAGCTTGAGCCGATGCGCATGACGACTTACGCACTAACCAGGAGAGAGCCCGAGGAGCCGAAGTGCACGACACCATCGCCACCGCCATTTACCGCCAGACCCTCCGTCACGCCGTTTCGCACGCGATGTTCTGCGCCCACTCCGGCCGCATCCTCGACGTCCGCACTGCGGTCCTTGTGACAGCCACCGCGCCCGATAGCGAGCCTTCGCGGACCGTTCTGCACCATGCCGTGTACGACAAAATCGCGGAACGCTTGTCAGCCGCCGCCGAGGAGGCGGGCACGGCGTTGGAAGTCATCGACGGTCGAACCTTGTAACCAGGCAACAAGCCCCCTCCCCGCCCCGTTCCAGACAGCTCCGGGGCGGGGCGTGTTGCGTCTGACGTCAGTCGCAAAAAACGGTACCGTCCGCGCCATGACCCTCGTGCTCACTCCCGGACGCCCCGCCACAATCCATGTCGGCGACGACGCCTACCCCGCCGTCGTGATCCGCGCGACGCCGTCTGCCGTGACCGTCCGGCGCGTCGCCGTCATAGCCGAGCGCATCAACCCGGATCACAACGCGATCGTCGGCACGGGCGACCTTCTTACTCCGGTCGGGCCAGCGGAGGTGTACCGAAGGCAGGGCGACCGCTACCGAACCCGGGTGGGCGAGCTGACTTTCGGCCGAGCGGTGTCCCGTACGCCACTCGCGCCACCGCCTCGGGCGGGCTGGTCACCGCTCGTGCGGCACGATGGGCCCATGAATCCTCGCGTGCGTGCGCCCGAACTCAAGGGCCGGGGCTGGCTGAACACTGGCGGTAAAGAGCTGACCCTCGCTGATTTGCGAGGTCGTTGCATCATCTTGGATTTCTGGACCTTCTGCTGCATCAACTGTCTGCACGTGCTGGACGAGTTGCGGCCGCTGGAGGAGAAGTACGGGGACGCCCTGGTCGTCATCGGTGTGCACTCCCCGAAATTCGAGCACGAGCGGGATCCGAAGGCGCTGGCCGCCGCCGTCGAGCGTTACGGCGTGCACCATCCGGTGATTGACGACGGCGACATGCACCTGTGGCAGCAGTACGCGGCGAAGGCCTGGCCCACCCTGGCCGTGGTCGACCCGACGGGTTATCTGGTTGCCTCGATGGCCGGCGAGGGTCACGCGGAGGGCCTGTCCCGGCTGATCGACGAGCTGGTCGCCAAGCACGAGGCGAACGGCACGCTGCACCGCGGTGACGGGCCGTATGTCGCGCCGCCGGCCCCGGAGGGTCTGCTGCACTTCCCCGGCAAGGCGATCGAGCTGCCCGGCGGTAACCTGCTGGTCTCCGACTCGGCCCGGCACTCGGTGGTCGAGCTGTCCCCCGACGGCGAGACGCTGGTCCGCCGGTTCGGCGGTGACCGGAACGAGCCGTTCAGCGAGCCGCAGGGTCTGCTGGCGCTGCCGCAGGCGATCAGGGACATCATCGGGTACGACGTGGTGGTCGCCGACACGGTCAACCACCAGCTGCGCGGCCTGAACCTGGCGACCGGCGAGATCACTCTGGTCGCCGGGTCGGGCCGGCCGTGGCGGTCGACGGTGGACGATCACCCGCACGACGCGCTCGCCGCGGATCTCTCCTCGCCGTGGGACCTGGCGTGGTTCGACGACAAGGTCATCATCGCGATGGCGGGCATCCACCAGCTGTGGTGGTTCGACCCGATCCAGCGCACGGTCGGCGTCTACGCCGGCACCACGGTCGAGGCGCTGCGCGACGGCCCGATCCCGGATGTCTGGATGGCCCAGCCGTCCGGCCTGTCGGCGACGGGGACGCGGCTCTGGATCGCCGACAGCGAGACGTCCGCCCTGCGCTACGTCGAGGACGGCGTGATGCACACGGCGGTCGGCCAGGGCCTGTTCGATTTCGGTCACGTCGACGGTCCCGCTGACCAGGCGCTGTTCCAGCATCCACTCGGTGTCGCCGCGCTGGCGGACGGGTCGGTGCTGATCGCGGACACGTACAACGGCGCGATCCGGCGGTTCGACCCGGTGGCGAACGAGGTGTCCACGGTGGATTCCGGTCTGGCCGAGCCGAGCGACATCCTGGTCACCGGCTCGGGGGACGTCCTGGTCGTGGAGTCCGCCGCGCACCGGCTGACCCGGCTCGCGCCCGGCGTGATGAAGACGGTCGCCGGGGAGCGGCACAAGACCGAGCGCCCGCCGTCCCACCTGGCCCCGGGCGAGGTGACGCTCGACGTGATCTTCACGCCGGCGCCCGGTCAGAAGCTGGACAGCCAGTTCGGCTCGCCGTTGCGGCTGACCGTCTCGGCGTCACCGGCCGAGTTGCTGCTCGACGGCGAGGGCACGACGACCGAGTTGACCCGCCGGCTCGTGCTCAACCCGGACGTGCCGAAGGGCGTGCTGCAGGTGGTGGCCCAGGCAGCGACGTGTGACTTGGACGCCGAGTTCGGGGCGTGCCACCTGACCCGGCAGGACTGGGGCGTGCCGATCGTGATCGACACCGCCGCCCCGAGCCGGCTCCCGCTGATCCTGCGCGGGATGGACGCTTAGGCCGTACCTGACAAGGGTTTGAATGCCCTTAGAAGGCCTGGATCGGGATGGAGGCGGCGACGAGCCCGGCCCGGACCGCGCGGGCCAGCTCGACGGCGCCCGGGGTGTCGCCGTGCAGGCAGATCGAGCGGACCGGGCAGGCGACGACTGTGCCGTCGGCGGCGACCACCTCGCCGTCGGCGGCCATCCGCGTGACCCGGGTCACCACCGTGGCCGGGTCGTGAACCAGTGCGTCAGGTCGTGACCGGGGCACGAGCCGGCCGTCCGGCAGGTAACCACGGTCCGCGAAGCCCTCGCCGACAGCGGTGAGCCCGGCCGCCTCCGCGGTCGCGAAGAGCACCGAACCGGGCTGGCAGAGCAGCGGGAGCGCGCGGTCGTAGGCGAGCACCGCGGCCACCACCGCCTCGGCCTGCCGCTCGTCGACGGCCGCGGTGTTGTAGAGGGCACCGTGCGGCTTCACGTACCGCACGCGGTCGCCGGCCGCCCGGCAGAACGCCTCCAGGGCCCCGATCTGGTAGAGCACGTCGTCGCGGAGCTCGCCGAACTCGTAGTCGATCCGGCGCCGGCCGAAACCGGCCAGGTCCCGGTAGCCCACCTGGGCGCCGACGGCGACGCCCTTGGCGGTGGCCGCCCGGCACACCCGGTGCATGGTGGACGGGTCGCCGGCGTGGAAGCCGCAGGCCACGTTCGCCGAGGTCACCACGTCGAGCAGGGCGTCGTCGTCGCCGAGCCGCCAAGCGCCGAAGCCCTCGCCGAGGTCAGCGTTCAGATCAATCGGGGTCACCGGAAAATCATCGTGCATCGGGAACCGTATGCGGCGTCACTACCCACTAGTAACCTACGCTGCCGTAACCTGGATCCCGTGACGACCTCAGCCCCGTTCCGGATGAAGCCGACCGACCTCGGCAAGCCGCGACTACGCGGCCGGTTGCATCAGTACGCGTTCTTCGTCGCCCTGGTCTGCGGCATCGTGCTCTGCTCGATCGCCGCGAGCCGGCCGGGCATCGCACCGTTCATCAGTGTCCTGATCTACAGCGTGACGGTCTGCGGCCTCTTCGGGATCAGCGCGCTCTATCACCGGCGCGTCTGGAGCGAGCGCGGCTACCAGATCATGCGCCGGATGGATCACTCGATGATCTTCATCTTCATCGCCGGCACGTACACCCCGTTCTGCGTCGAGCTGCTCGACAAGGGCACGGCAGAGCTGATGCTCGGCCTGGTGTGGGGCGGGGCCGTGGGCGGGGTGGCGCTCAAGGTGATCTGGCCGAACCTGCCGCGGTGGGTCGGCGCGCCGCTCTACGTCGCGCTCGGCTGGGTCGCCGTCGGCATCATCCCGGACGTGCTGCACGTCGGCGGCGTCACCTGCCTGGTCCTGATGCTGGCCGGCGGCGTGATCTACACCGTCGGCGCGGTCTTCTACGCCCTCAAGCGGCCGAACCCGTGGCCGACCGTTTTCGGTCACCACGAGTTCTTCCACGCCTGCACGCTGGTGGCCGCGATCTGCCACCACATCGCGATCTACTTCGCGCTGTACGCCTGACGGCCGCATACGCGAAACGGCCCGGCGGTTGACCGCCGGGCCGTTGCACTATCTGAAGCTTTAGCGGTACGCCGGCGGCGGGGGCGGCGGGACGTCGTCCTGACGCACCTCGTGGTACTCGCCGGCGGCGTAGCCCGTCCCGGCGACCGGAGCGGCGGTGGAGCGGGTGACCACCGTGCGGCGACGGCTGTTCCAGAACCAGAGCGTGATGACCAGCCCGATCAGGCCGGCGGCCATCAGGATCCAGCCGATCACGCTGATGTCGAGGCCGCTGATGTCCGCGTTGACGGCGAACGCCAGGATCGCCCCCAGAGCGAGCAGGAAAATACTTGCGCCGATGCCCATCGGGCCCTCCTCGTAAGCGGCCGGGCGTTGAGTCCTGCCTCGCTCGACCATCCTGAATACGTCGATCGAGGCCTTACCCGGACGCGTGAAGTTCCAATCAGGCAAGCTGTTCCAATGACCTTGCGGACGCTGATCCTGCTACGCCACGCCAAAGCGGAGACTCCCGGCGAACTACCGGATTTCGACAGAAGTCTTACCGAGCGCGGCATGTCGGACGCCGACGCGGCCGGCGCCTGGCTGGTGGACGAGCGGCTGCACCCCGACCTGGTGATCTGCTCACCGGCCAAACGCACCCGGCAGACCTGGCAGGGCGCGTCGCTGGCGCTGGCACAGGGCGATCCGGCGCACGGTGCGCCCGAGGTCCACTACGAGGATCAGCTCTACTACGGCGGGCGGACCGAGGTGTTCGACCTGCTCCGGGCGGTGCCGGAGCAGGTGCGCACGATCCTGCTGATCGGCCACAACCCAACGGTGTCCGAAGTGTCCGCTCTGCTCGTCCCGGACGAACAGTGGGACGGCGCGGCGCTGGAGTTGAAGACCTCCGGGATCGCCGTGCACACCACCGAGACCGGATGGTCGGACACCCAGCCGAAGGGGATGCGCCTGTCACGCCGGCACACCGCCCGCGGCTGAGCTCCTACTTCCGGTACCAGGTGCGGGCGCTGGTGTATCGCAGGTTGCCCAGGCGGTCGTACGCCCGGATCTGGATCTTCATGGTCTTCTTCTGCTTGGCGGTGTTCACCGACAGCTGGTAGGCCGACCGGTAATCGGTAGCAACCACCTTGCCGTTCACCAGCAGCTGGACCCGGGCGATGCCACTCGGGTCGCTCGCCTTGACGTAGACCTTGACCGTGCCCTTGACCTTGGCCTTGTTCCCCGGCGCCTTCGTGATCGAGACGGCCGGTCCGCCGCTGTCCGCGATCACCGTCCGGCTGTAGTCGCGCGAGTTGCCGAGTTGGTCGGTCAGCCGCCAGATGACGGTGACGGCGCCGTTGGACGAGCCGGTCCGCACGACCAGCGAGTAGGGCGCCGAGATGTCCCGGCCGACGAGCTTTCCGTTGGACCACAGCTCGGCCGACGCCACTCCGGACGGGTCGGTGACTCCGCTGATCGTGCTGGTGAAGGTGTCCCGGATCCGCGTGTTCGCGGCGGGGCGCAACTCGGTCGCGACCGGGCCGTCCACATCGAGCGGAGCACCGGTGTCGACCTGCACGGCGTACGTCTTCTCGGTGACGTTGCCCGCGTAGTCGATGGCCCGCAACGTCACCGGCCAGTCGCCGCGATAGTGCGCGGGCGGCACGAGCTTCATCCGCCGGTCCCAGCTGGCGTCCCGCGTCGAGTCGACGACCTTGCCGTCGGCCACCAGCTCGAAGCCGTACACCCCGTGATCGTCGACGGCCTGCGGGAGCACCGTGGTCCCGGTCGCGCCGAGCACGCCAAGGGTGATGGTTGACGAGGTGATCCTCGGCGCCTCGGTGTCCGGCGCCCCGAGGCTGTGCAGGAGACCCGCGACATCCAGGTACGGCGAGATTTCGCCCACGAGTCCGATCCCGGTCAGATCCGGGTCGCCGGCCGTCTTCACGATCGCCGACCGGACCTCGTCCGCACTGGCCGTGGGCTTCAGGCTGAAGGCGAGCGCCGCCGCTCCGGAGACCGCGGCCGCCGAAGCCGACGTGCCGACCAGCGGGCCTCCGGTGCCCGACGGAGCGACCGCCCAGAGCGAGGCGGGTCCTTCCACATCGATCCAGCGGTCGGCCGGACTGTTCAGCGGATTCATGTTGGTCCCAGCCGCGGGGAGGCCGTTGGGCAGCGCCGCGGCGACCGCGAGCGCCGGCTCGGTCGCTGCCGGGTAGTGCCGGTCGGAGCGATAGTCATCCTGCCCGGCGGAGCCGATGACCAGGGCACCGTGGTCGGCCGCGTACTGCACCGCCTCGCGCAGCAACCGGCTGTCCGTGGTGGTGCTGAACGAGGTGTTGATGACCCGAGCGCCGTTGGCGGCGGCGTAGGTGATGCCAGACGCGGCCAGGGCGGACGTTCCCGACGCGCCGCCGTCCGCGTCATGCTTCAGGACCCGGACCGGAAGGATCCGGCACTGTGGGCAGACCCCGGCCGCGCTCACCCCGTTGTTCGCGGTCGCCGCGATGACCCCGGCGACCAGGCTCCCATGGCCGTCGTCGTCGACGGGTTCCCGGCCGCTCTCCACCAGGTTGAGCCCGGGGAGGATCCGGGCGGCCGGGAGGTCCCGGTTCGCCGTCACGCCGGAATCGACGACGGCGACGGTCACGTCCGCGCTGCCCGTCGTCCACGTCCACGCCTCCGGGACGGCCGCGGCATCAAGCGATTGGGAGTAGAACGGGTCGTTGACGGGCCCGGCCGCGTCCGCGTGAACCGGCGCATCCTCCTCGACCCAGGTCACTGCTGGATCGGCCAGCAGATCGGCCACGAAACTATCCCGGTCGGCCGCGGCGACCGTCATGGTCACCGCATTCAGCCCGACGACGACACGACGGCTCAGCGTACGGGCGGCGAAGCGAGCGACCACGTCGGTGCGGTCGGAGATCTGCCGCACCCCGATGTCGAGAATGACCGGCGGGGCCTCGTCGGCCCGCGCGGGTGTGGCGACCAGACCGGCCAGGAGAAGGGAAGAAAGGCAGGCAGCGACTATGCGCACCGAAGGCCCCCGCATTCGATGATCTTCAGTATCGAAGAGGATCGTACGGGTACGTCGTTACGGTAGCGTCCTCCGATCAGGTCACGATCGGAAGACAACGAAGGCCGGCGGACGCCATTGTCCGCCGGCCTACGTCTTTTCAGGAGAGTGGGAAAAGCTTCAGGTCAGAACGCGTCCTCGTCCAGGTCCATCAGGTCGAGGGTGGTGTTCTCGATGATCCGGCGGTCGGAGCCGATCCGCGGCAGGATCTCGCGGGTGAAGAAGCGGGCCGCCGCCACCTTGCCGGTGTAGAACTTCTTGTCGGCCTCGGACACCTCGCCGTTCAGCGCGTTCAGCGCCACCTCGGCCTGGCGCAGCAGCAGCCAGGCGAGGACCACGTCGCCCAGGGCGAGCAGGATCCGGCGGGAGGTCAGGCCGATCTTGTACAGCTCACGGGACTCGCCGCCCTGCACCGCGGCCAGCCAGCCCATCGTCACGCCGAGGATCTGCTGCAGCTCGCCGAGGGCCTTGCCCAGCGCCAGCCGCTCGTTCTTGAGCTGACCGTTGCCGGCCTCGCTCTCGATGAAGCCCTGGATCTCGCCGGCGATCGTGCCGAGCGCCCGGCCGTTGTCCTTGACGATCTTGCGGAAGATCAGGTCGAGGCTCTGGATCGCGGTGGTGCCCTCGTACAGGGTGTCGATCTTCGCGTCCCGCACGTACTGCTCGAGCGGGTAGTCCTGCAGGAAGCCGGAGCCACCGAAGGTCTGCAGCGACTCGTGGCCGAGCAGCTCGTAGGCCCGCTCCGAGCCGACGCCCTTGACCAGCGGAAGCAGGAAGTCGTTGATCTTGCTGGCGATCTTCGCGGCCTTCTCGTCGCCGGCGGCCTGCGCGATCGCGACCTTGTCCTGCCACGAGGCGGTGTAGATCACCAGGGCGCGCAGGGCCTCGGAGTACGACTTCTGGAGCATCAGCGAACGACGTACGTCCGGGTGGTGGGTGATGGTCACCCGGGGAGCCGCCTTGTCGGTGTTCTGCACCAGGTCGGCGCCCTGGACGCGGTTCTTCGCGTACTCCAGCGCGTTCAGGTAGCCCGTCGACAGGGTGGCGATCGCCTTGGTGCCGACCATCATCCGCGCGTACTCGATGATCATGAACATCTGCCGGATGCCGTCGTGCTTGTCGCCCAGCAGCCAGCCCTTGGCCGGGGTGCCGTGCTCGCCGAAGGTCATCTCACAGGTGTTGGAGACCTTGAGGCCCATCTTGTGCTCGACGTTGGTGGCGTAGACGCCGTTGCGCTCGCCGAGCTCACCCGTCGTACCGTCGAAGTGGTACTTCGGCACGATGAACAGCGACAGGCCCTTGGTGCCCGGGCCGCCCTGGCCCTCGACGCCCACCGGACGCGCCAGCACGTAGTGGATGATGTTGTCGCTCAGGTCGTGCTCACCCGAGGTGATGAATCGCTTCACGCCCTCGATGTGCCACGAGCCGTCCGGCTGCGGGATCGCGCGGGTGCGGCCGGCGCCGACGTCCGAACCGGCGTCCGGCTCGGTCAGCACCATGGTCGAGCCCCACTGCTTCTCGACGAAGAGCTTGGCCCACTCCTGCTGCTCCGGCGTGCCCTCGGTGTGGGCGACGTGGGCGAAGGACGGACCGGACGCGTACATCCAGATCGGGGCGTTGGAGCCGAGGATCTGCTCGGCAATCGCCCACCACAGGGTGCGCGGGGCGAACGTGCCGCCCAGCGAGCCGGGAAGGTCGAGTCGCCAGAACTCGGAGGCCATGAAGGTCTCGTACGACTTCTTGAACGACTCGGGCAGCGGCGCGGTGTGCGTCGCCGGGTCGAACACCGGAGGGTTCCGGTCGGCGTCGGTGTAGCTGGCCGCGAGGTCTTCGCGGGCCAACCGGTTCACCTCGGCGAGCACGTCGCGTGCAGTCTCCGCGTCGATCTCGTCGAACGGTGCCTGACCGAACGCCTTGTCCGCCCCGAAGACCTCGAACAGGTTGAACTGGAGGTCCCGAAGGTTGCTCTGGTAGTGAGTCATGGTGATTGGCCCGCTCTCCGAACGCGAGTTACCCGTCAGTAACTAGCACTGTATTACCGATCGGTAGGCCGCGACAACCCGGGCAGGATTCTGTGACCAACCCACCTGGTCGGAGGGGGTGTCCGTCGGATCGAGGCACAAACGTCTCCGATCGGGTGGTCACCGGTACAGCCGTTCGGCCATTTGCACGTTTCGAACCGGGAACCACGTATCGCGTACCCACGAGTTTCGTTGCTCCGGATAGACCGAGCTTTAAGGGGGACGACATGTTCGCCACGATCAAAAGCCTGATTCCGGAGCCGCGCCAGGCGAATCAGCCGCGCAACTACGTCGGCCGGCACCGCCAGCCCGAGCAGGTCCCGCCGGCCCCGGTGCCGACCGCTCCGGCACCAGCCGATCCCGAGGAGAGCCCCGCCGCGTAGGGCGTCGCTGGAGCGCCCAGACCGCGGCGGCTCAGCTTCCTGCCGCGCCGACTTCCCAGCTGGGGACCGGGATCGACGCGCCCGCGTCCGGCCCCGCATACTCCAGCAGGACCAGAGCGATGTCGTCCTCCAGGCGGCCGTGCACCCAGTCGACCAGCGCGGTCTCCAGGGACGCCAGCCCGTCGCCGACCGTGCCGTGGCCCAGCAGGCGCCAGGCGCGGTCGGCGGTCGGGAAGAACTCGCCCTCCCGGCGTGCCTCACCCAGGCCGTCGGTGAAGAGCAGCAGCCGGTCACCCGGCTCCAGCCGCTCGACCCGCGCCTTCACCTCGGGCACGAACCCGAGCGGTGGTGCCGGGGCCGGCGGCTCCAGCGGGATGACCTGGCCACGGCGCAGCAGCAGCGGCGCCGGGTGTCCACAGTTGACGATGGTCAGCGTGCCGCCACGCTCCTCGACCAGCGCGGCCGTCACGAAGTCCTCGTCGCCGACGCTGCGGGCCACCGCCCGGTCCAGGTCGGCCACGATCGCCTTCAGGTCGGCACGCTCGTAAGCGACGTGCCGGTAGGAACCCAGGACGATGCTGGCCAGCCGGACCGCGTCCAGGCCCTTGCCGCGCACGTCACCGATGATGATGCGAACCCCGTACTGCGTGTTCAGCGCCTCGTAGAGGTCCCCGCCGATGTCCGCGGCCGCGGTCGCCGAGATGTAGCGCCCGGAGATCGCCAGCGAACCCACCTGCGGGCCGATCGGCCGCAGCACGGCCTGCTGAGCCACCGAGGCGAGCTGCCGCAGCTCGGCGATCCGCTCCGTCTGGCGTTGCCGCATCGTCGCGGCGGCCACCGCGATGCCGGTCGCCGACATGATGCCGAGCAGGTAGACCAAGGCACCCGAGCCCGCCGAGCCGGACTGGCCGACGAAGCCCGCGCCGATCAGGGTGGCGGCGACCCCCACCCCGGCCACGTACTGCCAGGCGGCGAAGAGGGCGGCCGCGAATGGGACGATCGCGAACAGGCCGATGTAGCCGGCCGAAGTGGTGTCCGTGGACTCCGCCGCGGACACCATCACGAGCAGCACAAAAGCCGCGCCGAGGCCGGCGCGGTTCCCTGGGCTCATCGGGCGGCGGCCCGGCGCGAAGGTAGGCATGGTTCCGCCGAACAGCATGCCCGATCCACGGGACGTCGGGCATCAACTTGACCCGTTGTCCGATGAGGTTCTGACCACCTGTCAGTGGCGGGGTCATTCGGTCGGTCCATCCGGGGCGGCGCGGCGATGACACGATGTTCCGATGAACGACGATCTCCGTGACCGTCTCCGCCGGGCTTTCCGCTGGACCAACCCCGGTCCGCCCGCTGACTACCTCGTCAGCGACAGGTCCGGCTGGTGGCGGGATCCGGCAATTCTCGACGGCCTCGGCCCGGCGCTCGCCGACTTCTTCCGTGACGACCGTCCCACTGTCGTGGTGTCGCCGGAAGTGACCGGATTCCTGCTCGGGCCCCTGGTCGCCCGTTCGCTCGGGGTCGGCTTCGTCGAGGCCTACCGCGCCGGGGCACGCCGGGCCATCGCCGAGCCCATGATCTGGGCCGAGGTGCCGGCCGATCATCGAGGAGAGATCCAACATCTGGGCGTACGGCGTGAGCTGCTCGCCGCCGACGACCGCGTGCTCGTGGTCGACGACTGGGCGTCGACCGGCGCACAGGCACGTGGCCTGCGCACCCTGCTCGGCGATCGTTACCTGGGGACCGCGGTGATCGTCGACGAATGCCCGCCCGCGGTCACCGCCGAACTGACCATCCGCAGTCTCCTGACCGGCGAAGACCTGCCGTGAGGTCCTAAGTGATCAGTATTTCCGCTGGTAGTCCGCGAGGGCGCCGCGACTGATCTGCCAGCCGACCGCGGCGTAGGTGGCCAGGCCCCGCACCACGTACGGATCCTGGGCGATGATCTCCTGCGCCTCGGCCTCGGTGTCCACGTCCAGCAGGATGATGCCGCCCGTCGGCGGGTCCTGCCGGCCGGCGGTCACGGAGAGGCCCCGCTCCTCCAGCCCGGCCACGAACGTGAGGTGGTCCTCCCGCGCCTGGTCGACCTCGGCGAGCGGCTTCTGGTACGTCGAAATCATGAGATACACCGGGTCATCGTAGATCTCCCGGCGGATGGGCTGCCGCATCCGCTCGGGGGACACCGTTGCGCGTTCCGCCGGGATCCTCGGCCGTCCGGCTAGTACGGTTTTGCCCGGATAAAGGGCTACCTTCGGGAAGTGCAGATCCAGATCACGGCGGCCCCCGACCCGGCTCTGATCGCGGTCGCGACGCGACGGCGGCTGCGGACTCCCGTCCTCGTCGCGCGGTGCGCCGGATGGGCGTTGCTGCTCGTCACCGCGTTGATCCAGTTAGCGACCGGCGAGGGTCGCCCCGGCCTGCTGATCAGCGGAGCGCTGCTCGCCCTCGTGGTGCCGCTCGTCCTCCTCAACCGGACGGCCCGGCGGTCGATGAGGGGCGGGCGGGTGACCACGTACGAGATCAGCGACGGCGGTGTGGCCCGATCGGACGACGTCGGCCGGCACGCGTACGCCTGGCGGGCCTTCCGCAGTGTGGAGGCGCTCTCCGGACAGCTGATGTTCGGCATGCGCAGCGGGCGCTGGATGCGGGTCCCCACGACCGGGTTGACCGCGGCCGAGGTGGAGCAGGTGCTGGGGGCGGCGTTCACGCAGGGACTGCGGGTGCGTCGCTGACACCCGCGCGAGTTCCGGCTTTCACTGTGAGTGGGTCGCTGACGCTTCCGCGCCGGCGCGAGCTCGGATGAGACGGCCCTAGCGGGTCGGCCACGTCCGGAAGTTCAACGCCGAGCGGCTCGCCGTCGGACCGCGCTGGCCCTGGTACCGCGACCCGTAGACGGCCGAACCATACGGATGCTCAGCCGGGCTGGACAACCGGAAGATGCACAATTGCCCGATCTTCATGCCCGGCCACAGCTTGATCGGCAGGTTCGCCACATTGGAGAGCTCCAGCGTGACGTGACCGGAGAAGCCCGGATCGATGAAACCGGCCGTCGAGTGCGTGAGCAGGCCCAGACGGCCCAGGCTGCTCTTGCCCTCCAGCCGCGCCGCCAGCTCGTGCCCGAGAGTGATCACCTCGAGCGTCGACGCCAGCACGAACTCCCCGGGATGCAGCACGAACGGCTGCCCGTCCTCGACCTCGACCTCCGCGGTCAGCTCGTCCTGCTGCTCCGCCGGGTCGATGTGGGTGTAGAGGTGGTTGTTGAAGACCCGGAAAAAGCGGTCCAGCCGCACGTCGATGCTGGACGGCTGCATCAGGGAAGGCTCGAAGGGCTCCAGCGAGAGGGACCCGGTCTTGATCTCGGAAACCAGGTCACGGTCGGAGAGCAGCATCGCAACACCATACCGACGAGCGTTTCCGCGGCTCGGACGACATCCCCCGATCGGTGTGTTCGGTGGCCGTCTCGAACGTATGTTCGATAGACTGCACACATGGCTTCCTGGTCCGATTTCGCCGCTGCCGAGCCCTCGCTCGCCACCGGCATCCGTGCGCTTCTCCAGCAGTACGGTCCCGGCATGGGCTACCTCGCCACGGTCCGCCCCGACGGCGGCCCGCGAGTGCACCCCATCTCACCGGTCTTCTCCGGCAGTGGGCTCTACTGCTTCCTGGTCAACTCGCCGAAGCGCCGCGACCTGGAACGTGACCCGCGCTACGCGTTGCACTCCTACCCGCCGGAGGAGAGCGACGACGAGGCCTACCTGACCGGCCAGGCGTTCCCGGTCCGGGACCCGCGGGTCGTCGCCGGCATCGCCGACGCGCTGCGCGCCTCACCGGAGGTGGATTGGCAGTTGTTCGAGCTCTCGGTCGAGTCCGCGACGCTGCGCCACCACGGCCCGGCCGGGGCGCTGCCGCTCGCGGTCACGCCGCTGCCGATGCCGATCTCGCAGAGTTGGCGCGCCCCGCGCAAGTTACCCCGGACCCTGGCCATGGTCAGCTGACCCGTGATTGCACCAAGGCGGCCTGACTGCGGAGCGCTCCGCACCGCATGATCCGGGACGGGGTGCCGCAACTCCTGAGCGCGCCGCTCTTGGGGAAGGTTCGCCGGGCCCGGATCGTTGGCGGGCCCGAGATCGTGGGGTGCCTTCGCCATGGAGTCGGATAATCAGGTACAGTAAGGCCGCTTGCGGGTGTAGTTCAATGGTAGAACATCAGCTTCCCAAGCTGACAGCGCGGGTTCGATTCCCGTCACCCGCTCCACATGCGAAAGCCCTGGTCAGGACCGATGGTCCGGCCAGGGCTTCCGTGGTTCTACAGCACTTTCAACGCGCCGACGGGTCATTGGCTCGCCTCAGAGACTAGCTTCTCGCCTCTACTGGCCCGCTTCGCCATGCGCGGGCTCGGCTTGCGCCGGACCGCATTGCCGGGATGCCGCAGTGCCGTGGTGCGGCTTTCCCATCGGCTCTGCCTCTCGGAGGTTCTGATCTGGCCTTTTATGGCGTCGGAGGGCACGCCGCGGTCAGGTCTCGCCGCCTTCAACGTCCCGTTTCAGGGCGGTCACGGAGATCGATCCGGTGGTACATTCAGCGGAATTTCGTGGGGACGGGGCAGTAACGTCGTTACCTGATGGGCCGGCGGCTGCTCCTACGGGGAGGGCCGCGGTGGGCAGGCATCAGGTTCGGCAAGGGTTGCGGGCGACGGGGGCCGCGGCCGGCGTCATAGTGCTGGCAGCGTCACTCGGCGTGGGAACGTTGAGCGACGTGGCGCTGGCGGCCGAGCCGTCAGCCGTCGGCGAGGTGGTGGTGCCGGCGGCGGCGCGGGCGGTTCCGCGCGCCACGCAGGTCTTGAACGCCGGTCAGACCGGTTTCCTGTGGATCCAGGAGGGCGACGATCGGCTCCTGTGGACCGAGTATGCGAGCGGGACCACCACCGAGCTCCCGCAGCGACTGTCCGCGACGGTGGAATATGACCCGTACGACGGATACTTCCGCTTTCTGCAGCGTTCGTTCCAGTCGTTCCAGGTGGCGGACACGCACACCGACACGATCGCGCTGTACTACGCCGAGCCGGCGCCGCACGTCACGCTGACCACCGGCGGGCAGACGCGGACCGTCGAGATCCCGGCCGGTCAGCAGTACCAGCGGGTGTTCGGCGAGACGGTGGTGACCAACGACGCCGGCGGGGCCTGGCACCTGCTGACGGACGGCGCCGACCGGGTGGTGGCCGGGCTGCCCGACGGGGCCGCCGACTTCTCCGTCGAGGACGGCGACGCCACCGACATGATCTTGCGGTACCGGTCCGCCGGCGCGACGCACTTCAGCATCGTCAAGATCGCCGCCGCTACGGCTTCCGGCCTGCCGGACCGGTGGGACGGCTCGGACGACGACTCGGACGTGTCCGGGTTCCGGCTGACCCCGGTGTCTCTGCTGCGCCTGCGCACCGGCCGGTACTCGGTTGACGTCTACGACCGATCGGACCTGTCCGCCACGCCCCGGACCGTGGACAACGGCTCCATGGCGGTCTACAACAACGTGCTCGGGCTGACCGGGTCGACGCTGCTCGCCGTCGAGCCGGCCCACGCCAGCAGCGGCGACCACCGCGGCCGCGAGCTGTGGGCGCTTCCGGTCGACAAACCGCACGCGTCGATGAGCCTGGTGATGAACCCGGCCGCCGGTGAGCTGACCCAACTGCCGGACGGATCGGTGCTGGTGGCCGGCGCCGCGAAGTACCTGGCCGAGGGTGACCTCGACTGGGGCTTCTACCGCGTCGCTCAGGCCGCGGACGGCACCGTGACCAGGACCCGGGTCGCCCCGATCGCGCCGGCCCCGGCCCGGGTCTACGGCCTGTCGCTGGGCAGCGGCATCCTGACCAGGGCCACCAGTGGGACGTATTTCCACCCCGGCGACCAGTACGGCACCTACCAGAGCACCTGGCTGTCCACCGGCGCGGGCCGGGAGATCGTCAAGTCCAGCGTGGACGGCTACGTCACCGGCTCGGACGGGTTCTGCAGCACGAGCGACGGACCGCGCTGCGTCCGGATGTACGCCGACGGCACCGGCTTCCACGGCCGGCAGAACGCCACCTACTACTCCGCCCTGACCATGCTGCTGGCGAACGGGAGCGCCGCCACGCAGGGTCCGAGCGTGGCCACCAAGCTGTCCAGCCCGTGGCTCACCGATCTCTCCGGCCGGTGGGGCGTGGTCCGTTCCGGGACCGGCGGATCGCCGTACGTCGTGGAGTTCCCCGGCGTCTCTGCCGCCAGGTCGACCCGGCAGAACTCGGTGGCCACCGCGGTCTGGGGCACGACGGTCTGGAACGGCGCCGAGAACGGGCAGGTGTCGTCGAGCACCGGCGAGGGCTTCACCACCGGCGGCAACTGCACCCCGGAGGGCCTGCAAGCGGTCGGCCGGTTCGTCTACTACTCCTGCTCCTACCACGGCGGCGTCTACGACCGGGTGACCAAGAGTGTGACGCCCGCGCCGGACCGCGACGTTCTGCTCGGCGACGGCTACCTGGTGCAGTCGACCGATGCCGACGGCCTCGAGCTGGTCAACCTGGTCGACCGGACCGAGCGCACCCTGGTGCCGGCCACGCAGCTGGGCTCGGGCACCCGGGCCGGCTACGACTGGACCGTCGACCGGTTCGGCGGCGGGGTGGCTTATGCCGACGCCACCGAACGGGTGCACGTGCTGGACACCGGCGTGCCGGCCAGCGCGCTGACCGCGATCGACTCGGTGACGGGCACCGGCCAGGCGACCTGGTGGCTCTCCAAGCCCGCCGGCTCCTGGCAGCTCACACTGCACAATGCGGCCGGCGCCACGATCCGCACGCTGACCGGCTCCGAGGCGCGCGGTCAGCTCACCGCGAGCTGGACCGAGACCGACGTGGCCGGCTGGACCCTGACCGCGCAGCCGGCCGACGGGCAGGGCCCGGCTCTGTCCCTCTCCGGTGGCACGCCGCCGCAGGTCGTGTTGCCGGCGCTCAAGGCGACCAGGACGCCGACGATCAGCGGCACCGTCGCGGTCGGCAACACGCTGCGTGCCACGGTCGGCGCCTGGACCCCGCAGCCGGCCGGGTATGCCTACCGGTGGACCGCGAACGGCGTCACGATCAGGGGTGCGGCCGGCGCCTCCCTGCCGGTGACCAGTGCTTTGCTCGGCAAGCGCCTGTCCGTGACGGTGACCGCGACCCGGGGCGGCCACCCGTCCGGGACGACGACCTCGGCCGCCACCACCGCGGTCGCCAAGGGCAAGGCACCGCGGGCCACCACCCGACCGAAGATCACCGGTACCGCGAAGGCCGGCCGCCAGGTGCGGGTCTCGGCCGGCGCCTGGTCACCGAAGCCCAACTCGTACCGCTACGAGTGGCGGATCAACGGCAAGCTGGTCGACACCGGGACGACGCTGAAGCTGACCAGGTCGATGGGCGGCAAGAAGCTCACCGTGACCGTGATCGCGCGCAAGATCGGATACGTGGACGGTCGATCGGCCGGCAAGACGGTCGTCGTCAAGCGTTAGTCGGAGCTGGGCCGGGCGGCGGGACGGCTCCCGTCGCCCGGCCGGCGCACCTATGCGCCGATGTCGAGGAAGACGTTGTCGATCTCGCCGGCGAACTGGTCGTTGCCCAGGCCCGGGCCCTTGCCGCCGATCCGGAGCGGCTCCACGTTGGCGATGGACAGCGTGGGCGGGATCGTCACCGAGGCGTGCGGCGTGCCGTCGACCAGCAGTGTCAGCTTCTCCGCGGTGCGGTTGCACTCGAGGTTGTGCCACTGCCCGTCGGCCACGTCGATCTGCGGCTCGGCGCGGTAGATCCGGGCCCGGTTCCCCGCGATCACGCAGCTCGGATGCCCCTGCCGATGGTCGACCTGCAGCTTGAACTGGCTGACGCCGCCGACGGAGTAGCCCTTCTGCAACACGTTCGCCCCGTCGGCCAGGTCGGCGTGGGTCATCAGCACCGACGCCCCGTACCGCAGCGGCCGCCGCCCCGGGTTGAGGGTGTCGTCCCGCCGGCCTTCCAGGATGGCCCGTGGGCAGTCTTTCTCCTTCGGCAGGTTGCACCGGTCCGGGTAGTCGACGGCGAGACCCGTTCCGCCCGGTACGAGCCGGAGCGTCCCCCCGTTCTGCCCGAGCGGCCGCAGTTCGTGCTGCCCGCTGGTGTCCGCGATCGGTTTGCCCACCCCGCCGTCGAAGTCGTACCGGAGGGTCACCGGGACGGTGGCGGTCTTCGCGCGGCGCAGGTCGGCGGGCGCCGGGAAGGGGGCCGAGTTGGTGAGCACTCCGCCGGCCGCGGACGGCAGGGGTTGGGCTTCCGCGGGTGTGCTGACGGGTCGGGGGGTCAGAAGGAACAGGCTGCCCAGTACGAGGATCGCTGACAGGGCGCCGATCGGAACGGCACGCCGCCGGGAGTGAAGCATGGGGCTATTGTCCGCATTGTCGCTTGGCTCTCGTGCCGAAACTCCGGACAGACGCGGGACCACTCGTACGTGTTCGCCCGAACCGCTGAACTTGAAAGCCCCGAACGTGGCCACTCACAAATCAGCGGGCCTGCGCCGTCGCATGTGCGGGCTCCCCGATCACCGCGTGCAGCACGTCGTCCAGCGTGATCACTCCCAGCGGCCGCCGGCCGTCGCTGACCAGCACGATGTGCAGCCGGTCCCGCCGCATGGTCAGCAGCAGGTCGGCCAGGCTGCGTTCCGGCGTCACCACGGCGAGCGGCCGGATCACGTCCACCGGAATCGGCAGCCGCCGCTGCGCCCCGGGAATGCCGAGAACATCCTTGACGTGCACGAAGCCCAGCACCCGCCGGGTGTCCCGCTGCACCACCGGGAACCGGGACCGCCCACTCCGGGTGGCCACCGTCTCCAGCGTCGCCGGCGAGACGTCCGCCGCCACGGTCGTGACCCGCGCCCAGGGCAGCAGCGTGTCCGCCGCGGTGCGGCTGTTCAGCCCGAGGGCGGCGTGGATCCGCGCATACTGCTCCGAGCCGAGCAGGCCCTCGCTGCGCGCCTGCGTGACCATCCCGGCGAGCTCCTCGGCGGTGAAGACCGTCTTGACCGCGTCGGTCGCCTCGATCTTCCACAGCCGCAGCACCGTCCGCGACGCCCAGCGCATCGCCACCAGCAGCGGCTTGGTCGCCGTACAGAAAGCCAGCATGAACGGCCCGAGGATGAGCGCGGAGCGTTCCGGTCCGGCCAGCGTGATGTTCTTCGGGACCATCTCGCCGATGACCGTGTGCAGGAAGACCACGACCACCAGGGCCAGCACGAACGCGACCGGGTGCACCGCCCGCTCGGGCAGGCCGGCCGCGTGGAACGGCCCTTCCATCAGGTGGGCGAGGGCGGGCTCGGCGATCGCGCCGAGCGCCAGCGAGCAGATCGTGATTCCGAGCTGCGCGCCGGCGATCATCAGCGGGATCTGGTTCATCGCGGAGAGCGCCCAGCCGGCCGCCCGGGAGGTGGCGGCGAGCGGCTCGATCGCCGTGCGCCGGGAGGCGATCAGCGCGAACTCGCCACCGACGAAGATGCCGTTGCCGAGCAGCAGCACAACCGTGATGATCACGTTAGTCATCGGCCGGCTCCTCCGGCGGGGCCACGACCCGGACCTGCTCGATCCGGTGCCGGTCGACCTCCATCACGGTGAACTCCCACCCGTCTTCCTCCAGGGACTCGCCGACGACCGGGATGTGCCCGAGCCGCGCGAGCAGGAAGCCGGCGAGCGTCTCGTACGGTCCCTCGGGCAGCCGCAGTCCGGTCTGCTCCAGCAGCTCGTCCTCCCGCAGGAGACCGTCGACCAGGAACGTCTTCTCCCCGCCCGGGGCTGTCAGCTCGGCGGTGCCGGTCTCGTCGAGCTCGGTGTCGTACTCGTCGGCGATCTCACCGACCAGTTCCTCGATCAGGTCCTCGACCGTCACCACGCCGTCGGTCCCGCCGTACTCGTCGACGACGATGGCAAGGTCGGCATCCGCAGCCCGCAGAGCGGCCAGGACCTTGTCGAGACCGAGACTCTCCGGTACATACACCGGCTCCCGTGCGAGCACGGACACCTTGGTCGCGGCGCGGCGCTCGGGCGGGACCCCGAGCGCGTCGTTGACCCCGGCCACGCCGGTGACGACGTCGAGCGTGCTCTCGTACACGGGAAATCGGGTGTGCCCGGTCTGCCTGGCCACCGTGATCAGGTCGGCGACGCTGGCCGTCGTCTTCAGGCCGACCACGTCGACCCGGGGCGTCATCGCCTTGGCGGCGCGTTTCTCGCCGAACCGGATCGTGCGGCGCATCAGCGTCGCGGTCTCGGCCGGCAGCGCGCCGGCCCGGGCACTGATCGCGGCCAGCAGGCCGAGCTCCTCCGGCGAGCGGGCGCTGGCCAGCTCCTCCTGCGGCTCGACGCCGATCCGCCGGACGAGCCAGTTGGCCGTCCCGTTGAGCGCGGCGATCATCCACCGGAAGAGCTTGGAGAAGCCGCGCAGCGGGGCCGCCGTGGCCAGTGCGAGACCCATCGGCCGGGCGAGCGCCGCGTTCTTCGGCACCAGCTCGCCGAAGAGCATCGACACCAGGGTCGCCACGACCAGCGCCAGGATGTGGGTGATCGTCTCGCTCGCGGGCCCGGCCACCGGCTCGACCACCGGGGTGATCAGCCGGGACAGCGCCGGCTCGGCCAGGTAACCGGTGAGCAGAGCGGTAAGAGTGATGCCGAGCTGGGCGCCGGAGAGCTGGAAGGAGAGCTCGTGCAGCGCGGCACGGACCGTCCCGGCGCGGCGGTCGCCCGCCTCGGCGCGCTGGTCGATCTCCGCCCGGTCGACGGTGACCAGGCCGAACTCGGCGGCCACGAAAAACGCGTTGCCCGCCGTCAGCAGCGCGAAAGCCGCCAACGGGAGCACCGCGGTCAGGAGCAGGCCGTCCATGATCGCTTCACCTCGGCCCTCATTCTGCCGGACCGGGACCATCCGGTACCAACCGTGGTGGTGACAAGCACCTTTACCGTCGCTTTATGAACCTTCTCGAAGAGTTCAGGCTCGTGGCCCACGACGAGCTCGGCCGCGGGGTCATCGGCAACAGCCCGGATTGATCACGGGCTGGAGCCGGTGCCGGCGAGCGGATCGCGGTCGCCGCGAGCACAGCCGCCGCGGTCAGTTCGTGAGCGGCCAGAGACGCCGAACGGCCGGCCTCCTGTAGCGGAGAGGCCGGCCGTTCGGTGCACGACCAACTTCTAGGCGTCCTGCTTCAGCGAGCGCAGCAGAACCGTGGCGACGTCGACGACCTCGACCTCTTCCTGCTTGCCCTTGCCGGTGACCCCGTCGCCGATCATCGTGTAGCAGAACGGGCAGCCCACCGCGATCGTCTTGGCGCCGGTGGCCAGGGCCTCCTCGGTGCGCTCGACGTTGATCCGCTTGCCGATCCGCTCCTCCATCCACATCCGGGCGCCACCGGCACCGCAGCAGAAGGAACGTTCCTGGTTGCGCGGCATCTCGACGAGGTTGGCCGCTTCGCCGAGCACCTCACGGGGCGCGTCGAACACCCGGTTGTGCCGGCCCAGGTAGCACGGGTCGTGGTAGGTGACGTCGCCCTCGATCGGCTGGACCGGGGTGAGCTTGCCTTCCTTGACCAGGTGCGCGAGCAGCTGCGTGTGGTGCACGACCTCGACCTCGAGACCGAGCTGCTCGTACTCGTTGCCCAGGGTGTTGAAGCAGTGCGGGCAGGTCGCGACGATCCGCTTGACCTTCTTGTCGCCGAACGCCTCGTTCAGCGTCTCGACGTTCTGCTGGGCGAGCATCTGGAAGATGAACTCGTTGCCGATACGCCGCGCCGGGTCGCCGGTGCAGGTCTCACCCTCGCCCAGGATCGCGTAGTTGACGCCGGCCTCGTGCAGCAGCGTCGCCACCGCGCGGGTGGTCTTCTTCGCCCGGTCCTCGAACGCGCCGGCGCAGCCGACCCAGAACAGGTAGTCGAAGTCCTCGACCTCGCCGACCCGCGGCACCTCGAAGTCCAGGCCCTTGGTCCAGTCCTCACGGGTGTTCTGCGGGGCGCCCCACGGGTTGCCCTTGTTCTCCAGGTTGCGCAGCATGACGCCGGCCTCGGACGGGAAGCTCGACTCGATCAGCACCTGGTAACGACGCATGTCGACGATGTGGTCGATGTGCTCGATGTCGACCGGGCACTGCTCGACGCACGCGCCGCAGGTGGTGCAGGACCAGAGCACGTCCGGGTCGATGACGCCGCCCTCGTCGACGCCCCCGATCAGCGGCCGGTTGCCCTCGGCCAGCGAGAGGACGTCCAGGTGGGCGAGCTGCGCCTCGGTGGCCTTCTCCTCGCCGGTCAGATCCTTCCCGCCACCGGCGAGAAGATAGGGCGCCTTGGCGTACGCGTGATCGCGCAGCGACAGCACGAGCAGCTTCGGCGAGAGTGGCTTCGCGGTGTTCCACGCCGGGCACTGCGACTGGCACCGGCCGCACTCCGTGCACGTGGAGAAGTCCAGCAGGCCCTTCCACGTGAACTGCTCGACCTGGGAGACCCCGAACAGGTCCTTCTCCGGGTCGGCCTCCTCGAAGTCGAGCGGCTTGCCGTCGCTCATCATCGGCTTGAGCGCGCCCAGGCCCGAACCGGCCGGCTTCTCCGGGCTGCGCTTGAAGTAGATGTTGAAGAACGCCAGGAAGCGGTGCCAGGCCACGCCCATCGTCGGGTTCAGCGAGATGGTGATCAGCCAGCCCATCGAGATGAGCAGCTTGACCAGGGCGACCCAGGTGGCCCCGTCTTCCCAGGCGGGCAGCACGTTGCCGATGGCATGCGACAGCGGGGCGGCCCAGACCGGGTACGGGAAGTGGTCGTTGGCGACCTTGAAGCCGCGGATCAGGAACCCGCAGACCAGCACGCCGACGATGATCGCCTCGACGAAGTAGCCCTGCCACATCGTCGAGCCCAGGAACCGGCTGCGCTTCTTACTGCCCGGCTTGTCCCGCTGGCGGCGGTAGATCAGGTACAGGATCCCGACCGTGCCCAGGATCCCGAACCACTCGGTGACGAAGCCGAAGATCGTCCAGTGGCCGATGATCGGCAGCTCGCCCTTCGGCGTCACCACCTCCCAGTACGCCTCGAGGACCAGCGACGACAGGATGACGAACGAGAACATCACGAACCAGTGGGCCGCACCGATGGCGGACCACTTCAGCATCCGTGTGTGCCCGACCGACTCCTTGAGCAGGGTCTTGGTCCGGGTGCCCGAGTCGGTGAACCGCTCCGGCGCGGGCTGGCCCGATCGGATCACCTTGGTGATGGTGAGAACGGCACGCACCGCCAGGGCGACGGCCACCACCGTGACCGCCACCGACAAGACGGTGGCGATGATCTGCGCGTAGCCCATGTGTGTGCCTCCTCGGTCGGCTGGGCGCCAGCCTATGTTACCCATGAGTAATAGGCCGGTGCGGGCCGCAGGTCAATGACTTACGGCCCCTCAGCCGAAAGCGCACCCCACGCCACGCGGGGGTGCGCCTGGTTTGGACGAAGTTCACACGGACCGCGGCGAGCGGCGTGCGGCCCTCAGCGCCAGCGCGAGAGGATGCCCAGCGACGCGACCATGCAGCCGAAGCCGACCGCGAGGTTCCAGTACCGCCAGGACTCGACCGGCCACTGCTGCGAGGACAGGTAGTAGATCACCAGCCAGGCGATACCGACCACGATCAGGATGACCGCGAGTGCGGGCAGCCAGACGGGGCTCGGTTTCTTGGACGCCGCCGTGACCGCGGGACGAATGTCCGACGGCGGGGTGTAGACCTTCTTCTTGCGAACCTGCGACTTGGGCACGGTGCTCTCCTGTGGGCAACAAGTGGTGAACAACCACCGGTGAGCGGCTCCGGGACCCGGAATGCTGCCCGTGGCGAATACTGTTCGCCCGCTAGCGTAATCAAGACAGCACGCGGACAGGCACCCGCCGGGGCGAGAAAATGCCCGGCATCGGTTCCCGAGGGAGGCTGAGATGGCTTTGCAGAGTGAGGACGGGGCCTCCTGGCGCTTGGCGTTACGCCGTGCGGCCGGTGGTCTGCGGCCCCGCCGCGGCGGCCGGCGGACCATCTGGTCGGTCGGTGTCCCGCTGATCGCCCTCGCCGCCGGTCTGCTCTTCACCACCTCGGCGACGACCGCCGACGGCACGGCGTTGCGCGACGACCGCCGGCCTCAGCTGGCCCAGCTGATCGCGGACAAGCGCGAGCGCCTCACGGACAGTGAGAAGCGCGAGGCGGCGCTGCGGGCCGAGGTCGATCGCGCGGCGGCCCGCCTGGCCCAGGTCGACAGCCCGGTCGCGACGGCACGTGAGCAAGCCGACGCCATTCGTGAACCGGCGGGTTACACCGCCCTGCACGGCCCCGGCCTGACGGTCACTCTGAACGACTCCCCGCGGCGCGATTCGGACTTCGGCGACAACGCCCCGGCCAACGACGATCTGGTCGTTCACCAGGGCGATGTCCAGGCTGTCGTGAACGCGATGTGGGCCGGTGGAGCAGAGGCCATGACGATCATGGATGTACGTGTGATCAGCACCAGCGCGGTACGCTGTGTCGGCAACACGCTGCTCCTTCACGGTCAGGTTTTCTCCCCGCCCTTCAAGATCACCGCAATCGGCGAACCCACAGCGATGCATGAAGCGTTGGAGTCCGCAGAAGGAGTCAAACAGTTCCGAGAGGCCGTCACCGACTTCGGTCTCGGTTACACGGAGAAGATGGAAAAGGACGTGACAGTGCGGGCGTACGACGGCTCGACCGACCTCCGATCAGCGCAGGCGGCCCCGTGACGAGCACGCCGGCGGAGCTCCCGGGCAACACCGGCAGCACGGGCGGCCGGGGACGGCACCGGGCTCCCGACGCCGAGGCCCACACCGCCTACATTCCGCGCGCGAGCGACGCCTCCCCCGACGGCGTGCCCGGTGGCCCCCTGACGCCGCCGGTCGGCCTCGGGGCGAATGTGAGTCCCCGCCCGGCGGGTTCACCACCGACCTGGGCACCGACCGACGCGCCGGAGCCGCCCGCGGCCGGCAGCGCCGTCCACCAGACCGGCAGCGCCGTCCACCAGGCTGGCAACACCGTCCACCAGACCGGCGAGGCCGCCCGGCAGGGGATGCCGGGCGTGCAGGCCGGTCCGGGTCTCGACGAGGTCAGCGCCGCCGCGGAAGCCGCCCGCCGCCGAGCCATGCCGTCTGCCACCCAGCCGGCTCCGGCAAGCTTCGACGCTTTCGGTCACGCCGTGGAGAAGAAGACCGAAATGCCGTTTACGGTACGGTCTGAGACCTCCCCGCACGTCGCCGACACCCAGCAGATTCTCAGCCCCGGTGTCCTGCCCGCCGCCCGTCAGGCCGAGCCGGCCACCCCGGCGCCGGTCGCCGCCACATCGTCCGGCGGCGCCCCCATGCCGAGCGGCCCGAGCTGGAACACCGAGCCCACGCGCCAGCACAGCCCGGCTCCGTCCATCGCCATGCCCAGCAGCGCGACCATGCCCAGCAGCCCGGCATACAGCGTCCCGGCCCCGGCCATGTCCTCGCCGAGCGGCCCGGCCTACAGCTCGCCGGTGCCGTCCGTGTCCACGCCGAGCGCTCCGGCTGTTCCCAGCGGTCCAGCTGGTCAGAGCACCCCAGCCGTTCTCAACGGCCCCACCGTTCAGAGCAGTCCGGTCGTTCCGAGCAACCCGGCCCTTCCGAGCAGCGCGGCCGTTCCGAGCAGCCCGGCTTACAGCTCGCCGGCATCCGCCGTGCCCGGCTGGAATGCCGACACCGTCAAGCCGAGCAGCCCGCTCACCCCCGGCTGGGGCACGGAGCCGACCCGCCAGACCACCCCGGTGGCCAGTCGCCACGCCGAGCCGGTCGCCGCCGCGTCGTGGGATCCGGATGCCACCGGGCACCTCGAGGCCGTCCGCCCGGAGGCGACCACGAACCGGCCGGGCGCCGGCGGGACCACCCCGCAAACCGCCTGGAACGCCTCCCAGGCGCCGCAAACCGCCACCCCGGCACCCTGGTCACCCTCCGGTGGCACCCCGGCCACGACGGCCGCCTCCGCCACTCCGGCGGTCCCGGCGCGTCCGAAGCTGCAGATGGGCACGGCCAACACCCGCTGGATGAGCAACGAGCCGCCGGAGCCCGCCCAGCCCCCGGCCGGGGTCAATCCGAACCCGTCGGACACCCAGATCATCCGCGCCATCGACGCCCCCACCGGCAAGCTGCCCACCCTGTCCCCGGGCGCCCCGCTGCCCGGCAAGCTGACCGTGCTGCCGCCCGGCACCGCGGCCCAGGCCGCCCGTGAGGCGGCCGGCCCGGAATCCGTGGTCGGCGCCGCGTCGGTGGCCGGCATCCCGGCGGCCCCCGCCGAGCCCGAGCCCGACCCGGCCGAGCCGGGGGAGCCGAAGCGCGGCGAGAAAGTGGTCAAGCTCCGCCCGGAGCAGACCGGCGAGGGCTACAAGAGCGTCTACTCCGAGCTCACCCGCCCGTCGCGGGTCCGCACCGGCATCCGCGGCGCCGGCGAGGTGATGATCACTTTCGGTCTGATCGTGCTGCTGTTCGCCGGTTACGAGGTGTTCGGCAACTCGGCCGCCGTGCAGGACGGGCAGGACGAGCTGGCCCAGGAGCTCGACCAGTCGTGGAACGACCCGACGGTCGCGCCGACCGCGCCCACGGCCAAGGGCCCGGCCGCGCCCGGGGACAACCTGGTCGGCCGGCTCTACATCCCGAAACTGGACAAGGAGTGGGTGGTCGTCGACGGCGTCCGCCCGCAGGACATCAAGTACGCCCCCGGCCACTACCCGGAGACTGCCAAGCCCGGCCAGATCGGCAACTTCTCGGTCGCCGGCCACCGGATCAAGAAGATCTTCTGGCGGCTCGACGAGTTGAAGTCCGGCGACGTGATCGGCGTGGAGACCCGGACAGCCTGGTATGTCTACCAGGTCTACGGCCAGCAGATCGTCAAGCCGAACCAGGTCGAGGTCGTCGCCGCGGTGCCCAACGAGCCGGACGCCACCCCGAAGAAGGCACTGCTCACGCTGACCACGTGCAACCCGAAGTTCAACAACTACCAGCGGCTGATCGTGCACGCCGAGCTGGTGAAGACGGTGCCACGGGACCAGTCCAAGGCGGATGCCGGGATGCCGGCCGAGATGAAGTTGAAGGCATAAGCGGATGTACGCCTGGATCTGGCGGAAGTTCCCGGGAAACGTCTGGAGCAAGCTGACCATCTCGCTGGTGCTGGTCGCCGCGGTCGGCTCGCTGCTCTGGTACGTGGTGTTCCCGTGGGCGACGCCGCTGCTGCCCTTCGACGACGTGCAGGTCGGCGACACCTCGCAGATCGACCCGAACTCGGTGGACCAGAACGCGCCCGTCCCGGGCGGCAACCCGTCGCCCGACCCGGACGCCTCGGCGCCCGACGTGATCCCCTACAGCACGACCTCCCACCAACCCGACCCCGGAGGCCTGGCCGGTGACTGACGTCCGCATCCTCGTGATCGACAACTACGACTCGTTCGTCTTCAACCTGGTGCAGTACCTGGGTCAGCTCGGCGCCGAGTGCGAGGTGCGCCGCAACGACGAGATCAGCGTCGACGAGGTGGGCCGGCTGGGAGCTTCCGGTGTCCTGTTGTCGCCCGGCCCGGGTGAGCCGACGAGCGCCGGCATCATGCTGGACGTCATCAAGACGTACGCGGGAAAGGTCCCTCTCTTCGGGGTCTGCCTGGGTCATCAGGCGATCGGTGCGGCCTTCGGCGCGACAGTGACCCGCGCCCCGGAGCTGCTGCACGGCAAGACGTCGCTGGTGCATCACCGGTGTGAGGGCGTGCTGGCCGGTCTGCCGGAGCCGTTCACCGCGACGCGTTACCACTCGCTGGCCGTGCTCGAGGAGACGCTGCCCGACGAGATCGAGGTGACCGGGCGCACCGAGTCCGGCGTGGTGATGGCGATGCGGCACCGCACGCTGCCGGTCGAGGGCGTCCAGTTCCACCCGGAGTCGGTGCTCACCGAGGGTGGGCACACCATGCTGGCGAACTGGCTGGCCACCTGCGGGCTGGAGGAGGCGCGGGAGAAGGCTCCGGCCCTGGCCGCCGAGGTGGAGACCCGCCGCCGGTCGGCCTTCGCCACCGCCTGACCTCTCGCACGGACACATCTACGACGAGAGCCGGCCGCCCTTTCCCAGGGCGGCCGGCTCTCGTCGTTGTGCCTTGCTAGTCGTCGATACCGCCGCCGGTGCCGGAGGACGGGTCGCTCGAGGGCGGCGTGCTCGGGTCGTTGCCCTGGTCCTCTGCGACCACGGTGATGACCACCTGGGTGCCGGTCTCGACCTTCGACTTCGCCTTCTTGCTCTGGGCGATCACGGTGCCCGGCGTGCCGCCGCCCTGCACCGTGGTGACGTCGACGTTCAGGCCGGCGCTCTGCAGCAGCTCGGTGGCCGTGTCCTGCGTCTTGCCGATCACGTTCGGCACCAGCACCAGCTGGTTGTTGGAGACGTACACGTCGATCCGGGTGCCCGGGGCGACCTGCGAACCCTCCTTGGGGTCGACGCTGACGACCTGGTCCTTCGGCGCGGTGCTGTCGGTCGACTTGAAGTTGACCTCGAGCTTGGCGTTCTTCAGCGTCGCCTCGGCGGACGACTTGGTGCTGCCGACCAGGCCGGTCGGCACGGTCACCTTGTCCGGCGCGTTGCAGATCGTGTAGGTGATCGCGGTGTCGACCGGAACCGTCGTCCCGGCGGTCGGGGTCTGCGACTTCACCTCGCCCTTGCAGTCGGCGTCTTCCGTGGGCTCGGCCGCAGAGACGTTGGTGAACCCGGCCTGGGCCAGCTTCTGCTTCGCCTCGTTCTCCGTCGAGCCCTTCAGACTCGGAATCGCCACCTGCGCGGTGGGCGGCGGCGTGTTCGTCTTGTCGTCTTTGTTGTTCAGCGCCAGCGCGACGCCGAGCACGATCACGACGAGCACGCCCAGGCCGGCCAGCGCTGCCCACACCCAGGACTGCTTGTTCTCCGGCGGACGGCCACCGCCCATGGTGTTCTGGATCGGCCGCTGCATGGTGGTCGCGGCCTGCGGCTGCCACTGCCGGGGGCCGTTGCTCATCGCGACGGTCTCGGCCTCGTTCATCACCGGGGTGGCCATGACGGGGCGGCCGGAGACCGCTCGCAGCGCGTCGGCGCGCATCTCCTGAGCGCTCTGGTAACGGTTCAGCGGGTTCTTCGCCAGCGCCTTGAGCACGATCGCGTCGACGTCCGGCGGGATCTCGCGGACGATCGAGCTCGGCGGCTTCGGATCTTCCCGGACGTGCTGGTAGGCGACGCTGACCGGGCTGTCACCGACGAACGGCGGGTGGCCGACGACCAGCTCGAAGAGGACACAGCCGGCCGCGTACACATCGGAGCGGGCGTCGACGGCCTCGCCGCGAGCCTGCTCGGGCGACAGGTACTGCGCGGTGCCGATCACGGCGCTGGTCTGCGTCATCGTGGTCGCGCCGCTGGCCAGGGCCCGGGCGATACCGAAGTCCATGACCTTGACCTGGCCACTCTGCGTGATCATCACGTTGCCGGGCTTGATGTCCCGGTGGATGATCCCGTGGCGGTGGCTGAACTCCAGGGCCGCGTCGATGTCGGCGATGATCTCCAGGGCGCGGCGTGGCTGCAGCCGCTGCTCCTGGGCCAGGACCTCTTTCAGCGTCCGCCCGTTGACGAACTCCATGACGATGAACGGAAGCTTCTCACCGGTGGCGGAGACCTCTTCACCGGTGTCGTAGACGGCCACGATCGCCGGGTGGTTGAGCGCCGCCGAGTTCTGCGCCTCACGCCGGAACCGCTCCTGGAACGTGGCGTCGCGGGCCAGGTCGGTACGCAGCATCTTGATCGCGACGTCCCGGCCCAGGCGGAGGTCGCGGCCCCGGTGCACCTCAGCCATACCGCCGTAGCCGAGCAGCTCACCGACCTGGTACCTGCCGCCGAGCAGTCGGGCCTGCGCCGTCATAGCGTCTGTCGTCCTTCGTTCGGTCGGATCCGGCCGAACTGGGCATCGGCCTTCATTGGACGATACGACGCCGTCGACACCGAGTCGGCGGCCACGCCCATGCGGAGGATAGCCGCCGAGCTGCTGCGATCACCCAGCGCGATTTCGGCGGCGGCACTTGCGTTGCCATGTCGATACAGGAACGAGATGACCCCGGCACAGAGCAGGACCAGCAGAGCCAGGACCACGGCGAGCACGATCAGCACCTGGCGGCCGAAGGTCCCGTCCGGCTTGCTCGCCGGCATCTGCTGCGGATAACCGCTCATCGGCGGCCCGGACTGGGGACGGTAGTGCGGTGGCATCGGCGGCGCCACCGGAGCCGGCGACGGCGTGGAGGCCGGCGGCGCGGACGGCACCGACGCGGCGCCGCGGGCACCCGACGTGGGGCGCGGCACCGAGGCCCGGGCCTGCTGCGACGGGGCCGGGCTGGTCGGTGTCGCCCGGATCGGCTGGCTCACCGGCGGCTGCGCGGCAGTGGTCAGCGACGCCGCGGCCTGCCGGGCCACCGCCGCCATCGCCGCGGCGCTGGGCCAGCGGGCGTTCGGGTCCTTGGCCAGGGCACGCTCCACGATGGCGCGGACCGCCGGCGGGATGTCGCCGGGCAGCGGCCGGGGCGTCTCCCGGACGTGCTTCATCGCGATCTCGATCGGGGTCGACCCGTCGAACGGCCGGTGCCCAGAGAGGCACTGGTAGGCGACCACGCCGAGCGCGTACACATCGGAGGCCGCCGTCGCCACGTCACCGGCCGCCTGCTCGGGCGAGATGTACGACGCCGTGCCGAGCACCGCGCCGGCCACCGTCAGCTGCCCGACCAGCGCCGACCTGGCGATGCCGAAGTCGGTGAGGACGAGCGTGCCGTTCGGCCGGACCAGCAGGTTGCCGGGCTTCACGTCGCGGTGCACGATGCCGTTCGCGTGGGCGGCCTGCAGCGCGTCGGCGGCCTGGGCCACCAGCGCCATGGTCCGCGCCGGGGTGAGCCGGCCGACCCGGCTCAGCGTGCGGGAGAGCGCGTCGCCCTCCACATACTCCATGACCAGGAAGGCGAGCTGCTGGTCGCTGCCGTAGTCGTAGACGTCGACCACGCCTGGATGGTTGATCGTCGCCATGGTGCGCGCCTCACCGCGGAAGCGCTCGGCGAAGCCCGGCTCATCCAGCAGCGCGGGCAGCAGGATCTTGACGGCGACCGTCCGGCCCAGCACGTCGTCCGTGCCGCGCCACACGTCACCCATGCCGCCGCCGGCGATCCGCTCCTCCAAGCGGTAGCGCCCACCGAGCGTGACCCCCGGGCGGATCATGTCAGTTCCCTCCCGAGCCGGCCGCGGCCTTCATGATCAGCCCGGCGATCCGGGCCGCTTCGGCGCTCGCGTGGCCGCCCTTCACGTTCTCCAGCAT
The DNA here is from genome assembly GCF_016862095.1 of Actinoplanes cyaneus. Classification (GTDB taxonomy): domain Bacteria; phylum Actinomycetota; class Actinomycetes; order Mycobacteriales; family Micromonosporaceae; genus Actinoplanes; species Actinoplanes cyaneus. The sequence goes on from NZ_BOMH01000056.1 coordinate 78,463, forward strand.
GACGCAGACCGCGGAGACCGCTTCACCCTTGCTGTTGAAGGCGAAGCCGATGAACCACCCGTGCGGGTCGGCGCCCTCGGCGTTCTGCGCGGTGCCGGTCTTGCCGCCGACCGTGAAACCGGAGATCTTCGCCTTCTTGCCGGTCCCGTTCTCGACGACGCTGACCATCATCTCCTTGAGCTCGGAGGCGACCTTGCCGTCGATCGGGTCGCTCTTCTTCTTCGGCGACGCCGTGTAGATCGTCCGGCGGTCCGGGCTGAGCAGTTTCTGCACCAGGTAGGGGCGCATCTGCTCGCCACCGTTCGCGACCGTGGACGCGATCAGCGCGCCCTGCAGCGGCGTCATCCGCACGTCACGCTGCCCGATCGAGGACTGCGCGAGCGCGCCCTTGTCGGTGGTGCCGTCCGGGTTCGCGATGTCACCGGTGTGGCTGGCCGCCACCGACAGGCCGTCGCCGCTCTCCAGGTCGCCGACCTTGAGGGTGTCGTCCTCGAAGCCGAACGCCTTCGCCTCCGCCTTGACCTTGTCCGCGCCGAGCTTGACCCCGAGCTTCGCGTACCCGGTGTTGCAGCTCTCGGTCAACGCCTCCTTGAGCGAGATCTGGCCACCTGGGCAGACCTCGTCCTCGGCGTTGTGGATGACCGCGCCGCTCTCCTTGTACTCGCCGCCGGCCGGGATCTCGGTGTCGACCGTGTAGCCGTTCTTCAGGGCGGCCGCCGACACGATCACCTTGAACGTCGAGCCGGGCGGCAGGGTCTGCGACAGCGCCCGGTTCACCAGCGGCTGATCCTTGTCGCCGAGCAGCTCCTTGTACGTCTTGGCCGCCGCGTTCTTGTCGTGGGTGACCAGCTTGTTCGGGTCGTAGCTGGGCATCGACACGAGTGCCTGGATCGCGCCGGTGTTCGGGTCGAGCGCGACCGCCGCGCCCTTGGTCGCACCGCGCTCGTTGTCGGTCATCTCTTTCCAGGCGACCTCTTGTGCCTTGGTCTTCAGGGAGAGGATGACGTTGCCGCCGCCGGTCTCCTCGCCGGTGAACATGTCGCTCAGCCGGTCGGCGAAGAGCTTGTCGCTCTCGCCGGAGAGGAAGTCGTTCTCGCTCGACTCGATGCCGGTGGCGCCGAGGTTGACCGGCTTGTAGCCGAGAACCGGGGCGTAGATCTCCTTCTTCGGGTACACCCGCAGGTACTTCAGGGTGTCGTCGGTCGCCTTGTTCTCGGCGAGCGCGGTGCCGCTGTCGGCCTCGATGACGCCGCGTGGCCGTTCGTACTCGGCGACGACCACGCGCCCGTTCCAGGCGTTGGTGCGGTAGTCGTCGGCCTTGTAGGCCTGCACCCAGTTCAGTTTCGCGAAGATCATCGCGAACAGCACCAGGAGGACCACGCCGGACTTGCGAAGGGGGGCATTCACGGCTTGATCACCTCCGTCATGGCGCCGTGCAGCTGGGTGGGAGCTTTCTTCGGCCCGGGTTGGGCCGTTCCGCCGCCGCTCGTCGCCGGGCCGCGGGCCGCGTTCGAGATGCGCAGCAGCATCGCGATGAGCAGCCAGTTCGCCATCAGCGAGGAGCCGCCGGAGGAGAGGAAGGGGGTGGTCTGACCGGTCAGCGGGATCAGCCCGGTGATGCCACCGAGGATCACGAAGACCTGCAGGCCCAGGGTGAACGAGAGACCGCCGGCGACCAGCTTGCCGAACGAGTCACGCACCCCGATCGCCGCCAGCAGGCCGCGCATCGCGATCAGCATGTAGCAGACCAGCAGCGCGGAGAGGCCGAAGAGGCCGATCTCCTCACCGAGGCCGGCGAAGATGAAGTCGTTCTGCACCTCGGGGACCGACAGCGGCGAACCGGCGCCCGGGCCGGTTCCGAACAGGCCGCCCGTGCCCAGCCCGAGCAGCCCCTGCACCAGCTGGTAGCTGCCGCCGTTCCGGTTGTACTGCGCGGGGTCGAACGGGTTGAGCCAGACGTCGGCCCGGTCGTAGAAGTTCGCGAACGGGCCGCCCACCGAGGCACCCAGCAGGTACGCCACGTAGACGCCACCGAAGAACAGCAGCAGACCGATGATCAGCCAGCTGGACCGCTCGGTGGCGACGTAGAGCGTCACCACGAACAGGCCGAAGTACAGCAGGGCGGTGCCCAGGTCCTTCTCGAAGACCAGGACCAGCAGGCTGAACAGCCACACGGTGAGAACCGGACCGAGGTCCCGGCCGCGCGGGAAGTCGATGCCGAGGAAGCGCTTGCTCGCCAGCGACAGGACCTCCCGCTTGCGCACCAGGTAGTACGCGAAGAAGGTGACCAGCATCAGCTTGGCGAACTCACCCGGCTGGATGGAGACACCCGGCAGCTTGATCCACAGCTTCGCGCCGTTCACCTCGGAGAGGCTGGCCGGCAGCACGGCCGGGATCATCATCAGCACGATGCCGGTGAGACCGAGCGTGTACGCGTACTTCGAGATGTTCTTGTGGTCGCGGATCAGCAGGAGCAGCGCGGCGGCCAGGATCAGCGAGATCAGCGTCCAGGCGAGCTGGCGCCCGCCGATCCCGGAGAAGATCCCCGGTGGGCCCTGCTTCTCGTTGATCGCGTTGGCGATGTCGATGCGGCGCAGGAACGCCACCCCGATGCCGTTGATCAGGGCCACCGTCGGCAGCAGCACCGGATCCGCGTACGGAGCCACGAAGCGGACCACGATGTGCAGGCCGAGGAACAGGATGCTGAGCAGTGCTGCGGGCACCCAGAAGCTCGACTGGAGCTGGTCGTACTTGTTCGCTTCCACGGTCGCGCCGAAGACCGCGACGAGCACCATGGCGAAGGCCAGGAGCCCGAGCTCGGCGTTACGGCGCGTTTTCAATCCCGGGATACGCGACATCTCGCCCGTGGAAGCGGGCGAGGAGGCCGGTACGGCGGGCGCGGTCAAGAAATTCCCCAGACGTTGTAGGCCGTGCTCAGTCGGCGGTCCGGCAGCCGGTCGTGTCGGCCGCGGTGGACGCGCTCTCGGACGGTTGAACGCTCGGCGCGGTGGCCGGAGCCGAAGTCGCAGTGACCGGAGCCGAAGTCGCGGTGGCCGGAGCCGGAGTCGCGGTCGTGGGACCGGCCGCGACGGACGCCGAGACGGCGGGCGCGGCACCGGCCACGGCACAGACCGGCTTCAGATTCGGGTTCGACGGCTCGTCGCTGGTCAGGTCGGTCAGCATGTTCCGGGCGTCGGTCACGCTGCCGGCGTGGATGCCCTGTTTGACCCGCTCCTGCGCGACAGTGGTCAGGTCGTCCAGACGGGCGGTGCTGGTCTCGCTCACCGCGGAGAGGTTCAGCCCGGCGATCTGCCCCGGCACGCCACGGAAGATGGCCAGCTGGCCGGCGTCGGTCGCGCCGACGTAGTACTGATCCTGGGTGTATTTCCAGCCGGCCCAGAGGCCACCGCAGAGCACCCCGAGCACCAGCAGGACCAGCAGGCCGGTCCGCACCGGGTGGCCAGCCGGCTCCGGGTCACGGTCGAAACCCTCGGTCTCCGGCTGGACCGGGCGCGGCGGGGGCTGCTTGAGCGCGGCCGCCCGGGACGCCGGTGTCGACGCGTCCGCCACGGTGGTGTTGCCGCGGTCGAGCGCCGCCGCGCCACCGACGATCGGCGCCTGCTCGACGATGTCCGCGTCGGTCGCGTCGGCGATCACCACGGTGATGTTGTCCGGCCCGCCGCCGCGCAGCGCGAGCTGCACGAGCCGCTCGACGCACGCCTTCGGGTCGGCGATCTCCGCCATGGTCTGGCCGATCGTCTCGCCGCTGACCACGCCGGACAGACCGTCGCTGCAGATCAGGTACCGATCACCCTTGAGCACCTGGCGCACCGAGTACTCCGGGTCGATGTCCCGGCCGTCGAGCGCGCGGGTCAGCAGCGACCGCTGTGGGTGGCTGCTCGCCTCCTCCGGGCTGACCCGGCCCTCGTCGACCAGCATCTGGACGTACGTGTCGTCCTTGGTGATCTGCGAGAACTCGCCCTTGCGCAGCAGGTACGCCCGGGAGTCGCCGATGTGCACCATGCCGAACTTGCTGCCGGTGAAGAGCACCGCGGTCAGCGTGGTGCCCATGCCCTCCATCTGCGGGTTCGCGTCGACGGTGTCCCGCAGTTGCTGGTTCGCGGTTCCGACGGCGTGCCGCAGGGCGTCGACCAGCGCGTCCCCGGGGACGTCGTCATCGAGTGGCGCCATCGCGGCGATGACGATGTTGGACGCGACGTCACCAGCGGCCATGCCGCCCATACCGTCCGCGACAGCAAGCAGCCGCGGCCCGGCGTAGACGGAGTCCTGGTTCAGGTCTCTGATCAGACCGCGGTCGCTCTGAGCGGCATAGCGCAGGGTCAGGGTCATGGCCGTAACTCGAGGGAAGTGCGTCCGATACGAATCGGGACGCCAAGGGGGACGGGGGTGGGTCCGGAGACCTTACCCCGATCGAGGTAGGTGCCGTTGGTCGAGCCGAGGTCCTCCACGAACCACTGCCCGTCCCGCGGCACCAGCCGAGCGTGCCGGGCCGACGCGAAGTCGTCGGTGATGACGAGGGTCGAATCCTCGGCGCGGCCGATCGTGATCGGGGCCTCACCGAGGGTGATCCGCGTGCCGGCCAGCTGACCGGCGGTCACCACCAGTTGCCGAGCCGCCTTACCGCGTTTCGCCTTCGCCGGCCGGCCCTGGAGGATCGCGCCGCCCACCCCCCGAGGGCTGGCGACGATGCTCTTGGACCGGGCGCCCGCGAACAGGTCCCGGCGGATCACCCCGACCACTGTGAACACGAAGATCCACAGCAGGATCAGGAAACCGAACCGGGCGACGGTCAGGACGAATTCGGGCAACGCCGCTAGCCGTCCACTCGGAAGGTCAGCGTGGTGGTCCCGAGCTGGATCATGTCGCCCGGGTTCAGAGCCACCGCGGAGACCCGCTGGCCGTTGACCATCGTCCCGTTCGTCGAGCCGAGATCGGTCAGGACCACCTGGTTGCCGTCATAGTCCAGCCGGGCGTGCCGGCGCGAGATGCCGACATCCGGCAGGCGCAGGTTCGCCTGGTCGCCGCGACCGATCACGGTCGAGCCCATCTGCAGCGGGTAGGTCCGGCCGTCGCCGGAGACCAGGCCGACGCTGCGCGGGCCGCCACCGTGGCCACCGTGCGGCGGGTAACCGCCGCCACCGTGCTGCTGGTCATAGGGCGAGTACTGCGGGCCGGCGTCGTAGGCCGGCTGCTGCACCGGGGCAACCTCGCCACCGGTGTAGACCTCGGCCGTCACCCGGAACATGCCCGTGTCCAGACCGTCGCCGCGCTCGATCTCGACGATCACGTCGCCGTAGACCGTCCAGGCCTGCTCACCGATGAACTCGGCCTGGGACTGCGCCAGCTCCTGCGCCAGGGCAGCCGCGTACGGCGCCAGGCGGCTGTGGTCATAGGGCGACAGGTCGATCACATAGCGGTTGGGCACGAGGGTGCGGCCACCCGCGAGGATGGCTTTGTGCGCCTCGGCCTCCCGCTGCATGGCATTCAGGATCTCCACAGGGTGCACGACACCCTTGAACACCTTGGCGAAGGCCCCCTCGACAAGGCCTTCCAATCGCTTCTCAAAGCGCTGCAGCACGCTCACCGGCTCCTCCTCGGGTTCCGAGGACATGATGGTATCCGGCGGCCGCTTGCGCATCTGTAGCCCAAGAGCAGCCGGCACTTCTGACCCTCGTATGACGCCCCTCGACGTCGTGCTAGTGTTTCCTCCGTCGCGGGGCGATATCAACTCTGCTGGTTACTCAACTGCTGGTTTACTCAAGTGGTGGGTAGTCGACTCAGGTTGGTGCTGTCCTCGACAACTACTCGCGTCAGCGTAGTCTGTTGCAGGTAGTAACCCGAAACAGGCCCGCGGGGGCCGGTTTCGAAGGTTGCGAGAGCCGGTTATAGGATCTGAGCAACCAAGTCACATGGGGATGTGGCGGAATGGCAGACGCGCACGGTTCAGGTCCGTGTGTCCGAAAGGACGTGGGGGTTCAACTCCCCCCATCCCCACGAGTGCGAATGGGCGACCCTTGTCCGCGGAAATCGCGGATCAGCGGTCGCCCTCGTCGTATCTGCTCCGGAAACCTGCGATGCGGTGGCCCAGGCGAGTGCCACATGTCACTGTCCGCTCATGGCCGGTCCGGCTCGCCCTGCGGGCTTCGCGATTGCCCCTCCTTGGGTACGGGATGAGCGGTCACGTCCGCATGGCATGCGTCACCGATGGGGTGACGCCCGGAGCGGCGGTATGCTCGCCCGCCTGTTGAGTGCTGTCGGAATTTGGGTCTCGTTCGAGCTTGGGGTGTGTCGTGGGCACTGTGCCTGCTGGGGTTGACCAGGGAAAGCACAACGTGCTGGGAGTCCTGGTGGATGCGACGGACTATGCGTCGGCCACCGAGCGGATCATCGCGGCGGCGCACGAGGGGCGGCCGTTCGCGGTCACCGCTCTGGCCGTGCACGGCGTGATGACCGGAGTGCAGGACCCGGCACACGAGGCCCGGCTGAACTCGTTCGACCTCGTGACCCCCGACGGGCAGCCGGTGCGCTGGGCGCTGAACGTGCTGCACGGCGCCGGCTTGACCGATCGGGTCTACGGCCCGACGCTGACCCTGAAGGTCGTCGAGCGGGCCGCCGCCGAGGGTCTTCCTGTCTATCTGTACGGGTCGACGCAGCCCACCCTCGACCGTCTCGTGCCGGCGCTGATGGGGATGTTCCCGGCGCTGAAGATCGCCGACGTCGAGGCCTCCAAGTTCCGTGGCGCCCAGCCCGGTGAGGAGGCAGAGATCGCCGAGCGGATCAAGGCGTCCGGCGCCCGCATCGTGCTGGTCGGCCTGGGCTGTCCCCGGCAGGAGGTCTTCACGTACGCGATGCGGCCGCTGCTGGACATGCCGCTGCTCGCCGTCGGCGCCGCCTTCGACTACCACGCCGGGCTGCTGAAGAACCCGCCCGCGTGGATGCAGAAGTACGCGCTGGAGTGGCTGTGGCGTCTCGGTCTCGAGCCGAAACGCCTGTGGAAGCGGTACGTGCTGCTCAACCCGGCCTATCTGAGCCGCCTCGCCGCGCAGAAGAGCGGGCTGTGGAAGGCAACACCGGCCGCGCCCTCTCAGGAGCAGGTGCACGGCTTCGCCGTCTGACACCTCCGGCACCGAATTGAGATCATCCGTGTCTTCGGACGCGGATGATCTTTCTTCGTCCGGCGGGCGATGGTGGGGCAGAGGTCACATTCCACTCCGATCAGCGCCCACAGAAGAACGAAACGGCCTCTGCCCGCGTCACCGATCCGTCCACTTAGGCCGTACGACATCGGCTCGGTCACGATGTTGACACTCGCCGTCCGGCCGGTCGCCCCACCTCTCCGGTGAAACCCCAGGTCACTCACCTGAGAGCAGGCTGAGACGAACCCCTACGGGTTCCTGATGGGGGCATATCCCGGTTTCGATTCGACGACCGCGGGTGAACGCTGTCGATGTGAACACCGCTGTGGACGTGATTCTGATCGGCGCCCTCGCCGCCGTCTGGCTCGCCGCCGGACTGCTGGCGGACGGGTTGCCGGCAGCCGGCACCGCGCGCCTGATGCGCCGCCGTGCCCGGTTGCTCGCTGTCCTGGCCGGTGCGGGGGCAGCGTTGTTCGTCGCGGTACCTGTGGTCACCGCGTTGATCCCGGGCGCTTCGGCGGCGCCCGCAGCAGCCTTGCTCCCTGCCGTGCCGGCTCTCTTCGTGCTGACCATGGGCGTGCGCAAACTGAGCTGGGTGCGCCGGGGCACGGGCGCCTTCGCGACCGCGCCCCTGGCGCCGGTGCCGCCCGCCCTGCGGGCCGCCGCGGCACATCCACTGATCAGCGCCCCGCTCCAGGTCACCGGCCTGGCCGCGGTCGTCGCCCTGCCTCTCGCCGCCGGCCTGGTCCAGCTGCCCGGCAGCGGGGTCCCGGCCACCACCGGTTTCGCCGGGGTCGCCGGCATCGCGATCACCGTGGTGGCCGTCGCGGTCGTGGCCATCGGCATCCGGGCGGCCCTGCGGCACAGCCGGCTGGCTCCGCTGGTCCTGGCCCCGCTGGATCGGGCCCGCGCCCGGGCCGGGGTTCGCTGACCGGTCAGTGCGCGGCTTTCTTGGCCTCCTGGACGTAAAGCAGCTCCAGGATGGACCGCGCCGCCTCGAACCACCGGTCGAGCCAGTCCGACTGCGGCAGCGTTCCACGGGCCGGCAGCTCCATGAGCAGCCCGCGCAGCAACGGGTGGTCCGCCATCGACGTGTTCGCGCCGTCGTTCCAGCTCGCCGGGAAGACCGGCTCGGTCAGGCCCGGAAGGTCGAGCGACGGGAGCTTGGCCGCGCGGTCGAGCGGGCCCGTCGGCTCGATGCTGCGGGCATGCCCGGGGGTGCGGGTCGGCAGACCCGAGGTGCCGCGGGACAGGAGCTCGCTGTCGCCGAGGTCGCCGTTCAGCGCCTCGCGGCGACCGTGCCGGTACGCGCTGACGCCACCGCTGAACCGGTCCTGCGCCGTCGACGAGCCGTTGCTGAGGTTCTCGGAACCAATCGTCATCTCACTGCCCTGCCTCGTTGAATCCGTCCCGGCCCGTCAGCGCGGTCCGGTCCGCGCTTGGACAATTCAACGAGGCGCGCCGCACTCGGCGACGGGAAAATCGGGCAAATAGCCACGGCCGACTCGTTGGCGCAGGTCATCGAGTCGGCCGTTGGGACGGTGCGAGCGCTCAGAGATCGAATTCGCCGTCCTTGGCACCGTGCACGAACGCGTCCCACTCGGCCGCGGTGAAGATCAGCGCCGGGCCGGCCGGGTTCTTGGAGTCGCGGACCGCGATCGCTTCGTCGACGAACGCCACCTCGACACAGTTGTCACTGTCCGCACCGCTCCGGGCGCTCTTGAACCATTGCGCCCGGCTCAGGTCGACCCGGAGACCCTTGACCTCGATTTCCACGATGGCACTCCTTCGCCCAGGGGTGTACCGATCCCCGGCGGCGGATGCCCGCCAGCGATCGCTCTGAATCAGTAACGACCGTGGGTACGCGGGGACGCGCCGACACGGATGGGCTTCTCCGTTCGGGGTAAGCCCATCGGACAAGTTGGATCCTGGCTGCTCAGGCGCATTTGGACAGTGATAGTCACAATTAGAAGCGCTTTGTCCGAAATGTTCTGAGCATTGTGGATCATGCGTCACTGTCCGCACACGGGGACCCCACCTGCGGAAGCGCGAAGATCACCGAGTGCCGCGCCATGATCACTCAGGATCACGGAAGAGGGACGTGCAACTTGCATCGACGACACTGGTGGTGCAATCTTTCCGTATGGCTTGCATCACGTAACGTCCCTGAGTGAGGCGGCCAAGTCCGACACAACCACACCAAAATGACGTCCGACACGGGGCGCCGAGCCAACCCGGGGTCCGATTTGGACTTCCCCTCGAGACCTGGGTGGCGGGATCGGCGATGGTGACGTTCTGCAACCTTCGATGGTTGGCATCGTCGGGGGCTTGCAAAGGTGCATGAGCCGGGCAGACTGGTGCATCTGTGTCACAAGTCAATCCAGCGAATCCATCCGGCAAAGAGTCTCAGGGCAGGAGATGACGTGCTACTTCCTCGGTCCGGTGATGTCATTCACGTGACAAAGGCGGCGAGCGTCCAATTCGCATCACCGATGCTGTTCCGGGTCATCCGGGTGCACGACTGGCCGACGTACGAGGGCTGGGTCTGGCTCGATGGCTACGAGCTGAACTCGGCCGGTGACGCAGTGGAGCGCCGGTCCATCTTTGTGCAGGTCAACGGCCTGCGACCGGTCGGCAAGGCGCCCGACCCGCGGGCCCGCAACGGCCGTCAGCCCGCCACGAGGCCGAACGTGGCTCCCGCCCGGCCGATCCGTGCGCCACGCTGAGCCGACCCGACGCCGGGGAAGCGGTCAGTCCCCGCCGGGCTCGGCGCTGTCACCTGCGGCCGGCGCCGTCGTCGTCGAGGTCGGGCCGCCCGTCCGCGCGGCCGCGACGACGAGGGTGATCTTCGAATCCGGCGGGACGATCTGGCCCTCCGGGGGATCGCAGTCGATCACCGTGCCCGGCTCGGCGTCGCTGGGCCGCTTGATCACCCGGTAGGCGAGGCCACTGCGGTTCAGGGCGGCCTCCGCATCGGCCAGCGGCATCCCGCGCAGCGCCGGCACGGCCGCCTCGGTGGCCGTCGGCTCGGTCGTCGGCACCGTGCTGACCGGCGGTTCCGTCGTCGGCCGGGTGGTCGCCGGGGTGGTCACGGCCGTCGTCGCACGGGTCTGCGCCGGGGTCGGTCGCGGGCTCTCCGCACCGCCCCCGGAGTTCTGCACGATCAGGTAGATGCCGAAACCGAGCAGACCGGCCAGGATCAGCGCCACGGTGCCGACGACGATCGGCATCCACCAGTGACCGGACGGCTCCTCATCGGGCAGGCCCGGCGTCCATTCGTCCTCGGTGTACTGAACCTGTTCCGGTCCTGGCGGGCGCACCGCGGCCCGGCCGGTCCACGGGTCCCACTCGCCGGCCGGAGCCATCGGCTCGGTGGGCGTGTCCCCCGATCGGGGCGGATCGGACGGCTGATTCGGCTGGACCCGGGTCGCGTCGTCGTCGACGGCCCGCATCGGGCGGGTCTCGTCCTCACCCGGTTGGCGCTCGTCCGGCATACCCGCTCCCTCAGCTCCGTACGCACGATCTCGTCGCAGCGTCAAGGTATCGAATCTTGGGGTACCCCGGGGAGTTCCGTGTGCAACGCGATCCAGGGAGTGACCAGGATGGGCATTTCGCGGACATCGGCGACGGCCAGTACAGTGCCCGGCATGGCCGAGAAGGGCTGGACATCGCAGGCCGGCGCCGCGGCCGGGATCGCCGCCGGCGCGGGCGCCGCACAACTGGGTCTGGGCTACGGCCTCGGCGTCATCGAGTGGCCGTCCATCGCCACCGCCTCGGACAGCACCTGGCTGAACAGTCTGGGCTGGGCCACCTGGATCACCGCGAGCGCCACCGTCCTCGGCGCGGTGATCGCCGGCCGGCTGCGCGCCGAGCGACCCGCGCCCTGGCGCACGCTCTGGCGCCTCGCGCTGTCCAGCTCGGCGGCGCTCGGCGCGCTGATCTCGGTGGCCCTGGTCGCGCTGCCGGCTCGGTCCGCGGCGCGCCCGGCCAACCTCTTCTCCCACTCGCCTCAGCTCGTCGCCGTCGGCTACGCGCTGATCGGTCTGGTCACCGGCGTGGTGGTCGCGTTCTGGGCGGTCTCCTCGGCGCCCGTCGCCGCGAACCTGCTCGGCACCGCGGCCTGGCTCTGGGCACTCGCCGTCGCCGGTGTCGCGGCCGAGCTGCTGAGCAACCGTGACCTGGACACCTACCTCACCAGCTGGCAGTTCGCCGAGGCACAGACCCCGATCCGGTACGGCGGGATCTACTGGCCCAGCGCCGTCCTGACCCTCGCCGCGGCGTTCCTGATCGGGCTGATCCTCGCCTTCCCGGCCGCCCGTCGCGGCAACCTCGGGCTGGGCACCGCGACGTCGGGCGCGGTGGGTCCGCTGCTGGTGGCGATCTCGTTCCTGTCCTTGGCGCCACTGCTGACCGACGCGGCCGGCCCGCTCCAGTCGGCATACCTGATCGCGCCGTACGCGGTGCTCGCCGGGCTGGCCGGGTCGGCTCTCACGGTTGCCCTGGCCAAGGGGTCCCGGGGTACGGCCCGGCGGACGGATCCGCCCCGTCCCCTGCCGAGCGGCGCAGGCTCACCGGCGCCGGCCGATTCCGGCACCGCGACCGGTACCGCAACCCTGCCGGTGACGACCCGCCCGGTGGCCGCCCAGCCAACGCCCGCCCAGCCAACGCCTACCCAGCCGACGCCCGCGCCCAGCCCCGCCCCGGCCACTCCGGCTGACAAGGCGCCCGCGAAGCCCGCAAGGGCTCCCAAGCGCGCGAAGTTCACCTCGGACCAGGAGCCGTACGCGCCGGATCTGTCCGAAGAGGAGACGCCTGGTCGCCGGCGTTGGCTCCTCTTCGGCAAGCGCCGCCCGGCCGAGCCCGAGACTGCCGCGGCCGATTCCGCGACTCCTGGCGCCAAGTCCGCGACTTCGGCGGGTGGCAACGTGACCGCCACGGCCAAGTCCGCGGCCCCCGCGGGCGGATCTGCCGCGGCCAGGCCCGCGGCCCCTGCGGGCGGGTCCGCCGCTGCCACGGCCAAGTCCGCGACTGTCACGGGTGGGTCCGAGCCCGGGGACGAGGGCCGCAAACCGCGCGCGCCCCGGCCCGAGCCGATCGCACCCGCCACCCCGCCGCCAGCGAAGCCTTCAGTGCCGGCCAGGGCCGCCGCCAAACCGGCCGCTCCGAAGGCCTCGCCCGACAACGAGGGCCTAGCCGACCCGGAGATCGCCGCGGCCGCGCGCCCGGCGAAGAGCCCCGCGAGGCGTGCCGCCGCCCGCAAGGAGGCGACCCCGCGCTCCACGATCACGCCGCCGCCGGCGAACCCGCCGATCGCCCGGATCAACCCGAAGGACTAGGAACGCGGCTAAGTGCGAGACGCGGTCCGGCGTGGCCGGCACCGCCTCGTGCGGGCGAGATCGGGGTGCGGCGCTGCCCGGGCGTGTCCGGGTTCAGCACACCCTTCAGGGCCAGGTGTGCACCGGCTCGTTCGTGTGCTGCAGCTCCAGGTAACGCCAGGTCATCTCGCGCAGCGCAACGGCCCGTGACGACCCCCGGTCCTCCGCCGCGCGCACCGCGGCGGTCTGCCACGAGGCACCGTTCTGCCGGCTCCGGCAGCGTCCCTCGATGATGGCGAGCAGCCGATCCCGCTCGCCCGGGTCGACCCCGAAACGGTCAAGTCCCTCGTACGCCAGCGGCAGCAACGTCTCCAGCACCAGCTCGGCGGCTGTCGTCTCGCCGAGCCCGGGCCACCACATCGAGGCGTCGAGCCCGTCCCGCGCCCCGGCCCGGAAGTTGGCGCCCGCGATGTCGAAGTCGAGCCGTGACCAGATCGGGCGTTCGGCCTCGGCAAGCCGGCGCACCACCCCGAAGTAGAAGGCCGCGTTGGCGAGCAGGTCGACGACGGTCGGGCCGGACGGCAGCACCCGGTTCTCCACGCGCAGGTGCGGTTTCCCGTCCATCACGTCGTAGACCGGCCGGTTCCACCGATAGACGGTCCCGTTGTGCAGGCAGAGCTCGGCCAGCCGCGGAATCCCGCCCACAGAGCGCACCTCGTCCGGATCCTCGTCGCTGAGCAGCGGCAGCAGCGGCGGGAAGAACCGGACGTTCTCCTCGTAGAGGTCGAAGACCGAGGTGATCCACCGCTCGCCGAACCAGACCCGTGGCCGCACTCCCTGTTCCTTGAGCTCGTCCGGCCGGGTGTCGGTGGCCTGCTCGAACAGTGCGATCCGGGTCTCCGCCCACAGCCGGCGCCCGTACAGGAACGGCGCGTTCGCCCCGAGCGCGACCTGCGCCCCGGCCACCGCCTGCGACGCGTTCCAGTACCGCGCGAACCACTCCGGCGCGACCTGGAGATGGAACTGGACACTCGTGCAGGCCGCCTCGGGCACGATCGTCCCACTCGCGCCGCGCAGCCGCTCCACGCCACGGATGTCCAGCGAGAACTGCTCGCCCCGGGCCGCCACGATCTCGTCGTTGAGTGCCCGGAACCGCGGGTTGTCCGACAGATTCTCCAGAACCAGATCACCGGGTACGAGGGTGGGCAGTGTCCCGATCAGCGCCAGGCGATTGTCGGCCTTCCCGGCGCGCTCCTCCGCCGTACGCAAAGCATCTGAAATGTCTTTCTCGAAGCCGGCAAAACCCTCGGGCGCGATGTGACGCGGGGGCACGTTGAGTTCGATGTTGAATCGTCCCAGCTCGGGCTGGAACCGGGAGTCGTCGAGATCGGCCAGCAGCTCGGCGTTGCGCATCGCCGGACGGGCGTCCGCGTCGACCAGGTTGATCTCGATCTCCAGCCCGGTCATGCCGGTCCCGGGGTCGAACGCCTCGGCGTCGAGCAGACCGCCCAGCACGTCGAGGCCACGCTGCACCCGGCGCCGGAACCGAACTCGATCGTCGGGCGAGAAGATCGCGTGCGTCAGATCTTTGCCCATGATGCCCTCCCGCGCCGGTCGGGGACGAAACAGACGTCGATCACCACGTTGTGAGCGAACGGATACTTTCCGTCCACCTTCGCATCCTCGGGCGCCGACCGCCAGGCGACCGCCCTCCGGGCCGTTCCCCACGAATCGCCGGAAGGCTCCGCGCGCCCCGGGCCCCGGACAGCACGAGGCGCCGCCGGGTTTCCGGCGGCGCCTCGTCAGTGCACGATGGAGGATCAGGCCTGGAGAACGGCCTCGCCCTCGATCTCGATCTTGACCTTCTTGCTGACCATCACGCCGCCGCTCTCGAGCGCGACGTTCCAGCTGAGGTCCCAGTCGGTGCGGTCGATCTCGGTGGTGGCGCTGAAGCCGAAGACGTGCTGCCCGTACGGGCTGACGGTGGCGCCCTCGAACTCGACGACCAGCTCGACCGGCTTGGTGATGCCCTTGATCGTCAGCTCGCCGTCGAGGACGAACTCGGTGCCGGCGTGCGACTTCACGCCCGTGCTCCGGTACTCCATGGTCGGGAACTTCTCCGCCTCGAAGAAGTCACCGGCGCGCAGGTGGTTGTCACGGTCGACCTGACCGGTGCTGACGCTGGCGGTCTTGATCGACGCCGTCACCGAGGACTCCAGCGGGTTGTCCGCCACCACGATGGTCGCGGTCGCCTCGCTGAACTGGCCACGGACCTTGCTGACCATGAGGTGCTTCACGACGAAGCCGACCCGCTTGTGCGCCGCGTCCAGCTCATACGTGCCGGCGGCCGGGAACTGCAGACCCTCGAACTCACGCGTGCTGACCGTCATGACTTGTTCCTTCTCTCGAACTCTGGCGGGATGCTTGTCTGACACAGCAACTATATGCGAAGCAATATTCCTCTTGTCAAGTGCCTGCTAGTGTTGACTACGTGAACACCGATCTGGACGACCCTCGCCTCACCGCGGTCGGCCTGCTGGCCGAGGCCTACACGGGTCTGATGAACCGCCTCGCCGCACAGTTCGAGCAGCACCGCCTCTCCCCGGTCGAGTTCGAGGTGCTGACGCGCCTCGCCCGCTCGCCCGGCAACCGACTCCGGATGACCGATCTCGCCGGCCAGACCACGCTCTCCACCAGCGGCGTGACCCGCGTCGTCGACCGGATGGAACGGGGCGGCCTGGTCCGCCGCGAGGCCTGCCCGACCGACCGGCGCAGCTCCTACGCGGTGATCACCGACGTCGGGCAGAGCCGGCTGGCCCAGGTTCTGCCGGGGCACCTCGAGCTGGTGCAGCAGTGGTATGTCGGGCTACTCCCGCCGGATCAGCTGGACGATCTGCTGGACTCGCTCCGCACGATCCGCGACGCGGTCAATCCGTGCGCGACCGCCGGCAGCTCCGAATCGGTCACCTCCGCCTGATCAGCAGCCGGCGCCCGGGCCCCGGCGCCGGACCGGCAGAACCACCGGCAGAACGGGCGAATTCCCTTGGCCGCGTGCACGGCGCGGCTAGTGTTGCGGCCCGGGGGATGCGGCGCGATCGAGGCGACTGACGGGGCTTTCGGGGGAGTCTTCGTTCTCGCCGCTTCGGGGCGCGGCGTCGCTGCGACCGGCACGCGTGGGGGGCACGCATCGCGCTGGTTGCGCACGCCGCGCCCGGGCCCAGCCCGGGCGCGTCGCCCAGGGTCTGTCTGGCGGATCACCCCAGTGTGAGGCGAGGCCCAGGCCACGCCGCGGCCCTGGTTCACCGCCGGACAGACCCTGGATCTTCAGGGCACGACGCCGTCGCCGGAGGCGGTGGCCGGGGCGAGGCGCGCATGGCGCTTGCGGGCCTCCTCGAGCTCTCCCTCGGCCGCCGAGCGCTCGGTGGCGAAATCCCGGATCGCGGCCGGCAGCCGGAACCGGACGACGTCGTCGCCACTCACGTTGAGCAGGCCCAACGCGACGAGCCGGTCGAGCAGATGCACCACGTCGGCGCGATCACCGTCCGAAGTGTCCAGCATTGCCTCGGCATGCTCCCGCGACCACCGATGCCGGAACATCGCCAGCAGTCGCAACGCCCGCTGCTCGGGCGGCGCCAGCACCCGGTACGTTCCCGCAACCACGTCCTGCAGCGGGACGACCGGATGCGGCACCGGGACGGGGTAACTGGCGAGGATCTCCGGGACGGTGAGCACCCGTCCACGGGCCGCGGCCAGCTCGATCGCGAGCGGCAACCCGCCGAGTCGCCGGACCAGGGCCGCGAGCGGGCCGATCTCGTGCGGCGCCAGGCGCGTCCGGCGCACCCGTCCGAGGCGTTCGAGAAAGAGACCGATCGCGGAGTACGGCGTCAGCTCCGCAACCGTCCCCACGGAGAGCTCCACCGGCGGGATCGTCAGCGGCGCCACCGGCCAGACCCGTTCCCCGGCGAACCCGGCCGGCTGCCGCCCGGTCGCCAGCAACCGCAGTCGTGGCATCCTGTCCAGCAGCCCGGTCAGCGCCTCCGCGGCTGCCGCGGCCGCACGGTCCACCCCGTCAACGAAGAGCAGCGCGGCCGCCGCGCCGAGGTGCCCGGGCAGCTCCCGCGCGCGGGCCGCCCCGAACCCGGCCGCCACGCTGTCGAGCAACTCGTCGGCGGTCGAGTCGTCGCCGACCGCGACGCCGGCCACCCCGCCCGGGTGACCGTCGGCCAGCCGGTGCGCGACAACCGTGGCGAGGCTGGTCTTGCCCACGCCGGCGACCCCGACCAGCGTCATCCCGCGCGGCCCGTCGGCTGCGGAGAGCAGGGCGACGACCTCGGCGATGTCGGCGTCCCGCCCGATCAGCTCGTCGGCCGTCGCGGCGCGCAGGAACGGGGTGCCGGAGGTGCCGTCGACGACCCGGCCGCGGGCAGCGTCCAGGAATTGCTCCCGATCGGAACCGGTCAGGCCCAGGGCGCCCACCAGCAGCTCGGCGGTTGTCCTCTGTGGACGTGAGGCGCGACCGCGCTCCAGATCACGGACCGTACGCACGCCGATGGCAGCGCGGAGGGCCAGCTCCTCCTGAGTCAGGCCGGCACGCCGTCGATAGTTGCGGAGCAGGACCGCGAAGCCCTGTTCGGACGCCATGCTGCGAACCTAGGCATCGGATTCGATCGAGGCGAACCCAGAAGGCCCTTTGTCGGGAATTCGACTCCGGAGAGTTACTAAAACTTAAAGTCCGAGGCCTCGGGCGATCAACATCCGCTGGACCTCCGACGTGCCCTCGCCGATCTCCAGGATCTTGGCGTCCCGGTAGAAGCGGCCGACCGCTGACTCGTTCATGAAGCCGTAGCCGCCGTGCACCTGGGTCGCGTACCTACTGTTCTCCATGGCGGCGTTGCTGGCGTTCAGCTTGGCGATCGCGGCGTACCGCTTGAAGTCCTCACCGGCGATCAGTCGCGCGGCCGCGTCGTAGTAGCCGAGCCGCGCCAGGTGGGCGCGCATCTCCATGTCCGCGATCATGAACTGGACGGCCTGGTTGTCGCCGATCGCGCGGCCGAACGCGGTGCGCTGCTTCGCATAGGTCACCGACTCGTCGACGCAGCCCTGGGCCAGGCCGACCGAGAGCGCAGCGATCGCGATGCGCCCCTCGTCGAGGATGCGCAGGAACTGGGCGAAACCACGGCCCCGCTCGCCGAGCAGGTTCTCGGCCGGGACCCGTACGTCGTCGAAGGAGAGCTCGTGCGTGTCCGACGCGCACCAGCCGACCTTCGAGTACTGCGGGGCCACGGTGAAGCCCGGGGTGCCGGACGGGACGATGATTGTGGAGAGCTCACGGGAGCCGTCCGGGTTCGTCCCGGTCACCGCCATGACCGTGACCAGCGCCGTGATGTCGGTGCCGGAGTTGGTGATGAACGCCTTCGTCCCGTTGATCACCCACTCACCGGCTGCCTCGTCGAGCACCGCCCGGGTGGTGATGCCGGCCGCGTCCGACCCCGAGCCCGGCTCGGTCAGACCGAAGCCGGCCAGCGCCTCGCCACTGACCAGTTGCGGCAGCCAGCGCTGTTTCTGCGCCGTGGTGCCGTACCGGAAGATCGGCATCGCACCCAGGGAGACCCCGGCCTCCAGGGTGACCGCGACGGAGCTGTCGACGCGGGCGATCTCCTCCAGCGCGATGCAGAGCGCGAAGTAGTCGCCTCCCATCCCGCCGAACTCCTCGGGGAACGGCAGGCCGAACAGGCCCATCTTGCCCATCTGGCGGACCACGTCGTACGGGAAAGTCTTGTGCTCGTAATGATCGGCGATGACCGGCGCCACCTGTTCACGGGCGAACTGCCGGACACTGGCACGCAAATCCTCTAGCTCGTCGCCGAGCCGGAAATCCACCATCTCGCTATGCGCTTCCTCTAGACGGGAGTGACCCCGTGACGGCGGCGGGAGAACGTGCGGTCCTTCCCGCGTGCCGTGGCGAATCGCCGGATCAGCTCGCCGCGCAGGTCACCGGGCTCGACCACGGCGTCCACGACGAGTTCGCTGGCCAGGCGCATGATGTCGATGTCGCGCTCGTATTCCGCGCGGCGTTCGGCGACGAAGGCGTCCCGGGCCTCCGGGTCCTCGATCGCCGCGATCTTGTTGGCGTAGACCGCGTTGACGGCGGCCTCGGCGCCCATCACCGCGATCTTGGCGGTAGGCAGCGCGATCGTGGCGTCCGGCTCGAAACCGGGGCCGGCCATGGCATAGAGACCAGCGCCGTAGGCCTTGCGGACCACCACGCAGATCTTCGGCACCGTGGCCTCGGAGATCGCGGTGATCATCTTCGCGCCGTGCCGGATGATCCCCTGCTTCTCCACCGCCGAGCCGACCATGAAACCGGGCACGTCGGCGAGGAACAGCAACGGGATGTTGAAAGCGTCGCAGAGTTGCACGAACCGGCTCGCCTTGTCGGCCGAGTCGACGAAGAGGACGCCGCCCTTGAACATCGAGTTGTTGCCGAGCACGCCGACCACCTCGCCGTCCAGCCGGGCGAACCCGACGGTCAGCTCGCGCGCCCACAACGCCTGGATCTCGAAGAACGAGCCCTCGTCGACCAGACCCTTGACATACCTGCGCATGTCGAAGGCCTGCCGCTCACTGGCCGGAACCAGGGCGGCGAGATCGGCCCCGGAGGCCCCGGCCGCTGACACCGAAGGCGGGCGCTCGGTCCAGTTCTGCGGCACATAGGACAGATAGGTGCGCACGACGTCCAGCGCGTCCTGCTCGGTCTTGCAGAGGAAGTGGCCGACGCCGGACTCGGCGCAGTGCACGCGGGCGCCGCCCATCGCCTCGAGCGTCGTCTTCTCCCCGGTGACCATCTCGACCATGCGGTCGGAGCCCAGATACATACTCGCGTTGCCCTCGACCATCGCGACGACGTCGCAGAAGGCCGGAATGTACGCCCCACCGGCCGCCGACGGGCCGAACAGCGCGCAGATCTGCGGGATGGCGCCGGACGCCTTGACCTGGGTGTGGAAGATCTTCCCGGCGCCACGGCGGCCGGGGAAGAGGTCGACCTGGTCGGTGATCCGGGCGCCGGCCGAGTCGACCAGGTAGATCATCGGGACGCCGAGCTGGTAGGCCCGCTCGATCACGCGGACGATCTTCTCCACCGTGCGGGCGCCCCACGAACCGGCCTTGACCGTGGAATCGTTGGCCATCACGCACACGTCACGGCCGCCGACCCGGGCGGTTCCGGTGATCACGCCGTCGGCGGGCAGCCCCTCGGCGAGACTGTTGGCATAGAGCCCGTCCTCGACGAAGGAACCCTCGTCGGCCAGGAGAGCGACCCGCTCCCGGGCGAAGAGCTTGCCCTTCGCCGCGTTGGCCGCGTGGTAGCGCTCCGCGCCGCCGGCCAGGACACGCTTGCGGACCTGCGCCAGCGCGTCGGCGTCCATCGTTCCCCCTCGTCAACGTTCCGTGCCGCCCACGCGCCCTTAACGGTCGTTAGGCTTAACGAGCGTTAGGCTATCGCAAACGAAGATCGGCGGCAACGACGAACAACGCCGAGGGCACGGAGCGCGGCGACGAATAGCGACGCCGGCTCGGGCTACGGCGCAAGGTCCGGGAACGACGAACGGGAGCCCCCGCGAGTGCGGAGGCTCCCGTCCCGGTTACCGGCGCGTGGAGGAGCACCGGTGTGCGGACGACGCCCGGGACGGCGCCGCCGGCTTGCGCGTCAGCGCAGGGTGTAGAGCAGGTCCAGGCCACCCAGGCTGCCGGTCATGCCGTGGACCGAGGTGCTCTCGATCGACTTACGGCCACCGGTCTTGTCGCCGTAGGTGTCCGGGCTGACGTCGCCGTAGCCCTTGTCACCCTTGACGTTGCCCTTGTTGCCGTTGCCCTTGTTGCCGCCCTTGACGTCGCCGTAGCCGGTGTCGTCGTCCTTGACGTCGCCGTAGCCGTTGTCGTCGCCCTTGACGTTGCCCTTGTTGTCGTTGCCCTTGTGGCCGGTCTTGTGACCGTTGCCCTTGTGGCCGCCGTTGCCGTAGCCGTTGTCGTCGCCCTTGACGTCACCGTGGTCGTCGTCGTTGCTGTAGCCCTGGTCGTCGTTCACGATCGGGGCCGAGCCACCACCGTTGCTGTGA
>NZ_BOMH01000057.1 GCF_016862095.1 Actinoplanes cyaneus
GCCGCGAACGCCGCCGTTGTTGTGGCCGCCCTTGCAGGAGCAGTCGTCACCGTTGTCGCCACGCACGCCACCGCTCGGGTTGCCGTAGCCCTTGCCCTGGCCCCACATGGCGTCGTTGCCGCCGATCCGGTTCACGCAGATCGCCGAGGACTGGGCCGAGCCGAGCAGCGAGCCGAGCGAGTTGCCGCAGGCGTTGATCGGGGCGACGACCGGCATCGCGAACTGGGTGCCGTTCAGGAACCCGATGTTGCCGAAGCTGGTCTGGTTGATGCCGCTGTCCCAGCCGCCGACCCGGTTGCCGCCCTGGCTCCCACCGACCGGGTAGCTGCCGTGGCTCGCGCCGTAGTGGTCGCCACCGCGGTTCGGGAGGTACTGGTGGCCGGCCTGGCTGCCGCCGAACAGGCCGCTGCCGTGGTTCGCGCCGTACTGCTGGGCGCCGTGGCCGGCACCGAGCAGGCCGCCGAGGTGGCTACCACCCAGCAGGTCGGCGCCCTGGCTCGCACCGGTCTGGCTGCCACCCCGGCTCGCACCGATCTGCTTGCCGCCCTGGCCCGCGCTGCGGCCGAAGCCGTTGCCGATGACGTTGGCGCAGGTCGCCTGCGCCGAGGAGACCCCGAGCAGGCTGTCAGCGTTGCCGCACTGGTTGATCGGGATGGTCACCGGCACGGCGATCTGGTTGCCGTTCAGGATGCCGATGTTGCCACCCGACTGCTGGGCGATCCCGTTGCCCCAGCCACCGCCGGCGGTGTGCCCGCTCTCGGTGACGTGGTTGACGCCGGAGCCGCGGGCCGAGCTGACCCCGAGGACGCTGTCGGCGTTGCCGTTCTGGTTGACCGGCACGGTGACCGGCACGGCGATCTGGGTGCCGTTGTCGGCGCCGACGTTGGCACCCGACTGCTGGGTGATCCCGCCACCGGCCGGGGCGGCGCTGCCGTACCCCTGCGCGCTGGCCTGAGCCGCGGCAGGGGCCATCAGCAGGGCGCCGGCGGCCATGATGCCGACGCTCAGCGTCTTACGAACCCACGTCTTCTTCATGAGAAAAGTAATGCCTTTCAAAATGGTCAGCAAGGATTTCCGCGTATTGAATTGTCTTGTGCTGCGAAATCCGCTTCCGGGCGCAGCGGTGCCCTGGCTACTTGTTGAATACCGGCCCTGACCCCGCTCGTCGACACACGCCGCCGCGGTGATGGCTGCTGGAGGCCGCGCACGATTCGCCGCTTGTACGCAAACGGTTCGGGAATCGTCCGGCCTGTTTCACGGACGGCCGCCTCCAGGGCGCGCCGCCGGGCCATCGTCAGTCAGGTGAGACGGTCGGCGCCTCGGCATCGTGCCGCCGGGCGTCGACATCGGGCGCGATCGGGCAGCGGTGGCAGGCCACCGGGCCGTTCGCGATCCCGGAGGGAAGAACGGCCGACGAGCCGCTCTCCGTGTTCGCTCCCGACCCACCGGCCGGGATACCGCTGACTGCCCCGAGGTTCATCCGCGCGGGCGCGGATCCGTCACCGCCGGGCACATCGTCCCGGATCTCCTCCGGTTCCCGGATCGTCTCCGGCTCCCGGAGCGTCCTCGGCGCAACCGGCCGGGCGGCCGGGGCATGCCGGTGGACGTACGACCGGGCGTGGGACCGGACTCGCCGGGCCGGCGCGGCGCCATCCGTGGCGTGCCGTGCCGGGACAAGGGCGGTCCTGGTGCCCGCGAGTGCTGCCGCCTCCCCTGCCGTGCCGGTGACAGCCGGTTGTCCCGGCTGCTCAGCGGCGGGTGGCAGGGTCGTGGCGGCGACTGCCGGCGCTCGCACCGGCAGTTCACCTCCGGCAGCCGGCAGCTCCTGGTCGTCCGCGTCTCCGCTGCTGGCACGCAGCGGCGCGGGCGCCGTTCGCAGGGCATCGCCGGAGGGCTCCGCATCGTTCACGGGCTCGGCGTCCGTGACAGCGTCCCCGGCCGGCTCCTCGGCCGGGTCGAGGTGCATGGTCAGGACGCGCTGATGGGGCTTCGGCTCGGACTCCAGCGGCTGGACGGCCGCCTTCAGGAGTTCGCCTGCCGCGTGCACCCGGCTCACGTCGAACCAGGTGGTCGCCGGCTCGACGGCGTCGTCGAGCACGATCCCGGGCGCCGAGCCGCTGACCGGCTCGGCGTCGGGCTCCGCGGCGTTCGCGGCGGCGCCGGTGAGCAGCCAGGCCACTCCGGCCAGGCCGCTGATGACGAGAACACGCAGGAACCACCGGTGACCGGCACGTCCGGCGCGGCGCTCCGGCCGCCGCTCCGCCCCCTGGCTGTGGGGCGGCATGAGCGGGGAGCCGCCGTGGGTGGCCGGCACGGAACCGGACGCCGCGCGCGGCGTGCGCTCGACCCTCCAGCCCGCCATCGTTTCCACCCCTCGTCGTCGGCCTCGCCTTTAACACCCCGGCTGACCCGGGATGGGCGATATCGGCCACTCGGTATTGGTAACGACGTGAGCGAGCGAGAAGTCACGCGAGCAAATCAGAAAAATGATCGCAGGAATCGCACTGAAGAATCACACGAGACGGTTACGGGGCCCCGCTCTCAGAACACCCGATGGAAGGGTACGGCCGACCAGGCGTTCGGCCAGTCCGGCAGCCCGCAACAACTCGTCCAGATCGATTCCGGTGTCATATCCCATGTCGTGGAGCATGTGGACGACCTCCTCGGTCGCCACGTTTCCGGAGGCGCCGGGCGCGTACGGACACCCGCCCAGCCCACCGGCACTGGCGTCGAACTCGACGATGCCCAGTTCCAGGGCGGTGAGGATGTTCGCGAGCCCGGTGCCACGCGTGTTGTGGAAGTGGAGCAGATCCGGCCGTACCGCGGAAAGCAGGTCCTTGACCCGGCGCGGGGTCGCCATCCCGGTGGTGTCGCCGAACGCGATGCGGTCCGCGCCGTCGGCACGCACCCGCGCCACGATGCCCGCCACCCGGTCCGGATCGATGTCGCCCTCGTAGGGGCAGCCGAAACTGGTCGCCACGATCACCTCGAGCGTCGCGCCGGCCTCGTGCACCAGCGGGATCAGCCCGGCGATGTCGTCCAGCGACTCGTCGGTGGAGCGGTTCAGGTTGCGCCGGTTGTGGGTGTCGCTCGCCGAGACGACCACCTCGATCTCGCCGAATCCTGCGGCCAGCGCTCGCTGTGCGCCGCGGGTGTTCGGGATCAGCGCGGAGTAGCGGACGTCCGGGTTCCGGTGGATCCGGGACCAGACCTCGTCCGCGTCGGCCATCTGCGGGATGGCTTTGGGGTGCACGAACGAGACCGCCTCGATGCGTCGCACGCCGGTCCGGCTGAGCGCGTCGATCAGCTCGACCTTGCCGTCGGCCGGGATCGGGTCCTCGTTCTGCAGGCCGTCGCGCGGCGCGACCTCACGGATGCTGATGAAAGTCATGATTCACCTCATCCTGCCGACGATGCCGGTGTCGTAGTCACCGGAGAGGAACTCCGGGTTCTCCAACAGCTCGGCGAAGAACAGCAGGTTGTTCTTCGGGCCGGCGATCGCGAAACCGGCGACCGCGGCACGAGCCTTGGCCAGCGCTTCCGTGCGGTCGGCGCCGAAGACGATCAGCTTGGCGAGCAGGGAGTCGTAGAAGGGGGTCACCGTGTTGCCCTCGACATACCCCGAGTCGACGCGGGCGTCCGCCGGCTCCACCCAGGTCGTGATCCGGCCGGGCCCGGGGAGGAAACGCTTCGGGTCCTCCGCGTTGATCCGGAGCTCGATCGCATGCCCGGACCTGCCGGTGTCCACCGTCACGTTCTCGCCACTGGCGATACGCAGCTGCAGCTCCACCAGGTCGATCCCGTGGATCAACTCGGTGATCGGGTGCTCGACCTGCAGCCGGGTGTTCATCTCCAGGAAGAAGAACTCGCCGGTCGCCGGGTCGAGCAGGCACTCGACCGTGCCCGCGTTGCGGTAGTTCACCGCCTCGCCGGCCCGGACCGCGGCCGCCAGGATCCGCTCACGCAGTTCCGGCCCGACCGCCGGGGACGGAGCCTCCTCGACCAGCTTCTGGTTGCGGCGCTGCACCGAGCACTCCCGCTCGGAGAGGGCGATCACCCGGCCGTCGGCCAGACCGAGGATCTGCACCTCGACGTGTCGTACGCGCGGGAAGTAGCGCTCCAGCAGCACCGATCCGTCACCGAACATGCGCTCGGCGAACGCCCGCACCTTGTCGAGCTCGGTGCGCAGGGCCGCCTCGTCGGCCGCGACGGCCATGCCCATCCCGCCGCCGCCGGCCGCAGCCTTCACCATCACCGGATACCCGATCTGCTGTGCGGCGGCGAGGGCTGCGTCGACATCGGCGACCGGCTCGGGCGTGCCGGGCGCGACCGGCACGCCCGCCGCGGCCATCAGATTCCGGGCATTGATCTTGTCGCCCATCGCGGTGATCGCTTCGGCGCCGGGCCCGACCCACACCAGGCCGCTTGATTCGACAGTACGGGCGAATCCGGCATTCTCACTCAGAAAGCCGTAGCCCGGATGGATCGCCTGGGCGTTGCGCTCCTTCGCGACGGCGAGGATGGCATCGGCGTTGCGGTAGCTCTGCGCCGGGTTCGCCGGCCCGATGTTGACGGCCTCGTCGGCCTCCAGCACGAACGGGAGGTCGGCATCGGCATCGGAATGGACCGCGATGGTACGGATGTCCAGGCGCTTCGCGGTGCGGATGATCCGGCGGGCGATCTCGCCGCGGTTGGCGACGAGCAACGACTCGATCATGGGGCTCCTGTGTGTCGGCGTGCCGGCGTGCCCTGTAGGACGGCCGGTGTTTCCGTCGCCTCCAGGGTGGCCGGTAGGCCTCCCCGCAGGCAGGTCTTCAGGCGCGTTCGTTCAGTTGTGCGACCGTCAGCGGCCGGTCAGGGCGTGCATCGTCGCGTCGCGCAGCAGGGCAGCCCGCCGGCGCCACTCCACCTCACCGCCTAGGAACGGCGTCGAGTTCATCAGGCCGAAAGCGGCGTGCGCCAGGACCCGCGCCTCGGCCGGCTCCAACTCCGGTCGCAGCAGGGTCAGCACCCCGACCCATTCCTCCACATAGAGCCGCTGCAGCCGGCGGATCTGACGTCGCGGCTCCTCCGGGAGACGATCGAGCTCGTGCAGGTGCAGGGCGATCACCGCGGGGTTGGCCAGCGCGAAGTCGACGTGGAAGTCGATCAGGTCGGCCAGCGCCGCCTCGGCCTCGGCCGGGTGGCGCGCGACGCGTTCGCGGCCGCCCTCGAGCAGACCCTCGCTGACCGGGATCAGCGCGGCGACCAGCATCGCCTCCTTGCCGGCGAAGTGGTGATACAACGCCGGGCCGGTGACGCCGGCCGCCGAGCCGATGTCGTCCATCGAGACACCGTGATAGCCCCGCGCGGCGAAGAGGCCGACCGCGATCTCGAGGATTTCGTCGCGGCGGGACCGCCGCCGGGGCGCCGGCGGGGTGGTCCGGTGCCGCTGTTCTACCGTCGTCACCCCGCCACCTTAACCCTTCGTCAAGTGCTTGCTTAACGGTCGTTCAGCCGATCGACGGCCTGCCGGACCTCGTCGTAGAGCTCCGGGATCCGCCTCTGTTCGGGCAGCGCGTCCATCAGCGCGAGCGCCTCGACGGGACGGCCCGACCGGAACAACGCCTCAGACCGCATTCCGGCAACCCGGTCGGCGTCCTCTTCGGCACCGATCGCGCGGAGCCGTTCCGGCGCGCCCTCGAGATGCGGCAGGGCCTCCGCCCATCGGCCCCGGCGCATCAGCAGATTGCCGACCTCGAATGCGAAGATCCCGCGCCCCCACTGGACGCCGGGCTGTTCGGCCAGTTCGGCGGGGAGTTCTTCGTACCGGCGGGTAACCAGGCCGATCAGCTCCTCGGCCTCCTCGACCTCGTCGGCGTAGTTCAACGCGGCCAGCCGGCGACGCAGGACACGTAGCTCGCCGACCGGATCGCCGGCCTCACGCAGCGCCTCGGCCGCGGCCCGGAACGTCAGCGCCGCCTCGGCGTCACGGTCCAGCCGGTAGAGCACGTCACCGGCATCCTCACCGATCTGGCCGCGACCGGCCGGGTTGTCGGCAAGCACCTCGATCAACTCGCGGTAGAGCTCCAGCGCCCGGGCGGTGTCGCCAAGATCACGGTAGATGCCGGCCAGCATGTACTTCGTGTCGTTGGCGGGCGCGGTGAAACCCAGCCGCTCGAACCCGAGCAGCCCCTCCTCGGCCACCTCGGCGGCCTCCGGCAGGCGGTCGACCGCCCGGTACATCTGCGCGAGGTCCTGCCGGGCGAAAGACCCGGAATGCTCGTTCTCCTGCTCGGTGCTGATCGCGACAGCCTCCACCATGTCGTCGATCGCCTCGGCCACGCGATCCGAGGCCATCAGCGCACGACCACGCAGCGCGTGAGCGACCAGTTCGGCGCCGGGCAGCCCGAAGGACAACGACTCCGTCATCGCGGCCACCACCTCGGCCGGGTCCCCGGCCAGCTGGCCGTAGATCGTCGCCGCCTCGGCGCTGGACCGGGCCGGCCCGTTCTCCCGGTAGAAGTCCCAGGCGGCCCGGGCCGCCTCGCGCGCCTCGTCGTCGCGATCCGCGGCGGACCGGTTCCGCGCCCGGAGCATGGCGTGGTGCGCCACCCGGCGCGGCTCACCGGACTCGGCGGCGTGCCGATCGGCGCGGTCGCCGGCCTCGGTCGCCTCGTCGATCCGGTCCATCAGGAGGTACACGGTGGACAGTCGCAGCCAGGCGCTCGCCCGATCACGGTGGGTGCCGTGCTCGTCCTGGTAATCGGCGTCGGCCTGGACCACGGTCAGCACCTCGGCCAGGTCGAGCTTCTCGCTGCGGCCGCGCTCGAACGCCGCCCGGGCGCGCAGGGAGCTCACCTTGCCGGGGTCGCCGCTCGCCTCGTACGCCGAGATCGCCTTGTCGAAGGACTCGATGGCAACCTCCGCGTCCACTCCACCGGCACGGTAACCGCGCAGCATCCACAGCCGGCCGGCCAGCCGCGGGTCGGACGGATCGGGGAAGCGGCCGGCGAACGCGTCGAGCGCCGCGCCGAACCTCTCGTGCTCGTCCTCCTCGAGGTGCTTCTCGGCGAGGTCGATCAGCTGCTCCTCGGTGAGCTCGGCCGGGATCTCGGCGATCACGGGCCGCGGCGCCGGCACGGGTGTCGCTTGTGGAGCGCTCGCGCGCCGGGCGGTCGGTGACAGCGGGAGAACCACGTCATACGGCTCCGAGGCCATCCGCTCGGCGATCCGCTCACTCTGATGGCTGGTGCCGTTGCGGGCGTCGAAGCGGGCGGCCAGCTCGGCCGCATAGGCGGTCAGCTCCCCGGCCAGCGCCGGGGCGGTCACGTCGGCGCGGCCGGCCCGGCGGATCAGCGTGTCACCGTGGCCGAGCGCGACGAGCCGGCGCAGCAGCGCGACGCAGGCCGCCGCGAAGTTCATCCCGGCGGCCGGGGACGGTGCCCGATCGAGCCAGTCGATGTGCCGCTGGAGGATCTCCAGGCCACGGGCCTCGTTGCCGGTCTGCGCGCAGAACAGCAGGTGGTCGCCAATCCCGTTGAGGTCAGCCAGGTTGGCGCGCTCGATCAGGTACGACCGGCGGTGCGCGTCGGCGGCCTCGCCCAGGCGACCGGTGTGCACGTACGACACCATCAGCTCGCTGAGAATGCTCTGCGGCTGCTCGGTACAGCTCAGCTCCCCGGACAGGATCGGAGCGGCCACCGCCACCGCGTCGTCGTAGTCACCACGGCTGTTCAGGTGCCAGGCCAGGGTGCCCGGATCGCAGCCCTCGCAGTCGGACAGCTCGGTGCGCGGCGCGGCCCGCCACTTCTCGAACCAGCCCTGCGCCTCCTCGGTCGCGCCGACGTGGTTGGCGACGAGGAACCGGTGCTTGTACACCGGCTGGAGGCCGTGGCCGCCCTCACGGTAGCGGCGTTCCATGTCGTCGAGCACCGCGTACGTCCGCGCGAGCGGGATCTCCGGGAAGTCGGTCAGCGCGTTGACCATGGTCTTGAACTTCCAGAGCAGGCTGTGTGTCCAGCGCTCGTGGTACGGCTGCGGGTTCCGATCGAAATCGGCCACGCACCAGGAGAACGTGGCGAACGACTTCACCGACTCGCCGCCGTAGACATACGCCGTCGTCGCGAACAGCCGGGTGTAGAAGGCCAGCGCCGGGTCCCCGGCACCGTCCGCGTGCCGCATCACCTGCTCGACGAGGGCGATCTGGGCCGCGCCGTGCGGCAGGTGATGCGCCTCCTGCAGAACGTCCCACAGCTCTTCGGCAGTCTTCATCGGGTCTCCTCCCCGGGAACGGCCCGGTCCAGCAGGCCCAGGAACGACGAGGTCAGCAGGGCAGCGTCGGCCGGCCGGATCGGATGGTGGCCGAGCAGCAGAGCCTGACCGTAGAGCGACTCCACGGCCAGCCCCGCCAGGTCGGAGTCGCCGAGCGAGGACACCCGCCGGATCAGCGGGTTGCGGTGGTTGAGCACCAGCTGCGGCCGGTCGTTCGGCACCGTCGAGGAGAGCGCGTCGAGCACCCCGCCCCAGAGATCGTCGGCCTGGTCACGGCTCGCGGTGAACTCGTCGTGGAACGCGGCAGCCCGGCTCACCAGGTACAACGCGGGGAGACTGGCCGGGTCGAACGCGCGGACGACCACCTCGCAGCCCAGTTTGTCGAGGCGGCGCTGGGCCGCCGACAGGAACGGGCGCAGGCGCAGCTCGGTCTCCGCGTCGACCGCGGTGAACTTCGTGGTCAGATCGGTCGGGTCGAGGCGCTCGGCCCGGACCTCCTCGTCCAGGGCGGCGAGCCGCTGGATCAGGTCGGAGTCGTAGACGTAGCCACCGTTGATCAGCCCCACGTCCTGCGCGGCTGCCACGGCGGCGAGCTGGCGGAACTCGTCGGCCGTCGCGGCGTACCGAATGGTCCCGAATCTGGCCCGGAACTCGGCGAGCGTCAGCTCACCCATGTTCGTCTGCATCGGATACCACTGCTCGACCAGGCGCAGCATCTCGTCGTCGTGCAGGGCCAGCGCCTTCACGCCGAGGTGATGGATCTGCAGGAACTGGGCCAGACGCCGCGGATCGGTGGCGGACAGCCGGACCAGCCAGCCGCGCAGCTGATCGGCGATCGCCTCACGCGTCTCGGCGAGCATGCCGTCGTCGTAGAGCGCCTCACGGCTCGCCGTCGGGCGCAGCTCGGTGCTGTCCAGCACACACCGCGCGAAGAACGCCCATTCCGGGAGCAACCCCTCGACGCTCTCGGAGAGCAGCATCCGCTTGAGGTAGACCCGGTGGCCACCACGACTCGCCGGGTTGACCGGGGTGGGCAGCACGAAGGCCGCGCCGCTCAGGCCCGCGCCGGGCACGTTCAGCTCGATGACGTCGAAGGGACGGAAACCCAGGACCTTCTCGGCGTACGCATTCCGCTCGCTCGCCGGCAGCGCCCACGGCACCGTCCCGGCGGTGACGCGGCTCCCGTCCACTGTCACGTCGATCGGCAGCAGGGAGCCGTAGAGCTCGGCCAGCTCGGTCACGGTCGCGCTGGTCAGGTAGTGCTCGGCGCCCCGCCGCGGCATCAGCGTCACCGTGGTGCCCGGCTCACGCTCGTCGGCGGCGCGCACCTCGTAACGCCCGTCTGAGTAACCGATCCAGAGCACCGGGGCCGCGCCCGCACGCCGGGTGTGCACCCGGATCTCGTCGGCGACCAGGAAGCAGGAGAGCAGCCCGATGCCGAACTGGCCGAGGAACTCGTGCCGGGCGAAGCCCAGCTCGTCGCGCTTCGAGCTGCGGCCGATGGTGGCGAGCAGCTCGTGCACCTGCGCTTCGGTGAGCCCGATGCCGTTGTCGGCGATCCGCAGGGTGTCGCCGGTGGTGATCTCGACCCGGCCGGCGTGATCGGGACCGACTGCGGTGATCGCGTCCACGGCGTTCTGCAGGAGCTCGCGGACATACACGCGGGGGCTCGCGTAGAGATGGTGACTGAGCAGGTCGACGATGCCCCGTAGATCAACCTGGAAGGTGTTGCTCACGGCAGCGCACGGTACCGGGTTCGTCTGACAAAAACAGCGTGGTTTGGAACAGCGCGGCCGCGGAGGGCCGCGCCGCTCACTTCAGGCCGCCGGGCTCCGCACCCTTGGTGATCGGCGCCCGGACCAGGTTGCCCCACTCCGTCCAGGAACCGTCGTAGTTGCGGACCTGCGGGTACCCCAGGAGGTGCCGCAGGACGAACCAGGTGTGGCTGGACCGCTCGCCGATCCGGCAGTAGGCGATGATGTCGTCGCCCGTCTCCAGGCCCAGCTCGTCGCGGTAGATCTTGACGAGGTCGTCGTGCGCCTTGAACGTGCCGTCCTCGTTCGCCGCGGACTTCCACGGCTTGCTCACCGCGCCCGGGATGTGGCCGCCGCGCAGCGCGCCCTCCTGCGGGTACGCCGCCATGTGGGTCAACTCGCCCGTGTACTCCTGTGGGGAGCGCACGTCGACCAGCGGGCGCCCGCTGGCGATGTGGCCCATCACCTGGTCACGGAACGCGCGGATCTCCGCATCGTTGCGCACGGGCACCGGGTACTCCGCCTGCGAGCGCGTGGTCTTGTCCCGCGTCACGGGACGGCCCTCGGCCACCCACTTCTGCCGGCCACCGTCGAGCAGTCGCACGTCGCGGTGTCCGAAAAGACTGAAGACCCAGAGTGCGTACGACGCCCACCAGTTGAAGTTGTCGCCGTAGAACACGATCGTGTCGTCACGGCCGATGCCCTTCGCCGCACACATCTCGGCGAACGCGGCCGGGTCCAGGTAGTCGCGGGTGATCTGGTCGTTCAGCTCCAGATGCCAGTCGACCTTGACCGCGCCCGGGATGTGCCCGGTGTCGTAGAGCAGCACGTCCTCGTCAGACTCGACGACCACCAGACCGGGGGTGTCCAGATTCGCGGCGAGCCACTCGGTGGTGACCAGTTTGTCAGGGTGCGCGTAGGCCTGCAGCGCCTGCGCCGGATCGTTCGGAACGGACATGACTGTCACGTTAGCCCTTGCCGCGGGGCCCGCGCGGACCCCATGACGAGCGCGACCTCACAGAACGTCGATCGGGGCCAGCACCGGCCGCTTCGGCGTGACGAGGTCGCCCATCGACTGCCCGCGCAGGTGCCGCCCGACCCAGGGCGCCAGGTGCACCCGGGCCCAGCGCAGGTCCGCGCTGCGCGCCAGGCGCCACGGCGTGGGCTGCGGCGTCGGCGGGACCAGCATCCAGTCCTCCTCGACGCCGACGCCCAGCGCGTTCAGCACGTGCCCGGCGACCCGCCGATGACCGGACTCGGACAAGTGCAGCCGGTCGTCGCTCCACAGGCTGCGGTTCAGGAACGCATGGTCGGCGAAGAGATCGATCAGAAACGCCCCGTGCCGCTGCGCGATGTCCCGGAAGCCGTCGTTGAGGACCGCCGCCCGGCCGCCGATCATCCGCTGCCCGCCCGGGATGTGCACGGCGACGTCGGCGAACCGGAACATGATCACGTCCGCCCCGGTGGCCCGGATCCGCGCGATCACCGGCTCGATCCGGTCGACCAGCAGGTGCGGATCGACGCGAGGCCGCAGGATGTCGTTCCCGCCGGCCGCGAAACTCACCAGATCCGGCTTCATCTCCAGGGTCGGCTCGAGTTGCTCGGCGATCACCTGGTCCAGGAGCCGGCCGCGGATCGCCAGGTTCGCATACCCGAAGTCGGGTCCGGAATCCACCGCGAGACGAGTGGCGACGAGGTCGGCCCATCCGCGGTATGTGCCGTCCGGATACCCGTCGCACATGCCCTCGGTGAAGCTGTCCCCCATGGCCACGAAGCTGCGCCAAGCCATCGTTCCCCCTAATGACTCTTCAGCTGTGGTTGCCGGATCAGTTTTCCACCGGTCGGGCACGGATCGGAACGTGACGATGGCGACACCTGAATAAGCACATGATCTAGTCCGCCGTCCGGCCGGGAGGTACGCCGACAGGCGCGACCGCCATGCCGGAGAGCGAAACGACGTGCCGCCGGTGGACGTTGCCGGGTTGAACGTGGGAGAACTGGAGTAATCGACGTATCGACGGCGAGGAGGCTCAGGCATGGCGAGACTGGTGGCGGACGCGATGACGCGACGGGTGGTCTACCTCCCCGAGGACACCCCGCTCGACGAGGCCGCGCAGGCGATGCGCGACCAGGGCATCGGCGACGTCGTGGTGACCCACGGGCCGACCATGGCCGGCATCGTCACCGACCGGGACATCGTCGTCCGTGCCATCGCCGAGAACCTCCCCGCGAGAACCACCACCCTCGGGTCGATCGCCACCCGGGAACTGATCATGATCGAGCAGAACGCGACGGTGGAGGAGGCGGTGCAGGCCATGCGCGCGCGTGCGGTCCGCCGCCTCCTGGTCTGCGACACCGACCGCAAGGTGGTCGGTCTGCTGAGTCTCAGCGACGTCGCTCTGCTGCCGGCGTCCGCCGCCGCCTGACGTCTCTGCCCCGGGCGCTTCTCGTTGCCCGGCGTGCAGCCCGGGCGGATCCTCCACCGCCGGACGCGCGGCCGGGCGGATCGTCTGCCGCCGGACGCGCGGCCCGGGCGGTTCGTCTGCCGCTCGGTGCCGGGTCCGGGTCCGGGTGGGAGTGACGCGGCCCTCTTGCCGGCGTCCTTTGCCGGGTGCGCTTTGCGCGTAGGTTGGTCTTCGTGACCGACATGCCGCCGAAGCTCGCCGAGATCGTCGAGGAGTTCGCCTCCGCGCCCCGCGAGGTGGTGCTGGAGATGATGCTGGAGTTCTCCGACGCGGTGCCGCCGCTGCCCGCCGAACTGGCCGGGCACGTGGGCATGGAGCAGGTCCCGGAGTGTCAGACCGCCTTCTTCCTCAAGGCCGTGGTCCAGCCGGACGACACCGTCGTGACGTTCTTCGACTGCCCGCCGGAGGCGCCCACGACCCGCGCGTTCGCCGGGATCCTCGCCGAGGGCCTGGCCGGGGCGACCGGGGCGGAGATCCTGGCGGTGCCGGATGATCTCTATGCCCGGATGGGCCTGGCCCAGGCGATCAGCCCGCTCCGCGTTCGCGGCGGCACGGCGATCCTGGCCCGCCTGAAGCGGCAGATCACCGAGCAGCTGAGCTGACCCCTCGAACGGAGAAGCGTGGACATCCAGTTCTGGTCCGATGCCATCTGCCCGTGGTGCTACCTCGGCAAGCGCCGCCTGGAGAACGCGTTGACCCAGTGGCCCGGCGAGGTGTCGGTCACCTACCGGGCATACCAGTTGGACGCTTCCCCGGTGCCACAGCCGCTCCTGATCAAGCAGGTGATGGCCGAGCAGTTCGGCCCCGAGCGAGCCGCCGAGATGCTGGCTCATGTCACCGCCGTGGCCGCCGCCGACGGTCTCACGCTCGACTTCGACAGCGCCCTGGCCGCGAACACGTTCGCCGCGCACCGGCTGATCGCGTGGGCCGCCACCCAGGGTCGCCAGGCCGACATGCTGGACGCCGTCCAGCGCGCCCACTTCACCGGCGGCGCCGACCTCGGCTGGCTTCCCGTGCTCGCCCGGATCGCCGGCTCGATCGGCCTGGATCCCGGGGCAGCGTTTTCCTACCTGCGGTCGGATGCCGGCACCAGCGCGGTTGTCACCGACCTCACCGCGGCTCAGGAGCTGGGCATCACGACAGTGCCGTTCCTGCTGATCGACGGCAAGTACGCCGTGCAGGGCGCGCAGGAGACGGCCGCCCTCCTGGATGCGTTCGCCGAGATCACCCGCCGCGAAGCCGTCGACGCCGGTCTATAGCGTTTCACGTGAAACGCTATAGACGTCTGCCCATATGTCCGTGCGGGCATGGTCGGCGGTCGAATT
>NZ_BOMH01000058.1 GCF_016862095.1 Actinoplanes cyaneus
ATTCCGGTAGCCGATCGTCAGTCACGCAGAGCCGCCAGGGCGCCGAGGGCGTCACGGTACGAGTGGAAGTGCAGGTCGCTCCGGGAGGCCTGCTCGCCCAGAACGAGGGATATTCCAGCGGTTCCGGGCAGTTTCGTGACGATCTCACGGATGTTGACCGGCGTGAAGTCGAGGGTGACGAGGATCAAACGGTCACCGGCCAGCGCGTTGAGGTCGCCGATCTGGAACTCCTCCGGGTATTCGGGGGACTCGTCGCGGAGGAATTGCCAGGCGTCCCGGTATTCCGCGAGGACGTCGACCTGGAACAGGGCCGCGCCGAGATCCGGATACTCGTCGTGCCCGCTGAAGATCCAGCCCGGGTCGTCGTCGTGGGAGATCTCGATGCCGGCGTAGACGATGCCGAGCCGCGCGTCGCGCAGCGCCGATCGCACCGGGGGCGGCGGCACGGCATTGATCAACGGCTGAACGTGGGTGGCGCCGACGCGCTTGGCGGCCTCGACCAGGCGGCTCGGCTTGCCGCCGGTGAGGTCCATGGCGGCCACCACCGTGGCTGTCCTGAGCGCGCCGGTGATCCCGGCGGCCTGCTCGACGGTCAGTGTCCGGTGGTCGGCGAAGCGCTCGTTCTCGGCCAGGTCGACGGCGATCATGGTGGCGCCCAGGTCCTCGAGGGCGACGGCCTCGGAGGCGGACCGCACGCGATCCACCTTGATGATCTTATTCGTCATGACGCACCACCTGGCCGGCCAGCCTTTCAGCGCCGCGGAAGTCACCCGGGACGACCCAGATCCTGCCGTTCACGTTGAGGGAGATTCTCCAGTACGGCGACCCTTCCGGTGTGTGCCGCCCGCCGCCCGGATGCACCTCGATGTTCGTGATCAGCGGATGGCCGAAGACCCGCACCTGGACGGCCTTGCCGGACGTGCCCGCCTTGCGGGTCTGCTCGGGGTACGAGGTGTAGCCCGCGGCGGTGAACAGGTCCGCGAGCTCCCGCGCGGACTTGCCCTTCACGGTGCGCGGATTGCCGGCGAGCTGATCGACGAAGGCCCTGGCAGCCCGCCCCTCGGGAGTGGCCGGTTCAGCGGGGCGCCGGTCGGCCGGCGATGGGCGCGAGCGGCCGGGCGATGCCCGGGATCGCTGCGATCGCCCGCCCTGAACGCTGGTGGAGGCGGCATCCTGCCCGGCCTTGACGCTCGAGGCGCCGGGCGAGCCCCGGGGGCGACCGTACGAGGAGCCGTCGCCGGAGGGCTTCGAGCGAGGCATCGGCGGTTACCCGCCGACCAGGCGGGCGAGGTTGGTGAGGCTGGTGGTGAGGGCTGTGGTGTACGTGGTGATGCGAGCGGCCCACTTCACCACCGCGGCGACGATCTGGGTGGCGATCACCGGGACGGTGATGACGGCCATGGCTTCCAGGGTCCAGACGATCACGCGGGCGACCAGGTCGGCGATCAGGTCGCGGACCACGTCGCGGGTGAAGCGCACCAGGTTGCCGGCGGCCTGGGTGGCGGCGGACAGCGCCGCGGCGGTGCCGCTGAGGATTCCCAGGGCTGTCACGTTGTGCGACATCATCGTGGAGTACGCCGCGGCGGCGGTGCCGTGCCAGTCGGGCAGGTCGCCACCGGTCGCGCGGTGCAGGCCGGACGCCGTGTCGTCCAGGGACGTCGCGATGTTCTGCCAGGTGGCGGCGTCGGCGGCGACCTTCTCCGGCGCGCCGGTCAGCTCGTCGAGCAGATGACGCAGGGGCTCGAAGTATTCGACGGCCCAGCCGAGGCCGTTGGCCAGCAGGGTTCCGAACGGGTCGATCGCGGCCGCGGCCACGCCGGCCCCGGCGGTCGCGCCGGTCAGGAGACCGTCCACCCAGTCGCCGCCGCGGATGGTCGTGACCAGGCCGGCCAGGTCCCCGATCATGGTGGCGCCGAGAGCGGAGCCGGGCTCGGCCGGGGCGGCGACCAGTGACGTCATGCCGGACCGCCGGCGTCGCGGATGGTGGTGGCCGACCGGGAATCCGCCGACTCGTAGTCCGCGGCGGTGGCCTGCAGGTCCGCGGCGAGCAAGTCGAGATTCTCGGCGACATACGCGGTCAGCTCGTCCTGGCGGCGGTGCCGGGCGGCCAGGATCGCCGGGAGCCAGCCGCACAGCATGCCGAACGCGCCGGTGTCCTGTGTGACGGCGGCGCCCGCGACCCGCACGGCCGCGAGGCGATCCTGGAAGGCCCGCAGGGCACCGGCGTGGCGGCGGATCTGGGCAGGATCGGCCAGGACCCCGCCGTCAGGGCCGGTCATCGCGGAACCCCGGTCTCGCCGAGCCGCTCCGCCGTCCGGGACAGCATCTCCCGGGCGGCGGCCGAGTCCGGCCCGATGCTCTCCAGGATGATGCGCCTGGTCCGGTCCGCGGCCTGACGGCGGGCGTCACCCAGCGTCGCCAGCACGGCACGGGCCAGGGTGTCGGCCCCGTGCCGGGTCGCGCCCGGCCCGAACCGGATGTCGGTCAGCGCTCCCTGCGTGTCGATGGTCAGCTCGACCAGCCGCTGCGGATCACTCGCGGTGATCCGCAGCGCGCCGAGCCGATCGCTCATGGCCCGTGTCCGGGTGGCGAGCCTGCCGAGGTCCTCCTGCCAGGCAGCGATGCGTTCCAGCGCCATACCGGGCTCGAGAAGTGGTTCTGAGGCCATACAAACTCCTCGGGAATGGTTCGAGAGGGTCTGGCTGGCCGGCCGGACTTCACGGTAGGCGAACGCGCGCACGTCCGCGACGGGCAATGCGCCGCCTGTGGATAACTACCTAACAGCCGGTGATCTGGTCGTGGTTCCAGCGTTGGGGGCCGGCCTGGTTGACCACGACGATCTCGTCGGCGCCGTCCGGGCAGACGGACTTGGCGAGGCCCGCGAACTGGGCGTCGAAGTAGTCGCGGCCGGCGGCCTGGGGGTATCCGGCCGGCGCGTCCACGTACAGCTCGATCACCCGTCTGCTGCCGGACGGGGCGTTCTTCTCGAGGTCCTTCACCGCGCTGCGGACATTCGCGGCGACCGAATCGCTGGTGATCGACCTCGTCTGGATCGCGGTCGGTCGCGGGTCCTTGCCGCGGACCAGCAGATCGATGCCGTTGCTGTCGAACGTCACTGTCGCGTCCGGGTCGGCGTGCAGGACGTCGGCCGCGATCTGCAGTTGCCGGCGACTCCCGGTCTTCTCGGTGACCGGGGTGCCGGTGACTCCCGTGTCGTACTCGAAGATCGGATTCTGCAGTTTCGTGTAGAGGGCCGACGGGTTCTCCACGCGCCGGGAGCGGACCAGTTCGCCGACCTCGGGGAGAACGCCGGTGGTGACCGCGTTCACCGTTGCGTCGATCGCCTTGTCCGGGTCGAATCGTGCGGCGCCGGCCATCGCGTCGAGCGTGAACAGCATGGCCGGTATCTGACTGGGGTCGAGCTTGCTCAGGATCGGTGAGCGCCCCGGCATCAAGCCTTTCTCCTGCAGTTGCCGCATCAGATCCAGATTCGCGCCGTGCAGTTCGGGGGCGTAGACCTGCGCGCGGTAGTCAGCGGTCACGTCCTTGTTGGTGGGCGCCGGATTCGGGAATGTCATCGCCGGTGTCGTCACGGAGTCGCCGGGCTGCAGTTTTCCGACGGCCTTCACCTCGGTGGTCGTCATTCCGGGCGCGACCGAGGCGATCACCGTGGCGTCGCCGGGCGCGGCGCCGACATTCTTCACCGTCACTGTCCAGGAACAGTTCACGGTCCGGCACGTCGTCGCGTTGACGGTCACGTCGAAGGACGGCAGTTTCGCGGCCGCCGTCTGTTCCGTCACGGCGTCCGCGGGCAGTTCGACCTTCTCGGCGTCGTCCGGCGGTGGATTCATCAGAACACTGAGGTACGGCGGGGTCGGCGCGGCCGTCTCGGCCAGGGAACCGATCGGCGCACCGTCCTGCAGGCGCCCGCCGAACCACACCAGCCGGTACGGCTTCTCGCTGGTGAACAGCATCGTCCACTCGTCGCGCCGCATCCCGACCACCGGCTCGCCGGCCACCGAGGTCACGCCGGTCATCGCCGTTCCGCCGTCGCGCACCCAGTCGATCAGTCCGGCCACCGATTCCGGGGCGAGGTCGGCGCTGTTCATCGGGAATGCGTACCCGTCAGGCCGTACCCAATTGTCCTGAAGAACGCCGATGCGGGCCGGGTCGCGACGTGCCCACCAAGCCTGATCCCCGCGGACCACGGCATTCTTGCCGGAGGCGAGGTAATCGGCTTTTCCGCCGCTGCCGGCATCGGTGAGCGTGCCGGTGGTGTCGCCGCCCTTCGCGACCGTCAGCTCACCGGTCACGTCCCATCGGTTCTGGTCGAAGTAGGTCACCTTGACCGCTGTGGCATTCTGGCCGAGCAATGCCGTCGCGGCCTGCGCCGCGATCGACGACGGCTTCGGCCCGGAATCGTCGCGCGTGCGCAGATAGACCAGGCCGCCGGCGGCGACGAGAGCCAGGAACAACGCGAGGCCGATCAGCAGGAAATGCATGCGGCGCGAATCCGGCTCCGCTTCGGTGGCGCTTTCCTGCGTGGGTACGTCGGGTGCCGGGGCAACCTGCGGAGCAGCCGGCGGGGGAGCCGTCCGTTGCCGCGGGATCTCGGTGACGGAAGGCGAGGACGACGCTGACGGCCAGAAAGGCGCGGACGGCTCGAAAGGCGCGGACGGCTCGAAGGGCGCTGACCGCTCGAAAGGCGCTGACTTCTGGGAATGCGCTGAGGGCTCGAAAGGTGCTGACTTCTCGAAAGGCGCGGACGGCGCCCGGGGTGGCGGCGCGATCGGGTCCGGAGCCTGCGGCGGGGGCTGTGTCGGCGTCGGGATCCGTGGCGGCCCGCTCCACGGCGGCTCGACGTCCCGCCGCGTCCGCTGCTGTGGCACCCGCGTCGGCGCTTCCGGTGGTGGCGTCACCAGGAACGGCGCTTCCACTTTCGGAGGCGGTGGCGCCGAGGGCGGGGTCTGCGGTGGTGGCGTCACCAGGAACGGCGCTTCCATTTCCGGAGGCGGCGGCGCCGGGGGCCGGGTCTGCGGTGGTGGCGCTGCCGGTGGCCGTTTCGGCGGTGGTGGCGCGGTGGGAGGACGCCGCTGTGGAGGCGGCGCCGAAGTCTCCGCGGGTGAGGCCGGGACCTTCTTCGGCGGCGCCCCTCCGGCCCACGGATTGCTGAGCGTCGACGAGCCGGCCCTGGCAACCGGGGTGGCGCCCGGCTGAGCAACCGGGGTGGCGGCCGGCGAAGAACCAACGGGGATGGCGGCCGGCGTAGCGGTAACCGGAGTCGTGGACGGCGGAGATGCGGCCGGGGCGCCCGGCGGAGATGCGGCCGAGTGCCGCCCAGCAGGCGTCTCCGGCGTCTCCGAGGTCTCCGAGGGCTCCGCGGCCTGCGACCGCCGCTTCGGCGGGTCGACCCGTGGCGGCGGCGAATGCGTCCGCGCAGGCGGATCCGGATCAGCGGGCGCACCCCGCCGCGGCGGCGTGTCCCACGGCCCCGGGTACTGCTCCCGCTCGCCCTCGTCGCGCTCCGAACCCACCGGCAACTCCCATCCGTAACCGGACGGGACGATCCTAGTGACCGAAGTCCATAAACGCCGACACGGCGAGATTTCTGGCACAAAGCGCAACCCGTGCGGTTGATCGGCGTCCGGGTTAAGGTCCTCCGTATGGGCGTTCGCACCTGGATCGAGGGGTGGCCGGTCTACCGGCAGCTCACCGGCACCGACCCGCTGGGTCGTGGCGCCGCGGCCCAGAGTGCACGCTCGAAGAGCCTCTCCGCGCGGACCGAGGATGCCGACTCGATGGCCCGGTCCGTCTGCCCCTATTGCGCGGTCGGCTGCGGCCAGCGGATCTATGTGAAGGACGGCGAGGTCACCCAGATCGAGGGCGACCCGGACAGCCCGATCTCCAAGGGCCGGCTGTGTCCGAAGGGCTCGGCCTCCAAGAGCCTGGTCACCAGCGACCGCCGGCAGAAGAAGGTGCTCTACCGACGGCCCTATGGGACCGATTGGGAGGAGCTCGACCTCGACACCGCGATGGACATGATCGCGGATCGGGTGCTGAAGGCCCGCGAGGAGACCTGGGAGGACGTCGACGACGAGGGCCGTCCGCTGAATCGGACGCTGGGCATCTCCAGCCTGGGCGGCGCCACGCTCGACAACGAAGAGAACTATCTGATCAAGAAGTTGTTCACGGCGGCCGGCGCGATCCAGATCGAGAACCAGGCGCGTATTTGACACTCCGCCACCGTTCCCGGTCTGGGAACCAGCTTCGGCCGTGGCGGGGCCACCGGATTCCTCCAGGATCTGGCTAACGCCGACTGCATCATCATCCAGGGGTCCAACATGGCGGAGGCCCACCCCGTGGGCTTCCAGTACGTGGTGGACGCGAAGAACCGTGGCGCGAAGGTCATTCACATCGACCCGCGGTTCACCCGGACCAGCGCGCTGGCGCACACCTATGTGCCGATGCGGGCCGGGGCGGACATCGCGTTCCTGGGCGGGGTGATCAACTACATCCTCGGCAACGAGAAGGACTTCCGGGAGTACGTGGTCGCGTACACCAATGCGTCCATGATCGTCAGTGAGGACTTCCAGGACACCGAGGACCTCGACGGCCTGTTCTCCGGCTTCGACCCGGAGACGAAGGCGTACCACCAGGGCAGCTGGGCCTACGAGGGCCAGGAGCGGGACGACTCGGTCCAGGATCACGACGAGTCGCACATCGACCGGGAGACCGCCTCCGGCCTGGAACAGGAGTCGCACGGCCCGCCGATCCCCGCCGGTGTGCCGCGGGACCCGACGCTGCAGCATCCGCGCTGCGTCTACCAGATCCTCAAGCGGCACTACGCGCGGTACACGCCGGAGCTGGTCGAGAGCCTCTGCGGCGTGCCCCGGGACAAGTTCCTCGAGGTCTGCGAGGCGTGGACGAGCAACTCCGGCCGTGAGCGCACCACCGCGCTGGTCTACTCGGTCGGCTGGACCCAGCACAGCGTCGGGGTGCAGTACATCCGCACCGGCGCGATCATCCAGCTGCTGCTGGGCAACATGGGCCGGCCCGGCGGTGGCGTGATGGCGCTGCGCGGGCACGCCAGCATCCAGGGCTCGACCGACATCCCGACACTGTTCAACCTGCTGCCGGGCTATCTGCCGATGCCGCACCACACGCAGCACGAGACGTTCCGGCAATGGGTCGACGCGATCCGCCACCCCGAGCAGAAGGGTTTCTGGGCCGACGCCGAGTCCTACGCCGTCAGCCTGCTCAAGGCGTACTGGGGGGACGCGGCGACCGCCGAGAACAACTGGGGGTATGACTTCCTGCCGCGCCTGACCGGCGACCACGGCACGTACCAGCAGGTCCTGAGCATGATCGACGGGAAGATCAAGGGTTACTTCCTGCTGGGGCAGAACCCCGCCGTCGGTTCCGCGCACGGTCGCGCCCAGCGGCTGGGCATGGCGAACCTGGACTGGCTCGTCGTCCGCGACCTGTTCATGATCGAGTCGGCGACGTTCTGGAAGGACGGTCCCGAGGTCGCCACCGGTGAGATCGTCCCGGAGCAGTGCAAGACCGAGGTCTTCTTCATGCCGGCCGCCTCGCACGCCGAGAAGGAGGGCACGTTCACGCAGACGCAGCGGATGCTGCAGTGGCGCGAGAAGGCCCTCGACCCGCCGGGTGACTGCCGCTCCGAGCTGTGGTTCTTCACCCGGCTCGGCCAGTTGATGCGGGAGAGGCTGGCCGGCTCGACGCTGGAGCGCGACCAGGCCCTGCTGAAGCTGAAGTGGGATTACTCGGGGGACGACGGCGAGGAGGTGCTGCGCGAGATCAACGGCTACGACGTGGCCACCGGCGAGCCGCTGCCGAACTTCACCGCGCTCAAGGCCGACGGCTCCACCGCGTGCGGCTGCTGGATCTACTCGGGCGTGTTCAAGGACGGGGTGAACCAGGCCGCCCGCCGCAAGCCCGGCTCGGAGCAGGACTGGGTGGCGCGCGAGTGGGGCTGGGCGTGGCCGTCCGACCGTCGCACGCTCTACAACCGCGCCTCCGCCGACCCCGAGGGCCGCCCCTGGTCGGAGCGGAAGAAGTATGTGTGGTGGGACGCCGAGGCCGGTGAGTGGACCGGTTACGACGTGCCCGACTTCGAGAAGAACAAGGCGCCCGACTACCGTCCGCCGGAGGGCGCGAGCGGTGTCGAGGCGATCGCCGGCGACGACGCGTTCATCATGCAGGGCGACGGGAAGGGCTGGCTCTACGCGCCGAGCGGCCTGATCGACGGCCCGATGCCGACGCATTACGAACCGGTTGAGTCCGTCGTCGCCAATCCGCTCTACACCCAGCAGGCCAACCCGACGCGCAAGACCTACGAGCGTGCGGACAACCCGGCCAACACCAATGCCGAGATCTTCCCGTACGTCTTCAGCACCAGCCGCTTGACCGAACATCACACGGCGGGCGGCATGAGCCGGCAGTTGGCGTACCTGTCGGAGCTGCAACCGGAGATGTTCGTCGAGGTGTCGCCGGCGCTGGCCGCCGAGCGCGGCCTGGAGCACCTGGGCTGGGCGCACATCATCACGTCCCGGGCCGCGATCGAGGCGCGCGTGCTGGTCACCGACCGGCTCACGCCGCTGCGCGTGGAGGGGCGGGTCATCCACCAGATCTGGATGCCGTACCACTGGGGGAGCAACGGCCTGGTCACCGGCGACTCGGCGAACGACCTGCTCGGCATCACGCTGGACCCGAACGTG
The DNA here is from genome assembly GCF_016862095.1 of Actinoplanes cyaneus. Lineage (GTDB taxonomy): Bacteria > Actinomycetota > Actinomycetes > Mycobacteriales > Micromonosporaceae > Actinoplanes > Actinoplanes cyaneus. The sequence goes on from NZ_BOMH01000058.1 coordinate 8,739, forward strand.
CTGATCCAGGAGAGCAAGGTCGGCACCTGCGACATCCAGCCCGGCCGCCGCCCGGTCGGCCCCGCGCTGCTCGATCTGGTCCGGACGTATCGTGAGCGGGCCGGCTCGGACACGGAGGAGCACTGAGGTGGACGAGAACAGCTTCTTTGGCCCGATCGACCCGGCCACCGACGCGGGCTATGTGGACGCGCCGCCCCGGATGGGGTTCTTCACCGACACCAGCGTCTGCATCGGCTGCAAGGCGTGCGAGGTGGCCTGCAAGGAGTGGAACGCGGTCCCGGATGACGGGTTCGACCTGCTCGGGCACTCGTACGACAACACGGGCGGGCTCAGCGCGAACTCGTGGCGGCACGTGGCGTTCATCGAGCAGCCGGAGAAACCCGTACCGGAAGTGATCGATGTCTTCGCGGCGGCCGCGACCGGAAGCGAGCCGCAGTTCCTCGGCATGCCCGGGAAGGACCTGCCGGGGCGGACCCCGGATGCTCCGCGCACCGATTTCCGCTGGCTGATGATGTCCAACGTGTGCAAGCACTGCACGCACGCCGGCTGCCTGGACGTGTGCCCGACCGGCGCGCTGTTCCGCACCGAGTTCGGCACCGTCGTGGTGCAGGAGGACATCTGCAACGGGTGCGGCTACTGCATTCCGGCCTGCCCCTACGGCGTCATCGACCAGCGCAAGGACGACGGCCGGGCGTGGAAGTGCACGATGTGTTACGACCGGATCGGCGACGGCCTGATGCCGGCGTGCGCGAAAGCCTGCCCGACCCAGTCCATTCAGTACGGTGAGCTGGACGAGCTGCGCGGGCGGGCGCAGCATCGGGTGGAGAAACTGCACGAGCAGGGAGTGACCGAGGCCCGGCTCTACGGGCACGACCCGGAGGATGGCGTCGGCGGCGACGGCGCGTTCTTCCTGCTGCTCGACGAGCCCGAGGTGTACGGTCTGCCGCCGGACCCGATCGTCACCACGCGCGACCTGCCGGCCATGTGGAGACGCGCCGGAATGGCCGGGCTCGCGATGGCCGCAGCCGTGGTCGTGTCCTTCCTGGGAGGCCGTTCGTGACCACCCCGTCCCCGAAAGAGCGTCGCGGAGACTCCGGTGGCGGCCGTGGAGGTGGCCGGCGCGGGAACCGGGACCGGTCGATGGTGCCGCCCGCCGACTTCCGCTCCTACTACGGGCACCCGATCGTGCGTCCGGCCGTCTGGAAGCACGACATCGCCGCGTACCTGTTCACCGGCGGGCTCGCCGCAGGCTCCGCGCTGCTCGCGGCGGGCGGCGACGCCACCGGGCGCCCCGCGCTGCGCCGCGCCGGCCGCACGACGGCCCTCGGCGCGCTCGTGGCCAGCACGTACTTCCTGATCAACGACCTGGGCCGCCCGGAGCGCTTCCACCACATGCTCCGGGTGGCGAAACCGACCTCGCCGATGTCGATGGGCACCTGGATCCTGAGCGCGTTCGGGGCGGCGGCCGGCGTCGCCGCGGTCGCCGAGGCCGCGCCGCTGCTGCCCGATCGCGGGGTCACCGGGCTCGCCCGGAAACTGCTGCCGCCGCTGGGCACCGCCGGGCAGTACGGCGCCGCCGCCGTGGCGCCGGCGCTGGCCACCTACACCGCGGTGCTGCTCGCCGACACCGCGACGCCGAGCTGGCACGCGGCGTACCCGGAGTTGCCGTTCGTCTTCGCCGGCAGCGCGCTGGCCAGCGGCGCCGGCGTCGGGCTGATCGCCGCGCCGCCGGAGCAGGCCGGCCCGGCCCGCAGGATGGCGGTGTTCGGCGCGGCCATGGAGCTCTACGGCGCCCACCGTGTCGAAACCGGCAAGGGCCTGTTGAGCGAGCCCTACGCGCAGGGGCGTCCCGGGAAACTGCTGCGTGCCGGGCGGGCGCTGACCGCCGCCGGGGTGGCCGGGGCGATCCTGGGCCGTCGCAGCCGGGTGGTGTCGGCGCTCTCCGGGTTGTCGCTGCTGACCGCGTCGCTGGCGACCCGGTTCGGGATCTTCGAGGGGGGCGTCGCCTCGGCGGAGGATCCCAGGTACACGGTCGTCCCGCAACGGGAGCGCCTGGCCGCGAGAAACGCCGAGCCGGAGGATTCTCCCGGTCGGTAGGAATCGTCGTTCCGTGGGGGTTTTCTGCCCGGTTGTTGCCTTTGGCCGAGTCGTATTCGGACGGTTTCGGACCGTGATGGCCGGTATGAAACTGGCTGGCGGGCGTCCGGTAGGCTGCAACCCTGGTCGATGGATCCTGATCGGCCACCGGGGAGGTAATGGACTTGACCGCGCGGGATTCGTCCGGCTGAAAGCCATCGATCATTGTGACGACGCTGATGTCGTACCGAATGTGAAATCCATTCCTACCGATCTCGTTGAACCGCTTTTCTGCTCGGGGGATCCACATGACTCAGCCGCCGCCTTGGCAACCACCGGAACAGCCGTCACCCGACCAGGCCTGGCAGCCGCCGCACCCGCAGGTCCCGCAGCAGCGCCGTCCGCAGGACGAGCCGACCACGCCGGTCTCCGACGCGCCGGCGCAGCAGCCGGAGCCCGCGGAGCCGGTCTCCGGGACGCCGGACCAGGCGCCGGATCCGGCACCTCGGCCGTCCTCCCAGGACCCTGACCCGACCACGCCGATCTCCGCGGCGCCGCAGCCGCCGCACCAGAGCGACCCGACCGCACCGATCTCCGGCCTGCCGCAGCCCGGCTCCGACCCGCTCGCCACCACGCCCGGCTGGCCGCAGCCCCTGGGGCAGCAGCAGGATCCGTGGCAGCAGCCGCAGCCGCCCCAGCAGCCGTGGCCCGGTCAGCAGCCCGGTCAGCCGCAGCCGTGGCCCGGTCAGCCCCAGCCGGGTCAGCCCCAGCAGCCGTGGCCCGGTCAGCCTCAGCCTCAGCAGCCGTGGCCCGGCCAGCAGCTTCCCGGCCAGCCGCAACAGCCGTGGCCCGGTCAGCCGCAGCCGGGTCAGCCCTGGCCGCAGCAGCCGCCCGCCGGCTGGGATCAGCAGGGCTGGCAGCAGGCGCCGCCGCCGATGGCCCCGCCCCCGCCGAAGGAGCCGGCGAAGACCGATCGGCTCGCTGCGGCGGCCGGCAACGCCTCGTTCCTGAGCCTGGGCTACTTCATGATGCGGCGGCCCGGCTTCGGCGTGCTCACCCTGCTGGTCTCGTTCATCCTGCTGTTCTTCGTCGTCCCCTCGGTGCACACGGTCCTGATCGAGGTCGTCGCGGTGCTCTGGTGGCTCGCGATGATCGCGCACGGCTGGTTCCTGGCCAAGGGCCCGGTCGAGCCGGCCGCCAAGCTGCGCCAGCGGATCGTCGGGGTGGCCGCCGCGGTGGCGGTCCTGCTGGTCCTGGGCCTGCTGCGGGTGCAGGCCGGCGGCATCGGCCAGGCGGTCACCGACGCCAAGGCCAACGGTGACTGCACGCACGCGCTGGAGAAACTCGACAAGGTGTGGCTCGGCCTGCGGATCGCGAACGCGCCGCTGGCCGCCAAGGACGATGACACGGTCACCGCCTGTCACGAGCTGAACCAGGCGCAGGAGAAGCTGAAGGCCGGCCTGAGCTCCGCCGACACCACCGAGCTGAACAACGGCTTCACCCAGCTCAACTCGGTGCTGGCCGGCAAGCCCGGCCACGAGCGGATGACCGACAAGGTGCTCGACCAGTTCCTGGCCGGCCTGCCCGTCTCCGACGCCTGTGACACCGTCAAGATCACGCGGTGGCTCGGCGACCGGGCGAAGTCCGGCAACTCGCTGGACCGCTCCGCCGACGTGGTGCCGCAGCACGAGCCGGCCGCGATGCTCGGCTGCGCCGACAGCTACATGACGGCCAAGAGCTGGGACTCCGCGAAGGGCGCCTACCAGCAGCTGATCAACACGTACCCGAACGACCCGAACAAGGGCCGCGCCGAGGAGGGCATCGCGAAGGCGGAGCTCGCCATCGAGCTGGACACGCTGCGCGAGCGGACGACCGGCTCCTCCCCGTCGTACTGCGAGAACCCGTCGAAGTACAGCGCCGCCAAGGCGTACGGCAAGGGCACCAACAAGGCGATGGTCTTCGGGAACGACACGCAGTCGGACCGGCTCCCCGGGGCCTGGAAGACCACCGACCCCGAGGCGGCGAACCTGATCCTGTGCGTCAGCTCGGACTCGCAGGGCGCCGCGGTCCGCACCTGTGACTATCGGGGCAGTCTTGGCACGGGTCGCTACCCGGTGACCTTCCACAAGGTGAAGGTGACGGTGAAGGGCTACGAGATCCGCAGCGGCCGGCTGATCATCAACCAGACGCTGCAGTTCGGCGGGTCGAGCTGCCCGTCGACGGTCCGCTACACGTCGACCCTCGGGACGGACTTCGGGCCGCCGCGCCACATGGAGGTCACGGTGAACGCCGCCGATGTCCGGGGGCAGTTCCAGAAGCTGATCGTCAAGTAACACCGGGCAAGGGCGGGGCTTCGCGGCCCCGCCCTTCTCTATGCCCCGTGATAGAAGAACCGGCCGAGCCCGACCGTGAAGATCGTGATGCCGTAGAGCGCGTGCTCGACCGACACCGTCAGCAGCGACCGCGACCGCTGATACCGGCGCGCGAAGAGCCACCCGCCGCCGACCGTCAGCACCACCGCCAGAACGTTGCCGAACAGCAGATGCGCGAACCCGAACGCGATCGCGCTCGCCCCGGCCGCCGCCCGCTCCGTGCGCAGGAGCCGCCGATAGCGGTGCAGCAGGAACGCCCGGTAGAGGACCTCCTGCGGATACACCGACGCCAGCGGGTAGAGGACCACGATCAGCAGCCACAACAGCGTCTGCTCCCGCGGCATGTCGAACAGATGCCCGCGGTCGAGAATGGCCACGCCGGCGGTGGCGAGAACCGAGAAGACCGCCCATCGGGCGACCATCGCGGGCAGGGCGGGCCGCAACGCTTGCGGCCGCCACAGGTCACGGTTGTCGAATTCGCGCGTACGGACGAGGTACGTCACCGCCACGGCCCCGCCCAGCACGAGCGCCGGGATCGGGCCGCCCGGGACGTGGGCCACGACGAACAGCCCGACCAGCCCGTAGAAGACGAGCAGATGCTCCACGATCACCGTCGGGGACGGTAGACGCGCCGGGCGACGGGCACGCGACGCCCGGATGGCGCGCAGGTGTCACCTGATCTGGACGGTGATCCCCTCGTACGCGGGAAGCAACTCCCCGATGATCGGGAACCCTGGCACCTCGCCGGCGACGAGCAGCCCGCCGGAGGTCTGCGCGTCGGCCAGCAGCAGCAACTCGTCCTCGGTCGCCGCGCCGCCGTCCAGCTGCGGGCGGACCCAGTCGAGGTTGCGCCGGGTGCCGCCGCTGACGAACCCGTCCGCGAGGGCCTGGCGTGCGCCGTCCAGATAGGGCACCGCCGCCGCGTCGACCCGGGCGGTCACGCCGCTGGCCCGGGCCAGTTTGTGCAGGTGCCCGAGCAGCCCGAAACCGGTCACGTCGGTCGCGCACACCACGCCGGCGGCCAGCGCGGCCTCGGACGCGGCCCGGTTCAGCTCGGTCATCGCGGCGATCGCCTGCGGGAACACCTCACCGGTCTGCTTGTGCCGGGAGTTGAGCACGCCCACGCCGAGCGGCTTCGTCAGGGTCAGCGGCACCCCGGGCTTGCCGGCGTCGTTGCGCATCAGCCGGGCCGGGTCGGCGACGCCGGTGACCGCCATGCCGTACTTCGGCTCGGGATCGTCGACACTGTGCCCGCCGGCCACGTGACAGCCCGCGGCGCGCGCGACGTCCAGCCCGCCGCGCAGCACCTCGCCGGCCAGCTCCATCGGCAGCACGTCCCGCGGCCAGCCCAGCAGGTTCACCGCGACGACCGGGGCGCCGCCCATCGCGTAGACGTCGGAGAGCGCGTTGGCGGCCGCGATCCGCCCCCAGTCGTACGGGTCGTCGACCACCGGTGTGAAGAAGTCCGCCGTCGCCACGATCGCCGTCCCCGCCGCGATCCGCACCACCGCCGCGTCGTCCCCGTCGTCCAGGCCGACCAGCAGCTCACCCGGGCCGCGCGGCGCCTCGCCACCGATCAGGCCGGCGACCACCGACTCCAGCTCACCGGGCGGGATCTTGCAGGCACAGCCACCGCCGTGCGCGTACTGCGTCAACCGGATCGTCACCATCGCACTCTCGCACACGTCGCGGCGAGCGCCATCCGGGCGATCCGATACGGTGATCGTGGAGGCGTTCAGGCGGCTGGTGCTCCTCGCGGTCTTCAACACCGACGTGACCCGGGATCCGGGTCAGGCGGGTTCGATTCCCGTCCGCCTCCGCCAGCACTTCTGGAGAGGTCAGTGGATCGACGGCGCGAGATTCCCCGGACGGACGCGGTCCTGTCCGACACGCGTCTGCGGGCCGCCGCCGAGCGGCTCGGGCGCGGGCCGGTCAAGGACGCGATCCGCGCGGCCCAGGCGCGGGCACGCGCCGGTGAGCTGGACCCGGAGGGTGTCGCCGACGCGGCCGTGGCCGCCCTGCCGGCGACCGCGGGCGGGTTGCGGCCGGTGCTCAACGCGACCGGCGTCGTCCTGCACACCAACCTCGGCCGGGCCGCGCTCTCGCCCGCCGCGGTCGACGCCATCATCGCGGCCAGCGGAAACACCGACGTCGAGCTGGACCTGGAGACCGGCAGGCGGGCCCGTCGCGGCCGGACGGCGCTCGCCACCCTCGCGGGCGCGGTCCCCGCGGCCGGCGGCGTGCACGTGGTCAACAACGGCGCGGCGGCGCTGGTCCTCGCGGCCACCGCGCTCGCGGCCGGGCGCGAGATCATCGTCAGCCGCGGCGAGATGGTGGAGATCGGCGACGGATTCCGCCTGCCGGACCTGCTGGAATCCACCGGGGCGCGGCTGCGCGAGGTCGGCACGACCAACCGTACGTCGGCAAAGGACTATGCCGCGGCGGTCGGCCCGCAGACCGGGTTCATCCTCAAGGTGCACCCGTCGAACTTCGTGGTCCGCGGTTTCACCAGCGCCGCCGGAATCCCCGCGCTGACCGGTCTCGGCGTGCCGGTCGTCGCGGACATCGGCTCCGGCCTGCTCGCGCCCGACCCGCTGCTGCCCGACGAGCCGGACGCGGCGAGCACCCTGCGGGCCGGCGCCGGCCTGGTCATCGCCAGCGGCGACAAGCTGCTCGGCGGCCCGCAGGCCGGTCTGCTGCTCGGCGACGCCGGCCTGGTCGAGCGCCTGCGCCGGCACCCCCTGGCACGGGCGTTGCGGGTGGACAAACTGACCCTCGCGGCGCTGCAGGCCACCCTCGCCGGGCCGGTCACGCCGACCTGGCGGGCACTCCGCTACGACCCGGCCGAGCTGCGGGAACGCACAGTGCGACTGGCCTCGCGGCTGCCGATGGCCGAGGTCGTCGCGTCGGTCGCGGTCGTCGGCGGGGGCGGGGCGCCGGAACTCGAGCTGCCCTCCTGGTCACTGTCGATTCCTCCGGCGTACGCCGTGGTGCTGCGCCTCGCCGATCCGCCGATCGTCGGCCGGGTCGAACGGGGGCGGCTGCTGCTCGACCTGCGCTGCGTCCCGCCGTCCGCGGACGACCTGATCCTCGGGGCGATCGTCGCGGCGGGGGACCGGCCGTGCACGTGACAGCTGTGGTCCGGCGCGGTCGGCGGGCGGAGGCTTACGTGCGCGTGACTGCTGGAGTGCACGGTCCGATCGCCGGTCCGGGGGGATGACGTGCACGTGATCGCGACCGCCGGGCATGTTGACCACGGGAAGTCGACGCTGGTCAGGGCGTTGACCGGGATGGAACCGGACCGGTGGGCGGAGGAACGCCGCCGCGGCATGACCATCGACCTCGGGTTCGCCTGGACCGGGCTGGAGTCCGGGGCGACGGTGGCGTTCGTGGACGTGCCGGGCCACGAACGGTTCGTGCCGAACATGCTGGCCGGGGTCGGCCCGGTGCCGGCCGCCATGATCGTGGTCGCCGCCGACGAGGGGTGGAAGCCGCAGTCCGCCGAGCATCTGGCCGCGCTCGACGCGCTCGGGGTGCGGCACGGGCTGCTCGTCGTGACCCGTTCCGATCTGGCCGGCCCCGGGCCCGCCACCACGGCCGCGCTCGCCGAGATCGCGGCCACCTCCCTCGGCGAGGTCGAGGCCGTGGCCGTCAGCGGAGTGACCGGGGACGGGCTGCCGAAGCTGCGGTCGGCCCTGGATCGGCTGGTCGAGCGGCTGCCGGATGCGGACGGGGACGCGGCGGTGCGGCTCTGGATCGACCGGGCGTTCACGATCAAGGGCGCCGGGACGGTGGTGACCGGGACGCTCGGGGCCGGCACCCTGCGGGTCGGGGACGAGCTGGAGCTGACCGGATCCGATCGGCCGGTCCGGGTACGCGGGCTGCAGAGTCTCGGGCAGCCGGCTTCCGTGGTGCCCGGCGTCGCCCGCGTGGCGGTCAACCTGCGCGGCGTGGACAAGGACACCGTGGGGCGTGGCGAGGCGCTGCTGACGCCGGGGCGGTTCCGGCCGACCGAGCTGATCGACGTGCGGGTGCACGGGGACGCGACGGTCGGGCTGCCGTCGACGCTGACCCTGCACGTGGGGTCGGCCGCGGTGCCGGTGCGGGTGCGGCCGCTGGGCCCGGACACGGCTCGGCTGCGGCTGGGGCGGGCGCTTCCCCTGCGGATCGGGGACCGGGCGTTGCTGCGCGATCCCGGCCGTCACCACGTCGTCGGTGGAGTCACCGTCCTCGACGTGGCGCCGCCCGGGCTGCGGCGCCGGGGAGCCGCTGCCGCGCGAGCCGCCGAACTGGACGGGATGTCCGGGGTGGCGGACCTCGCCGGGGAGTTGCGGCGCCGGCGGCTGGCGCACCGGGACGAGCTGGAACGGATGGGAGTGCCGCTCGGTGAGCCGGTGGCGGGGGAGTGGCTCGCCGATCCCGCGTACTGGGCTTCTCTGGGTTCGCAGTTGATCGGTGTCGTCGAGGACCATGCCGCGAAGAATCCGCTGGAGACGGGCATCCCCGTGGAGGAGTTGCGGCATCGGCTCGGGCTGCCGGATCGGGAGCTCGTGACGGCGCTGGTCCGGTCACCACTGACCGTGCAGGGCGGGCGGGTCGCGCCGGGTGGGCGGTCGCTGCCCGCCGAGCTGGTCCAGGCTGTCGAGAAGGCGTTCGAGGACTCCCCGCCGTTCGTGGCCCCCGAGACGTATCGGCTCGCCGAGCTCGGGCTGGGCGCCCGGCAGCTCGCCGCCGCCGTCCGGCTCGGACTCCTCGTCCAGCTCGCCCCGAACGTGGTGCTGCGGGCGGGCGCTCCGGCCGCGGCGGCGGAGGTCCTCGCCGCGATTCCGCAACCGTTCACGCTCAGCGAGGCGCGGCAGGCGCTCGGCACCAGCCGTCGCGTGGCCGTCCCGCTCCTGGAACTGCTCGACCGCACGGGCGTGACGCGGCGGCTGGCGGACGATCGCCGTACCGTCTAATCGGTGATCTTGGTGGCGTTGCCGCGGGCGGCCTCGACCGTGTAGCGGCGTCCGGCCTCGTCCAGCTTGTCGAGCGCCGCGTCCACCAGATCCAGGCCCAGCACATCCGCGAGCCGCACCAGGTAGACGGTGACGTCGCCGATCTCCGCCCGCACCCGCGGCCCGAGCTCCGGATCCGCCATCACGGTCGCCGACTGCTCCGGCGTCAGCCACTGCAACTCCGCCAGCAACTCGCCGACCTCACCGGCCAGGGCCATCGCCAGGTTCTTCGGCGTGTGGAACTGCTCCCAGTCCCGCTCGCGCGCGAATGCCCGTAACCGTTCCGTCAGCTCATCCATGCTCGACACGCCATCAGTCCAGCACAGCGCCACCCGGCGATCCGCCGGACCCGCAGACGACGCGGCCTCCCCGACGCCCCTCGGCCATGTCGTAACCTGGGGCGCGAGGGTGTTCCCGCGTTCCGCTGCCGATCCGGCGTCCTCGTGGGGGCAATCGAGAAACAGGAATCGAGCGTTGTAAGGCGTCCCTCATCATATCGATGAAGACTCATCCGCCCGTTGAAAGAGGAAAACAAATCTCGGTGGACCACGTCCGTCGGGCACCTTCCTGCCACGGTGACAAAAAGCAATTGTGGTTGCCCTGAGCCCAGCCATCGCTCGGTGACCACGGCGGACCCGGCGGCATCCCACCTTATCGAGTGCCACCTTGACCACCACCACACACCAGCCCACTAGAACAATGAACAACCCAGCTCGCCCACGGTCGGACTCAAGTGGCGGAATCGCAGGTGACGGCGCCCCGGCCACCCGCACCGGTGATGCTTCATCGAGAGCTCGCTCTGCCGCTGGGACAGCAACCGGAACCGGCGCGCTCGGGACAGGATCCGCTGGCCGCGGCTGCGCGGGGACCACTGGCGTCGCCTGTCGCCGCTGATCATCATCCCCGGCGGTGACGGCCGCCCATGCCGCCGGAGCACCCCATCCCGCCCGCACCAGCTTCCGGGCATGGCGCTGCCGTAAACCCCAGGCGCGGTGCCGTTCATGGTCGCGCCGAAACTCCTCAGCCTCGGCCGAGTAATTGCGCGCCAAGGTTCGATCCCGCATTCCCGCGAGTTCGGCTCGGCTGAACAACGACATCTGCGCCACCATTACATTGTCCCAGCCCCGGAAACGCTGGTGTAAGCGCCGAAACGTGCCAAAAACCAGCTCCTGCGGACGGCATCGAAACGGAAATGAGCACCGAACCGCGACGATGGCTGAGCTGCCGTCATCTGCCACCGAATGGAGGAAGGCGCGGCGTGCCGACCGGAACCGCTGTTGCCTCCGGCAGGCCGGTGCGGGCTTTCTTCTGATCTTGTGGGGTGACCGTGCCCCGCCACGGACGTCGCCCTGGAGGGGTTCGCGTTCTGGGCGCGCCAGCGCCCTGCGAGCCCCGGAAGGGTCCCCGCGGGAGCAGCCCAGAGTGACCACAGCGGAGAGGGGACATGAAGATCTTGATCTACGTTTGTCCGTTCCCGATCCCCGGCCGCCCTCGTTGAGCCGGGCATGTCTCGCAAGCTTGTCATCGCCGTCGCCGCGTTCGCCGTCTGCCTCACCGGGTGTTCCAGCGGTTCCCCGTCGACGATCGCCCCGGCCGCGCAGAACTCCGCCGCGGTGCAGTCGCAGCCTGACCTGCGGGCCAGCGTGGAGGCGCAGCTCGGGTTCCCGCCGAAGCCGGACACGACGACCACCAAGGCCTACCTCGCCGATCTGAAGAGCATCGATCCGGCGCTGGTCTCCTCGCAGGACCCGGAGGTGCTGGTCAACCGCGGCCGGGACCAGTGCCGCGACCTCAAGGCGCGCCCGGAGAAGGAGTGGGTGACCGTCGCCAGCCAGCGGTTCAGCACCCAACAGGCCGCGGCTACGAAGATCATCAAGGTGGTACGGGCGCGGCTCTGCCCGCAGTTCTGACCATCGAGGTGGCCGCGATTCCCGGTTGACGCGTCGCCCTGGCATGGACGAACCTCAATCATGACTTCGTCAAGGGTGACGATGGAGCACATCGCGCGCATCGCCGGTGTCTCCGTGCCGACCGTGTCCCGGGTGCTCAACGGGCGTGACGGCGTCTCGTCGCTGACCCGGGAGCGGGTCGAGGACCTGCTGCGCGAGCACGGATATCGCGCGCGGCACCCGGCCCGGTCCGGTGAGATCGCGCTGATCGACGTGATCTTCCCGGAGATCGACTGCGCGTGGGAGTCCGAGCACATCCGGGGCATCGAGGCGGTGGCGAGCGCGGCCGGCGTCGCGATGGTGGTCTCCTCGCTCACCGGCGGCCCGGTCGCGACCGGCCAACTGCTCCGGCGGCTGCGGCTGGGCCGCACCGACGGGGTGATCCTGGCAGGCGGCAGCTCGGCCGGCACCATGCGTGCCGCGCTGAGCAGCCTCAACGTCCCGGTGGTCGCGCTCGACCCGGCGTCCCGGCTCGTCGGCGAGGTGCCGACGGTCGGCGCGGCGAACTTCGCCGGGGCGTACAACGCCACTCGCCACCTGATGGATCTCGGTCACCGGCGGATCGCGATGATCGCCGGGCACCCGGAGATCAGGTGCAGCCAGGCGCGTCTCGACGGCTATCGGGCCGCGCTCGGCCGGGAGGGTGTCGTCGAGCCCGGAGAGTTCTCCTTCGAGTCCGGGCTCACCGCCGCACGCCGGCTGCTGGCTGCCGCCGAGCCGCCGACCGCGATCTTCGCGGCCAACGACTTCATGGCGCTCGGTGTCTACGAGGCGGCCCGCCGGCTCGGAATCTCCATCCCGGCGCGGCTCAGCGTCGTCGGGTTCGACGATCTGCCCGGGGCGCGGTGGGCGTCGCCGCCGCTGACCACGATCCGGCAGCCGCTGCGCGACATGGGCCGCACGGCCGCCGGGACACTGCTCTCGCTGGCCCGCGGCGAGTCGATCGACCCCCACGTGCGGATGACGACGAGCCTGATCGTGCGGGAGAGCACGTCACAGCAGGGCGGCGTCCAGCTCGGCGGCGAGCGCTTCGGGTAACCCGGCGTAGTCACGCCCGAGCCTCCACGCCGCTGCCAGCGCGGCGGTCACCGACTCCGGGTCGGCGGTCGCCGTGGCCCGGTGCAGGGCGGCGACGACGTGCTGCGGCAGGTCTGTCTCGGCAGCCCGGGACGGGGTGAGCCAGTGCTCGGTGTGACCCTCGGCGAGCCGGGCCAGCCACAGCAAGTGCCGCTGGACGTGCGCCAGGGCGTCGATCGCGCGCAGCAACTCGCCACGCTGGGTGACACGGTGCGTGAGGACGAGCCAGTTCGCGAAGCGGCCGCCTAGGTCGGGCCGGTCCTCCACCGGCACCGGCCTTCCGACGGCGGCACGCAGCGCACCCGTGCGATCGACGATGATCTCCACGTCCCGCATCGGCCACGTCGACACGACAGAGACGTCCTGATGGAAGTGGAACTCGCCCCGGATCAGGCCCGGGAAGAACGCCACGTGCGCACCGAACTCGTTGACGGCCACGTGCCGGATCGGGCCGATCCGGCGCAACCATTCACCCGCGTCGACCTCGACGTCACTGAACAGCCAGAACTCGATGTCACTGTGCTCGTCCGCCTCGCCGGTGACGAACGAGCCGTACATCAGCGCCGCCGTGAGCCGGTCGTCGGCCCGGCACAGGTCCCGGACCCGGTCGATCAACCGGTGCTGGATCACTCCGGCATCAGGATGTCGTCGACCTTGACCTTGCAGGTGTTGACGTGCACGCCGTACTTCTCGACCGCCTCGATCACCCGCGACCGCACCTCGCCGGTGACCTCGGACACCACCTCGCCCGCCCGCAGGCACAGGACCACGGTGAGGTCCACATAGGTGCCGTCGACCTTGGCCGACACGCCGCGCGTCGCGTCACCGACCTTGTCCAGGCCGACCTTGTCCAGCACCGTGTTGAAGAACCGTGCCACGTCCCCGCCCAGCTCGGCCACCCCGGGCACCGACCGGGCCGCGGCGGCGGCAAGTTTCTCCACCACCTCGCGCTCGAAAACGGTGTCCCCGCGATAGGCGGCCGCCTCGATCACCTCGGCCCCGCCGTGCTGCGGCGGCACCGGCTGCGCGTGGGCCACCAGGGGAAGGCGTAGCTCCTGCGTACGGTCCGCGTGAAACTCGGACTCGTCGTTCATCTTGGCCGATCCCTCCGTGGATTTTCGCGCCGAGCCTACAAGAGATCGTTCGCGGACAAGATCTTGTGGCACCCCAGGACGATCACATTCAAGATCTTCATGTCCCATGTCCGCTGTGGTCCGGATCGTCGCTCCCGCGGGGACCCTTGCGGGCTTCGCAGGGCGCTGACGCGCCCAGAACGCGAAACCCTCCAGGGCGATCTCCGTGGCTGGTCCCGCTCAAAGCAGCAAACCCGCCCACGACTCCCGCCCGCGGCAGACCCCCGCCCATCGAAGTCCGGGCAGAGCCCGCCCGTGAAAGTCCGAGGCAGAGCCCGCCCGTGGAGGTCCGAGGCAGAGCCCGCCGTGAAGTCCGGGACAGAGCCCCGCCTGTGGAGGTCCGCGGCAGAGCTCCGCCCGTGGAAGTCCGGGGGCAGAGCCCCGCCCGTGGAAGCCCGCGACCGATGCGGTGGTCCCGGCCGCAGCGCGCTCACCCTCCCGGCTGGTTCTCATGGGCGTTATTCGGGACGAATAACGCCCATGAGAACCAGCCGGCAACCGCGACCCGCGCCGCGGCCTTGACCCGATGCCGTGCTCGCGGACGCCCGCCGCCAGGTGCTCCCGAGCCCGGGCAGCGCCGTGGTCCCAGGCCCGGGGTGACGCCGTGGTGCCCGGCCCGGGACAGCGCCGTGCTCGCGGACGTCCGGCCGTCAGGTTGTCCCAGGCCCGGGGTAACGCCGTGGTCCCGGGTCCGGGGCAGCGCCGTGCTCGCGACGTCCGGCCGTCAGGTGGTCCCGGGCGCCTGGGCAGTGCCGTGGTCCTGGGCTCGGGTAGCGCCGTGGTCCTGGGGCCGGGGCAGTGCGGGGTCCGGCTGGTTCTCATGGGCGTAATGAGGCACGAATTGCGCCCATGAGAACCAGCCGGGAGGGCGAGACGCGCTGCGGGCTTGGGCCGGCGCGGAGCTTGCGGGCGGGACGACACGGGGCCGGGCCCACGGCGTACGGGAAGAGAAGTCAGCGGACCGTGAGGGCGGGGCCGGAGTTGTGCAACAGCGGAGGCATCGCGGCGGCCGGCAGCGGCCGGGAGAAGAGGTATCCCTGACCGGTGTCGCAGCCCAGGTGACGCAGCCGATCGGCCTGCGGTCGCGTCTCGACGGCCTCGGCGGTGACCGTCACGCCCAGCACATGCGCGAGCTGGATGATCGTCTCGACGATCTGCTCGTCGACGGTGGCCACCGACGCCGGGTCGCGCAGGCCGTCGACGAACGGGCCGGCCAGTTTGAGGATGTGGATCGGGAGCCGGCGCAGGTAGGCGAGGTTGGAGTAGCCGGTGCCGAAGTCGTCGATGGCGATCCGGATGCCGCTGGCGGCGAGCACGTCGAGGGCGGCGAGCGGCGCCCCGTCGGCGTCCATGATCGCGCTCTCGGTCAGCTCGAGGACGAGCAGGCGCGGGTCGAGCCCGGTGTCCGCGAGGATCTTGGCGACCTCGGCGGGGAAGGCGGGCTCGCGGGCCTGCGCGACGGTCACGTTCACGCTGACGAAGACTGGATTGTCGGGGAACCGGCGGGCCCACTCCGCGCCCTGCGCACACGCGCGCTGCAGCACGTGCCGGCCGAGCGCGACGATCACCCCGGTCTCCTCGGCGAGCGGGATGAACGAGTCCGGCGAGAGCAGGCCCCGCGCGGGATGCCGCCACCGGACCAGCGCCTCGACGCCGCGTAACCGTTCGTCGGCGAGGGACACCAGCGGCTGGTAGACGACGGTGAACTCGTCGCGGTCCAGGGCGTCGGGCATGTCGGCGGCGAGGGCGTAACGGGCGGCCTGCCGGGCGTTGCGGTCCGCGTCGTACATCACGTAGCGGGCGCGGCCCTCGGACTTGGCGGTGTAGAGGGTGAGGTCCGCCGCTTTCATCAGCTCGGCGGGCGTGGTCCCGGCGACGTCGCTGTCGACCACGCCGATGCTGGCCGAGACGCGCAGGCGGTGGCGGCCGATCTCGTACGGCCGGGTCAGTGCCGTGAAAGCACGTTCGGCGAGCGCCCGCATCTCCTCGGGCCCGGACGGGTCGCGGACGGCGAGCACGAACTCGTCGCCGCTCATCCGTCCCGCGATCCGGCACGGCTCGTCCGCACAGTCGGTGAGCCGTTCCGCGACGGCGACGAGCAGCGCGTCGCCGACCTGGTGGCCGAGCGTGTCGTTGACCCGTTTGAAGCCGTCCAGGTCCAGGTAGCAGAGCCCGACCCGCCCGGCCCGCTCGAAGATCGTGTCGAGGTGCGCGGCGATCATCGTCCGGTTCGGCAGGCCGGTCAGCGGGTCGTGGGTCGCCTGATGCTGCAGGCTGTCCTTGAGCCGGCGCCGGTCGGTGATGTCCTGCAGCATCACCATGGTCAGCTCGGGGATGCCGTGCTCGTCGCGGATCAGCGACGACGTCATGTCGGTCCAGACGGCGCTGCCGTCGGCGCGGAAGTACGCCTTCTCCAGCCGCACGTGGTCGCGTTCCCCGCGGACCATCTCCTCGTAGAGCCGCCACATGCCGGGCGGGTCGCTCGGGTGGCTCAGCTGCGGGACGGTCATCGCGCACAACTCGTCGTGCGAGAAGCCGAGCAGGTCGGCGAAGGCCTGGTTCACCCGCACGATCCGGCCGTCCATGCGGCTGACGCCGATGGCGACCGCGGCGTTGTCGAAGATCGCCCGCAGGCGGGACTCGCTGTCGCGCAGTGCTCGCTCGACACCCGC
The DNA here is from genome assembly GCF_016862095.1 of Actinoplanes cyaneus. Classification (GTDB taxonomy): domain Bacteria; phylum Actinomycetota; class Actinomycetes; order Mycobacteriales; family Micromonosporaceae; genus Actinoplanes; species Actinoplanes cyaneus. Next base: position 25,015 of record NZ_BOMH01000058.1, read on the forward strand.
GTGCGCGTCGAGCACGGCCCGGGAGAGCTGCTCCTGCTCGGCCATCGTGGTCTCGCGCAGGGCTTGGGCGAAGCCGGCGGCGACCGCGGCCTGGATCGGCAGGGGGTCGTCGAGGTGGCTGCCGATCAGGGTGATCGTCTCGGCCAGCACGGACGGGTCGGTGAGGTGCGCGGCGACGAGGGCCGCGCCGACCTCCCGGCCCGCGTACGGAAGTCGTCCGGCCAGCTGCTCCAGCAGCGCCTCGAGGTCGGCGCCGTCGAGCGGGACGAACCCCCCGTACGCGATCCGCTGCGACCAGAGGCGGGCGAAATCGGTCACGGTTTACGGCCGATGCCGGCGTACGCCCCCACTCGCTCGGGGTGCTCGTCGACGGGGTCGCTCGGGTCCGGCCGCCACTGCGGGATGAAGACCAGACCCGGCTCGACCAGGTCGAAGCCGCGGAAGTACGCGGTGATCTCCGCCGCCGAGCGCAGCACGATCTCGGTGCCGGTGCGCCCGGACAGGCGCTGCGCCTCGATCACCTCCGGCGGCTGACCGTCAGCGGTGGCGTGCGAGATCAGCAGGTGGCTGCCCGGCGCCACGGCCGCGCCGAGCGCCGCGACCAGGGACTGCGGGCCGTCGCTGTCCGGCACGAAGTGCAGCACCCCGGCGAGCAGCACGGCGACCGGCTGGGTCAGGTCCAGGCCCAGCTTCTCGGCCTCGGCCAGCACCCGGTCCACGTCGCGCATGTCGGCCAGGATCACCCCGGTCCCGTCGACGCCGGCCAGGATCGCGCGGCTGTGCTCGACGGCGACCGGGTCGATGTCGACGTAGACGACCCGGGCGCCGGGCGCGGCCTCGAGCGCGATCTCGTGCACGTTCCCGGCGGTGGGGATGCCGGAGCCGATGTCGAGGAACTGGCGGACGCCCTGCGCGGCCAGGTACCGCACGGCGCGGCGCAGGAAGACCCGGTTGGAGCGCATCGTCTCGCCGATGTTCGGGGTCATCGCCGCGATCTGCTCGGCGAGCGCCCGGTCGACAGCGAAGTTGTGCGCCCCGCCGAGGAAGTAGTCATACACCCGGGCGGAGCTCGGGACGGTCACGTCGATCCCCGCCGGCACCCAGTCGTTCGACTCCGTCACCGTGATCCCCCAACGATCCTCTTCGGACAGCCTGCCAAGAACCACAAATGTCTATCGTTCATGGCTCCGGAAGGCAACCATCTCTTCGGCCCCCCGGGACGGTGCCCGGCGCTGACGGGCCAACAGACCGGAGACGGCGTCGGCGGTCATCGGCTCGCCCAGGTAGTAGCCCTGGCCGCGGGTGTAGCCGAGCTCCAGCAACGCCGCCACCTGCTCCGGACTCTCGATCCCCTCGGCCACCGTGTCCAGGCGCAGCGCGTTCGCGAGCTGGATCACCGCCCGGGCCACCGCCTGCCGGGCGTCGGTGGCGGCGGGCCGGCCGTCGTCGACCTCGATGCCGTCGACGAACGACTTGTCCAGCTTGACGATCGACGCGGGAAAGGCGCGCAGCAGGCTCAGCGACGACTCCCCGGTGCCGAAGTCGTCCAGGGCGAGCCGGATGCCCATCCGGTCCAGCTCGTGCAGGGCCAGCGCGACCTGCCGGCCGCGCAGCACCGCGGACTCGGTCACCTCGAGGACCAGCCGCTCGCAGGGCAGGCCGCTGTCGGCGAGGGCCTGGGCGACGTCGGACACGAAGTCGGGGTCGTGCAGTTGCCGGGCGGAGACGTTCAGCCCGGTCTCGGCCAGCCCGTCCGGCCCGAACTCGGCCAGCCACGCCGCCGCCTGCCGGCACGTCTCGCGCAGCACGAACCGGCCCAGCGGCACGATCAGGCCGGTGCGCTCGGCGACCGGGATGAACTCGGCCGGGCTGACCACGCCGCGCTCCGGATGATGCCACCGGACGAGGGCTTCCACACCGATCACCAGATTGCAGTCCAGCCGGACGATCGGCTGGTAGACGACCCGGAACTCGTCATGGTCCAGGGCCCGCCGCAGCTCGGCGCCGAGCTGCATGTGCGCCAGGACGGGCTCGCCCATGCCGTCGGCGTACCGCACGGACCGCGCCTTGCCGCCCTGCTTGGCCAGGTCCAGTGCGACGTCGGCGTCGCGCAGCACGGAGTCGGGGGTGGCGCCCGGCGCGGCGTCGGCGATCCCGATGCTGGCCTGCACCAGGAGCCGATGCGCACTGATCGGGTACGACCAGGCGGCCAGCAGCCGCCCGGCGAGCTCCTCCGGGTCGGGGCCGGTCAGCAGCACCGCGAACTCGTCGCCGCCCACCCGCACGGCCAGGCCCGCGTCGCCGGTCTCGGCCCCCAGCAGCCGGGCGACCGCGACCAGCAGGTCGTCGCCGACCCCGTGGCCGAGCAGGTCGTTGACGGTCTTGAAGTCGTCCAGGTCGATCAGCAGCACGGACACCGGCCCGTCGCCGGTCAGTGCGGCCGCGAGCCGGTCCCGGAACAGCGCCCGGTTGGCCAGCCCGGTCAGGCCGTCGTGGCTGACCTCGTGCTGCAGTTGCCGCTCCTGGATCTGCGCGGTCCGCAGCAGCCGGGCGTTCTCCCGGTACGCCAGGTACTGCCGGACCATGACCAGCGCCGTGACCACCACCGCGGCGATCAGGACCACCCGCACCGGCCAGCGCAGCGGCGCACCGGACGCGACCCCGAGCAGCGGCACGTCGACCAGGATCATCGCCAGGTACGGCAGGACGGCGCCGGCCCGGGCCGGGTCGCGGCGCGACCCGTGATCGGCGCGGAGCTGCGCGGCGACGCCGAGAGTGATCAGCAGCGGCGCCAGCGGCAGCACCGACGTCTGCGCCGGAATGCTGCCGGCCAGGCCGAACTGCACCGCGAGGACGGCGGAGACCGCGGCCGGCAGACCCCCGGCCGCCGCGACGAACCGCATCGCCACCCGATCGACCGGGCCACCGGCGATGTACGACACCTTGGTGGCCGCACCGACCGCGACGAGCAGGCCGAGCCCGACCAGCATCATGGCCTGCCGGCTCCACGGCTCGCGGGCGGACAGCATCGGGGCGAGCCCGGCGTACCAGAGGACGGCCGCGCAGCCGAGGAACACGATCGTCCGGTCCAGCGCCAGGCGCCACCGCTCGACCCCGCCGGAGGCGACGACCGGCACCCGGGCCAGCGCCCAGATCGCGATCAGGAAACCGGTGGCGGCGAGCGCCGCGGCGCCCGGTGGCATGCTGCGGGTCGCGGCCTGGCCGGCGTGGGCGAGCATGTCGGCGGCCATCCAGGCGTAGCCGAGCGCGATGACGGTGACCGCGATCAGGATGCCGCGCCAGAACCGGGCCGCGACCGGGTCGAGGCCGGGGCTGCGGCGCACCAGGTGAGCGACGGCGGCGGTGGAGAAGATGCCGCCGAGCGGGGCGAAGACATACGCAACCGCTTCGACGCCGAGGCCGGACCCGAGGTGCAGGACGCACCAGACGCTGCCCAGGACGACGACCGCGGCGGCGGCCCGGACGTAACGCCGGGCGGAGTCGATGGTGGGGCGAGCCGTCACGCGCCGACCCTAGCCTGTCCGATGTGGAGGTCATCTCCTCCGAACGTTCGACGTTCCCCGATGTCCGACCGGGGTCCCGGCCGGTCGGCTGAGCACTCCGGCGGCAATCGGCATGTCGGCCGTCAGGCCACGCAGGGCGACGCGAACGCGGAAGAACTGACCTGCAAGATACGGAATCCAGAGCCCGGAGATGCGGAAGAGGAAGCCGGCGGCGGGGGTGTCCGAGCAGGCTGCGGAGACGGGTGCGGTCAGTGGTCGTACTCGAAGATCTTGGCGGCCAGGTCGGTCATGACCTCGGTGGCGCCGGCGCCGATCGGCAGGATCCGGACGTCGCGGTAGTGGCGTTCCACCTCGGTGTCACGCAGGTAACCCGCGCCGCCGTGCAACTGGACCGCCTCGTCGACGACGTGCCGGGCGGCGTCGACAGCGGCGTTCTTGGCCAGGCACACCTCGCCGGCCACCCACTCGCCCGCGGCGTGCCGGGCCGCGACCCGCCGGGTGTACGTGCGGGCCAGCTCGATCCGCTGCCGCATCCCGACCAGCTTGTGCCGCACCACCTGGCGGCTGATCAGCGGGCGGCCGAAGGTCTGCCGCTCCCGTGCGTACGACAGCGACAGATCGAGACAGCGCTGCGCGACCGAGTACGCGTGCACCGCCGCGATGATCCGCTCCGGCACGAAGACCTGGGCGATCAGCGGGAACCCGCCGTTCTCCGCGCCGATCAGGTTCGCGGCGGGGACGCGGCAGCCGGCGAAGGACAGTTCCGCAGTGTCCGAGCAGAGCCAGCCCATCTTGTCGAGCTTGCGGGAGACGGTGAACCCGGGAGTCCCGCGCTCGATCACGATCAGGCTGATCCCGGCCGCGCCGGGCCCGCCGGTCCGCACGGCGGTGGTCACGAAGTCGGCGCGGGTGCCCGAGGTGATGAACATCTTCGCGCCGTCGACCACGTACTCGTCGCCGTCGCGGACCGCTGTGGTGCGCAGCGCCCCGACGTCGGAGCCGGCGTCCGGCTCGGTCACGCCGAGCGAGCAGATCTTCGCGCCGGTGAGCGCCGGGCGGACGAACCGATCGATCAGGCCCGGGTCGCCGGTGGCGATCATGTGGGGGAGTGCGATGCCGTGCGTGAACAGCGCCGCGTGCGCGCCGGACGAGCCACCGGCCTCGATGAACGCCTCGGTCGCCACGACCAGGTCCACGGTGTCGCCGCCGTCGCCGCCGGCCTCCTCGGGGAACCCGATGCCGTAGAGCCCGGCCTTCGCGGCGCTGACGTGCAGCTCCCGCGGGATCTCCCCGGCCCGCTCCCAGTCGGCGAGACGCTCAACGACCTCCCGGCGTACGAAGGAGGCCACCGCCTCCCGCAGCGTCACCCGCTCCGGGGTCTCGAACGGATCGTCATACATCTCGTGGTCCCTTCGCCCGCTCGACGAGGGTGTGCGCAGGGATGGTCCCGCCGCGCGCCCTTACCGTACGGTCCGGCGGTTGCTGAAGTCCACGGTGGATTCCTCCTGACCGTTTTCGGCCTTGTCGTGATGCAGGTCACTGGCTTACCGTCACGCCAGACTGTGGGGAGGTGCCGATGCGCTTCGGCCGCCGAGCGAGACCCGGGAGCCCGCCCGCCCCGGTGGAGCCGCCGCGCCGGCTGAAGCGCCAGTGGACGTTGTCCGCGCCGATCCCGGCACCCGCCGCGCGGGTCTTCGGCTTCCTGGCGAACGCGTCCACGATGGCGCAGTGGCTGGTCATGCACGCCGGCTGGCCCGCGGAGCCGCCCGGCACGCTGGTGACCGGGGCGCGGTTCCGGCAACGGGTCACGCTGATGGGCACCCCCGTCGAGGTCCGCTGGACGGTCACCGGCGTCACCCCGGACCGGGCGATCCAGCTCGACGGCACCGGCCCGATGGGCATCGAGGTCGGCCTCTACCTCTCGCTCGTGGCCGAGGGGGACACCACCACGGTCCACCTCGGCGGCGGCGTGCAGGGCGGTCCGACGGACGGGCCGGTCGGCTCGATGGTCGCCCGCAGCCTCACCGACGCGTTGCGCAACTCCCTGCGGCGCCTCGCCCGGGCCGACCTGACCGCCCCGCCCGCAGCCCCGCCGCGACGGGAGAGATCCGGGACCATCATCCATGCGCGTACGGGCCTGGAGGTCGATCCCTGGACTCCGGTGATCGTGGGAGCGGGCCAGGTCACCGAGCGATCCACCGACCCGGAGAACGGTGACCCGGTCTCGCTGGCGGTCCGGGCGCTGCGCCGAGCCGCCGACGACGACGCCACCGTGGACCTCACCGGGAAAGCGGACACCATCGGCTGGGTGGCCAGCGTCTCCTGGCAGTACCCCGACGCCGGAGCCCTGATCGCCCAGCGGCTCGGCGCCGCTCCCGCACAGACCGTGCAGACCGGGCTCTTCGGCGGCGACGGTCCCCTGCGGCTGCTCAACGACCTGGCCGCCGCGATCACCCGGGGCGAGACGAGCATCGCCCTGATCGCCGGGGCCGAAGCCGCCGCCACCGAACGCGCCGGCACGCGGCTCGACTGGCCCCGGCAGCCCGACGGCACCGCCCCGGCCCGGATCCTCGGGGCCGGCCGGGAGCCGAACAACGACGCCGAGACCGCCGCCGGCCTGACGTCACCGCTGCACCTGTACGCCCTGATCGAAGCGGCCCTCCGTCGTAAACGGGGCCGCACCCCCGAGGAGCATCAGGCCGCGATCACGTCGTTGTGGTCCCGGTTCTCGCGGGTCGCCGCGACCAACCCGTACGCCTGGCTGCCGCAGGCCCGCACCGCCGCCGAGCTCGCCACCCCGGGCGACGGCAACCGCCCGGTCTGCGCCCCCTACACCAAGCTGCTCACCGCGAACCTGCAGGTCAACCAGGCCGCCGGCCTGATCCTGTGCAGCGCGCAGGCGGCACACGAGGCCGGCGTCCCGCAGGACCGGTGGATCTTCGTGCACGCCGGGGCGCACGCCGAGGACGAGTGGTTCGTCACCGAGCGCGCCGATCTCGCCTCGTCACCGGCGATCCACGCGGTCGGCCGTGCCGTCCTGGGTCACGCCGGGCGCACCATCGACGAGATCGGACACCTCGACCTGTACGCCTGTTTCCCCTCCGCCGTGCAGATCGCGGCCGAGGAGCTGGGCGTGCCGCTCGACCGGCAGCTCACCGTCACCGGTGGCCTGACCTTCGCCGGCGGGCCGGGCAACAACTACGCGAGTCACGCGGTGGCGACCCTCGTACCCCGGCTGCGGTCCGATCCCGAGGGGTTCGGGCTGGCGACCGCGGTCGGCTGGTACCTCACCAAGCACGCCGCCACGGTGCTGTCCGCACGACCGCCGGGCGCCGGGTTCCGGGACATCGACGCGGGCCTGCGCCTGCCCCGGCCGGCGCGACGGGTGGTCACCGGGCCGGCGGAGCGCGGGGTGCTGGAGGCGTACACGGTCACCTACCGCCGCGACGGAACACCGGACACCGGCATCGTCACCGAGATCCTGGGCGACGGCACGCGGGTGGTGCGCACCGTCGCGCCCGCGACGCTGGCCGGCGACCCGTTCGGCGGCACGCCGCTGCCGCCGCCGGGGGAGCCGCCCGTCCTGGTCGAGTGGCACGGCTCGGTCACCGTCATCAGGCTCAACCGGCCGGCGGCCCGCAACGCCGTCGACCCGGTCACCGCCCGCCTGCTGAAACGCGCGATCGACGCCTTCGAGGCCGACCCCGAGGCCCGGGTGGCGGTGCTCACCGGCAACGGCCCGGTCGTCTGCTCCGGCACGGACCTGCCGGCCGCCGCCCGCGGCGAGGACCCGCCGGCCGAGGACCGCACCGCGCGACCACCGGCGAAACCGCTGATCGCCGCCGTCGAGGGCGCCGCGCTCGGCGCCGGGTGCGAGCTGGCGCTGGCCGCGGACCTGATCGTCGCCGCCGACGACAGCCTGTTCGGCCTCCCCGAGGTCCGGCACGGCCCGGTCGCCGCCGACGGGGTGCTCCGGCTGGCCCGCGGCCTGCCCCGGGCCATCGCGCTGGAACTCGTGCTGACCGGCGAGCCGATGCCCGCGCGGCGACTCCACGACCTGGGACTGATCAACCGGGTGACCGGGCCCGGGAAGGCGTACGCGCAAGCAATGGATCTCGCGGTTCTGATCGCCTCCCACCCGGCGGCCGCCGTGCTGCACGCCAAACGCATCGTCGACCGGCACCACGGCCGGACCGGCGACGACGCGAACCTCGACCTGCGAAAGGCCCCCTCGTGAGCGCTCGGGAGAACCTGCACGCGGTGCTGCGGATGCACCAGATCGGCATCGTCAACCTGCTGCGCCCGGATCACCTGGTCCGCGCCGCGGTCCGCAACGCGAAGCTGGGCCCGCAGGCAGCCCTGATCATGAAGGCGGCCGCCGAGAACCCGCACGCGCCGGCCCTGACCGACGAGCGCGGCACCCTCACCTACCGGCAGCTCGATGAGCTGTCCAACGCGCTCGCCCGCGCCCTGCGGGAGCTCAACCTCGGCGAGCGGGCGGTGATCGGCGTCCTCGCCCGCGACCACCGCGGCCTGGTGCTCACGATCGGCGCCGCCGCCCGCGCGAACCTGCGCCTCGCGCTGATGAACACCGGGCTCGCCCCGCAGCAGCTCGCCGAGGTCGTGGGCCGGGAGAACGTCCGCGCGGTGCTCTACGACAGCGAGTTCGCGGACCTGGTCGACGCGCTCCCGGACGCCGTGCCGCGCTATCTGACCTGGGCCGACGAGGGCGCCGCCGACCGGACCATCGACATGCTGATCGCCGGCCGGCCGGTCACCCCGCTGCCGATGCCGGACCGCCCGCCCGGCTTCATCATCCTGACCAGCGGCACCACCGGGCTGCCCAAGGGCGCTCCGCGCACCAAGGTGTCGCCGCTGGCCAGCGCCCTGATCGCGGACCGCATCCCGTTCCCGCGGCAGGGCGCGATCGTGATCGCCTCCCCGCTGTTCCACAGCACCGGCTTCGGCGCGTGGACGGTCGGGCTCTCGCTCGCCGACCACGCGATCCTGCTGCGCCGCTTCGACCCCGAGCGCATCCTGCGGGCCATCGCCGAGCACAAGGCGCAGATGCTGGTCGCCGTCCCGACGATGCTCACCCGGATCCTGTCCCTGGGACCCGAGATCATCGCCAGGTACGACGTGTCGGCGCTGCGCACGGTCTTCGTCGCCGGATCGCCGCTCACGCCGGATCTCACCAACCGCTTCCAGGACACGTTCGGCGAGGTGATCTACAACGTGTACGGCTCCACGGAAGTGGCCGTCGCCTCGGTCGCCCAGCCGGCCGAGTCCCGCCGCGCGCCCGGCACGGTCGGGCGGCCGCCGGTCACCGTGCACGTCGCGATCTACGACGACCACGGCCTGCGGGTGACCCGCCCGCACGAGACCGGGCGGGTGTTCGTGCGCACCGGAATCCCGTTCGAGGGGTACACCGACGGCCGGCACAAGCAGGTCATCGACGGCTTCATGTCCACCGGCGACCGCGGGCACCTCGACGACGCCGGCCTGCTCTACATCGACGGCCGCGACGACGACATGATCATCTCCGGTGGCGAGAACGTGTACCCGCTGGAGGTCGAGAACCTGCTCGCCGAGCGCGACGACGTGATCGAGGCCGCCGTGATCGGGGTCGACGACCCGGAGTTCGGCACCCGGCTGCGCGCCTTCATCGTCGCCGCCGAGGGCGCGGCCCGCGACCCGCAGGAGATCCGCGACTACGTGCGAGCGCTGCTCGCGCGCTACAAGGTGCCGCGCGACGTGGTCTTCATCGACGAGCTGCCCCGCAACCCGACCGGCAAGATCGTGCGTCGCGAGCTGCCCACCGGCCCGCTGGACTGACAGCCCTCGCGGCCTGCGCGGATCCGGCATCCGCGACGGTCGGACCGCCGTAGGCTCGGCCCTGTGTCCGGAGCTTCTGCGGGTGACCGAGTCCGTCTCGCCGTGGTGGTCGGGGCGCTGGGTGTCGTGTTCGGCGACATCGGCACCAGCCCGATCTACACCCTGCAGACCGTGTTCGACCCGGACGATCCGCATCCCGTCCCGGTCAGCACGGAGAACGTCTACGGCGTCGTCTCCCTGATCTTCTGGTCCGTGACGATCATCGTGACGGTCTCCTACGTGCTGCTCGCGACCCGCGTCGACAACGACGGCGAGGGCGGCATCATGGCACTGATCACGCTGCTGCGCCGATCCGCCGCCCAGCGGGGCCGCCGCACCACGATGGCGCTGGCCGTGCTCGGGATCTTCGGCGCCGCCCTGTTCTTCGGCGACAGCATGATCACCCCGGCGATCTCGGTGCTCTCCGCGGTCGAGGGGCTGAAGGTCGTCGAGCCGTCGCTGGGCGACTTCGTCATCCCGGTCACCGCCGTGATCATCCTGATGTTGTTCCTGGTGCAGAAACACGGGACGGCGGCGGTCGGGCGGATCTTCGGCCCCATCATGATCACCTGGTTCACGACGATCGGCGTGCTCGGCATCGGCGGCATCGCCCGGCACCCCGGCATCCTGCGGGCGCTCTCACCGACGTACGCGCTGGGATTCTTGATCGGGCATTTCGGCATCGCCTTCTTCGCGCTGGCCGCGATCGTGCTCGCCGTCACCGGCGCCGAGGCGCTGTACGCCGACATGGGGCATTTCGGTCGCCGGGCCATCGTCCGCGGCTGGCTGTTCCTGACCCTGCCCGCCTGCGTGCTCAGCTACCTCGGGCAGGGCGCGCTGATCCTCGACGACCACGCCAACCTCAGCGGCCCGTTCTTCCTGCTCGCGCCGGAGTGGGCCCGGTTGCCGCTGGTCCTGCTGGCGACCGCGGCCACGGTCATCGCGTCCCAGGCGGTGATCACCGGGGCGTACTCGGTCACCTCGCAGGCCGCCCAGCTCGGCTACCTGCCCCGGCTGCGGATCGCGCACACCTCGGACTCGTCGATCGGGCAGATCTACGTTCCGTGGATCAACTGGCTGCTGCTGTTCTCGGTGCTCACCCTGGTCTTCGCGTTCCGGTCGTCGGCCGCGCTGGCGTACGCCTACGGCATGGCCGCGACCGGCACGATCAGCATCACCACACTGCTGTTCTTCCGGGTCGCCCGGGACACCTGGCGCACCCCGTCCTGGCTGCTCGCCGCCGGAGCCGCCGCCCTGCTCCTGGTCGACCTGCTGTTCGTCGGGGCCAACCTGACCAAACTCGTGCACGGCGCCTGGCTGCCGCTGCTGATCGCGCTCACCGCGTTCACCATCATGACGACCTGGCAGCGCGGCCGGTCGGTGATCACCGCCGAGCGCAGCCGGCAGGAGGGCTCACTGCGCGACTTCGTCGCCGGCTTGCGCGACCACCCCGACCGGACGGCCCTGGTCCCGGGAACCTCGGTCTTCCTCAACCGGGGCAGCGAGAGCGCGCCGCTGGCGCTGCGGGCCAATGTCGAACACAACCACGTGCGGCACGAACACGTCCTGATCTGCGCCATCAAGGTCGAGACGGTGCCGCGGATCCCATCCGACGAGAGCCGCACGGTCGTCGACGGCCTCGGCTTCGCCGACGACGGCATCATCCACGTGACAGTGCGGTTCGGCTACGCCGAGACGCCCGACCTGCTGCCTGCCCTGCGCACCCTCGACGACGAGAGCACCGAGGGCCGGCTGCAGATCGATCAGGCGTCGTTCTTCCTCTCCAAGATCGAGCTGCGCCGCGGGGACGCGCCGACGATGGCGACCTGGCGCAAACGGCTGTTCATCGCCACGTCCTACCTGACCGCCGACGCCGCCGAACACTTCCGCCTGCCCCGCGACCGCACCGTCATCATGGGCTCACACATCGAGGTGTGAGCCCTCCGGGCCGTCGCTGCCCGCCGGGTAGTTCACGATCGGCACCTCGCCGGAGCGCCAGGCCTTCGTGACCGGCTCGACGATCCGCCAGCACTGCTCGGCCACGTCGCCGCGCACGGACAGCAGCGGATCGTCGTCGAACACGCCGCGCAGGACCTCGCCGTACGGCGGAAGATCCCCCGGCCCGAAGTCGGCCTTCAAGGTGATCGGGTCAAGCTCGAACGGGTCGCCCGGCCCGTTGATGGTGAAGTCCAGCGCCAGACAGTCCGGCCCGAAGCCGATCCGCAGCCGGTTCGGCCCGTCCGGCCCGTGCAGCCCGTCCGGAAGCCGCTGCGGCTCCTTGAACGTGATCACCGCCTCCTTGCGGCTGTTCGCGACCGCCTTGCCCGAGCGCAGCCGGAACGGCACCCCCGCCCAGCGCCAGGTGTCGACGGCGAGGACCAGCTCGGCGAGCGTCTCGGTCTCCCGCGACGGGTCGACACCCTCCTCGGCGACGTAGTCCGGCAGCTGCCGGTCACCGAGCTTGCCCGCGGTGTACCGCGCCCGCAGACTCGACTCCTTCGGATCGCCGCCCCACAGCCGGGTCGCGCGCAGCGCCTCGGCCTTGGCGTCCCGGAACACCCCCGGGTCCAGCGACTCCGGCGCCTCCATCGTGAGCAGCGCGAGGATCTGCAGCAGGTGGCTCTGGATCATGTCGGCGAGCGCGCCCGCCTTGTCGTAGTACCCGGCCCGCCCCTCCAGCGCCAGATTCTCGTCGAACACGATGTCGACGCTCTCGACGTGCTCCGAGCCGAGCAGCGGTTCGAAGATCCGATTGGCGAACCGGAGTCCGAGAATGTTCAGCACCGTGGACTTGCCGAGGAAGTGGTCGATCCGGTGGATCTTCTCCTCCGGGACGATGCGCGTGAGCAGCCGGTTCAGTGCCGCGGCGGAGCTCGCGCTCGTCCCGAACGGCTTCTCCAGCACCAGCCGCGTGCCCTCCGGGAGCTCCACGTCGAGCAGCGCCTCACACGCCTTGGCGGTCACCGCCGGCGGCAGCGCGAAGAAGATCGACACCGTACCGTCCACGTCGCTCAGCAGGCGCCGCAGATCTTCGGCCTTCGTCACGTCCGCACTGTGGTAGCGCGTCGACCCCAGCGTCCGCGCCGCCGGCTCCGCCTCACGATGATCCCCGAACGCGTCGCTCACCCGCCCCCGCCAGTGCGCCTCGTCCCAGTCGTCGGACCCGGCGCCCAGCAGCGTCAGCGGCGGCGCGTCCCCCGCCGCGAGCAGCGCCCCCAGCCCGGGCAGCAGCAGTCGCGCCGTCAGATCCCCGGAGGCGCCCAGGATCAGCAGCGTTTGCGCGGAGCCGTCATTCGTCATGGGTCCCGGTTGCCCCATCAGCCCCAACGTCAAAACCATGCTCCGGTACGAGTGAGCCACGTCGCCCTAGAGCAGGGTCCCCGTCCCCTCGACACGGCCGCGACCTGATCCCGGCGCGAGGCCGCTGAGCGACCATCCGGCGTTGGCTCGCAAGCCCACCCCGGCCCGATCCCCGGCCGCGCCCCCGGCTGGTCCCGCAAGCCGGCCCGGCTCCGCCGCGGCCCGGCTCCGCCGCGCCGCGGCTGGCCGCGCGAGCTGGTCCCGGCTCGGGCTCCGGCCGCGCGAGCTGGTCCCGGCTGGTTCTCATGGGCGTTATGAGGCACGAATAACGCCCATGAGAACCAGCCCGAACCGGGAGCGCGGCCGGAGCCCGGTGTGGGGAACCCGGTCGCGGACTACGCCGGAGGGGCGTGCCGCCGCCCGGGGACGGGCCACGGCGTGACCATCCGGGCAGGCCGGACAGTCCAGTCGACCCCGACCTGCCCGCTCGTGGACAGCCCCGCGCGGGGTGCGTACGTCAGCGGGGGTCCGCGCGGGGTGCGCACGCCGCCGGGAGGCCCGGCACGGCGGGGGTGCTTGTCATCGGAAGGCGTCGGCGTGGTCGGTGACGAAGTCGCGGACGGAGCGCGCCGGCCGGCCGAGGATCGACGGCACGTCGTCGGTGACCCAGTCGGAGTCGCCCTCGGCGAACAGGCTGACGGCCTGCGCGTTCATCGCCGCGATGTGGTCCGGCACGCCGACGTCGACCATGTCTTGCTTCTGCTGCTCGAAGGTGAGCGGGTGATAGGTGACCGGTCTGCCGATCACACGCGAGATCTCCGCCGCCGCCTCCCCGTAGGTGACCGCCGCCGGTCCGCTCGGCCAGTACGTCCGGCCGGCGTGCGCCCCGGGTGCGACGGCGATCTCCGCGGCCACCGCGGCGACGTCGCGACTGTCGACCATCCCGATGCGCCCGTCGCCGGCGGCGGAGCCGAAACTGCTCGTCCTCGCGACGGAGGGGGCCAGCATCAGCAGGTTCTGTGAGTACGCGTTGTTTCTCAGCAACGTGTACCCGAGTCCGGAAGCGATCAGCGCGTCCTCGATCCGCGTCTGGTCCCGGCGCCGCGGGATGGGGGAGTCCGCCGACGCCTTGCTGGTGATCTTCACGACGTGGGAGACCGCGTGGCGGGCGGCGCTGTCGATGACGCCGATCTCGTGCCCGGGAACGGCGGGGCTGACCAGGATCACCGTGGAGACGCCCCGCATCGCGGCGTCGATAGTGTCCGGAGCGGTCAGATCGCCGGCGGCGACGTCGACCCCGGCCTCGGCCAGCGCCGCTGCCTTCGCGGGGTCACGGACGAGGAGGCGCACGGGCTGTCCGCGCCGCGCCAGTAGTCGCGCCGCCTCCGCGCCCACCTTGCCGGCTGTCGTGACGAGGATCATGCGAGCCCCGCCAGGGCCTGCTCCGCCTCGGCGCCGGTGCGCAGCAGGACCTCGCGGCTGGTCGCGGCCGGTGTGTCCGAGAGCGCGACGGCGACCGCCCCGACCTGGTCGGCGCTGACCCATTCCGGTTCGCCCGGCACCAGGCGCGTGCGGACCGGGCCGAGCACGAGGGCGTGCACCCGCCGGTCACCGCCCGACTCGGCGGCCAGAACCCGCTGCATCATCAGGATCGCGGCCTGCTCCATGCTGACCAGGCCGCTGCCCGGGATCGGGTGGACCGCGGACTCACCGACGACGATCGCGTACGAGCCGCGGCCGGTGAGCCGCGGCATGACGGCGCGAGCCACCGCCATGTGGGTCGTGGCGAGCCCGGTGAAGGCGCCCGCCCAGTCGTCCTCGCCGATCTTCCACAGCTGCTTGCCGGCCCACCAGCCACCGATGGGCGCCACCACGTCGTCGATGCCGCCGAGCCGGTCCTGCATCGTGGCGGCGAGCGACTCCGCCCCGTCGAACGTCGAGTAGTCGTGCGCGAACAGGTGCAGCCGGTCGGTCGCCGCGTCACCGAGCACCCGCCGGAACTCGTCCGCCCGCTGTTCGCCGCGGGTCGGCACGACGACGTCGGCGCCGGCCGCGAGATAGGCCCGCACCACGCCTTCACCGACCGCGCCGCTGCCGCCGGGAACGAGGACCCGTCGTGTCGTTTGCTTCGTCATCATGATTCCTTGGTTGAACCAACGTTGGCTCGACCAACGTAACACGATTCGTTGGCTTGACCAACGTCTCGGTATGATGACCACATGACCGACCCCGGCGCGCCCGTCCGCCTGCGCAAACTGGCCAGCTGGCAGACAGGGCGGGTCTCGACCCTCGGGGCGCGCCTCACCGCGGCCCGGATGCCGCTCGAGTCCCGCTCCGACTTCGCTGTCCTCGCCGCCCTGGAGGAGTACGGCGAGCTGAGCCAGGCCGAGATCGGCCGGCGGCTGGGGCTGGACCGCAACAACGTCAACGGCATCGTCACCCGGCTCGACGACCACGGGCACATCGAGCGGCGCACCGACCCGGCCGACCGCCGGCGCAACATCGTGGCCGCTACCGAGGCCGGGCTGCGTCACCTCCGTGAGCTCGACGCGCTCGCCCAGCAGGTCCAGGACGAGCTGCTCGCCGCCCTGGACGCGGACGAGCGGGAGCAGCTGCGACTGCTGCTCGAGAAGACCCTCACCGGCCACCCGGCCCAGCCCGCCTGACCTGCTCACGCCGGATGGCCGCGCTGCGGCCCGGTGCCGCCGACCGGCTCGCGGATTACGGACGGGAGCCGTGACCTGCGGTTGGGGGCGCCGTTGATTCCGTACCAGCCGGATTTAAGGTTGTTTAAGGGTTTGACCGTGGCCGATCGATTGACCCGGCGGCCGGACGCCTGATGTATTGGCAACCAACTTGCCAATTCCCCCATGGGCAAGGCCATCCCTCACCCCTGTCGAGGTCTTCCATGCGTAAGCGCACCCTGCTCACGATCGCCCTCAGCGCCGTCGTCGTCGGCGGGCTCGGCATCGCCGGCATCACCAACGCGTCGGCCGCGGCCACGCTCGACCCGGCGCTGCCGCCGGGCGGCAACTTCGACCTGTCGGTGTGGCAGCTGCAGCTGCCGACCGGGTCGCCGGGCAAGCCGGACACCATCCAGCCCGCGCAGCTCAAGGGCGCGAACGGGTACAGCAACCCGACCTACTTCTGGACCGACAAGAACGACGGCTCGATGACGTTCTGGGCGCCGGAGAAGGGCGTCACCACGCCGAACAGCAACTATGCCCGCTCCGAGCTGCGCGAGATGAATGCCAACGGCAGCGCCGCGGACTGGTCGCTCGCCGGCAACCACACGCTCAGCGCGCAGCTGCGCATCCCGTCGGTGACCAAGAACGTCGCCGTTGGTCAGGTGCACCTGGGTTCCGGCGGGTCGTCGACCAAGCCGCTGTTGGAGCTCTACTACCGGCCGAACGGCGACATCTACCTCGGCACGGAGAACTCGCCGGCCGGCGGGCAGACCCTGCACAAGGTCGGGAACGTGGCGCTGGGTGTGAAGTGGACCTACGTCATCAACGTCACCGGCAACACGATCAACCTGACGATCAACGGGACGCGGACCAGTTACGCGATCCCGTCGTCGTTCAACCCGTACAAGCAGTACTTCAAGGCCGGCTCGTACAACCAGTCCTCGTCGGACAGCACCAGCAACGGCGCGAAGGTCAAGTTCTACAGCCTGACCGTCAAGCACTCCTGACGATCGTGGGCCCGCTCGGTCAGGGAGACCTGCCGGCGCGGGCCCACCCGCTCCCGTCCTGCTCGATCTTGCGCCGAACCTGGGCAACCGGCTGAGCCGGAGCCCGGTGCGTGAGAACGTCAGGAGGGAGTAGGAGGAGACGATGATCACCGTTGCCGCCGGAAGCACGCTCACGCTGCGCTGCCAGGGGATCGAGGCGATCCCGCTGGTGTGCCTCGCCGACGTGAAAGCGCCGTTCATCGCGGACCTGCCACCCCTGCCGGTGCTCAGTCTCGACGAGCCGGGCGTCCGGCGGTACGGCATCCTGGAGCTCACCAGCAGCGCCGGCGTCGCCTGGGTCGAGGCGGAGCTGCGCGGCGGCCTGATGACGGTGCTCGGCGACAGCCCGACCGGGATCGTCCAGCGGCGCAACTCGCCCCGGCGCCCCGGCGTCTACCCGGCGAAGGGCACCGCGCAGGTCGACACCGGTGCGGAACAGCGCCTGGTCGCGATCGCCGGGCACGTGCAGGACGTCTCCACCAGCGGGCTGCTGCTGCAGGCCACCGCGGACGACGACCGGCCGCACCTGCCCAGCGCGATCCTGCGCACGCTGCTCCACGTGACCATGCCGTGGGGCGAGATGACCGCTGCCGTCACGACCGTCGACCAGCGCTCCGACCAACTGCGCGGCACGTTCGAGTGGATCGACGCGGGCGACGCGAAGGCGCTTTCCGACTTCGTGTTGTCACGGTGACACGTCGGCTTCCTATCATCATGGTGTGGTTCCCGACGACTCTGCCGAACACCGGCGGCTGGATGACCTCCGGCAGCAGCTGGACCGCCGGGAGGCCGCTCTCCATCAGCGCGAGGAGACCGTCGCGGAACGGGAACGCCTGGTGCTGATCCGTGAGCATCTGCTGGACGAGCAGGTCATCGCCGCCGACGCGCGTGAGGTGCGGGCCAACGAGCGCGAGCACGCGCAGACCTCCCGCGAGCGTGACCTGAACCGTCGGGAGTCGGCCGGCCGGGTGCCGGAGGATCCGATCGGCGGCATGGAGGACGCGTTCGCCCGCGAGGTGGCCCGGCTGGACCGCAGCAACGCGTTCCTGGACCGGTCGCGGGCCGCCGTCGAGCGGGCCCAGGCCCGGCTGGACAGCCTGCGCCAGCATCGGGAGAACGGCGAAGCCTGAGCCGGGCCGTGCCGTGAGAACGGCGCGGGCATGAGTTTCCGCCGCGCCCGGCTGGGAAACTGGATCATCATGGCCGTTCTGCTGATCACCGGTGCCGGGGGCGCGGTCGGCGGCATGCTCCGCGACCGGCTCGGCCACCACGAGCTGCGACTGACCGATCTGCACCCGGCCGAGGGCATCGCCGCGCTGGACGTCACCGACGGCGACGCGGTCGAGAAGGCCTGCCAGGGCGTGGACGCGGTCGTGCACCTGGGCGGGTACGCCGACGAGGCGCCCTTCGACGACCTGCTCGAGGTGAACGTCCGCGGCACCGAGCGGGTGCTGGCCGCCGCGCAACGCGCCGGGGTGCCCCGGGTCGTGCTCGCCTCCAGCAACCACGCGGCCGGCCGTCATCCGCGGTGCGACGACCTGGCCGACGACGCGATGCCGTGGCCCGACTCGTACTACGGCTGGAGCAAGACCGCGATCGAGAGTCTCGGCCGGCTGTGCCACGACCGGTACGGCCTTCACGTGATCTGCCTGCGGATCGGCGCCTGCAAACCGGAGCCGGTCGAGTCGCGCGACCTGTCCGTCTGGCTCTCGCCGGACGACCTCGCCCGCCTGGTCGAGGCGTCCCTGACCGCGACCGGCTTCCACCTGGTCTGGGGCGTGTCGGCGAACACCCGCCGGTGGTGGTCGGCCGCGGGCGGTGCGGCGATCGGCTACCACCCGCGCGACGACGCCGAGCGCTGGGCCGCGACCGTCCGGGAGTCGGACGAGAGGACACAGCAGACCGTGGGAGGGAGAGCCTGATGACCTGGCTGGAGTTCGCGCTGTTGCACACCTCGGAGCCGACGACGGTCCGGGTCGCGGCCCGCCGCGGCAACCGCTTCGCGCAGCCGACCACGATCGGCCCGTGCGTCGTCAACCGCAAGGTCGTCTTCTGCCCGCCGGATACCGACGTCCCGCCGGGCTCCCTGGTCTACCTGCCGACGGGCCAGACCAGCCGGGTCCGCGCGGCCTGCCGCCTGGACGCGCACGGCTACCGCCTGCCGGGCCACCTCCAGCTCGACCTGGAATAGCGTCAGGAGCGGCGGCGGCGGTCGCGGACGTAGATGATCGCGGTCTTGCCCTTCTCCGTGGGGCGGCGCTCCGACTCGAACAGGCCGGTGGCCGTGAGCAGCTCGCTGAGCTTGGTGTAACCCCAGTTCCGCGCGTCGAAGTCGGGGCTCTGCTTGAGCAGGATGTGCCCGACCGCGGCCAGCGACGCCCAGCCGTCGTCGTCGGAGGCCGCCTCGACCGCGTTGCGCAGCTTGTTGACCAGCGCGCTGTCCGACTTGAGTCGCGCGCCGGAGAGCGGCGACCGCTGCGCCGCGGTGGGGGCGTCGGCCGGCTCGGACGGGCTGTGCGGAACGGTCAGGTTCTCGGTGTAGATGAACTTGTCGCACGCCGCCACGAACGGTTTCGGGGTCTTGCGCTCGCCGAAGCCGTACACGATCAGGCCGGACTCGCGGATGCGCGCCGCCAGCCGGGTGAAGTCGCTGTCGCTGGAGACGATGCAGAAACCGTCGAGGCGCCCGGAGTAGAGCAGGTCCATCGCGTCGATCACCATCGCCGCGTCGGTCGCGTTCTTCCCGGTCGTGTACGCGAACTGCTGGATCGGCTGGATGCTGTACGCCAGCAGGTGTTCCTTCCAGCCGCGCAGGTTCGTCCCGGTCCAGTCGCCGTAGGCGCGTTTGACGTGCGCCGTCCCATACTTCGCGACCTCGGCGAGCAGCCCCTCGACGATCGCCGGCTGCGCGTTGTCCGCGTCGACGAGCACGGCCAGTCGCGCGGCGCTCTCACTGGTGCTGATGCTCATCGTTTCCTTCTCCACGGGCGGACGGCCCCGACCTTACCGGGGCCGGCCACCCTCGGCATCACACCGCGAGGGGCGCCACGTCCGGCGCGTCGCGGCGGATGGCGTCGGCGGTCTCGTCGTCCGGCTGTTCCTGGGCGGCGAGCTCGGCGACCACGCGTGCCTCGTACCGCGAGATCTCCTTCTCGGTCTCCGCGTCGTCCCAGCCCAGGACCGTGGCGATCAACCTCGCGGTGGTCCGGGCCGCGGCGACGCCACGGTCCGCCGTCTCGAAGGAGATGCGCGTACGGCGGGTGAGCACGTCCTCCAGGTGGCGTGCGCCCTCGTGACCGGCCGCGTAGACGACCTCGGCCCTGAGGTAGCCGGCCGCCCCGCCGAGCGGCTCCCCGAGCGCCGGGTCCGCCTCGATCAGCGCCAGCACCTCGTCCGTGAGGGTCCCGTACCGGCGCAGCAGGTGCTCGACGCGCGACACCGGGAGGTGGTGGGCGCGGGCCAGCTGCTTGCGCCGGTTCCACGCCGCGCGGTATCCCTCCGCGCCCAGCAGCGGCACCTGCTCGGTGCACGACGGCGGCACCCGCATGCCGAGCTGCCCGGCGGCGGCGTCCACCGCGTCCCTGGCCATCACCCGGTACGTCGTGTACTTGCCGCCCGCCACCACGACCAGGCCCGGCACGGGCGTCCCGACCGCGTGCTCGCGCGACAGCCTGGCCGTGCTGTCCGCCCGCGCCGACAGCAGCGGCCGCAGCCCGGCGTACACCCCCTGCACGTCGTCGGGGGTCAGTGGGGTGGCGAGAGCCTTGTTGACCTCGTCGAGCAGGTAGTCGACGTCGGCCCGGGACGCCGCCGGGTGCGCCTTGTCCAACTCCCACGCGGTGTCGGTGGTGCCGATGATCCAGTGCCGGTCCCACGGGATGACGAACAGGACGCTCTTCGCCGTACGCAGGATCATCCCGGTGTGCCCGGCGATCTTCTCGCGCGGCACCACGAGGTGGATGCCCTTGCTGGCCGTGATCCGGAACTGCCCGGGTTCGCCGTCGAGCATCGCCTGGCTGTCGCCGGTCCACACGCCGGTCGCGTTGATCACCGTGCGCGCCCGGATCTCCAGCTCGGCCCCGGTCTCGGCGTCCCGGGCGCGGACCCCGGTCACGCGCCGGCCGTCCCGGAGGAACCCGATCACCTCGGTACGGGCGGCGACCCGCACGCCGTACGCGGCAGCGGTCCGCACCAGGAACATCGTGTGCCGCGCGTCGTCCACCTGCGCGTCGTAGTACCGGATCGCGCCGACCAGCGACTCCGGCCGCAGCGACGGGAACGCCCGCAGCGCCTCGGTGCGGCTCAGGTGCTTGTGCGCCGGCACACCGGCTCCACCGTTGCCGGCCAGCGCCAGAATGTCGTAGAGCGCGATGCCGGCTCCGACGTAGAGACGCTCCCACGCGCGGTGCTGCAACGGGTAGAGGAACGGCACCGGCCGGACCAGGTGCGGCGCGAGCCGGTTGATCAGCAGGCCGCGCTCCTTGAGCGCCTCCCGGACCAGCGCGAAGTCGAGCATCTCCAGGTAGCGCAGGCCACCGTGGATCAGCTTGCTGGACCGGCTCGACGTGCCGCTCGCGAAGTCGCGCGCCTCCAGCAGGCCCACCGACAGCCCGCGGGTCGCCGCGTCCAGGGCCGCGCCCGCGCCGACCACGCCGGCGCCCACCACCAGCACGTCGAGCTCTTCACGTGCCATCGCCTTCAGGGCGGCTTCCCGCGACTGTGCCGAGATCGCTCCGGTGTTCATGACCATTCCTTCCTGAACCCAGTCGAGGGTGCGGTCGACGGCCGTTCGCCACTGTCGCTGCCGTCCGATCGGGGCGGATGCCGGCGCCGGTCCTCCCTGTCCCGATCGCGACGCTATGAAGCGAACGGAGCCGCGGCAACGGTGACCGTGCGACAATGTCGCACGATGCCCGGCCTGATCCAGTCCATCGAACGGTCGTCGGCCGTCCTGCGGCTGCTCGCGGCCGGTCCCGGCCGGCTGCGGGTCAAGGAGATCGCCGACGCCCTCGGCCTGCCCAAGTCCACCGCCCAGAGCATCCTGCGCACGCTCACCGCGATCGGGTTCGCCGAGCAGGACCCGCGCACCGCCCGCTACCGCCTGGGCCGCGGCCTGCTCGACCTCGCCTCCACCGGCCTGGACGCCAACCAGCTCCGGGCCGGCGCGCTGAACTGGGCCGACGCGCTCGCCTCCCGCAGCGGCGAACAGGTGCACGTCGGCGCGCTCGGCGACGGCGGGGTGCTGATCGTCCACCACGTGTTCCGCCCCGACGACTCGGCGCAGTCGATGGACACCGGCAGCGTCGTGCCGGCGCACGCGACGGCGCTGGGCAAGGTGTTGCTCGCCTACCGGGCGGCGGCCGCGGAGGATCTCGCCGGGAGCGGGCTGGACGCGTACACCAGGAGAACCGTGACGACCCGGCCGGCCCTCGCCCGCGCGCTCGCCGAGACCCGCGCCCAGGGCTGGTCACTGTCGGTCGAGGAGTGGCAGGCCGACCGGGCCGGGATAGCCGCGCCGCTGCGCTCCTACGGCGGGCTGGTGATCGGCGCGATCGGCATCAGCGGTCCCGTCGAGCGGCTCTGCGACACCCGTCGCCAGGCCCGGCCCGCCCTGGTCGAGCACGTGGTCGCGGCCGCCCGGGCGATCACCCGCGACCTGGCCGGGCCGTGACCGGCCGCCACGTCCCGGCCACTGATGAGGGACCAGTGCTACCCGCATCCGCGTCGTCCTGTGACTGTTCCCGGTCCTGCGAGTTGCCCGGCAGGGGCACACTGCAGTGATCCGCTTCGATACTCTTCTTCCGTTGAACCGGGGGAGTGGCGGAGCGGTACTCCTCTGTGACCGGTTGGGCACCCAGGAGCGTGAATGCCGGTCGCCATGTCTCCGACACAGAGAAGGTGCAGCATGACGTACCCCGACCCGACTGCCGGACCGAACTACTCGCCGTCGCACGAGCCGGCGACGTACCAGCCGCCCACGTATCAGCCGCCGGCCTATGAGCCGCCCGCGCAGGCCACGCCGCCCGGGCAGGCCACCCCGCCCGCGCCGCGCCAGTCGGCACCGCCGCAGCAGCCGCCCGCGCAGTACGCTCCCGGCGCGCAGACACAGTACGGGCAGCCGGCGCACGGGCAGCCTGGTCAGTACGGGCAGCCGGCCGGGCCGGGGCAGCCCGGCTCGCAGGGCGCGCCGCAGGTCCCGCCGCCGGCGATGCCCTACCAGAACTGGGTCTCCGGAGACGCCTCGCACGACAGCGCCCAGCGGCAGATCGACCTCGCCGAGAGCGCCGCTCGGGGCAAGCGGGACATCACGGTCGGCGCGATCTGGTTCGCCGTCGGCGGGATCATCACCCTCGCCACGATGGCGTCGGCCGCGTCGGTCTACGTCGTCGCGTGGGGCCCGATGCTCTACGGCGCCTACCGGATCATCAAGGGCGTCATCGCGGTACGCAAGGTCGGCTGAACCCGACCGGCTGGGCCCGGTGGTCGTTCCGGCTCGTGCGGCACGACCACCAGACCCAGCCGGAGCCGTCACCACGGCCCGTGCGGCACCCGCCCGGACCGGGCCGGTGCCCAGTTCGTGTGACGCGACCCTCCAGACCGGTCCGGAGCCCGTCAGTTCGGTCCGCGCGCACCCGTTGATTGACGTTTCTGGATTGTTGCCGTACGTTGACCGGGAAAGCGTATTCCCACACCTCACGGCTTTCTTGTGAGTCGCTTCCCGGTCCCGTGGCCACCGCTCCGGCGGTCGCGCCGCGGATCAGGTGAGGTCGACGAACTCCGGCGATCGCCCACGCGCACCCTAGTCGCCAGGGTGCGGGCGATCGCCGGAGTCGTTTCCGCCGGCCGGGACCGCGTGAGGGTCAGGAGACGGCCACGTCGAAGACGTGCATGATGCCCTTGTCGGTGTGGTCGGGCAGGATCACCGCGGCCACCGTCCTGGCCGGGTCGAGCGCCACCGGGGTCGTGGCGAAGACCCGGAACGTCCCGGTGCCCGCCGTCCCGTTGGCGTTGTTGCGCCCCTGCAGCGTGAGCGCCTCGGTGTTGCCGGCCGGCGCGGCCGCCGCCCAGTCGCCGAGGGTGACGCCGACCTGCTGGGACGTGCCGTCCGTGTACTGCACGGTTGCCGTGCCGGTGGCCGGCCCGTTGGTGGCCAGCCCGAGGAAGGACACGCTGCTAGCGGCCTTGCCGACGGTGATCTTCTGGCCGTGCGGGATCCAGTTGTCCGGCGTGCCGGGCGCGGCGGACGGCCAGGTGAAGGTCGTGCCGGCGACGGTCAGCGCGGCGCCGGGGGTGGCGCCGGCGAGGGCCAGGGCGTTGCGGGACAGCGACCAGTCACTGAGGTCCATCGAGCCGAGGTTGCCCTGCCCGTCCGGGGTGGTGCCGGCGTTGTTGCGGGCGTCGGCCCCGGCGGGGTAGGACGGCGGGACGTCGGCGGCACCGGTGCCCCACGTGCCCGGCGTGTCCGACATGGTGAAGTCGAGCGTCCCGCCGTGCCGCACGAACGACGCGTCGACCCAGGTCGCGGTCTGACGCCTGCCGTCGACGCGCAGGCCCGTGACGTACCGGCCGGTGCCCTTGGTCTTGATCTTGATGCTGTGCCCGCCACCGATCGGGTCGATCTTCACCTTGGTGAACATCGGCCCGCTGATCACGAGGTCACCGGTGCCGTAGATCGCCGGGTAGAAGCCGAGCTGCGCGAACACGTACCACGCGCTCAGCGAGCCCTGGTCGTCGTTGCCCGGCAGGCCGGACGGGGTGGTGTCGTACATCTCCGAGACGGCCCGGTGCAGGGTGTCCGACGTGCGGGCCGGTGAGGAGAGCCAGTTGTAGACCCACGGGGTGTTGAACGCGGCCTGGTTCGACAGGTAGTTGCCGGTCTGCGTGTACGCCCCCGCGTCGAGCTGCTCCATCAGCGTGTCCAGCTGCGTGGTCGCCGCCTCGACACCGCCCCGCAGGGCGATCAGCGTGGAGAGGTTCTGCGGCACCATCCACCCGTACTGGTAGCCGGTCGACTGGTTGAACTGGCCGCGCCCGGCGCCGTCCTCGCGCACCCGCAGGTCCATCGACCGGTCGAACCCGGTCCGCTCGCGCGGCCGGATCTGCTGGGTGACCGGGTCGAAGACGTTCCGCCAGTTCTGCGCGCGGGCCTGGAAGAAGTCAGCGTTCGCCGAGTCCCCGAGCCGACCGGCGAGCTGCGCGATCGCGAAGTCGTCGACCGCGTACTCCAGGACCCGCGAGGTCGCGAAGTCGCCCTTGCGGTTCTCGATCATCCCCGTCGCGAAGTACTGGTAGCCGTCGCTGCGCGTGGTCGTGGTGGCCGGCAGCTTCTGGGTCGCGATCATCGACGCGAGCGCGGCCTCCCGGTCGTAGTCGGTGGCGCCGAGGTCGTCGAGGGTGGCCAGGATGACCTGGTAGTTGTCGCCCTGCATGCGGGCCGCGCCGGGCGCCCACCGGCCGGTCTGCCGGACCATCGCCACGATCGAGCGCTGGATGTCGTTCGCCACCTGCGGGAACGTCAGCGCGAGCAGTTGTGCCTGGCTGCGGTACATGTCCCAGCCCGAGCCGGCGAAGTTGACGTTGCGGTAGAAGTGGTGCCCGCGGTCCACCGTGTGCGCCAGCCCGTCGAAGCCGACGTACTGCCCGTTGACGTCCTCGCGCACGTTCGGCTGAAGGTAGGCGTGGTAGAGCGCGGTGTAGAACGAGGTCCGCTGCGCGGCGTCGCCTCCGTGCGCGTCGATCGTGCCGAGCGCTTCCTTCCACGCTTTCGCGGCATCCCGGCGTACGTCGTCGAAGTCGTCCTTCGCCGTTTCCCTGTCCCGGTTGAGCGCCGCGTTCGCCACGCTCACATAGCTGAAACCGGTCTTCGCGGTCACCTTGGAGCCGGGCGCGAAGGTCACCCAGCCGCCCGTGTCGTGACGGTAGTCGACGCTCGTGTCCGTGCCGGCCTTGACCGCGTGGGTACTGCCCGTGGTCAGGTCCGCGTCGTTCCAGGTGCCGTAGGAGGCGAACGGCTTGTCGTACGTCGTCGAGAAGTACGCCTTGTACGTGTTGCCGACGTCGCACACGTCGGCGCCGTACATCCAGCCGGAGACCGTCCGCGTCGCCGGGTCGATCGTGATCTCGCTGCCGAACGACCGGTTGTTCTGCCCCGACACGTCCAGCAGCAGCGTGGCCTTGCCGGTGAAGGCGTACCGGCTGACGGCCGTGCGTGTGGTCGCGGTCAGCTCGGCGGTCACCCCGTTGTCCAGCGCGACCTTGTAGTAGCCGGGTTTCGAGACCTCGTGGTCGTGGCTGAACCCCAGGTAGTAGCTCTTGATGTCGGTGGACGGATTCACCGGCAGGACATCCCCGGCGTACGGGATGGCCGGGAACTCGTACCCGCCGTAACGTCCCGTGCAGCCGGTGCCGGAGTACCGCGTCAGCCCGAACCCGCGGATCAGGCTCGCGGTGTACTCGTAGCCGCCCTTCTCGCCGACCAGCGCGTTACCGGCCTGGTACGTCGTCGGGCTCGGCTGCACCATGCCGAACGGGACGGCCGCGCCGGGGAACGTGTTGCCGTACGCGTCGTTGCTCTTGTTCTGCGTCGTGTCCATCTCGGTGCCGATGAACTGGTTCACCGCGTCGGACGGCGAGAGCTCCGAGGCTGCCGCGGGCACGGCGAGCGTCGTCAGCGACAGTACCGGCCCGAGCGCCGCGGCCAGCAGCGCTCTTCGGGGAAAGCTGATCATTTCGATGATCCTGGTGTCCGCAGAGGACCGGCGCATGTCGGAGAATCGTCGGGCAAGCATCGCCCGGGTAAGATCACTCGGCGTGAGCCGGCTGACACTCGACGACGACACCGGCATCGACGACGGCGGCATCGTCTCGAGGGACACTGCTTCGGGGGACACCGTCGCCGCCTGGGAGGACCCGGCCGGCCGTGCCACCTGGGCCGCCGAGGACTGGCAGCCGGAACCCGAGATCGTCGCGTACGCCCGGCTCGGCCCCTGGGAAGCGGCCCTCGCCCGGATCGGCCGGCACGCGCAGCTCGGCGTCCGGCACGACGGCGGCCGCCCCGCCTGGCACGGTCTCGGCAAGTCACCGGGCGACATGAACCGCGGCATGGTCGGCGCCACCCTGCTCGCCCCGGGCCGCCTCGCCGACGTCACCGCCGTGACCCGCCAGGAGGACTTCACCGGCGTCCAGGTGCAGGGCGCCCAGCGCGTCCAGCAGCTCGTCGTCCCGCGGATCGTCGAGCACCCGCCGGGCGAGGAGATGGAGCCCGCCGAGGCCCGCTTCGCGATCGGCGCCCCGGCCGCGCAGGCCCCGGCCGCGCCGCTCGACCTTCCCGAGGAGTTGACCGAGGCGCTGCTCCGGCGATTGCGCCGCAAGCCGGTCGACGTCACCCGGATCGCGGTCGGCCTGCGGGTCGCCGAGACCTGGCAGCTCCCGGACGGCTTCCAGCTCCCACTCGTCTACGACGTGGCCCCCGGCAAGTCCCAGGGGTACGTCGTCGACGAGTCCACCGGCACGGCCGTGACCAGCCTGCAGGCCTGCCGCAACCATCACCTGGCCGGCACGCTCGCCTGGTGCGCGCACTGCCTGCTGCCGACGTGCCCGGCCTGCCCCGAGACGGTCCGCCCGTGCCGGCTCTGCCAGGGCGCGACCTGCGGCGACTGCGTCGTCACTGAGGACGGCCGCTGCCGCGCCTGCGCGGCCCTGACCAAGGTCGGCATGTTCGCCCGCGCGAAGTACGGCGTGGGCGCCGGCGGCTCGGCCTGGCACGGCGAGTCGCCGAACGTCCAGGTCACCATCCGCCAGCAGCGCAACTGGTGGACCCTGGAACGCTGGGACCGATCCGGCCGGGTCACCATCCCGCTCGACCCGGGAGTCGTGCAGTACCTGCGCTGACGGCGGAACCACTGCCGCTCGCCGTGCGTCGGACCGTGCATGATCGATCTCCGCGGGCGCCGGGCCGCGCTGCTCACCGTGATCCCCGCCCTCGCGCTCTCCGCTTGTGGCGGCGGTTCCTCCGGTACGGCGGGGAAGTCCGCCGACGCCATCCGCGCGGCCGGGGCGAAACTGCCGTCGGACTACTCCTACGTGCTGACCTCCGGCTGCGCCCGGCAGTCCCTGCGCGGCACCCACGAGATCGTCGTCGTGCAGGGGCGGGTGACGTCCGTGACCCCGGTCGACGTGTCCGCCGCGGTGGACTACCCGACCGTCACGGCGCTGCTCGACAGCGCTCTCGGCGCCGGTGCGGAGGCCGACGTCGAGTTCGGGACGGACGCCGCCGGGCTGCCCGCGCGCCTGTCGATCGACCCGGATCGGAACACCAGCGACGACGAGCAGTGCTACGTCTTCTCGGGGATCACCCCGGTGCCCGGGCAGCGGTCGCCGGGGTGAGCATCGGGCTCGGAGACGTGGTGGTGATCGGCGGGCGCCCGGGCGGGAGACGTACGCTCCCAGCGTGCTCACCTCCATCGGGCTCCGAGGCCGCTCCCGCGAACGTGACCAGCTCGAACGCCTGATCCGGGACGTCCGCTCGGGCCGCAGCCGGGTCCTGGTGCTGCGCGGCGAGGCCGGCACCGGCAAGTCGGCCCTCCTCGACTACCTGGTCGACCAGGCGCCGGCGACCCGGGTGGTCCGCGCGGCCGGCGTCGAGCCGGAGACCGAGCTGGCCTACTCCGCGGTGCAGCAGCTCGTCGCCCCGCTCCTGCCGTACCTGGACAGGCTGCCCGAGCCGCAGCGGGCCGCGCTCTCCACCGCGCTCGGCCTGAGCGCCGGCCGCCCACCGGAAGCGCTGCTCATCGGCCTGGCCGTGCTCGGCCTGCTCGCCGAGGCAGCGGTGGACCAGCCGCTGGTCGTGGTCGTCGACGACGCGCAGTGGCTCGACCGGATGTCCGAGGTCATCCTCACGTTCGTGGCCCGGCGGCTCGACGCCGAGTCGGTCGCGCTGGTCTTCGCGGCGCGCACCCCGGCCGACGAGACCCTGCTCACCGGGCTGCCCGAGCTGCGCGTCGAGGGCCTGCCGGAAGCGGACGCCCGCGCGCTGCTCGACACCGTGCTGCCCGGCCTGGCCGACGCCCGGGTCCGGGACCGGATCGTCGCCGAGACCCGCGGCAACCCCCTGGCCCTGCTGGAGTTGCCCCGCGGGACGGACCCGGCCTTCGGGTTCGGCATCCCGGCCGCGGACAGCGTCGCCGGCCACCTCGAGCAGGCCTTCGGCCGCCGGATCGCCGCCCTGCCCCCGCAGACCCGCACGCTGCTGCTCGCCGCCGCCGTCGAACCGGTCGGGAACGTGCCGCTGCTCTGGCGCGCGGCCGAGCTGCTCGGCGTCGGCGCCGAGGCGGCCGGTCCCGCCGAGGCCGCCGGCCTGGTCGAGATCGGCGCCCGGGTCCGCTTCCGGCACCCGCTCGCCCGCTCCGCCGCCTGGCACGGCGCCGACCCGGCGCAACTGCGCGCGGTGCACCGGGCGCTGGCCGAGGCCACCGACGCCGGCGAGGACCCGGACAGGCGCGCCTGGCACCGCGGGCACGCCGCAGCGGGGCCGGACGAAGAGGTCGCCGGGGAGCTGGAGAGCTCCGCCGGGCGCGCGTTGTCCCGGGGCGGCCGGGCCGCCGCGGCCGCCTTCCTCGAACGGGCCGCCGAGCTGACCCCGGAACCCGGTCGCCGCGCCACCCGGATGCTCGCCGCCGCCCGGGCCCGGCTGGCGTCCGGCGGCGCCGCGGCCGTCCCGGACCTGCTCGCCGCCGCGGAGCAGGGGCCGCTCGACGCGCTCGCGCGGGCAACGGTCGAGCGGCTGCGCGCACAGATCGCGTTCGTGCTCAACACCGGGCGGGAAGTGGTTCCGCCCCTGATCGAGGCCGCCGGCCGGCTGGAGAGCCTGGACCCGGCGGCGGCCCGCGAGACGTACCTGTCGGCGGTCGGCGCGGCGATCAACGCCGGCCGGTTCGGCGCGGACGATCTCCGGCTCGCCGTCGACGCGGCCGCCGGATCCCTCGCCGGCGTATCCCTCGCTGCCGGAACGCTCGCTGCCGGCTCGCCCGCTCCCGGCTCGGTCGCCGCCGGATCGCTCGCCGGTGATGTGGAGCCGGCCGGGCTGTTGCTCGCCTCCCTCGTCACCTGGGCCCGCGAGGGGCACACGGCCGCGGTGCCGGCGTTCCGGCGGGCCCTCGCGGCCGTCCCCGCCGACGCCGAGCTCGACCTGCTCTGGCTCACCGGGATGCTGGTCCACGAGGTGTTCGACGACGAGGCGTTCCTCGAACGCACCGAGCAGGCGGTCACCTCCGCCCGCGCGGCCGGGGCGCTGTCGAGGTTGCCGGGCGCCCTGACGTTCCGGTCCACCGCGCTGATCCACGCCGGCCGGTTCGCCGACGCGTCCGACCTGATCGACGAGGCCGCAGCCCTGGCCCGGGCGACCGGGGCCGCCCCGCACCCGGCCAGCGGCAGCATCCTCGCCGCCTACCGCGGGAAGATCGGGGAGGCTCTCGCGATGATCGACGAGTTGTCCCGGGAAGCGCGGGCCGGCGGGGCCGGCTGGCTGCTCGGCGTCGCCGGTTACAGCCGGGCCGTCCTGCACAACGGCCACGGCGACTACGCGGCTGCCCTGGCCGCGGCCCGGGAGGCGGCCGCGTACGAGGACCTCGCGATCCTGCAGTGGTCGCTCGGTGAGCTCGTCGAGGCGGCCGCCCGGTCCGGCGCGACCGAGGAGGCCGCGCAGGCCCGGGACCGGCTCGTCGCCCGGGCCGCCGCCGTCGGCACCCCCTGGGCCCGCGGCGTGCGGGCTATGGCGGACGCGCTGGTCGGCGACGCCGAGGACGACTACCGGGCAGCGGTCGAGGCATTCGGCGCCGGTCGGCTCACACTGTCGCTGGCCCGGGCGCGGTTGCTCTACGGCGAGTGGCTGCGCCGGGCGAACCGGCGCGCCGAGGCACGCGATCAACTGCGGCCCGCGT
Source organism: Actinoplanes cyaneus (assembly GCF_016862095.1). Classification (GTDB taxonomy): domain Bacteria; phylum Actinomycetota; class Actinomycetes; order Mycobacteriales; family Micromonosporaceae; genus Actinoplanes; species Actinoplanes cyaneus. Next base: position 55,383 of record NZ_BOMH01000058.1, read on the forward strand.
ACGAGGCGTTCAGCACCATGGGCGCCGAGGGTTTCGCCGAGCGGGCCGGGCGGGAGCTCACCGCGATGGGCGAGACGGTGCGCAAACGATCGGCGGGCACCCCCGCGGAGCTGACCGCGCAGGAGTCGCAGATCGCACGACTGGCCGCGGCCGGCCGTACCAACCCGGAGATCGCCGCCGTCCTGTTCCTCAGCCCCCGGACGGTCGAGTGGCACCTCCGCAAGGTCTTCACCAAGCTCGGCGTCACGTCCCGCCGCGACCTTCCCGCCGCCGTGGGCCGCGTCCCCTGACCGCACCCGCCTCTGCCGCCCGCCCTGCCCATGACCGCACCGCGCCGCTGCCGCCCGCTTTTGCCCTGACCGCGCCGCGCCGCTGCCGCCGTCCTGCCCCTGCGCCGCCCGCGACGCCGTGGCCGCCCCGGGCCCGCTGCGCGCCGCCGCCCTCCCGGGCTGGCGCTCACGGTTGTTTCCCGGCCCGGAAACAACCCTCAGAGCCAGCCGGGAGGGAAGCGGCGCGCAGCGGGCCTGACCCGGGACGAGGTCGCGTGCCGGCTCGGCGGGGCGGTCGAGGAGCGAGGGCGTCCTCCGGGCGTACGGGAAGAGGGGTTTGGGGCTCGGCCCGGCGTGGGGGAACGCCGGGCCGAGCAATGGGGATGGGGGTCAGTAGCCGATGCGGAAGGTCGCGTCCTGCTTGTCGGTGGTGGCCGAGCCGCTCGTGATCGGGTCGATGCGCAGGACATTGCTGTAGTGCCGCAGGTACCGGTCCGGGTAGTTGTGGGACCGGAACGACGTCCAGCTCGCATCGGCGAAGCCGGCCGTCTTGTGGAACGTGGCGTCGGCGCCGAACGTGCCGCTGCCGTCGTTCGCGGCGAGGACCAGGGCGTAATCCTTGTGGCGCAGATACCGGTCGGGATAGTTGACCGAGCGGAACGACACTCCGGACGCGTCGGCCAGGCCCGGCACCAGGGTCCACTGCTGGTCCTGGTAGGGATCGAAGGGGTAGGTGTCGATCCGGGCGACGTTGTCGGCGTGCCGGAGGTAGCGGTCCGGGTAGTTGTAGGACTTGATCCTGTTCCACGACGGCGTGCCCCACCGGGCGGTCAGGGCGGAGAGCTCGCCGGAGGTGATCGGCGCGATGCCGCAATGCTTGGAGTTCAGCGGCTGGGTGTACGCACGGTCACCGAGCAGCGTCCACGAGCCACTGGCCAGGTTGGTGGTCTGCCAGCAGAAGAACCTGCCGTTCGGGCTCCACGTGTCGCCCCACATGTACCAGACGTCGGAGGTGTTCGACTTGACGATCTGTGGTGCCTCGACGCCGCGTCCGGGACTGATCGCGCTGGTGTAGACGCTGAGGTTGCGGGTGCCGAGCAGGGTGCTGTTGGTGTTGTTCTTGTAGTACATGTACGTCGTGCCGCCGGCCGTCACGAACGTGCCGTCGATCGCGTCGTACCCGGGGTCGTAGTAGACCGCGTTCGCCGACGCCGTCACGAAGTCGCTCGTGTAGTTGATCATCAGGACGTTGTGGCCGGTGCTGTTCACGGCGGAGCAGACGATGGCGTACTGCCCGCGCGACGCGTCCCAGTACGCCTCCGGCGCCCAGGCGTGCGTGGCCAGCGAGTGCACCTTGATCCGGCGGTAACCGGTGAACGTCCGCAGGTCGGTGGAGTCCCAGACGTGCAGGTACTGGCTCTGGTACGACCAGTCGGTGCCGTACAGGTCGGTGGCCAGCACGACGAAGGTGCCGTCCTGTTTGCGCAGCAGGAACGGGTCGCGCAGGCCGAGGCTGCCGGCGGTGGGGGTGGCGACCGGCCTGTTCTGGTTGAGCGGGGTCCAGTTCAGGCCGTCCGAGCTGACGGCCAGGTGCAGGCCGTAGTTGGCGGCGGTCATCGACGGGGACTCGGTGAAGTACACCATCGCGTAACCGGAGTAGGTGGCGGCCTGGGCAGCGGACGGCACGAACAGGGAGGCTGCCGCGCCGGCCAGGAGGGTCCGACGTCTCATACCGTCTCCTTCACGACTTGTTAGCGCTAACAATTCTGCGCGTACGGGGGATGTCGTACCGAGATCAGGATGGATCGGCGCAGGCGAGCCCGGGGTGTGGCCGCCTTCGATTCGAATTTTCTGAATGATTGCGCTCAGATTGCGGCGCTGTCAAGAATGCCCGGCAGGTCGCTTCGGACCTGCCGGGCACGGCGGGAGTGCCGGAACGACTCAGGCGGAACGCCGGTCCGCCGCCGCGGCCAGATTCGCGGCCTCCGCCTCCTCCGCGTTCGCGCAGGCCACCACCACGTCGTGCATCGTGCGGTAGAACGCCGACACTGCCAGCGTGGACCGCCGGTCGATCCCGCCGACCAGTTTCGCCCGCTCGTTGCGGTACGGCTCCCGCCGCGGCGCGAACCCCAGCAGGTATCGGGCGCTGCTCCGGGCGGCCAGCGCGTCGTGGAACACCCCGCGCGTAGTCCCCGGGGGAACCCACGACTCCAGCACGACCAGATCGGCGTCCCGCAGATGCCCCGCGATCGTGTCCGCGGCGGCCAGCACCGGCCCGAGATCCGGCCGGCCCCGCCGCAGCGGCACCGGCGCGGTCACCAGGTAGACGGTGCACCCGGCGAGCCAGGCAGGATCGTCCGTCGCGTGGTAGCGCCCCGTCTCGTGCATCGCCACCAGCTCGTGCCCGAGCGACGAGCGTCCCGCACGCAGCCGGGCTATCAGTTCCGGATCGGTGTCGAAGCCGGCGACGGTGTGCCCGGCGATGATCGCGGTCCGGGCGAGGGACAGCCCGGCGGCGTCCTGCCCGACGACGGCGACGCGACAGCCGTGCGTGGCGGGCTCGGGTGTGGTGGCGATGACGGTGACTCCTTGCCGTCGCTGAACTTGATCGGTCCAGAAAGAACCATAGGTCGATTCAGGTCGCTCGGTAATCGCTCTCCGGTGGTCCACCGAATGGTCGTTTCCGCACCGTCCGGGCGATTCCGTTGTCAGCATCCGGTCAGACCCTTGAGCCCAAGATGTCACTGACCGTACGGATGACTGTTTGGCATCAGGATGCCGTGAGGTGACCTGCGACCTTGACAGGAATCGTCCATCGCAGCAGGGTATAGCGCCTAGGCCTGTTGATCTCGGACGTCTTGCGCACCACGCCCTCCGGCAACACGCCAGTCGGCAAATGGTTACACACGGTGAGGGGGCCGGGATGGAACTGGATCCACAGGACTACGACGCGCTGTTGCACGGTCAGTCGATGGTCGAGAAGTGGCGGCGCAGCGACCACGCGGCCGCCGTCGCCGCCGAGCTGATGAAGCTGCACGGCGGCACCGTGCCGATGAGCGAGCTGCTCTGGGCCGGCGCCGAGGCCTTCCTGCCACGCCAGTGGAACGCCGGCCGCGCCGCCGAGCCTCCGGCCGCCGCCGCCGACATCTACGAACGCTGGCGGCGGCTGCACGAGCGCCGCCTCCGCCGCCAGCGGCAAGCCGACGGCAAGAGCTAGCGCCGGCGCTTGAGGGTGCGTTCGTAGTCCTGGAAGCGCGCCTTCGCGATCACCGAACGGTCCGGGGTGCGCAACACGATGCCCTCGGGCCGCCCCTGACCGCTGTCGTCGAGCGCGACCAGGGTCCCCGGCAGCCGTTCGCCGAGGAAGGCGTGCATCCCGGCCACGTCGGCCGGCAGTTCCCGGCCGTCGATGGTGAACAGTCTCGGCGTGAGGTCGAAAGCGGTCACCGCCCGCAGCTCGTCCTCGGTCAGGAACGTCTGGCCGCCACCGTCGCGCCACGCCGCGATCTGCTGGGCCGGCCAGGTCAGCCGCTCGGTGAGGTCGCCGATCTCGGCCACGTCGAACAGGCGCCAGCCGACCGCGCCGCGCGTGCTGTACTGCTTCGCGTGGGCGCCGATCTTGCCGCCGTACAGCTCCAGGTAGTAGACCCGCAGCGTGTCCACCGGCAGCTCCTGATCCGGCAGGGCGTCGGCGACCTCGCGCAGGCTCGCCACGATGCCCTGCGACGGGTTGCCGATCAGGTCACCCCGGGCGTAGAGCAACTCCTCGCGCGAGCCGAGCAGATAGTTCCCGTCCGGCAGCGCGATGATCCGCGAGTTCGTGCCGTCGACCTTCTCGGTGCCGATCACCGGGCCGGTGAACGGGGTGACGGTTTCGGTCAGGCCGCCGTTGCGGGGATCCAGCTCGTGATACGTCGGGATCGACGGATACTTGGTCAGCGAGTTGAGCGCTTTCAGATCGGCGGTCCGCATGTCGAAGTCGGCCATGCGCTCATCTATCGCACGTTCGGGCAACCCATCGCGACGCATTTAGCTCTATCCTCCGAGGCAGCCTAACTGTCCGGAGGGGACCGTGACCGAGCCGCTGGACACCGGACGACCGCATCCGGCCCGCGTCTACGACGTGTTGCTGGGTGGCAAGGACAACTTCGCCGCCGACCGGGCGGCCGCCGCGCAGGGCCTCGAGGTGAACCCGAACGCGGCCACCGCGCCCCGGCAGAACCGCGCGTTCCTCCAGCGGACCGTGCGGTTCCTCGCCGGCCGGGGGATCCGCCAGTTCCTGGACATCGGCACCGGTCTGCCCACCTCGCCGAACGTGCACGAGGTCGCGCAGGGCGCCGACCCGTCGTCGCGGATCGTCTACGTCGACAACGACCAGCTGGTGCTCGCCCACGCCCGCGCGTTGCTGACCAGTGCGCCGCAGGGCCGGACGGAGTATGTCGACGGGGACCTGCGCCGGGTCGACGAGATCCTGGCCGCGCCCGCGCTGCGGGAGACGCTCGACCTGGACCAGCCGGTCGGGGTGCTGCTCTTCGCGGTCCTGCACTTCATCGAGGACTCCGACGACCCGTATGCGATCGTGCGCCGGATCATGGCCGCCGTCCCGTCCGGCAGCTACCTGGTCCTCTCCCACATCACCGCCGATCACGACCCGGAGTCGTGGGCACGGTTCGCCCAGCTCATGCGCGCCCAGGGCATTCCGACCCGGGTGCGCAGCCACGCCGAGGTGACAGCGTTCTTCGACGGCCTGGACCTGGTCGAGCCCGGCGTCGTGCCGATCCTGCGCTGGCACCCGGAGCAGGACGTCCCGTTCACCGACGCGCAGGTGGCACTCTACGGCGGCGTCGCCCGCAAACCCTAGATCAAGATCAGACCCAGCTTCCCGTACGCCGTGAGCACCGCCCCGTGCGCCCGCAACCCCCGCCCGCGCCCGCAACCCCCGCCCGCCCGCAACGCCCGCCCGCGCCCGCAACGCCCGCCCGCGCCCGCAACGCCCGCCCGCAACGCCCGCTGGGTCGGCGGCACCGGCTGGTGCAGGCCGGTCTCGCGCGAGGTCAGCCCGGGCCGGGGTGGCTGCCGCGGTGCGGCGTCCCGGCTGGTCCTCACGGTCGTTATTCGTGCCTCATAACGACCGTGAGCGCCAGCCGGTCGGGCGTGCGTCGCGGCGCGGGCTGAGGTGGGCCGGGTCTCGCGCGAGGTTCGTCCAGGGTCACGCTGGCTGCGGCGGCGCGGGGTGTCGGCTGGTGCTCATGGGCGTTATCCGGGACGGATAACGCCCATGAGCACCAGCCGGAAACCGGGAGGCGCGGCAGGTGGGTGAGTGCGCTGGGGTTGCGGGGAAGACTCCGGGCTGAGGCGCGGGGTGCCGGGTGAGTGGGCTGGGGGTTGCGGGGGGAGGGGCCGGCGGAGGCGCGGGGTGGCCGGGAGTGGGCTGGGGATTGCGGGGGACGGACGGGGCGGGGCTCAGGGCGTACGCGCGGGTGGGGCCCTGCCTCGGCGACGTGGGCAGGGCCCCGGGGCCGGCGACCGCCGCGGGGGACAGCGGCCGCCGGTGGCCGGTCAGTTGACGAAGACCGGGGCGGCCGCCGAGGTCACGACCGGGGTGTACTTGGCGGTGAAGTAGCCGTTGGTGACGCACGCCGACGGCCCGGTGGTCTTGTTGAACTGCTGGTCGGTGAAGGTGATCGAGTTGTCGGTGTTGTCGGCGACGGCCGAGATGGTGTTGCCGTTGGCGACGAAGACGCAGGTCACCGAGCCGAGCAGGGTGCGCAGGTTGAGCGTCGCGGAGATCGGCGCGGCGTCGGTGCCGGTAACCGTCACGGTGCCGTCGCTGGCGACCGTGGTGGCGTAGGGCTGGTTGTTGATCGTGACGCTGTTGACGCCGGTGACGCCGGGCACGCCGCTGATCGTGCAGCTGGAGACGGACAGGGTGGAGCCGAGCGCGGCGGCGCCGGGCGCGGCCGGGTTGTCGTTGACGACCGCGCTGAAGCTGGACGCGGCGCATTTCATGCCGTTGGCGCCGCCCGGCGCGGTGGCGAAGAGGGCCTGGGCGCCGGGGAGAATCGACGCCGAGATGGTGTCACCGGCGGCGACGGCCGGCCCGGCGAGGGCGCCGGCGGTCAGCACGGTGGCGTCGTCGGCCAGTGCCGGGGCGGTGAGCAGCAGGGAGGCGGCCGCGCCGGTGACGACGGCGGCGGCGATGCGGTTCTTGACGTGCATGGGGGTGCACCTTTCCTAGGAGGCGGCGAGCGCCTGGGTGAGGTCGTCGAGGCTGGGGGAGAGGGCGATCGTGGTGTTGTTGCCGCTGAACACGACCGCGTTCTTGCCGGCCGCGCTGGGCAGGCCGAACGCCAGGTTGATCAGCGCGTCCAGGCTGCCGGGGATCAGGCCGCAACCGTTCGCCTTCGGTACGGCGTACGCGTTGTCGACCAGCCTGGCGCCGGCGAGGCCCACGCCGAGCGTCTGGTAGCCGTTAGCGTCGGGCTCGATGGTGATCGTGCCGGAGTCGCCGGTCACCGGCTGGTTCGGCGGCGGCGGGCTGGTCGTTCCGGTGGTGGGGCTGAACTTGATCGGGCTCGCGTCCGATCCGATGTAGCACTTCGTGCCGAACAGTGCGTTGAACAGGTGCAGCTTGACCGGGAGCACGAACACCGGAGTGTTCTCGCCGGTGGCCAGCGGCACGAACTCGGTGATCGGCCCGGCCAGTTCCACCTGGGCGAACACGCTGGTCACGCCCGGGATGATGTTGGCGATTCCGGGGATGGACACCTGCAGCGGCTTGGCGACCAGGGTCTTGCCCCGGGGCGCCGGGACGGTCGAGTAGACGTTGGCGACGCTCCCGTCCGGGAACTCGCGGGTCGGCCCGGAAGCCGGCCAGTAGATGCCGAACTGGACGGTGATCGGGCTGTCGAACGGCACGACGTTCTTGCCGATCGTGACGCTGCCGCCGGTGGTGACCGATCGGACGCAGCCAACCTGCAGGTTCGTCGGGTCCTTCATGGTCGCCGAGGTGAGGGGACAGTTCTCCAGCCCGTCGTAGGCGGCGGCTCGGGCGGGCCCGGGGGTCAGTGCCACGACCGCGGTTGCGGCAGCGATCATGGCGAGGACGGATTTCAGCCGTGACGCTGTCATGGCGTCACTCCTTCGGAATACCTCGTTGGGATCGGGGCCCGGCCGTTTCCGCAGCGTTCCGGGGGCTTGAGCGGGAGGTGATACTGGGGTGACCCGCTTCGCGCACCATCGAGATCCGTGGACGTATGAGAAACCCCAGCGGTATGTCATGTCAAGACATTGAGGAACGACGATGACGAAATCCGTAATCAGTCCGCTGCCGGGCGCGCGCGCCGGACGGGACCCGGCTCGGGCGATCAAACGCGGTCCGCGTTCGATGACGCCGGAGGCCGTGGCCGCGACCCAGCGGGAGCGGCTCTACGACGCGCTGGTGCACACGGTCGCCGAGAAAGGCTACGTGAACGCCCGGGTCAGCGACATCTGCACGGCGGCCGGGGTGACCCGCCCCGCGTTCTACGCGCTCTTCGCCGGCAAGGAGGACGCGTTCCTGGACACCTACCGGCACGGGACCAGTTTGCTGCTGCGGTTCATGGACGACGCGTACGCGGATGCCGGCGACTGGCGCACCGGCGCGCGCGCCGCGCTGAAGGTGCTGCTCGACGTGCTCGCCAGCGTGCCGGCGTTCGCCACGATGGCGATCGTCGAGATCGACGCGGCCGGGCCGATCGCCCGGCGGGAGCGCACCGAGCTGCTGGGCCGTTTCGCCCGCTTCTTCGCCGAGGCCCCGGAGGTGCCGGAAGGGCTGGTCGACACCGTGGTGGGCGGCGTCTACTCGACCATCTACGGTCACGTCTCCGCAGGTCGTGTCGCCGATCTGCCCGGTCTGGCGCCGATGTTGGGCTACTTCATGATGGCGCCGTTCGTGGGTCGCGAGGGCGCTGCCGCCGAGCTGGTCGTGCGGCCCGGCGGCGAGCGGGTCGTGCCGCCGTGCGCCGCGTCAGATACCGACGGGGTTTTTCACTGACTGGAATGCGGGCTCCTGCGCTTGACGCCTTTGGTTACTCCGGCGTAACTTCGCCGAAATCCATCGAGATGCGCAAATAGCCGCGCCGGACCGGCATCCGCAGTGCCGTGACCGGCGACAACGCCCGCAAAGGAGCATGCATGTCCTCCATACGTCACGGCCGCACCCGCTGGCGCCGGTTCACCGCGATGCTGCTCGGTGGCCTCGCGGCGACGGCCGGTCTGGTGCTGCTGACCGGTCAGGGGGTGCTCGCGGCCTCCTTCTCGATCTCCGGCATGCCGTTCGTCGTCACCTCGCCCAAGCTGCACGGGTACGGATTCGCGCAGTACGCGGAGATGGACAACATGGCAGACGGCAGCCCCAACGCGGGTGACACCGGGGGTCAGGTGCTGGTGATCGTCTCCGCGGTCCGCGACGCCCAGCTCGACGGGCTGTGCCAGAGCATCGCGCTCGGCGGCATCAACCTGAAGCTCACCGCGGGCAGCGCCACGAACAAGGTCACCGCCGACACGCTCGTCGTCGACTCCGACGCGATCAGCGCGAACGCCGACTTCAAGTCGATCGAGATCGGCCGGGACGCGAGCACGCTCGACGCGGTGCCCGGCAAGAAGGGCGCGATCGGCGTCTTCGGCCAGCAGGCCGACGAGGTCACGCTCACGAACCTGCGGCAGAACAACTACGCCACCACGGCGGCCACGTTCAAGCTGCCCAACCTGCGCATGTCGTTCACCGGCGACGGCTGCTGACCATGTCCGGCATCTCGCACCACCGGGCCACGCCGGGCGCTCGTGCCCGGCGGGGCTTCGGCGACTGGCGGCGCACCCGCCCGTTCTGGGGCGGGCTGTTCGTCCTGCTCGGCGGGGCGGAGATCCTGTTCACGGTGTGGGCGCCGCTGGGCGTGGTGCTGCACGTCGGCATGCAGAACTTCATCGGCTACCTGGTGCCGTGGGTGATCGTGATCCTGGGCCTGCTGCTCTGGTTCAACCCGGCTCAGCGGATCTTCTACTCGCTGATCGCGTTGCTCTGCGGCCTGGGCTCGTTCCTCACGTCCAACATGGGCGGCTTCATCGTCGGTCTGCTGCTCACGCTGGTGGGAGCCGCTCTGGCGTTCGCCTGGGCGCCCAGCGAACCGGGGCCGCCGGTGGAATCGCCATCGCCCTCCGCCGCCGTGGAGCCCGGTGACCCGGAGCTGCCGGTGGAGACCCCGGCAGCCTCGGCGCCGGCCTCCGCGCCGCCGGATCCCGAGCCGGTCCCGCCTCCGGCCCTGTCCCTCGGCCCGGCTTCGCCCCACATTCAGGAGCATCTGGAGGTACGGCGGGATCGGGCGCCCGAGGAGCAGGACCACAACACCCTGCCGCCCGAGGGCCGGTGGCAGAGCACCGCGCCGGTCCGGAACTCACCGAGCCCCGAGCGGGAGTGAAGGCCGGTTCCCCTCCTTGCCGCGGCGGTCCGCTCCTGTTCGAGTGGCCGCCGCGGTTCCGTGTTTCCGGACTGTTTCCGCGCCACGGCGTGTCTGATTTGTCACGTTATGACGGTATTGCGATGCTGGTGGAGCGGTCATTCGTTGGCCCGGTCCCCCGGCGGACGGTGTCGCGCCGCCTCTGCCACGTCGCGTGGGGTGAGGCCCATCTCCCCGGAACACAGGAAAGGTGCTGGAGGATGAACTCCGCATACCAGTTCGTCGTGCGCGACCCGGAACGAGACGCCGACACCGGCCCGGCGCGGGCCACTCCCGCCACGGCCACCGGAACGGTCCTGGCCGGGAACCGGTGAGCGCCCGCGACGCCGTGGCGGTGACCGGGATCGGCCTGGTCACCCCGGCCGGAGTGGGCGCCCCGGCCACCTGGGCAGGCCTGATCGAGGGCCGGTCGGTGGCCGCCCCGGACCCCGAGCTGGCCGGTCTGCCGGTCGCGTTCAGCTGCCGGGTCGGTGACTTCGACGGGGTGGCGCTGCTGGGGCATCGGCTCAACCGGCGGCTCGACCCGTTCAGCAGGTTCGCGGTCGCCGCCGCCCGCGAGGCCGTCGCGGACGCGACCCTGGGCCCGGGACGATGGGCGGCCGAGCGGGTCGCCGTCGTGCTCGGGGTCGGTGCCAGCAGCATGAGCGGCACCGAGGCCGCGGTCGAGATGGTCCTCGGTGACCGGCCCGACCGGGTGTCGCCGTTCGCGCTGCCGCGGACCCTGCCGAACATGGCCGCCGCCGAGGCCGCGCTCGACCTCGGCGCGCAGGGCCCGTGCTTCACGGTGAGCAGTGCCTGCGCCTCCGGCGCGCACGCGCTCGGCGTGGCCCGTGACATGCTGCTCTCCGGGGCGTGTGACGTCGTCGTGGCCGGTGGGGCGGAGTCCGGCCGCAGCCGTACGTCGGCCGCGTCCTTCGCCCGGATCGGGGCGCTCTCCACCCGCGGCGACGAGCCGCACCTGGCCTCCCGGCCGTTCGACCTGGACCGGGACGGCTTCGTGCTCGGCGAGGGCGCCGGGGTGCTGGTCCTGGAACGGGTCGCGGACGCGCGGGCGCGCGGGGCGCGGGTCCGGGCGTATCTCGCCGGGTACGGCGCGTCAGCGGACGCCCACCACATCACCGCCCCGCACCCGGAGGGGCGCGGCGCCGTCCGGGCGATCCGGGCCGCGCTCGCCGACGCCGGCCTCGCGCCGGCCGACATCGGCCACGTCAACGCCCACGCCACCAGCACGCCCATGAACGACGTGGTGGAGGCGGCGGCGCTCGGCGAGGTGTTCGGGGCGCTGGCCCCGCCGGTCACCGCGTTCAAGGGGGTGATCGGGCACGCGATGGGGGCCGCCGGGGCGATCGAGGCCGCCGGGGTGGTCATGTCGCTGGAGCGCGGGCTGCTGCCGCCGGTCGCCAACCTGGACAAGCTCGACCCGGCGATCGACGTGAACGTCGTGGTCGACCGGCCCCGGCACGTGCGCCGGGCCCCGGCGCTCAGCACGTCGTTCGGGTTCGGCGGCCAGAATGCGGCCCTGGTGTTCAGCCCGGCCTGACGAGCCGGGCGAGGGTGTCCCGCCCGGCCTGACGGACCGGCCGCGCGACGTCGTACGTGGGCCGGACCGGCGATGATGCCGATCCGGCGCACCTGGTCGCTGTCACGCGATTGACGACCCTGGATGGCATCGCCTACGGTCGACGGAGGAAAGCCCTTTCCCCCAGCCTGGAGGCAACGATGCGCCGACGAGCTCTCCTTTCGGCAGCGGCCCTCGGTGCGGTCGCCTGGCCCGCCCCGGCCCTTGCCGCGAAGCGTCGGCCGGACGTGATCGTCGAGCCCGGCACGAGCATCCAGTCCGTCGTGGACGCGGCGCCCGCCGGTGCGCTCACGCCGTACACCATCGGCCTTCGCCCTGGTGTTCATCGTGGTCAGGTGATCGTGCCCGCGGACAAGACGTTCCTGGAGTTCCGTGGGCTCGGGCGCGGGCCGCGCGACGTGGTGATCGCCGATGATCGCGCCAACGGGACGCTGAAACCGGACGGCACGCCGTGGGGCACGTCCGGCAGCGCGTCGGTGACCCTGAGCGGCGCGGACTTCCGTGCCACCAACCTGACGTTCGCGAACCTGTTCGACGAGGCGGCGCATCCGGAGATCACCAACCGGCAGGCGGTGGCCGTGCTGACGCGCGCCGACCGGCTGATCTTCGACCGGGTGCGGTTCGTGGGCAACCAGGACACGCTCTACGTCAACAGCACCGCGGCGGGCGTGATCGCCCGCGCCTACTTCCGGGACTGCTACGTCGAGGGCGACGTCGACTTCATCTTCGGGCGCGCGACGGCGGTCTTCGCGCGGTGCCAGATCCACTCGCTGAACCGGGGCAGCACACCGAACGGGTACGTGACCGCGCCCAGCACCGACCTCACGAACCCGCACGGCTTCCTGTTCAGCCGGTGCCGGCTCACGTCGGACGCGCCCGCCGGCACGGTCTACCTCGGGCGGCCCTGGCATCCGAGCAATGACCCGAACGCGGTCGGGCAGACGATCATCCGCGAGTCGTGGATCGGTGAGCACATCGGCGCGACCCCGTGGAGCGACTTCGGGACCTGGTCGTGGCGGGACGCGCGGTTCGCGGAGTACCGCAACTACGGGCTGGGTGCGCTCGTCACCGCCGACCGTCCCCAGTTGACCCGGGAGCAGGCCGCGGCGAACGAGATCGCCGACTTCCTCGGCGACTGGCAGGTGTCCTGCGGCGCCTGACGGCTGGCGCTGGTGGGTGTTTCGGGGCCCGTTGGCACCCGTGAGGGCCAGCTGGTGGAGCGCGGCTGGCGCTGGTGGGCGGGTCGGGCCTACGGGTGCGGGGTGGCCGGCTCGGGGAGGGCGGGGCTCGAGGCGGCGGAGCGTGTGCCGGCGGCCCAGCGGGTGAGCGGCAGGTAGAGCAGGCCGCCGCCGGCGAAGAGCGCGGCCAGGACCAGCCAGCCGGAGCCGTGCAGGCCGAGGACGCACGCTGTCACCAGGGGCGGGGCGACCATGTCACCCAGCCCCCGGCCCGCGAAGTAGGCGCCCTGGTACTGCCCCTGGGCCCACGGCGGCGCCATCGCGAACAGGACCGCCCAGCTGCCCGTTGACAACCACAGCTCGCCGAGCACGTGGACCACGGCGGCCGTGGCGATCAGGGTTCCGGCGAGCCACGGGGAGCGACCGGCGGCGATCGCGAAGATCGCGCAGGACAGGGCCACGAGCGCGCTGCCGCGGAGCGCGACTCGCCGGGCCGCCGCGAGGCCGTCGACACCGCGGGTCATCCGGACCTGCAGCAGCACGCATCCGGCCGTGTTGATGACCAGGGCGACCGAGATCAGCCAGAGCGGGGCGTGCGCGCCGGTCGCCAGCCACAGCGGCAGGCCGATGCCGAGCAGGTCGTTGTACGTGCTGGAGATCAGCCCGTCGAGGGCGGCGAACGCCAGGAACGGGCGGTCGCGCAGGGCGACCAGCCGCGGGCCGCCGACCGGCGTGGTCTGGGGCGCGACCCCCGGGACGCGGGCGACCAGGACGGCCGCGACGAGGAACGTGGCGGCATTGACCAGCAGGATGACCGCATACGCGACAGGGGTGTGGAGCAGCAGGGGGATGCTGCCCGCCAGGGTGCCGAGCCCCATCCCGGCGTTGGTCATGGTGCGCAGCCGGGCGCGCATCGTGAGGCGGCTCGCGGCCGGCACGGAGCCGGCGGCGAGGGCGCCGTTGGCGCTCTTGACCAGTGCCGTCGCGACCGCGATCAGGCACGAGAGAAGGATGAACGGCATGAGTGAGTGCACCGCGAGCAGCGCGGTGTACGACCCGGCGAGCACGATCATGGACAGGATCGACAGCCGTTTCGGCCCGTAGCGGTCGGCGACGTAGCCGAGCGGGGTCACGGCGAGCACGCCGGCGGCCGCGCCCGCGCTGAGCCCGGCGGCGATCGTCGCGGGGCTGAGCCCGGCGACCGTGGTCAGGAACAGCACGCTGGTGGTCAGGTAGGCGCCGTTGCCGAACGCGTTCACCAGCGTGGCGAGGAGCAGCACACGCATGCCGCCATCTAACAAGACGTACGTACGGTTTGCAAGGCTGAGTGAGTGAATGAATTGTCAGATGCTCATATAACAAATCATGGACAGAACTGTTGACGCATCTTTTTCATCCTTTATCGACTGGCGAGTAAAGGCCTTGTCGGATACGTTGAGAAAAGCGCCGGTGAAATCGGGAGACGCACATGCTCAGTCTCACGCCGAGAATCGACCCGACCATTCAGTCCCTGCTCGACGACCACGACTACCTGGGCGAACTGCTCGATGCCCTGGGCTCACCGCTCGCGGTGGTCCTGCCGCAACGGTTGCAGAAAAACGTCACTGCCTTCCGTGAGACGTTCCGCCGGCACCACCTGTCCGGCCGGCTCTACTACGCGCACAAGGCGAACCGTTCGAGTGCTCTGCTGCGCGAACTCGCCGCCGGTGACATCGGGGTCGACGTGGCCTCGCTCGGCGAGTTGCAGCACGCGCTGGGTGCCGGCTTCACCCCGGACCGCATCGTCGCGACCGGGCCGAAGAGCCGCGAGTTCCTCTGGCTGGCGGCGCGCGCCGGGGTGACCGTCAGCGCCGACTCCTACGACGAGCTCGCCGAGCTGGCCGGCATCGTGGCCGGTCACCGCCTGCCGCGCGTGCCGGTCACGCTGCGACTGTCCGGGTTCGCCTCGGCCGGCGTGCGCGTGCTGACCCGGCGCAGCCGCTTCGGCAGCCCGGTCGGCGAGCTGGCCGACCTGCTCGACCTGCTGGAGAAGCGGGCCGACCACCTGGAGCTGACCGGGGTGGCGTACCACCTGGACACGATCGGGCTGCCGGAGAAAGCGGTCGCGCTGGAGAGCTGCCTGGCCGCGCTGGACGAGTGCCGGGCGCGCGGGCTGCGGCCGCGATCGCTGGACATCGGCGGCGGCTTCGGCGTCAACTACCTGGCCGAGGGCGCGGAGTGGGATCGCTGGACCTCGGAGCTGGGGCAGGCCGTGCTCGGCCGGCGCGCGCCGATGACCTGGGAGAACCACGGTTACGGCCTGCGGGCGGAGAACGGCACCCTGAGAGGCAGCCTCGCGGTGTACCCGGCATATCGTCCCGTCGCCGGCGCCGCGTATCTCGACCGCCTTCTCGGCACGCCCGCCCCCGAGCGTGGCCGCCCGCTCGGCGAGCTGCTGCTGGACCACATGTACGACCTGGACGTCGAGCCCGGCCGGGCCCTGCTCGACCAGTGCGGGCTGGTCCTGGCGCGCGTGACGTCCGTCGCGGGCGACCGGGTCGGGCTCGATCTCAACGCCCGCGACGTCAGCCTCGAGGAGCACGGCGTCCTGATGGACCCGGTGGTCGTCCCGCGCGGCGGGGATCGCCGCGCCGGCCCCGCGGGCGTCTACCTCTTCGGCAACCTCTGCCTGGAGTCCGACCTGATCACCCGCCGCAAGGTGCACCTGCCGGTCGTGCCCCGCCCCGGCGACCTGCTCGCCTTCGTCAACACCGCCGGCTACTTCATGGACTTCAGCGCCACGCACGCCCTGCATCAGCCGATCGCCCGCAAGGTCGCGGTCTACCGGTCCGGCGGCAAGCGCCGGTGGTGCCTGGACGAGCAGTACTGGCCGGTCCACACCCGGCAGGAGGTCCCATGAGACACGACGACATCACCGAGGCGATCGGCAACACGCCGCTCGTACGCATCGATCCGGCCGTGCACGGCCTGGCCAACATCGACCTGTACGCGAAACTGGAGCTGCTCAACCCGTTCGGCTCGGTGAAGGACCGCGCGGCCTGGCACATGGCCCGCCCGCTGCTGGCCGGCGCCAAGCCGGGCGACACCGTCGTCGAGCTGTCCAGCGGCAACACGGCGAAGGCCCTCGCACTGCTCGCCGGGATGCACGGGCTGCCGTTCACGAGCGTCACCAACCGGATGAAGGTCCCCGAGATCAAGGAGCTGCTGCTCCTGCTCGGCGCGCAGATCGACGAGCTGCCCGGCCGATCGGAGTGCCTCGACCCGACCGACACCGACGACCCGCTCGCCCGGATGCACCGGCAGCTGGCCTCGTCGGGGAGCGGCTATCTGCACACCGATCAGTACTTCAACGAGCGCAACGTCGACGCCCACGTGCACGGCACCGGCCCGGAGATCGTGAAGGACCTGGACGGGCGCGCCCCGGACTGGTTCGTCGCCTGCGTCGGCACGGCCGGCTCGTCGACCGGCGTGGCCCGCGTGCTGCGCCAGCACAATCCGGACGTCGAGGTGGTCGGGCTGGTCGCCGAGAAGGGCGACTTCATCCCGGGGATCCGGACGATCGACGAGGTGCACGAGGTCGGGCTCTTCGACCCGGACGTCTACGACACGATGGCCGCGGTCACCGCTGACGACGCGATCGACGGGCTGCTCACCCTGAGCCGGCGGTGCGGCATCCTGACCGGGCCGACCGGCGGGGCCGCGTTCGTCGGCGCGGTCCGGCGGCTTCGGGCTGTCGACGCGACGCTGACCAGCCGGAAGAGTTGCGTGTTCATCGTCTGCGACAGGATCGAGAGCTATCTCTCGTACGTCCGTGACCGCCGCCCCGAGCTCTTCGGCCGCCCGCCGCGGCGCAACTCCACGGGCACCCTCACCGACGCCGAGCTCCACGCCGCGCCCGCGATCGGGGTCGAGGCCGCCCAGCGCTGGCTCGGCGAGACGGACGCGCTGGTGGTGGACCTGCGCAACCCGTACGCCTATCAGGCTCTGCACATCGCCGGCTCGATCAACCTGGTCGACGAGGTCTTCGCCGACCTGCTCCACGCGGGGCTGCCGTTCAGTCGCCGCCGGCCCGTCCTGATGGTCTGCCCGGTCGGCGAGAAGTCGGCGCGTTACGCGGCCCTGCTGCGCCGGATGGGCCACCCGGACGTGCACTCCCTGGCCGGCGGGATCATCGCCTGGCGCGACGCGGGAGCCGAGCTTGTCCGCGACTGAGGCACGGCGCGACGCGGCGGGGGACACGACGGAATCGCGGCGTGGCGGGGCGGGGGACACGAATGGAATGCGGCGCGGCGTGGCGGATCTGGCCGCCTGGCAACGGGGGCTGCGTGCCCAGTTCCCGATCGTCACGGCGAACCCGGACCTCGCCTACCTGGACAGCGCCGCCACCGCCCAGAAGCCGCAACCGGTCCTCGACGCGGTGATGACCTACCTGACCGGCGAGAACGCCAACGCCGCCCGCGGCACCTACCCCTGGGCCAACCGCACCACCGCGCGGGTCGAGCAGGCCCGTGACCGGCTGCGCGCGTTCCTCGGCGACCCGGATCCCGGCCGGTCCGGGGTCCACTTCGTCAGCGGCGCCACCGAGGGCCTGCGCACGGTGGCCCGCGACTGGCTCACCCCGCAGCTGCGCGACGGTGACGAGATCGTCGTCGCGCACGCCGACCACCGGGCGAACATCGTCGCCTGGCAGGAGGCGGCCGACGTGGCCCGCGCCCGTGGCGACCGCGTCACGCTGGTCCCGATGCCCTACGACGGCGCCCACGACTACGACGCGGCGCGCCTCGCCGACCTGGTCACGCCGCGGACCAGGCTGATCGCGGCCACGCACGTGCACCACGTCTACGGCAACGACATGCACGTGTCCCGGCTGCGCGCCGCGGCCGGCCCGGGCGTCCCGATCTGCCTGGACGCCGCGCAGAGCGTCGGGCACATGCCGGTGTCGGTCGCCGAGCTCGACGCCGACTTCCTGGTCTTCTCCGGCCACAAGGCGATGGCGCTGCCCGGCACCGGTGCGATCTGGTCCCGCAACCGGCGCGGTCCGGTCTTCCGGCCGGGCGGCTGGCAGGGCACGCCGAACACGGCCGGGATCGTGAGCCTGGCCGCGGCCCTGGACTGGCTCGACATGGCCGGTCTTGATCAGATCGCCGCGTGGACCCGAGACCTCGCCGCACGGCTGACGAACGGGCTCGCCGGTCTGGACGCCTACGAGGTGCTGGGCTGCCAGACGAGCCTCACCGCGGAGTCCGCCGTCCAGCGCCGGCAGGGCATCGTGACGTTCCGCCACCGCGCGATCGGCTCGAACGACCTCGGTTTCATCCTGGCCGCCGACGGCTTCCTGATCCGCGCCGACGGTCACTGCCAGGGAGAGGAGGGCGAGAAGACCTCGTCGGTACGGGTGAGCCTGCACGTCCACAACACCGTCGAGGAGATCGACCGGCTGATCGACCGGCTCGCCGCGCTGAATGACGCCTGACCGCAACCCTCATCTGCTAAAAACGGTTGTCGTTTTCGCAGGGAGGGATGCCGTGACGCCGATCGCCCTCGACGCCGCCCGGGTCGCCGGCTGGCGGGCCACCTGGGACACGATGATGACCGGCTTCGTCCCCGGCCTGTCCGCTTTCGAGCGTGTCCTGACCACCGCCGCCGAAGCGCTGCGCTGCGGCCCGCCGGCCCGCGTCCTGGACCTCGGCGGCGGCCCCGGCCTGCTCGCCGAGCGGATGGCCGCCCGCTGGCCGGACGCCGCCGTCACCCTCGTCGACCTCGACCCGGTGCTGCTCGAACTCGCCCGCGCCGGGCTGCCCGGCGAGATCGGCGTGATCGGCGCCGACCTCACCTCGACCGTCTGGCCGGCCCGCACCGGCGGCGGCCACGACCTGATCACCGCGGTGATGGCCGTGCACTACCTGACCCCCGCGGCGATCCGGGCGCTCTACGCCGCGGCCCGGGACGCGCTGGCCCCCGGCGGCGTGCTGGTCGTGGCCGACGTGATGCCCGACGACGGGGTGCCCGCTCTGATGCGCGTGCTCGACCCGGGGCCCGGCGAGGCGGCCGCGGAGCTGGCCTGGGCGCAGTGGTGGGGCGAGCTCGCCGCCGTGCCGCAATTCCAGGACCTGATGACCGCGCGCGCCGAGCTGTTCCGGGACCGCCCGCCGGCCGGCTTCACCGCGGACCTCGGCTGGCATGCGGCCGCGGCCCGCGACGCCGGATTCCGCGAGGCCGGCGCCCTTTGGCGGGATGGGCGGCACGCGGCGCTCGCGGCCTTGGCGGGCGGCATGCCGTGCTCGCGGTCTTAGCGGGTGGCGCGCGGCGCTGGCGGCCTTGGCGGGTGGCATGCCGTGCTCGCGGTCTTAGCGGGTGGCGCGCGGCGCTGGCGGTCTTAGCGGGTGGCGCGCGGTGCTGGCGGTCTTAGCCGGGCCTTAACGGTCGCACAGCGTGCGGATAGCCCTCGCGGCGCGATTGTCTTCTCGTCCGCAGCGACCAGGAGGTTCCGCACATGTTCAAGATTCGTACCGCCGTCTTCGTGGCCACCGGCGCCCTCGCCGCGCTGGGCGTCGCCGGCA
Source organism: Actinoplanes cyaneus (assembly GCF_016862095.1). Lineage (GTDB taxonomy): Bacteria > Actinomycetota > Actinomycetes > Mycobacteriales > Micromonosporaceae > Actinoplanes > Actinoplanes cyaneus. Next base: position 74,463 of record NZ_BOMH01000058.1, read on the forward strand.
CCGCCCTCGCCGCCGACGGTGGTTTCCCGGCCTCGGCTCCGCCGTCGGCAACTGCCGATTCTGCCGTACGGGATGCCGGCACCGTGAGTGCCGAAGCGGCCGGGGAGATCGCGATCCGGGTCGTCGGCGGCGGATTCGCCGAGTCCGTCGAGCCGGAGACCGAGCACGGCCGCCCGGTGTGGAATGTGGACGTGTTCGCCGCCGGGGTGGAGCACGACGTCGACGTGGACCGCGCGACCGGCGAGGTGCTGCGTCACCGCACCGGGGACGGCGCCGACCTCCCGGTCTCCCCGCCGGCGTCCGCGAACCCCACTCCGCCGTCCACGAACCCCACGCCGCGGTCCACGCCGCGCGCCTCGGCCTCCGACGACCACGGCCGCCGCACCGGGGCCGGCGACGACCGGGGTGGCAACCGCACCCGCTCCGCCGAGCCGGGTGACGACAACGGCGGCACGCGCACGCGTCACGCCGAGGCCGGCGACGACAACGGTGGCACGCGCACCCGCGGCGCCGAGGCCGGCGACGACAACGGCGGGCGCGGCCACGGCGGCGACGACAAGGGCCGTGACGACAAGGGCCGTGACGACAAGGGGCGTGACGACAGGGGCGGCGATGACAAGGGGGGTGACGACAGGGGCGGCGATGACAAGGGGCGTGACGATCGGGGCGGGGACGACCACGGGCGTGGCGGGCACGGCTCGGACGACTGAGCCGGCCCCGGGCGGCGGCCGCATGACGACAGTGGCCGCCGCTCACCGCCGTACAGTGATAGAAAGCTTTTATGATCTTCGATGACCTCGACGCCTACGTCAGCCTTCCCCGGCTCGCCGGCCTGCGGATCTCCCCGGACGGCCGTCGGCTGGTGGTCGGGGTGAGCACGCCGGACCGCAAGGGGAGTCGCTACACGACCGCGCTCTGGGAGATCGACCCGGAGGGGACCCGCCCGGCGCGGCGGCTGACCCGCAGCGACAAGGGCGAGTCCGTGGCCGGGTTCACGGCCGGGGGCGACCTGCTGTTCACCTCGGCCCGGCCGGACCCGGCGGCTGACCCCGCTGACGAGCCGGTGACCGCGTTGTGGCTGCTCCCGGCCGGTGGCGGCGACGCCCGCGTGATCGCGTCCCCGCCCGGTGGCGTGCACGACGCGGTGGTGGCAGGCTCCGGCACCGTCGTCTTCGGCTCGTCGATGATGCCGTCCGCGGGCAGCGCGCCGGCCGACCGTGAGCTGCGCGGGAAACGTAAGGACGCCGGCGTGAACGCGGTGCTGTACGAGGACTACCCGATCCGGCACTGGGATCACGCGTTCGGCCCGGACCGCACCCGCCTGCTCGCCACCGACCTGGACGGCACCGACCTGGACGGCACCGAGCCGCGCGACCTCACGGGGCACGTGGGCGGCGCGTTCCCGGCCGAGGGCGGCTGGGATCTGGCGCCGGACGGCCGTACCGTCGTGGCGGTCTGGACCGTGAGTGAGCCCGCAGCCTCGCGCCGCGCCGGCCTCGTCGCCGTCGACGTGGCGACCGGCGAGCGCCGCACCCTCGGCGGTGACCCCGAGCACGAGTTCGAGTCGCCGCGGATCTCGCCCGACGGCACCCAGGTCGCCGTCGTCGTCCACCGCCGGTCCACCGCGCAGGACCCCGGCGACCGCTGGCTGGCCGTCGTGCCGCTGGCCGGTGGTCCGGTGCGGGCGCTGACGCGGGCGTGGGACCGGTGGCCGGCCGGGATCCGCTGGACGCCGGACGCGACGGCGCTGATCGTGAACGCCGACCACGACGGCCGCGCGCCGCTCTGGCGGGTCGACGCGGCGACCGGCGAGGTGACCCGGCTGACCGGTGACGACGCCTCGTACACCGACTTCGAGGTCGCGCCGGACGGCAGCGCGGTCTACGCGCTGCGCTCGGCCATCGACAGCCCGCCGCTGCCCGTGCGGGTCACGCTCGACGGCACGATCACCACCCTGACCGGTCCCGCCCCGGCGCCGGAACTGCCCGGAACGCTGACCGAGGTGACCACCACGGCCGCGGACGGCACCCCGCTGCGGGCCTGGCTCGCGCTCCCGCACGGCGCCGGCCCCGATGCCCCCGCGCCGCTGCTGCTGTGGATCCACGGCGGGCCGCTCGGCTCGTGGAACGGCTGGTCGTGGCGCTGGTGCCCGTGGCTCGCGGTGGCCCAGGGGTACGCCGTGCTGCTGCCCGACCCGGCGCTGTCGACCGGCTACGGTCACGAGTTCATCAGGCGCGGCTGGGGGACGTGGGGGTCGGCCCCGTACACCGACCTGATGTCCCTGACCGACGCCGCGGTGCGGCGCGCCGACGTCGACGAGACCCGGACCGCGGCGATGGGCGGCAGCTTCGGCGGTTACATGGCCAACTGGATCGCCGGGCACACCGACCGCTTCGCCGCGATCGTCACGCACGCGTCGCTGTGGGCGCTCGACCAGATGTGGGGGACCACCGACCACTCCTACTACTGGGTGCGGGAGATGACCCCCTCGGCGATCGAGGCGAACTCGCCGCACCGCTTCGCCGACCGGATCACCACCCCGATGCTGGTGATCCACGGCGACAAGGACTACCGCGTGCCGATCGGTGAGGGGCTGCGCCTCTGGTGGGACCTGCTGTCGAGGTCCAAGGCGGAGGACGGGTCCAGCCCGCACAAGTTCCTGTTCTTCCCCGACGAGAACCACTGGATCCTGACACCGGGGCACGCCAAGGTCTGGTACGAGACGGCGTTCGCCTTCCTCGCCCACCACGTCCACGGCCGCCCCTGGCAGCGCCCGGAACTCCTCGGCTGACGTACGGCGCTGACCGTCCCGTTCGCGATCGACATCGACCTCACCGAGATCGACCGGTTCTGACCGCAGCGGTCAGCGGAACGGGAGGGCAGGGCGCTTCGCGCGCGCCGGGACGGCGGTGGACGACCGGCCCGGCGCGAGGTCGCCCTCCAGGCCGACCTCGTAGAGCGCGGCCTGCGTGCGCGACTGCTTGGCGTACCGCATCGCCGCCTCCGCCCGCTGGAACAGCTCGGTCGGCGTCGCCGCGTGGACCGGGAAGACCGCGCCGCCGATCGACGCGTTGATCCGGACCTGGAAGCCGTCCAGGTCGGCCGGCCCCTGCACCGCGTCGAGCAGCCGGCGGGCCGTCTCCAGGCAGGCCGGCGCCGAGCCGACCTGGGGGAGCAGCACCGCGAACTCGTCGTCGCCGATCCGGGCGACCACGTCGGTGTCGCGGGCCGCCGCCAGCAGCCGGGCCGCCACCGACTGCAGCAGCAGGTCGCCGGTCCGCCGCCCGAGCGTGTCGTTGACGTCGGCGAGGTCGTCGAGGTCGAGCACGACCAGGCCGGCCGGCACCTGCTCGGCGTCGGCGATCGGCAGCGCGCGCTCGACCCGGGCCATCATCGCGGCCCGGTTCGGCAGGCCGGTCAGCCCGTCGTGCGGGGGCACCGCGCCGGCCGCGTCGTCCGCGGACCCCGGAAGCAGCAGGCGGGCACAGGCCGCGAGCAGCGCCAGGTCGGCGGCGAGCACGCTGCCGATCGCCCACCGGCCGGTGACGCCGGACACGGCGAGGCCGGCCAGCGCGCACACGCCCAGCGTGAGGCCGAGCACCACGGTGCGGGCCATCGCCTTCCCTCGTACGTCTCCGCCGGTCATGCCGCCTTTGATCGGCGACCCGCTGGTGGCGTTGAGGAAAACTAGTCGCAGTGCTCGAAGTCGCTCTCGAACGCCTGATCCCCGACCGAGCCGCCCCACTTCACGCACGTCCCCGGGGCGGCCACCGTGACCGGCCCGGCGTAGTACTGCACGTCGCCCGCCTGGGCCTTGCGGGGCTGACCCTGCGGCTCGACGAACGCCGACGCCGCGCCCTTCCCGGCCAGCCCGGTCGTGCGGAGCGTGACCACGCAGTTCGACTTGTCGGAACCCCGGTAGAGGAAGTAGACCCGGCCCTGGACCACACCCGCCGGCGACTTCAGGTTCTGCGAGTCGAGCACCTCGAAGCCATCACCGCAGACCTTGGCCGGCTTGTACTTGTTCACTTCCTCGGCCTGCGGCGGAGCGGCCGACTGGCCGTCCTCGTCCGGCAGCTCCACGTCGCCCTCGTCGAGGTCGGGCTGCTTCGTCGGCTTCGTCGGCGTCGCCTTCTGGCCGCCGGTCTTGCCGCCCTTGCGGGTCGAGCTGGCCGGCACCGGTTTCGTGGGCGTCTGCACCTGCTCCAGGCTGGCCGACGAGGCGTCCGCCTGGTCGGCCGTGTCGTGGGTGACCGCCCACAGCACCCCGCCACCGACCAGGATCAGGCCGGCCGCGGCCGCGACGAGCCCGGCGTTGCGCTTGCGCGGCGGCTCCTCGCCGGCCGACGGCAGCGGCGGCTCGTAGGCGGCCGGGACCGGGGAGGGCGAGACCGGGCGGGCGGCAGCGGCCGCGTACGTCGGGTAGCCCTGCGGCTCGGGCTGACGCCGGCCCGTCTGCGTGCCCCAGTTCCCGGGCTGCTGCTGCGTGCCCCAGTTCCCGGGCGGCTGCTGGTGCTGCTGCGTGCCCCGGTTCCCCGGCTGCTGCTGGTGCTGCTGCGTCGGCGGGAACGGCGCGGCAGCCGGGGCGCGCAGCGCGTTGCGGGCCGCGTCGGCCAGGGCCGCGCCGCTCGGGAAGCGCTGGGCCGGGTCCTTGGCGAGCGCGCGCAGCACCACCGACGCGACGCCGCGCGGCACATCCGGCGGCAGCACCGGCGGCTGCCCGTGCACCAGCTGACCGAGCACGGCCAGGGGATTGTCGCCCACGTACGGCGGTCGGCCGGTCAGGCACGCGAAGGCGACGGCGCCCAGCGCGTACACGTCGGTGGCGGCCGTGACCGGCTTGCCCTCGGCCTGCTCCGGCGCCATGTAGTTGACCGAGCCCAGCACCACGTTCGTGCCGGTCATGCTGGTGACGCCGACCGAGCGCGCGATGCCGAAGTCGACCAGCACCAGCGCGCCACCGGGCCGGACCAGCAGGTTCCCCGGCTTCACGTCGCGGTGGATGATGCCGGACTGGTGCGCCGTGTGCAGCGCGTCGGCCATCCCGGCGACGATCTGCATCGTCTCGGCCGGACTGAGCCGGCCCGCCTGCTGGATCTTCTGCGACAGTGAGATGCCCTCGATGAACTCCATCACCAGGTAGTCGAAGCCATCGCCGTTCACCACAGCGTTCTCGCCGTAGTCGTACACCTGCACGATCCCGGGGTGCCGCAGCTGCGCCATCATCCGCGCCTCGGAACGGAACCGGGTAATGAACTCCCGGTCGTTCATCAGCGCCGGGAGCAGCACCTTGACCGCCACCTCGCGATGCAGCAACAGGTCACCGCCGCGCCACACCTCGCCCATCCCGCCCGCGGCGATGCGCTGGGTCAGCTGGTAGCGGTTGTTGAGCACGATTCCGGGGGAGAGCACCGGGCAATGCTAATAGCCGAACCCCAAAAACAAGATCTCCCCCACGTACGACGTACGTCTCCCCGCCCCGCCGATCCGGGCGGCTCACCCGCATCATGTCTGTCCCGCCGCACGCCGCACGCGACCTGATCCCGGGTTCCGGCCCTGCCGCGGCTCCCGCCCCGGGCTGGTTCTCATGGGCGTTATTCGTGCCTCATAACGCCTATGAGAACCAGCCCGCGACCTCGCGGCGCGGCAGGGCCGCAACCAGCGGCGGGCGTCGCGGCGCTTCACGGCGTTCTGGCGCTTCGTGTGCTGGCCTGTTCTGGGCGAAGGGGGCGGATGCGTTGCGGGCGGTTGATCGTGGGGCGAAAGGCTCACCTGGGCAAATCCGAAATGATAGGAATACTAGGGTATTGACCGCCCTGACCCCTCTGGATGGCCATGAAACTGAGAGCATTGACAGCAGTCGCGCTCGGTCTCGCCGCCGCGACGGTGTGCGGAGCCGCGGCTGCCCGAGCTGACGAGAGCAAGTCCTCCGACAAGAGCGCGACCTACTGCAGGCTCCGGGTGCACGGCGGGATCCTGTCGAAGTATGTGACGTTCGGCTCGGACAAGGGGCGGCTCGGGTGCCCGCTCGGCATCGAGCAGCCCGCACGCGGGGGCGGGCGGATGCAGCAGTTCGACGGTGGCTCGATCTACTGGTCCAAGGAGACCGGGGCGCACCTCGTCGCGGGGCGGATCCGCGAGCTGTGGCAGGACAACCGGGGTGAGGCCGGGTGCATCGGCTATCCGACCGACGAGGAGTCGGACACCCCCGATCGCAAGGGCCGCTGGCAGCACTTCCAGCACGGGACGATCTGGCACTGGAACGACGGCAAGGTCAGCGCGGTCTGTTAACCCTGTTCCGCCGGGCCCCGTTCCGCCCGACCTGGCCCGCCGGGCCTGTTCCGCGGGGCTCCTTCCGCCGGGCCTGTTCCGCGGGCCGGAGCTAGCCGGCGACGATCCGGAAGACCGGGAAGCCGGGTGCGGCCGCCTCGATGTCGGCCTCGGGGGAGTCGGCCTTGAGCCCGTCGAAGAAGGCGCCGGTTTCCCACGCCCACTTGCGCAGGTAGAGCCGGATCAACTCGGGCTTCTCGCCATCCGCGATCTCCACCGGGACGAAGCGCTGGGAGCGCCGCCCCAGGCGCAGCTCCCCCTCGCCGGCCGCGCGCAGGTTGCGCACCCACTGGGTGTGGCCGCGCGGCGCGAGCAGGTAGCGCTCGCCCTCGTGCGTGAACACGTTGACGACCGTGGTGCGCCACTCGCCGCTCTTGCGCCCGCGCACCGCGAGCACGCGGCTGCCCATCAGGCTGACGCCGTGAGCGGTGAGCCACTTGGCGAAGTCGTTGAAGGCGTTGGACGCGCGCTTGGGGGCCAGGTATCGCATGACGGTCTCCCTCGGTTGTGAGAGCACCGCTCTCTCGTGTTAGCAGTGAACACGCGGCGGCTGCTCTCTGTCAAGAGCGGTGCTCTCGGTCAGGGAAATCGACAGGCTTGACATTCGTTACTTGTGCGAGTAAAAACTTACTCATGCGAGTAAACGACACGGTGGCCGCGAGTGCCCGGCGCGCGCAGATCGTCACGGCCGCGATCGACACGATCGCCGAGCTGGGCTACGGCAACGCGTCCTTCGCGCGGATCGCCAAGCGTGCCGGGATCAGCAGCACCCGGCTGATCTCGTACCACTTCGACGACAAGGCCGAGCTCGTGCGGGCCGTGGCCGGGGCGGTGCTCAGCGAGGCGGCCGAGCACATGGGCAAGCGGATGCGGGCGGCCGGCAGCCGGGTCGAGCTGCTCACGGCGTACATCACATCGAACCTTGAATTCATCGCGGAGCACCCGGCCGCCATCCGCGCGGTCATCGAGATCGCGGCGGCCGCCCGGGCCGAGGACGGTGCTCCGCTGGTCCGACCGGCCGACGTGGACGATCCGATCACGCGGCTCGCCACGATGTTCCGCGAGGGACAGGAGGCCGGCGAGTTCCGCGTCTTCGACCCGGTCGTCATGGCGGTCACGCTGCGCTCGGCGATCGACGCCGCGGCGAACACCCCCGATCTCGACCCGCACGCCTACGCGGCCGAGCTGGTCGCGCTCTTCACCCGCGCTGTCCGGAAGGACCCCTCATGACCATGGCGGTAGCGTTGAGAACCCCCACCCGGTTCGCCCTGATCCTCCCGATGATCGTCGACTTCGGGCTGCCGCTCGTCGTCTTCTACGGCCTGCGCGCCGCCGGTGTCGGCCAGTGGTGGTCACTGCTGCTCTCCGCGGTGGTCCCGGCCGCCGTGGTGGTCGTCCGGTTCGCCCGGTCCCGCAAGGTCGACTACCTGGCCCTGTTCGTGCTCTCCGTGGTGGCGCTCAGCGTCGGCGTCTCGGCGATGACCGGCGATCCGCGCACCATGCTGATCCGTGACGCGTGGGGCGGGTTGCTCGGCGGCCTGCTCGGCGTGTGGCTGCTCGGGTCGGTGTGGGTCGGCCGGCCCGCGCTGATGTACCTGATCCGCGCGTTCGTGCTCACCAAGGTCGGCCCGGACGGGCTTCGCACGTGGGAAAACCGGTGGGAGAGCGACGCCCCTTTCCGGCATGGTCTGCGGGTGATCACCTTCGTCTGGGGCTGCGCGAGCGTCGTCAACGTGGTGGTCACGCTCGTCGCGGCCTACCTGTTGCCGCTGGATCTGGCGCCGGCCGTGCTCAACGTCAGCTGGCCCGTGATCCTCGCTCCGACCGTGCTCTTTCACCTCTACTACACGAAGAAGGCTGATCTGCGCGCATGACCTATGACGTGATCATCGCTGGGGCGGGACCGACCGGGCTCATGCTCGCCGGGGAGCTGGCGCTCGGCGGGGCCCGGGTGCTCCTCCTGGAGAAGCTGACGGCACGCTCCGGGCAGTCCAAGGCGCTCAACCTGCAGCCCCGCTCGGCGGAGGTGCTGGCCTCGCGGGGACTGCTCGACGACATCCTGGCGAAGGCGCCGGTGCTGCTGCCGCGCGGGCACTTCGCCGGCATCCCGCTGGACTATGCGGAATTGGACACGCCGTACCCCTACCAGATCGGCATCCCGCAGGCCCGGGTCGAGGAGCGGCTGGCGGCGTGGGCGGTCTCGCTCGGCGCCGAGATCCGTTACGGCGCGGCAGTCACGACGTTCGGCCAGGACGCGGGCGGCGTGACGGTCGACGGGGAACGCGCGGCTTTCCTGGTCGGGTGCGACGGGGCGCGCAGTGCCGTACGCAAGCAATCGGGGGTTGCCTTTGAAGGTCGTGACGCCCGGGTGTGTGCGCTGGTCGCGGATGTGACGCTGGCCGGCGCGGGCCCGGCGGACTGGGAGCTGCCGGCCCCGAAGGGCGACGGGATGCTGACCGTGCTGCCGCTCGGCGACGGCGTGTTCCGGATGCTGGCGGCCGGGCCGGTGCAGGCCGCGGCCGGGCGCGACGACCCGATCCCGGACACCGAGCTGGCCGACGCGCTGGCCCGTGACGGTCTGCGCCTCGGCGAGGTGCGATGGGCGAGCCGGTTCACCGACACGACGCGGCAGGCTGTGCACTATCGGTCGGGGCGGGTGTTCCTGGCCGGGGATGCCGCGCACATCCACTCGCCGGCCGGCGGGCAGGGGCTGAACCTGGGGCTGCAGGACGCGTTCAACCTGGGCTGGAAGCTGGCCGAGGTGATCCGGGGCGAGGCCGGTGACGAGCTGCTCGACACCTACCACGCCGAGCGGCACCCGGTCGCGGCCCGCGTTCTGCAGGCGAGCCGGGCGCAGGGGGTGCTGTTCGTGCCCGACGAGGACGTGGCCGCCCTGCGGGGCGTCTTCGCCGAGCTGGTCGACGCCCGGGCGCTGGCGCGACGGGTGGCCGGGCTCGACCACGGCGACCGCGTGCCGGGGCTGGATCTCAGCCTCCTGCACGACGGCCGCCGGCACGTGATCGACGGGGTCCCGATCCGCCCCGACGGCTTCCGCGGCTGAGCGGTCAGGCGGCCGCGAACTGCGTGCGGTAGAGCTCCTCGTACCGTCCGCCCGCCTCCAGCAGGGCGTCGTGGGTGCCACGTTCCACCACGCGGCCCTCCTCGATCACCAGGATCTGGTCGGCGGCGCGGACCGTGGACAACCGGTGCGCGATCACCACCGCGGTCCGCCCGGCCAGGGCTTCGGCGAGCGCGGCCTGCACCGCCTGCTCGGAGGTCGAGTCCAGGTGCGCGGTCGCCTCGTCGAGCACCACGACCCGCGGCTTGGCCAGCAACAACCGCGCGATCGTGAGCCGCTGCCGCTCCCCGCCGGACAATCGGTACCCCCGCTCGCCGATCACCGTGTCCAACCCGTCCGGCAGGGACTTGACCAGGTCGGCGATGCGGGCCCGCTCCAGCACCTCCCACACCTCCGCCTCGGTCGCCTCCGGCCGGGCCAGGAGCAGATTCGCCCGCACCGAGTCGTGGAACAGGTGCCCGTCCTGCGTGACCATGCCGAGCGTGTCCCGCAGCGACGCGGCGGTCAGGTCCCGCACGTCCACCCCGGCCAGCCGGACCGCGCCCTCGCCCGCGTCGTAGAGTCGCGGCAGCAGGCTCGCCATCGTGGACTTGCCCGCCCCGGACGACCCCACCAGGGCGATCATCTCCCCCGGGGAGGCCTTGAACGTCACCCCGTGCAGCACCTCCGTCCCGCCGCGGGTGTCCAGCGTGGCCACCTCCTCGAGCGAGGCGAGCGACACCTTGTCGGCCGACGGATACGCGAACCGCACCGCGTCGAACTCCACCGACACCGGCCCGTCCGGCACCGCCCGCGCGTCCGGCTTCTCCTCGATCAGCGGCTTCAGGTCGAGCACCTCGAACACCCGCTCGAAACTGACCAGCGCGCTCATCACCTCGACCCGCGCGCTGGCCAGCGAGGTCAGCGGCGCGTACAGCCGGGTCAGCAGGATGGCGAGCGCGACCACGTTGCCCGGGTCGAGCGTGCCGCGCAGCGCGTAGTACCCCCCGAGGCCGTAGACCAGCGCGACCGCGACACCGGAGACCGACACCAGCGCGGTCAGGAAGATCCACTGCGTCATCGCGGTCCGCACCCCGATGTCACGCACCCGCCGCGCCCGCGCCGCGAACTCGGCCGACTCGGCATCCGGCCGCCCGTAGAGCTTCACCAGCGTCGCGCCCGGCGCCGAGAACCGCTCGGTCATCTGCGTGTTCATCGCCGCGTTGTGCTCCGCGGCCTCCCGCTCCAGCTTCGCCAGCTTCCCGCCCATCCGCCGCGCCGGCCAGACGAAGATCGGCAGCAGCACCAGCGCCAGCAGCGTGATCTGCCACGAGATCCCGATCATCACGACCAGCGTCAGGATCAGCGTCACGATGTTGCCGACCACCCCGGACAGCGTGTCGCTGAACGCCCGCTGCGCCCCGAGCACGTCATTGTTCAGCCGGCTGACGAGCGCGCCCGTCCGCGTCCGGGTGAAGAACGCGACAGGCATCCGCTGAACGTGATCGAAAACGGCCGTCCGCAGATCCAGAATCAGCCCCTCGCCGATGCGCGAGGAAAACCACCGCTGCACCAGCCCCAGCCCGGACTCGGCGAGCGCCACCACCCCGATCGCCACCGCCAGCATGACGACCAGATCGGTGGCGGCGCCGTCGACGATCGCGTCCACCACCCGCCCGGCGAGCACCGGAACGGCCACCCCGAGCACCGCGGTCACCACGCTGACCAGCAGGAACCCGGTGAGGGCCCGCCGGTGTGGCCGGGCGAAGCGGGCGATGCGTCTCAGTGCGGCCCGCGAGAACGGTCGTTTGTCCTCCTGCTGGTGCATCGCGTGGTACATCGAATTCCAGGCCGCCATCTCCATGCTCATGCGGGCACCGTTTCACCTCACCCTTGGTTGAGGTCAAGCGGTTTACTGCACATTCAAGATCTTTTATGTCCGATCTCCGCTGTGGTCCTTGTCCGCTGCTCCCGCGGGGACCCTTGCGGGCTTCGCAGGGCCGTGGCCGGCCCAGAACGCGAAACCCTCCAGGGCGGCCTCCGTGGCGGGGCACGGTCAGACCAGGACCCTATGGAAGTGACGCCCATGGCCGGGCGCGATCCGGCTCCACGCGAGGCCGCGCCCCGCCGCCCCGGCTGGTTCTCACGGTCGTCGTTCGTCCCTCATGACGACCGTGAGAACCAGCTCGGGACTGCGAGGGCCGTGGCTGTCAGGGGTGGCGCAGGGGCGGCTCGGCCGGGAGCTGGGGCGTCGTCAGCATCGACTTGACGCTCTGGGCCAGCGCCGCCGCCGAGTTCGCCGGGAACCGCAGCGGGTCGACGGCCGGCATCAGCGGCCACCCGCAGGTCGCCCGGCTGATGCGGGACAGGCGGGCCGGCCCCGGATGGCGGATGGCGTCGATGCCGAGGAGCCAGGCCGCGTTGTCGTACGCCATGCCGAAGTGCTCCACCGTCTCCAGCGGGCACAGGTCCTGGACCGCGACGTTGGTGACATTCGGCGCGGCCGGGAGGGCCGACAACCCGTACGGCAGGATGATCTCGTCATAGCGCGTGTAGATCTGCGTGTAACTCACCCCGGGCCACGTCTGGGGGCCGTCGTTGAGCGCGGTCAGGAACGCCGAGCCGGCCCGCTGCTGCCAGTACGCCGCCGAGCAGACCGTCTGCGCCGCGCACTGCACGTCGAACTCCTTGGTGCCGTGGTTGGACGCGGCCAGCGACACGTAGTCGTCGACCATCGCGCGGGTGTCCGGGTAGTACTTCATCGCCCACCGGCCGATCATCCCGCCCTGGCTGTGGCCGAGCAGGTCGATCCGCGTACCGGCAAGGCGGTGGAGGTGGCGGATGGCGTGCACGACGTGCTCGGCGGCGACCTGGATGTCGCCGTTCCCGCTGTCGGGCAGATCCACGTCGCAGTGCGCGCGGCCCTCGGCGTCGAACGCGCGGTCCCAGTTCCAGGAGAAGTTCGCCCGCGAGTTGGACGTGGTGCCGTGGATCAGCAGGACCGGGGTGCGGCCGGCCCGGGCACTGGCCGCCGGGTTCCCGGTGCAGTGCAGCGTGGCGGGCGGTGCGGGGTCAACCGGTGCGGGATTCACCGGCGCGGAGGGGACGGCCAGCAGGGCGGCGGCAAGCAAGATCGGGAGAGTCACGACGTACGGAACGAGCCGGCCGCGACCTCGGTTGCCGGATCGGGGCGAGCAACAGCACGGACGCCGTGACGCCGAGCGCGACACCCGCCAGGATCACTCCGATGTGATGAAAACCGGTCACGCATCGGAGTGGCACGGGCCGGCGCGAGAACCGGGGGTGGGGACAGCCCCACCCGAGACGGGGGCTCGCCTGGTGTCGCGCGACGGTCTGACGGCCGCGGCGGCGTCGGGTACCAGCTCAAGGACCGGGTGCTGGACGCCGACGATTTCATGGAATCGCTCACCCGGGTGGCGAACGGTGTCACCGCGCTCGACCCGGCCGTCGTCGCCAAGCTGCTCGGCGCGCCGCGGCGCGCCGAGCAGCTTGGCGTCCTCACCTACCTGGGCGCGTCCGCTCCGGGCGACTGACCCGGGCGCCGCACGCGTCGCACCGGGTGACGGGTGACCGGCGGCGCAGCGTCAGCGCCAGCAGGAGCAGGGCGGGTGCGACGATCGCGATGACCAGGGCTGACCCGGCGAGGGCGGCGTAGGTCGCGTTCGGGGCGCCGGCCGCGACGCTGGTCACGTTGCGGGCGATCGTGTCCAGCAGGAGCATGCCGATCGGGGCGCCCAGCGCGAGCAGCGTCCAGCCGCCGCGATAGTCCTCGCGGACCGCCAGGCCGATCGCGAGCAGCAGCGCGGCGATCAGCAGCACGGCGCCGGCGGTGGGCAGCAGCACCGGCGCGGCCCAGCGGTAGTCGGCTCCAGGTGTGTCGGCGGGCTGGTTCAGGTAGCCGGCCGGGACGAGCCACCCCAGGACGGGAGCGACCCCGGCGGCGATCGGCAGCAGCCGGACCCACAACGAGGAGGAACTGAGGCGGCGCGGGCCCGGAACGGCGCCGATCGGGGCCGGCACGGTGGCGGCCAGGGCCACCACGCCCAGGGCGAACTGGGGGAGCAGCACGAAGAGCGGCGGACGGTACTGCCCGAGAAGCGCCGCGACCGGGACGACGGCAGCGGTGAACAGCAGCGCCGCACCGATGGCGTGCCGGGTCCAGCGGCCCGGCGACAGCACGTGCGTCACGGCCGCCAGCAGCCACGCCGTCCACACCACACCACCCGGCGAGAGGAACGGGCCGAACCCGGGGCAGTAGACCGTCGTCGGTGTGGTCACCTCCACCACGAACCAGCCGGTGGCGAGAGCGGTCAGCATGATCAGCGACAGGACGCCGGCGAGCCGGGCCCCCGCCTCCAGACCGGTCGCCCGGACACGTTCCCGCAGCCCGCCCGCCGCCAGATCGGTGACGTCGGCGAACGCGGGCCGGCGCCGGCCCGGGGCGGCGAACTCCAGATACGTCCCGACGATCTCGGCCTGCCGTGGACCGGCCGGGTAGAACCAGCGCACCAGGCGGGCATAGTGGCGCTCCAGGTCGGTCATACCATCCCTCCGGCGAGCTCGGCCCGGACGCGCAGCCGGGAGCTGGCCGCCTCGACGTTGCGCCGCATCCGCTCGGTCTCCTCGGCCAGGACCGTCGCGCCGGGCGTGGACAGCCGGTAGTAACGGCGCAGGCGCCCGTCGACGGTCTCCTCCCGGTCGGCCTCGACCAGGCCGGCGTCGGTGAGCCGGTCCAGCGCGCCGTAGAGCGTGCCGGGCCGCAGCGCGATCCGCCCTTCGGACAGCCGGTCGACCTCGGCGATCAGCCCGTAGCCGTGCAACGGCTCCCCGGCGAGCGCGGTCAGGATCAGAAACGTCGGTTCCCGCAGTGGCATCTCCACGCCCGCAATATATCGGCTGCGAAGGTATGGCGGAAGTCCACTCAGGAGATCGCGAGGGTGACCACGGCGCCGCCGGTGGGGGCGGCGCTGACCTCGAAGGACGTGGCGACCTGGCGGGCGATGTCGAGGCCCAGGCCGGTGGAGTCGCCGCCGGAGGAGCCCCGCTCGGCCGCCGACGGCGGGAAGCCCGGGCCCTCGTCGGCGACCGTGAGGATCGCGCCGCCGGCCGGGTGGGCGGTGAGGGTGACCGCGAACGGCGTCTCGTCCGGCGTGTGCGCGAAGACGTTTCCGAGCAACGCGTCCAGCGCCGCCGCGAGGTCGTCGGCGGCGACCGCGACCGGCAGCGGCCCGTCCGGGAGTGATTCGGTGACCGCGCGCCCGGTGTCCTCGGCCAGGACCCGCCAGAACGCGACCCGATCGGCGACCACCGCGGTCGCGTCGCACTGCGCGGCGGACGCCGACATCTCCCGCCGGGCCTGCTGGATCACCGCGGTGACCGCCCGGGCCACGCCGTCGGCGGCCGACGCGACGCGGGCCGCCTCGTCCGGGTCACGCAGCGACTCGGCCTCCAGCCGCAGCGCGGTCAGCGGTGTCCGCAGCCGGTGCGACAGGTCGGCGACCCGTTCGCGTTCCGCGGCGAGCAGGTCCTGGATCCGTCCGGCGAGATGGTTCAGGGCGCCGGCCACCTCGCGCAGCTCGGGGGGACCGGCGGGTGCGGCGCGGGCGGTCAGTTCGGCGCCGGCGAGACGGTGCGAGACGTCGCTGAGCTGGGTGATCGGCGCGACGATGGTGCGGGCGAGACGGTCGGCGACGGCCAGGCCTACCAGGAGCAGGGCGATGCCGAGCCCGGCCAGGGTCAGCCAGGCCCGGGACACGCCGCGCGTGAGCTCGGCGTTCGTCACCACCGTCCGTACCACCGAAGTCCCTGATCTTCCGACGACCGGAACCACCAGTTCCCGCCCGGCGCCGGTGGCGACCGTCAGCGCCTGCCCATCGGCGGCGGCCAGCCGGACCGCGGGCGTCGCCGTCGCGGGCGCGCCGACGGGCGTGCCGTCGGGAAGGAAGACCGTCACCGGTACGGCCGTGGCGGTCACCGCCAGTTGCAGCGTCAACACGTCACCGCCGGCGAGGGGGACGATCGCCTGCACGACCGCGTTCGCCCGGTTCATCGCCTGCTCGTGCGCGACCTGCCGGAGCAGCAGCGCGATCGGCACGAGGAAGGCCAGCAGCACCAGCACCGTGGTCGCGGCGACCAGCAGCGTCAGTCGCGCCCTCACGACGGCTCGCTCAGCTTGACGCCGACCCCGCGGACCGTGTGCAGGTAGCGCGGCTCCTGCGCGGTCTCCCCGAGTTTGCGCCGCAGCCACGACAGGTGCACGTCGACGGTCTTGTCCGCCCCGCCGTAGGGCACCTGCCACACCTCGCTGAGCAGCTCCCGCTTGGTGACGACCTGCCCGGCCCGCAACGCCAGGTGGTGCAGCAGGTCGAACTCGCGCGGGGTGAGGTCGACCGCGGTGCCGTCCAGGGCCACCTCGCGGGCGGCCACGTCGATGCGCAGGCCACCGACCACGAGCGCCGGATCGGCGTCGCCGGGGGAGGACCCCCGCCGCAGTACGGCCCGGATCCGCGCGTCGAGCTGCGCGGCCGTGAACGGCTTCACCACGTAGTCGTCGGCGCCCGCGTCGAGCAGCCGGACCATCTCGGTCTCCTCGTCGCGCGCGGTCGCGATGATCACCGGGATGCGGCTGACCGCCCGCAGCATCCGCAGCAGCTCCCGCCCGTCGAGATCGGGCAGGCCCAGGTCCAGGACGATCAGATCCGGTCGCTCGGCCAGCGCGGTCTGCAGGCCGTCCATCGCGGCCGGCGACGCCGCCACGGCGTGCCCGCGGTCGCGCAGGGCGCGCAGCAGGGTGTTCCGGATCGCCGGATCGTCCTCGATCAACAGGAGTCTCGCCACGGCTGCAAGGTAACCGCTTCCCGCGCCGGGCGGGACGTTCTTAACCTTGCCTTATCCCTGTCCCGGGGGCGGCTTGGCGTTCACGGGCGCATAGTGGCCCGGTGAGTCAGACGGGACAGCGTGCGGTGATCGTCGCGGGATGGTTGGTGGCGGCGATCCTCGCCGTGCTGGTCGGGGTGGTCGGCATCGGGCTGGTCGGGCTGACCGGCCGGGAGGCAGACACGATGAGCGAGGCGGACGTCGAGCAGGCGCTGGGCGAGGTGCCGGCGACCGCGCCCCCGTCCGCAACCCCCGCCGGGGAGCCGTCCCCGTCCGCCGTCAGCCGGGAGCAGTCGTTCCGGACCCGCGGCGGGACGGTCGTCGCCGGCTGCGACGGGATCGTCTCGATGTCGCCGGCGCAGGGTTTCGGCGTGCACGAGAGGCGGCAGTCCGAAGGGGAGTTCCGCGGCGTCCGGGACGATCACGTGCGCGTGAAGGTAGAGCTGACCTGTGTCGACGGCGTCCCGCACATCGACGAGCGGGACGACGACTGACGGGCCGGGTGGCGGCTTCTCCCGGGGAGAGGCTCCATCTAGGGTGTCGAGGTGCCTCGATCATCGTTGACCGCCGTTGCCCGTTCCGCGACCAGCGCCGATGCCGATCGGATCGCGGAGATCTGCACCATGGCGTACCGGGCGGCGTACAGCGAGTTGTTGCCGGCCGGCTACATCGACCGGACCTCCGACATCTACTTCGGTACGGCCCGGGTCGCCCGCCAGGTGCCGCCGAACCCGCCGAAGTGGTTCGGCTACCAGGTCGCCGAGGAGGACGGGCGGCTGGTCGGCGCGGCCGGTGGCGGGATGACCGGCGCCGGGGTGGGCGAGCTGCACCTGATCTACCTGGATCCGGCCGAGCGCGGGCGCGGACTCGGCACGCTGCTGCTGGACCGGGTGATCGAGCAGATCCGGTCGGCGGGCGGGACCGAGGTGTGGCTGTCGGTGTTCCTCGGGGACGGCGAGGGCATCGGGTTCTACCGGTCGCGCGGATTCCAGCCGGTGGAGACGGTGCAGGCTGATCTGTCGCGGACCGACGACCACATCCGTAGCCTCCGCATGCGCCGGGTCCTGGACTGACGCAAGGCGGATAAACCGGTTCCGGGCGGGCGGTGGGAAAGGGCAGGATGTCCGGTGTGGAACGGGGACCCGCTCAGTACCTGTGGTGGCTGGCACGCCGGTTGACGGGACGGGTCGCGCTCGGCGCGCTGTTCGCGTCGCTGTGGTATCTCAGCCTGGCCGCCATGCCGTACCTGATCTCGCAGGCCATCGATCGCGGCATCACCCCGCGTCGGCCCGGGCCGCTGCTCCTCTGGGCGGCCGCGGTGTTCGCCTGCGGGCTGGCCGGTGCCGGGCTCGGCGTCATGCGCCACCGGAGCATGACCAAGCTGCGCATCGCCGCGGCCCTGCGCACCGCCGACCAGGTGCTGACCCACGCCACCCGGCTCGGCGCCGCCCTGCCCCGCCGGATCACCGCCGGCGAGGTCGTCACGATCGGCATCTCCGACGTGTGGCTGATCGGCCGGGCCATGAACGTCGCCGGCGTCGGTGTCGCCTCGATCCTGGCCTGCGTGGTCGTCGCCACCCTGCTGCACCGCACGGCGCCGCCGCTCGCGCTGGTCGTGCTGATCGGGGTCCCGGCGCTCGGCGTGGTGGTCGGGCCGCTGCTCAGGGGCACCCAGCGGGCCGGCTCGCGGTACCGGGAACGGCAGGGCGCGCTCAACGCCCGGCTGGTCGACGTGGTCGGCGGGCTGCGGGTGCTCAACGGGCTCGGCGGCAGCGCCACCCACCTCGAGCGGTACGTGCGGGAGTCGGCCCGGCTGCGTGACCAGGGCTACCGGGTGGGCCGCCCGTCGAGCTGGGTGAACGCGCTCGGCGACGGGCTGCCGACGGTGTTCCTCGCGATCGTGATCTGGGTGGCCGCGCGGATGGCGGCGGCCGGGCAGATCAGCGCGGGGCAACTGGTGGCGGTCTACGGGTACACCGCGATGCTGATCATCCCGGTCAGCGTGCTGATCTTCTGCGGGTTCGATCTGACGTACGGCCTGGTGGCGGCCCGCCGTGTCACCGGTTTCCTGAATCTGCCGCTGGACGACCCCGGCGGTGACGCGGGCCCGGCCCGGCCGTCGGCGCTGCACGACCCGGAGTCGGGCGTGACCGCCGAGCCGGGCCGGCTGACCGCGCTGGCCGGCGCCCGCCCCGCCGACGCCACCGAGATCCTCGACCGGCTCGGCCGGTACCTGCCGGCCGGGCACGTGACCTGGGGCGAGCGGTCGCTGGAGGACATCGCTCGGGACATCGTGCGGGACCGGGTCCTGGTCGCCGAGAACCACGCCGACCTGTTCGCCGGCCCGCTGCGCGAGGTCGTCGCCGGCCGGCGCGACCCCGACGACGACCTGATCCGCGCCGCCATCGACGCCGCGGTCGCCCACGACGTCGCCGACGACCTGGCCCGCCCGGTCGAGTGGGGCGGCCGCAACCTCTCCGGCGGCCAGCGCCAGCGGCTGCGGCTGGCCCGCGCCCTGCACGCCGACCCGGAGATGCTGCTGCTCGCCGAGCCGACGTCGGCGGTCGACGCGCACACCGAGTCGGCCATCGCGGAACGCCTCGCCGAGGCGCGATCCGGCCGCGGCACCGTCGTCGCGACCACCTCGCCGGTGCTGCTGGACCGGGCGGACGTCGTGCACTACCTGGTCGGCGGCCGCGTCGCCGCCACCGGGACGCACCGCGAGCTGCTGGCCGCCGAGCCCGGCTATCGCACCCTGGTGACCCGCGTCTTCGGAGGGGACGAATGAGCACGGCGCTTCCGGTGGCCGATCAACGCCTGGTCGTCCGGGCCACGGTCCGGCTCATCGCCGCTGACAAACGGTCGGTCGCCGCGATGGTCGGCCTGAACTCGCTGGCCGCGATCGCCGGTCTGGGCGCGCCCTGGCTGCTCGGCCGGGTCATCGACACGGTCGCCGCCGGTGGCGGGGTCCGCGCTGTCGACCGGCTCGCCGTGGCCGTGCTGGCCTGCGCGATCGCGCAGACCCTGCTGTCCCGGTGGGCGCTGGCGCTGGCGTACCGCTTCGGCGAGCGCACCTCCGCCCGGATCCGCGAGACGTTCCTGCGCCGCGCGCTCGCCCTGCCGGCGTCGATCGTCGAGCGGGTTCCGAGCGGGGACGTCGCCGCCCGCGGCACCACCGACGTCGACGCGGTCGCCACCACGCTGCGCGACATCCTGCCGCGAATCCTGATCGGCCTGGTCGAGATGGTGTTCATCATCATCGCCGTGATCGTCCTGAACCCGCTGCTCGGCGTCGCCGGCGTGCTCGGGCTCTCCGGCGTCTGGTTCATCACCCGGTGGTACCTGCGGCGCGCCCGGGACGCGTACCTCCGGGAGGGCGAGGCGAACTCGTGGCTGGCCGAGGAACTGGCCGCGACCACCTCGGGCGCCCGGACCGTCGAAGCGTTCGGGCTGGCGGACCGGCGGCTCGCGGCCGGGCACGCGGCGATCGCCGACACCCGCCGGACCCGGCTGATCACTCTCGGACTGCGCAGCCGGTTCTTCCCGGTGGTGGAAGCGTCGTACGCGATTCCGGTGGTGGTGGTCCTGCTGCTCGGTGGGGTGCTCTACATGGACGACCGGGTGACGCTGGGGACGCTCGGCGCGGCCGTTCTCTACCTGCGTCAGCTGGTCAGCCCGCTGGACACGCTGCTGATCCGGATCGAGCAGCTGCAGTCGGCCGCCGCGTCGTTCGCCCGGGTCGAGGGGCTGGCCGCGACTCCGGCGCCGCCAGCCCACTCCGGATCACTTCCGGACGGCGACCGGATCGAGGTCCGCGGCGTCCGCTTCGCCTACGACGCGGGCCGCGACGTTCTGCACGACGTCGACCTGACGGTACGGCCGGGGGAGCGCCTGGCCGTCGTCGGCCTCAGCGGCGCCGGCAAGTCCACCCTGGCCCGCCTGCTCGCCGGCGTCGACCGCCCCACCGCCGGCACCGTCACGGTCGGCGGCGTCCCGATCGCCGACCTCCCGCCGGAACAGCTCAGGAGCCACGTCGTCCTGGTCACCCAGGAGCACCACGTGTTCCGCGAGTCGGTGCGCGACAACCTGATGGTGCCCGCCCCGGACGCCGAGCTGCGCCGCGCGCTGGCGACGGTCGGCGCGGACTGGGCCGGCGACCTCGACCGTGACCTGGGCGCGCTGCCACCGGACGGTGCTCAGGCGCAGCAGCTCGCCCTGGCGCGTGTCCTGCTGGCCGGCCCGCACACGGTGATCCTCGACGAGGCGACCGCGCTGCTCGACCCGACCGCCGCCCGCGACGCGGAGCGGGCGCTCGCCGCGGTGCTCCACGGCCGTACCGTCATCGCCATCGCCCACCGCCTGCAGACCGCTCACGACGCCGATCGCGTCGCCGTGATGGACGACGGGCGGATCATCGAGCTCGGCACGCACGACGAGTTGCTCGCCGCGGGTGGCCCCTACGCGGCGCTGTGGCGCACCTGGCACCGGGCCGACCAGCTGCGGTAGTCGCTTCATCCCGTTTATCGCCTGGTAGAGGGGGTAGCCGGGGCGGTCTGTGGTGTGGCGCCTGCGGTAGGCGCCGCCGAGGATCGCGTCAAGAAGCGGCGTGGATCCCCGACTCCCGGTCGGAGTCCCGCAGCGATCCGCGCATCACCGGACCGGTGGTGTGTCTGTTGAGGGGCGCTTCTCATGACGGCCGCCGAGCCGATGACTGTGACGGAGATGTTCGCCGAACTCGGCCGCCTCCGTCTCGCCGGCTCCGACGCCCTGCTGGCGACGATCGCGCACCTGGCGAAACGCTCCATCACCGGGGCGAGCGAGGTCAGCGTCACCCTGGGGCAGGGCGAGCACGCGTACACGGCCGCGTTCACCGGCGAGCTGGCCCGGGCGCTCGACGAGAAACAGTATGAGTGCGGCTCCGGCCCGTGCCTGGAGGCCTGCGCCGATGCCGTGATCCGGTCGGTGCCCGACACCGCCCGTGAGGACCGCTGGCCCGCCTGGGTGACGGCGGCCCGGCAGCGCGGCGTACGCAGCTCTCTGTCGGTGGGTCTGCCGGGACGGGACGCCGTCGCCGGCGGGCTGAACATCTACGCCGGTGAGGCGCACGCCTTCGGCGACGACGCGATCACCCTGGCCCAGACCTTCGCCGGATTCGCCGCGGTGGGCCTGGCCAACGCCGGCCCGCGCCCGAAACCGGCCGCCTCGGGCGCGAGCCCCCGGCCGGCGACGGCGACGCTGGACGCCGCCGCGCTGGTGGAATGCATGAAAGAGGCGTTCGTCGCGGTGGATCCGCGCGGCGTGGTGGTGGAGTTCAACCGGGCCGCACAGGACCTGCTGGGCTGGCCCGCCGAGGAGGTCCGTGGCCGGCACCTCGACGACACGCTGCTGCCGGACCACGACGGGGAGCCGATCAGCAAGGCGCTCACCAGGCTGTTCGCCGCCGATGGCCACGCCCGTGCGGTGCCACGCCGGGTCAGCCTGCGTCACCGTGACGGCCACCGGCTGCCCGCCCAGATGACGCTGTCGGTGATTCGCGGCACGGCCGCACCGCTGGCCTGCGCGTTCGTCACCGACCTGTCACGGCGGGCCGCGGCCGAGAACGAGGCCGAGCGGCACCACGAGTTCCTGGTTGCTCTGCTGGACAACCTCGACGTCGGCGTCGTCGCGCTGGACCTGGACGGCACGCCGCTGCTGGTGAACCGGGCGCTGCGCCGGATGCACGGCATCACCGACGACCGCGGCGACGTGGACATGACTCCCGTCGTCACCGCGACCATCTTCGACCTGGACGGCACACCCCTGCCTGCCGCGTACGCCGGCGGCGCGTGCTCTCCTCGGTGAGCACGTGCGCGACGCCGACGTGCTGGTCAGGACGTCCGACGGCCCGGACCGGATCCTTCTCGTCCACGCGCAACCCATCACCACCGGCGACGGGAAGCAGCTGGGCGCGGTGGCGGCACTGCACGACGTGACCGCGGCCCGCCGCGCCGAAGGTTTCCGGGCCTGCGAGCAGCAGGTCGTCAAGATCCTTGCCGCCGCTGCCACCGTCCGGGACGCCGCCGCGGCCGTTCTGCGCACGGTGAGCGAGGCGCTGGGCTGGCCGCACGCCGAACTGTGGATCGTCGACCCGCTCACCGGCACGCTCCGGCCGGCCGGCCACTGGAGCGCCACCGCCGGACAGTGCGGCACCCTGCACTCCGACCCGGTGGTCAAAGGCGCCGGCGTCATCGGCACCGTGTGGGCCACCGGCCAGCCGCTGTGGCTGCCGGACATCACCGGCACCACCGACCCGGCCGCCGAGCGTTACCTCGCGGAGGCGCAGGCCTGCACCCAGATCGGTTTCCACACCGCCCTGGCGGTGCCCATCCGTGACGGCGGCACCGTGCTCGGCGTCCTGGCCTGCTACAGCGGCAGCCACGAGCACGACCAGGACCTGCTCACCGTGCTGCTCAGCGGGGTGGCCGCCCAGTTCGGCGTCTTCGTGGCGCTGCGCCGGGCCGCCGATCTGGCCGAACAGCTGGGCCGCACCCGTAACGACTTCCTCACCCTCGTCGGTCACGAGCTGCGCACCCCGCTGACCTCGATCACCGGGTACGCCACGGTGCTCGCCGACGACCCCGCCATCAGTCCCGACGAGGCCCGGCACATGCTGCAGGTCATCGCCCGCAACGCCGGCCGGCTGCGCGCCGTCGTCGACGACCTGCTGGACCTCTCCGGCCTGGAAGCCGGGCACCTTCCGCTCACCGTCGTCGAGCACGACCTGGCCGACATCGTCGCCGCCGCGGTGACCACCGCAAAGCCGGCCGCGGAGGCCGGCGGGGTGCGGCTGCACACCAGACTCCCCAAACGGCTTGCCCTGCACGGCGACCCGGCCCGGCTTCGGCAGGTCGTGGGCAACCTGCTGTCCAACGCCATCACCTACAGCCCGGACGGCGGCGACGTCCGCATCCGCCTCACCGCACACCCCGACATCGCGGAACTCCGGATCACCGACTCCGGCATCGGCATCCCCGCCGGCGAACAGCACCGCCTCGTCGACCGCTTCTTCCGCGCCAGCAACGTCGCCCACCACGGCTTCCCCGGCGCAGGCCTCGGCCTCGCCCTGGTGCACACCATCACCACGCTGCACCACGGCGAGATCAGCTTCGACGCCAATCCTCACCAGCCCGGCACCACCGTGCTGCTGCGGTTGCCCCGCCACAGCCTGGCCCCGCAGCACTGAACCGCCCGGCCGCGGCCAGCTCCACCGCGTACCAGCACGCTCAGCGATCAGGCCATAGTCCTGGAAATGCGCCCGCGCATTCCCGGCTCAGAGCGCTACCCCGCCTGAGAGATCACCGGTCCCGTGAGAGCGGCGGATCCGCGGGGTCGAGCACGGCCGCCAACGGCAACACCTCGGCGGCGAACGTGGACACCTGGTCGGGGAGAAGGCGCCCACGTCGCACGATGATCAGGTCCGTGCCCTGAATCCGCCAGGAGGGCGGCACGGTGCCGGCCAGGTGTGCCTCAATCAGGGCCGGCGGAAGCCATCGTGGGTCGGCGGTCCGGACGCGGAAGGCTCGATCGAAGTCGGGTCTTCCGGTCAGGTCGCGGGTGCCGAGCAGCCGGGACATCGTTCCCCGCGGATCCACCTCGGTGTCCGGCAAGGGGAGCCGCAGGGCGGCCACCACCGCCACGAAGAAGGTGGTGTTCGTATCGGCGTCGGCCACCGCGCATTCCGCCACCGTGACGTGGCGGCCCTGCACCACGCCGGGCACGGCGAATCGCAGTTCTCCGGGCACGTTCCGGTGCCAGGAGACGGCGGGCCGGGCGACAAGAGTCCAACCGTGCCGGTCGGCCCAGTGCTGCCATCTCCGGGCCTCCCGGCGGTCATGACGGCGCTGGATCACCGCGACCGCGGCGACGAGCACGATCGTCAGCACGCAGAGCAGACCGCCGAGGACGACGACCGGGTCATCCATCGCGGGTCCGGCGGGTCGCCGCGCCGGTGACGACGAAGCCGCCGATGGCGTCGCCCGCGTCCAGCACGATGCCGAGCAGCGAGAACATCCCGGCGACGCCGAGGAGGAGCGTGACGACCGCCAACGCGACGGTCACCGCGCCCAGCCGCAGGCAGGTCAGGGTGCCGGTGGCGCGCGCGAGACCGTGGTGACCGCGAAGCAGGGCGACCACCGCCAGCAGGGTGAGCATGACGCCGGCAACGGCCGATGCGCCCATCACGGCGAACGGCGCGGCCTGCGCGGCGGTGAAACCGCCGTCGTGATAGCTGAGCCAGGCCGTCGCGCCCAGCCAGGCGAGCAGGGCATCGGCCAGCGCGACCAGGGCTCCGGCCAGACCGGTCCAGAACAGGAAGATCCCGCCGTGCAGTTGGTCCAGCGCCGTGGACAGGCCGTCGGTGATGGTCGTCTTGACCTTCTCCAGCGCGGCTTTCTGCAACGGCAGCATCTGGCGGTACGCGTTCGCGGCGTCGCCGTCCCAGTTGTCGTCGACCGTGAGCAGGCCGGCCTCCGCTGCCTGGACCTGACCGCTGACCGGCACGCCGACCCGCTCGGTCCAGGCCGTCGCGGTTGCCGACAGGGCGGACAGCGAGCCCATATCATCGAGCATCGGCTGTCCCCGCTTCGGCGATCTGCAGACTTCGGAATGCCTCGATACCGAATACCCCGTGCACGGCCGGCGGGTTCAACCCGACCACGGGACTGCTATGGAGATGCTCGCCGTCGTAACGCCATTCGGGTCGGCTGGTGGCCGGGAAGCTGAGGGCAGGACTGCGGAGTCAGATGCGGTAGTACGGGTACCCGGGGTAGATGTAGCCGGCGCTCCAGAACGGCGGATACCCGTAATGCCGGTACAGCTCGTTGTAGTACTCGGTCGCGTCGATCAGCTCCGGGTCGTAGACCGGCGCCTCGGCCACGATCTGCTTCGGCTCCGCCACGTGCACCACCTCGTCGTCGATCGCCCGGATCGCCTCGATCGGCACGTACGAGTGGGTCGCGCCGAAGCCGAGGATCCCGCCGTGCGCCACGTGCAGCATCCGGACCTTCTGGTCGTCCGGGTCGATCAGCAGGTCGTCGACCCGGCCCAGGTCGGTGCCGTCCCGGTCCTGCACCTTGCGCCCGCGGATGTCCTCGGCCGGGTCGCCGACCATCCGGTCGCTGTCGCTCAGCTTGATCAGCTCGATGCCGGTGTGCGGGTTCGTCATGCGCGTGGATTACCCGATGCGGCTGCCCGGCAACCGGACTGGTGGGGTGGTGGCCGGTGGGGCAGGCTTGACCGATGGGATGGACGGTGCGCAAGCAGTTGCTCTGCCCGGCCTGTGGCGACGCCCTGGCGGAGGCGATCCATCGACGGTTCCCGGCCATGCTCACGGTTCTCGCGACAGCGGGTTACGAGGTGATGCCCCGGCGCAGCGGTGCCGTCGACCGCGACCTGCGCGAGGGGACGCTGGCCGGGGTGCCCGACGAGCCGGCGTTGCGCGACATGCTGCTCCACCACCACGCGGACCTGATCTACGAGTTGATGTGCCCGCGCGGCCACGTCACCTACCGGGCCGCGCCGGCCATCGTCGACGCGCTCCGCGACACGCCCGGGGCGTGGGTCACCCTCTGACGCCGGGTCACCCCCGCTCCGGACACCCGGCGCCGGGTTCGCCGCCACGTTGCGCTCCGCTGCCGCTCACGGCCGCTTCGATTGCCGCGGTACGTGCGGGAGCGCGCCCGTCCCGGGTGTGAGGAGTCAGAGCAGGCCGCCCATGATCGGGTCGGTGATGCTGTCCTTGCCGTTCTCGAGGTGGCCGGCGTACTGCGTCACGGTGCTGCCCGCCGTGACCGTGACGTCGTACCAGCCGTGCGTGGCCGCCGCGTGGATCTGCGACGTGCGGATGGCGCCGGGGCGCAGGCTCAGGGTCGAGGCACGCCCGGTGTAACGGTCGGAGACGGTCACCTGCGCGTGGCCACGGCCCTTGTTGCGGATCTCCAGCAGGACGGTGTGCGCGTGCTCGTCGTAGCGCGCCCGCACCACGATCCTCGCGTCGCCGCGGACGAACCGGCGGTAGAACCCGTTCGGCCCGTGCACCTCGACGTCGTCACCGGTGAACGCGCTGATCAGGTGCTTGCCCGGTTCGACGGTGAACGAGAGCGGATCAGCCCCTGACGGCCGTACGGCGAAAACCGCTGTTGATCTTCCGGTGTTGCGCAGTTCGATGGTATCGGCGGTCGCGTCCGCGTGCAGCGTGTACGGCAGGGCCCGGGCCGGGCGCACGCCACGCTCCTGTTCCGGCAGCGCGGGGCCGGCCGGAGGCACCGGGACCTGGTCCGGCTGCCGGGTCAGGTCGGCCGGCTTGAACTGCGCGGTCGGGGGCAGGCCGACCGGCCCGCGGTTCGGGGTCTTGAAGTCGAACGCGCTGGTCAGGTCCCCGGCGACGGCCCGGCGCCAGGGGGTGATGTTCGGCTCGGCGATCCCGAAGCGCCTCTCCAGGAAACGGATCAGCGAAGTGTGGTCGAAGGTCTGGGAGTTGACCCAGCCGCCGCGCGTCCACGGCGAGACGACGACCATCGGGACGCGGATGCCCAGGCCGTACGGCCCGGCGGGGTGCCCGGGGCCGGTGAAGATCTCGTTGACGGTGGACACCGTGGAACGCGCCGGGTCCGGCGTCGGCGGGACGAGGTGATCGAAGAAGCCACCCTCCTCGTCGTACGTGATGAAGAGGGCCATCTTGGACCAGATCTCCGGCTTGGCCGCCAGGATGTCGATGACCTGCGAGATGTACCAGGCGCCGTTGTGCGGCTCCCAGTTCGGGTGCTCGGTGTAGGCCTCCGGCGCGACGATCCACGTGACCTGCGGCAACGTCCCCTTCTCGACGTCGGCGCGGAAGTCCGTGAGCAGCCGGTCGGGGCTGCGGCCGAGCTTGTTCACCTCGGTGCCGGTCTTCGCCCGGTCGGCGAGCGGCGTGCCGGGTTGCGCGTTCTGGTACTGGTGGAAGTAGAGCAGCGAGTTGTCGCCGTAGTTGCCGATGAACGGGTCCGAGGTCCAGCCCCAGGACCCGGCGGCGGTCAGGCCGAGCCCGACGTCCTGGTAGACCTTCCACGAGACGCCGGCCTTCTCCAGCCGTTCGGGGTAGGTCGTCCAGTCGTAGCCGGCCTCGGCGTTCGTGATGACCGGGCCGCCGCCCTTGCCGTCGTTGCCGACCCACCCCGACCACATGTGGTAGCGGTTCGGGTCGGTCGGGCCGAGCAGCGAGCAATGGTAGGCGTCACAGACCGTGAACGCGTCCGCGAGAGCGAAGTGGTAGGGCAGGTCGGCCCGGGTGTGGTGGGTCATCGTCTGCACACCCTTGTTGGGCACCCACCGGTCGTAACGCCCGGCGTTCCACGCGGCGTGAGTGTCGTCCCAGCCGTGCGGCGGGTCCGGCAGGAACGTCGCCCCGAGGTCCGCCACGTCCGGCCGGAACGGCAGCAGCCCGTCCTGGCGCCACACCGTCTCGCCGGACGGTTTCCGGGCCGGGTGCGGGTCGGCGAACCCACGGACGCCGCGGAGCGTGCCGAAGTAATGGTCGAACGAACGGTTCTCCTGCATCAGGAAGATGACGTGCTCGACGTCCCGGAGCGACCCGGTGCGGTTGTTCGCCGGAATGGCGAGCGCCGCCTCCAGGTTCGCGGGCATCGCGGCGGCGACCGCCGGCATGCCGAGCATCTGCAGAAACTGTCTACGATCCACACTGGCCACGGCCGCGGACGCTATCCACCCGAGGTGACCACCGGGTGACATTTACGCGTGTAGATGACGCCGCCGAGAGGGCGGCCGGGATATGCCTCAGGATATAGACCGGATTCCGACCGTGGCCCGATTCGCCGGGCCGCGGACGGCGGCAGACTTCCGGTCATGGAGATCGACAGTGGCCGTACCCCGGAGAACGCACCCACCAGCCGGACCCGCACCTGGATCCGGCGCATGGTCATCGCCGCCGCCTGTGCGCCGCTCTCGGTGATCACGGTGCTGCACACCATGGGCCGCTCCGGCGACTTCGGCGTGCTCGGGAGGTGGTATGTCGTGCTGCCGCTGACGCTCCTGGGTGTCTTCGCCTGGGCCCTCGTCGAGAAGGCGGCCGGGTGGTCGGCCGAGGAGCCGGGCGGCCGCTGAGGCGCTCCGGGCCCACGGTGACCGGGCCCGAGCCGGCGCTGGGTAGGGTGTGGCCATCATGGCCCGCCCGCACACCTGATTCCTGCCCGCCCTGCTGGTGGCGGGTCAGCTGATCCTGTGGCCGGGCCTCTCCCGCACCCCGGTCGACCCGGTGCCGGCGATCGCGTTCGCCGTCGTCTGCCTGGTGACCGGCGCCGCCCTCGTCCTCCGCCGCACCCACCCGGTGCCGGCCCTCGCCGCGGTCGTGGCCGGGACCACGATCGCCGCCTGGGTGGCGCCCGGCGAGCAGCAGTGGCTCGTGCCGGGGGACGCGGCGATCGTCATCGCCGTCGCCGACCTGATGGCGCTGTTCAGCGTGGCCGCCCGCTGCTCGCGCCGCACGCTGCTCGTCTGCTGGGCGGCTGTCGTCACGGTGCAGACCGTGCCGAGCGTGGTGGACGGCGCCGACGATCTGCTCCTCGAGGTGGTCGCGGATGCGGCGGCCGGTGCGCTGGTCGCCGCGCTGGGCCGGATCCGCGGGCGCTGGACCCGGGCGCGTGCGGACGCCGTACGCCGTCTCGCCGCGGCCGAGCGGGCGCGCCTGGCAGCCGAGGTCACCGAGCGCAACCGGCTGGCCCGTGAGCTGCACGACGTCACGGCGCACCATCTCACCTCGATCGTGGTCAACGCGCAGGCCGCGAGCTTCCTCGGCGATCAGCGGCCCGAGCTGCGGGAGGAGTCGCTCGCGTTCGCCGCGCGTACCGGGCGGGAGACCCTCGCCTCACTGCACCGGCTCGTGGAGATCATGCCCGCCGGCGGTGTCGAGGAGCGCGAGCCGGCCCTCACCGAGCTGGCCGAGGTCTTCCGGGCGCTCGGCCAGCGGATCATCCTCCGGCTTCCCGGCGGTGAGCCGCCCGCCGAGATCGCCGCCGCCATGCACGGCATCGCGCGCGAGGCGCTCACCAACACCCTCCGCTACGCGCCGGGCAGTGCTGTCACGATCCTTTTCCGGTACGACGGTGACGAGGCCGAGCTCGTGATCGAGGACGACGGGACGACCGCGGGCACCGCCGGAGTGGCCGGAGCGGCCGGGCTCGGCGGCGGCCGCGGGGTCGCCGGGATGCGTGATCGCGCGGTGGCGCTCGGCGGCAGCCTGGACGCCGGTCCACGGGACGGCGGCTGGCGGGTGCGTGCCCGGGTGCCGTTCGCCGCGCCGGTGCCGGAGCGGGGCTGGATCCCGCGCAGTCAGGTCGTGGTGGACACGGCCCTGGCCGTCCTGACACTCATCGTGCCGGTGGCGGGGCTGGCGGCGGAGGTGAGCGACGGCGGCCTGACCCCGGCGGTGGCCGTGCTGGTGCTGCTGGCGATGCTCGTGCACGTGCTGCCGCTGCTGTGGCGGCGCACCCGTCCGTGGTGGGTGTTCGCCGCGGTCGCGGCGACCGGCTGGCTGGGGCCGGTGCTGACCGCCACGGTGCTGCCCGGCGGTCGCGGCTGGCTGTTCCTGTTCAGCGCGGGCGCCGAGTTGGCGGCGGTCTACGCGGTCGCGGCCTGGAGCGCGCGGCGGGAGCGGGCGTGGCTCGCGCTGGTCGCCGGTGTGCTCTCGCCGGCCCTGGTGTTCGCGACGCTGCTGATGACCGAGCCGGACGACTTCGCCGGGCCGGTCGGCGCGCTCGCCGGGGCGATGCTCGCGGCGGTGTACGTGTTCCTCGGGATCCTGCTGCTCAGCGTGCCGGCGACCCTCGCGTGGCTGGCCGGGAACACGGCCCGGCAGCGGCGCGACCTGCGGCGGCGCCGTGAGGAGGACGGGGTGGCGGCGGTGACCGCGCAGGCCGAGCAGCGGGCCCGCGGGGAACGGGCGCGAATGGCGGCCGAGCTGCGCGAAGCGGTGCTCCGGCACGCGGCCGAGGTCCCGGAGGCGGCCGGGCGCGGCGACCTGGCCGGGGTCCTCGGCGCGGCCAAGCAGTCCCTGACCGCGATGCGCACCATGCTGGACGGCCTGCACGCGGCGCCGGGGACCGGGGGAGTGCCGCCATCATCCGGGTGATCATCGTGGACGACCAGCTGATGGTGCGGGCGGGTCTCGCGGCGATCGTCGGCGCGCAGCCCGGCATGCGCGTTGTCGGCGAGGCCGGGGACGGCGCGGCCGGCCTGGAGCTGGCGGCGGCCACCACGCCCGATGTGGTGCTGATGGACGTGCGGATGCCGGGCGTCGACGGGATCACCGCGACAGCCCGGCTGACCGCCGCGGCGAGCGCTCCGCGCGTGCTGGTCCTCACCACTTTCCACCAGGACGCGTACGTCTTCGAGGCGCTGCGGGCGGGCGCGTCCGGTTTCCTGCTCAAGGACGCCGACCCGGCGGAGCTGGTCGCGGCGATCCGCACCGTGGCGGCCGGGGAGGCGATGCTGAGCCCGGTGGTGACCCGCCGGCTGATCGACGCCTTCGCCAGCGGCCGGCTGACCGCGGCCCCGGAGACGGACCCGCGGCTGGAGTCGCTGACGCCGCGGGAGCGCGACGTGCTGGTGGAGCTGGCGCGCGGACGGTCCAACGCGGAGATCGGGACGGCTCTGGGCATCGCCACCGGCACGGTGAAGGTCCACGTCAACGCGCTGCTGCCGAAGCTCGGTGCCAGAGATCGGGTGCAGGCCACGATCCTCGCCTACGACCTGGGGCTGGTCCGGCCGGGCGGCGCCTCGCACTTGGGTGATCCGCCGGACAGACCCTAAGCTTCCCGCGTGCGCCGGTGGAGAGCCCTGAGCCCGACGATCCGGGACACGATCGCCGCCGGCCTGCTGATCGCCGCGTCGTTCGTCCCCGGGATCGCGGAGCGCGGTCTCCAGGTCGGCGAGCTGCACCTTCGCGGTGCGACCGGGCTCAGCGTCGTGCTCCTGGTGATCCAGGCCCTGTCGCTGGCGCCGCGCCGCCGGTGGCCGGCCGCCGGTCTGGCCGTCGGCGGCGTCGCCTGGGGCCTCTACCAGCTGGGCGGCTATCCGCCGACCGTCGCCGGGCTGGCGGTGCTGATCCTGCTGTACAGCGTCGGCGCGCACCAGGAGCGGTTCCGCCGGGCGGTGGCCGTCGCCGGAACGGCCGGGTATGTGCTGCTCGCCATCGCCCTGCACCTGCGCGGCTCCGGCGAGGACCTGATCAACTACGTGACGTTCTTCGTGGTGCTCGCGGCGAGCTGGGGCGCCGGCGCCTGGGTGCGGTCCCGGCAGCACGAGGAGGCGCGTCAACGGCGGGCCAGTGTGCTCCGCGCGATCACCGACGAGCGCGGGCGGATCGCTCGGGAGCTGCACGACGTGGTCACGCATCACGTGACCGCGATGGTGGTGCAGGCCGACATGGCCGGGTTCCTGATCTCCGCCGACCCGGAGAAGGCGGCGGACGGCGTCGCGGCCGTGTCCGGCAGCGGCCGCGAGGCGCTGACCGAGTTGCGGCGGCTCCTCGGCGTACTGGACGGGGCGGCTCCTGCCGAAGCGCAGCCGGAGCGCGTCGCCGACCTGGTGGAACGCATGCGCCGCGCCGGGCAGCCGGTCGACTTCGCCGAGGAGGGCGGCCCCGGGCCCGGCGGTGGTCTCGGGCTCGCCGTCCACCGGGTCGTGCAGGAAGCGCTGACCAACGCGGTGAAGCACGCGCGGGGCCGCCCGACCCGCGTCCGGGTCCGGCATGCGGGCGACGGCACCGAGATCGAGGTCGTCACCGAGGGGTCGTTCCGCGGTGCGCTGGTGCCCGGGCGTGGCCTGACCGGGCTGGGCGAGCGCGTCAAGGTGTTCGGCGGGACCTTCGAGGCCTCGGGAACAGAGACAGGCGATTTCGCCGTACGTGTTCAGCTGCCCCTGGCGGTGCCCGCGTGATCCGCGTCCTCGTCTGCGACGACCAGGCGCTGATCCGGGCCGGGTTCGTGACCGTTTTCGGACTCCAGCCGGACCTCGACGTGGTCGGCGAAGCGTCCGACGGCGAGGCGGCGGTGCGGGAGGCGCTGCGACTGCGCCCCGACGTCGTCGTGATGGACATCCGGATGCCGCTGCTCGACGGGATCGAAGCCACCCGCCGGCTGGCCGGGCCCGGGGTCCCGTCGCCGCTGAAGGTGCTCGTCGTGACGACGTTCAACCTGGACAGGTACGTGTACGAGGCGCTGCGGGCCGGGGCCGGCGGGTTCCTGCTCAAGGACGCGCAGCCGGCCGAGCTGATCGACGGGATCCGGACGGTGGCCCGGGGTGAGTCGCTGCTCGCGCCGGCCGTCACCCGGCAGCTGGTCGGGAAGTTCGGGGAGCGGCTGCGGCCCACGGCGCCGGGGGTGGACGCACGGCTGTCGGTGCTGACGCCCCGGGAGGTGGAAGTGTTCCGGCTGATCGCGGAGGGACTGTCCAATGCGGAGATCGCGGGGCGGCTGGTGATCGGTCAGGAGACGGTGAAGACGTACGTCTCGCGGATCCTCGCCAAGCTCAACCTGCGTGACCGCGTCCAGGCCGTCATCCTCGCCTACGAGACCGGCCTGGCCACCACCCCCTGACCCCCCGGAGCATCCCAGGCTAGCCTCCTAGGATGCCGAAGGGCTCGCGAGCCGTGACCGCGACAACGCACCGCCCAGCGGGACAGCCGGACCGCAGGACCGGGCGGCGGACGGTGAGCGGGGCCGGGGGTGCGTGGCGGGTCGGGCTTACTGGGGTGGTGGCGGCGGGCCGGCTGGTGCTCACGGGTGTTACGGGGCGCCGGTTACACCCGTGAGGGCCAGCCGGGTGGCGGGACCGGACAGCGGGCGGTGAGCGGGGCCGGGGCGGCGTTGCGGGACCGGGCGTGGGCGGGAGCGGGGTGGTTTGGTGTGGGTGGTGCGGGCGGGGGAGGATCGCTGCGTGAGCGAGCACGGGGAACGTGCCGGGCGGTTGCGGGTGGAGCTGTTCGGGGGGTTGCGGGCCGGCCGGGGCTCGGCGGATCTGGCGGTGCCGGGGGCGCGGCTGCGGGGGCTGCTCGTGCGGCTGGCGCTGGCTGCCGGGCGACCGGTGGGCGCCGGTGCGCTGGTGGACTCGCTGTGGCCGCTGGAACGGCCGGCCGATCCGGCGAACGCGCTGCAGTCGCTGGTGTCGCGGCTGCGCCGGGTGCTCGGGGACGCGGACGCGGTGCTTCAGGACGAGGGCGGCTACCGGCTGGCGGTGGGCGACGACGACGTGGACGTGATCCGGTTCGAGCGGCTGGCCGGGAACGGGCGGCAGAAGCTGCGGGCCGGTGACGCGCACCAGGCGTCGGAGGTGCTCGGTGCGGCGATCGGCCTGTTGCGGGGGCCGGTGGCGGTCGAGGTCGGCGTGGTGGCCGAGGCGGTGGGGGTCCGGCTGGGGCGTGCGGTGAGCGCGGCGCTGGCCGATGCGGCGGAGACGGATCTGCTGCTCGGGCGGTATGACGTGGCGGAGGGCAGGCTGACCCGGCTGAACGAGGAGCATCCGCTGGACGAGCGGGTGGCCGGGCTGCTGATGGACACTCTGGCGGCACAGGGGCGGCAGGCGGATGCGCTCGCGCTGTACGAACGGATCCGGGAGGAGGTCGCCGACCGGCTCGGCGCTGATCCCGGGGCGGCGCTGCGGGAACGTCACCTGCAGCTACTGCGGGGCTCCGGCGTTTCCGACCTGGGCGGCGGCGGAAGTGGGCCGGGCGGCTTCAACGGTGGCGGGAGCGGGCCGGGCGGGCACGAGGAGGAGCGGGCCGCCGCGGAACGAGCCGCGGGGGAGCGTGCTGTCGCCGAAGGGGCCGGCGCCGAGCGTGCCGCGGCTGAGCGGGCGGCTGGGCGCGGGGCTCACGACGTACGCGCGAATCGGGAAGCTGAAACGGCCGGAAGGCCGGCGGCGAGCAATCTGCCGGAACCGCTGACCAGCTTCATCGGCCGTGAGGCCGACCTTGCCCGGGTGGACGAGCTGCTCGGCGCCGGGCGGCTGATCACGGTGCTGGGGCCGGGCGGTGCCGGGAAGACGCGGCTGGCGACGCAGGCGGCGCGGCGGCGGCGGGGGGAGTTCCGGGACGGGGTGTGGCTGATCGACCTGGCGTCGGTGACGGCTCCCGCGGAGTTGCCGGCCGCGGTGCTGACGGCGACCGGGTTGCGGGCGTCGGCGATCTTCGCGGAGGGTTCGGGGCTGCGGCTGGAGGGGCGCACCGACGTCGACGTGCTGGTGGACCAGTTCGCGGGGCGCGAGTGCCTGTTCCTGGTGGACAACTGCGAGCATCTGATCGACGCGGTCGCGCATCTGGCGACAGCGCTGCTGGTGCGGTGCCCGGGGCTGCGCATCCTGGCGACGAGCCGGGAGCCCCTCGCGGTGGACGGGGAGGCGCTGGTGCCGCTCGGCCCGCTGGGGGTGCCGGAGCAGACGGAGCTCGACGCGGCGCGCGAGTCGCCGGCGGTGCGGCTGTTCGCCGAGCGTACGGCGGCGGTGCTTCCCGGGTTCGCGCTGGACGAGGCGACCGTGGAGGACGTGGTGCAGATCGTGCGGCGGCTGGACGGGCTGCCGCTCGCCCTGGAGCTCGCCGCGGCCCGGCTGCGCACGCTGGGCCTGCGTGAGCTGGCGGACGGTCTGGATGACCGATTCCGATTGCTCACCACGGGGAGCCGGACCGCGCTGCCGCGGCATCGGACGCTGCGCGCGGTGATCGCCTGGAGCTGGGAGCTGCTCGCCGGTGACGAGCGGATCGTGGCCGAGCGGGTCTCGGTGCTGCCCGGTGGGGTGACGGTGGGTTCGGCCACAGCGGTCTGCGCGGACGCGGGCGTGCCGGCCGCGCTGATCCCCGATCTGCTGGCCGCGCTGGTCGACAAGTCGCTGTTGCAGCGCGCGCCGGAGGGTCGTTACCGGATGCTGGAGACGCTCCGGGAGTACGGGATCGACCAGCTCGCCTCGCAGCGGGCGCTGACCGGCACGCGGCGGCTGGCGGCAGGCTATCTCGCCGCGCTGGTCGCCGAGCACGACCCGCGGCTGCGTACCGCCGAGCAGCTGGACGCGCTGGCCGTGCTGCGCGCCGAGTACGACAACGCGCTCGCCGCCCTGCGTCACCTGTGCGACGAGGGGGATGCCGACGGCGCGACCCGGCTGGCGCTGAGCCTGGTGTGGTACTGGCAGATGTTCGGCAGGCATGCCGACGCCGCGTTCTGGCTGAACGAGGCGCTGCGGTTGCCGGGCGAGCGGAGCCGGCTGGTGACCGACTGCGCCGAGGCGGTGCTGACGCTCAACCGGGTCAGCGGCGAGGTCGTGACGACGGCGGAGACCGCGCAGCAGCGCCAGGACCGGATGCGCGCGCTGGCCGACCGGCTGATGTCGCATGCGGAGCTGCCGGGGCTGGTCGGCGCGTTGTCGGCGGTGGTGCTGTTCATGGCCGAGGAGGGGGAGGCCGCGCAGGCGCGGATGAATCAGCTGGTGGACGGGCCGGACACGTGGGTGGCCGCGCTAGCGCAGCTGTTCCGGGCGCAGGTCGCGGAGAACAACGGGGACGTGGACCAGGTCCGGGTCGACGTGACGGCCGCGCTCGCCGGCTTCCGGGCAGCCGGTGACCGCTGGGGCCAGGCGACGGTGCTGCCGTTGCGGGCGTTGCTGCGGCAGTACGAGGGTGACCTGGACGGCGCCCTGGCCGATCTGACCGCGGCGAAGTCGCTGGCCGGCGAGTTCGGTTCGCTGGACCTGGGTGACGAGGTCTTCATCGACCTGCGGCGGGCCGACCTGCACCTGCGGCGCGGCGAGCCGGACGACGCGATGGTGGCGCTGGCCGGTGCGAGGGCCCGGGCGCAGCGGTCGACGGCGCCGGAGATGATGCTGCTCATCGACGGCCTCGAGGCCGGGATGATGGTCACGCTGGGCCGGCTCGACCGGGCCGAGGAGCTGGTCGCGCGGGCGGAGGCCGAGCTGCCCGTCGACGAGGCGGGCTTCATGAACGGCGATCACGGCACGGCGATCATCGAGGGGGTGCGGGCGACGCTGGCGCTGCGACAGGGTGATCGGGTGCGGGCCGAGCGGGCGCTGATCCGGGCGTACGAGGCGGCGCAGGAGACCCGGGACATGCCGATCCTGTCGCTGGTCGCGGTCGGGGCGGCCGGGCTGGCGGACCTGACCGGGCGGCCCCGGGAGGCGGCGCAGCTGCTGGGCGCCGCGGCCCGGCTGCGCGGCGCGCACGATCCGACGGATCTGCAGGTGGCGGAGCTGACCCGGCGCAACCGGGCGGTGCTGGGGGAGGACGGGTTCGCCGAGGCGTACGCGGCGGGCTGGGCCCTGGATCCGAACACGGCACTGGCCCGGGCGAACCCGGGCCAGTTGCGCGCGATCGAGGGCTGATCCCTCAGGTGCGCTTGCTGTAGGCGCGTAGTGCCAGCGGCACGAAGACCACCAGCAGCCCGGCCATCCACGCGAGGGTGAGCCAGAGGTGGTGGGCGACCGGCCCGCCGATCAGCAGGCCACGTTCCGCGCCGACCAGGTGGGTGATCGGGTTGACCTTCACGAAGCCCTGCAGCCAGCCGGGCAGCGTCCCGGCCGGCACGAACACGTCGCTGCCGAAGGAGAGCGGGAAGACCAGCAGGAACATCACGCCCTGTACGGCGCCGGGGGTGCGCACCTTCATGCCGACCCACACCGAGATCCAGCCGAAGCACAGCCCGAAGGCGATGGCCAGGGCGATCGCCCCGAGGGTCGCCGTCGTGCCGGTCTCGATCCGGAAGCCGATGATCATGCCGAAGCCGAGCGTCACCACGGACACCGTGGCGTAGCGGACGATGTCCGCCAGGACCGCGCCGACCAGGGGCGCCGAGCGGGACACCGGCAGTGACCGGAACCGGTCGAAGACGCCTTTCTCGATGTCGGAGTTCAGGTTCTGGCCGAGGGCGATGCTGCCCATCGCCAGGGATTGGGCGAGCATGCCGGGCAGCAGCAACTGCAGGTAACCGTGCCGGTCCCCGTCGGCGATGGCGCCGCCGAACAGGTAGGTGAACATCAGCAGGAAGATGACCGGCTGGATGGTGACGTCGATCAGGGCTTCCGGGGTGCGCACGGTTTTGATCAGGCTGCGCTTGGCGAGCGCGCCGGCGTGCCGGACCAGCGCGAGGAACGATCCGCCCCGCGGGCTGTCCAGGTGGGTGGGCGCATCAAGAACCGCGGTTGTCACACCAGGGCCTCCGTCTTCTTCTTGTCGTTCTCGCCGCCGGTCAGCGTGTGGAACACCTCGTCGAGGCTGGGCAGGTGCAGGCCGAACTCGTTGATCTCGATGCCGGCCCGGCGCAGCGCCGGGATCACGTCGTCGAGGGCGCTGTCGTCGGGGACCGGGACGGACGCGGCGCCCGGCCGTGATCCGGCCGCGGCGTCCGGCGCCGCGGTGGTGCCGGGGGACGCGACCCTGCCGAGGATCTCCAGCACGTCGGGCAGCCGGCTCGGGTCGGCGGGGCGGATGCGCAGGGTCTGGCCGCCGACGCGGCGCTTGAGCCCGTCCGGCGTGTCCTGCGCGATGACCTTGCCGTGGTTCACCACGACGATCTCGTCGGCCAGCGCGTCGGCCTCCTCCAGGTACTGCGTGGTCAGCAGCACGCTGGAGCCCTGGGCGACCTGGGTGCGCACGACGCCCCACATGTCCTCGCGCTTGGCGGGGTCGAGACCGGTGGTCGGCTCGTCCAGGAAGATCACTTCGGGGTGGCCGACGAGACTGGCGGCCAGGTCGAGGCGGCGGCGCATGCCACCGGAGTACGTCTTGGCCGGCCGTCCGGCAGCCTCGGTCAGGTCGAACCACTCGAGCAGCTCGGCCGCGCGCTTCCTGGCGTCCCTGGTGGTCAGGTCGAGCAGCCGGCCGATCAGCACCAGGTTCTGGGTGCCGGTCAGGTCCTCGTCTACCGACGCGTACTGCCCGGTCAGGCCGATCCGGCGGCGCACCTTCTGCGGCTCGCGCAGCACGTCGACACCGGCCACGAACGCGGTGCCCTCGTCCGGGCGCAGCAGGGTCGCCAGCACCCGTACCGCTGTGGTCTTGCCGGCCCCGTTGGGTCCCAGCACGCCGAGCACCGTGCCCCGGCGCATGGCCAGGTCCACCCCGTCGAGCGCCTGCGTCTTACCGAAGCGTTTGCGCAATCCCTCGGCGCGCACTACGAGATCGTCCACGATCCTCGCTCCCCCTCATCCGTTGTCGCCGGGAAGCTTGCGCGGTCACGCTGGCATGCCCCGCACAGCGCGCTGGCACGGCTCGCCGGGGGGCCGGGCGAGTCGTGCCAGCGCGAGGACAGGGCCTGCCGGCGTACGCGCAGGTCTGGTGAACGAGGCGGTCAGGAGGTGGGGGCCGGCGCCTTCTCCGCGGAGCCGGTGGGAGCCTGTGGCGCGGCCGGGGCGTGGTCGTCGTCGAGCATGGTGGCCTCGTCGAACGGGTCGTCGCCGCGGAGCACCAGCTCGGCCTTCGCCCGGTCGAACTCCCGGGTCCAGACGCCGATCAGCACCGTGGCGACGGCGTTGCCGGCGAAGTTGGTCAGCGCCCGCGCCTCGGACATGAACCGGTCGATGCCGACGATCAGGCCGACGCCGTCGACGAGTTCCGGCCGGTGCGTCTGCAGGCCGCCGGCGAGCGTGGCCAGGCCGGCGCCGGTGACCCCGGCAGCGCCCTTCGACGCGATGATCATGAACAGGAGCAGCGAGACCTGCTCACCGATCGAGAGCGGCTGGTCCATGGCCTGCGCGATGAACAGCGACGCCATGGTCAGGTAGATGGCCGTGCCGTCGAGGTTGAACGAGTACCCGGTCGGCACGGCGATGCCGACGACGGGCTTGCTCACGCCGACGTGCTCCATCTTCGCGATCAGCCGGGGCAGCGCGGACTCGGACGAGGAGGTCGACAGGATCAGCAGGAACTCGCGGCCCAGGTAGCGGAAGAGCCGCCAGATGTTGACCCGGGCGACCAGCCAGAGCAGCGGGCCGAGCACCGCGAACACGAAGATCGCGCAGGTCAGGTAGAAGCCCAGCATGATCTGACCGAGACTGATCAGCGCGTCGACGCCGGCCGAGCCGACCACCGCGGCGATCGCGCCGAACGCGCCGATCGGGGCCAGCCACATCAGCATGGCCAGTACCCGGAAGACCAGGCGCTGGAAGACGGCGATGGCGTTGAGCACCGGCTGGGCGCGCTCGCCCATCGACTGCAGCGCGAAGCCGATCAGCAGCGCCACCAGCAGGGTCTGCAGCACCTCGTTGCCGACCAGCGGCGAGATCAGGGTGGTCGGGATGATGCCGAGCAGGAAGTCGGCGGTCGTCTCACTGGCCGTCTCACTGACCTGCTTCTGGCCGGACGCGGCGATCGAGGCGTCCAGGTGCAGGCCGGAGCCGGGGTGGACGAGGTTGCCGACGACCAGGCCGATGGCGAGCGCGACCGTCGACATGGTCAGGAAGTAGCCCAGGGTCAGGCCGCCGACCTTGCCGACCTTGGCGGCCTGCCGGACCGAGCCGACGCCGAGCACGAGGGTGCAGAAGATGACCGGACTGATCATCATCTTGATCAGGTTGACGAATCCGGTGCCGATCGGCTTGAGCTCCACCGCCGTGTCCGGGGCGAGCAGGCCGACGGCGATGCCGAGGAGGACGGCCACGATCACGGCCGGGTAGAGATAGCGGGTGCGGTCCTTCATGGCCTGGACTGTGGTCTAGGTCTCAGGCTCGATCACGATTACGGTCATTCTGTTCATCGGATCGCAACAGCAGAACGGCCTGGCATGACCCGACGGTGGAGTATCGCGCGGCAACTGTTCGCGCTGCAGGTGCTGGTCGTGACCCTGCTGGTGGCGGTCTGCACCACGGGCGCGGTGCTGCTCGCCCGCCGCGACGCCCGCAACGCCGCGATCGGCCAGGTCAAAGCCGTCGCCGAGACGGTCGCGCACTCGCCCGAGGTGGTCACGGCGTTGCGATCCGAGGACCCCACCACGACCCTTCAGCCGTACGCCGAGGCAGCGCGCGCCGCCACCGAGACCGACTTCATCGTGGTGATGGCGCCCGACCGCACCCGCTACACGCATCCCACCACGAGCCTGATCGGCCTGCCGTTCGCCGGCACGGTCGACGAGGCGCTGGCCGGCGGTGTGGTCGTCGAGGAGTACCCGGGCAGCCTCGGCGACTCGTGGCGCACCGTGGTGCCGGTCCGCGACGGCTCCGGGGCGATCGTCGGGCTGGTCGCGGTCGGGATCCGCACGACCGCGATCGACCGGGCGCTGGCCGCGCAGTTCCCGGCGGTCGCGTCCGGGACCGGGGCGGCGCTGCTGCTGGCCGCGGCCGGCGCGTGGGCGCTCAGCCGCCGCCTGCGCCGGCAGACCCACGGGCTCGGCCCGGCCGAGATGACCAGGATGTACGAGTACTACGACGCGGTCCTGCACTCGGTCCGGGAGGGGCTGGTCGTGGCCGGCCGCGACGGGCGGGTGGAGCTGATCAACGACGAGGCGCGGCGGCTGCTCGGCGTCGCCGCCGACGACCCGGAGCTGCCGCCGGAGGTCGCGGACCTGATCGCCGAGCGGCGCACCATGGTGGACGAGCCGATCCTGGCCGGTGACCGGACCCTGGTCGCCAGCCGCCGCTTCACGCACGACTCCCGCGGCAGCGTGCTCACCCTGCGCGACCACACCGAGCTGCGGCAGCTCACCGGCGAGCTGGACTCGGTGCGCGGCCTGACCGAGGCGCTGCGCGCGCAGGCGCACGAGGCCGCGAACCGCCTGCACACCGTCCTGACCCTGGTCGAGCTCGGACGGCCGGAGGAGGCGATCCGGCTCGGCACCGAGGAGCTCGCGCTCGCCCAGCAGCTCACCGACCAGGTCGTCGGCGCGGTCCGCGAACCGGCCCTGGCCGCGCTGCTGCTCGGCAAGTCCGCCCAGGCCGCCGAACGCGGCGTGGAGCTCACCATCGACCCGTCGTCGCAGGTGAACGAAGCACCCCTGCCGTCCCGTGACCTGCTCACGGTGGTCGGCAACCTGGTCGACAACGCCCTGGAAGCGGTCACGTCGGCCGGGCCGGGCACGCCGCGGCGGGTGCGGGTGCTGGTGCGCCAGGAGGAGGACGAGGTGCTGGTCGAGGTCGGCGACACCGGGCCGGGACTGACCGCGGAGCAGGCCGCCTCGGCCTTCCGCCGCGGGTGGTCGACCAAACCGGGCCCCGGCCGCGGCGTCGGCCTGTCCCTGGTCCGGCAGATCACGGAACGGTACGGCGGCAGGTACGCGATCGACTCGGCCCCGGGCGCGGGCGCCGTCCTGACCGTCCGGCTGCCGGTACCCGCGTGATCCGGGTCCTGGTCGTCGAGGACGAGCCGCTGATCGCCGAGGCCCATCGCGTCTACACCGAGCGGGTCGGCGGCTTCGAGGTGGTCGGCGTGGCGCACACCGCCCGGGACGCGACGGCCATCCTGCGTACGCGGGAGGTGGATCTGATTCTCCTGGATCTGAATCTGCCGGACCGGCACGGGCTGGAACTGGCCCGTGCGCTGCGCGCGGCCGGCAGCGGGGCGGACGTGCTGGCCGTGACGTCGAACCGCGACCTGGCGATGGTCCGGCAGGCCGTCGCGCTGGGCGTGACCCACTACCTGCTGAAGCCGTTCACGTTCGCGGCGTTCCGCGACAAGCTCGATCGGTACGCGCGGTACCGGGCGCAGCTCGTCGAGTCCACCGAGGCGGCCGCCCAGCACGAGATCGACCGGGTCTTCTCCACCCTGCGCGGCAGCCCCCCGGACACCCTGCCGAAGGGTCTGGACGCGGGGACGTTCGACCTGGTCCTGTCCGCGTTGCGCGCCTCGCCGGGCCTGTCGGCGGCCGAGGTGGCGGCCCGGACGGGCACGTCACGGGTGACGGCGCGGCGCTACCTGGAGCACCTGGCCGAGGCCGGCCGCGCGGTCCGCACCCCCCGTTACGGCGGCCCGGGCCGCCCCGAGGTCGAATACCGCCCCGCCTGAGCCGCCCGCCGGGCGGTCATGGTGTTCCGCAACTGGCGCCAGCGGCTCCGGCGCGGTTGGCCGCCGCTGTTCGCCGCCGAGAGGACAGCGGCCAGACCCGGCCTTTCGTGCGGCGGCACGAGCGTTATCACCAGGATCAAGGGAAGGACCGCGGTGAGCACTTCGGTCACCAGGAACAACGCGATGATCGCGACCACCGGCCCGACGAAGGCGAATGCAGACATGACGACATCCGATCGATCAGCGGGCGAATGCCGCGGCGACTATCAGGGCCAGTGACGCGCCGAGCGCGAATGCCACGACGGCGGCCGAGGCGATCGCTCCGACGATGGGTCCGATGGGCTCGATCGCCCGCTTCAGATAGCGAAGCCCGATGATCAGCAGCAGGCCGGCCAGCGCCAGGTGGAGCAGTGGAGCGCCGATCGGCAGGGCAGGATGTGGCGACATTGTTTCGATCATTGTGCAACCCCCGCGGGGCGCGGCGAAGTGGATACGTCGATCGTCTATTCATCGCGCTTGAATTACTACCCGCGATTCATGGACTGCGAAAAATGCGCCGCTTTTCCATATTTCGATCAGACATCTGGCTGAAAGGTATGCGGCCGCCTGCGGCGTCGCAGATCAGCGGAATTGCCATCGATATTCTCGCCGACCTGCGGGTTCGGTGTCGCACCGGCTGTGCGGGATTGGCAGGTGACGTTCCGACACGCTGATGCGGTCAACCACTGATAGGGCGATCGTGGCTGCTCGGAGGGACCTTGACGGCGCGTTTCGCCGATCTCTGCTCGGAGGCTGTCCGAAATGCCCTATTCTTCTTCTGTGAATAATGCTTCCGACGAGAGCGAAGTTCGGCTCTCTCTCCACGTGGTGGCCAACCACTGTTCGGCCGGCTCCTGCCCGACGATCTATAGGGCGCAATCCGGGCGTTACGTGGTCCAGGGATTCACAGTCTCCGCCGAGCGAGCGGGCATCGATCTGCCCGACGGTGAGATGCTGGTGGAAATCCCGGCCGAGTTGCTGCGCGAGGCGCTCAGCGACCTGTCGTGACGTGAGGGGGGCGCATGTCGACCATCGATGGCGCTCCCTTCGATCCGGAGGAGACGGTCGGCGCCGCGCTGGCCCGGATGCGCAGGGCTCAACGACTCAGCGGCGCCCGGCTGGCCGAGATGGTCGGGATGAGCCAGCCGAAGATCTCCCGGCTGGAGCGGGGCAGGAACCTCGCCGACCCGGCCGACGTCGCGGTCCTGGCCAAGGCGCTCGGCGCGGACGGGGCGCAGATCCGGGCCCTGGTCCGGCGGGCCGAGGACGCTCACGACCGGATGACCGACTGGCGGCCGACGGTGTCGCCGCTGGTGAGCCGGCAGGATCGCCTGGCCGAGTGGGAGGCGGCGACCGCCGAGGTCTGCGATTTCCAG
The DNA here is from genome assembly GCF_016862095.1 of Actinoplanes cyaneus. GTDB lineage: Bacteria > Actinomycetota > Actinomycetes > Mycobacteriales > Micromonosporaceae > Actinoplanes > Actinoplanes cyaneus. The sequence goes on from NZ_BOMH01000058.1 coordinate 118,183, forward strand.
CCGGCGTTGCTGGCGGGGTTGCTGCAGACGAGTGGGTACGCGCGTGGGGCGCTGATGTCGTTCCAGACCCTCGCCGAGGCGGAAGGCGACGAGGACACCGAAACGGCGATCCTGGAGTCGGTCACGGCGCGGATCCGGCGCCAGCAGGTGCTCGCCGATCCCGGGAAGTCGTTCCGCTTCGTGATCACCGAGTCGGTGCTGCGCAGTCAGATCTGCCCGCCGGCGGAGATGCTCGCCCAGTTGAGTCACCTGCGCGACCTGCTGGCACGGCACCCGACCATCAGGTTCGCGGTGATCCCGGACGAGGGGCCGTTCGCCTTTCCCCCGCTGCACGGCTTCACCCTGCTGGACCGGAGCCTCGTCCTCATCGACGTGTACAACACCGGCCTGGTCTCGCGAGGGCCGACCGACGTCCGGCACTACCGCAAGGTCTTCGAACTGTTCGAGGCGTCCGCGACCACCGAGGTGGGGCCGCTGCTGGATCGGTACGAGGCGCGCTACATCGAGCAGCTGACCCGGCGGGGCTGACGTCCGGCGGATGACCGCGGCGGCCGCCACCGTGACGGTGCCGGGCACACACGGGTGATCGGCCGGGCCGGGATCGGGGCGCGCAGCCGGTGGTTCCGGCATAGGTCGGACATGCTTGGGCGCCGCCCTCAACTTCGGCGGTGAGGTGCCGAACAGTGGGGATGTGACGGGTCTGCGGCGTCCCCCGTGGTGGCTCGCCTGGCTGCTGGGTGGCACGGCCGTGGTGGCCGGCTGGTCGCTGCTGCCCTACGGCCGGCCCGCGCTCGTCGTCTCCACCCTGCTCTCGCTCGCGGTCTGCGTCGTCATGGTGGCCGGTGCCCGCCGCCGGCACCGCTCGCAGCAGCCGGCCTGGTACGTCTTCGCCACCGGTATCGCCACCTGGGTCGCCGGTGACCTGGTCTACGCCGTGCACGGCGAGAACAACTTCCCGTCCTGGGCGGACGCCTTCTACCTGGGCGCCTACCCGCTGCTGACGGTCGCGATGTTCCTGCTGACCCGGCGGCGGGGGCCGATCTGGTCGGGCAATCTGATCGACTCGGCGATCGTGGCGATCAGCGTCGGGATCGCGTACTGGACGTTCGTCATCGAACCGGTGGTGGCCGACGAGAACCTGCCGCCGCTGGCCCGGGTGGTGACCGCCGGTTACCCCGCGATGGGCGTCCTGCTCTGTGCGCTGCTGGTGCCGATGCTGCTGCGGCGCGGGCCGCGTACCGCCGCGATGTGGCTCCTGACGGCGGGTGGCGTGGTGACGCTTGCCTGCAACGTGGTCTACACGCTGCTGCCGGCGGTGATGGCGGCCGCCGGGTCGTACGTCTACGCCGGTTACCTGCTGGCCTACGTCTTCTGGGCCGCCGCTGCCGTGCACCCGTCCGCGACCGCGGGGACCGCCGAGGAGAGCGGCAGTCTCGGCTGGAGCCGGCTGATCGCGTTGACCGCCTCGATGCTGCTGGTGCCGGCGATCCTGCTGCTGCAGGGCGGGGGCGGCACCGGCGCGACCGTCTGGCTCGTCGTCGGCATCGGGTCGATGGTCCTGTTCGTGCTGGTGGTGACCCGGATGTCCGGGTACATCGCGCGGGCGCACAGCCAGGCGGCGCGGTTGCGCGACCTGGCCATGCGCGACGACCTGACCGGGCTGCCGAACCGGCGCGCCTTCGAGGAGGAGGCGGTCAAGGGGGTGGCGGCCGGCCCGTGCCGGCTCATCATGATCGACCTGGCCGGGTTCAAGCACGTCAACGACCGGCTCGGCCGGGCCGCCGGCGACCGGGCCCTCGCCGCGGTGGCCGGGCTGCTGCGCACGTCGCTGCGCGAGGGCGACGCGGTGGCCCGGATGGGCGCCGACGAGTTCGCGGTGCTGGCCAGGGACACGGACGAGGGTGACGGCGACGCGGTGGTGGCCCGGCTGGTGGATCTGCTGCGCCGGCCGATCGTCTCCGGCGAGCACGAGCTGCTGCTCAACGCGCGGCTCGGGGTGGCCGACAGCGACGAGTGCGGCGCGGTGCCGGTGCCCGAGCTGGTGCGCCGCGCGGACACCGCCCGGTACGCCGCGAAGGCCGCCGGCAGCCAGCTCATGGTCTACACCGCCGAGCTGGACGAGCGCGCCGACGCGACCGCGCGACTCGGCGCCGACCTGCGGCACAGTCTGGACGACGGCGACTTCCGGGTGGTCTACCAGCCGATCGTGGAGCTGGACACCGGGCGGGCGCGGGCGTGCGAGGCGCTCGTCCGCTGGCACCATCCGGTCCGCGGCGTGGTCAGCCCCGTCGACTTCGTCCCGGTCGCCGAGGACAACGGGCTGATCGTGGAGCTGGGCGAGTTCGTCATGCGTACCTCGTGCTGGAAGTTCGCCGGATGGCGGCGGGACCTGGGCCGGGACGCGCCCGGCTACGTGAGCGTGAACGTGTCCGCCCGGCAGCTCAGCGAGCCCGGCTTTCCCGAGGTGGTCGCCGGGATCCTCGCCGAGACCGGGATGGAGCCGGCCCAGTTGCTCGTCGAGGTGACCGAGACCGCGCTGTTCGGCGGCGGGGTCGCGGTCGCCGCCGTGGAGACCCTGCACCGGGCCGGGGTGCGGATCGCGCTGGACGACTTCGGCACCGGGCACTCGTCGCTGGGCTTGCTGCGCACCGTCCCGGTCGACGTGCTCAAGGTGGACAAGTCGTTCGTCGACGAGATCATCGCGGGTGGCCGCCCACCGGTGATCGTCGACGCGCTGATCCACGTCAGCAAGGGGCTGGGGCTGCGGGCCGTCGCCGAGGGCGTGGAGACCGCGGAGCAGGCCGATTACCTGCGTGAGCTCGGGTACGAGTATGCCCAGGGCTACTACTTCGGCAGGCCGGTGCCGGAGCCCTCGTTCCACGCGCGCGCCGCCGTCCCGGACGACCGTTCCGAGACCGACGGGGCCCAGCCGTTCGCCGTCGACCAGGCGTAGGGCCGGGCCGGCGGATCACCGTGCGGCGTCGAGGGCGGGTGCCAGCGGGGCGAGGGCGTCGCGCAGCAGGTCCGGCAGGGATCCGGTCGGCACGACGAGCCCGGCTGCCGATCCGGTGGCCGGCCGGAGCCATCGTTCGAGGGCGATGCGCACCGCGGCGGTGACGCTCGCCGCGAGGATCCGGGCGGTGTCCTGGTCGGTGTGGCCGAGGCGCCGCGCCATGGCGGTGGTGAGCGGCGCCTCGATTCCGGCGGTGGTGTCGAGGAACGCGTGGCGCAGGGCCGGGTCGGTGGCGATCAGGAGCAGCGCGGGGTGATCGTCGTCGCCGGGCGTGGTGTAGACCTGCACGATCGCCGTGGTCACGGCGTCGGCCAGGGGAATGTGCGCGGGCTGGGCGGCCGTCGCCTCGGCGATCCGGGCCTCGCGCCGGGCGGTGACCGCGGCGACGATCGCCTGTTCCCGGCTGGAGAAGTAGTTGTTGTACGTCCTCGGTGAGACGCCGGCCGCCTCGGCGATGTCGGCGACCCGCACATTCGCCGTCCCGTGTTCCAGCGCGAGCCGCAGCGCCGCTTCGCGGAGCGCCTCCTGGGTGGCCCGCTTCTTCCGCTCGCGCAGGTCCGGCCGTTCCTGTGTCACCCCGTCACTCTGCCACGTGGGTTGCGTGCACGCAAACTTGCGTGCACGCAAGTTTTGCCCCTAGGGTGAGCCGCCTGACGCAGAGAGCAGGAGGCAGCGATGTCCGTTGATGTGGTTGTCGTCGGCGCAGGCCCCACCGGGCTGATGCTGGCGTGCGAGCTGGCGCTCGCCGGGGTGCGGCCGCTCGTGCTGGAGCGGCGGGACGAGCCGAGCGCTGATCCCAAGGCGAACGGACTGCTCGGCCAGGTGGTCCGGGTGATGGACCACCGGGGGCTGCACGAGAGGCTGACCGGCAGCTCCGAGCCGCCGGTGCCGAATTCCGCGTACTTCATGTTCGGCGGCCTGGGACTCGACCTCGGCCTGCTCCCGCGGAGCCCGGTCCACACGCTGCCGGTGACCCAGCAGGAGATCGAGCGGGTCCTCGAGGAGCGGGCGGCCGAGGTGGGGGCAGAGATCCGGCGCGGCCATGAACTGGCCGGCCTGGCCCAGGACGAGGACGGGGTGACGCTGTCGGTCGTCACCGCCGAGGGCCGCTACGACCTGCGCGCCCGCTGGGTCGTCGGTGCCGACGGCGCGCACAGTGTCACCCGCAAGCTCGCCGGCATCGGATTCCCCGGCGTGCACCACGACCGGATGACCGTGCGGTCGGCCCACGTGACGCTGCCGCCGGACTGGGTGGATCCGGGCACCGGCGCGCTCACGGTGCCCGGGTACGGCCCGGTGCCGCCGTTCCTCCCGCACCGGACCGAGCACGGCGGATTCTCGTACGCGCCGCTGCCCGGCCGGCCGCCGTTGCTGTCCACGACCGAGTGGGATCAGCCGGAGCCGGACGAGCCGATGACCCTCGCCGAGCTGGCCGGCAGCATCCGGCGCGTGCTGGGCGCCGAGGTGCCGCTGCGGCAGCCGGAGGGCGCCGGCCCGCACGTGCTGCGGCGGATGACCGGCGGGCACACCCGGGTGGCGGCGCGTTACGCGGACCGGCGCGTCCTGCTCATCGGCGACGCGGCCCATGTGTTCGGCGCGACCGGTGGCGGGCCCGGGCTCAACCTCGGCCTGCAGGACGCGGTCAACCTGGGCTGGAAGCTGGCCGCCACGGTGCGCGGCGACGCACCGGTGGAGCTGCTCGGCTCCTTCGGGACCGAGCGCCGTGCCGCTGCCGAGCGCATGATCGTCAACGCCCGGGCGCAGGCGGCGCTGATCGCGCCCGGCAGTGACGTGACCGGGCTGCGGGAACTCTTCGCCGAGCTGCTGACCGATCCGGCCGCGGTGTCGCGGCTGGCGCACCTCACGGCCGGCGCGGACGTCCGCTACGACATGGGCCCGTGGCCGGCACACCCGCGGGCCGGCACGTTCGTCCCGGAGCTGACCGTCGAGACCACGACGGGCGTGGTGCGCCTGGCGGACCTGACGCATGCGGCACGGCCGCTCCTGCTGGACCTGACACCGGGCGGCGTGTTCGCGCAGGCCCTGGCCGGCCGGCACGACCGCCTGGATGTCGTCCGCGCCGCGCCCGTCGCGTCGCCCGCGGGTGACGCGGGTGACGAGCCGCTGTCGGCGCTGCTGCTGCGCCCCGACTGCTATCTGGCCTGGGCCTGCTCGACCTCCGAGCCGGGCCGCGCGGAGGTGGACTCTCTCCGGGAGGCCGCCGCACGGTGGCTCGGCGGGGCGCTGACCCGCTCCACGTGAGGGCCGCCCGATCGGGGCCGCGGGAACCGTGTTGATCAACTAAGCTGACCCGCCATGGTCAGCGAGAACGTGGAAGGCAGGCTCCGGGAGCTCGCGGAGGATCCGGAGTTCCCGCACCGGGAGGCCGCCCGGCACGCGCTGCGGTTCCGGACGTCTGGTGACGTGGCGGACCTGGTCGCGATCGCCGACGACCCGCACGGGTGCGGGACCACCGACATGCTGTTCGCGATGGCCGGATCGAAGCGGACCTGGCTGAACTGGGTGCCGATGCCCGAGGAAGCGGTCATCAACATCAGCCGCGACATCGCCCGCCGCCGGGCCGCCGGTGAGGAGTCCGAGGTCACCGAGCTGGGGCTCTCCGGTGGTGAGCCGCCGAGCGCGCTGGCCGCGTTCGAGCGGGTCGCCGGGGCGCCCGTGAAGATCGGCATCGCCGAGTTCGCCGAGCCGGACATGCGGATCCCGCTGCGGCCCGGCAGGTACGCGGTCTGGCGCTACCAGGGGGACGAGGCCGAGCCGGCGGTGTTCGCGCCGTCCCGCGAGGCGGTGCGGGTGCTGTACGAGACCGGCGCGCAGCCGTGGCCGTCGCCGCTCTCCGGTTACCTGCAGGCCGAGCCGTTCGGTGACCTGCCGCTGAACGACCTGCTCGGGCTGCTCGTGCACCCGCCGCAGGCGCCGGACATCCCGCGATACCAGGTCCTGGCGAAGTCCGACCCGGCGTACTGGTACCGCCTGCTGCAGCCGTGGGTCTGCCTGGGCATCCTGCACCACGCGAAGCACGAGCCGTGGGAGACGTCCATCCGCCGGCAGGTCCTGGTCGATCTGGCCTTCGGCGTCGAGGACTGGGTCTCCGACGCGGCGCTGTTCGCCCTGGTCACGGCCGCCTACCGGGAGCCGGCGATCCGTGCCGAGGTGCGCGGCCTGGTTGCCGACCGGCTGCTCGCGGCCACCCGGGCGCCGCGCCCGGTGACCATCTGGACGTCGCTGGCGCACCTGATGCTGATCACCCCGGACGCCACGGCCGACGACCGGTCGCTGGCCACCGCGATCCTGGCGCAGGACGAGGAATCCGAGCCGGAGCCGGCTCCGCAACCACGCTCGGACCGGCCCCGCGAGCGCCGCTGGCCGCGCTGGCTGGGCGGAAGGTAGGCGGCGGGTCAGGGGCGGCTGCGCAGGCCGTCGAGGGCGAACTCGAGCACCCGGGCGCGCTGCTCCTCGTCGACGAAAGTGCCGGAGACCAGGCCGGAGATCATGCGCAGGACGTCGTCGAAGCTGGCGTCCGCGCGGACCTCGCCGGCGGCCCGGGCGCGGTCCATCAGGGGCTCGCCGGCCGCGTACATGGTGATGCGGCACGACTTGAACAGCTCGGAGTCACGGTTCAGGGCGTCGATGACGGCGCGCTTGGTCACCACGTATCCCACGAAGCGGTCGAGCCAGGAGCGCAGCGCCTCCCACGGGGGCCGGTCGGCGACGGCCGCTGCCGCGGCGCTGAGCTGGTTGATCTCTTCGACGTAGACGGCCTCGAACAGGTCGCGGCGGGTCGGGAAGTTGCGGTAGAGCGTCCCGATGCCGACCCCGGCCCGGCGGGCGATCTCCTCCAGCGACGCGTCGGTGCTGCTCTCGGCGAAGATGTCGCGGGCGGCGGCGAGCAACGCGTCGTAGTTGCGGCGCGCGTCGGCCCGCTGCGGGCGGCGCGTCGCGATCGGCACGTCAGGCATGGAGACCCTCCTCACATCACCCTCGCCGGCTATTCGGTTGCGAACCGGAGGGGTACCTCCGCTAATCTGGAGGCATGCCTCGACTTTACCAGGCGACTCCCGGCCACCAGGAGACGCCGCCGCGCCGGACGGCGCCGCGGGTCACCTTCACGGTGCTGGCCGCCGCGGCCGCCGCGTTCGCCCTCATGCAGTCACTGGTCACCCCGGTGCTGCCCACGATCCAGCAGGACCTGCACACCACCACCGGCACTGTCACCTGGGTGCTGACGGCCTGGTTGCTGGCGGCGTCGGTGGCCACCCCGCTGATGGGCCGCATCGCCGACATGATCGGCAAGGACCGCACGCTGCTGGTCGCGCTCGGCGCCATCGCGCTGGGCTGCCTGCTCGCCGCGATCGCCCCGAACGTGACAGTGCTCATCGTCGCCCGCGTCGTGCAGGGCCTCGGCGCGGCCGTCTTCCCGGTGTCGTTCGGCATCATCCGCGACATCTACCCGCCGAACCGGGTCTCCTCCGCGATCGGCATCCTCGCCGCGGTCATCGCCAGTGGCAGCGGCCTCGGCATCGTGCTGGCCGGCCCGATCGTCGGCTGGCTCGACTGGCGCTGGCTGTTCTGGATCCCGATGGTCGCCGTCACCCTGGTCGCCGTCGCGGCCTGGCGCGTGGTCCCGCCGTCGCCGACCGGCGTGCGCGGCCGCATCAACTGGCTCTCCGCCGTGCTGCTGGCCGGCTGGCTGGTCGCCCTGCTGCTCCCGCTGAGCAAGGGCGCGACGTGGGGCTGGGCCAACGGCCGTACGCTCGGATTGTTCGCCCTTGCCCTGGTCTTCTTCGCGGGCTGGATGGCGACCGAGCTGCGCTCCGCCGAGCCGCTGATCGACATGCGGATGATGCGGCTGCCGGCGGTCTGGACGACCAACCTGGTGTCGATGCTCTTCGGCGCCGCGATGTTCGGCGTCTTCGCGTTCCTGCCGCAGCTCATGCAGGTGCCCGCGAGCACCGGCTACGGCTTCGGCGCCAGCGTGACCGGCGCCGGCCTGCTGATGCTGCCGATGATGGTGACGATGGCCGTGTTCGGCTCGGTCAGCGGCCCGCTCACCCGCTGGGTCAGCAACAAGGTGCAGCTGCTCATCGGGGCAGGTCTCGGCACCCTCTCCGCACTCAGCCTCGCGCTCGCCCACGACAGCCGGGCCATGGTCGCGGTCACCGGAGCGGTCTTCGGTGTCGGCCTCGGCCTGCTCTACTCCTCGATGATCAACTTGATCGTGCAGAGCGTGCCGATGAACCAGACCGGTGTCGCCAGTGGCATGAACACCAACATCAGGACCATCGGAGCCTCCATCGGTACGGCGGTGGTCAGCTCCGTGGTGACCGGGCACACCGGCCCCCAGGGTCTGCCCGCCGAGTCCGGTTACACCGAGGCGTTCCTGCTGCTCGCGGTCGCCAGCGCGCTCGCCTTCCTGGTCGCGCTGCTGGTCCCGGCCGGCCGCCGCAAGGCCGCCCCGGAGACCCCGGTGGCGCTGCCCGAGCTCACGCCGGTCGAGGTCTGAGGCGCGACGAGGTAGAAGACGCCGGGCCCCGGGCAGCGGGGCCCGGCGTCTGCTCTATCGGTACGACCCCTCGTCCGGCTCCTCGGGGGAGCGCTGGATGAGGTCGTTCACCGGCTCGGGTCGTTCCTCCAGTGCGGGCTCGTCGGGTCCTTGCCGGTCGGCGTCGGCCGACCCGGGCCCATCGGTGGTCACGAACTCGGCGAAGCCCTCAGGGTCAAGATCACTCATGACCGGGGACATACCCGTTTCATCTTCATGTAGCCGTGCCCATGCCCCCGGTAGTCACTGGATCGACGTGCGACCGTGCTTGAAGGTTAGGCACCCTAACTTCTCAGGCAAGCCCAGGGGGTACGTCCGGGGGAGTCCCGCCCCGCGCGGCCCGCTCGTGAAGCTCACGGGCGGACCCCGGCCGGCTCGTTCGAGCAATTCCAGATTCAGCGAGTAATTGCGTTGCCCGTTGCGGGACGGCGGCTTAACGTAGTTCTCACAAGCGAGCCGGGCGGCCGAAACGCCGGCCGGGTGAAACGATCAGGGAAGGGGTGAAGATCATGCGGTGGCAGGCCTCGAGCATGTCGCAGCGCGAGACGCTGCGAGCTGAGAGCGTCACGGCGCGGTCCGGTCAGCCCCGAATGAGCCTGATCCTGGATCTGCCGGTTCACCGTGAACCGAAGAGTGGCCCGGAGTGGTGGCGAAGCTAGCAATCCAGCTAGCGTCGATCAGCCGCCCTCCCGTTCGGGACCGGGCGGTTTTCTTTTGCCCCGCGGGTGTAGCTCAACGGCAGAGCGACAGCCTCCAAAACTGTTAGATGCGGGTTCGAATCCTGCTGCCCGTGCTTTCTCATGCTCTTTGACAACTCCACAGTGGATGGCACATATCCATGTCTTCGCCCGGCCGCCGGCAGTTCATGCCGCCGGCGGCCGGTACCGACAATGGGCTTGTAGCGCAGCTGGTAGCGCACCGGTTCGGCAGACCGGGGGTCGGCGGTTCGAATCCGCCCAGGTCCACGCACCATCACGTCTTCGTAGCTCAGCGGATAGAGCACCGGATTACGGATCCGGGGGTCGGGAGTTCGAATCTCTCCGGGGACACGTTGTGCATTGACGCCCGTGAGGCTGCGGAAGGTTAGACCACCGGACTCTCACTCCGGAAGACCGGGTTCGACCCCCGGACGGGCGACGTGGCTGTAGCTCAATGCGGTAGAGCGCCGTCTCGCCATGGCGGAGGTCCCGGGTTCGACCCCCGGTAGCCACTCTTCGGTACGACCTTTGCGGGCTGGTGCAATCCGGCAGCACATCCGTCTCTGGAACGGAAGGTTGGAGGTTCGAATCCTCCGCCCGCAGCTTTGTCCCACGCCGGTGGAGCACGATCGGTCGTGCACTCGTTTCGTAATCGAGAGGCAGCGGGTTCGAATCCCGTCTCCGGCTCTGCACCATTGTTTGTCCCGCCCGGGTAGCCCAACGGCAGGAGGCACACCGCTCAGAACGGTGGCAGTGCGCGTTCGAATCGCGCTCCGGGTACGTACGTCAAGGGCTCGTAGCTCAGTTGGTAGAGCGCCGCTCTCGCACAGCGGAGGCAGCCGGTTCGACTCCGGCCGGGTCCACGGTCCACCTTTTGCCTTGTTAGCTCAGTGGGAGAGCAAGCGCCTGTCGAGCGCGAGGTCGCCGGTTCGATCCCGGCACAGGGCGCGATGGAGAGCTGGCCGAGCGGCCTATGGCGGCGGATTGCTAATCCGTAGTGCGGGTCACGACCTGCACCGAGAGTTCGAATCTCTCGCTCTCCGCGTTTGTCGCCGTAGCTCAGCAGGTCAGAGCGCCGCCCTGATAAGGCGGAGGCCGGTGGTTCGAGCCCACCCGGCGACACGGCAGTGAACGGGATGTGGCGCAGCTTGGTAGCGCACCGGTTTCGGGAACCGGGGGTCGTGGGTTCGAATCCCGCCATCCCGACGTTCGAGGGAGACGCCAGCCGATGGGCGCCGGCCACCGCCTCGAAAGCGGTCGGAGGCAGCGATGTCTCGTACGGGTTCGACTCCCGTCGTCTCCTCATGCGCCGCTGGCTCAACGGGTAGAGCAGCTGACTCTTAATCAGCGGGTTCGGGGTTCGAGTCCCCGGCGGCGTACGCGCAGGGTGGAGGAGTTCGGTCGTCCTCGCCGGCCTCATGAGCCGGAAGTCGTGGGTTCGAATCCCACCCCTGCTCCCAGCCCGGATAGCTCAGGGGGAGAGCGCCGCCGTGACAGGGCGGAGGTCGCTGGTTCGATACCAGCTCGGGGCACGCCTGGCGCGGTGGGCGAATAGGGAGAGTCACCTGGTTTTCACCCAGGGCATGTGCGGGTTCGAATCCGGCCCGGCACCCTGTCACGCGTCCCGATCACCTCGGGGGAGACCGGTCCGCGTGGTTCGCTTCACCTCCCGCGGTCACGATCTGCCGACAGGGCCGTGCACCGCACGCGCACCCGCTTCTCATGCGGGCGCGCCCCGCCCTCGTAGCTCAGCGGAGAGAGCACGGCGTTCCGAGCGCCGGGGTCGCTGGTTCGAGTCCAGCCGGGGGCACATCGAACAACCGCGCCACGGCTGACCGGACGGTGGTCCTGTCTGCCGGCCTTTCACTACCGGGACCTCGACGTTCGTGACCCGAGTGATCGAGGGCATTGCGGACCGGCGGTGTCGAGCACCACCTCGGCGTCTGCCTGAGCCGGTGCTGCGGTCATCGAGCCGCCGGTTCTGGTGGGTATGTGTCATCCGCTGTGGCTTGCGCAGGCGGGCGCTGGGTTCCCAGCCGCTCCTCATAAGGGTGGTTCGCCCGGTTCGACACCGGGGCCTGCGACGTACGCGCCGGCAAGGTCGTGGTCCCGGGGTGAGGCCGCGCGGCGTCAGTCGCCGGTGGGCGGTTCCCCCGTACGCCGGCCGGCGAGTCGGTAGAGCGTGGCGCCGAGCGCGATGATGCACAGGCCGCCCAGCGAGACGGCCGCCGCGTTCGGCCCGGTGACGGGCGAGGCCGGTGGCCGGGTGGTCCCGCCCGGCGAGGGCTGGTGTGTCGAGGTCGGGCGCGGTGTGGTCGGGTGCGGTGTGGTCCGGCTCGGCCGGGGTCGACCCGACGCGGACGCGGACGTCGATGGCGAGAGCGACGCCGACGGCGAGGGCGACGCTGTTGACGAGGGCGGCGCCGGTGGCGAGGGCGAAGGTGCCGGCGGCGGTGGGACGATCACGTGCACCGTCGCCTGCGCCACATTGCCGTTGGCGTCCACCACCTGGTACGTGAACTCGTCGGTGCCGCTGAAGCCGGGATCCGGCACGTAGGTGACCGTACCGTCCGCGTTCATCACCGCCCTGCCGTGCTGCGGCCGGCCGATCCCGGTGAGGCTGACGGGCCTTCCGTCCTGCCCGGTCATCGGCAGCCGGATGCTGACCGACTGGCCGTCCAGCACGGTGGTCTGCTTGTTCGGCACGGACGGTGGTACGCCGACGAGGACCGAGATCGCCGCGCCGGTACGGTGCCCGGCGTCGTCGACGGCCGTGTAGCCGAGCGTCGCCGTTCCGGAGAACCCCACCGGCGGCGTGTAGGTCACCGTGCCCGGGGTGAAGGTCGCCGTGCCCCGGTCCGGTACGTCGACCGAGATGACGGCCAGCGTGCCGGCCGGATCGAGGTCGTTGGCGAGCACGTCCACGGCGATCGGATGCTCGAAGGGCGTCCGGCGTTCGTCGGGCACCGCCACCGGCACGCCGTTCGACACGGTGACGGCAACGGTCCCGGTCGCCGTGCCGCCGTTGCCGTCGCTGACGGCGTACGTGAACGTGTCGGGGCCGACGTAGCCGCGTGCCGGGGTGTACCTGATGCCGCCCGCGGCCAAGACCGCCGTGCCGTTCGCCGGCGGGCCGGCCGAGACGACGGTCACCGTCTGCCCCGGGTTGGGGTCGCTGTCGTTGGCCAGCACGTCGACCAGCACGGACCGGTCGGAGAGCAAGGCAGCGGTGTCCGGCCGCGCGGTCGGTGCCGCGTTCTCGACCTGCACGGTGACCTGCGCGGACGCCGTGTTGCCCGCGTTGTCGGTGATGGTGTAACCGAAGGAGTCGGCGCCGGAGAAGCCGGGATCCGGCCGGTACTCCACCGTCTGGTCCGGGTTGATCCGGGTCGCGCCGTGCGACGGGGTGTTCACCGCGGCGACTTGCAGCGGCTGCGCCTCGGGGTCGGTGTCGTTGGCGGTGACCGCGATGTCGACAGCGGTGTCGGTCGGCACGGACACGGCGTCGTCGGCGGCGGCCGGCGCGCCGTTGATGATCAGTGTGACGTGCGCCGTGGCGGTCGCGCCCCGATCGTCGGTGATCACGTAGTCGAAGCCGTCCACTCCGGCCGCGCCCCGGTTCGCCCGGTAGGTCAGCACTCCGCCGGCCAGGGTGAGCGTGCCCTTCGCGGATGTGGTGGCGGACGCGACGGTGATGACCTGCCCGGTGTTGGGGTCGCTGTCGTTGGCCAGCACCGGCAGGTTGGCGGCCGCCGCCGGCAGGACGGGGAATGTGTCGTCGGCCGCGGTCGGCGGCGCGTTGCGCACGATGACCGTGACGGTGGCCGAGTCGGCGAGCCCGCTCGGGTCTGCGATCGAGTACACGAACGCGTCGGTGCCCGAGAAGCCGGTTGCGGGTACGTACGTGACCGTGCCGTCCACGTTCGCGGTGACCGTGCCGTGCGCGGCCGCGTTCACCACGGTCACCGTCACGCGGTCGCCGTTCGGGTCCTCGTCGTTGGCCAGCACCGGCACCACCACGGCGGTGTTCGTGCCGGTGCCCGCCGAGTCCGGCCGGGCGGTCGGCGCGACGTTCACCACGGTGATCGTCACGGTCGCGCCCACCAGCGTGTGGCTGCCGTCGTCGAGCGTGTAGTGGAAGGTGTCCACCCCGAAGAAGTGCGCGGCCGGGGTGTAGGTCACCTGACCATCGGCGTCAACCGTGGCGCCGCCGTGACCGGGGGCGACGTCGATCGCGACGGTCAGCGGGTCGCCGTTCGGATCGGGGTCGTCGTTGGCCAGCACGTCGATCGCCACGGGCGGGCCGGCGACGGCGGTGACCGCGTCGTCCCGGGCGTAGGGGAGCGCGTTCGCGACGGTCACCGTCACGGTAGCGGTGTCCGTTCCGCCGTTGCCGTCGTCGACGGTGTACGCGAAGGAGTCCGTTCCGGAGTAGCCGGCGTCGGGCAGGTAGGTGATCTTGCCGGTCGGGTCGTGGGTGACCACGCCGTGCGCCGGTGCGGTCACGCCGGAGACGTGCAGCGGGTCGTTGTTCGGGTCGGTGGCCACGGCGATCACGTCCAGGGTGCGCGGGGTGCGGTAGCCGGTGGTGGTCACGAACGTCTGCGCCACCGGCGGCGCGTTCGCGACGACGACCGTAACCAGCGCGGTGTCCGTGCCGCCGCGGCCGTCGCTGACCGTGTAGCGGAACGTCGCGACGTCCGAGAAGCGGAGCGGCGCGGTGTAGGTGATCACCCCGGCGGAGAGCGACGTGGTGCCCTTGCCCGGTGCCGGTTGATCGGCTGCCGTGACGGTCCGCGGGTCGTTGTTCGGGTCGGTGTCGTTCGCGGCCGCCGGCAGCACCACGCCGGCCTGTGCTGCCGTGTAGCTGACCGGGAACTGGTCGTCGGCCGCGGTGGGCGCGGCGTTCTCCACGTCGACGGACACGACTGCCGTCGCGGTGTCGCCGCTGGTGTCGCTCACCGTGTAGGTGAACGTCACCGGGCCGGCGAAGACGGGATCCGGCGTGAAGGTGACGTCCGTGGCCGTGAAGGTCACCGTGCCCTCGGTGGACGACGGTTGGGTGACCGCGTCGACGGTCAGCGGGTCGCCGTTGGGATCCACGTCGTTCTGCAACACGTCGACGGTGACCGGCGTGTTCGTCGGGGTGTTCACCATGTCGTCGTTCGCGACCGGCGGTGCGTTGCTCGTGGTCACCGTGACGGTGGCGGTGGCGGAGCCGCCGTGCGGGTCGTCCACCCGGTAGCTGAACGTGTCCGTGCCCGACCACCCCGCGGCCGGTGTGTAGGTGATGCTCTGGTCGCTGTGTGCCACCGCCACGCCGTGCGACGGCGGCCCGGACACCGAGTAGACCAAGACGGACATCGAATCGTCCGGATCGCTGTCGTTGGCGTTCACGGTCATCGTGACGGGCGTGCCGAACTGCGTCGTATCAGTGTCGTCCACGGCGTCGGGCGGGCTGTTGATCACGAGCGTGGCGGTGGCAGCGTCGTTGGTGCTGTTCGCGTCCGCGCCCGTTCCGCCGGCCCGCACGGTGGCGACCGTGCTCGCCGCCGCGGACCCGTTCACGGTCGCCGGCACCGTGGCACGTGCCGAGCTGCCGGCGACCAGCGGCCCGAGGGCGCAGGTGACCACCTGCCCGGCGGCCGAGCAGCCGGCCGGTATCGCGCCGGGCGTGACGCCGGCGGGCAGGGTGAGCGTGGCGGTGGCGGCCGGTTCCATGTCGCCGGTCGTGTTGGTGACCGTCGCCGTGTAGGTCACCGCGGCCGGGATGGCGGCGCTCTGCAGGAAGGCGGGCGTGACGCCGAGCGCCGCGGCAAGGTCCTGGTGCGGTTGCAACACCGTGCTGGAGCTGGTCGCGCCCGTGGCGGCGACGCTCACCCCGCTGCTGCGCCCGGAGTAGGCGACGTTCACCAGGTTGGTGATCGCGTACCCGGCCGGTGCGCCGGGCTGGACTATGACCTGGAACGTGACCACCGTGGTGCCGGCGATGGGAATGCTGCCCAGCGTCCACTTGGCCACGCCCGCCGCATACGAGCCGGCGTCGTCGCCCGTCGCGTCGGTGACCAGGGCGCCCCCGACCCTGAGCGACCCGGGGACATAGGTGGTGTAGTTCGGGACGGCGTCGCTGAGCGTGACGCCGTCGGCGGTGTCGTTGCCCTCGTTGCGCACCGTGATGCGGTACTCCAGCACGTCGCCGGGCACCAGGTTGCCGAGGTTCAGGTCGGCGACCGAGGGCGTGGTGGTGATGTTGGGCGCGTACAGGTCGATGGCGAAGGTGATGACGCCCGGGTAGTACTGGTCGCCGGTGGTGGTCAGCGTCAGCGTCGTCGAGGTGGCGGCGTTGGTGAACATCCCTGTCGCGTCGACCTGGTCGACGTCGAAGCCGAGCGTGTTGTCGTAGCCCGGGTTGCGCCCACCCACCGGTGTACCGGTGTCGCTGACCGTGCTGTTGAAGAAGTTGGTCGCCGGGTTCTGCGCGTCGGACAGCGGCCGGCCGTCCACCTTCAGGCTGTCGCCGGGGGTGCCACGGTCACCCTCGTACGCCACCGCGCCGATCTTCGCGTGCACGGTGCCGGTGTGCGGGGTCTCGAAGCCGGTGACCGGGATGTCGGTGTTGCCGCCGGAGACCTGGTCGAACCCGTCGTACACGCGCAGCGCCCGCATGTCCTGGGCGGCGTTGTGGTACGCGACCACCAGCGACCACCCCGCATATGAGCCGGCCGCGATCGACGCCTGGATGTTGGCCACCCCGTACACGCCGTTGCCGATGCCGGCCACCTGGGCGGTGACGTCGGCGAACCCCTGGTAGATGCTGCCGTTCGGGAACAGCGTCGCGGCGGTGATCGGCTGATACGAGCCTCCGCCGTTCGCGCTGAACAGGACCTGGTTGCGCAACGGTGAAAGGGAGTCCGCGCCCCAGTACAGGCCGGCGAACAACACGGTGCTGCCGGGCGGCATGTCCAGCGTCGCCATGCTGGAGTTGAAGGTGAGCAGGTTGGTGTCGACGTCCGTGTACGCCATCGTGTAGCTGTTGTTGTTCGCGACCGCTCCGGTGGCGGTGCCGTTGCGGGCCTGCGTGCAGGTCGGCTGGCCGGTCAGCAGGCAGGTCAGGTTCGCGTTGCCGCGCAGGATGATCGAACCGTTCGTGTTCGCGTCGAATCGGTCCCGGAAGGGCGTCGGGAAGGCGGCCCCGGCGCGGCCGACAGTCAGCATCGTCACCGCCAGAAGGACCGCGACCATCAGGGCCATGGCTGCCCGGCGTAACCCCACGCCACCGAGGCTAAGCGGGCATTGTTCGTCTTTGTCGCGGAATGCGCGGACTGGTCAGCGGCAGGTCGTCCGCGGCGACAAGCGCCATGGCGTCTGCCTTCGCCTCGCGGCGTGGGCTGCGACCGAGCTGCAACCGTCGAACGCCCTTCGTGCATCCTTGCGGCGCAACCCTCGGCTTATGACCTCAGGAAAGCACAGGGTGATGACCGCCGCGGCTGCTGTTGCGGTGACCGTCGGTGTGGCGGGTACAGCTTCCGCGAGCGCCGCGGTCAGCGGGCAGGAAAGTACGATCTACGCCTGCCGGAACAGTGCCGGAGAAGTGAAGCTCCGCAACTCCAGCGCACAACAGTGCTCCAAGAACTGGACGCCGATCAGCTGGAATGCCAAAGGCGTCGCCGGACCCGCCGGCCCGCGAGGTGCGACCGGCCCGCAAGGTGCGACCGGCCCGCAGGGTGCGATGGGCCCGCAAGGCGCGACCGGCCCGCAAGGCGCGACGGGCCAGCAAGGCGCGACGGGCCAGCAAGGCACCGCGGGAACCCAGGGCGCGACCGGTCCGCAGGGAAGCGACGGCGCTGCGGGTGCGGCAGGCCCCGTCGGTGCACAGGGCCCGCAGGGTGCCACCGGCCCGCAAGGGAAAACCGGCCCGGCAGGCCCCGCCGGCCCGCAAGGTGGGAAGGGCGCCACCGGCCCGCAGGGTCCGCAAGGAGTTCCGGGCCCGGCAGGTACACCCGGAAGCGCGGTCTCGACCATCCGGTTCGGATACCTCACCTGTTCTCCCCAGACGTGTGAGGACGCCCTCGACATGTCTGCCACCACGCCCGGCCTTTCCGAGACCAGCGTCAGGTCCGGCAACGCCACCTACTTCTGCGTCGATGGCGTCCCCGGGAGCGCAACCTCCTTCCTGCTGCAGTACGAGGTCACGGATTCGGCCGCGGTGGAATGGTCGACTGCGCCGACCAGCTCGCAGCCGTCGGTGGGCCAGAGCACGTTCAGCCGCCTCAGGCCGACGCCGGCGTACATTGCGTCGGTGGGCTGCCCTGACGACACGGCCCTGGTGATCCGCGCAGCGACCGGAGCCATCTCGCATCCGGCTGCCTGGACGGTGTGGTTCCAGTAGACCCCGTGCCATCCACTGTGGGGGGTCAGCGCAGGTGACCCGGCGCTGACCCGCGCCCCATCAGGGTGGACGGCCCGGAATCACCCGCCGTGAGTGATGGCGGAGGCGGCGTGCCGGATGACACTGGGCGCGTCGTCGTTCCTGGGAGGCGGGCGTGCTCAACGGACATCCGGCCGTGCGGTCCGCATGATCGAGGCGTTCCTGTGGGGCGCCCTGGGAGCGTCGGCCCTGCTGATCGGCGTGCTGATCGCGTACCGGACGGGGCCGGGGCGCAGGCTGACCACCGCGGTGATGGCGCTGGGCAGCGGGCTGCTGCTCGGCTCGGTCTCGTTCGAGTTGGTCGCCGAGGCGTTGCGGACCCGGACGGTCGCCGCGGTCGGCCTGTTCGTGCTGGTCGGCGCGCTGGTCTTCGCTGCCGGTGACTGGTTGCTGAGCCGCCGCGGCGGTGGCGATCGCAAGGACGCCGACGGCGCCCAGGCGCGGGGTTCACCGCTGGCGATCGTGCTCGGGTCGGTGCTGGACGGCATTCCGGAGTCGTTCGTGCTGGGGCTGACCGTCCTGCAGGGACAGGTCAGCGTGGCGCTGCTCGCCGCGGTGCTGCTGTCCAACCTGCCGGAGGGGATGGCGTCGTCCAGCGGGTTGCGGGCGGCGGGCTGGCCACAGCGCCGGGTGCTGGTGATGTGGTCGCTGGTGGTGGCGGTGTCCGCCGTCGCGTCGGCGGCCGGCTACCTGCTGCTGGACCCGGCGTCCGGGACGACCGGCGCGCTGGTGCAGGCGTTCGCGGCCGGTGCGCTGCTGGCCATGGTGTCGGACACGTTGCTGCCCGAGGCGTACGAGGTGGAAGGTGTCCTCACCGGGCTGTTCGTGGTCGGCGGATTCGCCGTGTCGATCGCGCTTTCGGCACTTTGAACGGCATCCCGGCGGGGTGTCGCGGTCGTACATTGGATCGCATGGAGCTGCACTGGTGGTCGATCGAGGTATTCGACGGGCCGCGGTCCTCCGCCGCCCGCTGGCAGGGTTCGTTCGGTAACGCGCTGGTCGAGGCCGCCGTCACGCACGGGGCCTACGACTGGGAGTGGCACCGCCACAGCTGGGGTGTCCTGTTCGAGATCGCTTTCCGCAGCGACGAGCGGTTCACGGAGTTCCGTGATCTGCCGGCGGTTCGCGCCGCCCTGGACGCGGTGCCCGACCCGGTGAACGGGCTGCTGGTCTATCCGGGGCGGGGCGGGAGCTCGGGCCGGGTGCAGCCTCGCCGGCCGCTGCCGAAGACGGGGGCGGGCGCGGCCCCGATCCCGGTGGAGCCGTCGCGCACCCTGCTGCGTCTGGGCCCCACCGCGCCGCCGGTCACCACGTCCGGCGTCGCCGAAGCTGCCTGACCGGCCACGCTCCGCCCGCCGGGACGCAGGCCCTGCCCGGGCCGGCACGAAATGGCGGGCTGCTCGGGTGACGGGGAGACAGGCCCCGGCGCGTCGGCAGTGACACACCGGGACCCGTCCTCAGGTCACGCCGCCGGGCGGTAACCGGCGGGGCGGCTCGTGAAAGAGCCACGACCGTGGGTACGGCTGAGCAGCCGCGTCGCATAGCCGAAGAGCTCGGCGAGGGGCACGAGCGCGGTCACCGTCCGTACCCCCGAATCGGTGACCTGGCCCCGCCGGGCCGCGAGATCGCCGAGGACAGCGCCCAGGGTCTCGGCCGGTGCGCTGACCGTGATCTCGGCGACCGGTTCGAGGATCACCATCTCGCAGGCGCTCAGCGCCTCGCGCAGGCCGAGCTTGCCGGCCGTGCGGAACGCCAGCTCCGACGAGTCCTTCGGATGGGTCTGCCCGTCGGTCAGCGTGACCCGCAGGCCGGCCACCGGATGACCTTCGAGCGGGCCCTCGGCGAGCGCCTCCCGGCAGCCCGCCTCGACCGCGCGGATGTACTCGGCCGGGACGCGGCCACCGGTCACCGCCGAGGTGAACGTGAAGCCCTCGCCCGGCGCGACGTCCAGCACGACGTGCGCGAACTGGCCGGACCCGCCGTCCTGCTTGACGTGCCGGTAGAGCGACCCGGTCACTCCACGATGGACGGTCTCGCGGTAGGCGACCCGCGGCCGGCCCATGGTGATCACCAGGCCGGTGCGCCGGCGAAGCTTCTCCACGGCCACCTCCAGGTGCAACTCACCCAGACCCGAGAGCAGGGTCTGGCCGGTCTCCGCATCGACGCGGACGGTCAGCGACGGGTCCTCCTCGGCCAGCGCCGCCAGTGCCTGCGGCAGGCGCTGGCCGTCGGCTCCGGTGCGCGCCTCGACGGCGACCGACACCAGCGGGTCGGTGATTCGCGGGGCCTCCAGCAGCACGGGGTGCGCGCGGCGGGAGAGGGTCGCACCGACCTGGGCGGACTTCACCCCGGCGACGGCGACGATGTCACCGGCCGTGGCCCGGTCGATCTCGGTGTGGCGGTCGGCCTGGACCCGCAGGATGCGGGCGATGCGTTCGGCGCGGCCGGCGCCCGCGTCCCACACGGTGTCCCCCTTCGTGATCGTGCCGTCGTAGACGCGCAGGTAGGTGAGCCGTCCGGTCCTCGTGGTGTGCACCTTGAAGACGAGGGCGGCGAGATCGCCGCCCGCCGGGGCGGGCGCCGGCAGGTAGTCGACGATGGCGTCGAGCAGGGGCTCGATGCCCTTGTCGCGGTAGGCGGAGCCGCACAGGACCGGGACCGCCTCGCCTTTCAGCGTCAGGTCCCGGATGGCCGCGCGCAGGGTCGAGTCCGAGATGTCGCCCAGTTCCTCCAGCGCGGCCGGGTGCAACTCGGCGACCTGCTCCTCGAGAGCGCGGCGTGCCCGGGCCACCTCCGGCGACATCTCGGTGATCACGGACGGGTCGCCGTCGACCCACGCGCGCCTGCCGACCAGGTCGATCACGCCGCGGAACTCGTTCTCGGCACCGATCGGCACCTGGACGACCAGCGCGACGACGTCCAGCCTGTCGCGGATGGACCGGACCGCCGCCGGGAACGACGCACCCGCACGATCGAGCTTGTTGACGAAGGCGATCCGCGGGACGCCGTACCGATCCGCCGTCCGCCAGACCGCCTCGGACTGCGGCTCCACACCGGCCACGCCGTCGAACACGGCGACCGCGCCGTCCAGCACACGCAGCGAACGCTCCACCTCGTCGGAGAAGTCCACGTGCCCGGGGGTGTCGATCAGGTTGAGGCGATGACCGGCCCAGTCGCAGCTGACGGCCGCGGCGAAGATGGTGATGCCACGGTCGCGCTCCTGCGGGTCGAAGTCGGTGACAGTCGTACCGTCATGAACCTCGCCCTTCTTGTGGGTGGCGCCGGTGGTGAAGAGGATGCGCTCGGTCAGAGTGGTCTTGCCGGCGTCGACGTGGGCGAGAATGCCGAGATTGCGGACACGCATGATGGTTCGTTCTTTCGAGGCCGATCGGTCAGGGACGTGCGCCTGCCCCACCACCGGCGAGAGAACAGCCGTGCGGTCAGGAACGTCCAACCCCGGTGGCGCGGCCGGGGCCGGGCACACCAGACACGAGGATCAGGTCGAATCGCGACACGGGGGTCCACATGATCGGGTCCCCCTTTCCAGTCGTGCGGTCGGGTCGAAAGCTACTCGGCGCGCGCCGCGACGGCGACCGATTTACGGTGAGGTCGTGGGCGTTCTCGTCGCGGTCCTGGCGATCATCGTCGCGGTCCGGATCTGGGCGCGGACCGGGCCCGGCTGGGCTCAGCCCGTCACCGGGCCGCTCGCCGCCGCTCTGCTGGTCACGGTCTCCGGCCTCACCTCGGCCCAGGCGGGGCTCCGGCTTTCCGGTTTCTGGTACGGCCTGTGCGGGGCCACGATCATCGCCATGGGGTACGCCGTCGCGGTGCGGCTGCCCGCGGCCCGCCGGTTCTTCCGCACGACGTACGACCGCCCCTGGTACACCGCGCTCGTCTCGGTGCCGCTGGCCACTGTCGTCGTCGAGGAGGTCGCGTTCCGCGGCGTGCTGTGGGGGCTGATCGACCGTGATCACGGCCCGGTCTGGGCTACCGGGGTGACCGCCCTGCTCTTCGGCCTCTGGCATCTCGCCCCGGAACGGCCGTGGACCGACGCGCTCTTCACGGCGGTGGCCGGAGTGGTGCTCGGAGTGCTGCGGGCGCTCGGCGGTGGACTGCTCGCGCCGGTGCTCGTGCACTGGGCCGCCGACGGGCTCGGTGTGCTCGCCGCGGCTCGCGTTTCCCGCTCCCGTACCCAGCGAAGTTGATCAGTGGGGAGGGCCACAGTCGGGTGGTCGATAAATGGGCGGTGAGCACGTTGTACGGC
The DNA here is from genome assembly GCF_016862095.1 of Actinoplanes cyaneus. Taxonomy (GTDB): domain Bacteria; phylum Actinomycetota; class Actinomycetes; order Mycobacteriales; family Micromonosporaceae; genus Actinoplanes; species Actinoplanes cyaneus. The sequence goes on from NZ_BOMH01000058.1 coordinate 140,146, forward strand.
GTATAGGCTCGCGGCCGAGACACGGCGGGTCAGGGGGTTGCACCCGCCGGGATCTGCTGACTTTGGAGTTTCCTTTGACTAGCCAAGCCGAGGCAGCGCCGGCCAAACTCGACGCCGCCGTTCTCAAGATCGCCGGGGTCGTCGTCCTCGGCGCGATCATGTCGATCCTCGACATCACCGTGGTCAGCGTCGCGCTGCCCAAGTTCCAGGAGACGTTCAACGCGACGTATGCCGAGGTCGCCTGGACGATGACCGGGTACACCCTGGCGCTGGCCACGGTCATCCCGCTGACCGGCTGGGCCGCCGACCGCTTCGGCACCAAGCGCCTCTACATGACCGCGCTGCTGCTGTTCACCATCGGCTCCCTGCTCTGCTCCACCGCCGACAGCATCGGCCAGCTCGTGGGTTACCGGGTGCTCCAGGGCCTGGGCGGCGGCATGCTGATGCCGCTCGGCATGACGATCATGACGCGGGCCGCCGGCCCGGACCGGATCGGCCGGTTGATGGCCGTGCTCGGCATCCCGATGCTGCTCGGCCCGATCGGTGGCCCGATCCTCGGCGGCTGGCTGATCGACGTGGCCAGCTGGCACTGGATCTTCCTGATCAACCTGCCGATCGGCGCGATCGCGCTGGTCTACGCGTGGTGGGCGCTGGCCAAGGACAGCCCGGAGCCGTCCGAGTCGTTCGACTTCCTCGGCATGCTGATGCTCTCCCCGGGTCTGGCCTCCTTCCTGTACGGGGTGTCCTCCATCCCCGGCGAGGGCACCGTCACGGCGACCAAGGTGTGGCTGCCGATGCTGGCCGGCGTGCTGCTGGTGGTCGCGTTCATCCTGTACTCGTTCAAGCCGAAGCATCCGCTGCTCGACCTGCGGCTGCTGCGCAACCGGAACCTGACCGTCGCCACCGTCACCCTCGCGGTCTTCACCATCGCGTTCATGGGCGCCGGGCTGCTCTTCCCGAGCTACTTCCTGCAGGTGCGCGGCGAGTCGACGCTCCACGCGGGTCTGCTGATGGCGCCGCAGGGCATCGGCGCCATGGTGACCATGCCGATCGCCGGCATGCTCGCCGACAAGGTGCCGGTCGGGCGGACCGTCCCGTTCGCGCTGCTGCTGATCGCGGCCGGGTTCTTCACGTTCACCCAGGTCGGGACGGACACGTCGTACGTGCTGCTGTGCGGCTCGCTGTTCGTGATGGGCCTCGGCATGGGCGGCACCATGATGCCGATCATGACGTCGGCGCTGAAGACGCTCACCAACCAGGAGGTGGCGCGCGGCTCGACGCTGCTGAACATCCTGCAGCAGATCGCCGGCTCGGTCGGCACCGCGCTGATGTCGGTGATCCTGACCAACCAGCTCAACGAGTCAGCGGTCATCCCCGGCTTCAAGAACCCGGCCGACGGCAGCGCGGTCACCGAGGCCGGCGCCGCCATCGCCGCCCAGCAGAACCCGGCCATCGCCCAGCAGCTCCCGCCCGATCTGCTGCAGCGCGGCCTCCAGTTCGTGGCGGACTCGTTCGCCACGACGTTCTGGGTCGGGTTCGGGCTCACGTTGCTGACGCTGATCCCGGCGTTCTTCCTGCCGCGCAGGCGCCAGGCGTCCCAGCTGACCGAGGCGGACGCCGCCGCGACGCCGGTCATCATGCACTGATCGCCCGTTTCCGGCTTCTCGTTCGGTGGCGCTCCCGGTTCCCGGGGGCGCCACCGTCGTTTCCGGCATGCGGGATCGGGTCACGCTCCTCCCGGCCGGCTGTTCGCGGCCGCCGGGGCGAGCCACGGGTCGAGCGGTCCCGCGTTCGGCGGCGGCCTGCGGCTCGTCCACCGAACGCGGGACCGGCCGGAGCCGTTCGTTAGGCGATCACGCGGTCGGCGGTGAGCTTGCGGGACGCGCCGGCGAGCAGGGTGCGCAGCCGGGCCGCGGGTAGCGGGACGCCCGGGCCCGCGGCAGGCAGCTGCGGGGGAGTGCCGGAGCGCAGCGCTTCGGCGAACTGTGCCCAGGCGCTCCTGATGGCGTCGGGGTCGGCGGCGTACGGCACGGTGTAGGCGTCGGTCTCGGGTTCGAAGCGCCAGCTCTCGGCCAGCGGGCCGGCGTCGACGGTGCCGAAGCCGAGCCGGCTGATCAGCTCGGCGGCGCCGGCCTTGGCCTGCGGGTCGTCGCCGGCGATGGGCAGCGCGGTGCGGTCGACCGCGCCGGCCGGGCGCGCCAACGCGGGGATGTGGTGGTCGCTGATGTTGTTGAAGGCCTTGACGAGCTTCGCTCCGGCCAGGTGCTGTTGGACGAGTTCGCTGGTGGTGACGTCGCCGGAGTCGAGGGCGGGGAGGTGACCGTCGCGCGTCGCGTAGTAGTTGCTCGTGTCGAGCACCACCTTGCCGGCCAGTTCAGCGGCAGGAAGCTGCCGGTATGCGGCGAGCGGGATGCTGACCACCACCCAGTCGCCGGCTCGGGCCGCTGCCTCCGGGGTCGCGGCACGGGCCCGTGGGCCGAGTTGCGCCACTGTCGCGGCGAGAGTCTCCGGGCCGCGGGAGTTGGCCAGGACGACGTCGAGACCGGCCCCGATTGCCTGCCGGGCGAGGGTGGTGCCAATGGCGCCGGCGCCGATGATGCCGAGTGTTGCCATGAAAGGTCTCCTCATCTCGCGGACGGATCGTCCGCCGGTGGTGCGGAAGTCGAGCCAGGGTGGTGCCCGGACCAGTGACTCGATCAATCGGAGCGACTGCTCCGCCTGAAGCTAGCATCAAACGGAGCGCCTGCTCCTGTCGTCCGGGTCACAAACGGAGCGTGTGCTCCGGCAGGTGGGTCATGTCGTAGGCTGGACGCCGTGACGCTCGCCGACCATGCCGCTCCCGCGCCCAGGCCCGGCCGCCGCGCCGACGCCGAGCGCAACCGTGCCGCGATCATCAAGGCGGCCGGTGAGGTCTTCGCCGAGTGCGGTGGCGGTGTGGACGTCCGGGAGATCGCCCGGCGCAGCGGTGTCGGCATGGGCACGCTCTACCGTCACTTCCCGACCAAGGACGCCTTGCTCGTCACCGTCCTGGAACGGCAGTTCGACGCTTGGCTCACCGACGCCTACCAGTGGGCGGTGGCCACCGAGGATCCCTGGCGCGCCCTCACCGGTTTCTTCGAGCAGTTGCTCGACACCCAGGCCGGCAACCGCGCCGTCGTCGAGAGCTTCGCCACCACCGGTGGCCCCAGCGATGCCTGCGTCCAGCGCTGCTACGCGATCATCGACGAGCTACGCACCCGTTGCGTGGACGCCGGAGTTCTGCGCTCCGGCGTCACCACCGAGGACCTGTTCCTGCTCAGCGGCTCCGTGAGCCAGGCCGTCCTGACCACCGCGGACAGCCACCCCGGCAAGTGGCGCCGCCTGCTACGCATCTCGCTCGACGGCCTCAGCAGCCGCAACACCGAACCTCTGCCCGAGCCCGGCGTGGGTACTGACGCGCGCGTCTAGCCGGGGACTCGGCAGGCGCACCAGCGTCCACGGTGGCATCACGGGCCGCTGATTTCGCCTGCCCGCCGGGCGGAAAAGGCTCATTGCTCTTGCTGCCCGCTTGCTTTTGCTGCCCGCGCGATAAAGATCGAATGGTGCTGATCGGAATCGGTCGGTAGAGAGATCTTTTCCTGATGATCGAATGTGGGACGTGAGTGATGCGAGGAATGAAAAGCGGTAAGAATGTGAACGCGAATGTCCGAAAAGTCAGTACTTAGTAGGTTTTGAATGTAATTTACAGCGGGTGTCGGTGGGATTACTTCCCCGTTTCGGGCCCCGGATTCGTTGATCTGGTGGACTTGCCTCCGTCGAACGGCCGACAGAACGTGCACGGAGCGTTTCAGGCGGTTACTTTATGTAGGTGTCCCGTGCTCGTCGGCGTGGCACGAATGTCTTTTGAGCTGCGCCGCGCCGTACTGTTAAAGATCTTTATCGGATCGACTTGTTCGGTGCTCGCAGAATGGGCCACGAGTCATCTACAAATTAGTGCGTCGAGCGTTCCAGACGGGGTCGGCGCCCGGCCACGAGCCGGGCCCATCGACGAGGGTGGTGTGATGATCCGGGTCCTGGTGGTGAGAGACGAGGGGTACTTCGGCGTCCCTGTGCGAACGTTCCTGGAGACCGAACCGGACATGCATTACGTCACCACCCTGCCGATCAACGGCGACCTGGCGCCGCGCGCCGCGCAGTTGTGGCCCGCGGTGATCGTGATCGACACGGAGTACATGGTGAGCCAGGTCCTGCCGATGGCCGACGCGCTGCACACGGCGATCCCGTCCTGCGCGATGCTGCTGCTGTGTGACCCCTCCAAGCGCGGGATGCTCCCGCCCCGCCGGTGGAACGGCGGGCTGAACTTCCTGCTCAAGAGCGCCGCGTCGTCATCCCTGGCGGAATCGGTGCGGCGGCTCGCGGCGGGCGAGCGGGTGGTGTCGCCGATGCTGCAGGCCGCCTCACTGAACACCGACCGCGGCCTGAGCACGCGCGAGCTCGAGGTGCTCGGACTGGCTGCCGAGGGCGAGTCGGTGAAGGAGATCGCCGGTCGGCTGTACCTCTCCGGCGGCACGGTGCGGAACTACCTGTCCGCGGTGATCGCCAAGACCGGAGCCCGTAACCGCCTGGACGCCATCCGGATCGCCCGCAAAGAGGGCTGGCTCCGCTGACCCCCGTAAACGCCGCGTTGGGACCGCCGCGTTGGGGCCACCGCGTTGGGGGGCGTTGGCTTGGGAGCGCCGCGTTGGGACCGCCGCGTTGGGGCCGCCGGGTTGGGGCGCTGTGGTTGGGGCGCCGCGTTGGGAGCGTCTGGTCGACCTGCACCAAGCGTGCTGGGCTCGCTGCGGTAGGCCGACGCGAGGTGGCGCCGGGTGCGGGCCAGCGGCGCGGCTTGCGGTTCCGGCTGGTGCTCACGGGTGTTTCCGGCTCGGGATGCGACCGTGAGTGCCAGCCGTGCGGGTTGGGCTGGTGCTCAGGGTTGTTTCCGGCTCGGGATACGACCGTGAGTGCCAGCCGTGCGGGTTGGGCTGGTGCTCAGGGTTGTTTCTGGCTCGGGATACGACCGTGAGTGCCAGCCGCGTGGGTTGGGCTGGTGCTCAGGGTTGTTTCTGGCTCGGGATACAACCTTGAGCGCCAGCTGGCGACCGCGACCGGCGGCACCCACCGGAAGCCGGCACCCACCTGGCCTGGCAATCCTCCTGGACCACGCCGAGACCGTGAACGGCGTCAAGAATCGTGCCGCGGCACCCACCTGGCCTGGCACGCCCCCGGCTCAGGCTGCGCAGACAGGACCCGCCCTCCCAGGGGGGCCACCGCCTCTGCCGTCAGTGTGACGTGGGGGCGGGTGATTGTGTGGGTGGGCTGTGGATGAGGCGCTCGTGTGGACAACTGGCGCGGGGGCCGGGTTTTGGGGTAAGGGCGCCCCGCCACCGACGTCGCCCTGGAGGGTTTCGCGTTCTGGCCGGCCACGGCCTGCGAAGCCCGTAAGGGTCCCCGCGGGAGCGGCGGAGAGGACCACAGCGGAGAGAGGACCTGAAGACCGTGAAGTTGATCGTGGTGGGGTGAAGGTCGAAGCGCGGGGCGGCGGGATCGGGTCGCGTAGCGTGGGTTGCGATGCGTGCTGAACAGTTCGAGGTGCCGGCGTTGCCGGTGCTGCTGCCGCTGGGTGGCATCCTGATGGTGCTGTCCTGGCTGTGGTTGCGCAGGCGGGGGCGGTTGACGGTCGGCCGGCTCCTCGCAGCGTGGGCGCTGAGCTGGTATGCGGTGGCGGTGCTGGGCGCGACGATGCTGCCGATGCCCATGTCCTGGGGGCCGGATGCCGGGCCGCCCGCGACGTATCGGATTCTGCTGATCCCGACGCTGGCGATGCGCCGCCGGGATTTCGTGCTGAACCTGATGATGATGTTGCCGCTGGCCGCGCTGCTGCACCTGAACTTCGGGATCGTGGAGAAGCTGCGGGTGGTGCGGATCGGGTTCTTCGTTAGCCTGGGCATCGAGGTCACGCAGCTGGTGCTGATCCTGACCGTGCACGGTAACCGCTGGGCGGACGTGAACGATCTGCTGTCGAACACCATCGGGACGATCTTCGGGTACGTGGGGTGGCAGTGGATCGTCCGCCGTCTGATCAGGGAACCGGTGCGGTCAGGGTGAGCCGGTCGTAGACCTGTCCGACGGCGGCGGCCAGGTGGTCGGCGTGGTAGCGGGGGCCGGCGGTGCGGGCCGGCAGGCGCGCGCCGCGTCGTTCGGCGAGGCAGAGGACTTCGGCGCGCAGCGTGCGCGGCAGTGATTCGCGGTCGTGCGGGGAGAGCCGGTGGGTGCCGCGGACCGGGACGCGGGCGGCGGCGCGTTCTTCCAGTGGCGGGCATGCGGCGTAGATCGCGGGCAGGCCGGCCGCGATCGCCTCGAGGACGGCCAGCCCCCAGGTGTTGCGGTCGGGGGAGGCGAAGACGTCCATCGCGCAGAGCATCTCGCGCGGGTGCCGGACCGTGCCGGCGAACAGGACGCGGTCGGCGACGTCCTCGATGATCGCGAGCTGTTGCAGGGCGGGCCGTGCCGGGCCGTCGCCGACCAGCAGCAGGACCGCGTCCGGCACCTCGGCGACGGCGCGGATCAGCAGGTCGAGGCGTTTCGCCGGGGTGAGCCGCCCGGTGACGCCGATGACCGGCACGTCGTCGGTGACGCCGAGCCGGGCCCGGGTGGTCGCGCGCAGCGCGGGGTCGAAGCGGTATTCGGACGGGTCGATCGCGCGCGGGATGGTGACGATCCGCTCGCCGGGGACGCCCCAGCCGCGCAGCCGGTCGGCGATCGTCGTGGTGGCCGCGATCGTGAGCTGGCCGAGCCGCTCGCTGAGCAGGTAGAGCGGGCCGAGCCGACCGGCGCCGGGCCGGCCGAGGTGATGTTCGGTGGCGACGACGTGCGGGACCCCGGCGAGTCGCGCGGCGATCCTGCCCTGCACGCACGCGCGGTAGAGGTGGGTGTGCACGAGGTCGTAGTGGCCGCGGCGGATCAGGCGGCGCAGCCGGACGATCGCCGCCACGTCCCGGTCGCAGGCCGTGCTCAGTTCGTGGACCGGGGTCCCGCCGGCCCGGATCGCGCGGCCCTCGGTGCCGACCGGCGAGAGGGTGACGACCTCGCTGTCGTGCGGCAGCCGGCGCAGCAGCAGCCGGAGCTGATGTTCGGCGCCGCCTTCCGCCGCGGTGCTGATCACATGGAGCACCCTCATCGTCGCCCCCTGGTCGCATAGTCGACAGAACGCTTGCGGCGGCTCCTGCGAGAACGGTCCCGGAATGGCGGGTGAAGTAAAAGTCGCAGATGTCATCTCTAATGTGATGATCCTTCACCATCAATATGACATGGTCCGCCGAATGGCCGGAACTGCGGGGCCGAATGGGGCCGAAAATTGATGATCGAGGGGCAGTCCTGCGCGAATATCAGAACGTGAGGATTGCTCGCATAGCGCATGACAATTGCTACTGCACCGGCTCGCCGGTAGCTGGAACGCTGAAAGTCGCGAATAGCCCTTAATCGACTGGCGACTGGCCGAAAACGGTTTTCCGGCGGCCGGGTTCATTGTGCAGGATCCACGGCCGGTTGCTGCCGGCATCGTACGAGGGGGATTTCCATGCGAAAAGACCCGGCTGCCGGCGCGTGGCCAGGCCGGGCAGTGCCGTGGATCCGCACGGTGCTGCCCGGCCGAGCCGCTCGTGCGGGCGCCGACGCCCTGGCCCTGGCCACCGCCCTGCTGATCGCGACCCTCCTGCGGCACGACGGGCACGTGCGGTGGCTGCACGGCGGTGAGCTGGCGGAGCTGTCGCTGGTCGCGGCGCTGGTGCACACGGCCGCCGGAATCCGGTTCGGGCTCTACACCGGACGGTGGTCGTACGGCTGCTTCGAGGAGATCCTGGCGCTCGCCAAGACCGCGGCGGTCACCACGCCGATCGTGTTCGTGCTGGACACGCTGCTCGGGCGGCTCGTGCCACGCTCGGCGATCATCGGGGCGGGGCTGATCGGGCTGGTGCTCGCGGCCGGCGTCCGCTACGCCGTACGGCTGCTGCACGACCAGCGGCTGCGACCGCGCCCCGAGCCGGGGGGCCGGGTCGTGGTGATGGGCGCCGGGGAGGGCGCGACGCAGGTGATCCGGGCGATGCTGCGCAGCCCGTCCAGTCCGTACGTCCCGGTGGCCCTTCTCGACGACGACCCCGCGAAACGCACCCTGCGGATCATGGGCGTCCCGATGGCCGGCAACCGGCACGCGATGGCCGAGGTGGTGCGCCGCTTCCACGCCGACACCGTGGTGATCGCGATCCCGAGCGCCGACGCGCCGCTGATCCGGGCACTCACCGACCTGGCCGAGCCGCTCGACGTCGACGTCAAGGTCGTGCCGCGGGTGGTCGAGCTGTTCGGGCGGACCGTGCGGGTCGAGGACATCCGCCCGGTCAGCCACACCGACCTGCTCGGCCGCCGGGAGATCGCGATCGACCTGGCCGCGGTCGCCGGTTATCTGCAGGGGCGGCGCGTGCTGGTCACCGGGGCCGGCGGCTCGATCGGCTCGGAGCTGTGCCGGCAGGTCGCCCAGTTCGGCCCGGCCCGGCTGGTGATGCTCGACCGCGACGAGTCCGGCCTGCACGCGGTGCAGCTGTCACTCGACGGCCGCGGCATGCTCGACGACCGGAACCTGGTCGTCGCCGACATCCGCGACCAGCAACGACTCGACGAGGTCTTCGACGAGCACCGGCCGCACGTGGTCTTCCACGCGGCGGCGCTCAAGCACCTGCCGCTGCTGGAGATGCACCCGTCCGAGGCGCTCAAGACCAACATCATCGGCACCTACCAGATCCTGCAGACCGCGATCCGGCACAACGTCGACCGCCTGGTCAACATCTCGACCGACAAGGCCGCCGACCCGTGCAGCGTGCTCGGCTACTCCAAGCGGATCACCGAGCGGCTCACGGCCGCGGCCGACGCGGCGGCGCCCGGGACGTACACCAGCGTGCGGTTCGGCAATGTGCTCGGCAGCCGCGGGTCGGTGCTGACCGCGTTCGCGGCACAGGTCGAGGCGGGCGGGCCGATCACGGTCACCGACCCGGAGGTCAACCGCTACTTCATGACGGTGCAGGAGGCGGTCCGGCTGGTCGTGCAGGCCGGCGCGCTGGACAGTCACGGCGAGGTGCTCGTGCTCGACATGGGCGAGCCGGTGCGGATCGCGGACGTGGCCAGGCGGATCGCGGAGAGCGCCGGACGGCACATCAAGATCGTCTACACCGGACTGCGCCCCGGCGAGAAACTGGCCGAGGTGCTGCTCGGGCCGGGCGAGCCCGATCACCGGCCGAACCATCCGCTGATCTCGCAGGCGCCGGTGCCGCCGCTGGACGGCGCGGTGCTCTCGCTGCTCGACCCGTCGTCGCCGCGGGCGGATCTGATCGCGGTGCTGCGCTGGCTCGCGGAGAGCCCGGCGCTGCCCGGCCGCGTCGCGCCGCCGGCCCCCGCGCCCCGATCCGGCGGCCGCGGCGGCAAGCGCCAGGCCGAGTTCACCATGCGCCTGGGACGCCACCCATGAGCCGGACCCGGAAGGACAGGAGCACCACCATGCGCGTCGTCATCGCGGGCCAGGGCTATGTCGGGCTGCCGCTTGCGGTCCGCGCCGCCGAAGTGGGACACACCGTGGTCGGCTTCGACGTCGACGACGAGCGGATCAAGCGGCTCGCGGCCGGTGAGTCCTACGTCGACGACATCACCTCCGAGCAGCTCCAGCAGGTCCTCGCCGGTGGGAGGTTCCTGCCGTCGTCGGACCCGCGGGCCTGCGCCGGGTTCGACATCGCGGTGATCGCGGTGCCCACGCCGCTGCGCGACGGCACCCCGGACCTGCGCCACATCGAGGCCTCGGCCCGCACCCTCGCCCGGTACCTGCGCCCCGGCGCGACCGTCGCGCTGGAGTCGACCACGTATCCGGGCACCACGACCGAGCTGGTCGCGCCGATCCTGGAGGAGGGCTCGGGGCTGATCGCCGGCGAGGACTTCCACCTCGGCTACAGCCCCGAGCGCATCGACCCCGGCAACCGGCAGTGGCACCTGGCCACCACCCCGAAGGTCGTCTCCGGGATCAACCCGGCGTCGCTGGCGAAGGTGCAGGCGTTCTACGCCTCGGTGGTGGAGACGACGGTGCCGGTCTCCGACCCGAAGGTGGCCGAGCTCGCGAAGCTGCTGGAGAACACGTTCCGGCACGTCAACATCGCGCTGGTCAACGAACTCGCGGTCTACGCGCACGACCTGGGCATCGACGTGTGGGAGGCGATCGACGCGGCGTCGTCGAAGCCCTTCGGGTACATGCGCTTCGTCCCCGGCCCGGGTGTGGGCGGCCACTGCCTGCCGATCGACCCGTCCTACCTGTCGTGGCGGGTGCAGCGCACGCTCGGGCAGAGTTTCCGCTTCGTCGAGCTCGCCAACGACATCAACAACCACATGCCCGATTACGTGGTACGCCGGCTGGCCGTTGCCCTGAATCGGCACCGCAAGGCGCTGAACGGGTCGACGGTTCTGCTGCTCGGCCTGGCGTACAAGAAGAACAGCGGTGACGCCCGTGAGTCGCCGGCCCGCCGGGTCGCCGCGCTGCTGCTGGAGATGGGCGCCGAGGTCCGCGCCGCCGACCCGCACGTGGTCGAGGACGCGCACGTCGATCAGCGGCTCATCCGGGTCGCGCTGACCGCCGAGCAGGTGGCCGCCGCCGACGCAGTGGTCCTGCTCGCCGATCACGACGCCTTCGACCTGGACCTGGTGGTCGAGCACGCCCGGTACGTGCTCGACACCCGCCACCGCCTCACCGGAACCACAGTGGAATCGATCTGAAGGGGGAAATCGTGGCCCTCCTGCGCCCGATCTGGAACGTCCTCAATCAACTCGTCGCCCTGATCGCCCTGGTCCTGCTCTCGCCGCTGATCCTGGGGGTCGCCCTGTGGGTCCGGATCGCGGACGGCAAAGGGGTGCTCTTCGTCCAGGACCGCGCGGGCCGCGACGGCAAGCCGTTCCGGATGCTGAAGTTTCGGTCGATGGTGCACGACAGCGTGGCGATGAGCGCGCGGCTCGGCATGGCCGACCCGTTCGGCCTGCTCGAGAACGACCCGCGGATCACCAGGTGCGGGCGGATCCTGCGCCGGACCAGCCTCGACGAGCTGCCGCAGCTGGTCAACGTGGTGCGCGGGCAGATGAACCTCGTCGGGCCGCGGCCGGACGTGCTGCCCCAGGTCGCCAACTACTCGCCGGAGGACGCGCGGCGCCTGGAGGTCCGGCCCGGGATCACCGGCTGGGCGCAGGTCAACGGGCGTGACGACATCGACTGGCCGGCCCGGTTCGTGCTGGACCGCTGGTACATCGACCACTGGACGCCGTGGCTCGACCTGAGGATCGTCTGGCGCACGGTCGCGGATCTGCGTCGCGGCGAGCCGCCGGTGCACGTGGACACGCTCAACATCGGGCGGGCCGCCGGCGACAACACGCAGGACCTGAGCCGTGCTGCCTGAGACGTCCCGGGAGATCGGGTCGGAGTTCCACTGGGACCCGTCCGCCCTGCTCGGCGACGTGCGGGGCGGCCTTCCGGGGTGGGTCCCGCAGCGGCGGGAACTCTTCGCCACCGGGTGCGGGGCGTTGCGCGCGGTGGTCCGGCAGCTCGCACCGGCCGGGCGGCTGCACGTGCCGTCGTACTTCTGCATGGGCGTCGCCGAGTCGCTCGCCGACCTGCTGCCGGTGACCTTCTACCGGCACCTGCCGGACGGGCGCGGGCCGCGGTGGGAGACGCTGCGGGTGCGGCCCGGGGACATCGTGCTCGCGCAGAACCTCTTCGGCGGGGAGGACCAGGCGCCGTGGACCGCGTGGATCAGGGCACATCCCGGCATCCCGGTCGTCGAGGACCACTCCCACGACCCGTTCAGCACCTGGGCGAGGAACAGCATCGGCGCGTACGTCGTCTCGTCGCTCCGCAAGACGCTGCCGCTGCCCGACGGCGGGCTGCTGTGGTCGCCCGCCGGGCGTGACCTGCCGCGACCGGAGGGGCCGGAGAGTGCCGGAGCGGGACAGAAGCTCGCGGCGATGCTGCTCAAGGCGGGGTGGCTGGACGGGCAGCCGGTGCCCAAGGAGACGTTCCGCGCGCTGCAGCGGCGCGGCGAGGGTGAACTGCTCGGCAGCGCGGGGCCGGCCAGCACGGTGACCCGGGCGGTGCTTCCGCTGCTCGACGTGCCGGGGATCCGGGCGGCGAGCCGGGTGAACGCGGTGGCGCTGCGGGAGGCGCTGCACGGGCGTACGGGAAATCTCACGGTCCTGGGTCTCTCCGGCGACGAGGATGTCGCGCCGTTCCGGGTGCAGCTCCTGCTACCGTCCCCGGCCGGGCGGGACGCGATGCTCGAACGGCTTGCCGCGAACCGGATCTATGCCCCGGTGCACTGGCGGCAGGATCGGCACGGATGGTGGAGCGGTGACCCGGAGGCGGCCGCGCTGGCGGACCGTTCGCTCACCCTCCCAGTTGATCATCGGTGCAGCTCAGAGGATGTTTTCCGGATGGCCGAAGTGGTCACCTCGCAGACCTCGCGCGAATCGAGGAGCGGCCATATCATCAGGGCGTGACAGCGGCCTGCACCCTCGGTGACGGCGGTCGATCGCGATGACCGGCGGTGGCTGGTTCGCGCTGGGCATCGCCGTCTTCGGCTCGCTCTGCTACGCGGCCGGCTCGATCCTGCAGGCCGTCGGCGCCCGGCGCAGCACCAGCGCGGTCAGCACGCTGGGGCATCCGCTCTACCTGATCGGCATCGCGCTGGACATGATGGCCTGGCTCGGGTCGATGATCGCGCTGCGCGAGCTCGCGGTCTACCTGGTCGAGTCGGTGCTGGCCGGCTCGCTCGCGATCACGGCGTTCGCGGCGTGGGCGTTCCTCGGCTCGAAGCTGCGCAAACGCGACGTGGTTGCCATCGTCGTGACGATCCTCGCGCTGGGCGGGCTTGCCATGTCGGCCGGTCAGCAGCACGTCGTGGCGGCCTCGCTCTCCCTGCGGCTCGGGTTCGTCGGCGCGCTGGTGATCGTGCTGATCCTCGGCTTCGCCGCCACCAAGATCGGGTCACCCGGGCTGATCGCGTCGATCGGCGGGCTCTCCGTCGGCGCCGCGGCGCTCGGCGGGCGCGCGCTGCATCTGCCCGACGACGAGATGACCACGGTCGGCTCGGCCGCGCTGGCGATCTTCAGCGAGCCGTTGACGTACGTGCTGCTGGTCTTCGCCGCCAACGGCATGATCATGTACGCGAACGCGCTGCAGGGCGGCGACGTCGGACGCGTCACCGCCGTGCATTGGACGTTCGAGGTGATCGCGCCGTCCGTGATCGCGCTGACCATCCTCGGCGACACCGTGCGGCCCGGGTGGGAACCGGTCGCCCTGGGCGCCGCACTGATCACCGTGTGCTGCGCGGTCGTGCTGGCCAGCGCGCCGGCGACCTCGACGCTGGAGGAGGGCGCGTCCGGGCCGGCCGCGCTGCCCGCCGGGGCCGAACCGCACGCGCTGCCGGCGCCGCCGCTGCCGATGCTGCCCGGCGCGCCGGGGCATCCGGTCACCGCGCTCGTGCCGCTGGAGGCGTGGCGGCTCGCCATCCCGGTCGAGGCCCGGTGGCCGGCGCTGCAGCCGCCACTGGTCCGGGGATACGGGACGATCGTCTGGTGGGGGCCGGCGTGGGCGCCGCTGCCCATCTGGGTGCCGCCGGACCGGTCGCTCGTGCCCCGCGACCGGCCGAAGATCGCCGACCGTCCACAACGGATCTGGCCCGCCCGGGTCGGCCCGCAACTGCCGGCGACCCGGCGCCCGGCCCGCCACCGCGACCTGATCATCCCGGCCCAGCGCCGGCACGAGGACCGCGACGCCGCCTGAGTTCGGCGTCGGCCGAGCGTCGGGGTGCGCGACAGCTTCCGGCAGCCCATCGCGGGACGATCTTGGGCGCATGGTCGGCCGGCTGCATGGTCGGCCGGCGGCTTGGTCCGCGGCCGCTTGGTCCGTCGGCGGTGACGGCGGCTTGGTCGCGCCGGGGGAACGGGCACAGCTCGGCGATCCGTCCGGGCCGGCAGCGCGTCCGGCGCAGCGGTCACGCCGGACAGGCGGCAGGAGCCGTGTTCGTTGTGCGGCAGGTTCCGTGTTCGATTTGCGGCGGGTTCGGTGTTCGTTTTGCGGCGGCCTTCGTGTTCGTTCTGCGGCGGATCACGGGCGGCGGGCACGGGCCGGGAAAGGGATCGTGACCAGCGCGGCAAGCAGGAGCGCCGGGGCCAGCAGCGCCGTCGGCATCACCAGACAGAGGCGCGCGGCACCTCCAGGTCCGCGATCGGCTGTTCAGCGGTTTGCCGTCGATCGGGCCGCAGGTTCCGCGCGTCACTCCGGCCGCCGTCCGCTTGCGAACCGGAACGTCGTTCCGTATCTTCGAGCGAGTCAAGCGGAACGTTGTTCCGAATGCGCGGAGCCAGTCCATCGGAACCTTGTTCCGTGTCGAAGGAGAAGTCATGAGTGTGATCTCGGTACGCCCCGTGACGCTGCCCACCCCGGGCCGCGGCGACGACCTGCCGCTGCGGGTCACCGCCCCGCTGACCGGCGACAACCTGCCCGTCATCGTCTTCTCGCACGGCTTCGGCCAGTCGATGGACGGCTACGCGCCGCTCGTCGACCACTGGAGCGGGCAGGGGTTCGCGGTCGTCCAGCCGACGCACCTGGACTCGCGAGCGCTGAACGTCACCCCGGCCGACCCGCGCCACCCCGGCATCTGGCGTCACCGCGTCGACGACCTGGTCCACGTCCTCGACCAGCTCGCCGTGATCGAGGCCGCCGTGCCCGGGCTGGCCGGACGCCTCGACCACGACACCATCGCCGTGGCCGGGCACTCCTGGGGCGCCCAGTCGGTGAGCATGCTGCTCGGCGCGCGGGTCGAGGGGGATCCGGCCGATCGCCGGGACCCGCGGGTCAAGGCCGGCGTCCTGCTGGCCCTGACCGGGACCGGCGGCGCGAACCTCACCCCGTTCGCCGCCGAGCACTTCCCGTTCATGAACCCGGACTTCGCCGGGCTGACCACGCCGTCGCTGCTGGTCGCCGGCGACAAGGACCAGTCCATGCTGAGCCCGGCCGGCCCGGAGTGGTTCACCGAGGCGTACGCGCTGAGTCCCGGCATCCGCACGCTGCTCACCGTGCACGGCGGCGAGCACTCGCTCGGCGGCATCACCGGTTACCTGAGCACGGAGACGACGGACGAGAGCCCGGAGCGGGTGGCCCTGATCCGGCGGGCCACGACGGCGTTCCTGCGCGGGGAGCCGGTCGACGCGGGGCCGCTCGGCAGCGTCGAGAACAAGTAGCGCCGCGACCGGCCGCTCCGGTCAGACCCGTCGATCCGGATGGGTCTGACCCAGCGGCCGCAGTTCCACCTTCCCGTCGAGGGTGCCGATCGCCAGGGTCAGCTGGCCGTACCGGTGCAGCACGGTGGCGCAGCGGCCGGGCGCCGGATCGCCGACCCGCTCGCCGGTCTCGGCGTCCCACCGTTGCACCGCCTGGTCGTGGCCGACGGTGATCAGCTCGGGGCGCCCGTTGACGGTCACCGCCTGCAGGGAGGCGACCGCATAGCTGTCGACCACGATCGGGGCGCCGACCGGCTCGCCGGTCACCGCGTCCCACCGGTGCAGGTCCGCGGTCGCCGCGGCGATCAGCACCCGGCCGTCCAACAGCTCGACCGAGGTGATCGCGCCGATCACCTCCTCGCCGCCGGCGTCCAGCCGGACGCCCGCCGGTGCGCCGGTGCGCGGGTTCCAGAGCGAGATCTTCCCGAACCTGTCGCCGGCGCAGACGATCGGGCCGTCGCCGCCCGGTGCGGTCAGCACGGCGATCGCGGTGACCTGGTCGGCGTGCCGGCCCAGCGGCTCGAGGCGGGCGCCGGTCCCGGCGTCCCAGCGCAGCAGGGGGAACGGCTCGCGCCCGGACCCGGCGAGCAGGGTGCCGGCCCACACGGCCATCGGGGCGGCGAGCGCGGCCCGGTCGGCCAGGTTCCCCGGCGCGCCGGTGCGTGGCTCGAACCAGGAGACGCCCTCGTCGGTGGTGACCACGATCAGCGGGTCACGCCAGCCGGTCGGGCAGACGATCAGGTCGTTGATCGTGCCGAACTTCTCCGGGACGGTGCTCAGCCGCTCGCCGGCCCGTGGATCCCAGACCTGGATCGCCGAACCGTCCCACGAGAGCAGCATGTCGGTGCCGTCCAGCGGCAGCGTCGCCAGACGCAGCGCATCGATGATCACGACCGGATGATCCCACCGATGGAGCGCAATGGGTTTTTCGACGCGCCCTGTCAGTACCGAGGGTTCATATTCGGCTCGGGTGCGAGAAGCATCGGGTGGGAGTCCACCCGACGATGGGAGAACACCATGGGCAACAGAGCCGTTGTCTACCAGGGTCCCGGTCGCGTCGAGATCCGGAACGTCGACTATCCGGCGTACGAGGTGAAGGACGGCCCCGGCGTCAACAAGCTGAACGTCGGCCGGCGCACCCCGCACGGCGCCATCCTCAAGACCGTGACCAGCAACATCTGCGGCAGCGACCAGCACATGGTCCGCGGGCGCACCACCGCCCCGGAAGGCCTGGTGCTGGGTCACGAGATCACCGGCGAGGTGATCGACGTCGGGTCGGACGTCGAGTTCGTCAAGGTCGGCGACATCGTCTCGGTGCCGTTCAACATCTCCTGCGGGCGGTGCCGCAACTGCAAGGAGCGCAAGACCGGGGTGTGCCTGAACGTGAACCCGGACCGGCCCGGCTCGGCGTACGGGTACGTCGACATGGGCGGCTGGGTCGGCGGCCAGGCCGAGTACGTGATGGTTCCCTACGCCGACTGGAACCTGCTCCGCTTCCCGGACCGGGAGCAGGCGCTGGAGAAGATCCTCGACCTGACCATGCTCTCCGACATCTTCCCGACCGGATACCACGGCTGTGTCAGTGCCGGGGTCACCACCGGATCCACCGTCTACATCGCCGGCGCGGGACCGGTCGGGCTGGCCGCGGCCACCTCGGCGTTCCTGCTCGGCGCGGCCGTCGTGATCGTCGGCGACCTGAACGAGGAGCGGCTCGCGCAGGCCCGCAGCTTCGGGTGCGAGACGGTGAACGTGTCGCAGGGCGAGCCGGCCGAGCAGGTCCAGCAGATCCTCGGCCGGGCCGCGCCGGCGATCGGCCAGCCGCTGGTCGACTGCGCGGTCGACGCGGTCGGATTCGAGGCGCGCGGCCACGGCCGGGACTCGGGAACCGAACAGCCGGCGACGGTCCTGAACTCGCTGATGGACCTGACCCGGGCCGGCGGCGGGATCGGCATTCCCGGTCTCTACGTGACCGGCGACCCCGGCGGTGTCGACGAGTCCGCGAAGGTCGGCTCCCTGTCGCTGCGGCTCGGGCTGGGCTGGGCGAAGTCGCACTCGTTCGTGACCGGTCAGTGCCCGGTGATGAAGTACAACCACGGCCTGATGATGGCGATCCTGCACGACCGGGTGCAGATCGCGAAGAACGTCAACGCGACGCCGATCCCGCTCGACGAGGCCCCGCGCGGCTACCAGGAGTTCGACCGGGGGGCGGCCCGCAAGTACGTCCTCGACCCGCACGGCATGGTCCGAGCCTGAGAGGTGGGGCCCCGCGCGCTGCCCAGGGGCGGGGCCCCCGTTCTCACAGGTTGACGCTGATCGTCAGGTTCGCGGTGTATCCGGCCGTGACCGAGCCGGTGACCGTGGCCATCTCCCGGGCCGCCAGGTCGTCCCGGAACACCATGTCGGTGGCCAGGCTGATCCGGCTCAGGTTCGTCACGCTCGCCGAGTACCCGGTCGCGCTGGAGTAGACGGTCTGCGAGACGTTCTTGGGCAGCGCGATCTGCGACGTCTTGCGGATCGGCCCGGCCCCGCTCGTCGCGGCGGCCAGCGACGAGTACACCTCGAAGTGGATGTGCGGCCACCGGCCCGCATAGCAGCCCGGGTAGATGCTGGTGAACGTCACCACCCCGGACGAGTTGGTGACCTGGATGCCGCGCAGGTAGTTCTCACCGGTCACACCCGACGAGTAGAGCGAGTACCGTCCGGCCCGGTCGCAGTGCCAGGCGTAGACGGCCGCGCCGGGAACCAGGCCGCACGCCAGGTTCTGCACGGTCAGCGAGAACTGCAACGGCACCCCCGGCGCCGTGGTCGTCGAGGTCCCGAAGCTGGACCGGATGTCACTGCGCACGATGCCGGACAGTTTCCGCACGTCCGGCCCGTTCGACCCGTCCGCCGGGTACGGTCCGGCGGTCTCCGACTCGACCTCGGCCAGGCAGGCCGCCGCGGCGGCGTCCGCCGCTCCACCTCCGGCCAGCCCGCCGCCGATCACCGCGGCGGCGCCCGCCCCGCCGGCGACGGCCAGCATCCGCCGCCGCGACATCGTCGTCAGGTCGAACCGCAGCCCCTTGTCGTGCACCTCGCGTACGTAGGCGTCGTTGTCGTGCATCTCTTCTCCTCGGGAGTGGGGGATGTGAGGACGACCGAGAGCAAAACATCGAATTCTATGAATGACCTGTGGTTGATCTCCGTTTGCCGCTTCCCGCCCCATATCTCTTGGGTCATAGCGATGGGGTACGCCGTGAGCCGCGTCCCGTGACACTCACACGCGACCCGGACGCCACTCCCGGAAGCGACGCGCCCACGGCCTTCCGGCTGGTCCTCATGGTCGTTATGAGGGACGAATAACGACCATGAGGACCAGCCGGGCAGCGCGAGCCGCGGGCCGCAGCGCAGGGTCCCGGCCGCGCCGCGCGGTTCCAACTGGTTGCCCGTGGTGGTTGTCCGGGACGCGGAACCACCACGAGAACCAGCCGGCGATCAGGACATGGAGATGGCCAGCGCGTCGTCGCGGACGTCCGGGTCGGGGTGGGTGCGAAGGGCCAGGACAAGGTCGCGCCAGCGGCCGGCCCAGCCGTAGCCGGCGCCGGCTCGGATCAGCCGGGTCGCGAAGAGCCCGGCGGCCAGGTCGCCGCGCCGGATCAGGCGCTCGATGAGGTCGTGCAGGAAGGCCGGCTCGGTGAGCGCCTGGTCGCCCCGCATGCGGGCGCCGATCAGGTCGGCGAGACGAACCGCGATCGCCGGCCGTCCGGTGCACTGGTCCGCGATCTCCGTCAAGTTGTCGAATCGCCCGAGCCGGACCAGGGCGGCCAGGGCCACCGCGCGGTACCCGGGCCGCACTACCAGGCCCCGCGCCGCGGTGACCAGGGGAGATCGGTCGGTGGCGGGCGGCCACGAGCCGCTCAGCACGCCGGCTCCGTCGACCAGGGTCTCGATCCGCCGGCGGGCCGGGAGGTCATCGCCGGGCCGGGGATCAGAATCGGTCACCGCAAGCAGCCGGGTCAGCGCCGGGCCCAGCGCGTGACCGCCGGTCGCGCGCAGCAGACCCGCGACCGCGATGGTGACCAGCCGCTCGTCGAGGTCGGTGAGACGGTCCACGACCAGGTCGGTGAGGTCGCCGGCCCACGGCGCCCAGGTGGCCAGCTGCCCGAGTGCGAGCGTGCGGACCTCCCGATCGTCGGCGCGGGCGGCGGCGACGATCAGGGCGGCGTAGCGGGAGCGGTGCGGGGCCGGGACGGCGTACGGTGACGTGCTCAGCACGGCCCGGCGTTCCTCGCGGCTGGCCGCGACCGCCCGATCCAGGACGGCCCAGCTCGCTTCGGCGTCGAGTCGCTGCCGGACGGCGCCGGTGATCGCGGCCCGGACGTCGCGGTGCTGGCCCACGGCCTGGTAAGCGTCGAGCAGCCGGTCCATCGTGCCGGCCGGGCCGTAGCGGGCCAGGATCCGCACGGCCTCCTTCCGGCTGGTGACCTTGACGGCGGCGGCCGGGTCGAGCAGCGCGGTGACCGGGGGCACGAGCGTGCCGGGTGGGAGGAACTTCGCGGCGCGGGCGGCGGCGTACAAGGCGACCCGGGCCCGGTCGTCGCCGGCGTGGGCCAGCAGCACCGGCAGCGCCAGGCCGGGCTGCTCGGTCCGGACCAGCGCGCCCAGCGCGGCCTCGGCCAGCGGGACCTCGGGCGCGTCCACATACTTCAGCACCAGGGCGTGGCCGGTCGCGCCGAGCGGCGCGACCGACATCAACGCGGCGACCCGCGGCCCCGGGTCCGCGCCGGGATCGTCCAGCGTCCGTGCGTGCAGCGCGGCGAGGGCGGACAGCTGCCGGGGCAGCCACCGCTCCGGATGCCGGACCCACCGCGGCGCCCACACGGCGCGACGGTCGGCGAACCGGCCCACCGGGCGGCGGTACAGGACCTCGTCGAGCAGGTCGGTACGGCGGTCCGCGATCACGTCCCAGACCGGCCCGAGCAGCACCGCGGACGGATCGGCGGCGAGCACCGCGCCGACCCGCTCGTCCCGGGAGCGCGGATCCTGCAGCCAGCGGGTGATCGCCGCCTCGGCCACCCACGGCAGGGTGTCCGGGCCGGTCGCGCGGCCCAGCAGCTCCTGCAGTCCGGGCAGCCGCCAGGCCCGCTTGCCGAGCGCGGCGGCGAGCGCGAACAGCGGCGCGTACCGGCCGCGGTCCAGGTTGGCCTCGACCCACGGCCGGAGCCGGTCGAAGACCATCGTCTCCTGGCCGCGGCGCAGCACCCGGTCGAAGCGGTGCAGCGTCGGCACGGTCGCCGCGGTGCTGAGCAGGTCGATGGTGAGCAGCGCCCAGTCCCGCAACTCGGGCACGTCGACATGGTGCTGCAAGGTGGCGGCGGCCAGCCGGCTCAGCGCGCCGGTGGTGGCGGCCGAGGAGTCCCGGGCCTCGAGCGCGTCCGCGGTGACGGTGGTCAGCTCGGTCGCGGCCGGGGCGGTGAAGAGGCGGGACACGCCGGCCAGCGCGGTCAGGGCGGCCGAGCGGACCGGGTCCTGCTCGTTGCGCAGCCGGGTCAGCCGGGTGACCAGCGTGGCGACCACACGCGGGTCACGGGACCGGCCGGCCGCCTCGACCAGCCGGGTGTACGCCCGGGCCCGCTCACCGGCGTCCCCGGAGCGCAGCGCGGTCTCCTGCGACGCGGCCGCCTCCGGCCAGTCCAGGTAGGCGCTGAGGTCGAGCGTCCACGCCTCGTCCGCCCGGACCCGGTCGAGGCTCAGCAGCCGCCGCGCCTCCCGGGCCCGGTCCGCGGCCGGCAGCAGGTCCAGGACCTCGTACGCCGGGATGTGCCGCTCGGCGTCGACCTCGGCCAGCGACGCCCGGTATATCGCGGCGCGCCGGGCCGGCGGCAGCGCCCGCAGCAGCGGCGCGAGCGCGGCGAGCCGCCGGGCCAGCGGCGCCAGCTCGTCGTCGGGCAGCGTGCCCAGCCGGCGCAGCAGGCCGCTGGGCAGGGCGGCCGTCCGCAGCCAGTCGGCGCGCGCGGGCGCGGTCAGCAGGGCGGCGACCCGGGCCGGGAAGTGCTTGGCCAACGGCCCGTACGCCGTCAGCCGGCCGGGCAGGGTGCTCTCCGGCGCGTAGTGTTCCAGCAGGTCCAGGGCATGCTTGGGGTCGAGGGCGAGGACGGCCGGGGCGAGTTCCGACCACTGCCGGGCCCGGGCGTCCGGCGCGGCGGCGGCCAGGACGCCGGTCGCGTAGTCGGTGAACACTCGCGGGTGGCGCCGGGCGACAAGGACGAGGTTGGCCGCGTGCGCGAGGCCGGGCAGCAACGTCCGTACCGTCGAAGCGCCGCAGGCCGGCAGGATCGCGGCCGCCTCGTCGTCGCCGAAGCGCTCCCGAATCTTCCCGATCAGCGCGTCGGCCACCGCAGGGTCGGGCGCGGCCCGCAAAGTCCGGTGGATGTGGCGCCGGTCGACGGCGGCCAGCTCGGCCACTGCGACGGTGAGCCGCCCGGCCCGCAGTGTCGCGGCGATCGCGATCGACCGCAGCGCCGGCAGCGGGTCGCCGGTCGCCGCATCGACCGCCACCGTGTCCCCGGCCGCCAGGGCCGCGAACAGCGCGAGGCGCCGCTCGTAGGCGTCGCCCGCGCTCAGCTCGGCGCAGACCTCGGCCCGGTCGGGCGCTGTCCGCGCCCACGCGGCGAGGTGGCGCATCCGCTTGCCGTACGGCAACGGGTCGAGCATGGCGAGCAGTTCGGCGGTGCGCATGGCGATCATCGGATCACACGGCGAGGCCGGTGGTCACCACGTTATTGGCGCCGCTGCGTTTCGCCTCGTACATGGCGATGTCGGCGTCCCGGACCATCTGGCCGACCCCGCGCCGGCCGGGCCGGGCCGAGGTCACGCCGATGCTGGCACCGATCACGGCGATCTCGCCGCCCAGCTCGAACGCGGCCCGGAACGCGGCCAGCACCCGGTCGGCCAGGAGCCGTGGGTCGTCCGTGGTCAGCACGGCGAACTCGTCGCCGCCGACCCGGGCCACCAGGTCACCCGGGCCGGCCGCCGCGGTCAGCCGGCGGGCCACCTCGATCAGCACCTGGTCGCCGCTGTGATGGCCGTACGTGTCGTTCACCGGCTTGAACCCGTCCAGGTCGATGAGCAGCAGCGATACCGTGCCGGGCGCACCCGGCAGCAGCGCTTGCCCGGCGCACTCCTCGAACCGCGGCCGGTTGGCGAGCCCGGTGAGGGCGTCGTGCTCGGCGCGGAACCGCAGGTCGTCGACGAGCTCGGAGAGCTGCCGGGTGAGCCGCCGGTTGTCGCCGAGAATGATCATCTGCCGGGACACGATCAGCGCGGTCATCGTCAGGCTCAGCATCGCCAGCACCCGGTCGAGCTGTTGGTGGGTGGCCTGCATGGCAACGCCGGTGACGAAGGCGAGCGCGAACGGGACGTACGGCAGGTACTCCCGCGGCCGCCCGCCGTCGCTGACCCGGGTCACCCCGTGCAGCTCGGCCCGGCCGGGCGCACCGACCGCGAACGTCAGCCACGCCACCAGCCACAGCAGGTCGGGCAGGGCTCCGAAGCGGTAGGTCCCGGCGACGGCCTCGCAGGCGTAGAGGCTGTCGGCCGCGAACTGCACGACGATGCCGACCGCGGCGATCTCCAGCGGCGCGCGCAGCGTCGAGCCGGCGTCCGCGAGCAGCAGCAGAACCAGGCTGAGGATCACCACGTCGGCCGTCGCGTAGGCGACCGTGCCCAGGTCGGTCGCGCCGGATCGCAGTTGCGGCCCGAGGATCAGCGCCCAGACGACGAAGAACAGCGACGTCCCGATCATCAGGGCGTCGAAGAGCGTGCGCAGGCTCGCCGAGGGCCGCCCGACCAGCATCACGGCGGCGAGCGGGGTGGCCACGATGGTGATCGCGAACGCGACGTCGGCGGCGTCGCTGATCGGCGCCGTGCCGGTCCGCCACCCGTCGGCGAGCCAGAACAGCTCGCCGACGGCCCAGCCGCACCCGGACAGGCTCCACAGGAACAGCCCGGCCCGGACCCGGCCGCGGGCCCGGAGCGCGGAGCGCGCCCAGAGCACGGTCACCAGCGCGCCGACACCGGTCAGGCAGAGCTGGCTGAACCGCCCGGCGACCACCGGCGGGATCGGCAGGACGTGCACGACCAGCAGGTAGAGGGCGATGAAGCCGATGGCGGCCACGCCCGCCGCCCGTCGCCTCTGCACCATGCCGGCAACCATCGGGCCGGCCGGCGCGGACTTGAGGAAAGCGGACTTGAGGAATCAGCCGACGGCAGCCCGCAACGGGCGGCGGCGGGCCCGGTTCCAGCGCCGCGCGCTCAGCGTCCAGCGCAGCATCGTGCGGGCGACGGCGCCCTGGGTCGACATGTGCAGCAGGTACCGCCACGCCGGGTACTCCCCGCGCCGGTTCGACAGCGCGTACGAGAACCGCCTGGCCGGCAGCCCCGCGTAGTCCGGCATCCGCTCGAACCAGGCGCTGCTGGCCCGCGCCGCCCGTTGCAGCGGGGCGAGCGCTACCTTGCGGCGGTGCTCGTACTGTTCCAGCGCGGCGGGGAGAAGCGCGGCGGGCGGGGAGGTGGCCGGGAGAGCGTCGGCCAGCGCCATGGCGTCCTGCATCGCCAGCTTGGTGCCGGAGCCGATGGCGAAGTGCGTGGTGTGCGCGGCGTCGCCCATCAGCACCACGTTCCCGTGGTCCCAGCGTTCGGCGGTGACCCGGCGGAAGTTCAGCCAGCCGCGCCCGGCGTCGTCGAGGGGCGCGCCGTCCAGGTGCCGCGCGAAGATCTGCGCCAGGCGGGCGTTTCCGGTCGCCGGGTCCATCCGGTCCAGGCCCAGGCCGGACCACGTCTCCGGGGTGCATTCGACGATGAACGTGCTGGCGCCGTCGGCGAACGGGTACGCGTGGAACCAGATCCACCCGGCCTCGGTCTCCTCGAAGCCGAACGTGAACGTGCGGAAGACGTGCGGCGTGCCGAGCCAGATGTACTTGTTGCGCCCGGTCTCCACCTGCGCCCCGAAGTGCTCGGCGGCGGCGTCGCGGACCCGGGAGCCGGCGCCGTCGCACGCCACGATCAGGTCGGCCGGTGGCAGCTGATCGGGATCGGTCAGGTCGTCCTCATACCGGACGGTCACGCCGAGTTCGCGGGCGCGGTCGCCGAGGATGTCGAGCAGCCGGTGCCGGCCCAGGCTGAAGCCGTATCCGCCGAGGAAGCTGACCGGTTTTCCGGCCGCGCGCACCTCGTACTCGTCCCACTTGAAGGCGGCCTCCCAGATCCGGGCGGCGCTGACCGGGTCGTACCGGAAGAGGTCGTCGAGCAGGTCGTCCCAGAAGACCACCCCCCAGCCGTACGTGACGCCGGCCGGGTTGCGCTCGAGCACGGTGATCTCGCGGGCCGGGTCGGCGAGTTTCGCCAGCACCGCGAAGTACAGACCGGCGGGTCCGCCGCCGACGCAGGTGATCCGCATGGCATGCACTCCTCATCGATAAGCGGGGAAGGTGCCGGTCAGGTCCGCGGGATCGGTCTCCGGCCTCCGATCACGCACCAGCCGGGTGTACGCGTCCCGGTCCGCCACGACCCGCCAGGTGTGGAACGGGTGCCGGGCGGGGGAGAAGCCGGCCTTGTAGGAGAAGAGCGAGTCGGCCGCCCCGCCCTTGCCGCCGCCCAGGTGGAACACGCGCATGCCACGCTCGGAGCACCAGCGGCGCACCGAGTCGTAGAGCAACTCGTCGGCGTACCGGCCGCGGGCGCGACGGGTCGACGAGACGTATCCGGTGGCGATCCCGTCGTACTCGAAGAAGGTGTTGCCCCCGACCACCTCGTCGCCCTCCAGCGCGACGGCCAGGTGCATGTGGTCGCCGACCGCGTCGTGCAGCGCGGCCAGATGGTCGTACGTGAAGAAGTAGTAATCGGCGGCCCCGACGCGCCGCATGTTGTCGTGGTAGACCTCGACCCAGGCGGCCAGCCGGCTCCAGTCGTCGAAGACCACCCGGGTGCCGGCGCGTCTCGCCCGGTTGATGTGGTTGCGGTGGTCGCTGCGGGTCTGCTGCCACATCTGTTCGACGCTGAGGGTCAGGTCCATCGAGACCGTCTCGCCGTGCCGGACCAGCGCGCCGGTCTCGGCGAGCACCGGCGACGGCGTGCCCAGCAGCGGATGCAGCCGGACGAAGGCCGAGACGATCCCCTCCGCGCGCATCGTCGCGGTCAGGGCGGCGCAGGCGGTGCGCCAGAACGGCAGGTCACCGGGGACGGCGTCGCTGACCGGGCCGGGGTAGCCGTACGGAGAGAGCGCGTCCCGCAGCTCCGAGCCCGGGATCTCCCGGATGATCAGCGGGAGCAGCACCCGCCGCCCGTTCTGCTCG
This sequence comes from Actinoplanes cyaneus, assembly GCF_016862095.1. GTDB lineage: Bacteria > Actinomycetota > Actinomycetes > Mycobacteriales > Micromonosporaceae > Actinoplanes > Actinoplanes cyaneus. The sequence goes on from NZ_BOMH01000058.1 coordinate 165,846, forward strand.
AAGTGGAACGCGGCCGGCGTCCCGCCGTACAGCCGGGCGTCGAGGACGACGTAGTCGGGCACGTGGTACAGGTCGTGGGCGACGTGTCCCAGTGCCTCCTTCCATTCCCGGGCCGCCGGTTCCAGCAGCGATGCCGTCATCGGTGTCTCCTCACGCGCGCAGGATCTTTGCGTTGAGCGCCATGTTCGCGGCGAACTGGTCGTTGACCACCTGGTAGGACTCCAGGCGGTGCTGGACGGCCGGGTCGTAACGGCCGAGCTTGACGAAGCCGTCGGCGATCCAGCCGTTGTCGCTGCCGGTGCCGTCGACGAACTCGTGGTACGTGGTCCCGCCGGGCCAGATCACCCTGGTGAGCAGGTTGCCGAAGGCGTGCACGTCTGCCGAGTTCCAGGTGACGGCCTGGTCGCGGGCCTCCACGACGTACGCCATGACGCCGTTGCCGTGCCCCACGTCCTGCCCGGGCCGGCGGGTCGAGCCCCACACGTCGCTCCAGAAGTACGCGGTCGGCTCGACCGGGTTGCGGGTCATCTGGTTGCGGATCTGCGCGCCAATCGTGGTCAGCACCTGCCGGTACCGGGCGCGCCGGTCGGCGTCCGCGGTGAGCTGGCCGAGGTTGAGCGCGATCAGGGCCCAGTGCGCCGCCATGTGCGTGCGGTCGCGGTAGATGGTCTCCGAGGCGCCGCGCGTGAACCACTTCTCGAAGACGTCCACCTCGGCGAAGGACAGCAGCCGGTCGTAGCGGGCGCGGTAACCGGCGTTCGCGTGGACCTTGGTGTCCTGCCGCATCGCGACCAGCAGCTGGGTGGCGTACCGCCAGAAGTAGCTCTCGTAGAGCGGCACCTCGTCACCGCCCTGGCCGGACTTGCTGGACCCCCAGCCGCGGTAGCGGTCCCGGAACGTGCTGCGCGGCAGCGCCGTGGACGGCGACGACGCGGCCACCACGTTCTCGGTGTAGGCCAGCGCCCGGTCCAGGTACCGCGTGGCGCCGGTGGCCCGGAACATCGCCACGTTCCCGTCCAGCGTGTACGCCAGGTCGTAGTGGTCCTGGCTGTCCTTGGACCGGCTCATCGGCTGCGCGGTGACCGACTGGTAGTCCCAGCTCTGCTCGAAGACCCGGGCCCAGTAGCTGACCGGTTTGAGCTTGACGGTGCGCGACGGCGACGCCGCCGGCGCCTGGGCCTCGGGCAGCGGCCGGGCGACGCACGGCCGGGCGGCGCTCTCCGCAAGGGTCGCGGCGACGGCCGAGCCGACCCCGAGCAGGAGCAGGGTGCGCCGGGTCGAACGGGAAGTCATGGTGTTACCGCCTCTTTCTCGCGGGCGGGCGCGGCGGTCGCGACCGTCCGGGCCCGCGCCACCGCGGCCGCGGCGGCCATCGCGGCGAAGGTCCAGAAGAGCCGGGCGTCGTAGTAGTCCCCGGAGAACAGGCTGCTCAACGCCACGAAGACGGCCGCCGCCACGGCGATCCCGGTCACCTGGGGACGGGCGCCGCCACCGCGTACGGTCCTGGCCCACAGTATGACCGCGCAGGCCAGCAGTCCGAGGCCGATCAGTCCACCCTCGGCCGCGACGGCCAGCACGTAGTTGTGCGGATACTCGACCATCTGGTTCACGCCGATCAGACCGTAGAAGCCGTCCAGCCCGGCCCCGGCCAGCGGATGATCGACCGCCATCCGGATCGCCGCGGCCCAGATGTCGGTGCGGTCGGAGAGGTACTGCTCCTGCACGGTCTGCTCGACGAACCGCTCCTGGAACAGGCTGGTGAACGCGGGCGGCGCGGAGAACCAGATGACGATCCCGGCGGTGACCAGGAAGATCCCGGCCGCGATCACCGGGCCGGCCTTGAGCCGGGAGCGGATCTTCCACAGTGCGGCCACCCCGACCGCGCCGCCGGCCATCAGCCCGGCCCGCGAGCCGGAGAGCACCGCGGCCAGCAGGAACAGCGGCGTGACCAGTAGCGGCAGCCAGCGCCGCGAGCGCAGGGAGAGGGTGATCGCGCTGATCACGCCGAGGAGTTCGATCCGGACGAAGACGTTCGGGCCGCCGCCGAACGCCGAGTAACGGCCCTGCTCGCCGGGGCCGTTGACGAAGATCGCGGCGAGCGCGAAGACGATCGCGGCCACGAAGAACAGCTGGAACGTGTAGTGCAGCGCGCGGTCCGGGTCGCCCAGCGTCCAGTAGTAGAACGCCAGGGTCAGCGTGCCGAGCAGGATCAGGTCCACTGTCTGCGGGCCGACCCGGGACGCGGCCGGGGCCCAGAGCGCGGAGGCGATCTGGAACACGAAGAAGATCAGGGTGGCGACCAGCCAGCCTTCCCCGGGTTTCCGGTCCGATCTGTCCCGGACAGCAAGGTCGATCGCCAGAGTGACCAGTGCGATGGCTGTACCCACCACGCGCAGGTCGACCCAGGCCAGCTCGGGGAAGCCGGCCCGGTCCAGGGTGAACCGCCCGCCGATCGCGATCAGCACGAGCAGCAGCCCCGGCGCCAGGAAGATCCGCTGTCTCATGGCCGCTCTTTCACGAGGTACGTCGTGATCAGCGCGAACACCAGGCAGGCGCCGTACCCGGCGAGCGAGCCGTACGCCGCCCCGAGGATGCCCAGCTTCGGAATGAGCAGCAGGTACACCGCGAAGCTGACCGCGAATCCGGTGATCTCCGCGATCGAGACGAGCCCGCCGCGCCCCTTCGCGATCAGCAGGCCGAGGGTCACCCGGGACACCGCGTACAGCCCGGCCGCCACCACCAGCGGCAGCACGACCACCTTGGCCGGCGCGTACTGGTGACCGAAGACCGGGACGATCAGCAGGTACAGGCCGCCGGCCACGATCGGGACCACGGCCAGCGAGTAGACCGCGGTGGCCAGCACGATCGGGCGCGCCCGCAGGCCGCCGTCGTTGTGCGAGGCCCGCCAGCGGCCCAGGCGCGAGTCGGCGTACGCCCGGATCGGCCACGCCAGCAGCTCGGTCATCGTCGCGACACTGGTGTAGAGGCCGAGCGCCGCGGTCGAGGCGAGCGCCGGGATGACCAGCCGGTCCACGCGCAGCATCGCCATGTTCGAGATCGCCGCCGGGAACAGCGCCAGACCCTCGCGGCGCACCTGGCGGTTGAGGTCACGGTGGATCGGGGCGGCGTCCGGGTCGACCGGCAGCCGCAGCCACACGATCAGGTACGCGATCGTGGGGGCGGCGCCGGCGATGACGTACGCCAGGAACCAGGTCTCCGGATGTGAGGTGTGCGTGACGTAGAGGCCGATCAGCATCCCCAGCAGCAGCACCGACTCCAGCACCCGGCAGATCATGAAGTCCCGTACGCGCCCCACCGCGATCGCGACCGCGCGACTGGCCAGCGCCGACGCCTCCACGATGGTGTAGACGACGAGCAGCGCCACGATCAGCGGACCGGGGTTGCGGTGGTGCGGCGAGACCACCGTGAAGACGATCGCGCCGGCCAGCCCCGCCGATGCGGGGATCAGGAGCAGTTTGCCGTACGCGCGGACGGCCGGCCCGGGAGCGACGTTGTGGTAACTGGCCACGAAGCTGCGCTCGGTGCCGAGCAGCAGCACCTGCGTGGCGAGGTAGACGACCTGCAGCAGCAGCGCGACCTCACCACGGTGGGTGGGCGTCATCGACCGGACCATCAGGATGTTCGCGGCCATCGCCACCGCGCCGGTGAGCACCTGGGAGGCGAGGATCTGGACGGCCGGCTCGCGCAGCTGCGCGCGGACGAACGCGAGCGGCTCGGCGCGGCGTGGGGCGAGCCCGGCTAGGTCACTCACGCTCCTCTGGCTCCTCTGACTGTTCTGGCTTCTCCGGCTCCTCGTCGATCACCCGTGCTTCGTCGCCGGGGGGAGAGCCGGCCAGCGCCGCCTTCACCACCCGCGCCCGCCCGCGGACCACCCCGTTCGGCGACCGCGGGGCCGGTGGCGTGCTGACCGGCGCCGGCTCGTCCGGCTCGTCGAGCGGGATCAGCATCTCGGACGGCGGCACCTGCGCGGCCGCGGCCCACGCCTGCCCGGTCGGCAGTTTGCGCGGCAGCGCGTTGAGGACCGCCCCGGCCAGCTTCGCGCCGACCTTCTGCAGCAGCTCCATCGAGCGCTCCACATCGGCGGCGCGGGTCCGGTTCGCGCGGACCACCAGCAACGCGCTGTCGGTGACCGCGCCGATCACCGCGGCGTCGGCCGGCCCGTTCAGCGGCGGCGCGTCGAGCAGGACCACGTCGAAACGCTCGGTCAGGGTCCGTACCGTCGCCGGCAGCCGGGGCGAGGCGAGCAGCCCGCCCGGATCGGGAGCGTCCTCGCCGGCCGGCAGCACGGTGAGCCGCCCGTTCAGCGACTCGCGCAGCACGTCCGGCACCCGGGCGGCGCCGGAGAGCACCTCGGCCAGGCCGGGCGCCGGGTCGAGCGACAGGTAGCGCCCGACACCCGGCGACCGCAGGTTCGCATCGACCAGCACGACCCGCGCCCCGGTCTCGGCCAGCGCGATCGCGAGTCCGCACGTGACAGCGGTCGTGCCCTCCTTGCGCCCGGGGCCGGCGAGCATCAGCGCCCGCCCGCGCGGGCTGCCCCGGTGCCCGTCGGTGATCCCCGGGAGCAGGCTGCGCAGCCGCCGGAACGCCTCGGCCAGGGCCTGGTCCGGGTGTTCGCCGCGACCGTCCCGGCCGTCCAGCGAGATCACCCCGACCGTGCCCGCGCCGAGCCGGCGCAGGTCGTCCTCCTCGCCGACGGTCCGGCCGGCCGCCTCCCGGATCGCCACCGCGACCGCCCCGAGGAGCAGGCCGAGCACCGCGGCGAACCCGGCGTTGCGGGCCAGGCCGGTCGGCTGCCGGACGGTCTCGGCGTCCTGCAGGACCGAGATGTTCGGGGCCGGCCCGCCGTCGGCCGGGTTCGCCGGGGCGATCTGCGCGGCGAGGGTGACCAGCACGGACGCGGCGGTGGTGACGATCTCCCGGCTCCTGGCGGCGGACGGGTCGGCCGCCGCGATCTCCAGCAGGTCAGTGCCCTCGCTGACCTGAGCACTCAGGGCGGCGCGCACCTGGTCGGCGGTGACCTTCTCCGAGCCGAGCTTGGTGACCACGCCCTGGGCCACCCGCGGGCCGGTGAGCAGCGCGATGTAGGAGTTGAGGCGGCGCGCCTCGGCGTCCGGGTCGCCCGTGCCGGCCGAGACGAACAGGATCATCGACGACCGGTAGGCGGGTTTCGCGGTCAGGGTCAGGGCCCCGGCGATCGCCGAGGCCAGCAGCACCGGGATCACCAGCCAGAGCCATCGGCGGCGGCAGGCCCGGACATAGGCGCGCAGTTCCATCACTACCCCGTTTCAGGCCGCGGACCTGGTCAGCACCGCTTCGAACCGTTCGAAGAGCATGTCGCGGGAGAACTGCTCGACGGCCAGCCGGTGAGCCGCGGCACGGGCCTTGATCAGCCAGTCCTCGTCCCGCAGCCGGGCCGCGAGGACGTCGCCGGCCGCGTCCGCGTCGTGCGGGTCGAGCACCAGGCCCGCGCCGCTCTCGGTCAGCAGGTCGGCCTGCCAGCCGCCGTAGTTGATCGCGATCGGCCGTTCCGCGGCGAGCGCGTCGAAGAACTTGTTCGCCGAGTTGTCCCAGAGCCCGCGGATCGGGCGGACCGTGCTGGTCGACATGGTGGCGGCGCCGAGGATCACCGGCAGCTCGGACTTCGGGACCTTCTCCCACATCCGTACGGTCCGGTCCAGCAACCCCAGGTCGGCCGCGAGCCGTCCGGTGCTCTCCCACTCCCGCCCGTGCCCGACGATCAGCAGCTGGACCCCCGGGTCGGTGTCGCGGATCCGGTCCATGGCCCGCACCAGGTACTCCACGCCGTTCACCGGGCCCAGCGCGCCGGTGTAGACGAGCAGCGGCCGGTCGCCGAGCCACCGGTGCTCGCCCCGGAACCGCTTCACCTGCGCCGGGTCGACGTGGAACAGGTCCAGATCGGCGGCGTTCGGCACCACGGTGACAGCGGTGCCGGGGCGCCGCTTGGTGACGCCGGCGGCCATGCCGGGGGAGAGGGCGACCACCTCCGCGGCGTTGCGGTAGGCGAAGTCGGCGAGCCCACCGGCCAGTCGCCGGGCGAGCGGGTTGCGCAGCACGCCCATCTCGATCGGGACCTCCGGCCACAGGTCACGGACCTCGAAGACGAACGGCACCCGGCGCAGCCGAGCGGCGAGTACGCCGGGTACCGCGACGGTGAGCGGCGTGCTGGTGGCGAAGACCAGGTCCGCTTTCAACCGCGCCGCGCGGATCGTGGCGAGCAGCATGAACTCGGCGAACGCGCGGATCCGCCGCGCGTACGACATGTGGTTGTTGTAGGGGATCTTGAACCAGTGGACGGTCACCCCGTCCTCGTGGGTGACCCGCCAGCCCAGCTCACGATCGCCGGGAGTGATGTCGGTGGTGATCACGTCGACGGTGTGCCCGCGGGCCACCAGCCGCCGCGCCTGCTCATAGGAGCGGATACCCCCAGCCATCTGGGGGTTGCAGTAGTACTGGTGGATGTAGACGACGCGCATCAGCCGGTCACTCCTTCACTGCATCACTACCGAGCGGACGACGGACACGACGCGATCCCGGTCGTGCGGGGTGAGCGCGGAACCGCTGGGCAGGCAGAGCCCGCGATGGAACAGGTCGGCGCTGACCGAGCCGCCGCGCATCACGCAGTCCCGGTAGACCGGCTGCAGATGCATCGGCTTCCACGTGGGACGCGCCTCGATGTTCACCCGGTCGAGCTCCGCGATGACCCGGTCACGCTGGTCGTGATCGAGAAGAAGACAGGTCAGCCACCGATTGGGTACGCCGTGAGCCGCCCCCGGCTGGAAGGTCACGCCGGGCAGGTCGCCGAGCGCCGCGCGATAGTGCTCGAAGGTGGCCCGCCGCGCCTCGACGAGCCGCGGCAGCCGTTGCAACTGTCCCCGCCCCACCGCGGCGAGCAGGTTGCTGAGCCGGTAGTTGTAGCCGACCGTCCGGTGCTCGTAGTGGAGCACCGGCTCGCGCGCCTGCGTCGCCAGGTGCCGTGCCTGCGTGGCGATCGAGCCGTCGTCGGTGACCAGGACCCCGCCCCCGCCGGTGGTGGCGATCTTGTTGCCGTTGAAGGAGAGCACCCCGGCCTGCCCGAACGATCCGGCCGCCCGTCCCCGGTAGGTCGCGCCGAGCGCCTCGGCCGCGTCCTCGATCAGCGGTATCCCGTACCGGTCGCAGGCGTCCAGGATCGGCTCGTAGTCGGCGCACTGCCCGTACAGGTCCACGGTGATCACCGCGCGCGGCAGGTTGCCCCGCACCGCCCGGCCGCGCAACTCGTCGGCGACGATCTGCGGGTCGACGTTCCAGCTCTCCGGCGTGCTGTCCAGGAACACCGGCCGGGCGCCCAGGTACATCACCGCGTTCGCGGTCGCGGCGAACGTGAACGACGGGACCAGCACCGTGTCGCCGCGCCGCACCCCGGCCGCGATCAGGGCCAGGTGCAGCGCCGCCGTGCCGCTGCTCAGCGCGACCGCGTGCCGCACCCCGGTCACCTCGGCGCACCGGTCCTCGAACGCCTCCAGATCCGGCCCGACCGGCGCGACCCAGTTCGAGTCGAACGCCTCCAGCAGCAGTTTGCGCTCGACGTCGGTCACATCCGGGGGTGAGAGGTAGATGCGTGGCGTCCGCTCGGCCGGCTCAGTCATGGACCCGGGTCCGTACGGCCATGATGGGCCAGGCCGGGTGCAACCCCTGCCGGGTGATCCACATCGGGGAGTCGCCGGCGTGCATGGCCGGCCGCAGGGTGGTCGCGAAACTCCGGTAACCGGCCTCCCGCGCGGCTCGCACATCCCGCTCGGTGAAGTCGACGTTCGGATAGCCGTACGGGGCGGCGAAGTCCCGCACCTCGACGCCGAGCTCGTCCTCGATCTCCCGCTTGGAGTCCACGATCTCGCGCCGCGCCCCGGCGTCGTCCTGATCGGCCAGTCGCAGGTGGCTGACCGTGTGCGAGCCGAAGTTGAACCCCGCGTCCCGGATCTCCCGGCAGTCGTGCCAGGTCAGGTTGCCGGGCCGGCCGACCAGGTCGGTGGTCACGAAGAACGTGGCCGGCACGGCCAGCTCCCGCAGCACCGGGACGACCACGTCGCGCCAGCTCAGGTGGGCGTCGTCGAAGGACAGGCAGAACACCGGCCCGGTCAGCGGCTGCTGCCCGGCCAGCACCTCGAGGGCGTCGTCCCAGCTGACCATCGGACCCACCCGCAGCAGGGTGCGCAGGTGGCGGCGCAGGTCACCGGCGTACTCCGGCAGCACGTCGTGATAGAAGGGGAAGTAGAGGCCGGGCGCGCTGGGCAGGCGGCGGAACAGCCCGGCCGGCGCCAGCACCCGGCCCTGCGTCCGAGGCCGGGCCCGGAGCCGGCTGCGCAGGCCTAGTTCGTTCAGACGTCGCTTGATGGCCGTCGGCGTCTCCATGGCCATTACCTTGGCAAATGAATCCGGGCGGACGTCAGTAGCAATTGTCACGCCGAACACGAAGATGATTCACGTCAATTACCGAATGGTCCGCACGGGCCTTGCGGAATGGCCGTTCGGCGGGGCATCATCCGCCTTCGACGCCTAATTCGATCGGGGCGACACGGATGCTTCGACTGCAGCGGGTGGAGCCGGCTCCCGCCCTCCACGCCGACCGCGCCACTTACCAGGACCGTCTGATCTTCCACACTCCCGAGTGGCTCGCGTTCGTGGCCGAGTGCCAGCGCGCCGAGCCGCTCCTCGCCACCGTCAGCGATGACGGTGTCACCATCGGCCACTTCACCGGCCTGCTCACCCGGCGCTACGGCCTCCGGATCCTGGGCAGTCCGATGGCCGGCTGGACCACCTCCTACCTGGGCTTCAACCTCCGGCCGGAAGTCCCGCGACGGGCCGCGCTGCAGGCGCTGACCCGGTTCGCGTTCGACGAGCTCGGCTGCGCCCACCTCGAAGTCCGCGACCGCGGCACGAGCCAGGCCGACCTGGCCGGGCTGGGCCTGCGCTGGGACGCCGCGCCCACCGCGGTGATCGACCTGCGCCCGGACGAGGACACCCTCCTGGGCGCGATGACCAGCGCCTGCCGCCGCAATATCCGCAAAGCCGCCAAGTCCGGGGTGATCATCGAAGAGGCGGACGCCGATCCGTCATTCGCCGACGAATTCTACGATCAATTACGCGACGTTTTCGCGAAACAGAATCTGGTCCCCACCTATCCCGTCGAACGGGTGAAGTCGTTGATCCGACACCTCACTCCGCCGGGTCGGATCAGCCTTCTGCGGGCCCGGGACGCCGAGGGCCGGTGCATCGCCACCGCGGTGCTGCCGTGGTACCACCGGACGATGTACTTCTGGGGCGGCGCCAGCTACCGCGAGCACCAGCATCTGCGGCCCAACGAGGCGCTGATCTGGCACGCGCTGCGGCTCGCCAAGGCGCGCGGCGTGACGGAGTTCGACTTCGTGGGCGGCAACGCGTACAAGACGAAGTACGGCACCACCGAGGTCGCCGTCCCGTGGGCCCGCCAGTCGCGGTCACCGCTGGTCGCCCGGCTGCGGGACACCGCCAAGCAGGCGTACGCCCTCAAGCAGCGCACCGCCGCCCGCCTGACCCGCTGACCCCAGCAAACCACGGTGCGGCCCAGCCGCGCGGCTCGCGGTTCCCGGCTGGCTGCCACCGTGGTGTCCGGCGCCCGACAACCACGGTGGGGGCCGGCCCGGCAGGTTTGGTCAGCGGTTGTGGTGCCGGGCAGGCAGCGGGGACCTTGCTCGCCGGTCGCGCTGCTCAGCGTCGTCCGGATCGTCCGCGATCGGTGGCGGCGGCGTGACCCGTCCGCTCGGGAGGAGAGGCCTCCCGGTCGTCGGCGGCCGGTACGGCGGAAGCGCCGGAGTCGTGGTCACCCGCGGCCGCGCGGCCGGTGACCTGGTCCCTGCGTGACCGGTCGTGCTCGGGGTGACCGCCGGCGGGGCAGGGCTCGATGGCGGGGCAGGGCTCGACGGCGGGGCACTTCCCGCCCCGGCCGGGGCCATGCTCGGCGTCACCGACAGAATCGTCGCCGGCGGCGTGTCCGGCCGGCCGCTCTCCGCATCGGCGCAGGCCGCGACCACTCCGGCGAGGGGCAGAACGGCGATCATGGCGGCGAGACGCTTACGCATTACCGGTCCTCAGCGGGGAAGCGGCGATCCGCGCGCCAGTGTCGCACGCACCGGGCCTGCCGCCACAGCCGGCGACAGACCCGGTGTGCGTCAGCGCTTCGCCTCGGCGACAGCCTTGCGCACGACCTCGGCGCCGGCCGGGGTGGCCTCGCCGCCGAACGGCCCGTACGGCGTCACGTAGACCGGGGTGTCCCGCTGTGTCCGCCAGTTCTCGCTGAGCGGCCCGGCGTCCACCGCGTCGTACCCGATCGTGTCCAGGAACTCGGTGACCAGCAGCTTCGCGGCCGTGTCGTCACCAGCGATCGGCAGCGCGGTCCGATCGGCCGACCCGGACGGCCGGCCCAGTTTCGCCAGGTGCCCGAACCAGATGTTGTTGAAGCCCTTGACCACCTTGCTCTCGGTGAGGTGCTGCTGCAGCAGCTCACCGGTGGTCGATTCATCGTTGTCGAGGGCTGCGATCTGCCCGTCCCGCTCCGGGTAGTAGTTGTTCGTGTCGATCACGACCTTGCCCGCGAGCGGCGCGACCGGCACGTCGGCGTAAGCCTTCAGAGGCACGGTCACCACCACGATGTCCCCGGCGGCCGCCGCCTCGGCCGCAGTCGCCGCGCGCGCCTTCGGCCCCAGCTCCGCGACCAGGTCCTGCAGCGTCTCCGGCCCGCGCGAGTTGCTCAGCACCACGTCGTAACCGGCCGCCACGGCCAGCTTCGCGACGGTCCCGCCGATGTTCCCACTACCGATAAGTCCGATGGTCGTCATACCTGCGCGAACCCGCCACTCCCCGCCCCGATTCCACCACCGCCCCATTCGTGACCCGCGGCACACCCCCGACGCCGCAGCCCGCTCCCGCCAGTCACACGCCCCCGACCCCAGCTGGTTCTCATGGGCGTTATTCGTGTCTCATAACGCCCATGAGAACCAGCTGGCGAGGGTGAGTCGCGCGGCTTCCTGGAGTGGCGGCGGCGTCGCGCGGGGCCGATGGCGGAGCCTAGGCCGCGGCCTTGACCGTGCGGCGGGTGTCGCGCCAGGCGAGCCACGCGGTGCGCAGGCGCGGGGACGACACGGGCCGGCCCTGACGCCGGTCACGCAGCTGGGCGATCAGCCACGGTGGGGCGGCCGCGGACTCGACCGCCGCCGACTTCGTGAGCAGCGACCCGTGGGCCAGAGCGTGCCGGCCCCGCGCCATCGACGTGAGAGCGAGGTCGGCCAGCGCCGGATCCCGGAAGATCCACGGTCGCCGGGCGGCCCACGCCCAGTAACCGGTGAGCTCGGCGCGCGCCGCTTCCCGGATGTCGTCATCGGTCATCGGCGGCAGCAGCGACGCGGGCGGGCGGCCGAACACCGGGTACCCGTGACGGACCAGCTCGGCCCGGGTCACGCCGGACAGGACGCGCTGCACCAGCTGGCCATGTGTCCAGGTCGGATGCTCGGCGCGCAGATCTCCCAGCCGGTCCTCGGCGACGTAGACGCAGCCCAGGTTCAGCGCCGGATCGAACCCGGCGTGGAGCGCGGCGATCTGATCAGGATCGGGCGGCGCGGGGACGACGGCGACCAGGTCGAGATCGCTCACCCTGGCGATGTAGTCACCGGTGGCGAGCGACCCGGCCACGAGCAGGTCGCTCACCCAGCCGGCCGCCCGCAGCCGCGTCCCGAATTCGTCCACCACCGGAGAATTCATGCCGGCCACGGTAGCGCTTGTGGGCCGGTGTCAGGCTGGAGTCATGTTCTTCCTGCTGTTCGGCATGCGCACCAAGGACGACCTGCTCGACACCCGGGTCCTGACCTGCGAGGTCTGCGGCTGGACCGCCCCGCAGGCCCGGTTCGCCCGCACCACCAGATTCACCCTGTTCTTCGTCCCGCTGTTCCCGGTGGCGCCGAGGAAGTACCTGCTGCGCTGCGGTCACTGCATGTCCCTCAGACAGATCAAACCCCTTCCCGCGTACGCCTAGGCGGGCTGGATCCAGTCGAAGGTGCGTTGCACCGCGCGCTGCCAGTTGGCGTACTCGGTGTCGCGCAGTGCCGGGTCCATGGCCGGCATCCACTGGCCGGCGATGTGCCAGTTGCGGCGCAGGCCGTCGAGGTCGGGCCAGTACCCGACGGCGAGTCCGGCCGCGTACGCCGCGCCCAGTGACACCGTCTCGACGGCGAGCGGCCGGACCACCGGCACGTCGAGGACGTCGGCGATCATCTGCATGAGCAGGTTGTCGGCGGTCATCCCGCCGTCCACCTTGAGGGTCTTCAGGGCCAGACCGGAGGTCGCGTTCATGGCGTCGACCACCTCGCGGGTCTGCCACGCGGTCGCCTCCAGCACCGCCCGGGCCAGGTGACCCTTCGTGATGTACGAGGTCAGGCCGACGATCACGCCGCGCGCCTCGGATCGCCAGTGCGGCGCGTAGAGCCCCGAGAAGGCGGGCACGATGTAGCAGCCGCCGTTGTCGGCGACCGTACGCGCCAGGGTTTCGATCTCCGGGGCGCTGGAGATCAGCTCCAGCTGGTCGCGGAACCACTGGACGAGCGAGCCGGTCATCGCGATCGAGCCCTCCAGGGCGTAACAGGCGGACTCGCCGGCGACCTGGTACGCGACGGTGCCGATCAGTCCGTGCCCGGGTTTGACGAGTTCGGTCCCGGTGTTCAGGAGCAGGAAGCTGCCCGTGCCGTAGGTGCACTTGGCCTCGCCGGAGGTGAAACACGTCTGCCCGAACAGGGCGGCCTGCTGATCGCCGAGCGCGGCCCCGATCCGTACTCCCGGGAATGCCTCGCTGGCGGTGCCGAAGGCGCCGATCGACGCCCGCACCTCGGGCAGCATCGCGCGGGGGATGCCGAAGAAGTCGAGTGCCTCGGCGGACCAGTCGAGCTCGTGCACGTCGAGCAGCATGGTGCGGCTGGCGTTGGTCACGTCGGTGACGTGCGAGCCGCGGGTCATGTTCCAGATCAGCCAGGTCTCCATCGTTCCGCAGAGCACCTCGCCGCGCTCGGCGCGTTGTTGCAGGCCGGGGGTGTGGTCGAGCATCCAGCGCAGGCGCGGGCCGGAGAAGTACGTCGCGAGCGGCAGCCCGGAGATGTCGGAGACGGCGGCGGCGCCGGGAAGTGCGCCGAGGCTGTGGACCAGGGCGTCGGTCCGGGTGTCCTGCCAGATGATGGCGTGCCCGACCGGGATGCCGGTGACGCGGTCCCAGATCACCGTCGTCTCCCGCTGGTTGGCGATGCCGACCGCCGCGACCTGGTCGATGGTGATCCCGGCCCGGCGCAGCACGCGCGGCGCGAGCCGTTCCACGTTGCGCCAGATCTCCATGGCGTCGTGCTCGACCCAGCCGGGCTTCGGGAAGTGCTGCTTGTGTTCCTGCTGGGCCAGGGAGACCAGTTGCCCGCGCCGGTCGAAGACGATGCACCGGGTCGAGGTGGTGCCCTGGTCGATCGCGACCACATAGCTCTCGGTCATGGTGTCCCCTTCTATCGCCGGGCCGCTCCGAGATCCCTGGAGATCGCCCGGGCCGCATCCCGCACGCTGGTGACCAGGTGCGGGTGTGGGTGGTAGTGGCTGTCGCAGATCCGCTCGACCTGTCCGGAAACGCCGATGGCGCCGATCACGAGTCCGCCATAGCCTCGGATCGGCGCGGCGACGGCTGCCTGGCCGAGGGTGAACTCCTCGACGTCGGCCGCCCAGCCGTGCTCGCGGACCTGATCGAGCGCCGCGGCCAGCTCCCGCGGGGCGGTCAGGGTCTTCCTGGTGTACGCCGGCAGATCAGCGGGGACGGGCCCCGCGCGGTACGCGATCAGCACCTTGCCCAGCGCTGTCGCGTGCAACGGCAGGAGCGCGCCGACGTCCAGCGTCTGGAACGTGTCGTCCGGCCGGAACACGTGGTGCACGACCAGCGCCTGCCCTTCCAGGACGGTGCCGATCCGGACCGCCTCGCCACTGCGCGCGGCCAGTGGGTCCGCCCAGTTGATCGAGCGTGACCGCAGCTCGTTGATGTCCAGGTAGCTCGTTCCGAGGTGGAGCAGGGCGGCGCCGAGCTGGTACTGCCCGGAGCCGCGGTCCTGTTCCACGAAGCCGACGCCCTGCAGCGTACGCAGGATGCCGTGGGTCGTTCCCTTGGCCAGGTCGAGGGACCGGGCGATCTCGCTGAGCCCGAGCCGGCCCCGCCCGCCGGCCAGCATCCGCAGGATCGCGGCCGCTCGCTCGATGGACTGCACTGTTCCCGGCATGTTTCGCACTCTATGCGGTCGCGCTACGACCCGCCGTCATGGATGTTCGACAATGCCGACCGGTGTTCGTTGCTCCGGACCCATCGACGTCCCTACCGTCCGAGCATCGGACGAAGGAGGGAGCATGGCCGCACGACTCAAAGTTCCTGGACTGGTCGGTGAGCTCGCGGCGGAGTTCGCCGGCACCTTGATCCTGATCCTGTTCGGCTGCGGGGTGGTGGCGCAGGTCGTCGCCGGTGGCATCGGGGATCACGACAGCATCGCCTGGGCCTGGGGCCTGGGCGTCACCCTCGGCGTGTACGTGGCGGCGCGGCTCAGCGGCGCCCATCTCAACCCGGCGGTGACGATCGCGCTCGCCGTCTTCAAGGGTTTCTCCTGGCGGAAGGTGGCGCCGTACGCCCTCGCCCAGTTCCTCGGCGCGTTCGTCGCCGCGCTGCTGGTGCGCTGGAACTACACCGAGGTCCTGCACGCGGCGGACCCCGGGTTGACGATCAAGACGCAGGGGGTCTTCTCGACGCTGCCCGGCAACGGCACCCTGCCGGTCGGGGAGTGGGGCGCGTTCCGGGATCAGATCATCGGCACGGCGATCCTGCTCTTCGTGATCCTCGCGCTGACCGACGTGGCGAACAACGCCCCGGCCGCCAACCTCGGCCCGGTCGTGGTCGGCCTGCTGGTGGTCGCGATCGGCATGGCCTGGGGCACCGACGCCGGTTACGCGATCAACCCGGCCCGTGACTTCGGGCCGCGCCTGGCCAGCTTCTTCACCGGTTACGAAGGGGCGTTCCGAGATCAGAACGGCTATCTCTACTTCTGGATACCTATCGTGGGACCGATCATCGGTGGTGTGGTCGGGGCCGGTCTGTACCAGTATCTGATCGGACGATTCCTGCCGTCGGCCGAGCCCCAAGAGGTGGGCGAGGTCCCGGCGGCACGCGACAATGTGGAGGCGAACCGTGGCTGACTTCGTCGGGGCCGTGGACCAGGGCACGACCAGCACCCGCTTCATGATCTTCGATCACGGTGGCAACGAGGTGGCCCGCCACCAGCTCGAGCACGAGCAGATCCTGCCGCAGGCCGGGTGGGTCGAGCACAATCCGATCGAGATCTGGGAGCGTACGGTCGCGGTCGTCCGCACCGCCATGCAGAAGGCGAACCTGAGCGCGAGCGACCTGGCCGCGGTCGGCATCACCAACCAGCGCGAGACGACGGTGGTGTGGGACCGGCGCACCGGCCGGCCGTACTACAACGCGATCGTCTGGCAGGACACCCGCACCGACCGGATCGCCTCGGCGCTCGACCGGGACGGCCGCGGCGACGTGATCCGGCGCAAGGCGGGACTGCCGCCGGCCACGTACTTCTCCGGCGGCAAGATCCAGTGGATCCTGGAGAACGTCGACGGGGTGCGGGAGGCCGCCGAGCGCGGCGACGCGATCTTCGGCAACACCGACTCGTGGCTGCTCTGGAACATCACCGGCGGGGCGAAGGGTGGTAACCACGTCACCGACGTGACCAACGCCAGCCGGACCATGCTGATGAACCTGGAGACCCTCGACTGGGACGACGAGCTGCTGTCGTTCTTCAACATCCCGCGGCGGATGCTCCCGGAGATCCGGCCGTCGTCGGACCCGAACACGTACGGCATCGCGCACGTCGACGGGCCGCTCGGCGGGGACGTGCCGCTGACCGGGGACCTCGGTGACCAGCAGGCGGCCACGGTGGGGCAGGTCTGTTTCGCGCCGGGCGAGGCCAAGAACACGTACGGCACCGGGAACTTCATGCTCCTGAACACCGGCACGAACCTGGTCCGCTCGGAGAACGGGCTGCTCACCACGGTCTGCTACAAGTTCGGCGACGCCGCCCCGGTCTACGCCCTGGAGGGCTCGATCGCGGTCACCGGCTCCGCCGTGCAGTGGCTGCGCGACCAGTTGAAGATCATCAAGTCGGCCGACCAGAGCGAGACCCTGGCCGCGCAGGTTCCGGACAGCGGCGGCGTCTACTTCGTGCCGGCGTTCTCCGGGCTGTTCGCGCCGTACTGGCGCTCCGACGCGCGCGGCGCGATCGTCGGGCTGTCCCGGTTCAACACCGACGCGCACATCGCCCGGGCCACGCTCGAGGCGATCTGCTACCAGACCCGGGACGTGGTCGACGCGATGGCGCAGGACTCCGGCGTCACGCTCGACGTGCTCAAGGTGGACGGCGGGATCACCGTCAACAACCTGGCCATGCAGATCCAGGCGGACGTGCTCGGCGTGCCGGTGAGCCGACCGGTCGTCGCGGAGACCACGGCGCTGGGCGCGGCGTACGCGGCCGGCCTCGCCGTCGGGTTCTGGAAGAACACCGACGAGCTGCGGGAGAACTGGAACGAGTCGCAGCGCTGGCAGCCGAGCTGGTCGCAGGACCAGCGGGAACAGGGTTACGGCCGCTGGAAGAAGGCGGTGCAGCGGACCCTCGACTGGGTGGACGTGGACTGATGACAGCTCTCTCGCCGGAATCCCGGGACGCCGCGCTGACCGCCCTCGCGGGGGCCGAGCTCGACGTGCTGGTGATCGGTGGGGGAGTGGTCGGGGCGGGTTGCGCCCTCGACGCGGTCACGCGGGGACTCTCCGTGGGGCTCGTCGAGGCGCGCGACTTCGCCTCGGGCACGTCCAGCCGATCCAGCAAACTGATCCACGGCGGCCTGCGATACCTGGAGATGCTCGACTTCGGGCTGGTCCGGGAGGCGCTGCGGGAGCGCGGGCTGATCCTGTCCCGCCTCGCGCCGCACCTGGCGCGGCCGGTCCGCTTCCTCTACCCGCTCCAGCACCGTGGCTGGGAACGGCTCTACGCCGGGGCCGGGGTCACCCTCTACGACACGATGGCGTGGTCCGGCTCGCTGCCCCGCCATCGGCACCTGACCCGCCGCGGCGCGCTGCGGCGGTGCCCGGCGCTGCGCAAGGAGTCGCTGGTCGGGGCGTTGCAGTACTACGACGCCCAGCTCGACGACGCGCGGCACACGATGTTCCTGGCCCGGACGGCGGCCGCCTACGGCGCGCACGTGGCGAACCGGGTCGAGGTGATCGGCTTCCTGCGCGAGGGGGAACGGGTCACCGGCGTCAAGGTCCACGACCTCGAGCACGACCGGACCTTCGAGATCCGCGCCCAGCAGGTGATCAACGCGACCGGGGTGTGGACCGACGAGACCCAGTCGCTGGTGGGCGAGCGCGGCCAGTTCCACGTCCGCGCGTCGAAGGGCATCCACCTCGTCGTGCCGCGGGACCGGATCCAGTCGTCGACCGGGCTGATCCTGCGGACCGCGACCAGCGTGCTCTTCGTGATCCCCTGGGGCCGGCATTGGATCGTCGGCACCACCGACACCGACTGGGCCCTCGACAAGTCGCACCCCGCGGCGTCCGCGAAGGACATCGACTACCTGCTCACCGAGGTCAACAAGGTGCTCGCGCGGCCGCTGGAACGGGCCGACGTGCAGGGCGTCTACGCCGGGTTGCGCCCGCTGCTCTCCGGCGAGTCCGAGTCGACGTCGAAGCTGTCGCGCGAGCACATGGTGGCCAGTCCGGTCCCCGGGCTCGTCGTGGTCGCCGGCGGGAAGTACACGACCTACCGCGTGATGGCCAAGGACGCGGTCGACGCGTGCGCCTTCAACCTGAACCGCCCGATCGCGCGCTGCTGCACCGACAAGGTGCCGCTGATCGGCGCCGAGGGCTTCACCGCGCTGTGGAACCGCCGTGGCCTGATCGCCGCGGAGTCCGGCCTGCACGTGGCCCGGGTCGAGCACCTGCTCGGCCGGTACGGCGCACTGATCCGCGAGCTGCTGGAGCTGATCGCCAAGGACCCGTCGCTGGCCCGGCCGCTCGACGGCGCCGACGACTACCTGCGCGCCGAGGTCGTCTACGCGGCCGCCGCCGAGGGCGCGCGCCACCTCGTCGACGTCCTCACCCGCCGGACCCGCATCTCCATCGAGACGTTCGACCGTGGCACCGTGGCCGCACCCGAGGTGGCGGAACTGATGGGCCGGGTCCTCGGATGGACCCCCGAGCAGCAGGAACGCGAGGTCGAGCACTACCGCCTCCGTGTCGAGGCCGAACGTGCGTCCCAGGAGCAGCAGTCCGACGAGACGGCCGACGCCGCCCGCCTCGGCGCCCCGGAGGTGTTCCCGGTCCGCCTGTCCTGACCCCCTTCGCGCGTACGGCGAGTCGCGTGGCGGGGGTGAGCGGCAGCGGCCTCGCGTCGGGGTCGGCGCGAGCTCGGCTGTGGTCCCGGGCGGCGGCGCGGGTTGCGGTTCCGGCTGGTTCTCATGGGCGTTATGAGGCACGAATAACGCCCATGAGAACCAGCCGGAACCGGGAGTCGCCGCAGCTACCCGGACCACGGCGGGGGTCGCGAAGGCACTCAGGGGGCTTGGTCGTGTCGCCTGAGAACGGGCGTGATCGTCGTCGTACCTAGGAAGGTTTCTTGATCAAAGCCTCGACCACGTCGCGCAGGGGGATGGTCAGGTCCTCGGCCGAGGCGGAGGCCAGGGGTTCGAGGTTGCCGGCGCGCAGCAGCGTGACGCCGATCGCGGTGGAGAGCAGGATCTGGGCGCGCAGCAGGTCCGGGTCGCCGCCCTGCAGGGACGCGGCCTTCGCCATCTTCTCGGCGAACATCCGCAGGAAGCGCAGGCGGATCTGGTCGGCGCGCTCGTCGCCGGGGGAGCGCAGGATCAGCAGCAGGCTGTGGCTGGGGCCGCCGGCGATGCTCTGCCCGACGGCCTGGCGGGCGATCGTCTCGGGGACCTCGGCGGGGGTGACATCACCGGCCGCGGCCCGCAGCTCGGTGAAGCTGGCGGTGAGGGCGGCCTCGAACAGGCCGACCTTCGACTCGAAGTACCGGCTGATCAGCGCGACGTTGACGCCCGCCTCGTCGGCGATGTCCCGGACCGTGGTCTCCGCGTAGCCGGCCGTGGCGAAGCGGCGCACGGCGGCGTCGAGCAGCAACTGCCGGGTGCGAGCCGCGTCCCGGCGCCGGGGTGGCGGGGTCGAGCTGGTGGTCACGTTCACAAGTCTGACGCAATCACCGGCGGCATGATCTTGCGGGTGCGGTCCCGGTCCGCGATACCCTAGTTGACAGATAGGCTTTGTGGGTTGAATGCTCGGGGTGCGGACCTGTTCCCACCCGACGGGAGACCCCATGTCCATCGATCCGACCCCGCTCGACCTGACCGCCGACGTCGTCGTCGCCGGTGGTGGACCGGCCGGCGCCTGGGCCGCCCTCACCGCGGCGCGGGCCGGGGCCGACGTGCTGCTGCTCGACAAGGGCTACTGCGGGACGAGCGGGCCGACCGCCTCCGGCGGGACCGGTGTCTGGTACGTGCAACCCGACCCTGACCAGCGCGAACAGGCGATGGCGAGCCGGGAGGCACTCGGCGGACACTTGGCCGACCGGCGCTGGGCGGCGCGGGTGCTCGACCAGACGTACGAGAACATGAACCGCCTCGGGACCGAAGCGCGCTACCCGTTCCCGGTGGTCGGCGGCGAACCGCACAAGCGGGGCGTGCAGGGCCCGGAGTACATGCGGCGGATGCGCTCCTGGATCCGTCGCGCCGGCGTGCGGATCCTCGACCACAGCCCGGTCCTGGAGCTGCTCACGGATGCGTCCGGCACGGTCGCCGGGGTGCGCGGGCACCGCCGTCAGCACGACACGGAGTACCGGGTGCGGGCCGGCGCCGTGGTGCTCGCGACCGGCGGGTGCGCGTTCCTCAGCGGGGCGCTCGGGTGCGACGTCGACACCGGGGACGGCGCGCTCTACGCCGCGGAGGCGGGCGCGGAGCTGTCCGGGATGGAGTTCTCCAACGCATACGGGATCGCCCCGGCGTTCTCCTCGGTGACCAAGACCGCGTACTACAACTTCGCGACGTTCTTCCGCGCCGACGGCACCCGCCTGGAGGGCGCCGGGAGCCAGGGCGGCCGTACGGTCATCGCCCGTGAGCTGCTGCGCGCCGGCACCGTGCTGTGCAGCATCGACCAGGCGGACCCGGAGCAGCAGGCGCAGATGCGGCTCGGCCAGCCGAACTTCTTCCTGCCGTTCGACCGGCTCGGCATCGACCCGTTCACCGAGAAGTTCCCGGTGACCCTGCTGCTGGAGGGCACCGTCCGGGGCACCGGCGGGATCCGGATCGCCGGCGACGACTGCGCGACCACGGTGCCCGGGCTCTACGCGGCCGGGGACGCCGCGACCCGTGAGCTGATCTGTGGCGGGTTCACCGGCGGCGGCAGCCACAACTCGGCGTGGGCGATGTCGTCGGGCACCTGGGCCGGCCGGGGTGCGGCCCGGTTCGCGGCGAGCCTGGGCGCGACCCGGCACCGCCGCCGGCTGGTGGGCGCGGGCGCGGACGGCCCGGGCGCGGGCGTGGACGGCCCGGATGCGGCGGACCCCGCGGCCGCCGTCGAGGTCATTCGCGCGCAGGTCCACCCGTACGACCGGAACTACCTGCGGCACGGTGACCGGCTGCGACCGGCGCTCGCCGAGCTCGACCGCGTCTGGGCGACCCTGCGCGGCAGCGCCGCCGCCCGCGGCGCCGAGGCGGTCCGCACCCGGCAGGCCGCCGCGATGGTCGCGCACGCCCGCTGGATGTACACCAGCGCGCTGGCCCGCACCGAGAGTCGCGGCATGGCCCGGCGCGAGGACTTCCCGGCGCTCGACCCGGCGCAGCGCCGCCGCCTCACCGTCGGCGGCCTGGACGAGCTCTGGACCCGCCCGGAGGCCGCGGACCGCCAGGCGGTGGCGTCGTGATCGAGGTCGTCTCGGCGGCACGCTGCGTGACCTGCGACGTCTGCATCGCGGTCTGCCCGACCAACGTCTTCGACCGGGGGCCGGACGGGCTGCCGGTGATCGCCCGGCAGTCCGACTGCCAGACCTGTTTCATGTGCGAGGCGCACTGCCCGGCGGACGCGCTGTTCGTGGCGCCGCTGCGGCATCCGGCCGAGCCGGGCTCGCCGCTGCGCGACGAGGCGCACCTGGCCGGCAGCGGGCTGCTCGGCAGTTACCGGCGGGAGATCGGCTGGGGCCGGGGCCGCAAGCCGGGCGCGCGGCTGGCGGTCGGCCCGGAGCTGGGCAGGGCCCGGATAACGCCACCCTGACCGGAACCGCATGAAGCGCCCCCT
>NZ_BOMH01000059.1 GCF_016862095.1 Actinoplanes cyaneus
GACCCTGATCGCACTGGATGCGCTGCCGCTGACCGCGAACGGGAAGCTCGACCGGGCCGCGTTGCCGGACCCGGAGTTGGGAGGTGGTGGCGGGCGTGCTCCGGCGACCGCGACCGAGGAGGTCCTGTGCGGCCTGTTCGCCGAGGTGCTCGGGGTGGAGTCGGTGCCGGCGGACGTGTCGTTCTTCGACCTCGGCGGCGACTCGCTGTCGGCGATGCGGCTCGTCGGCCGGATCCGGACCATGCTGGAGACCGAGGTCAACGTGCGGGCGTTGTTCATCACGCCGACCGTCGAGGCGGTCGCGGCACTGCTGACCGGCCAGGCGGGAACCTCGGATCTCGGTGACCTCCTGCCCCTGCGGGCCACGGGCGACGGCACGCCGTTGTTCTGCTTCCCGCCGAGCTCCGGGCTGAGCTGGTGCTACGCGGAACTTGCGCGGAAGCTGCCGGCGGGCAGTGCGGTCTACGGACTCCAGGCTCGCGGTTTCGGTGCCGGGGAGACGTTGCCGGACACCATCGAACTGGTCGCATCCGAGTACGTCGCGCGGATGCGGGCGGTGCGGCCGGTGGGGCCGTACCGGCTGCTGGGCTGGTCGTACGGGGGTGTCGTGGCACACGCGGTCGCGACCCGCCTGCAGGCCTTGGGGGAGACCGTCGAACTGCTGGCGATCCTCGACGGTTACCCGGCCGGCCAGGGAACTCGCCCGGAACCGTCCGGGCGAGCCGAGCCCGGAGCAGCCACGGAGCCGTCCATGGAGGGCGGGGTGCTGACCGAGATCGCTCGGGTCAACGCGCACAGCCATGAGTTGATGAGCCGGTTCGAGCCCGCGGTGTACCGCGGTGACCTGTTGCTCTTCATCGCGGAGGGACGTCCTCCGGCTCGTGGCGACGACGGCTCGGCCGGGCCGGGCCGGCTCGGCGCGCCTGTCGTGGATGCGCCTGTTGTGGATGCGTCTGCCACGGACGCGCTTGTCGTGGATGCGCCGGTGATGGTCGACGAGCCGGTCGCCGGTCGGGCCGCGCTGATCGAGCCCGCCGTCGGAGATCCGGAGATCTGGCGGCCCTACATCGATGGAGAGGTCGAGGCGCACCGCCTCGACGCGCCGCATCACGCCATGTTGAGCGGCGCAGCGCTGGATGACTTGATTCGTGTTCTTGCAGAGAGGTGCGACAGCGATGGAGACAACGCCGACCCCACATGACGAACTGGAGAGTGCCGAGGTCGCCACGGACCCGGCCGGCCCACCGCGGCGGCCCCGCTCTCGCTATCTGATCCCCGGCATCGTGATCGTCGTCGTCCTGGTGCTGCTGGGCGGCTTCGGCGCCGGAATCTTCTTCGCGCGGTCCTCGGACGCCGACGACAGCACGGTTACGAATGCCGTCTCGCCGTCGTCCGACCCGCGGTTCGCGGAAGCCATGAAATTCGTCACCTGCATGCGTGGGAAAGGAGTGCCGAATTACCCGGACGCGCAGCCGAACGGCGAATTGCTTCTTACCAACGACAGTGGCGTCAGCATCACTTCGAAGCCGTATCAGGACGCCGAGGCGGCCTGTAAGCAGTTCCTTCCTTCCGGGGTTTCGCAGGAGGGTCAGCCGCCGGCCGATCCCGGTGCACAATCCGCGCCCCCGGCGCAGCGCCCGCCGGACCTGACCGCGTACGTGAAATGCATTCGGGACAAGGGAGTGACGCAATTCCCGGACGCCGACGCGCTCGGCAACTTCAGCAATGTCGATCCGAACTGGCCCGGGCTTCAGAAGGCGCAGGCCGCCTGTGCGAAGCACCTGCCGCCCGGCACGCCCGGAGCTCCCAAGTAACCCGCCTCACCTCTGACCCGGTCCGCCGGCACTTCGTCGGCGGACCGGGTGTTCGCTGTTCAAAAGCTGTTTCGGAAGATCTCCGCGAAGCAGCGGTGAGGTAGATGGTTCTGGCTGAAACGTCGGTGAAACCGGTCCTCCCGTAGGAATGTCGTCGAGACACGAAGCTTCGGCTGCTACAGGAGGACATAATGATTGAGGTAACGGGTGCTCGTGCATCTGGAGCCGGATGGTTCCGCAATGCCGGTGTCGTAGCTGTTCTACTCGTGACCACTGCGGTCGGAGCGGGCTGCGCCGACAAATCCGGCGACGGGAACACGGTGGCTTCGGCGCCGGATCCGACCACTGCCGCAACCGTGGCCCCGGCCGCTCCAAGTGGCGGAACGGGCGATCTCGCCGCGTATGTCAATTGCATGCGACAGAATGGCATGCCGGACTTCCCCGACCCGGAGAACGGTTCTCTGGCTCTTCCGGACGGCGTCAACCCGAACTCGAAGGAGTTCAAGGACGCCGAGGCGAAGTGCGCGACGGTCAAGCCGGCGGGGCAGCCGCAGAAGGGCGACAAGGGCGCCCAGGACACCTGGTCGCAGGACGACAAGATCAAGTATGCGAAGTGCATGCGCGAGAACGGCGCGACAGGCTTCTCCGACCCGGACGCCAACGGCGACTTCTCCAACCGCAAGGGTGCGGGCCCGGACCCGGAGTCGGAGCAGTACAAGGCGGCCGAAGAGGCTTGCAAGAAGTTCAAGGGGAGCGTCCCCGAGGAAGCGCCGCAGGGCGGGGCCGGTAAGTGAGCACCGCCGAGGTCGCCACGGAGAAGGAGACCGGCGCGATCACCGCGAATGGTCACCGCCCGCGTCGACGTCGGCGCCGATGGCCGATGGTGGTCGTGGCCATCCTCGTTTGTGCCGGTGTTGCCGCCGCTGTGATTCTTCGACCCTGGGAAACCGCGAGCGAGGAACCCTCGTATCAGAACAAGACGGCCTACGGGCTGGCGACGGTCGAGAAGGGCGACATCTCCGCGACCTCCCTGCAGAGCGGCAAGCTCGGCTACAAGGGCGTCTACAACGTGGTCAACAACGCCGACGGCAAACTCACCCAGGCGCCGTCGGCCGGCCAGGTGATCAAAACGGGGAAGCCGCTGTACCGGGTGAACGGCACGCCGGTGATCTTGCTGCAGGGTGCCTATCTGCCGGTCTATCGGGCGCTCGAGTGGGGCTTGAAGGGCGTCGACGTGCGGCAGCTGAACGCCGCGCTGGTGTCGCTGAAGTACGCCACCGACGACCAGATCGATCCTGACTCCGAGTACTTCGGCGCGCAGACCTACTGGGCGATGCGGCGGTTCCAGGCGGCAATGGGGTTGAAGAAGACCGGGACGCTGCCGCTGGGGCAGGCGGTCTTCCTGCCGGTGAACGAGGTCCGCATCACCAAGGTCAGCGGGACCGTCGGCGCCGGTGTCACGCCGGGGCAGACCGTCATAGAGGCCTCGTCCACCGAACGTCAGGCCACGCTGCAGCTCAATGCCAGTCAGCAGGCGGAGGTCAAGGCCGGTGACAAGGTGACGATCACGCTGCCCACCGGCCGGAAGACGCCCGGCGAGGTGTCGGCGGTCGGCAAGGTCGCGACCACCGTCGGCGAGAAGACGACCGTCGACGTCTACGTCAAGCTGTCCAAGCCGGCGGAGACCGGTGCCCTCGACCAGACCCCGGTGCAGATCGCCATCGTGTCGGACACCTCGAAGGGTGTCCTGTCGGTCCCGGTGAACGCGTTGCTGGCGCTCGCCGGTGGGGGATACGCGGTCGAGGTGGTGGACGCCGCCGGTGGACACCAGCTGGTCCGCGTCGAGACCGGTCTGATCGACGACGGCGAGGGCCGGGTCGAGGTCTCCGGCACGGGGCTGGCGGAAGGCCAGAAAGTCGTGGTGCCGGCGTCATGATCGGAAAGCAGACGGTCACGGTGGAGAGGGAAGCCGCGGGCGAAGCGGTCGATGAGCCGGCCCGCAGCGGTACGCCGGTTCTCCAGTTGGAGAACGTCGGGAAGGTTTACCCCGGCCTGTCGCCGGTGGTGGCGCTGGACGGCGCCACGTTCACGATCTGCCGGGGGGAGCTGGTGGCGATCGTCGGCCCCTCGGGCTCCGGGAAGTCCACCCTGCTCCAGGTGATGGGCACACTGGACCGGCCCACCTCGGGGACGGTGCGGGTGGTCGGTGACGACGTGGCCCGGATGACGGACCGCGATCTGGCCTGGCTGCGCGCGACCCAGATCGGGTTCGTCTTCCAGCAGTTCTTCCTGGCCGAACACGCTACGGCGCTGGAGAACGTGGCTGACGGCCTGTTCTACTCCGGCACCCGGCACCGCGACCGGATCCAGGCCGCCTCCACCGCGCTCGACCGGGTCGGCCTGGGCCATCGGGTGCACCACCGCCCGGCCGAGCTGTCCGGTGGTGAGCGGCAGCGGGTCGCGATCGCCCGGGCGCTGGTCGGCAACCCGGCCATCGTGCTGGCCGATGAGCCGACCGGCAACCTGGACAGTGTCTCCGGCGGGGCTGTCTACGAGTTGTTGCGACAGCTCAACGACGAGGGGACGACCATCGTGGTGATCACTCACGATCGGGATCTGGCGGCCCGTCTGCCGCGCCGTATCGAGGTGCTGGACGGGCACGTCGTCGCCGATGTCGCTCAGTACCACGACAGTGCGCCCGGGGAGGGTGACTGACATGGCGGCGACGACTGCGGTGCGGCTGCACCCCGTCGACCTGGCCCGGGTGGCGAGCGTGGGATTGCGTACCCGACGGGTCCGGGCCGCGTTGTCGGCTCTGGGCATCGCGATCGGGGTGGCCGCGATGGTCGCGGTGCTGGGCCTCTCGGCCTCGTCCCAGGCGGGTCTGCTGTCGGAGATCGACAAGCTGGGCACCAACCTGCTCACTGTCGAGCCCGGCAAGACGATGGCGGGGGAGACGGCGAAGCTGCCCAAGACGGCGACGGGCATGATCGGACGGGTCGGTCCGGTCGAGAACGTGCAGAGCACCGGCGAGATCTCCGCCAAGGCGTACCGCACCCCGTACGTGCCGGAGGTCAACACCAACGGGCTGTCGGTGAACGCGGCGAGCCTGGGCCTGCCGGCGGCGGTCAGCACCTCGGTGGCCCAGGGCAGATATCTCGACGCGGCCTCGGCCACCCAGCCGGTCGCCGTGCTGGGCGCGACCGCGGCTGAGCGGCTGGGCATCTTCCACCTGATCCCCGACGAGCGGATCTGGGTCGGCGACCAGTGGTTCTACGTCTCGGGCATCCTCAACCCGGCGAAGCTGACCCCGGAGGTCGACACCGCGGTGCTCGTCGGATACGACTCGGCGAGCAAGTACCTGGGCTTCGACGGGTACTCGACCAAGGTATACGTGCTGGCACAGCAGGAGCAGGTCACGTCCGTCTACAACGTGCTCGCCGCGACCGCCAATCCCGCGGATCCGGACGAGATCACCGTCAGCCGGCCCTCGTCGGCGCTGATCGCCCGCGCGGCCGCGCAGTCCGCGTTCAACGGCCTGTTCCTCGGCCTCGGCGCGGTCGCCCTGCTGGTGGGCGGAATCGGGGTGGCCAACACGATGGTCATCTCCGTGCTGGAACGGCGATCCGAGATCGGGCTGCGGCGCGCGCTCGGCGCGACCCGGGGCGACATCCGGACCCAGTTCCTGGCCGAGGCGGTCCTGCTCGCGGCGATCGGCGGGGTCGTGGGGGTGGGTGCCGGCGTCCTGGCCACGGTGGCCTACGCCCAGGCCCGGGACTGGGCCACGGTGGTACCCCCACTGGCCTGGGCCGGTGGACTGGGCGCATCGATCGCCATCGGCGCGGTAGCGGGTCTGCTGCCGGCCCTGCGCGCGGCCCGGATGGCGCCGACCGAGGCTCTGCGGACGGCGTAGGCCGCCGCCGGTGATCCTGACAATTCTCTTATCACTGTGCGGAGGAAAGCCGTGTTCAAAGCGATCCATGTCGTCCTCCTGGGCGTGGGTGTCGCCATTCTGATGAGCGGTTGTGGCGGGGATCCCGCCAGCCGGGTTCACTCGGTGACGCCGTCGGCATCAGCTTCCGCCGCCAAGATGACCTTTTCCGCCTGCATGCGGGGGAACGGAGTGCCGGAGTTTCCGGACAAGGGCTCCGACGGTGGATATCACTTCGATTCTGGCGGCGGCCTGGATCCATTCTCGTTCGAGTACCAGGCGGCCTATGAGGCCTGCGAGGGATTCATCTAGGACAAAGGGCGAGGCGCGGTCCCCGTTTCTCGCCCTTCACCCCTGTGCCGGCTGATCTCCCCCGGGCCGGCCAGGGCGGGTCTGGTTGGACTGCCCCGGGTGCAGTCCAACCAGACCCGTTGGAACGGTGCCGAACGGTCAGTTGGACAAACGTTGTCGGATCCTCGTCGTCATGTGATCCTGGGCCGGGCGGGAATCCCATTGTCGGTTCATCCACGAAATCGTGAGACCGAGTGCGCTGCCGTCCGATAAACGAGGCTGCAGGGGCGCCACCAATGGTGCCGTCTCCTGTGCGCGATCCGAAAGGTGGGCTATGAGCGCGGTCAAGGAAGAAGAATTCGACGTAGTGGTGGTGGGCGGCGGCCCGGCGGGCTCGACGCTCGGCACGCTGGTGGCGATGCAGGGGCATCGTGTGCTGATCCTGGAGAAGGAGACGTTCCCTCGCTATCAGATCGGCGAGTCGCTGCTGCCGTCCACGATCCACGGGATCTGTCACCTGCTCGGGGTCAGTGAGGAGATCGCGAAGGCCGGCTTCCCGCGCAAGAAGGGCGGCACCTTCCGCTGGGGGTCCGGGTCCACCCCGTGGAACTTCTCCTTCTCGGTGTCACCGAAGATCTCCGGCCCCACCTCGTTCGCCTACCAGGTGGAACGGAGCAAGTTCGACAAGATCCTGCTGGACAACGCGGCGCGCAAGGGCGCCGAGGTGCGGCAGAACAGCACCGTCCTCGACGTCCTCGAGGACGGCGAGCGGGTCGCGGGCGTGGTCTACCGGGACGCGGACGCCGGTGAGCACCGGGTACGCGCGAAGTACGTGGTGGACGGCTCCGGCAACACCAGCAGCCTGTACAAGCGGGTGGGCGGGACGCGCGAGTACTCGGAGTTCTTCCGCAGCCTCGCCCTCTTCGGATACTTCGAGAACGGCGCCCGGATGGCCGAACCCTTCAGCGGCAACATCTTCTGCGAGGCGTTCCCGAGCGGCTGGTTCTGGTACATCCCGCTCAGTGACACGCTGACCAGTGTCGGGGCGGTGGTCCGCAGGGAGGACGCCGCGAAGATCCAGGGCGACCCGGAGACCGCGCTGAACAACCTGATCGCCGAGACGGGCACCGTCAAGAACTACCTGGCCGACGCCTCCCGGGTCACCACCGGGCAGTACGGCGAGATCCGGGTGCGCAAGGACTACTCGTACCGCAACACGTCCTTCTGGCGGCCGGGCATGGTCCTGATCGGCGATGCCGCCTGTTTCGTCGACCCGGTCTTCTCGTCCGGGGTGCACCTGGCGACCTACAGCGGGCTGCTCGCCGCCCGTTCGATCAACAGCGTCCTGGCCGGCCGGATCGACGAGAAGTCCGCGTTCGACGAGTGCGAGGCACGCTACCGGCGCGAGTACAGCGTGTTCTACGAGTTCCTCATGTCGTTCTACGACATGCACGTCGACGAGTCCTCGTACTTCTGGTCCGCGAAGAAGGTCACCAGCAGCAGCCACACCGAGCTGGAGTCCTTCGTCGAGCTGGTCGCCGGCATGTCCACCACCGGGTTCGAGCTCGGCGGAGCCGAGGCCGCCGCCCTGCGTTTCAAGGAGAACTCGACGGAGTTCGCCGACGCGATCGACACCATGACCGCCCAGAACGAATCGAACATGTCCCCCCTGTTCAGGTCCGCGGTGGTTCGCCAGGCCATGCAGGAGGGCGCCCAGGTGCAGACCCGTGCGCAGCTCGGTGAGGACGCCGGTGACGAGTCGCCGCTGTTCGACGGCGGCCTGGTCGCTTCCGAGGACGGTCTGTTCTGGGAGCGTTCGGCACCGCGCTGAGCGCCGTCACACGGACGGGCCGGCGGCGCTGAGGCGTGCCCCGCCGATCCCGGCAGCCGGAAACACGCATCGCCCGGCCCGCGACGAATGTCGTGAGCCGGGCGATGCGTTTGGGAACGATTCTGGTTGCGCGTCACCGGTCGCGAACGCACGCGGATCACCGGGCGAGCCGCCCGGGCGACGTGATCCATGTCATTATTCCGACTGTTTCCGGTGCCGGTCCAAAGGCCGTCGGCCGTTGGTTAAGGGCCCCTTCTCCATCATGCACCCCGACGGGTTTCACTAAGGTTTCATCCTACGTGGTGGAATCGGAAATCCGGCTCTTTCCGGTGCCTTCGCCGGTGTTCATGGCGTTGACCTGCATGCAAGCGCTTCCACAACATCACTGTGATCCCTGTGAATGGCCTGTGGCGTCAGTTGATCAATTGATCGGCGCGGTGCCGGTGGCCGTTCGGCGGGGGTTACCCCGTGCTGTCCAGGTCGGTACTCTCGGTCCGGCAACGCGCGAGATCAGCAATGGATTTCCATCTGGCCGGTGGCAAATGTGCTCCCGGTTCAACGACGATAGGAGATTCGGTTCAGTGATCCGTAATGGGATGGGCGCTCATATCCGGGGAGTCGTTGCGGGATGAGCACCGGTACGCGGGGGGAAATGAACGAGTGGCCGGTGGTCGAGGTTCACCTCGACGACCTGGTCATGGCGGAGTCGATCAGGCGCGACGGGGAGAGCCCGGAGCACATCGAGGTGCTGGCAGCTGTGCCCGACGACCTTCCGCCGATCATCGTGCACCGGGCCTCGATGCGGCCCATCGACGGGAATCACCGCATCAGGGCTGCGCGGCTGCGCGGCGCGACAACCATCACCGCACGCTTCTTCGAGGGCGACGACACCGAGGCCTTCATCCTGGCCGTCCAGCTCAACGTGTTGCACGGCCTGCCACTGAGCCTCGCGGACCGCAAGCGGGCCGCCGAGCGCATCGTGCTCTCTCACCCACAGTGGTCGGACCGCCGGGTGGCATCGTTGTCGGGCATCTCGCCGGGCACCGTGGCGGTGATCCGGCACGCGGCGGCCGGCCACGCGGGCGCCGCGGACAGCCGGATCGGGCAGGACGGCCGGGTCCGGCCGATCGACGCCAGCACCGGACGGAAACGTGCCCGGGAATTGCTGCTCCAGGACCCGACACTCTCGCTGCGGCAGGTTGCCAGACTGGCGACGATCTCGCCGGAAACCGTCCGCGACGTGCGCAATCGGCTGCGCCGGGAAGCGGACCCGAGAATGTCACCGGGCGGCGATCTGACCCAGCGGGACAGTGTGTCCGCGAGCCTGACGGCGCCGCCGAACAGCGAGGTGATCGTTCGCTCGCTCACCTCTGATCCGGCTCTGCGCACGAGCGAGGTCGGCCGGCAGGTGCTGCGGATGCTCATGCTGCACAACACCGTCACCAGCGATTGGGACGGCATCGTGGCGAATGTCCCGCTGCACTGCAACGAGGTCGTGGCCGACCTGGCGCGCCAGCTGGCCACCCGGTGGGCGGACCTCGCCGGGCAGGCCGGCGCCGGGGCGATGCCAGCCGCCGGCGCCGGGACGATGCCGGCCGCCAGGGCCGGGACGATGCCGGCCGGCCGGTCCATGCCGCGTACCGCCTGAGGTGGCCCGCCGGCGACCGGTGCCCCGGTCGTCGGCGGTGCTGGGCCGGGATCGTCGGCTGTGCTGCGCCGGGACTATCAGTTGTGCTGGGCCGGGGTCGTCGGCCGTGCTGGGCCGGGTTCTTGGACCGTGCTGGATCAGAATCGTCGGCCGTGCTGGATCAGGATCGTCGGCCGTGCTGAGCGGGTGAGGACATCGAAGCCCTCCGCCCGACGCGGGCCCAGCAATGGCTTTCGCGATACATCAGTGCTGCGACGGCGGCCAGGCGAAGTCCGGCCGTCGTCCGGCGAGAGGAGAAATGATCATGGTTGTCGTGATGGCGCCCGAGGCCACCAACGCCGACGTGCAAGCGGTCGTCGACCTGGTGCGCTCGGCCGGGGGTACGGCGTTCGTCAGTCGCGGGGTGTCGCGGACGGTGGTGGGCCTGGTCGGCGACGTCGCCGACTTCGACGCTCTCAACCTGGGTGGCCTGGCCGGTGTGCTGCGGGTGATCCGGGTGTCGGCGCCGTACAAGCTGGTCAGTCGCGAGCATCATCCGGACCGGTCGGTGATCCGGGTCGGCGGCGTGCCGATCGGGCCCGACACGCTGACGATCATCGCCGGGCCGTGCGCGGTGGAGTCGGCCGAGCAGACCCTGCGGGCCGCGTGGATGGCCAAGGCGGCCGGCGCCGCGCTGCTGCGCGGCGGTGCGTTCAAGCCGCGCACCTCGCCGTACTCCTATCAGGGACTGGGTGAGGAGGGGTTGCGCATCCTGGCTGGGGTCCGGGCCGAGACGGGCATGCCGGTCGTCACCGAGGTGATCGACCCCGGCCACGTCGACCTGGTGGCCTCCTACGCCGACATGCTCCAGGTGGGCGCCCGGAACATGCAGAACTTCGCGCTTCTGCAGGCGGTCGGTTCGGCCGGCCGGCCGGTGCTGCTCAAGCGCGGGTTCAGCGCCACCGTCGAAGAATGGCTCAGTGCCGCGGAATACATCGCGCAGCGCGGAAACCTCGACATCGTCCTCTGCGAGCGCGGCATTCGTACGTTCGAAAACGCGACACGTAACACCCTCGACATCAGCGCGGTGCCGGTTGCTCAGCGACTGTCCCATTTGCCGGTCATTGTCGATCCGTCGCATTCCGGTGGCCGTCGTGATCTGGTGCTGCCGTTGACCCGTGCGGCGATCGCGGTCGGCGCGGACGGTCTGATCATCGACGTCCATCCAGAACCGACGGCCGCGCGGTGCGACGGTGACCAGGCGCTCGTCGACGCGGACATCCGGCAGTTGGCCGAGGTGGCCTCGGTGCTGCCGCCGGTGATGGGGCGAACGCTGGCAATGTCGCCGGACCGGTCCGAGACGGTTGCCGCCCACCCCTGACCCGGAGCGGTCCTGTTCCTTCTCGGTCAACCCTTATCAATTGGCGAGCGTGATTCAATCACGGCGAATCGTCCGGTCCGTAACAATTTCGAGACGGTCGTTACATTCCCCGTGCGGCAGGTTGGACGGGGTGTCGGATCCAATCCGGCGATGTTAGTTTCACATTGCCGCGGATGAGTCTTCCGGGCAATCCTTCAGTGTTCGTCAAGTGGCCGGCCGTGAGGTCCTGATTTCCATTGGCGGCTCGTGCCCGATTCGTTTTCCCGCGCCTCGATCCGCATCGCCGGAGATGAGCGCGCCGCCCGTCCATTCCCTACGCAAGCCCCGTCCCAGTCCGCACCCTTCCGGCCGGCCGAGACCGAATGCCCGGCGGCCACTCCTCGACGTTTCGCCGCCGGCCACGGCCGGCGGAGCTTGCCTGTTTCGTTCATCGGCTGTACCGGCACATCCCGGTGCCGAGAGCGAACCGGACCGATCTGCCTCCGACCGGTGGCGCCTGCGCCCGCCCGAGTCGACGACCGTGATCGGTACCGGCGGAGCCTGCGGCGTGACCCGCCGGCCGGACCTCCGCGGCCAGCGGCCGAGCGCAGCGGGACTGGAGGGCACTCTGCCTGGCACGTTGCCGGTCATCAAGGCGGATCCGGCCACGCGTGCCACGAGCTTTGAGGAGCTGCATTGGCACCGGAGGAAGAAGAGATCAATCGTCAGCCCGTCGTCCAGGTGCGCGTCGACTCGCTGAAGCTGGGTGACTCGCCGCGGCTCGCCGGCGAGAACGCGGAGCACGTCGAGGCGATATCGGCTGCCGACGGGGTGCTGCCCCCGATCGTCGTACACCGCTCGTCGATGCGGGTGATCGATGGAGCACATCGCGTCCGGGCTGCCCGACGCCGTGGTGAGGAGTCGATCGCGGCCCGGTTCTTCGACGGTTCCGAAGACGACGCCTTCGTGCTGTCGGTCTGGTTGAACATCGCACACGGACTGCCGCTCGCCCTGGCCGACCGCAAGCGGGCGGCCGCCCGGATCGTCACGTCCCACCCGCAGTGGTCGGACCGCCGGGTCGCCTCGGTGACCGGCATCTCGCCGGCGACGGTCGCCGACATCCGCAAACGGACCGGCGGTGCCGAGCCGGCCACCGTCCGGATCGGCCAGGACGGCCGGGTCCGGCCGCTCGACGGCAGCGCCGGGCGCCGGCTGGCCGGCTGGCTGATGCAGCAGAACCCGCAGATGTCGCTGCGCCAGGTGGCGCGAGCCGCGGAGATCTCGCCGGAGACCGCCCGTGACGTACGCAACCGGCTGCACAGTGGCGAGGATCTGGTGCCCGCCGGGCGGACGCGGGGGCGCTCGGACGGCACCACACGGACCGGCACCACACGGACCGGCACCACCCGGGCCGGCACCACACAGGCCGGTGGGGAGACCGGCAAGCCGATGCGCTCGATGAGCATCGTCGTCGCCGACCCGCGATCCGCCGGCTCCCGATCCGCCGAGCCCCGGTCCGACCGGGCCGCCATCGTCAACCGGCTCATGACCGACCCCGCGCTGCGCTACACCGAGACGGGCCGCAACCTGCTGCGCCTGCTGTCCCTGCACACCCACTGGACCGAGGACTGGGAAACGATCGTCAACAGCGTTCCGCCGCACTGCCGGGGCGTCATGGCGGACCTGGCCCGGCAGTTCGCCGTGCTCTGGTCCGATCTCGCGACACGGGCCGAGCAGAACCCCGCGGCCACCGGCTGAGCCGTACCCGCCGTCGCTGTCCAAGTACTGGAATCACGCGGTTGGACGTCCGCCGTGATCGCGGCCGTTCAGCCCGCCGCCAAGGAGGCTCGACAATGGATATCCGAACGATCGATCACCTCGAGATCTACGCCCAGGACGCCGAGGAGGCGGCCGCCCGGTTCTGCGCCGGGTACGGCTTCACCGTTCTGGGCCGCGGAGGCCCGGCGACCGGCCTGCCGGACTGCACGTCGGTGCTGCTCCGCCAACACGAGATCACGCTGGTGGTGACCTCACCGCTGAGCGCCGCGCACCGGGCGCACGACTACCTGCTGCAGCACGGCGAGGGCGTCTCCGTGGTCGGCCTCGCCGTCGGTGACGCGTCCGCCGCTTTCGCCGAGGCGGTCGGGCGGGGTGCCACCCCGCTCGCACCTCCGCAGGTGCTCGACGGCGTCACGTTCGCCTCGGTCGACGGCTTCGGCGACGTGGAGCACCGGTTCGTCTCCCGCCGGGACCCGGCCGGCCTGTTCGCGCCCGGCATCATCGCCGAGTATCCCGGCGTGGACACGGCGACCGGGCTGCTCCGCGACGTCGACCACCTGGCCGTGTGCGTGCCCGCCGGCGACCTCGATCCCCTGACGTCCCGCCTCGGCCGGATCTTCGAGCTGGACCAGACGTTCGAGGAGCGGATCGTCGTCGGCACCCAGGCGATGGAGTCCAAGGTGGTGCAGAGCCGGTCCGGCGGGGTCACCTTCACGATCATCGAACCCGACACCGAGCGGGCGCCCGGGCAGATCGACACGTTCATCCGCGACCACGACGGGGTGGGCGTACAGCATGTGGCGTTCCGTACCGACGACATCGTGGCCGGGGTCGGCTTCAGCGCTCAGCGGGGGGTTCCGTTCCTCACCACGCCCGCCTCGTACTACGACGCGCTGCCGGCGCGTCTCGGCGAGGTCGGGGTGCCGGTGCAGTTGCTGCGGGCCTTCAGCATCCTGGCCGACCGCGACTACGCCGGGGTGATGCTGCAGATCTTCACGGCGTCCACGCACCCGCGGCGCACCCTGTTCTACGAGCTGATCGAGCGACGCGGCGCCCGCACCTTCGGCAGCAACAACATCAAGGCCCTGTACGAGGCGGTGGAGCGCGAGCGGGTCAGCGAGCCGGCCGCGGTCCCCGGCGCCTAGCCCGGAACAGCACGGAGGCCGGACCCCGGTGGGGCCCGGCCTCCGTCGTCTCATCAGGTCAACCGGCGATCGGCACGACGATCCGCTCGTCCCGGTCACTCACCGT
This sequence comes from Actinoplanes cyaneus, assembly GCF_016862095.1. GTDB lineage: Bacteria > Actinomycetota > Actinomycetes > Mycobacteriales > Micromonosporaceae > Actinoplanes > Actinoplanes cyaneus. The sequence goes on from NZ_BOMH01000059.1 coordinate 13,885, forward strand.
ACGCAGCCGGCGTGCCGCCATGACCGTGTCGCATCCGGCCAGTCCCATCGCGTCGCGCAGCTCCGCGCCGAACAGCTCCAGGACCCGGTGCACGCCCCGCTCGCCGCCGGCCGCCAGGCCCCAGACCGCCGGGCGGCCGACGAGCACCCCGGCGGCGCCCAGCGCGAGCGCCCGCAGCACGTCGGTGCCGCCGCGGATGCCGCTGTCCAGCAGGACCTCGGTACTGCGGCCGGCCGCCTCGACCACCTCCGCCAGCGCGTCGATGCTCGGGATCGCGCCGTCGAGCTGGCGGCCGCCGTGGTTGCTGACCACCAGGGCGTCCACTCCGAGCTCGACCGCCCGGCGAGCGTCCTCGGCGGCCAGCACGCCCTTGAGCACGACCGGCAGGCGGGTGTGCCGGCGCAGCAGGTCGACGGCCGACCAGGTGATCGCCGGCGAGAACTCCTGGCTGGTGTGCGCGGCCAGCGCCGACCCGGCGGTGCGCTGGTGGGCGGTCGCGGTGGTGGTGAGGTTGCCGGCCCGTACGTGCTCGGGCAGTGCGAAGCCGTTGCGGATGTCGCGTAGCCGCCGGGCCATCCACGGCACGTCGACGGTCAGCACGATCGCCCGGCAGCCCGCGTCCTCGGCCCGCCGCACCAGGTCGAGCACGGTGCCGGTGTTGCGCAGCCAGTAGACCTGGAACCAGATCGTGCCACCGGCCGCGGCGATCCGCTCGATCGGTGCGCTGCTCAGCGTGCTCGCCACGAACGGGACACCGGCCGCCGCGGCCGCCCGCGCGGTCGCCTCCTCGCCGTCCGGGTGGACCAGCCGCTGGTAGGCGACCGGCGCGACCGCCAGCGGCTGCGACACCGGACGGCCGAGCAGGGTCGTCGCGGTGTCGCAGGCGGAGACGTCTCGCAGCACCCGGGGGATCAGGAACACGCGGTCCAGCGCGGCCCGGTTGGCAGCGAGTGTCGTCTCCCGCCCGCTGCCGCCGGCCACGAAATCCCAGACATCCGCGGGCAGCACCGCCTCGGCCGCGCGCTCGGCGTCGCCCACGCTGCCGAACGGGACGTCCTCCGGATCAGCGGCGGGGACCACGCTGTCCGGCCCGCTCGAGCTCGACCGCCTCGTACAGGGCCTTGATGTTGGCACTGCCGAAGGTGGCCGCACCCTGCCGTTCGATGATCTCGAAGTAGAGGGTGTGCCGGGGATGCTCGGAGGCCGTGAAGATCTGATAGAGCTGCCCGCCGTGATCCTCGTCGGCCACCACGCCGGCGGCCCGCAGCGCCGCGAGCTTGGCCGGCGGCAGCGGGACCCGCTCGGCGAGCAGGTCGTAGTAGGCGGGCGTGGTGTTCACGAAGGTGACGCCGCGACGCCTCAGCGCCTGCACGGAACGCACCACGTCGTCTGACGCGAACGCCAGGTGTTGCACCCCGGCACCCTGGTGACTCTTGAGGAACTCATCGGTCTGGCCCGGCTCGGCGGTGGTGTCCGGCTCGATCAGGACCAGCGTGACGCCGCCCGGCCTGCTCTGCACCACTGTCGACTCCATCGCCTGGTCGCCGACCACGATGCGTTCGGCGAAGACGTGCCGGAAACCGAGAATCCGGCGGTAGTGCTCGACGGCCGGGCCGAGCTCGCCGGGGGCCACGCACACCGCGAGGTGGTCGAGGCCCAGCAGGCCGACCTCGCCGGAGCCGTCCTCGGCGGGCCGCAGCGCCGGGACGAAACCCACCGGCAGCCCGGGGCCCGCCTCCGGATCCCGCTCCACCAGGGTGTGCACGACGTCGCGGAAGCCGCCGATGGTGGCGGTCATCGCAGGGCCGGTGCCGGCGTGCCGGGTCGGGCGGTGGATCACCTCGGCGCCGGCCGCGACCGCGGCCCGGAAGGTCGCCTCGACGTCGGCGGTGCGCAGCGCGATGTCCGCGACGCCGTCGCCGTGGCTGAGCACGAAGTCCGAGGCGGGATGCTGGTCGGAGGTCGCCTGGGTGAGCACCAGGATGACCGACCCATGGCGCAGGGCCAGGCTCCGGTGGCCGGCGGCGCCACCCGTGCCGGCCACGGTGAACGCGTACTTGTCCACCCAGGTGAAGGCCGCGCGTTCCAGATTGTCGACGTAGATCTCGAGGTAATCGACCTCGAGATTCGCCGGGTCCGTCGCGATCTGAGAGTCATGCATGTTCGCTCCCCGCAGGATAATGGCGGAATAGGTCGGACTGTAGATCGCGGCCGCTTTGTCTGGCTAACTTATCCAGATGAAAAGAGCGGAGACGATCCGGACCGTCCAACGGATTGCGTGAATCCGCCGAGGATGTTCAGGTCCGCAGTCGGCGGTGTCCAACGGACGAATTCTTCAGATGGACTCTGCATTGACGTGCCCTGATGTCGCGCTTAGCTTCCTCGTAACCGGTACCTACGCCGTACGAAAAGGTGAGCGAAATGGGTCAGAAGTCGGTCCTGAAGTTGCACCGGAGTCAGCCGCACATGTGGGGGTGGATGTACCGATGACGGTCCTCGCCGAGCGCTCCGCCGCGCCGTCCAACATCGCCCCGATGCCTGCGATCACCCGGCTGGTCGGCGTGGGCACCGCCGTTTCCGGCGCTCCGGTCTCGCAAACGGAATTGCTCGATCTCATGCGGATCGACGATCCGCGCACCCGGTCCGTCTTCCTGAACAGTGCCATCGACCAGCGCCACCTCACGCTGCCCGAGCCGGATGCGGCCGGCATCCGGCAGCCCGAGCCGCAAGGCGACCTGCTCGACAAGCACAAGCGGATCACGGTGGAGATGGGCAGCGCCGCGCTGCAGACCTGCCTGAAGCGGATCGGGGCGTCCCTGGCCGAGGTACGACACCTCTGCTGCGTCACCTCGACCGGTTTCCTGACGCCGGGCCTGAGCGCGCTGATGATCCGGGAGCTCGGCCTCGACCCGCACTGCAGCCGCTCGGACGTCGTCGGCATGGGCTGCAACGCCGGGCTCAACGCGCTCAACGTGGTCGCCGGCTGGAGCGCCACGCACCCGGGAGAGCTCGCGGTCGTCCTGTGCGCCGAGGCGTGCTCGGCGGCGTACGCGATCGACGGCTCCATGCGTACCGCCGTGGTCAACAGCCTGTTCGGTGACGGTGCGGCCGCGCTGGCGCTGGTGGCCGACGGTCCCGGCGCCGATGCCCCCACGCCGCCCGGCCCCCGGCTGCTCAAGACCGCGAGTCTGCTGATCACCGACGCGCTCGAGGCGATGCGCTACGACTGGGACCGCGAGCAGGGCCGGTTCAGCTTCTTCCTCGACCCGCAGATTCCGTACGTGGTGGGCGCGCACGCCGAGATCGTGGTGGACCGCCTGCTGGCCGGCACCGGGCTGCGTCGTAGCGACATCGGGCACTGGCTGGTGCACTCCGGAGGCAAGAAGGTGATCGACGCGGTGGTGGTGAACCTGGGACTCAGCCGGCACGACGTCCGCCACACCATCGGTGTGCTGCGCGACTACGGCAACGTCTCCAGCGGTTCGTTCCTGTTCTCCTACGAGCGGCTGGTCGAGGAGGCCGTCGCCCGTCCGGGGGAGTACGGCGTCCTGATGACCATGGGCCCCGGCTCCACGATCGAGACGGCGCTGGTCCAGTGGTGACCGCGGTGCGGGACGAGGGCCTGGTGCTGCACATCGACGGCGCGCAGCCGATCTCGGTCGCGGCCACCGAGGCGGTGCTGCGGGTCTGCGACCGGGCCGAGGACCAGGCCACCGCCGGGCTGGTGACGGTCCACGTGTGGGGCGCACCGGCCGGCGGCCGGGCGGCGGACCTGACGGTCGGCCTGCTGACCAAGTGGGAACGCGCGGTGCGCCGGCTGGAACGGCTGGGACTGACCACCGTGGCGGTGGCTTCGGGAGACTGTGGTGGCCCGGCGCTCGACGTGCTGCTCGCCACGGACGTGCGGATCGCCGCCACCGGCACCCGACTCGTCATCCCGCTCGACGACGGCGCGACCTGGCCGGGCATGGCCCTGTACCGGCTCGCCCGGCAAGGCGCCGGTCGCGTCCGGCGCCACGCGCTGCTCGGCGAGCCGATCGAGGCGGCCGACGCGGTGGCGCTGGGCCTGCTCGACTCGGTGGTCGCCGATCCCGGCCTGGAGCTGGCGCTGCTGGCCGAGGCCGCGGCCGGCGTGGCGGGCCGGGAGTTGGCGATCCGGCGGCAGCTGCTGATGGACGCCGCCCGCACCAGCTTCGAGGATGCCCTCGGCTCGCATCTCGCCGCCTGCGACCGTGCCCTTCGCCGGGGCGTGGCATCGTGAGCTCGGCGACCGTGTCCCGCTCGGCGACCGGCCTGGCCGCCGAGCGGGAACGGTTGGCCGGGGCCGCGTCCGAGGTGGAGCGCCTGATCGCGGAGCTGCCGGCACCGGCCGCCCGTGATGACGTGCAACGCGACGCGGCCGCCGCCGCGCATGCCTCGGTCCGCGCGCTGCGCGCCGGGTTCCTGGCCGAGCACGCCGAGGCGGTCTACGCCGAGTTGACCGCGGGCCGGCGTCAGCGGCTGCGGGTGGACGCGCTGGTCACGGTCGCGGCGGAGAGGTTTCCCGGCCTGGTGCCCACCACCGGGCAACTGGCTGCCGAGCGAGCCCTGCCGCAGTCCGGCAAAGAGGGCCGCGAGATCGACCACGGCATCTTCCTGCGCGGGATTCTGCGCTCCGAGCCGGCCGGCCGGCACCTGCTGGAGTCGATGCTGCAGCCGACCCCGCGTGCGCTGCGCCTGCTGCCCGAGTTCGAACGCACCGGCGTGCTGGAGACCGAGTCGGTCCGGATGGAACGGCGCGACGGCACGGCCAGGCTGATCATGTGCCGCAGCGACTGCCTCAACGCCGAGGACGAGCGCCAGGTCGAGGACATGGAGACCGCTGTCGATCTGGCTCTGCTCGACCCCGCCGTACGAGTGGGCCTGGTCCGCGGCGGCCTGATGAGCCATCCGCGGTACCAGGGCCGCCGGGTGTTCAGCGCCGGCATCAACCTCAAGGCGATCAGCGCCGGCGAGATCACCCTGGTCGGGTTCCTGCTCCGCCGCGAACTCGGATACCTGCACAAGCTCCGCCGCGGCGTATGGCACGAGCAGCCGGGCCGGTGGCATTCGCGGCTGGTGGACAAGCCGTGGATGGCGGTGGTCGACACGTTCGCGATCGGCGGCGGCTGCCAGATGCTCCTCGTCTTCGACCATGTGCTGGCCGCCTCGGACGCGTACCTGAGCCTGCCCGCCGCCCAGGAGGGCATCATCCCGGGCGCCGCCAACCTGCGCCTGACCCGGATGGCCGGAGCCCGGCTGGCACGCCAGATCATCCTCGGCGGCCGGCGAATCCAGGCGGACGAGCCGGCGGCGGCACTGCTCGTCGACGAGGTGGTGGAGCCGGACCAGCTGGACGCCGCTGCCGAAGGCGGCGTCGCCCGGCTGGCGGGTGACGCGGTGGCCGCCAACCGCCGCATGATCAACATGGCTGAGGAGTCGCCGGACGAACTGCGGGCCTATCTCGCCGAGTTTGCCCTGGAGCAAGCGCTTCGCATCCACGACGGCGACGTGATCGACAAAGTGGGCCGGTTCGCGGGGCGGCGGGCATGAGTGACCAGCCGCGGGTTCTCTACCAGAAGAAGGACCACGTCGCCCGGGTCACCATCAACCGGCCCGCCGTCCTCAACGCGCTCGACCTGCGTACGCACCAGGAACTCGCGGAGATCTGGGACGACGTGGAACGCGACGACGACGTCCGGGTCGCGGTGCTGACCGGGGCCGGTGACCGTGCCTTCTCGGTCGGCCAGGATCTCAAGGAACGGGCCGGGCTCGACGCCGCGGGGACGCCGCCGTCCACGTTCGGTAGCCGGGACCAGCCCGGGTGGCCCCGGCTGACCGAGCGATTCGACCTGAGCAAGCCGGTGGTGGCCCGGGTCGACGGGTACGCGCTCGGCGGGGGCCTCGAGCTGGTGCTCGCCTGCGACGTGGTGATCGCCTCGTACCGGTCGGTGTTCGGGCTCCCCGAGGCGCAGTTGGGCCTGGTACCCGGCGCGGGTGGGGTGTTTCGCCTGATCCGGCAGCTCCCGCAGAAGATCGCGATGGGAGCGCTGCTGACCGGCCGGCGGATCAGCGCGACCACCCTGCACATGCACGGGCTGATCAACGAGTTGGTCTCGGTCGACCTGCTGGACGACCGGGTCGACGGCTGGGTCGCCGACCTGGTGGCGAGCGCGCCGCTCTCGGTCCGGGCGATCAAGGAGGCGGCGCTCCGCTCGGTCGACATGCCGCTGCGCGAGGCGTTCACCGCGACCTACCACTGGGAACAGCAGCGCCGCCACAGCCGCGACGCGGTGGAGGGACCGCGGGCTTTCGCGGAGAAACGTACGCCGAGGTGGTCCGGCTGTTGATCGACTGCCGACGACTTGGGCCCCGCTCTCCGCGGAGAGTGCGGCGCCCCGTGCCGGACGCCGAGCTGCCATCCGCCTGACGCTCGCGGATGTCCGGCGTGCGCCGGCCGGGCCGTTCCCCCGAGCGGGCCCGGCCGGCGTGCTCTCTGCGATTCCGGCCGCCGGTGGCGAGCAGTTGGACACATTGGCCCGGGTCGGTGACCGTGCCATCATGAATACGCTGAAATGCCGCTGGGCGTGACGATTCTGAATAGGGGTGCCCGATGCTCCGGAAAACCGATCTGCACGCCAGTCTCGCCGATCCCGTGCTGGACACGATGACGTTCCTCAACGAAATCACGATGCGTTATCCGGATGCCGTCTCCTTCGCGCCGGGGCGGCCTTACGACGGTTTCTTCGACACCGAGGAGATCTTCGCGCACATCCGGCGCTATCTCGACCACCTGGCCGAGGCGGGCCGGTCCCCGGAGCAGATCCGCACCGCGATGTACCAATACGGCACCACCGCCGGGCAGATCCGCGAACTGATCGCCGAATCGTTGCGCATCGACGAGAACATCGACGTCCCCGCCGCCTCCGTCGTCGTCACGGTGGGCGCCCAGGAGGGGATGCTGCTGGTGCTCCGCGCCCTGATCCGCGGGCCGGAGGACGTCGCGCTGGTGGCCAGCCCCTGCTATGTCGGGGTGACCGGGGTCGCGCGACTGCTCGACATCGAGATGAGCGCGGTCGAGGAACCGCCGGGCGGTTTCACCGGCACCGTCCTGGAGGAGGCGATCCTCGCCGAGCAGGCTCGGGGCCGCCGGCCGCGGGTCTTCTACATCGTGCCGGACCACTCGAATCCGTCCGGCACGAGCGTCGGCACCCAGGCACGCGCCGAACTGCTCGCGGTTGCCGGGCGGCACGGCGTACTGATCCTGGAGGACAGCCCGTACCGGCTGGTCAGCCCGGTCGCTCCGGAACCGACCCTGAAGTCGCTGGACGACGCCGGGGTGGTGGTGCACCTCGGGTCGTACTCGAAGACGATCTTCCCCGGCGCGCGGGTCGGCTACGTCGTCGCGGATCAGCGCGTCGACGGCGGCGGCCTGCTCGCCGAGGAGCTCTCGAAGATCAAGAGCATGGTCACTGTCAACACCTCCTCGCTCAGTCAGGCGGTGGTGGCCGGCGCCCTGCTGTCGGCCGGCGGGCGGGTCTCCGAGCTGAACGCCAAGCCGGCGAGCTACTACGGGGAAGCCATGCAGGCCACCCTCCACGAACTCGACCGGCAGCTGCCACGGCAACGCCGGGACAGGCTCGGGGTGCGGTGGAATACCCCGGTCGGTGGTTTCTTCCTGACCCTGCAGGTCGGGTTCCGTGCCGACGAGGCGGCGCTCACGCGTTCCGCCAGGGACTTCGGCGTGCTGTGGACGCCGATGCGGTACTTCCATCCGGCCGGCGGAGGTGACCGGGCACTGCGCCTCTCGATCAGCTATCTGACCCCGGAGGAGATCGTCGAGGGGGTCGCGCGGCTCGCGGCCTTCATCGCCGCCGAGACGGCAGGGTGACACCGCCATCGCGGCCGTCGTCGTGGTGACGGCCGGGGTGACGCGGCCATCGCGGCTGTTGCCGCTGTGACGGCAGGGGGACGCGGGCGAGGAGGGATGATCGATGTTGCGGGCTATCCGCGGCGCGACGCAGCTGGAGGCCGACGATCGGGACCTCGTCCTGGAAGCCACGATCGAACTCGTCAACGAGGTGGTCGCCAGGAACGGGCTGATGCCCGACGACGTGGTCAGCGTCATCTTCACGAGCACCCCGGATCTCACTGCCGCGTTCCCCGCGGCGGCGGCGCGCAAGATCGGGTTCGGCGACGTGCCGCTGCTGTGCGCCACCGAGATCGATGTACCGGGCGCGCTGCCGCGGGTCGTCCGCATGCTCGCGCACGTCGAGACCGACCTGCGGCGTGACCAGATCCGGCACATCTATCTGCGGGGAGCCGTCGCCCTGCGGCCCGACCTCGGGCTGGACAGCGGCCCTGACCCCGCCCTGGGCGTTGTCGGGCCGGCCGGGAGGTGAGGTCGTCAGTCGTCGATGCGGTGCGAGACGTGGTAGTGGGCGATCTTCCCGCCACGGACGACGACGGTCAGGCTGACCGGGAGCGGCGGCCGGGATTCGTCGGCGAAGCGGAACTCCGCGGCGATCCAGCCGAGCACCACGTCGTCGGCGAGCGGCCGGCTTCTCAGGATCCGGTAGTCGACGGTCATGCCCGGCGGCTGGGCGGCGTAGTAGGCGGCGACCCCGGGACGGCCCACGCTGTACGGGTGCAGGCCCTGGAAGACGGCGTCCTCGGTGAACAGTGCGGCGACCCGGTCGTGATCGTGCTCGGCGATCGCCTGCTGCCAGGCGTCGAGCACGTCGCGCAGAACCGGCTCGAAGGAAGTATTCGTCATCAGAAGCTCCAAACGAGGTTGAAGGTAACCACCGGACGGCCGGTGGGGCCGCGGCGGTCGCGCCGCGGCCCCGACGCCTCAGTGACCGGCGCTCTGGCCGCCGTCGACGTGCAGGATCTCGCCGGTGACGAACGCGGCGTTCTCCAGGAAGAGGATCGCGTCGGTCACCTCGCCGACCTCGCCGAGCCGGCCCGCCGGGTGCAGCGCCGCGAGGAACTCGTGGGTCTCCTCGGGGTGCATCGGCGTGTTGACGATGCCGGGCGACACCGCGTTGAAGCGCACGTTGCGCGAGCCGTACTCGACGGCGAGCGCCTTGGTCGCCGAGTTCAGGCCGCCCTTGGTGAGGTTCGCGAACGCGGCCGGGACGCTGCTGACCGCGTGGTCGGTGAGGCTGGTCGTGATGGTCACGACGTGGCCGCCACCCTGCTCCAGCATCGCGGCGACCGCGGGCTGGGTGACGCTGACGAAACCGCGCAGGTTGATGCCGGTCACCGCGTCGAAATCCTCCGCCGTGTAGTCGGTGAACGGCTTCGCGACGAAGACGCCGGCGTTGTTGACGACGGTGTCGACGCGGCCGAACTCGGTCAGTGCGACCTCCACGAGCCGCGCGCCGACCGCCGGATCGGCGATGTCACCCGGCACCGTGATCACGCCGGGGTCGCCGGACGGCTGGATGGTGCGCGAGTTGGCGACCACGTTCCAGCCCAGCTTGCGGTAGGCGGCGACGGTGGCGGCGCCGATGCCCTGCGAAGCCCCGGTGACGATGACGACCTTCGACATTTCTTGCTCCTCGGTGAGCTGGAAGAATCTCTCTGGCACGACCGTCTCTCGGAACGGCGGTGATCGGCACGACTGACTTTCTCCTGGCTGAGAGGCTGCGCCTATCAGGGCACGAGACCGGGCGGCCGGTGAGCGGGCCACGCCTCCGAGCTGCGTCGGGGATGCCCACGGCACGCCCCGGCGGCCACCGGGACACCGCGCTTAGGCTGGGGCGATGGAGCTACGTCAGCTGCGGTACTTCGTCGCGGTCGCCGAGGAACTGAGCTACGCGCGCGCCGCCGAGCGGCTGCGGATCGCCGGTCCCTCGCTGTCGCAGCAGATCAAGGCGCTGGAGCGGGATCTCGGCACCCGCTTGTTCGACCGTGACCGCCGGACCGTCGCGCTGACCGCGGCGGGGACGCTGCTGCTGCCGCGCGTCAAGGTCCTTCTCGACCAGGCGGACGATTTGCGGCGTACGGCGACAGGCCTCTCCGCCTCGGGCCCGGTGCGCCTCGGCTATGTGAACTGGCGCCCCGCCGACCTGGAGGAGAAAACCGCCGGCACCGCGCAACTCATCGTGGACGCCTGGGTCCTGCCGTCGCACGCGCAGGCCGCGCGGGTCGTCGACGGTGGCCTCGACCTGGCTATCTGCTGGGTGCCGTCGGCGATCGTCGCCGCGGAGAAACTGGAGGCGCGATTGCTCGGCGCCGACCGGCTGTTCGCGATCAGCACCGGCGGCGAGGCCGGGCCGGTCCGCGCCCGGGACACGACTGTCCTGATCGACGCGGACGAGACGAGCTGGTCGTCGTGGAACCGCTGGGCGCTGGCGATGGCCCGAGAGACCGGGGCGAAGGTGGAGCACGTGTCGGAGGGCGGCTCCACCGGTCACGCGTTCCACGACCACGTGCGCCGCCTCGGCCGCCCGGTCGTCAACAACCCGAAGAGCCAGACCGACCCGGTTCCGCCTGACCTGACCGCGCGCCCGATCCGCCACCCGGCTCCGTATTGGACCTGGTCCCTGGTGTCACGCGGCGACGAGCCGCGGCCGGTGGTGCGGGCGGTCGCCGAGGCGCTGACCCGGTCGGTGGACCGGCACTGCCTCGACGACCCGGACGCGTGGCTCTCCCCGGAGGACCCGCACCGCCCCTGACGCGGAGCTCTTCCACAGAGCCGCGTCATGGCACCCGGTAGGACGCCTGGCTCCTCCGGAGGGCGTCGTGCTTCAGCCGTGGGTCGGCTTCACGTCGTGAAGAACGGTGCCGTCCCGCAGGGTCAGGTCGTACCTGAGGAAGTCGACGGGCTGCCCGTCCCGCATCTCGAAGGCCGGCCCGGGCCACCAGACGACGTAACGCCCGCCGGTGACCGTTGCCTGGGCAGTCAGCTTGCCGGCGTGGACGGTCACCCCGACGACCTCGGCGCCGGCCAGCCCTTCGGTGACCGAGGCGCCGCGGAAATCGGAGAGGGATCCGTCGACGAATCCGCGAGCCGGTGCGCTCGGGGAGGAGCTGAACCCGCTGCCGGCACCCCACTTGATGTCGTCCACGTCCGCGCTGCCGGGAATGTTGTGGGCCAGGCAGGAGCCCGACATGTCCGGCTTCGTGCTGTGGAACAGCAGGATCGCGTACTCGCCGCGCCGCTCGGCCAGAGCCACCTCGGCCCGATTCCGGTCGAACCGGCCGGTGGCGGAGATCTCCTTCAGACAATCCGCACCGATCCGGGTGATCTCGTCGGCGCTGAGCGGGCTGGGGACCGAGGTCCACGAGCCGTAGGCGGCGCCGCCGCCGATGCCTCCGGGCAGAACGAACAGCGCCCCGCCGACCGCCGCCACAACAGCGGCGACCGCGGCGGCGAGCAGCGTCCGACGCCGGGTCCTCCGGAGAGAGCCGGCCGGCGGGGGCACGTCCGGAGCGGCGGCGAGGACGCCGTCCAGCACCCGGGTGGCGTTCCGCCGCTGCTCGTCGGTGATCGGCTCGGCGGCGTCCATGAGACGGAGATTTTCTTCGAGGTCAAAGGTGCTCACGACGGGTTCTCCAGAGTCTCCAGACGGGTGACGGCCAGCGTGTCGAGGTCGAAGTGGCGTCGCAGCGCGCGCCGTGCGCGCAGCAACCGCAACCGGTACGTTGCGGCGCTGATCCCCAGCACCATGGCCGCCTGCGGAGAGGTGAGCTGCTCGAAAACGGTCAGCGCCAGCGTCTCCTGCTCACCCGGAGTCAGCCTGCCCCACGCGGCGGCCAGGTCCAGCCGCTGTGCGGTCGACTCCTCCTCGGCCACCGCCACGTCGTACGACGGGGTGGTCACGGCTATCCGCACCGCCAGGGCGTCCTGCCGCCCGAGCCCGCGCCGCGTGTTGAGCAGGCAGTTCCGGGCGATCCCGAACAACCAGGCCCGCAGGTCGTCGGCCCGGCCCGGCGCCTCCTCCAGGCGACGCCAGGCCACCAGGAAGGCGTCGGCCGCCACATCCTCGGCGTGACTGGGATGCACGCGGCGCTGCGCGAACCGCAACACCTCCGCATAGGTGTCGGCGAACAACGACCGGAAGCGCTGCTCCCGGTCCGGTATCGATGTCCTCACACCCGGTTCCTGTCCGGCACCTCGCCCACTGTTACCTCGATCAGGGCCAGAGCAGTTGCCGATCCCAGCCGGGCGTGGCCCGGGAGTACCGCAGACGGGTGTGTTGGCGGTGCTTGTCGCCCTGCCAGAACTCGACGTCGCAAGGTTCCACCGTGTACAGGGTCCACTCCGGAAGAACGTACCCCGGATCGAGGGAGATCTCGGGCGTCGGCCGGTCGTCGAGAGGCCGGCTCTGCCGGCCCCGTGCCGCCTCGGCGCGGGACTCCGCGGACCGGGCCAGGAAGTCGGCGGCGCTCTCCTCCGCCGTCGCGGGCCGCACCGTGCCACGCACCCGGACCTGCCGCGCCAGCGCCGGCCAGTAGAAGGTCAGTGCCGCGGCCGGGTGACGTGCCAGGTCACGGCCTTTCGGGCTGGCCGCGTGCGCCGCGAACTGCCAGCCCGCCGCGTCCACGTTCTTCAGGATCACGATCCTTGCGGACGGTACGCCGTCCGGACCGATCGTCGACAGTGTTGTCGCATGCGGTTCACGAACTCCCGCCTCCACGGCCGCGACCAGCCACGACACGAACAGCTCGTCGGGCCGGCCGGGCACGTCCGCCGGGGCGAAGGTGGGCAGGTCACCGGCGAAGACCGGCAGCGCGCGGAGGTACTCACGGATCATGGGGCGACGCTAAACCCGTACCCCCGGGGATGGGTCAAGAAAAGATTCTGCGCAGGGGTGTCGAGAATCGGCGGGCCGCTCCGTCCCGGGGGCGAAGGACAACGAGAATGGAGCACATCATGGCGAAGTACCTGCTGCTCAAGCACTACCGCGGCGCCCCGGCCCCGGTCAACGACGTGCCGATGGACAAGTGGACGCCGGAGGAGGTCACCGCCCACATCCAGTACATGAACGACTTCGCCGCGCGGCTGGAGGAGACCGGCGAGTACGTCGACGGTCAGGCGCTCGCACCGGAGGGCACCTGGGTGTCCTACGACGGCCCGGGGCGCCCGCCGGCCACCGACGGCCCGTTTGCCGAGACGAAGGACCTGATCGCCGGCTGGATGATCATCGACGTGGACAGCTACGAGCGGGCCGTCGAGCTGGCCGGGGAACTCTCCGCGGCGCCCGGCGCCGGCGGCAAGCCGATCCACGAATGGCTCGAGCTGCGCCCGTTCCTGCACGCGGCACCGACGATCACGGAATGAACGCGGAACTCCTCCGGAGTCTCACGCCCAGCGTGATCGGGGTCCTCGTCCGCCGCGGAGCTGACTTCGCGGCGGCCGAGGACGCCGTCCAGGACGCGCTGGTCGAGGCGGTCCGGCCCGGCGCCGGCGAGCCGCGGGACCCGAAGGGGTGGCTGGTCACGGTGGCCTGGCGCAAGTTCCTCGATGCGGCGCGCGCCGACACCGCGCGCCGCCGTCGCGAGGACCTCGCCGACCGGGAGCCGCCGCCCGGACCGGCCGCCACCTCGGACGACACGCTGCGGCTGTACTTCCTGTGCGCGCACCCGTCGCTGACGCCGTCGTCGGCGGTCGCGCTCACGCTGCGTGCCGTCGGCGGGCTGACCACACGGCAGATCGCCGGCGCGTACCTGGTGCCCGAGGCGACCATGGCGCAGCGCATCAGCCGGGCCAAGCGGACCGTCTCGGGCGTGCGGTTCGACCAGCCCGGCGACGTCGCGACGGTGCTGCGCGTGCTGTACCTGGTCTTCAACGAGGGATACTCCGGCGACGTCGACCTGGCGGCCGAGGCGATCCGGCTCACCCGGCAGCTGGTGACCGTTATCGATCACCCGGAGGTGGCCGGGCTGCTCGCCCTGATGCTGCTGCACCACGCCCGCCGCGCCTCCCGGACCGGGCCGGACGGCAGCCTGATCCCGCTTGCCGAACAGGACCGGAGCAGGTGGGATACGTCGCTGATCGCCGAGGGCATCGCCATTCTGCAGGCGGCGCTGGCCCGTGACCGGCTGGGCGAGTTCCAGGCGCAGGCCGCGATCGCGGCACTGCACGCCGACGCGCAGACCGCCGCCGAGACCGATTGGGTCCAGATCCTCGAGTGGTACGACGAACTCGTGCGCCTGACCGGCAGCCCGGTGGTCCGGCTCAACCGTGCCGTCGCGCTCGGTGAGGCCGATGGGCCCCACGCGGGTCTGGCGGCGCTGGCCGCGCTCGACGAGTCGCTGCCGCGGCACACGGCGGTCGCGGCGTACCTGCACGAGCGGGCCGGTGACCTGGACACGGCCGCCCGCCTCTACGCGGAGGCGGCGCGCAAGGCGACGAATGCGCCGGAGCGTGACCATCTGACCCGCCAAGCCGCCCGCCTCAACAGTCGCTGACCCTCGCTGGTCGCCGAATCCGGCTGGTTCTCCCGGTGGGTATCCGAGTCTCATGACCACCGTGAGGACCAGCCGGAGATCGGCCGTCCGCCGGGCTGCCAGAAGGCGGCGGGGCGTGGGACGGCGGCGGGGCGTTGGACGGCAGTGAGGCGTGGCAGCGCGGTGAGGCGTGGGAACGGTGCGCGACGCCGCGGAGAGGTGACGTGTCAGAAAAAGCTGACGTTCTGGGCGAGGGACAGCGTGCTGGAGTAGTTGATCGTGTTGGTGGCCCGCCGCATGTAGGCGCGCCACGCGTCCGAACCTGACTCGCGGCCGCCGCCGGTCTCCTTCTCGCCGCCGAACGCGCCGCCGATCTCGGCGCCGGACGTGCCGATGTTGACGTTGGCGATGCCGCAGTCGGAGCCGTCGGGGCCCAGGAAGCGCTCCGCCTCCCGCAGATCACTGGTGAAGATCGAGGACGACAATCCCTGGGGTACGTCGTTGTGCAGCGCCACCGCCTCGTCCAGGGTGTCGTAGGTGAGCAGGTACAGGATCGGGGCGAAAGTCTCCTCCCGGACGACCGCGGTCTGCCGGGGCATCCGCACGATCGCCGGTTCGACGTACGCGCCGCCGGTCCTCTCGACCCTCCGGCCACCGGCGATGACCTTGCCGCCGTCGGCCTGGGCCCGATCGAGCGCCGCCAGCATCGACGTCGCCGCGGCGTCGGT
The DNA here is from genome assembly GCF_016862095.1 of Actinoplanes cyaneus. GTDB lineage: Bacteria > Actinomycetota > Actinomycetes > Mycobacteriales > Micromonosporaceae > Actinoplanes > Actinoplanes cyaneus. The sequence goes on from NZ_BOMH01000059.1 coordinate 29,034, forward strand.
GATCAGCGGCCCCACCAGGGTTTTCTCGTCGAACGGGTCACCGATCGGCAGGCGGGAGTAGACCGCTGCCAGCTTCTCGGCGAGCTGGTCGGCAATGTCGTTGTGGACGATCAGCCGACGCAGGGTGGTGCAGCGCTGACCGGCGGTTCCGGCGGCCGCGAACACGATGCCCCGCAGGGCCAGTTCGAGGTCCGCGGAGGGCGCCACGACAGCCGCGTTGTTACCGCCGAGTTCCAGCAGGACGCGGCCGAAACGGGCGGCGACACGCGGTCCGACCGCACGTCCCATGCGGGTCGAGCCGGTGGCGCTGACCAGGCTGACCTGCGGGCTCTCGACGACGACGGAGCCGGTGGTGTGGTCGCCGAGCAGCAGCCGGTGCAGGTGGGCGGGCGCGCCGGTCTGCGCGATCGCCCGGTCGAGCAGGTGGCTGGTGGCCAGCGACACCAGGGGAGTGAGCTCGCTGGGCTTCCACACCACCGCGTCGCCGCAGACCAGTGCGAGCGCGGTGTTCCACGACCAGACCGCCGCCGGGAAGTTGAACGCGGAGATGACGCCGACGACGCCGAGCGGATGCCACGTCTCGGCCAGCCGGTGACCGGGCCGCTCGGAGGCGATCGTCCTGCCGTAGAGCTGTCGGGAGAGCCCGACCGCGAACTCGCAGATGTCGATCATTTCCTGCACTTCGCCGAGCGCTTCCGAACGAATCTTCCCCACTTCGATGGTGATCAGATCGGCAAGATCAGACTTGTGTACGCGCAGCAGCTCGCCGAGAACGCGGACCAGCTCGCCGCGGGCCGGCGCCGGGGTCGTCCGCCAGGAGCGGAACGCCTGCGTGGCGTCGCCGATCGCCCGGGTCGCCTCGTCGGCGGTGACAGCGCGCAGGCCGAACAGGTTCTCGCCGGTGATCGGCGAGCGGGCGTACAGATCGGTCCCGTCCGGGACGGTCGCGCCGATCCGGGTGAGGCTGTTCCGCGCCTGATCGCGCAGCTGGTCGGTGTTCATGGGGTGACCTCCGGAATGCCGAGTTTCGTGGTGACCGCCGTGATCGAGGCCGCCTGTTCCGCGGCGTACAGCGCGAACGGATCGTGGATCTCCCGGCCCACCGCCGCGGCGAGCCGGTCCTGGTCGTAGACGGCACCCTCTGGACCGGTGTCGCGAGCTCCCTCCCGGCCGGTGTCGCGGGTGTTTTCCCCGCTGAGGTTCGACTGGAAGATTCCTGCGGCGGATCGTGGAAGGAAGTCTTCGTACACGATCGGCGTCGCGGTGACCCAGCCTCGACCGATCAGCTCGGCGAGGGTGCGCGGGGGAGGGCCACCGGGTGGCGCCTGGTCGACCGCGTAGGAGAAGTACGCGAGTCCGGCCTCCCGCAGGCCGGCTTCGGTGTCCGGGAATCCTTTCTCCCAGACCTGGACGGCGATCTCCGCGCGTACGCCCGGGGACGCGGCCAGCAGGCGATCGATCTCGGTGAGCAGCGTGTCGTAACGGGCGCGACCGGCCGGGGTCAGCGCGATACCGCGCGCCTCGACCTCGCCGAAGCGGACCCGCAGCGAACCGGTGGTGACCGTGCCGTCCGGCTCCCGCATCGTCCGCGCCTCGGCCAGCGCCCGGAACGAGGTCTGCCGGAGCAGCACGTCCGGTCCTCGCCAGCGCGGTGGCCCCTGGATCTCGTCGATCATCGTGATGCCACGGGCGGTCATCCGGCGGTAGAGATCGTCGATGTCCAGCACACGCGGGGTGAGGTGGTTGATGTGCGTGCTGCGGACTCCGCCGATGTCCGCGGCTACGGCGGAGATCTTCTCCAACTCGGCGTACCAGGCGCGGTCGACGGGCTCGGTGGACAGCTCGAACGCCTGCACCGCCAGGCGAAGAAAATCGTCTGCATCGTGCTCGTCGAGACCGCCCTGCTGCTCGGACCGGTCGGCGAGCTCCAGCAACTCCGGGCCGAAGAGCTGCCGTGCTGCGAAGAAACTCTTCAACCTGGCGCTCAGCTCGGGCGTGAAGAAACGTCGATCGTCCGGGGTCAGCATGGAGGTGAAGACCCGGAACGGGTTGAGGGCGAGCTCCGTGGCGTCGATCGGCCGGAACGCGGTGGAAATCACCGGCACCGCGCTGCTCGCGGCATCGCGCAGGTCGTAGAAGCCGACCGGGTGCATGCCGAGCGCACCGAAGATCCGGGCGACCTGTCCGAGTTCGGCCGGCGTACCGACCCGGATCGCGCCGTGCCGTTCGGCGGTGATCCGGCCGATCGAGCCCAGCCGTTGCGCCTCCGCTCCGTCCCGGCGGATGACGTCCCGGTTCACCTGCTCGGAGATTTCCACCAGGGTGGTGTAGGCGGGCACCTCGCGGCCGTACATGGTGGAAAGTTCCTGCGCGAATCCGGCGCGCAGACGCCAGTGCGGAATCATGCCGAACCTCCAGCTCGGACGATGCGTTGGGTGCGTTGGGTGCGTTGGGTGCGGTGGTGCGGTGGTGCGGCGCGGTGCGGTGCGGTGGTGCGGTGCGGTGGTGCGGCGCGGTGGTGCGGCGCGGTGGTGCGGCGCGGTGGTGCGGCGCGGTGGTGCGGCGCGGTGGTGCGGTGCGGTGCGGTGGGGCGGCGGTGCGGTCGGACGACGTGGTCGGGGATGTGGCCAGGAGATGTGGTCAGACGATGTGCGACTCGGGACGTGCTCCGGCGCCCGCGAGGAACCGGGAAGCGGTCAACGGCCCGACGTCCACGACGGGTGCCCGGCCCAGATACAGATCGCGGATCACCTCGCCGACCGCCGGCGCCTGCAGGAATCCGTGTCCGGAGAACCCGGTTGCGTACAGGAAGTTGTCGTGACCGCCGATCAGCGCGTTGTGGTCCGGGGTCACCTCGTACAGCCCGGCCCACCCCTTCCGCAGGCCGACGTCGGTCAGTCGCGGGGCACGAACGCCGACGGCCGCGGCGAGCCGGGGCAGCCACTCCTCGGAGTAGTTCGAGTGGAAGCCAGGCTCCTGCGCCGGGTCGGACATTCCCATCAGCAGGCCCGGCCCCTCCCGGTGGAAGTAGAACGTGCTCGCGAAGTCGATGGTGAACGGCACCACCCCGCTCAGCGAGGGCATCGGCTCGGTGAGGACGATCTGCCGCCGCAGCGGCGTGACCGGCAGCGGCACACCCGCCGCATCCCCGATCGCCGCGGACCACGCCCCGGCCGCGCACACGACCGCTCCGGCGTGGATGTCGCCCCGGTCCGTCCGGACGACGCCGCCCCTTCGAACGCCACCCCGGCTGACCCGGCCGGCTCGGATGTCGCCGCGGCCGGTTGGGGCAGCCCCACGCGCCAGGTCGCCCCGGTCGGTCCGGACAACCCCGCTCGCGAGGTCGAGATCGGTCACGGTGACACCGGTGAGCAGCGTGGCACCGTGCCGTCGCGCGCCTCTGGCGTATCCCAGCACCACCGACTCCGGGGTGCAGTGCCCGTCGTCGGGCGACCAGGCCGCGGCGAGCAGGCCGCCGGTCTCGATCAGCGGGGAGAGCCGTTTCGCCTCCGCGACGTCGATCATCCTGCTGGTCACGCCGAGGGAGTTCTGCAAGCGCACGTCGCGCTCGAACGATGTCACGTCCTCGGGGGTGGAGAGCAGGAACAGGTACCCGACCCGATGCAGGTCGATCTCCTGTCCGGGGCGCTTCCCGAAGTCGGCGAACGCCCGCAGGCTGCGCGCGCCGAGTTCGATGTTGATCCGGTCGGAGAACTGGGCGCGTACTCCGCCTGCCGCCTTGCAGGTGGAACCGCCGCCGAGCTCGCCCCTCTCCAGTAGCACTACGTCCCGGACGCCGGCTTCGGCCAGGTGGAACGCGATGCTGACGCCGATCGCGCCGCCACCGATGACGACCACTTCCGCGGAGCCGGGGAAGGCCATACCCCATCATGAGGTGCGGTCTCCGGGCAGGTCCATTCCCGACCCGTACGGCGGAAGGTTTATTTCTTTCGATGTCAGGCCGATGCCCACGCGCGATGCCGGGACGGTGCGCACGCGCGAATGTCGGGACGGTGCGCACGCGCGATGCCGGGCCGATGCCGCGTGACCCGGCCGGTCAGCGGGTCTTGTCTCCGCTGGGAGCCGTGCCGCTGGTGACCGAGACCTGCCGCAGCGGCGCGGAGAACAGCCCCCACACCACGGTGACGACCTGGATCGCGCCGCCGGCCAGCAGTACCGGCCGCACCCCGATCCAGCCCGCGGCCGATCCGCACACCGCGTAGGTCACCGGCAGGAGGCCCACGACGGCGAACGACATCAGGCTGCCGACCCGGCCCAGCATCGGCCGCTCGGTGATTGCCTGGACCAGGCTCATCGCGGAACTGCCGGCCACGGTGAGGAAGAAACCCAGCCCGGCCAGGGTCGCCACCACCACCGGCAGCGGCAGGGTCAGGCCGACGACCACGCTGAGCGCCGCCTGCCCGGCGGACATGACGATCAGCAGGAACCCGGTGCCCGCGCCGGGCAGCAGGCCGAACCCGAGCAGGGCCGCCCCGACCGTCGCCCCGGCGCCGAGCGCACCCATCATCAGGGCCAGGCCGCCGACCTCCCACCCGGTGGCATGTGCCAGCAGCGGCAGGCCGACGTTGATCGGCCCGGCGGAACCGAGGTTCACCAGGACCGTGAAGAGAAGAAGGCGGGCGAGCGTACGGTTGTCGCGCGCGTACCGCAGGCCGGCGGTGAGCTCCGCCGTGAACCGCGGCCGCTCCTTCGCGGGGGCGGGGGGCGCGACCGGCACCACGCGCAGCGCCAGCACCGAGACCAGGAAGGTCGCCGCGTTGACCGCGAACACCCAGCCGACCCCGAAGCCGATCAGCGCCCCGCTGGCGGGCGGCCCGACGAACTGGGCGAAGCGCAACGCCAGGGTGCGCAATCCGTTGCCGGCGGGCAGCGACTCGGGCGGCAGCAGGTTCGGCAGCATCGTGGTCAGGGCGGGCTGGAACACCGCTTCCACGGCGCCGAAGACGAGCACGAGCGCGAACAGGCCGGGCAGCCCGAGCACCCCGCCGAACGCGGTCACCGCGGCGACGGTCATCACGACTGCCCGCAGCAGGTCGCTGCCGAGCATCACGCGCCGCCCGCCGAAGCGGTCGGCGAGCACCCCGCCGCCGAGCATCAGGACCGCCCGGGGCACGGCGGCCGCCGCGAGCAGCGCGCCGACCTCGCCGGGCGAGGCGCCCAGTCGCAGCGCGGTCCACGGCAGGGCCAGGAAGTAGAGCTGGTCACCGAGGAGGGAGACGAAGTGCCCGGCCAGGAAGGTGCGGAAGGCCGGCTGACGCAGCGGGACCGCGCGTAGCTTCACTCCTGCCCGCTCCGGCACGAACAAACTCCCATCCGATCGATGAGCATCAGTCTACCGCTGATCATCATCGCTTCGGTCGACGCTATCGCAGCGCCGCGCCGCCCGTTTACTCCCCCTCCCTAATACTTCGTACGGGATCGGAGGTCGTCGTCTGATCTGCGTGCCGCAGGGCAGGGGCGTGGGTGCGGGAGCGGGCCGTCCACATCGCACGACGAACTTGGCGGCACGGGCGGCGACCGGGAACGTCCGGTGGCCACCGAAGCCCTCGCGGCGGGAAGCCGGCCTCCGCGGCCGGCTTCCGGAGCGCGGTCTACTCCGCGCGCAGCGTGCGCAGGGCGCCGGAGAGTTTCAGCAGCTCGTCGAGCATGGCCTTCGCAGATGCCTCCACCTGCGCGGACGGAACGAACTCACCGTCCTCGGTCAGGAACTGGGCGAACATCGGCACCGACACCGCCTCGGTGACCGGGACGATCTTCAGCGCGGACATCACCGGCTTGAGCGCGGTCGCGGCCCGCAGCCCGGCCGAGACGCCGCCGTAGGAGACCAGGCCGGCCGGCTTGTGGTTCCACTCCGCGTAGAGGTGGTCGAGCGCGTTCTTCAGCGACGCCGGGAACGAGTAGTTGTACTCCGGCGTCACGAACACGTACGCGTCGGCACGGCTGACGGTCGCGCTCCAGTCCCGGGTGTGCTGGTGCTTGTACTGGCCGAGCCGCGGGTGGTTCGGCTCGTCCAGCATCGGCAGCCCGACCTCGGCCAGGTCGATCAGCTCGACGTCGAAACCGCCGTGCGCCTCGGCGACCTGCCGCGCCCACTGGGCGACCGCGTGACCCTTGCGTCCCTCGCGGGTGCTGGCGGTGATGATCTGCAGGACCGGCTTCGACATACTTGCTCCTTCGACCGAACGTTGCTCAGACAACAACTTAGCTCGGCCGGTGATCCTGATTGGCAGGAGAGGCCCCCCGCCAGCGCTGACTCGCGTGATAGGCGACACCGCGGATGCCGTGGAGCAGGCCGGTCGGGTGCAGATCGCCGGTGGCGTGACGAATGGGGTCGAACGCCAGGGCGGCGTCGACGGGCGGCGGCAGCACGCGTCCCAGCGTCACCCGGCCGAAGGGCTGCACGACGGCGCCCCTGATCGCGTACAGCAGGAAGGTCCCGGCCTCGCCCACCGCGTCGAGCGACCGGCCCAGCGGCCGGCCTGCCGGATCCGGGCCGGCGGCGAGGTAGACCTTGCCGCCGGAGCCGGTGCGATAGGGCGCGACCGACCCGTAACGGGCGTCGAACGTGCGGCGCGGCATCGGCAGCCGGCGACCCCAGCGGCCCGGCCCGACCGTGGAAAGCAGCAGATCCGTGTCTCCGACCCGGACCGCGACACCGCGCACGTCCGCCCGTTCCCCCCGGGTGCCCCATCCCTTCGAGAGCCGCACCGTGACGTCGTAGCGGCCCGGCTGGTCCAGCAACGCCGAGCCGGTCGGCTCGACACAACCCCAGATCTCCAGGTCACCGAGCATCGACCGGCCGGCCGGGTGCAGCGAGCGCCGCCGCCGTGACCGCGCGAGGCGCACCCCCGCCGCTACCGCCAGACCACCGGCCGCCCATCGCATCACTCTCATGCCCCGGGCCGTACCCGAACGGGCCTGCCTCATCCTTTGCCGGGCTGTGAGAATGGCGGCATCGGCGCGCTCCCGGCAGATGCCTGTCAGCCTCGCCCGGTCAGGCCCGAGAGCAGAAGCTCGAGCTCGGCGCCGAGCTGAGCCGCTTGCGGTCCGGCAGTGTTGTCGACAAGGGTCAATGCTTCCCGGTACGCCTTCTCCGCCTCCGGAACACGATCGGCTGCTCCGAGCGCGTCGCCCAGGTGGCGCAGGGACTGGGCGGCCCAGACCGGCGCCTTGTGCTCCAGGTACAGGTCGACCGCACGGCGATAGCTGTCGGTGGCCTCGTCGAGGTCGCCGAGACCGGCCTGGGCGCGGCCGATCGTGTCCCAGGTGTCCGCCACCCGGAACGGGTGCAGCTCGGCGCCCATGCCGATCACCTCGCGGGCGTCGGTGATCGCCTCGGCGAATCGGCCCAGTTCCGTGTTCGACCAGCTCACGCCGATGAGGATCCGGGCTCGCGCGGTGGGATCGCTGCCCGGCGGGTGGAGGGCCAGAAGCGCCCGGAACTGCTCCAGCGCCTCCTGCCATCGGCCTTGGAGGTCGAGCACGCCCGCGGTGAACAGACGGGTGCGTTCGACACCGTCCCGATCACCGAGCTGCTCGTAGAGCGCCAGGGCATGTCGCAGCTGGACGTGCGCCTCCTCGTACGAGCCCATGTTCGAGGCCGCGAAGGCCACCCCCCACCGTGCCCGCGCCTCGGCCGCCGGCTGGCCGCCCCGGATCGCCGCGGCCAGCCCGGCGCTTTGGGACATCTGCACGTGATGCCACAGTCCCTGGCGGTTGAGGTAGTCCCGCACCACCCAGGACAGCTGCCAGGCTTGCCGGTCGAAACCCTCCCTGGCGGCGAGGTCCAGCGCCGACAGCAGAGCGAGGTGTTCGTCGGCGAACCAGGCAGTCGGTTCGGCGTCGGTGAGCACCACCCCGGGCAGCGGCTCCTCGCCGCCGTCCGATTCCTGCCGTTTGAACAGCCGCGAATCCGAGATCCGCCCGGCATGCAGGTAGTAGTCGAGGAGGCGCTGCAGCGTCGCCCGTCGCTGCTGCGGGTGATCGAGGTCGCGGGCGAGCTCATCGCCGTACGCCCGCAGCAGGTCGTGGATCTTCCATCGGCCCGGGACATGTTCGGTCACGAGGGCCGCTGTCACCAGGTCGGCGAGCAGCCGGCGCGTCTCGGCCGGCGGCCGGGCCAGCATGCTGGCGGCGACCTCGACGTTCAGATCCGGGCCCGGGTGCAGGCACAGGCGGCGGAACGCCTCAGCGGGTTCCTCCCCGATCGCCTGGTACGACCACGAGAACACCGCCCGGGGGTCGAACACCTCGTCCGGCAGGTGGAAGGCCGACAGGGTGCCGTGCGTGCTGCGCAGCTCATCAGCGACCGCGGCGAGCGGCAGATGAGCGGCGGCGGCCGCGCGCGCGGCGACAACGGCCAGGGCGAGCGGCAGACGACCGCAGAGCTCGACGATGTCGTGGGCAGCGGTGGGCTCCGCGCGCACCCGGTCGGCGCCGACGCGTGCGGCGAACAGGGCGAGCGCCTCGTCCTGGTCCGGCGGTTGCAGCGGGATCAACGGCGCGGCGGTCCGGACGACCAGCGCGGGCAGCGTTCCCCGGCTGGTCACGATGACCAGCGAGCGTCCCGAGCCGGGCAGCAGGTCCAGCACCTGATCGGCGGTGGCGGCGTTGTCCAGCAGGAGCAGCATGCTGCGGTCGGCGACCAGGCTGCGGAACGTCGCGGCCCGGGCCTCGACACCCTCCGGCACGTCAGCGGGCGGCACGCCGAGCGACTGCAGGAAGCTGCCGAGGACAGCGTCGGGGGAGAGCGGATCACCGCCGGGGCCGTAGCCGCGCAGATCCGTGTAGAGCTGGCCGTCGCCGTACCGGTCGGCCAGCCGATGCGCCCAGTACAGCGCGGTCGAGGTCTTCCCCACGCCGCCCATGCCGGTGAAGACGACGACGGCGAGCCGCTGCCCGGCGGCTTCGAGCACCTGATCGGCACGCCGCAACTCGTCGTCGCGGCCGGTGAACAGGGTGGGCGCCGCCGGGAGCTGTGCGGGCCGGGACCGCGGGGCGGTTCTTTCGCGAGGGGCAGGCGTGGCCGGCCTGGAGGACTCCGGGACATCCGGTTGTACGGGTTCCGGAGCGGTCTCGGGCTGGGGGAGAAGCTCGGGGTCGTTGCGCAGGATGCGCTGGTGCAGGTCCTGCAGGGCGGCCATGGGCTCGACGCCGAGCTCCTGATCGAGCAACTGGTGCACCTCGCGGTACGCGGACAGGGCGGCGGCGCGCAGGCCGGCCCGGTGCAGCGCGAGGATCTGCAGTTCGCGGAGCTTCTCCCGGAAGGGGAACTGGCTGATGACGGCGGGGATCTCGGCGATGACCCCGGCGTGCAGGCCGATCTCCAGCTCGGCAGCGAACAGCGTCTCGTAGGTCGCCGCGCGAAGGTCGGAGAGCCGCGCCCGATGGATGTCGGCCCACGACCCGTTGAGCCCGGCGAGCGGTTCGCCCCGGAAGATCGCGAGTGCCTCCCGCGCGCGGTCCGCCCTGTCCGGGGCCGGGACGCGGGAGTCCAGCCCGGCGGTCAGTGAGCGAAGTCTCGCCAGGTCGAAGCGGTCCGCGCCCGGCCTCAGGAGGTAGCCCCGCGCCACCGACTCGATGGTCTCGCCGCCGGGCTCCAGCACGGCTCGCAGGCGGGACACGTACGTGCGGATCGTCTTCACCGCGCCGGCCGGAGGATCCTCCGCCCACAGGGCCGCGGCCAGTTCGCCGGTCGACGTCACCGAACCCTCGTTGAGCAGGATCACGGCGAGGATCGTGCGCTGTTGCGGAGTGCCGAGCGGCAGCCGGTGCCCGTCGGCCCAGGCCTCGACCGGGCCCAGAACGCCGAAGGTAACGCCCGCTGCCACGCGCCGAATTATGACACCGGCCCGCACGTGGCGACGATGTTCCTGCTGGCCGGCCGCCGCCCGGGCCTTTCCTGACCTGCGCACTCGTCATGCGTAGGTCGACGTTTCGATGCCGTCAGGCGGCTCAGGCAGGCGACGTCGAACCGGCAACCCGTGGCTCAGTGGAGCTTGCGGTGGATCTTGTAGTGCAGCACCAGGAACGGCAGGCCGTACAGGGTGAAGGCGTGCTCCGCCCGCGGCTCGCCGTGCTCGGTGAAGACGTCCAGCTGCTCGGCGAAGCCGGGGACGGCCAGGGTGGTGAGTTCGCGCGTTCCGGTGTCGATGTAGGTCAGGTAGTGGCCGGGGTGGGCGAGTTCGCTGCGGCTGGTGAGGACGAGTCCGCCGTCCGTACGGGGCAGTGGCAGCAGGGTGGCCGTGAAGTTGGCCTGCGGCACCGGGAACCCGACGCTGACGTAGCCGCGGCCGTCATGCCGGTATGTCGTGTAGATGCCTACGTAGATCGGCTCGTCGGTGTCGGCGAACGAGCGGATCCAGCCACGTACGCCGATGAGGTCGGTGCCGTCGGGGGTGATGGTGTCGATGCGGCTGCGGACGCCGCGGACGGTTTCGCGCTGGTTCATCGGCACGTTGGCCTGGCCCAGCGGCCGGGCCACGAGCGTGCGGTAGAGCAGGTAACCCGGGCGTACCCAGAGCCGCCACTCGGGCACGATGTCGAGCCGGAAACGGGTGGTGTGCTCGTAGAACTCGCGCACCAGCGGGTCGACTCCGGCGGGGTCGAACTGCGGCCCGGCGAGGTCGTCGAGCGAGGCGACGATCCCCACGTCGTCGGCGTCGGCCCGGTACGTCCCGCCGAGCATCTCAGCCAGCCGGCGCACATAGCCGGTGCCGACATACCCGGTGGTCGCCTCGAGGGGAACCACGAAGGGCAGGTCCTCGGCCCGCACCCGCTCGGCGAGCAGGCTCACCTGCGGGTCACGGAACAAGGCGGCGGCCAGCGCCCGGTAGCCGATCACGGCGCTCACCGCCACGGCCGCCGCCGGGGCATCACGGCCGGCCGCCGAGCGCCACAGCGCTCCCACGACGGCGCCGGCCGCGGGGCCGAGCATCACCTTCCGCGGGCGCAGCCCGAGTGCGCCGGCGAACGAGCCCGCCGCCAGGCCGACCGGCACCGGCCCGGCACCGGTGAGCCGGCCACCGAGCCAGCCGATCGGGGCCGCGAGCGCGCCGCTCATCACCACGCGTGACCACCAGGCCGGGATTTCGCCGGGCCGCTGCCGGGCCCGCGCCACGGCCTCGGTCACGGCAAGCGTGGCCGCGCCGGCCAGTCCGCCGGCCACCGCCGCGCGGGTGCCCCGCCGCCCGGCGATCGCGGCACCGGCCAGAGCCCCCACGACCGCCGCGAACGCGAGTCCACCGGCGCGCTTGCCGATCGCACCTGCCGTCATGCGCGCACGCTAACAAAGGCCTGAGATGAGGTGACTCGGTCGCCACCATGGGCGTCGCGTGATCCCGATCACGGAACTTGAATCTCACGTCAACGTCAAGATCTAGCGTGGGCGCATGCAGATCAACGGAGCAGTCGCCCTGGTCACCGGGGCGAATCGCGGTCTCGGCCGTCAGTTCACCCAGCAGTTGCTCGAGCGCGGCGCGGCCAAGGTGTACGCCACCGCCCGGCGCCCCGAGCTGATCGACATCCCGGGCGTGGAGACGTTGCGCCTGGACATCACCGACCCGTCCTCGATCGCCGCGGCCGCCGAGATCGCCACGGACGTCACCCTGCTGGTCAACAATGCCGGGGTGTCGACGTACGCGAAGCTGGTCACCGGGGATCTCGACAAGATCCGGCTGGAGCTGGACACCCACTTCTGGGGCACGCTCGGCATGATCCGCGCGTTCGCGCCGCGGCTGGGCGGGGGAGCGATCCTCAACGTGCTCTCGGCGCTGTCCTGGTTCAACGCCGACGGCGCCGGCGCGTACGGCGTCGCGAAGGCCGCCGAATGGAACCTGACCAACGGCGTACGTCTCGAGCTGGCCTCCCAGAAGACCCTGGTGACAGCGGTGCATCTCGGTGCCGCGGACACCGACATGATGGCGGGCTTCGACGTGGAGAAGGCGGACCCGGCAGATGTCGTCCGGGCCGCTCTCGACGGGATCGAGCAGGGCAGCTTCGAGGTCGTGTTCGACAAGTGGAGCGCGGGCGTCAAGGCCTCGCTCGCCGGTGATCCCGCCGACTTCTATCGGGCTTTCCTGCCGGCGTGACCGAGCGGTGGTGACGCCCGCCACCCGACGGGCGTCAACCATCCGCCCGACCAGACGAGATGCCGGGGTGTTTCGGTCTGGGGGACGACGACGTGGCTACCGTGAGCGACGCGAGTCACGTTACCGGAACTTGATCTTTAGTAGACCGGTCGTCTAGTGTTCTGGTCGTGGCCGAGCGACAGGCGAGGCCACGTCACACCGCCAGGGAAGAGGAACAGCCATGCCTTTCATCACCGCCGCCGCCGGCGTCGAGCTGCACTACGAGGACTTCGGGTCCGGTGACCCGGTCGTCCTGATCCACGGCTGGCCGCTGTCCGGGCGTAGCTGGGAGGCGCAGATCGCGCCGCTGGTCGAGGCCGGTAAACGCGTCATCACGTACGACCGGCGCGGGTTCGGCCAGAGCAGCCAGCCGTGGGACGGCTACGACTACGACACGTTCGCCGCCGACCTGGACGCGCTGCTGACCGCGCTCGAGCTGACGAACGTGACGCTGGTCGGCTTCTCGATGGGCGGCGGTGAGGTGGCCCGCTACCTCGGCGCCTACGGCAGTGCCCGGGTGGCGCGGGCGGTCTTCGCCGGTGCGGTGCCGCCGTACCTGTACAAGACCGAGGACAACCCCGGCGGCGGTCTCGACGACGCCACGATCAAGAGCTTCCAGGACGGTGTGATCGCCGACCGGATCGCGTTCGTCGACGGGTTCGCCGCCAACTTCTTCACCGCCGGCGGTACGTCGAAGGTCAGCGACGCCCAGGTCCGCTACGCGCAGGAACTCGCGCACGTGGCGTCGGCCAAGGGCACCCTGGACTGCATCGGGGCGTTCAGCTACACAGACTTCCGCCCGGACCTGGCCAAGATCGACGTGCCGGTGCTGGTCATCCACGGTGACAGCGACGCGATCGTGCCGATCGAGGTCAGCGGCGCGCGGACGGCCGAGTCGATCCCCGGCGCGAAGCTGGTCGTGATCAAGGACGGGCCGCACGGCATCAACGCCAGCCACCCGGCCGAGTTCAACCAGGCCCTGATCGAGTTCCTCAACAGCTGACCCCACCCGGCGACGACGGAGCTGCGAGAAACACCTCGCGGCTCCGTCGTCGCCGTACCGGCCAGAATCGTCGCCCGACGGATGCCAGCCGTTCGCCCGACGAACGATCGCGCCGGCCTGGTTGAGTCACCCGGGTCCACAGCAGCCGATCACCGCCGGCGCCCAGGCGCCGGGGCAGGGAAACCCAGTGACGCAACGACATCACGCGCCGTTCCAGGACGCCGGGAGGGCCGCGCCGCTGGCCGGCCTGCACATCGAAGCGGGCGGTTACAGCGTGTCCGTCGCCGACGGGCGCCTGGTCGAGCAGGCCCAGCGGCTGCGCCACGACGCGTTCGCCGCGGAGTACGGCACCGGGCTGCCGACGTTCGCGAACGGCCTGGACGCGGACGCGTACGACGCCTGCAGCGACCACCTCGTCGTCCGTCACGATGCCAGTGACACCGTCGTCGGCACCTACCGGATGATGACCGCGGACTGCGCGGCCCAGGTGGGCGGGCGGTACGGCGAGCGCACCTTCGACCTGAGCGAACTGCGCGGGCTCGACGCCGGCCTGGTGGAGACCGGCCGCGCCGCGGTCCACGCCGAGCACCGCAACGGGGCTGTCGTCGGGTTGATGTGGGCCGGCATCGCGCAGTACCTGCGGCTGACCGGATACCAGTGGCTCGGCGGATGCGCCTGGGTCGCGCCGGACAGCGCCGCCGGCATCTGGGCCGCGGTCCGCGACAAACACCTCTCGCCGGCCGGATTCCGGGTCGAGCCACGGCATCCCGCTCTGCGGCCGGGCCACGAGCAGACCCCACCGGCCACCGTCCCGCCGCTGCTGCGCGGCTATCTGCGGCTCGGATCGTGGATCTGCGGCGAACCGGCGTACGACGTCGAGTCCGGGGTCGCCACCTTCTACGTCCTGCTGTCAGTGGAGCGGATGAACCCCAGGTACCGGCGGCACTTCTTCGGCATCACCGAGTGACCGGGCCGGGCCACGAACCCGGCTCGAAGGACGCGAACGCACGCCCGGCGACACCGTCGCGCCCTGCTGCGCACGGTGGCCGGGCCGAGCACACCGGAACACCGAACCAGGGAGAGAGTCATGTCCGTACCACGGGCGACACACGTCGGCAGCCTTCTGCGTCCTCCCGCGCTGCTGCGGGCACGCGCCGAGCACGCGGCCGGCCGGATCGGCGCCGACGAGCTGCACGCGGCCGAGGACACCGCGATCGAGACGGTGCTGGGCGTGCAGCGGGACAGCGGCATCGGGCCCTTCACCGACGGGGAGTACCGCCGCAACGACTTCATGAGCCAGCTGACCGACCACACCGCCGGCTTCGTCGGGCAGGCGCCAGTGCTGGACTGGAACTCCGGGCAGGAGCAGCAGTCCGACGACGCGATTCTCAACCTGATCGGCGGCAAACTGCTGCACCGGGAACGGTTCACCGACCGGGAGGCCGGCTTCCTCACCCGGCACGCACCCGGCCCGTTCAAGATCACCCTCCCGGAGGTGACGAACTTCGTCGTCGCCAACTGGCAGGCCGGCGTGAGCGACGGCACCTACCCCACCCGGGCGGACCTCATCGAGGACCTCGCCGAGGTCGTGCGAACCGAGGCCGACGCGCTGGTCCGCGACGGGGTGCGGCACATCCAGATCGACGCGCCCTGCTACACCAGCTTCGTCAACGAGAAGCTGATCCCCGTCTTCGAGGCCGAGGGGCTCGACCACCGCGAGCTGCTGCGGCGCTGCATCGAGGCCGACGCCGGTATCGTCGCCGGGCTGCGCGAGCGCGGCGTCACCGTCGGCATGCACATCTGCCGCGGCAACTACCGGGGGCAGTGGTTCAACGAGGGCACGTACGACGGGATCGCCGAGGACGTCTTCGGGCAGATCCCGGTCGATCACTGGCTGCTGGAGTACGACACCGACCGCGCCGGTGGCCTGGCCCCGATCCGGCACGTTCCGGACGGTACGACCGTCGTGCTCGGCCTGGTCACCACCAAGACCGGGCAGCTGGAGGACGCCGGCGACCTGGCGCGCCGCATCGACGAGGCGAGCCGATATCACGCGCTGGACGACCTGGCGCTCAGCCCGCAGTGCGGTTTCGCCTCCGAGGTCCACGGCAACCCGCTGAGCTGGGACGACCAGCGCCGCAAGCTGGACCTGGTGGTGGAGACCGCCCGGCGCGTCTGGGGATGACCCGGCTCGGGCGCCCCGTGCGGCCGATGCGGCGACGAGGGCTGCCTTCGTGGAGAAGGCAGCCCTCGTCGTGGTGCGGTGCCCCGGGGTCAGCGAGCGGTCTCGCGTGCCGCCTTCTCGATGAAGGCGGCCGTGGTGCCGGGGTGAGAGACGAACACCAGGTGCGAGGCGCCCTTGACCACCTCGGTCTTGGCGTGCGCACGCTCGGCCATGAACCGCTGGGCCGCCGGCGGGATGATCTTGTCGGCGCCGCTGATCAGGTCGTAGGAGGGAATGGTGTGCCAGGCCGGGTTCGCGGCGGCCGGCTCGTTGAGCGCCGCCTGAGTGACCGGTCGCTGGGCGACGGCGTAGAGCGCGGCGTCCTTGGCCGGCACGTCGCCGGCGAACCGCTCGTGGAACACGGCCGGGTCGATGGACAGATCGGTCTGCCCGCCGGGCAGCGGCACCGCCTTGAGCGACTGGCCCACCGTGCTGCCGGGGAACTTGTCGGTCAGCGCGGCAGCGGTCTCCCCGGTCTCCGGGACGTACCCGGCGAGGTAGACCAGCGCGGTGACGTCGCTGTCACCGGTGGCCGCCTCGGAGATGACGTTGCCGCCGTACGAGTGACCGACCAGCACGATCGGCCCGTCGATGCTGTCCAGCAGCGCCCGGACCTGGGCCGCGTCGGAGGCCACTCCGCGCAGCGGGTTCGCGGCGGCCACCACCGGGTAGCCGTCGGCGACCAGGCGCTGCGTGACCGCGTTGAAGCCGCTGCTGTCGGCGAACGCGCCGTGCACGAGCACGATCGTCGGCTTCTTCGCCGGGTGCCCGCCCGGATGCGCGTCGGCCGCCGTGACGGCGAAGACGCTGAGGGCGCCGGCCGCGACGACAGCCGTGGCGGCGGCGGTGAGGACGGTCTTTCTTCCAGCCGACATCTTGGTCTCTATCCTGCTCAGTTTCGGTCCCGGGATACCGGGCCGCAACGACTGAACCACCGCCGAGATGTCGCTCGTCGGTCGCGTGGCTGCCGCACGTCGGGTGTCCTGGGGCACAGCGGCCACCCGGCGACGTCACTAGACGACCGGTCTACTGCACAACTAGGGTTGCGATCATGACGCAGAACGCCTTCGCCGTACGCGGTGCCGACTCGCCCCGGGATCTCCCGGCGCTCACCCGCCGCTCCTGGCAGCGACCGGCCGCGGGAGCCTTCGTGGTCGCCTGGGGCGCCAACATGTTCGCCGCGCTGTTGCAGACCTACCGCGCGGACCTCAGCGAGGTGCAGGTGCTCGGCCTGTTCGGGGCGTACGCGGTGGGCCTCATCCCGGCACTGCTGATCATGGCCCGGTTGTCCGACCGGCTCGGGCGCCGGCGGGTGCTGCTGACCGCCCTGCTGCTCGCCGCGCTCGGCTCCGCGACGATCCTCCTCGCGCACGGCGCGTTCGCGGTGATCCTGGCCGGGCGCATCATCGTCGGGATCAGCGCCGGCGCGGCGTTCGGGCCCGCCACCGCGTGGATCAAGGAGCTGTCCGACGCCACCGGGCCGGCCGGTGAGGGGCCACGGCGAGCGGCGGTCGCGCTGACCGCCGGTTTCGCCGCCGGGCCGCTGCTCTCCGGCGCCGTCGTGCAGTGGCTGCCGTCGCCGCAGATCACCTCCTACCTGATCCACCTGGTCCTGGTGGCCGCGGTGCTGCCGTTCGTCGCCAAGGCCCCCGAACCGGAGACCACGCGCGGCGCCGGCGATCCCGCCGAGCCGGCCCGCGGTTCCGTCCGGCAGGTCCTGACCAGCCGGATCTTCCTGACAGCAGTGGTGCCGACCGCACCCTGGGTCTTCGGGGCGGCGACCGTTGCCCTGGCCGCCCTCCCGGTGCTGGTGCCGCTGGGTCACTACGGCCCGATCGGCAGCGGCGTGGCCGCGGCGATCACCCTGGGGACCGGCATCGCGGTGCAGCCGTGGGCACGTCGCCTCACGCGTCGCTCCACCGCCGCGCCGTTCCGGGTGGGTGTCACGGCGGTGATCGCCGGCATGCTCGCCGCCGCGGCGACCGCCGCCACCGCCGCACCGGCCCTCCTGCTGGTCAGCACCGTGCTGCTCGGTTCGGCCTACGGATTCCTGCTGGTCAGCGGTCTGCAACTGATGGAGGCCCTGGCCCGCCGCGACGACATCGCCACCCTCGTCGCGGTCTTCTACGCCCTGACCTACCTCGGGTTCTCCTTCCCCGTCCTGGTCCAGGAACTCGGCGGCCGGTGGAGCCCCGCCGTCGTGCTGACCGCGGGCGCCGTCCTCGGGGTGCTGGGCCTGGCGGCCACCCTCGTCGCCTGGCCGCCGCGCCGCCGCGCGGCCCGATGACCGGCAGCCGTCGTGTGGCGCACGACACCCGACCGGTGGCAACGCGTCGCCCGACGAGCGGCGCCCGCGCCTTGATTACGTAGCCACCTTCCGCACCCGCAGGAGAAGGAACGGCATGCAGCGACAGCAGACCCGGCGCCGGCACCCCGGCGAGGCCGTCACGCACCCGTCGCCGGAGTTGCGGGCGGCTCATCGCCATACGCGCAAATCCTTTGACTTGGATGTTGGCATTGGTCCCGCGGGTGCCGGAACGTCGGCGCCGGCGCGGCGGGCCCCGTGCTGACGAACGGTCCGGCTCCGCTGCGGGTGCGGGGGCTGGGGCCGCTGCGCGCGTTCGTCGGCGACGAGGAGATCGAGCTCGGGCCGCCGAAACAGCGTGCGACGTTCGCCGCGCTGGCCCTGAGCGCCGGCACGACGGTGTCGCGGGCCGAGCTGATCGACCGGGTGTGGGGCGAGACGGTGCCGGCGACGGCGGCCGGGAGCCTGCACACCTACGTCTCCGGGCTGCGCCGCGCGCTCGGACCGGTGCAGGAACTGCTGGTCAGCGACCGGGCCGGGTACACCCTGCGGCTCGGCCGGGAGCACGTCGACGTGACCCGCGCCGAGGACGAGGCGGAACACGCGCGAGCGACCCGGGACGCCGGCGCCTACGAGCGGGCGCTGCGCACCTGGACGGGCGGAACGATCCTCGCCGGCGTGCCCGGCCCGTTCGCCGCCCAGGCGCGGCAGCGACTCGGCACCCTGCGCGTGCAACTGCTCGTGGAACTCGCCGGCGTCGCCGCGCCCGACCCCGCCCTGACCGCCCGGCTGCTCGCCGAGATCCCCGCCCACCCGCTCGACGAGCGGCTGCGCACCGCCACGATGATCGCGCTGCACCGCGCCGGCCGCACCGCCGAGGCTCTCACTCAGTTCGAGGATCTGCGCCACCGGCTGGCGACCGGCCTCGGGATCAGTCCGTCACCCGGCACGCAGGCCGCGTACGCGGCCATCCTGGCCGAGGACGGCGACGCGGCGCGGCAGCCGGCGGACGCCGTGCCCGTGCGGCCCGCGCAGCTGCCGCCGGACCGGGAGAGCTTCGTGGGCCGCTCGGCCGAGCTGCTGAGCATCGTGCGCCCCGGCGCCGGGGCAGCCGGCCGGCGGCGCATCGTCCTGATCGCCGGCGCCCCCGGCATCGGCAAGACGGCGCTGGCCGTACGCGCCGGGCACCTGCTGCGCGACAGCTGCCCCGACGGGCAGATCCACCTCGACCTGCGCGGATACGATCCGTCGCGGACCGCCCTGACCCCGGACGCCGCGCTGCACGAGCTGCTGGTGTCGGCCGGCGCGCGGCACATCCCCGCCGGGCAGGACCGGCGCGCGGCGCTGTGGCGCGACCTGACGGCCGGCAAGCGGATGCTCATCATTCTCGACAACGCCCGCTCCGCCGACCAGGTCGAGGACCTGCTGCCCGGCGGCGGACTGGTGATCGTCACCAGCCGCGACCGCCTGTCCCGGCTGGCCGTCCGGCACGACGCGACCCGGGTCCCGCTCGGCGCGCTGCACCCGGACGAGTCACTGCACCTGCTCGGCACGGCCGCCGGGGCCGGCCGGGTCGCCGCCGAACCCGAGGCCGCCCGCCGGCTCACGGCGCTGTGCGACCACTCGCCGCTCGCGATCCGGATCGCCGCCGAACGGATCGCGCCGGCCACCGGCCCCTGCCTCGACGCGCTCGTCGCCCGGCTCGAGGATCCCCGGTGCCGGCTCGACACGCTGCGCCTCGACGACGACCCCCGCTCCTCGGTACGCGACGTGCTCTCCTGGTCCGTCACGGCGCTCGGCACCGGCCCGGCCCGCGCGTTCCGGCTGCTCGGCGTCCTGCCCGGCACGAGCGTCACCCGGCACACCGCCGCGGCGCTGTTCGGCACCACCACCGAGCAGGCCGGATCACTGCTCGACACGCTGAGCGCCAGCAGCCTGCTGGAGCAGGACGGTGACCGGTTCACCATGCCCGAACTGAGCCGGGCGTACGCCGCCGAGCTGTCCCGCGACCTCGGGACGCCGCAACGGCAGGCCGCACTGTCCCGGATCCTCTCCTGGTACCGCGCCACACTGGCTGTCACCGGTGACCGCGACCGGCTGCGATGGTGCGCCGAGCACCGGGCGGACCTCGTCGCGCTGATCCACGCGGCCGGGCAGGCCGGGCAGCACACCGCCGCCGCGGAGCTGACCGCGGGGCTGGGCGACCACTTCCGCGCGACGGGCCGGCCCCTGGAATGGCTGGACCTGCTGCGGGTGGCGATGCGCTCCGCGGAGGCGACCGGTGACCGGGCGGCCCGGGCGGTCCTGCTGCACCACAGCGGCATCGCGTACACCCGGCTCGGCCGTCACGACGTCGCGGTGCGCCAGCTGACCAGAGGCCTCGAACTGCTCGCGGGGACGGATCACCCGTCGTACCGGATCGGATTGCTCTGCAGCCTGACCACAGCGCTGCGGGAGATGCGGGCCCACGACGCCGCCCGCGGTCCGGCCGCGGAGGCGCTGACGCTCGCGGGCGCCGCCGGAACCGATGAGCACCTGGCGGCCGCGCTGCGGAACCGGGCCGAACTCGACCTGGCCCGCGGGCGCCGGCCCGAGGCGGTCCGGAACGCGCTGACCGGCCTGGCGCACGCCCGCGCGGCACGCCGTCGCACCCTGGAAGCGGCGCTGCTCGTCACCGTCGGGCGGGTCCGGCTCGGCCTCGCGCAGCGCGCGGCAGCCCGCGAGGCGTTCGCCGCGGCCCGGCGGATCAGCCGGGACGCCGGTGACCACCTCCACGAGGGCCGCGCCCTGTTCGGCCTGGCCCGATGCAGGGAGCCGGGGACCGGGCCGGCGCGTCAGGCCCTGGCCCGCCTCGCCGAGCTCGACCCCGGTGGGGCGGCCGAGGTGCGCGCCTTCCTGGCCGGCCCGGGGATCGAGCCCGTGCGCCGGAGCCCGGCCGCGGCCTGACTTCGCCCGTGAGCGTGGTGAAGGACGTCAGCGGGAGCGGTGGAGCAGGACCCGGGCGCAGGCGGCGGCTGTCGGCAGATGGTCGGAGGTCACCCGGTGCCCGCCCCGGGCTCTGGTCACGGCGCTGCGGCCGTCGGCCATGACGACCACGGTGGCCTCACCCGGCACCGGGTCGACGGTGATGACGCTGCGCGACCGATCGGTCAGCTCGCGCAGGTCGCCGGTGTCGCCAGCGACGACGACCAGGGCGCCGTCGGCCGCGACCAGGTCGGCCGGCGCGTCCGGGCCGGTCGCCGATGGGTGGGCTGCCGCGATCTCGAACGGCAGGTGGAAGCCGGGCCGAGGGCGGCGCAGGACCGCCGCGGCCTCCGGGCGGTAGTCGTGGATCGCCTGGTCGATGCCGGTCGGACGGCCGAACAGCCAACCCTGACCCAGTGCGCGCCGAGCTCCCGGGCTGCGCGCAGCTCGGCCTCGGTCTCGATGCCCTCGGCGATGATCGTCGCCCCGGTGCGCCGCGCTTCGGATCGCACCAGCGCGGCCACCGAGCGGGTGTGCGCCGTGTCCGGGTTGCGGACCAGGCTCATGTCCAGCTTGATCACCTCGGGTTCGATGACCGGCAGGAACGCCAGTGACATCGGGTCGACACCGACGTCGTCGAGCGCCAGGGCGTTGCCCCACTCCTGCACCATTCCGGCGATCCGCAACAGGCTTCCCGGTACGGCGGGCAACGCCCGTTCGGTGAACTCCAGCACCATGCGGAACGGCGGCCCCGCCGCCAGCAACTCGAGCAGGCGCGGGGAGAGCGGCTGGTCGAGCACGCCCGGCTCGGCGTTCACGAACAGCAACGGCGGGGTGGCCGCCGCCGCGACCGCGCCCTCGATGGCCCGCTCGCAGCAGAGCAGGTCGAGGTCGCCGAGCCGGGCGGCGTCCCGGGCCGCGGCGAAGAGCCGGTCCGGGAACTCCAGCGCGGTTCCGGCCGGTCCCCGCGCGAGTGCCTCCAGCCCCACCACGCCACCGCCGGTCAGGTCGACAATTGGCTGGTAGACCGGGTGCACCAGCCGGTGGGCCAGCACGTCGGTGATGGTCAGTTCGGCGGTCCGCATCATGGAAGGTTCCCCTGTCAGCCGGTTCAACCGACCTATCGGCCATCCCGGGCTCCCACTGAACGGTCAGCCGACCAGCGCGGCTCGGACTCGGCAGAGAAGCCCGCTGCAGCGATCGGTACACCAAGGCGGCCTCCGCGAGAGTCCCGCGCCGAACCATGCGGCGGCACCGCCGCTGGGGCCGGCGGCTCATTACCGGCTGCAGGGGTGCGCGTGCTCGATCTGACTCGGGTTCCTTAACCGATCGAGGGGTAACCCGGCGGAAGCCAGTGCCGACAACGCCCGCGCGGCGGCAGATCAGTGCGTCGGCGGTACTTGCGGCTCACCGTGAGCCCTGCTGGAATTCTGACCTGCTAATCCGGCCGTGCGGATATTCCAACGATGCAAATGGGTGGGGTATGCAGCTGTAGTGACGATGAGCGTTATTGGCAGTGGCGTTGCTGCCTAAGGTTTGAGGAGACTTCGGCGAGGTCGAGTGACTCTGACGGGTCTCATTTCGGTGCTGGGCGCGGATCGTATCGGAATGCCGCTGACTGTTTCCTAGCCGGGGAGGGTCACTGCTATCCGGACCGCTGTTCAATTTCCTGCCTGGTTTTCAATCAGGGTTTCGTGTTTGTCCGGACCGGTCGTTTTCGCCGGGGCCGGCGGCGCGGATCAGATTGTCGTGGATATGGGTGAGGGCTGCCGCGGCGTCGGTGAGGGCGGCTGCTGCTTGAGGCTGGACAGCGCGGCTGACGGCCGCCGCGTGCAGCACGCCGGCGATGGTGGCACGGGTGTGCAGGGCGGCGGCGAGCAGCTCGTTGATGAGGTCTTGACCGTCGTAGTGACCGGTGGGCGCGGGTGTTGATGGCATGGCGGGCCGGATCGATCCTTGGAACGGCAACCAGACTGGCTGCGGCGGTCAGTAACGGAATTGTGTGACCAGGGCGTTGAGCTCGGTGGACATGCGCGCGAGTTCGCTGGTGGCGTGTTGCGCCTGCGTAACGCCCGCGCTGGTGAGGCGGGCCGCTTCAGCGACTCCGGTGATGTTCTGCGCGATCTCGCCGGTTCCGCTCGCTGCTTCGGCGACGCTGCGGTTCATCTCGCCGGTGGTCGCGGTCTGCTCCTCCACGGCTGAGGCGATGGTGGTCTGGAAGTCGCTGATCCGGGCGATCACCTGAGTGATCTCCTCGATCGCGGCGACCGCGCCGGTGGTGTCGGTCTGGATGACCTCGACCCGGCGAGAGATGTCCTCGGTGGCCCGGGCTGTCTCCTGGGCCAGATCCTTGACCTCGGAGGCGACGACCGCGAAGCCCTTGCCTAGTTCCCCGGCCCGGGCGGCTTCGATGGTGGCATTGAGAGCGAGCAGGTTCGTCTGCTCGGCGATCGCGGTGATGGCTTTGACGACGTTGCCGATCTCGACGGAGGACTGGCCGAGTTTCGCCATCGTCTCGGAGGTGGCGGCGGTGACCATGACGGCTTGACTGGCGACCTGGGCGGCCTCGCTGGCGTTGACGGAGATCTCCCGGATCGCGGCACCCATCTCTTCGCTGCCGGCCGAGACGCTGTCGACGCTGCGGGAGATTTCCTCGGTAGCGGTCGACACGGCTTGCGCCTGCACGGACGTCGCTTCGGCGGAAGCGGCGATCTGGCCGGCGGTGGCGGACAGTTCTTCGGAAGCAGCGGCCAGCGACGTCGCCGAGTCGTTGATCGTGGCCACGGTGTGCCGAAGCTGGTTCATGGCTTTGTCCAGGGCCTGGCCCATCTGGCCGGGTTCGTCGCGGGTGTGCAGTCCGGTGGTGCGGGTCAGATCACCGTCGGCCAGACCGACACAGACGTCTTTGACCTTGGTCAGTGCCCGGACGATCATCCGTGCTACCCAGAAGCCCAGCGCCAGTGCGAGCAGGCTGCCGGCGCCCATCGCGATCAGGGAGGTGTGCCGGCCGGTGTCGTAGACGGACTCGGCGGAGGCGGCGTTCTTAGCCGCGTCGGCTACCTCGGTCTCATCGAGGGTGTCGGTGGCTTTCTTGATCTCGGTCAGGATCGGTATTGCTTCGGCGTCTCTGACCTTCTGCCACCCGGCTATGTCGTTGGCGGCACCCAGCTTGATCAGCTTGTCCCGGGCGAGCTGGACGTAGGCTTCCCAGTTCGTCTGCAACGCGTCGATCACCGCCGGGTCACCGGCCGGCATGCTGCCGCGGTAGGCAGCCATTCCGGCGTCGAACGCCTCCTTGTCGGCTTCAAAGGCCTCGAGATATTTCGCCATCGTGGCCGAATCCTGAGAGATCGCATGGCTGGCCAGATCCAGCCGGGCCTGACGAATCACCGTCTCCAGCTCTCCGACACCCTTGATGCTGGCCACGTTGCTCTTGTAGATCAATTGCGCGGAGGCACTGGTGCTGCTGAGCGCGCTCAACCCGATCATCCCGACAACGATCGTTGCGGCGACCGCAAGACCGACCGCCGCGAGGATCTTGACCTTGACGCTGAGGTCGGCGAAACCCCGCCGTGGCGCGGCAGGGGCTGCGCCTGAGGATGATGTGGTTGTCATCGGGCTTCCTTCACTGCGGGCGCCGGGGCGCTGCGAGCAGGCTCGAAGGTCCGGCGTCAGGGCATTCCTCGGTTCTTTTCGGCATGAACCGCCGAACGCTTAGCGCCGTTAATGCCCCTGGCTCTCGTCCATCTGCCCATCTGTTGGAGGCAGGGAGGCATGCGTCCCGGTTGTGATCGCGGGAGCCTGTTCGGGTATGGGTGTACCGTGCGCGCCATGACCAGCGAGCCGGGTGCTGAGCCACCACCGGTGGATCCCGGCAGTGAACTCGGGGTGGAGTTGTTGTCGGCCTCATTCACCGTCGCCAACGCCACCCGTCAGGTTCACCGTGTCCTGGCCATGACAGGCGTACTGCCTACGCTAAGCGCTGCTGTTCACACGCCTGACTGATCTCACCCCGGTCGCGTTCATGGCCCCAGGTCCCGCTGCCCGGCCCGCGACCGCTCCTGCCCCGTGGCCGGAAGACCAGGCGCCCGTGTGACCTGGGCCTCGCTCAGGTTGCAGGACGGTTGTCCGAACGGAGGGGCATGCCGGACCAGATCTTCTTGATGGGCAACCTGGTGATCATGGTTGCCTATGCGGCGATCATGGTGGCGATCGTGGTACCGGTCGCCCGCGCCGGACAGCTACGCACCAACCGGCTCGCCACCGCCACCGCGATGATCTTCTTCAGTTGCGCGGTCGGTCACGGCCTGCACGCGGTGATGGCCTACCGCACCGTCATACAGGTCCCAGCAGGCCGCCAGCTGCACATGGACGCTTCCGGGTGGCCGTGGACCTCGGCTATGTGGGACCTGCTCACCGCCGCTGTGGGCCTCTACTACTGGACGCTACGCCGCAACTATGGCGTTCTGCTCGGCAAAGGCGCCATCTACGTGGACCCGTGGGGCCAGCACCGACTGGACGAAGCGGATGCTCGCGAACGCGCCGCCCGCGATGTCGCCGAGGCGCAGCGGGCAACCCTGGCGACCGTGGTCGAACACACCGACGACGCCGTTATCGGAGTCACCCCGGAAGGGATCATCACAGCGTGGAACGGCGGCGCGGAACGCCTGTTCGCGTACACCGCCGAGGAAGTTCTCGGACAGCCCGCCACCATGCTGGCCGACGACACAGGCTCGGACGAGCAGGCGGACGTGCTCGCCCGCATCAGGCAGGGCGAGCGTGGCATGGCCTACGAGACGCGCCGGCTGCGTAAGGACGGAACAGTCGTCGACGTCTCACTGACGATCACACCGATCACGGACCAGACCGGCACCGTCATCGGCGCCTCGGCCGTCGCCCGTGACATCACCGCGGCCAAGGAAGCCGCCGAGCGTCGGCGTGCCATCGAGGAACGCAGCAACCAGGCGCAGCGCCTGGAAAGTCTCGGCAAACTGGCCGGCGGTGTCGCGCACGACTTCAACAACATCCTGGCGATCATCGCCAACTACACCGAGTTCGTGGCAGAGGAGACCGCTGACCAACCGGACGTGCAAGCCGACCTGGCCCAGGTACGTACGGCAGTGGAGCGGGCGACCAACCTGACCCGGCAGCTGCTGACCTTCACCCGCGCAGAGGCCACCCAGCCGCAAGACGTGGACCTCAACGCGGCAGTCACCGAAGTACAGATGATGTTGGAGCGCACCATCGGCGAGCACATCAATCTGATAGCCGTGCCCTCCCCGCAACCGCTGACCGTGCACGCCGACCCAGGCCAACTCCAGCAAGTACTGCTGAACCTGGCCATCAACGCCCGCGACGCGATGCCCGAGGGCGGCACCCTGGTCATGGAGGCCAACACCGCCGCGCTGGACGGCGACGAGGTCAACATGCAACCACCCCTGCCCGCCGGCACCTACGCCCGCCTGCTGGTCAGCGACACCGGCGAGGGCATGTCACCGGAAACCGCAGCACGGATCTTCGAGCCGTTCTACACCACCAAGCCCCAGGGCCGCGGCACCGGACTCGGGCTGGCCACCGTCTACGGCATCGTGACCGAAGCCGCAGGCAGTATCAACGTGTACTCGGAGCGGGGCATCGGCACGACCTTCCGGATCTACCTTCCGCTGGCGACCACTACGGCCGACACAGCTACCTCACCGCCGGCACCCCGTACGACGCCGCCGCGCGGAGACGGCAGCACCGTGCTGGTCGTCGAGGACGAACCAGCGCTCGCCCGCGTAGTCACCCGCATTCTGACCAACGCCGGCTACCACGTGCTCACCGCGGCCGACGCCTCCGAAGCGCTCGACCTGTACGAACAACACGGCTGCGACACCTTGCTCACCGACGTGATCATGCCGGGGATCTCCGGACGTCGTCTGGCCGAGCTGCTGCACGAACGCCAGCCAGGACTTCCAGTGCTGTACATGTCCGGCTACAGCAACGGCCTACTCGGCACCACCCACATCCTCGACGAGGACATCGCATTCCTCGAGAAACCCTTCACCGCCGCCGACCTGCTCCACAAGCTCGCAGCGACGCGCGAAAGAAGCCCGTCCCACGTTCGGCTATGACCGGCGTTTCCTGTAAGGCTCCCGCGATCCGGCCATGCGACAGCTCATGACAAGCACCCAGCGTTACCTCACGGCACCCGCAACAGAACAACGCAGAAGGCAGGCACACCATGAGTCATGTTGTGGCGGCAGACGATGACCCCAGCGCCCGCAGCGTGGTGGAAAGAGTCCTGACGCGGGCCGGCCATACGGTCGACTTGTGCAGCGACGGCCGCGAGCTGGTCGCTGAAGTTCGGGCCCAGCATCCGGACGCCGTCGTGACCGACAACGAAATGCCAGGGATGACCGGCCTGCAAGCACGCGCCGAGCTACTCACGACGCCTGATACGGCACACATTCCCGTCGTCATGGCCACCGGCTCCGTCACGCCCGAACAAGCCGCCGAAACGCTCCAGGACGGCGACCGCATCGTGCGCAAACCGTTCCAGCCCTCGGAACTGCGAAACGCCGTACAAGACGCATTGATGCACCGGCGACCGCGACCCGCCTAACCCTCAACCGGTCGGCGCCAGCTACCAAGTGACTCCTGAGCTGCGGCGTGCGGCCTCTCGAAAGCCTGAAGACAGCCTTGGCGTGAAATCAGGGTTGTTGCCGGCCTTCCGAGCCGCGGGTGCGCTGCCAGATCAGTACGGCCTCCACCCGGCTGCGAGCTCCGAGCTTGGCGAAGATGCGGTTGACGTGGTTCTTCACCGTCTTGTGCCGGACCTCCAGCAGGGCGGCGATGTCCGCGTTGGGCAGGCCGCGGCTGATCGCGTCCATCACCTCGGCCTCCCGCGGTGACAGCGACCCGCCACCCGCGCGGGGCGGCCCGTTCTCCTCGGCGCGCCGCCCGGACGCGGGGCCGCGTGGCACCAGCGCGAGCCGGTATCGGGCGGTGGCCGGATGCCGGTGCCGGGCTTGTGGACCGGCCAGCCCGTTGAGGGCGCCGGCGAGCGCGTTCGCCCCCGGGGCCGGCCCGGATCCCGGAGTGACCAGCACCTCGACCGTCGGCAGGCCGTCGATCCGTACGTCCCAGCCCTTGTCGGTGAACTGCTGACGGATGTGGGCGAGGATCTCCGGGCTGGCGATAGCGATACGCACCCGGCCGCCAGGTTCGGCAGGAACGGTCATGACGGCCAGTGTCGGCGCCGCCCGGGCCCGGACCCTTCAGATCCGCTTCACACGGCTCGTCACCAGGCCGGACGTACCGGACCGTCGAGAAGTCCGGTGTCGACGGTGCCGGAGATGTCCACCCGCAGGCGCCACGTGGCGTCGTCGACGCCGACCGCCACCACGGCCCAGCGCCGCTCCGGCCCGGTGACCAGCTGGACGGCCTCGCGCAGGTCGTACGGATCGGGCCGCCCGGCGAACAGCACCGTCCCGGCCTCGCGGCTCAGCAGGGGTGCCGCCTGTGCCAGCTGGTCGACGTCCACGCCGGTGAAGCCGGGGCCGGGCCCGAAACCGACCCTGATCACCGTGGCCTGGCCCGCCCACGGGCCGCGGGTCAGCTGCCGTGACCACTGCTCGGCCAGTCGCGGCGCCAGGACGCTGTCGCCCTCCAGGCCGATGATGCCGTCCGCCGCGGCCAGGTTGAGCAGCACCCGCCCCTCGCCGGTGTCACCGAGCGAGACCAGCAGTGGCAGGGGTGCCGGCAGCCGGGTGTCGACCGCCGCGGTCTCCAGCCGGTGCAGCGGCGCCCGCCAGGTGCGGCCGTCGTGCTCGGCGTCCCAGCCCGGTGGTGGTGCGGCTGCGGGGGTGGTCAGCCGCAGTGACACCGCGCCGGAACCCAGGACAACGGCTCCGACCTGCGGGAACGGTTCGCCCTGTGCGGCGCGTCCGGTGGCGAGCGCCCGGATCGCGTGGTCCACGATCCAGGCGCCGGACCGCCGGGCATCCGGTGCGGCTGCGGGCACCACGTTCATTGCTCACCCCTTGACGACAGCGCCCGCGAACAGGGCGACAGAAATCGTCAGTGGCCCGGACCTGGCCTGTCAACGCGGGCCCTGGGCCCAGGGGCCCACGTCCGCGCCCGCCGCTCTGGACCCCGGCGGGCGCCGTTCCTAGCGTGGTCGCCGGTTGATCATCTTCGGGCTGAGCGCAGTACGGCCCGGAGCACACGAAGGGACGACCCGATGGCGAACCTCAGCATCACGTACTCCGACATGGAGGACAGCGCGAAGCGCATGAGCTCCAACAAGGAGGAGATCGACAGCCGGCTCACCGAGTGCAAGACGATCGTGGACAACCTGACCACGTCCGGCTTCGTCACCGACCAGGCGTCCGGCAGGTTCGACGAGGTCCACTCGGAGTTCAACACCTCCGCGAGCCAGGTCATGGAGACGCTCACCCAGCTCTCCGAGTGGCTCAACAAGGCCGTCGAGGCGATGCGTGACATGGACACCGAGCTCGCCGGCTCGCTGAGCAAGTAACGAAGGGAACTTCCGTGCGCATGCTGATCACCCTGGCGTCGCCGCAGGCGTGGTCGGCCGACGTGATCGTGGACGCCGACCCTGCCACACCCCTGCGGGACGTCGTCAAGAACCTTCTCCACGATCTCGATCCGCCGCTCGCGCACGGGAACACCCTCGACAGCGGCGGGGTGCACCACGACGACCGCCCGCTCGACCCGGACCTGTCGCTCGCCGACAGCGGCCTGCGGGACGGCTCGACGCTGTGGGTCGGGGGTCCGGGCCCGGCGCCCTACTCCACCATCCGCGGCCTGGTGACGGTGCGAGCCGTCACCGGGGCCGGCGCGGGGCGGATCTGGTCACTCGGGCCGGGCGAGCACCGCATCGGGTCGGCGCCCGGGTGCCGGGTGCGGCTGACCGGCGACCTCGCGCCGGTGGCGGCGGTCGTCCGGGTCGCGTTCGACGCCACCGTCCACGTCCGCGGTCTCGACGGTGACCTGCGGCTGGACCAGGAGAACCTGACCGGTGACGAACGGGTCTGGCGGGCCGGCGCCCAGCTCGGCGCGGGCGGGACGGTCCTCGAGGCGCACCCGGTGCTGCTCCCCGACGCGGTCGTCGAACCGTCGCCGGAACGCGAGTACCTCGACTACAACCGTCCGCCCCGGCTGCTGCCGCCCGTGCGTCCCGGCAAGTTCCGGATGCCCGACGAGCCGAAAGCGCCGTCCGCCACCGCGCTGCCGTGGCTGGCCGCGGCCATGCCGGCGGCGTTCGGCGGCGTGCTGGCGTTCGTGCTGCACAACCCGCTCTATCTGATGTTCGCGGCGATGACGCCGCTGATGGTGGTCGCCAACTGGTTCACCAGCCGCCGCCAGGGCAGCCGTAGCCATCGCGACCAGCTGGCCGGCTACCGGCGGCGGGTCGAGGCGGTGGAGGCCGAGATCGCCGAGGCCCTCGTGCTGGAACGGCTCGACCGCCGGGTCGACGCGCCCGACCCGGCCGAGCTGCTGGTGGTCGCGACCGGCCCGCGGGCCCGGCTGTGGGAACGCCGCCGCGCCGACCCCGACCACCTGGTCGTCCGGGTCGGCACCGCGGACCTGCCCAGCAAGATCACCGTCGAGGAGGCCGGGGTGGTCGAGCGCCGCGCCGAGCCACGCCGGCTGCACGACGTCCCGGTGGCGATCTCCCTGCCGGAGGCGGGTGTCGTGGGCGTGGCCGGGCGTGACGACTGGCCGCGGCACGTGGCCCGGTGGATGCTGGGGCAGCTCGCGGTCGTGCAGAGCCCCCGCGACGTGCAGCTGTACGTGCTGACCGACTCGTCCGCCGAGCCGCTGTGGGCCTGGGCCGGCTGGCTGCCGCACACCCGGCCGTCGCTCGGGCAGCAGTCGCTGAGCCTGCTCGGCACGGACGCCGAGACGACCGCCCACCGCATCGCCGAGCTGATCGAACTGGTCACCGTGCGCCAGCAGGCCCGGGCCGCCGCCGGCTCGCGGACGGTCTTCACCGACCCGGACGTGGTGGTCGTGCTCGACGGCGCCCGCCGGCTGCGCGCGCTGCCCGGCGTGGTCTCCGTCCTGCTGGCCGGCCCCGCCGTCGGCGTCTACTTCATCTGCGTCGACACCGACGAGCGCACCCTGCCGGAGGAGTGCACGACCGTGGTGACCGGCGGCGCGGGACTGCCCACCACGGTGCGCCGGCAACGGGCGGAGCAGATCGACGACGTCCGCGTCGACCAGGTGATCGACGACTGGTTCGCGGTCACCGGCCGGCGGCTCGCCCCGGTCCGCGACGTGAGCGACAGCCACGGTGAGGCCGCGCTCCCGGCGTCCGCGCGCCTGCTCGAGGTGCTGAACCTGGAGGACCCCGCACCGGCCCTGATCGCCGGCCGGTGGAACGGTTCGCCGCGCGGCACCCGGGCGATCGTCGGCTACACGATGGACGGCCCGTTCGCCCTGGACCTCGTCCAGCACGGACCGCACGGCCTGGTCGCCGGCACCACCGGCTCCGGCAAGTCCGAGTTCCTGCAGACCGTGGTCGCGTCCCTGGCCGTCGCCAACCGCCCGGACGCCATGAACTTCGTGCTGGTCGACTACAAGGGCGGCGCGGCGTTCAAGGACTGCGTCGACCTGCCGCACACCGTCGGCATGGTCACCGACCTGGACACCCATCTGGTGGAACGCGCGCTGACCTCGCTGGGGGCAGAGCTGACCCACCGCGAGCACCTGCTCGCCGCGGTCGGCGCCAAGGACCTGGAGGACTACCTCGACTACGCCACCCGGCGCCCGGTGCCCGAGCCGATCCCGCGCCTGCTCATCGTCATCGACGAGTTCGCGTCGATGGCCCGCGAGCTGCCCGACTTCGTCACCGGCCTGGTCAACATCGCGCAGCGGGGCCGCTCGCTGGGCATCCACCTGATCCTGGCGACCCAGCGTCCGTCCGGGGTGGTGTCGGCCGAGATCCGGGCGAACACGAACCTGCGGGTGGCGCTGCGGGTGACCGACGCGGGGGAGAGCACCGACGTCATCGACGCCCGGGAGGCGGCCAGCATCTCCGCCGCGCATCCGGGTCGCGCCTACGCGAGGCTCGGCCACAGCTCGCTGATCCCGTTCCAGACCGGCCGGGTCGGCGGCCGCCGGCCGGACACCGCCGCCGGCCGTGCGCCGGCCGCCCCGTTCCTGAACTCGGTGAACTGGGGTGACTGGGGCCGCCCGGTGCCGCAGCCACCGCGGGCGGCCGCCGGGACCGACGAGGCCACCGACCTGTCGGTGCTGGTCGCGGCGATCCGCAAGGCCAACGACGGGCTCGGCATCGCGGCGCAGCGCCGCCCGTGGCTGCCGGCGCTGCCGTCGGCGACGGTCGTCGACCTCGCGACCGAGCCGGGCGCCGGCGAGCCGTCGTTCGCCTGGGCCGTGCAGGACCTGCCGCGCAGCCAGCGGCAGGAGCCGCTGACGATCGACCTGGCCACGTTCGGCCACCTGCACATCGCCGGCGCGCCACGCTCCGGCCGGTCGCAGGCGCTGCGCACGATCGCCACCGCGGCGGCGGCCGCGGCGAGCGTGGCCGACCTGCACCTGTTCGGGCTCGACTGCGGCAACGGCGCGCTGCTGCCGATCAGCCGGTTCCCGCACTGCGGCGCGGTCGTGCAGCGCTCGGACACCGAACGGGCCACGCGCCTGCTCACCCGGCTGCACCAGGAGGTGCAGCGCCGCCAGCGGCTGCTCGGCGAGGGCGGGTTCGCCGACCTGAGCGAACAGCGCGCCGCCGCCCCGGCCGGCGAGCGGCTGCCGCACATCCTGCTGCTGCTCGACCGCTGGGAAGGGTTCGTGGGAACGCTCGGCGAGCACGACGGCGGCGCGCTCACCGAGATCGTCCACACCCTGCTCCGGGAGGGCGCGAGCGCCGGGGTTCACGTCCTCATCGCCGGTGACCACGCGCTGCTCAGCGGCCGCATCAGCTCCCTGTGCGAGGAGAAGTTCGTGCTGCGCCTCGCCGACCGGACCGACGCCACGATGGCCGGGCTGAACCCGCGCAAGATCCCGGAGAACCTGCCGCCGGGCCGCGGGTATCGCGCCGTCAGCGCCATCGAGGCGCAGGTCGCCCTCGTGGCCGCGGACCCGTCCGGCCCGGCGCAGGTCGCCGCCATGCACGCCGTCGCGGCCCGGCTCACCGACCGGGAGGCGCACGTCGCCAGAGCGCTGCGGCCCGGCAAGATCGCGGCGATGCCCACGCAACTGACGTACGACCAGGCGTGGGAAGCCGTCACCGAGGCGCGCCCCGGCTGGGCGCTGATCGGGGTCGGCGGCGACGAGCTGGAGCCGGTCGGCACGGACCTGATCGCCGACCAGCCGACGTTCCTGATCGCCGGGCCGTCCCGCTCGGGGCGCAGCACCGCGCTCGCCGTGATGGCCGAGTCGCTGCTGCGCGGCGGGACGGAGCTGGTCGTCGGCGCCCCGCTGCGCTCACCGTTGCGGGAGCTGGCCGGTCGCCCCGGCGTACGGGGAATCGTGACCGACGACAACCCGTCCGCCGACACGCTCGCCGCGCTGGTGGATCCCGGCGCCGGACCGGTGGCCCTGCTGATCGACGACGCCGAGGGCTGGCGCGACTGCGCCGCCCGCGACTGGCTGCGCCAGCTGATCCGGCAGGCGTCCGGGACGAACCGGGCCGTGATCATCGCCGGGGAGGTGTCCGCGGTGGCCGCCGGCTTCTCCGGGTGGCAGGTCGAGGTGAAGAAGAACCGGCGTGGCGCGCTGCTCTCCCCGCCGGCGATGAGCGCCGGCGACCTGATCGGCGTCCGGTTGTCGCGGGCGAACCTCACCGAACGGGTCGTGCCCGGCGTGGCCCGGGTGCACCTGGGGGACGGCACGCTGCGCACCGTCCAGATCCCTCTGCTGGAACCGACAGCGAAAGCGGTGATGTGATGGCCGACCTCGTGGTCAAGGACCTGGACGGGCTGGTCAGCGACCTGAACGAGCTGATCAGCCAGTTCGAGGACGCGCTCGACCTGCAGAACGACGAGAAGGGGCAGTGGGGCCAGAACAACGCGAACCTGTCCATGGGTGACTTCGCGGACAACTGGACCGTGCACCGCAACAAGATGGTCGACGCGATGAAGAAGTTCCGCGACAAGGTCAAGGAGCTCGACGAGGCCTGGACCGAGGCGGAGAAGCAGTTGACCGACAGCATGGAGCAGAAGTGAGCGACGGCCGGATCAAGACGCTCAAGCGCGCTGACCCCGCCGAGATCGACACGGTGCAGAAGCGCTACCAGCACATCTCGGAGACCATCGACGACGCGGTGGCGAAGCTGCAGAAGATCATCGACACCGGCAGCGACACGCTGGTGGGGCAGTGGGTGGAACCGCTCCGGAAGGACGCGACCTCCATCCACGACAGCCTGAGCAAGGCCGCCGTGCGCTACCACGACGTCGCCACCGAGATCGACCGGTACGAACCGGAGCTGCAGCACGCGATCGACGAGGTGACGGCCGCCGAGAACGAGCAGGACGACGGCACGGCGGCGGTGAAAAGCGCGGCCGCGATGCCCGATCCGCAGAAGGGACCGGACGGCACCGTCGCGCCGGAGGAACAGCAGAAGGCCGCCGACAAGACGCGCGCCCAGGAGGAGGCCCAGAGCCGGGTCACCGCGGCCAAGAACCGCCTGGAGGCAGCGCTCGACGCCCTCGACGTCGCCGGCAAGCGCTTCGGCGACGCGGTGAACTGCAAGAACTACGACGACGGGCTGACCGACTCGCTCAAAGACAAGATCATGGCCGTACTGAAGAAGATCAGTGACATCTTCGCCGTCATCGCCCTGGTCCTGACCGCGCTCGCGTTCCTGATACCCGGCCTGAACGGGATCGCGATGGCCGCGTTCGTCGTCGGCGCCGTCCTGCTGATCTCCGACACCGCACTGCTGATCGGTGGCGAGGGCAGCGCGCTCAGTGTCGCGCTCGACGCGGTCGGCCTCGGCATCGGCGGCCTGGCGGCGCGGCTCACCAAGGGCACCAAGGCGCTCGACGACTACAAGAAGCTGCTCTCCAAGAAGGTGCCGCCGGTCGGGATCAAACCGCCGCCCAAGGGAGGCCGGCCGATCGGCGTCGGCGATCCCTCCGGATCGTCGTGGTCGTCCGGGCTGCGGCCGCGCCCCGGGCGGCCCGGCGAAACCGTTCCCACCGGCGCCCCGTCCGGTATTCGCCAACCACCCGTGCCGAAGATCTTCGGGGCGGGCGCCGGAGCGGTCGACATCCTGAACGGCATGTTCAGCACCGGCGTCGGCCTGATCCTCGGCACCATCCAGGTGCAGCAGAACCCCGTGGTCACCAACCGATGACCGGGCAGATCCCGTCCGTGTCCTGGTTCTGGGACTGGGTGCCGGCCGCCGACAGCGACGCCACCGGGTGGCCCGAGTCCGTGGCCGCCCTGGTCGACGGCTGGACCGGCGCCACCGTGGGCGCGGCGATGGCCGGTGACCTGCTGGCGCACGCCGCCGGCCTGGCCCCGAACCGCCGCCTGATGTGGGGCGCGGGCTTCCTCGGTGAATGGGTCCGCTGGCTGCCCCTGGTCGCGATCGTCGAATTCCGGCAGCCGATGCCCGGCGACTCCGCGTACCTGATGGGCGCCGTCGGCGCGGAGGGCTTCGAGGACGACGTCCGCGAACCGGACGTCGAATACCTGAGCACGGCGCACGGTGACGCGATCCGGGTGCTGGCCCTGACCCGGTCCGGGGACGGCAGCGTCCACGGCCGGGTCGACGCCGCCCTGCGCCTGGAACGGCCTGCCGGTGACCTCGACGTCCTGCTGACCACCCGCGCCGACGACCTCGGCCGGCTCGCGGTGATCGGCGACGGGATGGACGCGCTGCTGACCATGATCGCCGACCAGTCGCCGGAGCTGCGCCTGATCACCGCCGGGACGGACGTACCGTGATCGATGTCGATTTGATCCTGCCCAGTGGCTGGGTGTACCTGCCCACCACGCCCGGCCTGGCCCGGCTGCGGAAGCGGACCATCGACGGGATCGTGCGCCAGGCGCTGCCCGACACGTTGCCGCGCGACAAGGCCGGCCCGTGGCGGCGGATGCTGCACGCCGAGCTCACCCAGGCCACCGACGAGGCCGAACGGCAGGGCGCCCGGGCCGTGGTCATGCCGACCACCGAGATGCACGGCATGCGCCTGCCCGGCACGCTGGTGCTGTCGATCATCGAGGACGACGGCGACATCCCGGACCCGCGGCAGGTGCTCGACGGGCTCCTCGCCGACGCCGGCGCCGACGGGTCGGCCCTGGACATCGGCGGCTGCCCGGCAGTCCGGATCAGCCGGCTCGTCGACGCCGACAAGATCAAGCGCACTTCTCCCGCCGTACGCGTGAGCTACTACATCGCAGCGCCCGGCGCACCCGGCGTGTGGGGCCTGCTGACGTTCACCGTCCTCACCGACGGTGACGCCGACGCCGAACCGGTGCAGGCGATCGTCCTGCTCTTCGACATGGTCGTCAGCACCCTGCGCTGGTCCGACCGGGTCGACGTCCCGACCGAGGACGAGTTGCTCGCCCGATGAAAGGAAACCCCGTGTCCCGTACGCCGAGGCTGAGCCGCCCGGTGACGCTGGGCGCCCTGCTGGCGCTCGCCGCCGTGCTCGCCGGCGGAGGATTCGTGGCCCGGCAGGCAGCCGGCGCCGCGCAACCCCGGGCCGGCGCGCGGCTCTCCGCACCGGACGTGCGGATCGTCGTGAACGCGGCGTCGTCCTGCCCCGCGCTGACCCCCGCCCGGCTCGCCGGGCAGGTCATGGCCGCGTCGTACTTCGGTGACCAGCCGGTCCCGGAGATGCGCACCGGCGGCCGTACCGGGGTGGCGGCGCTGACCGCCGACCAGTGGCAGCGCAACCAGCCCAGCCCGGAAGCCTCTCCCACCGACCGTGAGGCCGCGATCACCGCGCTCGCCCACCTGATGTGCCGGCAGATCGGCCAGGCCCGCGCGGTCCGCTCCGGCGACGACCCGTGGCACCTGGCGCTCGCCGCCTATCAGGTCGGCATGGACCAGGTCGCCGCCGCGGGCCGCATCCCGGACGCCGCCGGCGACTACGTGCGGACCGTCGAGGGCTACGCCGCCTGGTATGCGGCACAACCCGCGCTGGCCACCGGCGGCGCGGCACCGTCCACCCCCGCGACGGGCGAGATCGTCGCCGTCCCGGACCAGGACGTGGCCGCGGTCGTCGCCGCGGGCAGCATCTGCCCGGAGATGCCGCCGGCCCGGATCGCGGCGCAGATCATGGCGACGTCCGGATTCGACGCCGACCGGCTCGGCCCGGCCGGCGAGCAGGGCGTCGCCGGGTTCCTGCCCCAGGTGTGGACGGCGACC
This sequence comes from Actinoplanes cyaneus, assembly GCF_016862095.1. GTDB lineage: Bacteria > Actinomycetota > Actinomycetes > Mycobacteriales > Micromonosporaceae > Actinoplanes > Actinoplanes cyaneus. Next base: position 66,033 of record NZ_BOMH01000059.1, read on the forward strand.
GTGAGCGGCGCCGCGCAGAAGTCGCCGTGGGACCCGGCCGTGGCCATCCCGGCGCTCGGCGCCACCATGTGCAAGCTGGTGAAACAGGGTGGCGGGAAGTACGACGCCGCGCTCGCCGCGTTCACGTACGGCACCGGCGCCACGACCGCCACGCTGCTCGCCGCCGTGACCCGGGCGCAGAGCGAGTACACGGCGGACACCCGCCTTGCCGGCAAGACCACCGGTCCGGTCGAGACGCTGCGGCCGGTCACCCCCACCTCGGCGGCACCGGCCCGGACGGCGCCGGCTCAAGCAGCGCCGGCCCAGGCGGTCGACGACGACCAGCCGCCCCTCAAGGGCGCGGACGGTGGCTCGGGCGGCCCTTACGGCCCGTACTTCCTGCAGAACCTCACCACCCGCGACTGCATCGACCGGTCCCGGCACGACGCCATGGTCGACGGCGGCAGCGTGAACCAGTCCGCCTGCTCCGCGGCTGCCGGCTCCACCGAGCAGTGGACGTTCGAGCCGCGCGGGACCGACAAGAGGACCGACGACGAGCTCTACTGGATCCGGAACGTCTCGGACAAGCTCTGCGTCGACCCGCCCGGCGCCGGGACCTACCCGTCGAGCAGCGTGCTGAGCGAGACCGGCTGCGCCGAGGACGACAACCAGCTGTTCCGGCTGGAGAAGCGGCTCGTCGACGACGGCCGGCAGTACTACTGGCTGCACAACACGGCCACCGACATGTGCATCGACGTTCCCGGCGCGGGAAACGGCGGTGCCGGCGTACGGCTGGCGCTCGTCCCGTGCATGGCCGGCGACGACCACGAATGGGCCCTCACCAAGAACCCGGAGTCCTCCCGATGACGAACCGGACGACGGTCCGCACGGCAACGGTCGCCGTCCTGGTGGCAGCGGTGACCGGCGTGAGCGCGGTGCCCGCCGCGGCCGCGACCAGCACCGAGGTGTCCTACACGGTCACCGGCGCCTACCAGGACAAACCCGAGAACCTCCGCGAGATCGCGGAACGCTTCCTCGGCGACGGCAACCGGGCCGGCGAGATCCTGCGCCTCAACGCCGGCCGCATCCAGTGGGACGACGAGCGGCTCACCGACGCGAGCCGGCTGCACGAGGGCTGGATCCTGCGCCTGCCGTGGGACGCCGCCGGCGCCGAACTGCGGTACGGCAAGATCCCGGAGGAGACCGCCGACTCGACCTGTGCCAAGCAGGCGGGCGCTGCCGCCCCGGCGGACCGGACACAACTCCGGCCGCCGCTGAGCGAGGCCTGGTCCCGGGCGGACGGCACGGGCATCACGGTCGCGATCCTCGGCTCCGGGGTGGACGGCGCGGCTCACGGGCTGGCCGGCCGGGTCACCCCGGGCGCCGACATGGCCGCGGGCACCGGCCGTGGCGACCTGAGCTGCGAGGGCACGGCCACCACCCTGGCCGGGATCGTCGCCGGCGACCGCGAGCACTCCGGCATCGCGCCGCAGGCCCGGATCCTGCCGCTCAAGACCGGCGGCGACAACATCGTTTCCGGTACGGCGGTGAGAGCCATCGGCGTCGCCGCCGAGTCGGGCGCCCAGGTGCTGCTCATCGGTGGTCAGGTGGACGCCGACGACACGGCGGTGGTGACCGCGATCCGCGACGCGATCGCCCACGACGTGGTCGTCGTCGTGCCCGCGACCGTGCCGCTGGAACCGGTGGACGGCCTGCTCCTCGCCGGCGCGGACACCGGCACGCCGCCCGAGGTGGCGGCGCCCGGCGCGGCCGACCCCGCCGGAGACGGCGCGGGCATCGGAACCGACTACGCCGCGGCGTTCGTGGCGGGCACCGTCGCACTGGTCCGCTCCGCCCACCCCGGACTGCACGCCGCCGACGCCGCCCGGCAGGTGCGGGCCACGGCCGTCGACGGTGTCGTCAACCCGGCTGCGGCGGTGACCTCCGGGACACCCGCGAATGCGACCTGGACGACGCCGTCCAGCGGGCTCAGAACGCTGAGCACGGTGCTGATCTGGGCCGGAGCCGTACTGGCCGCGCTGGTCGTGCTGGCGTTCCTGCTGCCCGGCCCGGCGGGGGCGCTCAGCCGCCGCCTGGCACACCGGCGTGCGCTGGCGGCCCGGGCCAGGATGACCGGCGACAGCAACGACCCGTTCTGGCAGCCGCCGGACCCGGCCCGGATGGACTGACCCCGGCCTTCCACGCGGTGGAACCAACGGCACGCGCTCTCAGTCTGTCGTTCAACCTCCGCTCCTCACCCGACGTTACGGCGGCGCGAGGGTTCTGGCTGGTCGTCACCGTGGTTGCCGCGGCGGCCACACGACCACGGTGAACGCCAGCCGGAAGCGCGCTGGTTCCGACCGTGGTGATCCGCCGCGATGACCACCGTGGAAACCAGCCGTGAGCCGCAGACTGGTCGTCACCCTGGTGTTGCTCCGTCGGTAGCCACGGTGAGCCAGCCGGCAGGCGTGAGCCGCGCCCTGGCCGGCGCCGGAGCGGAGCTGGCGGAGGCTTGGCGGGCCACCACGGGTATCACGGCGACCGCGGCTTGGCATGGTGCAACCCCGCGGCTGACGGACCGGGGCTATCAGGGGTCGATCGGGCGCTCAGCGGAACAACTTACTGATGCCCGTCTCACGTAAGGCCATAAAGCCGATTCAGGTCGAGGAGATGATGCCCGGCCACTGAACCGCCCGGCACGTCGAGGACCAGCACGAGGAACACGTTGGGTGTCTCGCATTCCACGAGCACGTGCTGGAGCGCCGTCCCGGGCATGTTCCAGGCGTGGGGCACCCGTCCCTCCGAGAAGTCATGCCCGCCGAAGTGTTCCGGAGGAATGGCCTCGAAGTACTCCCAGAAGTCGAACGGCGGCGCCATGTCCAGATCGACAGGCTCCGGCTCCGGGACGTGGGTGGCCTTGAACTCCTCGTCACTGAGCCTGCGCATCCCATCAGGATGTCAGGGCTACCGTTCGCGATCGCCTGCGCGCCGTGACCAGCCCGGCACCGGAGCGGGGTCGGCGGGGATCATGGCGGGTGACCGCGGCTGGGCAAGCCGCACCCCCTCGGTTGATGGCTTATGCCTAGTCGCGGCGCAGGACGATGACCAGGACGCGCAGGATCAGGACGACCGAGATGATCAGCAGGCCGTAACCGAGGATCGGGAACAGGCCGATGGTCGTCGTCACCCGCGGCCCGTCGCCACTGCCCAGCAGCATGGCCGCCATCACCCCGGCGGCCGCGCCGATGACCGTGAGCAGCGCCTGGTGGACCAGGCCGGTGACCAGGCGCCGGTCCTGGTCGTCGGAGAACAGGCGGACGTTGAGGCGCAGCCGCCCGTTCTCGGCCGCGTCGCCGAGGCGGTCCAGGCGGCGGGGCAGCCCGCGCATCATCGGGAGCAGCGCGAGCAGTTCCTGCTCCAGCACGCGCGGCGCGAACGTCTCGGTGAGCCGCCGATGGCCGGAGTCGCGGGCGGCGGCCAGCAGGTCGAAGCCGGGGCGCAGCAGGCCGAGCGTGCCCTCGAGGGTGGCGAAGGCCCGGAAGACGGCGGCGACCGGGGCGGGCAGCCCCAGCCCGTACGAGGTGAAGGTCCGCAGCAGTGCGGAGACGGCGGCCACCCCGGCGCTGCTGCCCGGCGCGGCGTATCGGACCAGCAGCATGCCCAGCGCCCGCTGCAGGTCCCGCTCGTCGACCTCGCCGCTGCGGTCGGACAGGTCGAGCAGCGCGTCACAGGCGCCGACCGCGTCACCCTGGCCGACCGCGGCGAGCAGGCGCCCGACCGCGGACCGGGTCACCGCGTCGAGGCGCCCGACCGAGCCGAGGTCGAGCATGCCGAGCGAGCCGTCCGTCGCGACCAGCAGGTTTCCCGGGTGCAGGTCGGCGTGGAAGATGCCGTGCACCAGGACCTGGTCGAGCAGGCTGTCGAGCAGTCCGGCCGCGATCTCCTGGCGCCGCGCGTCACCGAGGCCGTCCAGGACCGGTGACGCCGCACCGAGCGGGGTGCCGGCCAACCGCCGCATCACCAGGACCCGGTCGGTGCTGAGTTCCGCGTACGCGTAGGGGACCTCGACCCCGCGCCGCGGCGAGCTCGCCAGGGCCGCCGCCATCGTCTGCAGGTTGTCGCGTTCCACGGTGAAGTCGAGTTCCTCGCGCAGCGCGTCGGCGAAGCCGAGGGCGAGCGCACGCACCCCGAACGAGCGCCCCCACGACGTGCGCGCCTCCAGGACGTCCGCAAGCCGCAGCAGGATGTCCAGGTCCCGCTCGACGACCGTCGCGATGCCGGGCCGGCGCACCTTGACCACGACAGGCGTGCCGTCGGTCAGGCGTGCGGCGTGGACCTGGGCCACCGACGCTGCCGCGAGGGGCTCGCGGTCGACCTCGGCGAAGGCCGACGTGTCGAGGGTGAGCTCGGACCAGGGCACCGGCGCGGCCCGGTCCTGCAAGGCGGTCAGCTCCTCGACGAATTCGGCCGGCAGCAGGTCACGGCGGGTCGACAGCAGCTGCCCGACCTTGACGAACGTGACCCCGCCCTCGTCGAGCGCGTCCCGCAGGGACCGGGCCAGCCGCCGCCGGGCCGCCGCGGACGTCGGCCCCCGGCCCTGACCGCGCAGGAAACGGCCGAGGCCGTGGCGCAGCGCAATCCGGACGATCGCCGAGTACCGCCGGGCCCGGTCGACGCGCCGCCGCGTGCCGCGCCACGCCTCCACCGGCCCGGGCAGCGTCCCGGCCGGGAGCAGCACCTCCAGGACGACCACGACCACCATCGCGATCAGCGCGGAGACGCTGGCCGCGGCGAGGATCAGCAGCATGCCCTCGGCGGCGCTCACGCTCGCCGGGTCGGGCGGCGCCAGCGCGGCCAGCACCGGCGAGGTGACCACGGTCGCCAGGATCGCGGCGAGCAGCGTGCGCCCCGGGCCGACCCGCACCCCGAGCAGGCGCCGGATCACCGCGGCGAACGCCAGCACCGTGACGACCAGGAACGGGATGAACAGCAACACCGACAGTGCCTTGGTCACGCAAGGACCATATCGGCCAGGACAAATGCGTTACGAGGGCCGGATGGTGGACGCCAGTTGATCGCGCAGCGCGCTCAATCGGGCGATCTCCGCATCCATGGCGGCGATCCGGTCGGTGACCACGTCCGGTGGCCGGGTGCAGGCGCCGGCACCGCCGTACGGCGGAAGCTGGTCCTGTCTGAGGACGTCGAGACGGTCGGCGCAGGCCCGGACGTCGGCGATCGTCAGGCCCAAACTGAGCAGTTGACGGATCAACCGCACGCGCTCCACCTCGCGGGGACCGTAGACGCGCTGGCCCGTGGCGGTGCGCCGGGGCGGTGGGAGCAGGCCGTTCTCCTCATAGAAGCGCAGTGCCCGTGGCGTGGCGCCGGCCGCTGCCGCCGCATCCCCGATCCGCATGCGCGCCCCCTATGCGAGCCTGACGACCACCGTGCCCAGGTGGCGTCCCCGCCACACGTCCCGCAACGCCTGCGGCGCCTGCTCGATGCCGTCGACGAGGACATGCGGGAACTCGATTCTGCCAGCGCGCAGCCAGGCCGCGTAGCGCGCGTCCCATTCGGCGCTGATCTCCGGGTTCCCGCCGACGTGGCCGGTCATCGTGATCTGTTTCAGGATCAGCTGGTACGTGTCGATCTCGACCGGGCCGGTGGTGCCGGTGCCGTGCGCGCCGAGCTGGCCGGCGAGCGAGCCGATCAGCGCCACCCGGGCCCGTCGGTTCGCGGCGCCGAGCGCGGCCCGCAGGTCGTCGCCGCCTACGGTGTCGAAGATGACGTCGACGCCGTCCGGGGCGGCCTTCGCCAGCTGGTCGCCGATCGGGCGGGTGACGACCGCGTCGTAGCCGAGCGCGAGCATCCGGTCGGCCTTGCCCGCGGAGCCGGTGCTGCCGACCACCCGCCCGGCGCCGAGGAGCCGGGCGATCTGGCCGGCCATCGTGCCGACCGAGCCGGCGCCGCCGGTGACGAGCACGGTGTCACCCGGGGCGATCGTCACCGCGCGGGTCAGCGCGCCGTAGGCGGCGGCGCCGTTCGCGAAGTGGGCGACCGGGTCGGGCAACGTCTCGTCGACCGGATCGGTCTCGGCCAGCGGGACGGTCGCGTACTCCCGCCAGCCGCGCAGGTGCCGGACCAGTCTCCCGGTGCCCGGGCCGTCCACGATCTCGCCGATCGCCGGGCCGGACGGGACGTCGCCGGTCCGCAGCGCCGGCATCGGCGCGCCCGGCACGCCACCGGCGAGCAGGGTTCGCAGCGCCGCGACCACGGTGAAGTACCGGTTGCGGACGAGCACCTCGCCCGGCCCGGGCACCGGCATCGGCGTCTCGGCGACGATCAGTTCGGTCGGGGATGCCACCCGGATCTCGCGCATGAAAGGTTCCTCCGGCGTTCGCTGTCTGCGGGGCGCCGACGCTAACCCCTGCCCCGCACGTGAGAGGCAAGCCCGCCGGCTGGACGCCGCGCAGGATGACGAGGTGCGCGACGCTCCAGCCCGGTCGCCGATGGGTTGTACAACTGTCGGCGTGGCCGGAACCTTGCGCGTGCTGTTGTTCAGATCCACCGAGCAGGAGATCCCCGGAGCGGTGCCCCTGGCAGCGGGGAGTGGCCTGGCCCTGCTCCCGTTGACCGGCGAACTCGGAGATGACGAACGGGTGGCGGGCTTCTACGACCTGACCACCGGGATCGCGGAACGGGCGCGCGAGTTGTCCCGGCGCGGGACGGTGGCCTACCTGCACTCGGAGTTCTTCGGCGGTGGCGGTTTCCACGCGGCGATCGCCTGGCGGGACGGCGAGGTCGCGTGGGGCCCGCGGTTCACCGCGAACATGCCGGGCGAGGGCGACAAGCACTACGTGGTCGTGGACCACCGCGACGGCATGGCCGCGAACGCGCTGCTGCGATGGCTGGGCGTGCGCCGCGGCGACGCGATCGACGAGTATGCCGCGGCGGGCCTGAATCGTCATCGCCACAGCGAACAGTGGGCCGAGGGGGAGTGAGGGCCGGGGGCGGCCGCGCCGTGCGCCGGCGGGCCGCCCCGGTGGCCGGCCTAGCGGAAGTGGCCGGCCGGGAGGAACTGCTCGGGGCGCAGCGCGCGCGCAGTGATCCGGGTGTCACCGATCCAGCCGTAGAAACTCTGGTCGTACCGCAGGTCGAACGACGTGCCGCCGAGCGTGAACGGCCGGCCGGTCGTGGCGACTCCGTGTGACGGCTGGGTGGGATTCCGGGCGATCTTCGAGCCGTTGACCCACACGACGCTGCGCTTGCCGTCGTTGACGACCGCCACGTGGTGCCAGACCCCGACCGGAAGCGCGTGGCTCCACGACGTCGGGTTGTGGTCACCGTCGGCGGTGTAGAGCACGTACTGGAGGAACCTTTCCGGCGACAGGTTCAGGCTGCATGTCGGCTCCAGGTCGGACCAGCCGCTGTGCTTGCCGGCGTCGCCGCTGCGCCCCTCCCAGCTGAAGATGCCCATCCAGTCGTGCTTGCCCTCGAACGGCTCGGGCAGCTTGATGAACGTCTCGAACGTGTAGCCGTCGAGGAAGGTCATGCTGTTCAGCGGGGCGTTCGCGGCGGTCTGCAGCAGCGCGCCGCGGCCGGAACCGCCGTCGAAGCGGACACTGGAGTGAGCAGGCGCGCCGGCATGGTGCTCGGTGGAGACGGTGAGGCGATCGTTCGCGGTCAGACGCCGTACCGTCAGGTCGTTGCCCCTGCCGGAAAGGTCCTTCACCTTCTCGACGTCGCCCTCGAAGCGCCAGTAGGCGGCCGTGTGCCGGTCGACGACCTGGGCGGCCGGGCGCGGCGCGGGCAGCACCGGCGGCGCGAAGCCGGCGAAGCGCGACGTGAAGTCGATGGCCAGGCTGAACCGGTCGACGTCGCTGGTCAGCTCGATCGTCTCGGCCTCCAGCGGGGTCCGCTTCCCGGCGTCGCGGTTGAGGAACCACGGCGCGAACGTCTCCACGTCGATGCGCCCGCGCACCAGGTCGAAGTGGTAGAGCCGGATCATCCCGGCGCCGCCGTAGTACCGGTCCTGGTAGTTGGTGATGTGGACGTGCACGTCGTGACCGGCGGCGTTCTTCAGCACGGTCCGCCCGGGCGGCCAGTAGTGACCGTTGAGGGTCAGGAAGATCTGGTCGTTGTCCTTGATCAGCTTGTCCCACATCCGCTGACCGTTTCCGGACAGGTACGCCTGACCGGCGTCATCGGCGTACGCCAGGTCGTGGGTCGTCACGATCGCCGGCAGCGTCGGGTTCTGCTTCAGGACCGTCCGGGCCCACGCGATTCCCGCGTCCGAAATGCGCCAGTCGAGCGCCAGGATCAGCCACTCCCGGCCGGCCGCCGCGATCCGGTGGGCGCTGTTGTAGCCGTCCGCCGACGATCCGAGGAAGGTCGCCGAGCGCCGGAAACGATCAGGACCGAAGACTTTGCGGTACGGCGTGTCGCCGCGCTGGTCGTCGGTGCCGGAGCTGACGTCGTGATTGCCGGCGAGCACGCTGTACGGAAGACGCCCGTCGATGGCCTTGAACGTCGTCCCGGCCAGGCTGATCTCCTGCTCGGTGCCGTGCTCGGTGACGTCGCCCAGGTGGGTGAGGAAGGCGACGTTGTCCTCGGCGCGCTGCTCCAGCAGGTACTTGAAGGTTGCCCGCAGCGGCGCCGGGTCGGCGCTGTCCGCGTCGAACAGGTACTGCGTGTCGGGCAGGACGGCGAGCGCGAACCGCGGGTCGTGCGTGTCGAACTTCGCTGACGAGGCCGTGGCCGGCTCGGCGCCCAGGACGGTCGCGGCGAGCGGGACAGCGGGGGCGGCTACCGCCGCGCGGAGGAGATTCCTTCGTTCCACGAGGAATGAATCTTTCTTGCGTACGGCAACGGCGGGCGGCCGTGAAGGGAAGCGGCCGCCCGCCGTGGGTTAACACTGGCCGTCGGCGACCACGTAATGGTTCGGTCCGGTCTGCCGCAGGGTGTGGGTGGTGAACGTGTTCCACAGCCCCATCGCCTGGTCGGAGCCGTTGGCGTAGGTGTTGCCGCCCGACTGGTGGGCGCGTCCGGCGGTGGTGTGCGCGTAGTTGCTGGCCGTGAAGCAGGGCTGCGCGGTGGGTGAGACCGACGGCGTGGGGCTGGTGCTCGGCGGCGTCGTCCCGCCTCCACCGGTCAGACCCCAGGACCGCGCGATGTAGTACGACGAGCAGATCGAGTTGAGGTAGTACGTGCCGGTCGTCCCGCACTGGTTCTCCGCGCTGCCGGGCGCGACCGGTGTCCCGTGGGCGATGCCCTGGACCTTGTAGAGCGTCACCGCGCTGCCGTAGTGCTCCACGGTCGTCGAGCCGGGCAGCGCCTCCGTCGAGGTCGGGGTCTGCGCGACGCCGTGCACGTTCGTCCACTGGTCACGCAGCTCGGTGGCGTTCGCCGGGACGACGGTGGTGTCCGCGGTGCCGTACCAGATGCCGACCTTCGGCCACGGCCCGGCGTAACCGGGATTCGCGTTGCGGACCAGGGTTCCCCACTGCGCGGGGGTCTTGCTCTGCGCCTGGTACTGGCAGACGGTGCCGCAGTTGTAGGGCAGCCCGGCGACGACGGCGCCACCGGCGAAGACATCGGGATAGGCGGAAAGCATCACCGCCGTCATCGCGCCACCGGCGGAAAGTCCCGTCACGTAGACGCGGGCGGGATCCGATCCGTACGCGGAGACGGCTTTGTCCACCATCTGCTTGATCGACAGCGCCTCACCCTGGCCGCGGGCGATGTCCCCGGCCGTGAACCAGTTGAAGCAGGAGAGGGCGTTGTTGCCGCTGGTCTGCTCGGGGAAGACAACTGCCGCCCTATAGAGGTCGGCGTACTTGGGCCAGCCGGAGTGCGAGTAGTAGTCGGAGGCGCTCTGCGTGCAGCCGTGCAGCGCCACGACCAGCGGACGGCCGGCGGGCAGGCCGTCCGGGACGTAGGCGTACATCTTCAGCGCGCCGGGGTTGCTGCCGAAGGAGCCGACCGGGGTGAGCGTGGCGGCGGCGTTCGCGGGGGTGAACGTGGTGACGGCGAGGGCGGCGGCGAGCAACGCGACAAGGAGTATCGCGGCTGAGCGGGCCGGCCAGAGTCGGCGGGGAGTCATGTCGCGGACGTTACGGAACGATGAACTCCCAGCCCATGTGCCCGGACTCTACAACGGTCCATCGCTGGATGTGGATCCGTGGTACGTGAACGCGGTGACGCCCAGCTCGCCGCTGTCCGCCCGGACGCCGATCATGCGACCGGTGAAGCCGCCCGCGACCTCGGTCGACAGGTAACGGCCGTCCATGCGGCCCAGCTCCACCCCGCCGACGACGACGGCGACGAGCTGGTCCGGGCCGGTGAAGGTGCTTTCCGTCGTCGCGCGCAACTCGACGTGCACGCTGCCGGGATCGGCCACATCGGCCCGGCCCAGAGTGCTGACCAGGTCGCCGATCTGCGCGACGGCCCGTACCCCCGAGCCGTTGACCTCGATCGTCAGCCGGTGCCGCGGGTCGATGCGGATCTCGAGACCGCCGGTGCCGTGCCGGGCGTCGATGGTCGCGGTGACGCGCACGTCGTGGTGCTGATGGCGCCGGCCGGTGAAGGCGGGACCGGCCAGGCACCACCCCTGCGCGGTACGGCGGAGCACCTCCCCGGCGAAGCGGCTCGCGCCCGCCCAGGACGGCGGCAGCGTGTCCCCGAGCTCGTCGATCGTCACCGCCGCGGCGCCGGTCGGTTCGATCGGGGTGGTCAGTTCCGGCCATCCACCGGCCCACGCGACGTTGCTCGCGAACGTCTCCCGGCCGAGCACGTGCCACTCGGGCGTCGCGCCGCGCGGCCGTGTCCCGTGGTAGACGATCGCCCAGCTGCCGTCCGGGCGCCGGACGAGGTCGGCGTGGCCGGTGCTCTGCGCGGCGCGGTCCGTCCCGCGTGCCGTGAGCAGCGGATTGTCCGGGCACGGTGTGAACGGCCCGCTCGGCGACGGGCCGCGCGCGATCGTCACGGCGTGGCCGCGCTCGGTGCCGCCCTCCGCGATCAGCAGGTACCAGAAGTCGCCGATCCGGTACAGGTGCGGAGCTTCGGGCCACTTCCCGCCGGTTCCGCTCCAGAGTTCGGTCTGACCGGAAAGGATCGCACCGGTCGACGGATCGATCACCTGCTGCACGATGCGGGACGTTCCGCCCTCGACCCACCCGGAGAAGGTGAGATAGCAGGTCCCGTCCGCATCCCAGGCCAGATCGGGGTCGATTCCCTTCACCTCCGGCAGCCGTACGGGGTCGGCCCATTCCCCGGCCGGATCATCGGTCCAGGTCAGAATCTGCCCCTGCCGGTCCGACCAGTTCGTGGTGATCATCCAGAAGCGCCCGTCGTGGTGCCGCAGGGTCGGCGCGTAGATCCCGCCCGACGGGGCCGAGCCCTTGACGTCGAGCTGGGACGGCCGGGCGAGCACGTTCCCGGCCTGCTCCCAAGTGATCAGGTCGTCCGAGCGGAACAGCGGGACGCCGGGCGCGTATTCGAAACTCGAGCACACCATCCAGTACGTGTCGCCGACACGGCACACGCTCGGATCGGGATGGAAGCCGGGCAGAATCGGTCGCGTCGCGGGGACGAACTCGGAGTTCATCGATCCACCTTCGCAGGAAATCACCGTGGCGGCGCGCCGTTCCGACGGCCGTCCGGCCCGAACGCGACCCCGTTGGACCCGCGTAGCGACCCAAAGCCGGTCACCCTTCGCACCGCACCTCCCGCAGCGGCGCGAAGTCGTTCCTTCCGACCACGGCAGCTTCCGAGGCCTGTCCATGGCAGCTTCCGAGGCGGCGCGAAGCCGGTCGGTCCGCGTAGAGGAGATCCTGCGGCGCGGTTGCTGAGGCCCGCCGGCAGCACATTTCTTGCGGCGGCGTGGGTCGACCGGGCGGCGCAGAAAACCTCCGCCGTGGCGAGACGTGAATCAACCCTCGTGAAGGACCTCGTTCAGGCCTCCGGAGGACCGCCAGTGGCGCAGCAGGTCGTGGAAGACGACCGGGCCTGGGCCGAACGAGTTGTTGACCGGCCGCGGCTTGCCCTCGCCGTTGTAGTAGCCCGGCGTGCACTCGGCCAGGAACTTGTAGTTGTCCGGCGCGGTCTCCCGGATCGTGGCGATCCACCGGTCCTCGGCCTCGGTGCTCGGCTCCACCCACTTCACGTCGCGTCGCGCGGCCTCGCCGATCACGGCCGCGATGTGGGTGGCCTGCTCCTGCAGGACGTGGACGAAGTTCACCGCCGCGGCGTTCTGCAACGAACCCAGGTGGAACAGGTTCGGGAAGCCGTGGCTGTAGAAGCCGTGCAGCGTGCGGGGCCCGTTGCGCCAGTGCCCGAGCAGCGGGAGCCCACCACGGCCGTACACGGGAAGGGTCCCCGAGATGACGCCGGAGATGCCGACCTCGAAGCCGGTCGCGAAGATGACGCAGTCGACCTCGTATTCGTCGTCACCGACGACGAGCGACGTCTCCGTCATCGCGGTGATCCCGCCGTGGCCGGCGGTGTCGACGAGCGTGACGTTCGGCCGGTTGAACGTCTGCAGGTAGAAATCGCTGAACGTGGGCCGCTTGCACATGTACCGGTACCAGGGCTTGAGCGCCTCGGCGGTGGCCGGGTCCGTGACGATCTCGTCGACCCGGGCGCGGATCTCGTCCATCTTGCGGAAGTCGGCGAGCTCGTCGAGGTACTCGCGTTCCTCGGCGGAGATGGACGTGTCGACGGTGCCGGTCAGCATCTGCCGCTGCAGACGGGCGGTGCTGGTCCACCCGTCGTCGATCAGGTCCTGCTCGACGTGACCGCCGGTCACCACGGCAAGAAAGTTCTCCATCCGCTCGCGCTGCCAGCCCGGCTCCAGCGACGCCGCCCACTCCGGGTCGGTCGGCCGGTTGCCGCGCACGTCCACCGACGACGGGGTGCGCTGGAAGACGTAGAGGTGCCCGGCCTCGGGCGCGATCGACGGGATCACCTGCACGCCGGTGGCGCCGGTGCCGATCACGGCGACGCGCTTGCCGGACAGGTCGTAACCGTGATCCCACCGGCTGGTGTGGAACGTGTGGCCGCGGAACGTCTCGATGCCCGGGATACCGGGGAGTTTCGGCTGGGTGAGGGTGCCGGAGCCGACGACGACGTACCGGGCGCGGAAACTGTCGCCGCGGTCGGTCTGCACGTGCCACTCGGCCGCGTCCTCGTCCCAGCGCAGCTCGGTGACGCGCGTCTGGAACATGGTGTCGGCGTACAGGTCGAATTGCTTCGCGATGGCGACGCAGTGCTGGCGGATCTCTTCGCCGGGCGCGTACCGCCACTTCGGGACGTACCCGACCTCCTCGAGGAGCGGCATGTAGACCGTTGCCTCGATGTCGCAGTGGATGCCGGGGTACCGGTTCCAGTACCACGTGCCGCCGACGTCGCCCGCCTCGTCGATCATCCGGATGCTCTCGACCCCGGCCTGCCGCAGCCGCGCGCCGGTCAGCAGCCCGCCGAACCCGGCGCCGACCACCACCACCTCGACGCGGTCGTGCACCGGCTCGCGCTCGATCCACGCGGTGTAGGGGTCCTTGGCGTAGTAGCCGAACTCGCCGGCGGCGCGCCGGTACTGGGCGGTGCCCTCCGGGCGGATGCGACGGTCACGCTCCGCTCGGTACCGGGCGCGCAGGGCCTCGAGTTCGTCGGGCCGGTAGCGGTGGGGCGTGGGCGGCATGGTGGGGCCTTTCGCAAGGTTCGTCCGGTACGGAGAGCCAACCCAAGAGCAACTTTTAAAGCAACTGATTGAACTAAACTGTGGTCCAGGCCACTGTGGAGCCTCACCCTCGGTCACGGGCCGACCGCGCACCAGGTGGCCGCCGCGTCGGGTGAGAGCCATCACCACCCCTTACCGCCGGTGATCACGGTCGACGGGATACGGTTTCAGGTCGAGGATGTGGCAGTTGGGGGAGCGGATCGTGAGTCAGAACGTGCCGGCGTCGGCGGAAAATGTCGCCGTGGAAGCGGGCCGGAGGCGGACTTTCGCGGTGATTTCGCACCCGGACGCCGGTAAGTCGACGATGACCGAGGCCCTGGCGCTGCACGCGCGGGTGATCGGGCAGGCCGGCGCGGTCCACGGCAAGGGCGACCGCAAGGGTGTGGTCTCCGACTGGATGGCGATGGAGCAGGAGCGCGGCATCTCGGTCACCTCGGCCGCGCTGCAGTTCTCGTACCACGACACCGTGATCAACCTGCTGGACACGCCCGGTCACGCGGACTTCTCCGAGGACACGTACCGGGTGCTGACCGCGGTCGACAGCGCGGTGATGCTGCTCGACGCCGCGAAGGGCCTGGAGCCGCAGACGCTCAAACTGTTCGAGGTGTGCCGGCAGCGCAACATCCCGGTCATGACGTTCATCAACAAGTGGGACCGGCCGGGCCTCGACGCGCTCGCGCTGATGGACGAGATCGAGCAGCGGATCGGGCTCAAGCCCACCCCGCTGACCTGGCCGGTCGGCATCGCCGGGCACTTCCGCGGTGTCATCGACAGGCGCACCGGCCAGTTCATCCGGATGGAACGCTCGCCCGGCGGCGCCGACCTCGCCATCGAGGAGGAGATGAGCGCCGAGGAGGCCGCCGAGCGGTTCGGCGCGGACTGGACAACCGCGAACGAGGAGCTCGAGCTGCTGGAGATGACCGGCGCCGACTTCGACGACAAGGAGTTTCTTGCCGCGAAGAGCACACCGGTGCTTTTCGGCGCGGCGGTGGCGAACCTCGGCGTGCGTCAGCTCCTGAACATTCTTGTCGAGCTGGCGCCCCCGGCCTCGGCCCGGCCGACCGTTGCCGGCGACGACCACCCGGTCGACGGCGCCTTCTCCGGGTTCGTGTTCAAGATCCAGGCGAACATGAACCGCACCCACCGTGACCAGCTCGCCTTTGTCCGGATCAACTCCGGCAAGTTCGAGCGCGGCATGATCGTGACGCACGCCGGCACCGGCAAGCCGTTCGCCACCAAGTACGCGCAGCAGATCTTCGGCCAGGGCCGCGAGACGATCGACGAGGCGTACCCGGGCGACGTGATCGGCCTGGTCAACGCCACGACCCTCGGCATCGGCGACACCCTTTACGTCGGCGCGCCGGTGCAGTACCCGCCGCTGCCGTCGTTCCCGCCGGAGCACTTCGCGGCGGTGACCGCCACCGACACCTCGACGTACAAGCGGTTCCGCCGCGGCATCGAGCAGCTCGACGGCGAGGGCGTGGTCCAGGTCCTGCGCTCGGAGCAGCGCGGCGACGGCGTGCCGGTGTTCGCCGCGGTGGGCCCGATGCAGTTCGAGGTCGCCACCCATCGCCTCGAGGCCGAGTTCGGCGTCAAGGTCAACCTCAACCATTTGCCGTACGAGGTGGCGGCGCGCACCGACGAGGCCGGCCGCGAGATCCTGCGGACCGAGTCGAACGTCGAGGTGATGACGCGGGTGCGCGACGGGGCGCTGCTGGCGGTGTTCCCGCACCGCTGGCGGATGCGCACGATCGCCGGCCGCCACCCCGACCTGCGCCTCGACGACTGACCGGCCGCCCGCCACCCTGACCTGACGCCTCGACCACTGACCGGTCGCCGGCCACTCCGGCCTGCGTGTCGACGACTGGCAGGTAGGCCGCCACTCTGACCTGCGTGTCGACGACTGACCGGCCGCCCGTCGGGGCGCGGCCGGCACCGATCTCGGTGACTCGGTGAGCGCCGCAGTGCCCACCGCCGCAGTGCCCACCCTGTCGCCCGGATTCGGATTCCGCCGCATCCGGTGCGGCGCGCCCCTGTTGCGTCGTAGAAGAAAACCTTCGTCCTGAATTGCGGTGCTGGGCAACCCCGGCGTGACGCAGAAAAGTTCCTCCGTCCGCATAGACGCACCCCACATTTTTCCTATCGGCTAGGTAGGTTATTGTGGCTCCACCGAGTTAATCGATCATTGTTCGGAGTCACAGATGTCAGACCAGTCCGACCAGCCGGTTCTGCCCACCCGTAAGCGGAGCCGCTGGCCCTGGCTCGCCGCCGCGGCCGCCGTCGTGGTGGCGGCCGGCGTGGTCGTCGCCGTCGTCGCCGGCCAGGATGACGACGCCGACGGCGCCACGAAGGCGCAGACCGTGCGGATCGGCGTCGCCGACGCGTCCGCGCCGTACTGGAAGACCTACACCGATCTGGCGAAGCAGAAGCTGAACGTGACCGTCGAGCTGGTCAACTTCAGCGACTACAGCCAGCCCAACCCGGCGCTGAAGCAGAAGCAGCTGGAGCTCAACCAGTTCCAGCACATCCAGTACCTGGCGAACTACAACGTCACCGCCAAGGACGACCTGCAGCCGATCGGGTCCACCGCCGTCTACCCGCTGCCGCTCTACTCGCTGAAGTACAAGCAGGCCACGGACTTCCCGGCGGACGCCAAGATCGCCATCCCCAACGACGCCATCAACCAGGCGCGCGGGCTGCTCGTCCTGCAGGCGGCCGGCCTGGTCACGCTGAAGGACGGCGGCAGCGCGTTCTCCAGCACCGCCGACGTGCAGACCAAGAAGGTCGAGGTGGTCACCCTCGACGCGTCGCAGACCGCGGGCGCGCTGCAGAGCGGCTCGGTGGTCGGCGCCATCGTCAACAACAACTACGCCACCAGCGCGAAGCTGCCCCGTGACGCGGCGATCTTCCAGGACGACCCGGCCGGCGAGAGTGCCGCACCCTACGTGAACATCTTCACCGCCCGCGCCGCGGACAAGGACAACCCGACGTACCTGAAGCTCGCCGATCTCTACCACGACCCGTCCGTGGAGAAGGGAGTGCAGGAGGAGAACGGCGGCACCGCGGTGCTGCGGACGGTTTCCGCCGCCGACCTGCAGGCGCTGCTCAAGAAGGTTCAGGACCAGGCTGTCGCGGCGGGTAAGTAGATCCGTGACGCACGTACGTCTGAAGAATGTCTCCAAGACGTTCACCCGGGGCCGTGACGGGTCCCGGGTGGTCGCCCTGGACGACGTCAGCCTGGAAGTCGCCAAGGGCGAGGTGTTCGGCGTCATCGGTCACTCCGGCGCCGGCAAGAGCACCCTCATCCGGCTGATCAACGGCCTGGAGACGCCCACCACTGGCGAGGTGTGGGTCGGCGACCACGAGATCACCGCGCTGGCCGAGAAGGATCAGCGCGCGGTACGCCGTGACATCGGCATGATCTTCCAGCAGTTCAACCTGTTCCGGTCGCGCACGATCGCCGGCAACGTGGCGTACCCGCTGAAGGTCGCCGGCGTCGACCGGGCCGAACGCGACCGGCGGGTGGCCCGGCTGCTCGACTTCGTCGGCCTGCTCGACCGCGCCCACGACCACCCCGAGCAGCTCTCCGGCGGCCAGAAGCAGCGCGTCGGCATCGCCCGGGCCCTCGCTACGGAGCCGTCGCTGCTGCTCGCCGACGAGGCGACCAGCGCGCTCGACCCGAAGACCACGGCCGAGGTGCTGGCGCTGCTGGGGCGGGTCAACAAGGAGCTCGGCGTCACCATCCTGCTGATCACGCACGAGCTCGACGTGATCCGGACCGTGGCCGACCGGGTCGCGGTCATGGACAGTGGGCGGATCGCCGAGGCGGGCCCGGTCTACGACGTCTTCGCCAACCCGGCGAGCGACGTCGCGGCCGATTTCGTTCGCGACGCGCTGCGCGACCGCCCGTCGCCGGAAGTTCTCGCCCGGCTGCGCCGGACCCATCCCGGGCGTCTGGTCACGGTCGCGGTCCGCGCACGGACCGGATTGGCGAAAACCTTCTTCGCGCACGGCGTCACCGCCGACCTGGTCTTCGGCGGCATCAGTGAGCTGCAGGAACGTGCCGTGGGCAGCCTCACCTTCGAGCTGACCGGCCCGGCCGACGGCATCGACGCGGCGCTCGCCGAGCTGCGCGCCGGTGGCATCGACGTGACCGAGGAGAACGACTGACGTGGACGAGTTCCTCAGCAACCTGCCGATCTTCCGCGAGGCGATCGGGACCACGTTCTACATCGTCGGCATCTCGGTCGTCCTCGGCGGACTGCTCGGCCTGCTCCTGGGCCTGGTGCTCTACGCCACCCGGCCGGGCAACCTGCTCTCCAACCGGCCGGTGTTCATCGTCGTGAACATCCTGGTCAACATCGTCCGGCCGATCCCGTTCGTCATCTTCCTCCTGGCGCTGCAACCGGTCATGCTGGCCACGATCGGGACGACCATCGGCGCGGACGCGGTCACGTTCGGCTTGACTCTCGGGGCGGCGTTCGCGGTCAGCCGGATCATCGAACAGACCCTGATCGCTGTCGATCCGGGGGTCATCGAGGCGGCCCGGGCGGCCGGCGCGCGCCCGTTGAGCATCCTGTTCACCGTGGTACTGCCGGAGGCGCTCGGCCCGGTCATCCTCGGCTACACGTTCATCTTCGTGGCCGTGGTGGACATGTCCGCGCAGGCCGGCCTGGTCGGCGGCGGTGGGCTCGGCGACTTCGCGGTCACCTATGGTTCCCAGCGCTACAACTGGACGGTCGTCTACATCACGGTCGCCACGATCATCGTGATCGTCCAGGCCGGGCAGTTCCTCGGTAACTTCCTCGCTCGCCGCGCCCTCCGGCGGTAGTTCCCACCATCCTCGGCGCTCCCCGGAATCAGCACACGTTGATATGCATGAAAGTGCCGATTCCGGGGTACGCCGCGCGCGTGAACGGTGAGAGCGGGAACGGACGCACGGGCCGCGCGGCGCGGTGGCTGCTGGGCAAGGTGTGGGCGGTGTGCGTGGTGGCCGCCGCCTTCGCCGCAAGCGATCGCTTCGGATGGCCGCCGGTGGCGCGCACGGCGGCCGGGATCCTCGGCGCCCTGGCGGTGGCCGCGGCCGTCGCCTGGCTGCCCCGGTGGAGCACGGAGCGCCCGACCGGCGTGCCCGGCCTCGACACCGTGCTGCGGGCTGTCGTCTGGTCGGCCCTGGTCCTGGGAGTCGTCGTTCTCCTGGCCGTGACTCCGGCCCTCGGGGCGGCGGCGGGGGCTCTGCTCCTCACCGCGGTCTGGCGAACGTTGCCGCGTTCCCGCCGTCAGGCGCCGGATGCCGTGGTGAGGTAGGTTCTTTTCGGCGCACGCTGCGGTGATGCGGCGGTGGCGGGCCGGGATGACATACTGGGGCCCTCGCCGACCGCGCACCCGGAGTGACATGCCCGCCGATGATCCGGCCGTCCGGCTGCCGACCCTGAGCCAGGTCGCGGCGCTGGCCGGTGTCAGCCTGAAAACCGCCTCCCGGGCGCTCAACAGTGAGCCCAACGTCGCCGAGGAGACCGGCCAGCGGGTCCGAGCCGCCGCCGAGCAGCTCGGTTACCGCCTCAACGGCCTGGCCCGCGAGCTCCGGCGCGGCGGCACGTCCGCCATGGTCGGCTTGATCAGCGGCGACCTGGCGAATCCTTTCTACTCCGCGGTCGCGAGCGGTGCCGAGCGGGAGCTGCGCCGGCACGGGCTGCTGCTGGTGACCGCCAACAACGACGAGAACGTCAGCCAGGAGCGGAACCTGGTCGACGTCTTCCTGGAACGCCGGGTCCGCGCGCTCCTGATCGTGCCCAGCGGCGGCGGTCAGGAATACCTGGCCCGCGACGACATCGGCGGTGTGCCGGTGGTGTTCCTGGACCGTCCGCCGCAGGGCCTCGCCGCGGACAGTGTCCTGATCGACAACGAGGGCGGCGCCCGCGCGGCCGCCGAGCACCTGCTCGCCGGTGGTCACCGCCGGATCGCGCTGGTCGCCGACCTGGCCCGGACGGCGTCGCAGCGCGCTCGCATCGACGGCTTCGCCGCCGCGATGCGCCGGGCCGGCAACCCGGACTGGGACCGATACCTGCGCACCGACATCCACGACGCGGCCACCGCGGAGCGCACGATAAGCGCACTGCTCGACCTGGACGAGCCACCGACGGCAATTTTCACCACCAACAACCGGCTCACCACCGGAGCTCTGCGGATCCTCGCCCGCCGATCCCGGCCGCCGGCGCTGGTCGGTTTCGACGACTTCGAGCTGGCCGACGTGGTCGGCACCACGGTGGTCGCCCACGACATGGTCGCCCTCGGCCGCGAGGCGGCGCGGTTGGCGTTCGCCCGGATCAGCGGTCACTCCGGCCCGCCCGAGACCGTGGTGATCCCTGCCTCGCTGATCCCTCGTGGTTCCGGCGAGATCGCCCCCTGACAGACGGATTCCCGCAGCCCCGGACGCCGATCCTGACCGGATCGGACTGGTGTGAAGATTGCGTGCAGAACGGCGGACGCGACGCCCCGCGGTACATCGCAGGCCATAGGTTTCCCCCATGGACCACGCTCGCGCCCCGAAAGCCGCTGTCGCCGCCGCGGTGATCATCCTTGTCGACGCGGTTGTCGCCCTGCTCACGGCCATTGCCGCAGTTCTGCCGACGTTCGCCTTCTTCATGGACGGGCAACCCGGGTCCTTCCGGTTCCGGATCGCCGTCGCCACCCTCGCCGTCATGGCGCTTCTGGCCCTGGTGTGCCCGGCCGCCGCCGTCCTGGTCGGCGCGGTCCGCACGAGACGCGCCTACCTCACAGGCGCCGCGGTGACGACCGTCGTGGCACTCGCCGCTGCCGCGCAGGCGCCGCTGCAACGCGGATGGGACAGTCCGGTGCCGCTGATCGTGACGGTAATTGTCTTCACCGCCAACATCCTCGGATTGTTCCTGGTGATCGGCTGCCTGCGACCGGACACCGTCCCCCCGCCGGCGTGGCGAGAGGACAATCAAGATCTCGTTTCCCGTACGGCCGGAGAACCTCCGCCCAGCCTCAGGTGACCGGTCCGTCACGCCGCCGGTCTGTCACGCCGCCGGTCCGTCACGCCGCCCGTCCGCGAGGCCGCCCGTCCTCCCGATCCATGCCCGCCGTTCCGTGTATCGCGCTGAATAGATGAACGGCGATATGGTGACGCGATGCGACTTGCCGCATCGATTGCTGTGATTGCCGTCCTACTCACGCCGTCGGCCGCCGCGTCCGCGCAGCCGGCGGCCACACCACCGGGAACCCAGCCGACCTACGACTACACGCAGGCCATCCGCGAGCAGGTCTGGGTGCAGACCGGCGTGGACAGCGACTTCGACGGGCAGCCCGACCGGGTCGCCGTGCGGATCATCCGCCCGGCGGCGAGCAAGAAAGTTCCTGTCATCTTCCAGGCGAGTCCGTATTACGCCGGGCTCAACGACGTACCCAATCATGACGACATCGACCGGAGCGGCGCCGCCGGCCTCGCGAAAGGCTCCGCCGCCGACCGGGCGGAAAGCATCACCTTCGCCGGCTACCTGGACAACTACTTCGTGCCGCGTGGATACGCGGTGGTTTTCGCCGACAGTCTCGGCGCCGGCGGTTCGACCGGTTGCCCGACCTCCGGCGGCCGCAACGAGACGCTCGGGATGAAGGCCGTCGTCGACTGGCTGAACGGGCGCGCGAAGGCCTTCGACGCCGGCGGCAACCGCGTACGCGCGGACTGGTCGACCGGGCGCACCGGGATGATCGGCGTCTCCTACAACGGCACGCTGCCGAACGCCGTGGCGTCGACCGGCGTCGAGGGCCTGGAGACGATCGTCCCCATCGCCGGCATCTCCAGCTGGTACGACTACTACCGCGCCAACGGCGGGGTGGTGGCGCCGGGCGGCTTCCAGGGCGAGGATCTGGACGTACTGGCGAGAGCCGTGCTCACCAGGGCGAATCCGGAAGTCTGCGCGGGCGTGATGGACGCCATCGAACGCGCGCAGGATCGCGAGACCGGCGACTACAGCGCGTTCTGGGCCGAGCGCGACTACACCCGTGACGTGAACAAGGTGCGCGCCAGCGTGTTCCTGGTGCACGGCCTGCACGACGAGAACGTCCGTACCCTTCAAGCAGGTCAGTGGTGGGACGGGCTGGCCGCGCGGCACGTCCCGCGCAAGATCTGGTTGCACCAGGCCGCGCACACCGACCCGTTCAACATCCGCCGGGACGTGTGGCTGTCGACGCTGAACAAGTGGTTCGACTACTGGTTGTACCGGATCGACACCGGCATCATGCGCGAGCCGATGGCCGACGTCGAAGTGGCGCCGAACCAGTGGCGCACGGCGTCCACCTGGCCGGTCCCGTCGACCCGCCCGGTGTCGCTACGCCTCGGCCCGGGCACCCGGGAGACCTTCGTCGACAATCCGGCGCGGACCGCCGAGGAGCTGACCGCGACTCCGGAGACGACTGACCCGAACCGCCTCGTCTATCAGTTCCGGCCGCTCACCAGAGAGACCCGCATCTCCGGTACGCCGGAGATCACCGTCCGCGCGGATGTCAACGGTGCTTCGCCGTACCTGACGGCGCTCCTGGTCGACTACGGTCCGGCCGAGCGCTTCGCGGGCGTGCGGACGCTCACCGAGCAGGACTGCGTCGGTCCCGGCATCGAGGGCGACCCGGGATGCTTCAACCGGCGTGAGTACATGACCGCCACGACCCCGTACGAGATCGTCACCCGTGGCTGGCTCGACGTCCGTAACCGCACGTCACCTTCGCGGACGACCCCGGTGGTACCCGGCCGTCCGTACACGTTCACGTGGACCTTGCAGAGCACCGACCACGTCTTCGCACCCGGCCACCGGATCGGCGTGGTGATTGTTTCCACCGAACGCGACCACACCCTCCGCTACCCGGCCGGCACCGTCGTCGGCATCCAACCGGCTCTCTCCACCCTGAAGGTCCGCCTGGGCTGACCGATTCGCCGTGGGCAGGTCGCTCGCTTGCGATCGCACGATCCGCAAGCAGCGGCCTGCCCGTCCCTGCCCAGCGGTCCGCCGGGCAGGGGGCAGGCGCCGGCCCCGCTGAGCCGGGGCGAGCACCGGGGAAGAAATCACCGGGACGGGCGTAACTGAGGCAAGGGTCAGCGGGCGCGGACGGCGGACATACGCGCGCCCGGAATCGCCGCGGCGTGACTCCGCGCCCGCAACCACGGCGTCGATTACGCGCGCCCGGAATCACGTCCGCGGGTACGCGCGCCCGGCACCATGCCGACGGTGCCGGGCGCGCGGGAACTCCATGGCCGTACCGGAGGAAAGGTTCTGACCGGAACCAGGAATCCCGTCAGAAGATGGACGAGACCCACTCCGGGTGGTCGATGAACGGGTTGCGGTTGTGCTGGTAGGTCGCGTAGATGACCTGGTTCCGGTTCTTCTCGAAGGCGTCCGGCGGGTCCTGGGCGCTCCACTGCTTGAGGACCGAGAGCTTCCCGATGTACGGGTTGGCGCCGTTGCTGACCGAGTTGTTGACCTCGAGGTCCGGCCAGGAGTCGCCGCCCTCGTAGCGCACCGCCATGTAGAAGATCATGCGGGCGACGTCGCCCTTGACCGCGTTGCGCGGCTCCCACGAGTCGGCGTCGGTGTAGTTGCCCGGAGCACCGGTGGCCGCGCTGCCGCCGGTGTCGAAGTCCTTGTTGTTGCGCAGCGCGTTGACCGCCACGTCCTCGGGCCGCAGGTGGTGCAGGTCGGTGCCGGGGCCGGTGGCGGTGCCGAAGTCGCCGTGGGACTTGGCCCAGACGTGCTCGCGGTTCCAGTCGCCGGAGTCGCCGCCGTTGAGGGTCTTGGCGCGGCTGACGCCGGAGTAGATCAGGATCACGTTGGCGGAGTTCGCCGGATCCTGGTCGGTGACCTTCAACGCGTTCCAGACGGCGTCGTAGGAAATCTTCGTCACCCCGGTGGAGATGATCGTGTGCAGGGCGGCCTTGAGCGCGGCTCCGGACTTGCCGGAGGCGGCTGCGTAGTAGGCGTCGGTGCCGCTGGAGGCGGTCGGCGTGACGGTGGCGGTCGCGGTCGGGCTGGTGGTCGGCGAGGCGCCGAGCGCCATCGCGGTCGGCGACTTGAGGCCGGCGTGCGAGAAGTAGGCGGTCAGCGTTCCGGTGACGGTCACCTGCTTGCCGATCAGCGACGGGTTGCTGAGCAGGCCGAACGATGCCCGGTACGAGGCCGTGATCTGGACGTACAGCATCTTGGTGGTGCTGGTTTCCGACTTGCTGTCGGCGATCGCCAGGGCGGTGTCGCCGGTGAAGTCGCTGAACCGGACGGTGCTGGTCGCCGTCGGCTCGCCGACGACGTAGCCGGCGACGGTGCCGGACGACCCGGTCTGGCTGCTGATCGCCTGGGCGACGGTGAGCGTGGTGGCGGCCGCGGCGGGGGCCGAGGCGAGCGTGAACAGGAGCGCGAGGAGGCCGAGGAGGGCGGGGAAGGAGAACGCGAACACGCGTTTCGGTACGGGCACGGGGCTGCTCCGTTCGCCAAGGTTGTATAGACAGCTATATAAGTCTCAGTGATCTGATCACCCCGGCATCCATACCGAACAGGTCATACGGAAACGTTCGTTCGTCGTTCACCTCCCCGTGCCGCCCTCCTGCCTGCCGGGCGTGACCGGCCGGTGGATAACCTCGGGTGGCGAGCGCGAAGGGGACGGATCGGCGTGGGCATCGAGGAAGACCTGGCACTGCTGCGCGCGTTCGAGCCGGTCGCCAAGTTCACCGAAGGCGAATGGTTCTACCCGGTCTCCGTGCAGCGGTACGTCGACCGGGCGAGCCTGTGGCGGGTCGAGCCCGGCAGCAGCCCCGCCCAGGTGGTGCCGCCGGGCGGCTTGACCGTGGAGACGCTGGCCAAGGTCGGTGGCGCCGAGCAGGGCCTGAACTACTCGCTCTCCGGCATCGGCGGCACGGAGAAGCACCTCGCGCACATCCCACTGCGGGAGCGCCCGCCACACCTGGCCCGCGCCAGCCGCCTCGCCTCGGTCGGCCTGACCGCGCGCCTGGTCGACGCGATGAACCGGTTCTCACTGCTGTTCCGCGGCAGCGTGCCCGGTGGCAGCGCGGCCCGCTCCTTCCTGCTCCAGCGGGACCACCTGCGCCCCGAGCAGCCCACCTACTACGGGCGGGTGCTGCGCGACGACCCGTGGATCGTCTGCCAGTACTGGATGTTCTATTCCTTCAACAACTGGCGCTCGGCGTTCGGCGGCGTCAACGAGCACGAGGCGGACTGGGAACAGGTCACTGTCTATCTCGACGGCACCGGTGTGACCGGGCCGGACGGCCTGCCGCCCGCGCGGTGGGTGGTCTTCTCCGCCCACGACGAGACCGGCGACGATCTCCGCCGGCGGTGGGACGATCCCGACCTGACCGTCCACGGCGGTCGCCATCCGGTGGTTTTCGTCGGCGCCGGCTCACACTCCGGCGCTTACCTTCCGGGCGACTATCTGATCACGGTACGGCCGCCGAAGCTTCGCGGACTGGTCGGCGCGCTCCGGGGCTCGGCCCGACTGGTGGCCCCGTGGTCGGCGGAGGACCGGCAGACCCTCGGCATCCCGTACGTCGACTATGCCCGCGGCGACGGCCGCATGATCGGTCCCGGACAGGGCGAGAACTGGAACCCGGTCCTGATCGGCGACGACACCCCGTGGGTGCGCGACTTCCGGGGGCTCTGGGGCCGGGACACCCGGGACCGGCTCGGCGGCGAACGTGGACCGGCCGGCCCCCGCTACAGCCGCAACGGCACCGTCCGGCAGGCCTGGGCCGACCCGGTCGGCTGGGCCGGGCTGGCCAAGGTTGTTCCCAACCCGCAGGCGGAGCGGCAGCTCATCGAGATCCGCACCCGGCAGAACAGCGACCGGCTGGCCGCCCTCGACCGGGAGATCGGCACTCTGCGCCACGACCTCGCGGTCGCCGCGGCCGGCCTGCCCGTCGCCGGGCCCGAGGTCCGCGGTCTGCTCGCCGAGGAGCAGCGCCTGCGCGGCCTGCGGATGGAACGCACCCGCCTCGCCGATGAACAACAACGGGCAGCCACGGCGGAGCCGCTCGCCCACGACCCGCACGCGCACCTGCTGCACCGGCGGCTCCCGATGCAACCGCAGGCCGGGCTGCTCGGCCGGGCCCGGTCGTGGTGGGCGGTACTGAGCACCCCGCTGATCCTGCTGGCGCTCGGTGCGGTGGTGAACCCGCGCGGTGTCGCCGGGTCAGAGACCGCCCTGGTCATGCTGCTGGTGCTGCTCACCGTCGAGGGTGCGGTGCGCGGGAAGTTCCTGGCGGTGCTGCTGCGGCTGCTGTTGTGCTGCGTGGCGATCGGGATTTTGGTGGTGCTCTGGCTCGACGGCCGCTACGTGGTGACTTCCATCTTCTTCCTGGCCGCGATCCTGGTGCTGCTCGTCAACATCAGAGAGGCCTGGCGCCGTTAGGCGGTGTTTCGTAGTGACGGCGATCTCGCGGGGGAGACCCGGCCGGGGGTCAGCACCGTCCCAGATCGAGCTTCGTCAGCGGCTCCAGCGGTCGGCCCAGCAGCGAGGTCAGCTCCAGCAGGGCCCGCAGATGTTGGGCGTCGACGGCGTCACCGATCGCCGGCTCCGGTGCGGAGGATGCCGACGCCGGGCACGGCTGCTCTTCCGCGCTGCGCCGCTCGGCGATGCGGTTGATCCACCCGACGACATCCGTGCCGGAACCGATGTGGCAGCCCGCGAGCCACCACACCTCGACGTATGTGGCCGCGAAGACCGCCGCCGCGCATTGCGGGTCCTGGAGCTCTTCGTCGATCGTGGCGCGCACCGCAGCGCGGGTGTGATCGAAGAGCGTCACGAAGGCGTCCCGGTCTCCGCGCGAGATCGGGTCCATCAGCGACCTGAGATGGTCGTCGACGCATGCCGCCCGGCATTCGGCACAGTCGGTAAGGGCCGGCGGTGACTGCTGCACGACTGGTCCACGGGGAGAGGGGGGCATCAGGGCTCCAAGATTGATCGACAGAGCGGGGTCGCCGAGGTGTGGAGCGACAGACGGTCATTGGACACGTGACTGGTCCTTGCAGGGTAGACCACTCGACCGAAGAGGAAAGCCGTCCGGGCGAGTGACAGATTCAGCGGACGCGGACGCCGGACCAGGTGATGTGCACGATGAGCACGCCCGTCGGATCCGGCACGTCGCGTCGTGCGGATGCAGAAGGCAGTGGGTCCGGGCGACCGGGCCGCCGGTAAGGTCGGACTGTCAGTCCCTACTTTCCCGGATCCTTGCGGAGCCTTCGGCGTGGAGGTGCAGCCGTGTTACTTGGTGAGCAGCGGTTTTCCGGCAACAGGTCGCGGTGTCGGCGAGGCATGACGCCGGGTGACCGCCATGGATGATCGCCTTGCGATGATCCGCGACTCGATCCAGGCCGTGCCGTCCTCGCCGGGCACCGGGCTGCTGCACCGGGTGGTCGCCGCTGCCACCGGCGCGCTGGCCGCGTCGGGCGCCGGGGTCAGCGTGATGACCGAGTCGGGGGAGCGGGGGGTGTACGCCGCGTCGGATCCGCTGACCGAGCGTATGGAGGAGATGCAGTTCGTTCTCGGTGAGGGGCCTTGCTGGGACGCGTTCACCCTGCGGCGGCCGGTGCTGGTGCCCGATCTCGACGGCGAATCGCCCGACCGCTGGCCGATGTACCGTCCGGCCGCCTGGGACAGCGGCATCCGGGCGGTTTTCTCGTTCCCGCTGCAGATGGGCGCCATGCGCTTGGGCGTGCTCGACGTGTTCCGCCGGCGGACCGGTTCGCTGGCCGGTGAGGAATTGGCCACCGCGCTCGCTTTCGCCGAGGTGACCATGACGGCGTTGCTGGACCAGCACGAGGAAGCCGGGACGGGCGCCGCCGACGGCCTCCTCGACGCGGGGGAGCACCGCGCCGAGGTGTTCCAGGCACAAGGCATGGTCATGGTGCAGCTGGGGGTGCCGATCGCTGAGGCGATGGTCAGGATGAGGGCGTACGCGTTTGCGCACGGCCGCCGCCTCGACGAGGTGGCCCGCGACGTGGTCGCCCGCCGGCTCGACTTCGGGCGCGATCGTTCATGACCATGCACGTGACCGCCGGGCAGGCCGGGAGGCAGGCATGATTACCGCATCGGTGCAGCAGCTGGCGAAGATCTTCGTCGAGATCGCCGACACGCTGGTCGACGAGTTCGACGTGCTCGACTACATGCACATGATCACTGAACGGGTCGCCGGGCTCACCGGGGCGCCGGCGGTCGGCATGCTGCTGGCCGATCAGAGCGGCCGGTTGGAGTTCGTCGCCGGCACGGACGAGAACGTCACTCTGGTGGAGCTCTTCGTGGTGCAGAACGGGGAGGGCCCCTGCCTGGACGCGTTCCGGACGGGCGAACCTGTCGTGAACGCCGACCTCGGCGTCGCCGCTGCCCGCTGGCCGCGATTCGCACAGCTCGCCGCCGAGGCCGGCTATCGGTCGGTGCACGCTTTCCCGATGCGGCTGCGCCGGCAGGTGATCGGAGCGCTGAACGTTTTCGGCGCCAACCCCGGCAGCGACTTCGGCGACGACGACACCGCGCTCCTGCAGGCCCTGGCCGATGCGGCCACGATCGGTCTGCTGCAGGAGCGCGCCGTCGCCCGCGGCGACCTGCTCTCCGAACAGCTCCAGAGCGCTTTGAACAGCCGGGTCATCATCGAGCAGGCCAAAGGGGCGGTGGCGCAGGCGCACGGGATCGGTGTCGACGACGCGTTCAAGGCCATTCGCGACTACGCCCGCCGGAACAACCGCAAGCTGACCGAGGTCGCCAACGGCATCATCACCGACCCGCGCCTGCGGCAGCGGGTCCTCGCGTCGCGGTCGCCGCACCAGGAAGCCGCCCATGATCGACCGTGACCACGCGGGGAATGCCGGAGACCGCCAGCCATGACCACCGTTTCTGCCGAGCGCCTCGCGTCGATCTTCCGCGAGGTCGCCGGCACCCTCGTCGACGACTTCGACCTGGTGGACTTCCTGCACACGCTCACCGACCGGGCCACGAACCTGGTCGGGGCCGCCGCCACCGGGCTGCTCATGGCGGACCCGCGGGGCCTGCTGCGGTACATGGCCGCCTCCGACGAGAACGCGAAGCTGCTGGAGTTGTTACAGCTGCAGAACGACGAGGGCCCCGGCCTGGACGCGTTCACCACCGGGCGGCCCGTCGTCAATGTCGACCTCGGGACCGCCGCCGGACGCTGGCCCCGCTTCGCGCCACGGGCCGCCTCGGCCGGCTATCGGTCTGCGCATGCCTTCCCACTCCAGGTGCGCCGGCAGGTGATCGGCGTGATGAACGTCTTCGGCGCCACCGGAAGCGGCGATTTCGCCGCGGCGGACGTGTCGGTCATGCAGGCCCTCACCGACGTCGCCGCCATCGGCCTGCTGCAGGCACGCACCATCCGCCAGAGCGAGGTCCTGACCGAACAGCTGCAGAGCGCGCTCCACAGCCGGATCGTCATCGAACAATCCAAAGGTGCTGTCGCCCAGGCCTGCGGCGTCACGGTCGGCGAGGCGTTCACCGCGATCCGCCGCTACGCCCGGGAGCAGAACCGCAAACTGACCGACGTCGCCTACGCCATCACGACCGAACCCGGCCTGGCCGCAAGAATCATCACCCGGTGACCGCCGGCCGAGCGGCCGGTCCCGTTCCCGGATAGGTTCGACGGCATGGCCAGCACAGTGCTCCGCGTCCGCCTCATCGGCGGCGACCGGATGGACATCACCTACGAGCGGCCGGACGTCTCCGGCGAGGACGAATTGATCGAGCATGTGATCGCGACGTTGTCGGAGGACGCCGGAGCGCTGCACGGCAAGCACGGCGACCGGCTCGTCGTGCTGTACGGCCGGGGCGTCGCCGCGATCGAGGTCGCGCCCCGCGGCGC
Source organism: Actinoplanes cyaneus (assembly GCF_016862095.1). Taxonomy (GTDB): domain Bacteria; phylum Actinomycetota; class Actinomycetes; order Mycobacteriales; family Micromonosporaceae; genus Actinoplanes; species Actinoplanes cyaneus. The sequence continues at coordinate 95,630 of NZ_BOMH01000059.1, forward strand.
CGTGCTGTAACGCGATCCGCCACTCGTCGACGGGCCTATGCCGAGGCGTGGAGCCATGCAGCCGTACGGGGCTGCACTGTGGTCATCCGAGGCCGGTGAGACGGGTCAGCGCGGCGAAACCGTCGTCGGTGCCGGGCCAGTGCCGGCGGACGGCGTCGAGGCCGGCACGCCGGACCGTGGACCGCAGGACGACGGTGACGATGATGGCGTCGTCGGCGTAACCGAGGACCGGGATGAAGTCCGGGATCAGGTCGAACGGGATCGCGAGATAGGCGAGGAGCAGCCCGAGCCGGATCCGCACGCCGCGTGGCAGGGTGCCGTCCGCGGCCAGTCGGCGCAGGAGCCGGATCAGGTCGGGCAGCAGGCGCAGCGCTTCCCGCAGCCGCACCTTGTCCGGTTTGACCAGCAGCAACGCGAGGACCAGAGCCGCCCACGCCGCCAGCAGCGCCACGCCGATGCTGACGACCCATCTCATGCTGACCATTCTTGCCCAGCGGGCCCGATTCCTCAGCGGTGCGGCACGCTCGGATGACGGCGGCGTTTTCTCCGGCGCAGCCGGGGCATACCGGCCCCATGCCTCTACTGGATGACAGCTTGGGCCTGGCCGCGCAGGGCTACTCCTGGTTCCCCGGAAGGTGGCGGCGCTCCGCGAACCCGGATGTGCTGCACACCCGGCTGATGGGCAAACGCGCGGTGGGACTGCGCGGCCCGGCGGCGGTGAATTTCTTCTACGACGAGGACCACGTGCGGCGGCACGGGGCGATCCCGGAACCGGTGCAGGGGACGCTGTTCGGGCACGGGGCGATCCACACGCTCGACGGCATCGATCACCGTAACCGCAAGATGATGTTCGTGTCGGTGCTCAAGGACGCCCGTCAGGTCGGGCAGCTCGCCGAGCGGGTCGGCCGGGCGTGGGACGACGCGGTCCCGGAGTGGGCCGGGCAGCCGTCGATCGTGCTCTTCGACGAATCCGCGCGGGTCATCACGAAAGCCGTCTGCGAGTGGGCCGGAGTCCCGGTCACCGACGTGGCCGGGACCGCGGCGGACCTCACCGCGCTGGTCGACGGGTTCGCGACGGCCGGGCGGCGGCACTGGCGGGCGCGGAAGGCGCGCGGGCGTCTCGAGCGGTGGCTGACCGGCCTGATCGAGCAGGCCCGCCGGAGCCCGGACGACTCGGTGCTGAGCCAGGTGGCCTCGCTGACCGAGACCGACGGGCGGCGCCTGGAGCCGAAGCGCGCCGCGGTGGAACTTCTCAACATCATCCGGCCGACCGTTGCCGTGTCGTGGTTCGTGACGTTCGCCGGGCATGCCCTGCACCGGTGGCCCGAGGTGCGCGACCGGCTGCGCGACGGGGACCTGGCGTACGCGGTCGCGTTCGCCCACGAGCTGCGGCGCTTCTATCCGTTCGCGCCGTTCGTGGGCGGTGTCGCGGTGCAGGAGAGTTTCTTCCAGGACGAGCGGATCCCGAAGGGCGCGATGGTGCTGCTCGACATCTACGGGCAGAACCACGACGAGCGGCTGTGGCCGGAACCGTATCGCTTCGACCCGGACCGGTTCCTCGGCCGTGAACCGGGGCGGGACGAGCTGATCGCGCAGGGTGGCGGCGACCCGCGGGCCGGGCACCGGTGCCCGGGCGAGGACGTCACCCTCGCGATCCTGGCCACGCTCGCGGTGCGCCTGGCGCGCCTGGACTTCACCGTACCGGAGCAGGATCTGACGATCTCCCTGCGGCGCATCCCGGCGCTGCCGCGCAGCCGGATGATGCTGGCGGTCTCCGGCGCTCAGGAGGTGAGCGGCCGTGCGACAGCGGAGGTCGCGGCGGCCGACGGCGAGCCGATCGGATGACGCTGGCGGTCTCCGGCACTCAGGAGGTGAGCGGCCGTGCGACAGCGGAGGTCGCGGCGGCCGACGGCGAGCCGATCGGATGACGTGACGGCGGGCGGGCCGCGATCGTAACGACGGCAGCGGCCCGCGCCGCGGCGTGCCCGCCGCCAATTGATTACATGCTTACACCGTTGCATCCTCTATGGTAGACGCATGACGGATGTACCCACCCTGTACCAATGGGCCGGCGGCGCCGAGGCATTCGAGCGGCTGACCGAGCGGTTCTACCAGAAAGTTCTCGCCGACGACGTCGTCGGCCCGCTGTTCGCGCACATGGACGCGGACCATCCGCGCTACGTGGCGATGTGGCTCGCCGAGGTCTTCGGCGGCCCGGCCCGCTACAGCACCGAGCGTGGCGGCTACGCCCACATGCTGAGCCACCACCTGGGACGCGCGATCACCGAACCGCAGCGCCGCCGCTGGATCGATCTGCTGGCCGACGCCGCGGACGAGGTCGGACTGCCGGACGACCCGGAGTTCCGGGCCGCGTTCATGGGCTACCTCGAGTGGGGCACGCGCCTGGCCCGAGCGAACTCGCAGCCCGGAGCCACCCCGCCCGCCGAGGCACCGGTGCCGCACTGGGGCTGGGGAGTGGCGCCGCCGTACACCCCCGGCTCCTGACAGCCCTGAACCGTCAACCTCGCGGCATTCCGCCGAAACCCGCGGGTCGCCTTCCCATGGTGGTGTTGCCCCTACCCGGATCGGCGGGTCTGCACCATCGCAGCGGTGCCTCCCTCCTCCGTAGCGTCGGTGACATCGGATCGAGGGAGGACCTGGATGTTGCACCACCTGATGCCACTGATCAGCTCGCCGTGGCTCTACGTGGTCGTCTTCCTGGCCGTCGCGATCGACGGATTCTTCCCGGTGATGCCGTCCGAGACCCTCGTGATCGGCCTGTTCGCCTTCTCCGCGACCGGCGCACCGAACGTCGTCGCGCTGCTCGCCACGATCGCCGCCGGGGGCATCGCAGGCGATCAGATCTCCTACCGGATCGGGCGCCGGGCGGGCCGCCTGACCGGCCGCCGGGTCGCCGAGGCACGCGAGAAGGGCGAGAAGGCGCTTCAGCGGTACGGCGGGACGGCCATCCTGGTGGGGCGATTCATCCCGTACGGGCGGACCGCGACGACTGTCACCGCGGGTTCGATGACGTTCCCGGCGGGCAGGTTCCGGCTGTTCAGTGCGATCGCCGCCGTTGCATGGGCGGTCTACGCACTAGGTCTCGGCCGGGTCGGTGGCGCCACCTTCACCCGGCACCCGTTGCTCGGCGCCGCGTTCGGCGTGGCGCTCGGCATGATCATCGCCGCGGTCTGCGCCCTGATCGAGAAGCGCCGCTCCCGGACCGTCCCCGACCAGCGCTCCCGGACCGTTCCTGATCGGCGCCGTAGGGAGACCCCCACCGTTCCTGACCAGCGTGCCGGCCGACACGTCAGGGACCCCCGCCGCCACCCTCCGCCTGCGCCGTGTACCCAGGCCGCGCGCCGTATCGCCGCCGCCACCGACGTCAACGACCTGCCTGGCTGACCGTGCTCGATCCCGGGGCGGCCGGCCGAGATGTGGATCATCCAGGGAACCAAACGGCGGGACGGACCGACTGACGGGCGTGCGAGTAGTGCGGACAGCGCCCATAGCAGCAGCCATCGCCGTCCTCATCGGGGCGTTGAAGTTCGGCGGAGCGGTCGACGACAGTGTCCTGCCCGGAATCCCCAGCCCGGGCGCGACCACCGCATGGGGCCTTCCCGCCGTCACCCTGCTGGCGAACCTGCTGGGCGTGCTCACCGTCGGGCTCACCGTCACCGCCGCGTTCCTGCTGCCGGGGGACGGGGCCAGCGTCGCGGCCCGGGGGTGGTGGCTCCTGCGGCGCACGACCTGGCTGGCGCTGGCCTGGGCTCTCACCTCGGCGACCCTGATCGTCTTCACCGTCTCCGACGTCCTGGCCGTCCCGATCGGGCAGCTCAGCCGGCCGGCCGTGGTCAGTTTCGCGTCCGACATCTCGCAGGGGCAGGCGCTGCTGCTGCAGACCGGGCTGGCGCTCACCGTCGCCGTGCTGAGCCGGGCCGGTACGTCGCGCGGCCTGGCCGCGGTGGCCGCCGTCATCGCGATGGTCGCCGTCCTGCCGCCCGCGTTCACCGGGCACGCGGCCGGCGCCGGTGATCACCAGCTCGCCGTCACCAGCCTGGCCGTCCATGTTCTCGCCGCCGCGCTGTGGGTCGGCGGGCTGGCCGGTCTGCTGCTGGTCCGGCGGCACCGGCGGTTCGCGGACACGGCGGGACGCTACAGCCGGCTCGCGCTGGGCTGTTTCATGGCCACGGCGATCAGCGGCGTTGCCAGTGCCGTCGTCCGCCTCGGGGACTGGGGTGCTCTGGGGAACTCACGTTACGGCGTACTGGTGCTCCTGAAGGTTCTTGCCCTGGTGGTCGTCGGCGTGATCGGAGCCGTTCACCGTCGCCGGGCGTTGTGGGCGGAAAGCTTCGTGCGGCTGGCCATGGGCGAGCTCGTGGTGCTCGGCGCCGCGATCGGTCTGGCCGTCGGGCTGTCGCGCACCGCGGCCCCGGCCGGCGAGGAAGACGCCCCGGACCCCCTCGTCGAGCTGCTCGGTTTCAGCCCGCCGCCGGCCCCCACCGCCGTACGGATGGTCGGTGATTTTCTTCCGGACTTCTTCTTCGTCGCCGCGGTGGTCGCCGGCATCGGCGTCTACCTGGCGGGGGTCCGACGGATGCGGCGCGCCGGTCACGACTGGCCGCCGAGCCGCACGGTGTCGTGGATCGCCGGCCTTCTCGTCCTCGGCGCATTCACCCTGCTGGGCGTCGCCAAGTACGCGTACGTGCTGTTCAGCGTGCACATGGTCCAGCACATGGTGCTGTCGATGGTGGTGCCGATCCTGCTCGTCGGCGGTGCCCCGGTCACCCTCGCCCTGCGGACCCTGCACCGGCCCGCGGACCCGCAGGTGCGCGGCGCCCGCGAGTGGCTGCTGCTGATCCTGCACAGCCGCGTGGTCCGGCTGCTTGCTCACCCGCTCGTGGCGCTCGGCATCTACGTGGTCAGCCTGTACGGCCTCTACCTGGGGGACCTGCTGGCCACGCTCATGCGGTACCACCTGGGACACCTGGCGATGCTGGTGCACTTCGTGCTCGCCGGGTACCTGCTGTTCTGGGTGCTGATCGGCGTGGATCCGGGCCGGCGGCGGGTCCACCCGGCGATGCTGACCGTCGTGCATTTCCTGGCGATGGCGGCGCACGCGTTCTTCGGGTTCGTGCTGCTGCAGTCGACGACGGTGATCGCCGCGGGCTGGTACACGTCGGTGCACCCGGTCTGGGCGTCGTCGCTGCTGGCCGATCAGCGGCTCGGCGCCGGGCTGGCGTGGGCGTTCGGCGAGCTCCCGGCCGTGGTGATCATGCTGCTGCTGGTGCGCCGGTGGATCCGGTCCGACGAGCGGGAACAGGCTCGGCTGGACCGTGCCGCGGACCGGGCCGAGGCGTCCGGCGACGAGGACGACCTCGCCAGGTACAACGCGTTTCTGGCCGAGGCGTCCGCCCGTACCGGAAAATCCTGAAAATCCTGGTTTGAGCGGGAACCGAACGCGCGCGGATCGCGACCTGTAGAGCATGCGAAAGTTCCTCATCGTGGCGGCAGCGCTCGCCCTAGGCCTGACCGGTTGCGGCACCAACGAGGCGGCCCCGGCGGCTCCCGGGGCCCCGGCCCCCAAAGCCCCGGCGACGACCCTGACGATCAAGGACCCCTGGGTGAAGGCCGCCGACGCCGGCACCATGACCGCCGCGTTCGGCGTGCTGGTCAACGACACCGGCGCCGCCGTCACGGTCACCGCGGCCGAGTCTCCGGCGTCGCCGATGGAGCTCCACGAGATGACCATGAAGGACGGCAAGATGGTCATGCAGCCGAAGGAGGGCGGCTTCGTGATCCCGGCGAAGGGCACCCATGAGCTGTCACCCGGCGGCGACCACCTGATGCTGATGAAGCCGGCGCAGGACATCAAGGCCGGTGACCAGGTCACCTTCGCACTGAAACTGTCCGACGGCACGACGGTGGATTTCACCGCCATCGCCAAGCCGTTCGTCGGAGCGGGGGAAAGCTACGCCCCGGACATGATGATGCCGTCCGCGGGGCAGTCGTGACCATTCTCAGCAGGCGGCGCCTCCTCACCGGAGGCGCCGTCGCGGGGCTCGGCGCGGTCGCCGGTGCCGGGGCGGTCGCCGCCGGAGCCGAGCCGGCGACGCTTCCCGGTGCCGGCACCGCCGACGTCGGCACGGCGACTGTCGCGTTCCACGGCCCGCGCCAGGCCGGCGTCGCCGAGGACCCGCCCGCGCACGCCGCTTTCGCCGCGTTCACCCTGGCGCCGGGCACCGACCGGGCCGCCCTGGCCCGGATGCTGCGCCTGCTCACCGACGACGCCGCCCGGCTCACCCAGGGGGTCCCGGCGCTCGGCGACACCGACGCGCCGCTGGCCGCGCTGCCCGCCCGGCTGACGGTGACGGCCGGGTTCGGGCCCGGGCTCTACGCGGCGGCGGGCCTGCCCAGCCCGGTCGCCGACCTGCCCGCGTTCACCATCGACCGGCTGGAGAAGCGCTGGTCCGGCGGTGACCTGCTGCTCCAGATCTGCGCCGACGACCCGCTGACGGTCGCGCACACCCAGCGGATGCTGATCAAGGACGCGCGGCCCTTCGCCGCGGTCCGCTGGGTCCAGCAGGGGTTCCGCCGCAGCCCGGGCGTCCAGGCGAGCGACCACACCCAGCGCAACGTGCTGGGCCAGCTCGACGGCACCGCCAACCCGCGCGGCTCCCTGATCGACACCGCGGTGTGGAACCCGGACGGCTCGACCACCCTGGTCGTCCGCCGGATCCGTGCCGAGATCGAGAAGTGGGACATCCTCTCGGTGACCGACAAGGAGAACGCGGTCGGCCGCCGGATGATGTCCGGCGCCCCGCTGAGCGGCGCCGCCGAGCACGACGAACCGGACTTCACCACGCTGGACGCCTCCGGGCTGCCGGCGATGCCGGACTTCGCGCACGTCACCCGGGCGCACGTCACCGATCCCGCGCTGAAGATCCTGCGGCGGCCGTACAACTACGACGCCGCACCGGACGCGGCCGGAAACCCCGACGCGGGCCTGATCTTCGCGTCCTACCAGCGGGACATCGCCCGGCAGTACGTCCCCATCCAGCAACGCCTAGCCGACAAGGACCTGCTGAACGAATGGATCACCCCGATCGGCTCCGCCGTCTTCGCCGTCCCGCCCGGCTGCGCCCCCGGCGGCTGGATCGGCGAGCAGTTGCTGTCCTGACCGGCCTGCTGCTGGCCGTCCTCGTCCCGGCCTCGCCGGCCCGGGCACACACCCAGCTGCTCGGCGCCGACCCGGCCAAGGACGCGGTGCTGACCAGCGCACCGGCCACGGTGACGCTGCGCTTCAGCGAGCGGCTCAACCCGGACTTCACCACGATCGTCGTCAGCGACACCGCGCGACAACCGGTCCCGGCCGCGCGACCGGCCGTCGACGGGGGAGCGGGCACGATCACTCTCGGCCGGGCGCTGGGCAACGGCGGCTACACGGTCGCCTACCGGGTCGTGTCGACGGACGGGCACACGGTGCAGGGGTCGTACACGTTCACCGTCGCCGACCCGGCGCTGCCCGCCGCCGTGCCGCCCGCCTCGGCCGGGCCCGCCGCGGTACCGCCCGCCTCGGCCGGGCCCGCTGCGGTGCCCGCCGCTGACGGCACCGGCCCGGGCGGCCTGATCCTGAAGATTCTTTTCGCCGCCGGCTTGCTGGTGGTCATCGCCGCCGTCGTCCGGTACGCCCGGCGAGCCAAGCTCCCGAAGGAGAGCCCTCGGTGAGACCGGCCGGTCAGCGCGGGCCGGCGGCCTTGACGCGACGGACGACCGGCGACGTGTCGGCGTGCGAGATGCCGTCGAGGGAGCCGACGCCCGCCGCCAGGTAGTCGTAGAGCTGTTCGGGGCCGACAACGCGCTGTACCTGCTCGTCGACGCGGACTCCGGGTGGCGGGCGCTGGTGCCCGGGCTGTGCGTGGTGGGCGTCGGGGTGGGGCTGAGCACCCCCGTGCTGGCGTCCGCGGTCCTCGGCGTGGTGCCGGCCGCACGGATCGGGATGGCGAACGGGGCAGCCAACACGTTCCGGCAGCTCGGCTACGCGCTGGCGCTGCCGGTCCTGGCCGTCCTGCTCACCGGCCGGGTGCGGGACGTGTCGGCTGCGGGCGGGGCGGCGGCCGACGCGTACGCGCAGGGCCTCGATCGGATCTTCCTGGTCAGCGCGGTGCTCGCCGTCGTCGCCGGAGCAGCCGTCCTGACCTGGCTGCGCGTCACGCCTCCACGGCGTGGACCCGTGGCCGGAAGTCCGGTGCCGCTTCCGGCCGACCGAAGTGGTAGCCCTGCAGCAGCCGATAGCCGAGCGCGTACAACGCCTCCACCTGCTCCCGCGTCTCCACTCCCTCGGCCACCGCGGTCAGCCCCAGACCGTCACTGACCTGGATCAGCGCGCGGGCGATGACGGCGTGGCGCCCGGCTTCGGTGACCCGGTCGACGAAGGACTTGTCCACCTTCAGCACGTCGACCGGCACCGTGTGCAGCAGCCCCAGCGAGGAGTGCCCGGTCCCGAAGTCGTCCAGCGCGATCCGCACGCCGAGCGCCCGCAACGCGTGCAGCGCGGTCACGGCCTGGCCGCCGCCGAACACCGCCGTCTCGGTGACCTCGACGGTCAGGCAGCGCGCCGGCAGCCCGGTGCTGATCAGGATGTCCGCGACCGTCGCCGGGAACTGCGGCCGGGCCAGCTGGCGCGCCGACACGTTCACGCTGACCCGGTCCGGCGCGTCCGGGCCGAGCGCGGCCCGCCACGCGACGAGCTGCTCGCACGCGGTCCGCAGGATCCACGCGCCCAGGTCCACGATCAGCCCGTTACGCTCGGCGACCGGCACGAACTGTGCCGGGCTGATCAGGCCGCGCTGCGGGTGCTGCCAGCGGACCAGCGCCTCGACGGCGGTGACCCGGCCCTCCGGCATGGCGACGATCGGCTGGTAGACGACCCGGAAGTCACCGGCGAGCAGCGCGGCCCGCATCTCCGCGCCGAGCCGGGCGTGCTCGCCGGCCCGCTCGTCGAGCGCCGGCGACCAGTGCCGGTACGGTTCGCCGGTCTCCTTCGCGGCGTGCATCGCCGCCTCCGCGCGCCGCAGCGCCTCGACCGGCCCGCCCGCCTCCGCCAACCCGATGCTCGCACCGACCAGCAGCTCGTGCCCGCCCGCCTCGACCGGCGCTGCCAGCGCCGTGACCAGCCGTTCCGTGATGTGGCCGGCGGACTCCGCGTCGGGCAGCAGCAGCGCGAACTCGTCCCCGCCGAGCCGCGCCACCGGCGTGCCCGGCGCCGCCGCCACGATCCGCGCGGCCAGCTCAGTGAGAACCTGGTCGCCGACCGGCCGGCCCAGCTCGTCGTTGACGTTCTTGAAACCGTCGAGACCCAGGAACAGGACCCGCAGTTCGCCGGTACGGGCCCGGTGCGCCAGCGACTCCTCGAAATGCCGCCGGTTCGGCAGCCCGGTCAGGTCGTCGTGCATCGCGATTTCGCGCAGCTCCGCCGCCTTCACCCGCACCTGCCGGGTCAGCCCGGTCATCCGGATGGCGGCCAGCAGGAACAGCGCGCCGGAGGCCACCCCGATCACGATCCGGTCGAGCATGCCGTCCCCGGCGCCCGGGATGAACAGCATCGCCGGGGGAAGCAGCGTGCACGCGGTCAGGAAGATCCGCTGCGCCCGGCTGAGATCATCGGAGGCCGACCCGGCGCGCGGCTTCTCCACGGCCATCGACGGGTGCAGCGCCGCGGCGGCCCACAACACGTACGAGAGCAGCCAGCCGGCGTTGAACTGCCAGCCGTCGGTGTCGCCGTGCAGGCTGACCACCGAATACCCGCAGTCGGCGAAGAGCAGCAGCGCCGTCGCCAGCCCGAGCAGCCAGGTGCTCGGCGAGCCGCCGCGCATGGTGCCGAGCCGGACGAGCATGGTCAGCAGCAACGCGTCCGCGGCCGGGTAGGCGGTGCTGATGAACCAGGTGAACGCGGAGGTGGCGGACTCGGCGGCGATCGGGTGCAGCACCAGGATCCAGAAGACCAGCCCGAGACCGATCCCGGACATCACCGCCGGAGTCACCGCGGAACCGTCGCGCCGGGCGCGCAGCAGCAGCCACAGCCCGGCCGCCAGCATCGGATAGGCGGCCAGGTAGAACGCGTCGGCGACGGACGGGTAGGGCTCCTGGTCCAGGCCGTAGCGGTAGTACTCCCAGATCAGGTCGCCGACGACCGAGGTCGCCTGGCCGGCGCTGAACCAGTACCACGCCGCCGCCTGCCGCGGCCGGTGCAACCGGACACCGACCAGGATGCTCAGCGCGGAGATCAGGCCGATCCCGTTGTAGACCAGGTTGAACGCGAGACCGTCGGCGTCCAGGAAATAGCAGCCCGCGATGACGGCCACACCGGCCGCCACCCACCAGAACCACACGCTCTCTCGCCGCACGGGCACTGAATCGTCCGACAACGCTGGTAGCTGAGCGTTACGCCGCCCACTGCGACGCAAGCCTCAGCGCTGCCCGGCCCGGCGGAGACCCTCGAAGACCAGGAAATCCAAGATCCGGATGTCCCCTCTCCGCTGTGGTCCGGACCGTCGCTCCCGCGGGGACCCTTCCGGGCCGAGCAGGGCGCTGGCGCGCCCAGAACGCTCAGCCCGCAAGGGCGACGTCCGCGGGTGGTCCCGCTCAAAACACCAACCCCGTCCACGACTTCCGTCTGCCGGGAGGTCCTGCCCGCCGGAGTCCGCGATATCGGCGATGGGTCACCGCAGCGACGCGCTCACCCTCCCGGCTGGTGCTCATGGTCGTTATTCGTGCCTCATAACGACCATGAGCACCAGCCGGGAACCGCGCGTCGCGCCAGGGCCCGGACCCGCGGACAGGCCTCGCGGCGTTCGATCCAGGGCCACTGCCCGGCCCGGGGACGGGCGGCGGCGCAGGGTTTACTGCCGGGTCCGCGGACAGGGCTTGAGGGTTACTGCAGGCCGGTGCGGACCGAGGTGATGCGGTGGGTGTTGAAGCCGAGCCAGTGCATGCGGCCCGCGTACCGGGCGTGCTCGATCTTCAGGCAGCGGTCGGCCACCACGGTCAGCCCGGCGTCGGCCGCGATCCGGTTGCCCTCCTCGTTGATCACCCCGAACTGGCACCAGAGCGCGCCCGCGCCGATCGCCACGGCCTCCTGCGCGATGCCCGGCAGCGCGCTCGGGGCCCGGAAGACGTTCACGATGTCGACGTGACCGGGGATCTCGGCCAGGCTCGCGTAACTGCGCTCGCCGAGGATCTCCGACTCGCGCGGGTTGACCGGGATCACCTGGTAGCCGTGGCGCTTCAGGTAGTAGCCGACGAAGTAGCTGGCCCGTAGCTCGTTGCCGGAGAGCCCGACGATGGCGACGGTTTTCGTCGTGTGCAGCAGCCGCTGGATCGCGGTCACGTCCTGATACCGAGCCAGATCAGTCATCGCTGCCCCTCTGAAAGCTGCCCCTCTGAAAGCTGCTCCTCTGAAGGCTGCCCCTCCGAGAGCCGGCCCTCCGAGAGCCCGTTCAGGGCCTGGTCGAGGTCCCAGATCAGGTCGTCGACGGATTCGAGCCCCACCGACAGCCGGATCGTGCCCGGCCCGACCCCGGCCGCGCGCAGCTCGTCGTCGCTGAGCTGCCGGTGCGTGGTGCTGGCGGGGTGGATGATCAGGCTTTTCGCGTCGCCGACGTTGGCCAGGTGCGACCAGAGCGTGACGCCGCGGATGAGATCCTGGCCGCCGTCGCGCCCGCCCGCGCAGTCGAAGGAGAAGACCGCTCCCGGTCCGAGCGGAAGATACTTTCCGACGAGTTGCCGATAGCGGCTTCCGGGCAGCCCCGCGTACGTGATGTTCGACGCCCGCGGGTGCCGGTCGAGGAACTCCGCGACCCGCCGCGCGTTGGTGACGTGCCGTTCCATCCGCAGCGACAGCGTCTCCAGCCCCTGCAGGAACAGAAACGCGTTGAACGGCGACAACGCCCCGCCGAGGTCGCGCAGGGTCTCGGCGCGCAGCTTCATCAGGTAGCCGTACGTCCCGAAGGTCTCGTGGAACTTCAGCCCGTGATAGGCGGGCGACGGCTCCGCGATCACCGGGAAACGCCCGTTCGACCAGTCGAACGTGCCCGCCTCGACGACCACGCCGCCGATGCTGGTGCCGTGCCCGCCGAGGAACTTCGTGGCGGAGTGGATCACGATGTCGGCGCCCCACTCGATCGGCCGGCACAGGTACGGCGTGGCGAACGTGTTGTCCACGATCAGCGGCAGCTCGTGCTCGTGCGCGATCGCCGCCACCGTCGCGATGTCCAGGACGTTGCCGCCGGGGTTGCCGATCGTCTCGGCGAAGAAGGCCTTCGTCGTGGGCCGGACCGCCTTGCGCCAGGCCTCCGGGTCGTCCGGGTCGACCCAGGTCAGGTCCACGTTCAGTTTGCCGAACAGGTGTTTGAGCTGGTTGACGGTGCCGCCGTAGAGCGCCTGCGAGGACACCACGTGGTCGCCGGGCTGCAGGAGGGTGAAGAGCGCCGCCGCCTGGGCCGCGATCCCGCTGGCGAACGCTACCGCCCCGGCGCCGCCCTCGAGGCTCGCGACCCGCTCCTCGAACACCGCCACGGTCGGGTTCATGATCCGGGAGTACGTGTTGCCGTACTCCTGCAGGTTGAAGTAGGCCGCCGCGGACTCCGGGTCCTCGAAGACGTAACTCGTGGTCTGGAAGATCGGCACCGCTCGGGCGCCGGTGTTCGGGTCGGGGCGTTGCCCGGCGTGCAACTGGCGGGTCTCGAACCCGAACTCGTGGTCGTCGCTCATGCTCGGCCTTCGGTGAGGAAATCGCGGACGATGGGGGTCTGCCGCGCTTCTTCCAGCAGGAAGCAGTCGTGGCCGTAGGGCGCGTCGATCAGGTGGAACTCGGCCTCCTTGCCGCTCTTGCGCAGCGCGTCGAAGATCTCCTCCGAGGCCGACGGCGGGTAGAGCCAGTCGGAGCTGAACGCGATCAGCAGCGTGCGCGCCATGATCGTCTCGGCGGCGGCCGGGAGGTCGAGCTGGAAGTAGGTCAGGGCCCGCGACAGATGCAGGTACGTGTTGGCGTCGAACCGCCGCACGAACGAGGACGCCTGATGCCGTAGGTAACTTTCCACCTCGAACTCCGGCTCGTGCAAGGTGTAGCGGAGGTCGCCGCCGCTCTGCAGCCGTCGGCCGAACTTCTCCGCCAGCGACGGCGCCGACAGGTAGGTGATGTGCCCGACCATCCGGGCCACCCCCATCCCGGCGTCCGGCGCGCGTCCCGTCCCGTAGTAGTCGCCGCCCTGCCACGCCGGATCCCGCATGATCGACTCGCGGGCGATCGCGTTCCAGGCGACACCCTGCGGCTGCAGCGCATGCGTCGAGGCGATGACGACGATGTTGTTCACCTGATCGGGGTAGCTCGTCGCCCACTCCAGGGCCTGCATCCCGCCGAGCGAGCCGCCGGCCACCGCCGCCAGCCGGTCGATCCGCAGCTCGGCCAGGAACGCCCGTTCGCACCGCACCATGTCGGCCACCGTGATCACCGGGAACGCCGAGCCGTAGGGGCGGCCGGTGTCCGGGTCGGTCGAGGACGGCCCGGTGGTGCCGCGGCAGCCGCCGAGCAGGTTCGTCGAGACGACGAAGAAGCGGTCGGTGTCGAACGCCTTGCCGGGCCCGATCATGCCGTCCCACCAGCCGATCCCTTTCGGGCTCGCGGCGGCCGCGAAGCCGTCCCGGGTGCCTTCCGGCGGCGGGTCCGGCGAGAGCCCGGCCGCGTGCGCGTCGCCGCTGAGGGCGTGGCAGACCAGGATCACGTTGTCCCGGGCGGGGGAGAGGGTCCCGTACGTCTCGTAGGCGACCCGGACCCGGCGCAGCGAACGGCCGCAGTCCAGGGGCAGTGATCCCGGTAGATCCAGGTGCTGGGTTGCGACGGTGCCGACGGATCCGGGGCTCATAACTATCCGAAGTTATGCCAGGCCTTGATCATTGTCTAGTAGCTTGATGGGTCTTGTAGAACAGGCGGTGGACAGGGAAGGATCCCAGGCCATGACCACTATTGATAACGGCGTCAACGTCCAGGCGCTGCTCGACGCGCGGGAAGTCCTCAAGGGTGCCCCGGAGGCCGCGCAGTTCACCTGGCGCGCGAACAGCAAGTGGACCAAGGGCGTGCACAGCACCACCACGATCGAGAAGTTCTTCGGTCTCGGCCAGGAGCAGACCCACAAGAACGAGACCGAGTTCGCCTCGGATCACCCGGCCGTGTTCGCCGCCGAGGACAACGGCATCACCCCGATCGAGTACCTGCTGGTCGGCCTGGCCGGCTGCCTCACCGCCGGCGTCGCGTCGGTCGCGCAGAACCGCGGCATCCAGCTGCGCTCGGTCGAGGCGACTGTCGAGGGCAACCACGACATCCGGGGCATCCTGGGCGCCGACAGCGACGTCCGCAACGGCTACAACGACATCAAGGTGACCTTCCACATCGACGCCGACGCGTCGAAGGAGGAGATCGAGGCCCTCGTCGCGCAGTCCCAGAAGCGCTCGGCGGTCTTCGACGCGCTCACCAACCCGACCGACGTGACCGTCGAGGTCGCCTGAGTTGTCCGCCGAACGCGTCACCACTGTCGTCGTCGGCGCCGGTCACGCCGGCCTCGCGGCGAGCCGGTTCCTCACCGGACGGTCGATCGACCACGTCGTCCTGGAGCGCGGCGAGGTGGCCAACTCGTGGCGGCGCGAACGCTGGGACTCGCTGCGGCTGCTGACGCCGAACTGGCTGAACCGGCTGCCGGGCCTGCCCTACACCGGCCCGGACCCGGACGGTTACCTGACGAGCGGCGAGGTTGTCAGCCTCGTCGAGCACTTCGCCGCCGTCAACCGGGCACCGGTCAGAACCGGAACAGAGCTGACCTCCCTTTCCCGTACGGACGACGGCTACCACCTCGTGACCGGCGCCGGAGAGATCCACGCCCGGTCGGTCGTGCTCGCGAGCGGGGCGTGCAACGTGCCGGTCACCCCGGCGTTCGCCGCGGCCGTCCCGTCGCCGGTGCGGCAGCTGACCCCATTCACCTACCGCAACCCCGGCCAGGTCCCGGCAGGCGGGGTGCTCGTCGTCGGCGCCTCGGCGACCGGTGTGCAGATCGCCGCCGAGCTGCAACGATCCGGGCGGCAGGTGATCCTGTCGACCGGCGAGCACGTGCGGCTGCCCCGGCTGCACCGCGACCGCGACGTGCTGTGGTGGATGGACGCGTCCGGGGTGTGGGACCAGCGCTACGACGAGGTCGACGACCTCACCCGGGCGCGCCGGCTCCCGTCCCCGCAGCTCGTGGGCGGCCCAAAACGCGAGACGCTCGACCTCAACGCGCTCACCGAGCTCGGGGTCGAGCTGGTGGGGCGGTGGGCCGCCGTACGCCAAGAATCGGCTCTTTTCTCGGGTGGCCTGCGCAACGTGTGCGCCCTCGCCGACCTGAAGATGAACCGGCTGCTGACCGGTTTCAACCAGTGGGCCGGGATCACCTCACCGGCGGAGGAGATCGCGCCGACCCGGGTCCCCGCGCGCACCCGGCTGAAGCTGGACCTCAGCAGCGGCGAGATCGGCACGATCATCTGGGCGACCGGTTTCCGGCCGGACTACCGCTGGCTCGGCGTGCCGGTGCTCGACGAGAAGGGCCGGCTGCGCCACGAGGGCGGCGTCGTCGCCGACAGTCCCGGGCTCTACGCGCTCGGCCTGCCACTGCTGCGCCGCCGCCGCTCCACGTTCCTCAACGGCATCGAGGACGACGCCCGCTTCGTCGTCGACCATCTCGCCGGCCGGTTACCAGGCGGATCAGAACCGGCCGGGCGTCAGTAACCCGCGTCGTCCAGCGCCTTCTCGGTCAGGCCCCGGCCGAGCTCGATCATCTCGGCCGCGCGGTGGAAATCGAGCACGCGGCAGGCGTTGACCGGGATCGCGACCTGGACGTCCGGCGGCAGCCCGGCCATCCGGTACCGGGAGATAAGATCCTGCATCGCGTCCAGTGACAGCGACAGCACGTCGGCGATCCGCAGGTCGGCGGGGAGCGCCTCGGGAATGTTCGGGATCTCGGCCGGATCGGCCGCCGGGTCGCGCCCGCTGAGCCGGAACACCTGCCGCAGCCGGACCCGCCAATCCTCGAACCACTGCGGCTCCGCCGTGGCCCGCACCGGCGCGGCGGACTCCTGCAGCGGGCGCGGCGCCTGCAGGGACACCGCGATCGTCAGGTCCGCCCCGGACGCCGCGGTGGGCTCGATCGGCACCGGGTTCAGCATGCCGCCGTCGGCCAGGAGCCGCCCGTTGATCACCACCGGGGTGATCACTCCCGGGATCGCGATCGACGCGCGCACCGCCGCCCGCAGCGGCCCCTTCTGGAACCAGACCTCCCGGCGGGCCGCGATGTCGGTGGCGACCGCCGTGTACGGGATCGGCAGCTCCTCGATGTCGACCTCGGTGAGGAAGCTGCCCAGGCGCCCGATCAGCCGATCCGCGGCCATCGCGCCGGGCGAGGACCACTTCGGGTCGACGAGCCGGAGCACGTCACGCTGCTTGAGCGTGGACGCCCAGTCGGCGAACTGCTTCAACTGCCCGGCCGCGAAGACCCCGCCGACGAGCGCGCCCATCGACGACCCGGCGATGGCCGCGATCTCGAAGCCGCGCTCCTCGAGCACCTGGACGGCGCCGATGTGCGCGAAGCCGCGCGCCCCGCCGGAGCCCAGCGCCAGCGCCACCCGCCGCGACCGCATCATGCGGGCATGCTACCGAAATGCGGGCCAGTGCTCCGGCCTTCAGGCCGGGGGTGAAGGCCCGCGCTGGGAGGGCTGCCACGGTCCGAGCAGTGTCCCGGCGGCGCGCAGAGAAGCGGTAACCCACCCGGACGTTGCGTGTTCCCCGCGCAGCGTGGAGGGAATCCTCGTCCTTTAGGGCGAGGAGGATGTCAACGAACCCGGTGGCCTCCATGATCAACATCCGGCCGGACCGGCGATCGCGTGGGCGCCGGCCCGCTCGTCGGCGGCGAAGGCTGGGGGAGACGCCGAGCAGCGCCACGACCCGGGCCGAGCACTCGGGCGGCCGGCGCGAGCAGCACCGACGAGTCGACGCCACCGGAGAACGCCACGCCGAGCCGATCGATTCCGGTCAGCAGGTCGCGCAGGCGTTCAGCAGTCATCGGATTCCCTCCGCGGAGACTCCGACCTCTTGCCGCAACCGGAACAGGACCTCGCCGGCGTTCGGCACCACGAACGCGTCCGGGTCGGCGAGATCGACCGCCGCCGGGTCCAGGTGGTCGAGGTTCGCGCGGCGCACGACATCCTCCGGGATGCTGGTGGCCAGGGTGACCGTCACCCGCAGCCGCTCCCCGTTCACAGTGTCGAACGTGCCGGCGCCGCGCAGGTGGGTGGAGTGCGCGAGCACCCCCCAATGGTGGTGCGAGAACCGATCCCACTGCTTCAGGAAGTAGTCCCGGCAGTGGTAGCCGATCTCCTCGATCTCCGGGTGCATCGCGGCGATCCTGGTGATGTGCGGGGCGTAGAGAATCACCCGGCCGCCGTCGGCGACCACCGGCTCGACCTTGTAGAAACCCTTCGCGCCGGTCCACATGTCGTCGTACTTCTCCGGAATCACCGAGATCACCTTCGGTACGGGCGCGTCCAGGTACCGCACGTGCGTCTGCGCGGACACCTCGGCACACGCGGCCCACGCCTGCTCCGGCGGCCCGAACGACGCCGCGTGCAGCGCGCCCGTCCCGGACTGGACCACCAGGCACAGCGCCAGCCGTCGCGACGGGATCATCGCGGCGGCCTGGTCGATCAGCGCCCGGACCGGTGTGATCCCGCGCGTCCCGATGATCTCGGCACTGGTGATCAGCGCCCCGAGCCAGTGCGAGAAGTCGATGATCTCCGCGCCGGCGACCCCCGGGACGAAGTACTTGTTACCGCCCGAGAAGCCGACCACCTCGTGCGGGAACACCGGGCCGACCACCAGGCAGACGTCGTGCTCCACCACCGCCCGATTCAGCACCACGTCGACGTCCTGGCTCATCCGGCCGTCGGAAAGCTCCTTCACCCGCGCCGCCGGGATCACGCCGACCGACACCAGCGAATCCTGATCGTGGTTGCGCACGGTGACACCCGGATACGGTCCGCCGAGATGGTGGCGCAACTGATCCTCGGTCATGGGCGCGTGCGTGCCGAGCGCGATCAGCACGGTCACCGCGGCGGCCCGGCCGTGCAGGGCCTCGTGGAGAGCGCCCATCAGCATCGGCAGCGGGCAACTGCGGGTGGCGTCCGGCACGATCACACACACGCGCTTGCCGTCCAGATCCTGCGCGGCGGCCTGCTCCCGGACCCACGCCCGCACGTCCGCGTCGTCGAGCACCCGCCCAGGCCCACCGATTGTGCTAGTCACCTGCATACTGTGGAGCGCCGCGCACGGCCGCGGCAAGCGTTTCCACCGCCTTTCCCGTACGTTCGTGGCAGGCGCCCCCGTCGCGCCGTGCCCGACTAGGGTGAGCGCCATGAGCGTGAAGCTTTCCTCCGAGCTGCGTGACCTGATCCGGTCGGGTCCGCTCGCCCATCTGACGACGATCAACGAGGACGGCAGCCCCCAGGTCTCGGTGATCTGGATCGGTCTCGACGGTGACGACGTGGTCAGCGGCCACCTCGGCCGCTACCTGAAGGTGCGCAACATCGAGCGTGACCCGCGGGTGGTTCTCTCCTTCGAGGCGCCCCGGCAACCAGGTGTCGTGATGGCCGAGCACGCGGTGCTGACCGCCACGGCCTCGATCGAACCGGACGACGACACCTGGGACCTGCTCAACGACCTGCACAAGGTCTATGTGGATCCGGCCGGCGAGTTCCCGGCGCCGCGCAAGCCGGGCTTCGTCATCCGTTACTGCGTGGATCGCGTCGGCGGCGTCGGCCCCTGGGCCGGCTGACGGCCAGGACGGCTGGGCGTTCTCGTACCGCCCTGAACGGGTCCCGCCGGGGCAGTGATCCGGAGCCCGGCCGGCGGCGGACGTCGACGGTGGTGAGCGTTGCCGGTGGTGGGCGTTGCCGGCGGTGGACGTCGGCGGCGGTGAGCCACGTCAGCCGGTGAGACCGAAGAAGTCGGTGACCAGCTCGGCGGTGTCGACGTCCGAGCTGGTCCGGCCGACGATGAAGGCAGCCGGCGCGCGCCGCGGCCCGGGAATGGTGTGGCCGCCGCCGTGGACGGTGTAGAGGGCGACCGGCGGCCGGCCCGGCTCGCGATACTCGGTCCTTTCTACCGAGGTCCCACCGCCCGGTGTCACCGGCAGTCGCGTGCTGGCCGCCGCCGCGGTGATGCCGTTGCGAGCGGCGAAGTAGGCGGCGGTTTCCGGCACCGACAGCGACCGGCCGCCGAACTTGAACACCGTCCGCGTCAACCAGCCCGGCGCTCCACCGTGGTAGCTGACGATCGGGTCCTTCGTGCCGTGGATCAGCAGCACCGGCAGCGGCGCGGGCGGGGCGTCCGCGAAAAGGAAACTTTCTGCCACCGGCATGGTGGCGGCGACAACCGCCGCGCCGGCGAGCAGTCCGGGCGCCTCGTGGGCCAGGCGCATCACCATCTGACCGCCGTTGGAGTAACCGATGGCGAATACTTTCTCCGGGTCGACGCCGTGGCTCGCCGTCAGCTCGGCGATGACCGCGCGGACGAACCCGACGTCGTCGATGTTCTCGACGCGCGCCGGGAAGCCACTCTCGCGGCGGGCGTCGTTCCAGTTCCCCCGGTACCCGTCGAGGTAGACGACGACCGCGGGCAACTTGTCGAAGAGCGCGCCGGTGACGTCGCGGTGCTTGCGACCGTTCTGCTTCGAGCCGTGGAAGACCAGAACCAGGTTCTTCGACGGGCCGCCGACCACGGTGTACGTCCGGGTCCGGCCGCCGACCTCGACGCTGTCACGCAACATGGGTACTCCCAGCAGTAAGCGGATCAACTATCCGCTTCAACGTAGCACAAGGGGATGGGCCATCCGGTTATCCTGGTGACCATGACCACCGCCCCGCTGCGTAAAGACGCCGCCCGCAACTGGCGCCGCATCGTCGAGATCGGCCGGCAGCATGTCGACGACGGCATGCCGATCCAGCTCAACGACGTCGCGCGGGCCGCGGCGGTCGGGGTCGCCACGGTCTACCGGCACTTCCCGACCCCGGAGGCGCTGCTCGAGACCGTCGCCACGCCCGGCCTGGAGGCCCTGGTCGCGCACGCCGAGCAGGCCCTTGCCGGGAACGACCCGTGGGCAGCACTGCGGGACTTCCTGCTCACCGTCGTCGACGCGCAGATCACCGACCCGGCGCTGCCCCCGGTCTTCGCCGCGCCGGTCAACGCGCTGCCGCACACCGCCGAGCTGAAGCAGCGGCTGGTCGAGCTGTCCGGGCGGCTGCTCGACCGGGCGCACGGCGCCGGAGTCGCGGACCCGGAGGTGACCAAGGCCGACATGCTGCCCCTGATGTGCGGCGTGATCTTCGCGGCGACCGTCCACCAGGACGCGGCGGCCGCCCGCGCGTCAACCGCCCGCCGTTACCTCACCGTCCTGCTGGAAGGTCTGCGGAAAACGCCCGACTGACGCCCTCGCCCCGGATCCCGTCGCTCGACCAGTTCGGCGAGGTTTGGTGCCGGCCCTGTGGTGGACGGCCGTACCGTTCAGGACTGCTTCGTCAACTCCGGCCTTCTTGGCAGCCGGGCAGCACTGGTGGCGGCGAACTCTTCAGCGTGGTCTGCCGACGCCGATAGTGATCGAGTGCCGCGATGGAAGGAAGCCCGGTGGAACCGGGCTCTACTGATCGCTGGATGGCTCGTTGTGACGTTGGCGTGTGTAACCACGTCAGCCCCACTCCAGAACGCCCCTCCGATGTCGGCCTACGAGACCGACGGCTCACTCCTCAGCGCCTGCCGCGATCTCGAAGCCCGAAGAGGCTGGGGCATGAACTGCGATGCCCTGGCCGACGTCACGCCGAAGAGCTGCGCCGAACTGATGGAGCGGCTACGGGAAGCGCGATGGGGCGGAGAATCCAACGGCTTCCTGCTCGACTGCAAGTGAAATGCGTCGAGGGTGGTCGAGTAACGAGGTCCGCGTCGCCGTGCCGGTGGTTACTCCGTCAGGGAGAGAGCTCGGCTCGGGCAGATGTCGACGGCGACCTGGGCCCGCTTCACGGCGTCGTCGTCCGCCGGGGTGTCCCGGAGGACGACGACCGTACCGTCATCGTCGCTCTGATCGAACGCGTCGGGGTCGGTCAGGACGCACTGGCCCGCTCCGACGCAGCGATCGAGGTCCGCCACGATCCTGGTCATGCCGGATCGTCCCAGGTCACCGGAACCTCGTGGATCCCGTAGATGAAGGCGTCGTCCTTGTACCGCAGGCTGTCGGCGGGCGTGGTCAGCCGCAGCGTCGGAATCCGGCGGACGAGGGTGTCGAAGACGATCTGCAGTTCCATGCGGGCCAGGTTCTGGCCGAGGCACTGGTGGATGCCGAAGCCGAAGGCGATGTGGTGCCGCGCACCCCGGTCGAGCTTGATCTCCTCCGCCTCGTCGAAGGCCGATGGGTCGTGGTTGGCCGCGTTGCTCAGCGCCAGGACGGGATCGCCGGCCCGGATGGTCACGCCGCCGATCTCCACGTCCTCGACGGCGACGCGGGAGTTCGCGAACTCCGCGATCGTGTAGACCCGCAGCAACTCCTCGATCGCGGGGAGCGTCCGCTCCGGGTCCTTGCGCAGCGCCGCCAGTTCGTCCGGGCGCTCCAGCAGCGTCACCACGCCCAGCGAGATCATGTTGGCGGTGGTCTCGTGCCCGGCGATCAGCAGCAGGAAGGCCAGCGACAGGACGTCCTCGGGGTCGTTGCCCTGAGTGAGCTGACGTCCCAGCAGGTCGTCGGTGGGGTCGGCGGCCTTCTCGGCGATCAGGTCCTTGAGGTAGTCGCGCAGCTCCTTGGCTGCCTGCTGCCGGCCCTCGTTGGTGACGGCGCGGCTCAGCAGGGCCGAACTGCGGGCCTGGAAGAAGTCGTGGTCCCGGTACGGCACGCCGAGCTGCTCGCAGATGACCAAGGACGGCACCGGCAGCGAGAGCGCCTGCACGAGGTCGGCGGGGCGCGGCCCGGCCAGCATCGCGTCGATGTGCTCGTCGACGATCTGCTGGATGCGCGGGCGCAGACCGGCCATGCGGCGCACGGTGAACTCGCCGACCACCGCCTTGCGGGCGGGACCGTGCTCCGGCGGGTCCAGCTGGATGATCGACGGGCGCATCAGGCCGAAGTTGGGCTGCTCGCGGGTGAACCGCGGAAAGTTCGGATTCTGGCGGTCGGAGCTGAACCGCGGATCCGTGAGCATGGCGCGGATGTGCTCGAGCCGGCTCAGCGCCCAGGCGACCTGGCCACTGGGCAGGGTCACCTGGGTGATCCCGGAGTCGGTGTCCCGGATGCGGGTGTGCTCGTCCGGAGGTGCGTACGGGCAGCGGCGGGTGGTCTGCAGAGCGGGAGCGGTCACCGGGCGAACCTCCATCGGTCGCGATCGAATCGAAGCGGAATGAAAACCTCCGCTTCCTCGCCGAGAATAGCCCCGAAACCGGACATCGGTCCAGAGTCGACAGCGAGGTCTCAGGAATCCAGGTGGTCGTCAGGAATCGAGGTGCAGGTCGGCCACGCTGACCGGCTCGCCGGGAAGCACGCTCTGCCCACCGGAGTGCAGACCGTCCAGGATGAGGGTCAGACAGCGCCGCATCAGCAGGCCGGACATCTCCGCGGACCGGCTCGGTGGCGGTTTGAGCAGGAACGACACGACCGCGAACACGTCACCGGCGCCGACGTCGGACCGCATCGACCCCTCGGCCTGGGCCTGCTCGACCAGGCGCTCGATCACGCCGGTCACCGCGGCGCGAGCCTGCCGGAAGTCGGGCGCCTCGTTGAGGGCCTGCCGGGCATGCTCGTCCATCATGGTCACATGCGTGCTGAACCGCAGGTCGACGGCCCGGCGGACGATCTTCACGAGGGCATCCCACGCGGTGGGCTCCGCATCGATGGCGGCGTGGGCGTCGGCCAGGATCGCCGTGAGGCCCTCCAGGACCACGGCGCGCAGCAGCGACCCCCGGTCCGGGAACCGGCGGTAGAGCGTGCCGACGCCGACCCCGGCCCTGCGGGCGACCTCGTCCATCGGCGCGCCCGGACCGATCTCGGCGAACACGACCCGGGCCACGGCCACGATGTGGTCGCGGTTGCGCTGGGCGTCGGCTCGTAGTCGTGTTGTTTCGGCCTTCATCGAATCCTCCTGCGTTCCGGGCAGATTATCCGGGCGCGGTCCCGCCGGCCATCGGCTGCCGGTCCGATCTCCCGGCGTGCGCTCCACAACCCGCGAAGGGCTCGGCACCCGTCAACTAAGGTTTGATCCGTGGAGATCGCGGGGCTCGGTGTGGTGGTGCTCGACGACAAACTGGGCTGCTGGCTGAGCGAGGAGATCGCGATCCCGGTCCTCGACGACACGCCCTGCCTGGTCGCGATCCGGGGCTACGACGACGACCCGGCCCCGGAGGACTTCCACGCGGCGATCCGGAACTTCCTGACGCTCGACCGTTCCGTGCTGCTCGCCGCCGCGCCGCACATCTTCGCCTACTACCGGGACGTCACCGAGGACGCCGGCGACGACTGGCGGGTGGAGATCGACAGCCCCGCGGACGTGTTCGACCACCTCCGCTTCGTCGAGCTGGTCACGATCGAGCGCGACCAGCTCGACGACCGCCACGTCTACGTCTCGGTCGAGGGCGACTGCGACTGGAACGACGAGGACGGCCTGCAACTCGTCTTCCGCGACGGCCTCGCGGTCACCAAGGCCGGCCCCTTCGACGGACATCTCACCAACGCCGGCGCCTACGCCGACGAGTCCCTGCGCGGCGTGGTCTACCCGGCACGCTGACCCAGGACCTGAAGATCAACATCAAGATCTTCATGTCCTACGTCCGCTGTGGTCCAGGTCCGCTGCTCCCGCGGGGACCCTTCCGGGCCGAGCAGGGCGCTGGCGCGCCCAGAACGCTCAGCCCTCCAGGGCGATCTCCGTGGGTGGTCACCCTCAAACGGACCCACGCGAACTCCGCCTTGGGCCGGACTCGCAGGCGCGCCCCGCTCTTCCCGGCTGGTGCTCACGGTCGTTATAAGGGACGAACAACGACCGTGAGCACCAGCCGAGAGCGTGAGTCGCGCTGGGCGCCCGACCACAGCGGGCATCGCGGGCGGTCAGGACCAGGAGAGCCGGACGTCAGAGCTGGGCGTGCGGGTGGTCAGGGCTGAAGATGGGTGCGGGTGGTCAGGACCAGGCTGCGCGGACGGCGTCGGCGAGCTCGTCCGCCTGACGCAGGCCGGCCCGGACCGCGGCGGGACGACGGACCGGATCCATGAAGTTGCCACCGAACGCCTCCAGAGCCTCCTGATCCGGCTCGATCAGCAGCGTGTGCGCCGCGCCCGTCGCCGCCATCTCGTCGAGGATGCGGTCACGGCTCAGCGCGGCCATCGGGGCGACGACGACCAGGTGGGAGGCGCCCGCGGCCAAGTCGGCACCGGCGCCGATCCGCACGCCGCCGTCCATGAACCGCCGGTCGCCGATCGTGACGGGCGGCATCAGCCCGGGGACCGCGCAGCTCGCCGCGACCGCCTGCAGCAGCGGAGCGCTGGACGCGGCGGTCAGCACCACGTCCTGACCGTCGGCGGTGTCCACGACGACGAGCCGCAGGTCACGGGCCGGCCACTCGCGGGTGGGCAGGAGCTCGCCGATCCGGGCGAGCCACTTCTGCTCGTCCACCGTCGTCGCGGCCAGAGCCATCGCCCCGACCCGGGCGCGCGCCTCCCGCGCCGGGATCGACGGGTCGAGCAGGGCGGCCATGGTGGCCATCCACTGGCCGGGGCGCGGCCCGGAACGGCCCGGAGGTGCCACGACCTCCTGCGCCTGGACCTTCACCGCCGCTTCCAGGTCGGCGCCGGAGGCGACGAGGGTGCCGACGACCGAGCCGGCCGACGTGCCGATGATCGTGTCGGCGTCGACGAGCGGGACGCCGGCCCGCTGCAGCCCGTGGAGGAGTCCGAGATGCCAGGCGATGCCGGTCACGCCACCGCCGCCGAGAACGAGTGCCTTGGTCACGACCCCGAACGATAATTGGTTCGCGCGCGTAGCGATATAGTGCGCCGTGGGCAGCAGCAGGGAGTTCGACGCGTTCGGGCCGTGGGTTCTGCGGGTGCGGTCGGCGGACGAGGTGCCGCCGCTCTACCGGCCGACGGAGCTTGACCCGGCCGCGTTCCGCCTGGTCCTGAAGGTGCCGCGGCGCATCGAGCGGCGCGACGCGCATCCCGGCATGGATCTCTACGACTGTCTGATCGCGGTCGGGGACGAGCTCCTGACGATCATGATGAGACGCGATTCCGGGTTCGAGACAGTCCGGCTTCCCTTCGACCGGATCGTCGCCATCGAGCAGAGCGTCCGCCTGCTCGACGGCCGGCTCACGATCCGGTCGGCGACGGGGGAGCAGGTGCTGATCCCGTACAACGGATCGTCTCAGCCTTTGATCGATGAATTGACCCGGCTGCTGCGGGACTCCTATCTGCTGTTCTCCGCCGTGCCCAAGCCGGGCGTCGTGCACCGCGACGTGTTCCTCGGCCCGGCCGACGCGGCGCTGGCAGGGGTGTGCCGCGACGTGCTGCGCGACGAGCCCGGCATGCGGGTGATGCACGCGTTCGCGCGGCGGGTCGTCACCCCGGACTCCGGCCCGTTCAGCCCGATCGTGCACCGGCTGCGCCCGATCACCATGCACGCCGGGATCGTGCTCGCCGACGAGCGGGAGATCCAGCTGATCCACCGGCGGGAGTGGTTCACGCCGGCCGGAGACAACCACTCCCTCGCCCGCACGATCGTGCCGCGGGCGCGGATCACGGCGGGCGGCGCCGGCCCGCACCCGCGGTACCGGGACGTGTCCGTGGTGACGGTGGTGCTCGACGCCGTACGCCTCCATTGGCCCTTGCCTGATGGCCCGGAGCTGGAGGCCTTTCTCGTGGCTGTCGGCCTGACCCGGGCGGAGGCCCACTAGGGCCTCCGCCCGGGGATCACCGGCGGCCGGGGACCGCGGAGAAGAACTTCTCGCCGGGCACGCCGACACCGGTCTCGGCGTCGTAGCCGGGCGTGCTGTGGATCGTGGTGGTCTGCACGTCCACCTGCCGCAGGATGTACGACAGTCCGCCGCTGGCGTCGATCCCGTTGACGAAGTTCGTGCGCGCCTCGTAAAGCGGCGTGCTCGGCGCCGTGACGTCGTGCAGCGCCGAAGTGCCCAGCTCACGGTAGTAGAGCGGGTTCACGAAGCCGAGCGGGTGCCGCGCCTTCTGGTTCGCGATGGCCTGCATGCCGGCGAGCAGCGGCGAGGCGAGGCTGGTGCCGCCGATCCGGTACTCGTCGTAGTGCACGCCGTCCGGGAACGTCTGGGTCTGGCCGACCCGGAAACCGGTGTTCGGGTCACCGGGCATCGAGATGTCCGGTGTGGTCCGCGCGGGCGTCGCCGAGAAGTACTTCGAGATCGACGACGGCACCTTCCCCCGCTGGTAGAACGGTTGCGGGAACAGGATGCTGGTGCCGCCACCGCCACCGGAGGTGTACGCGGACGGGCCCCACGCGCCGTCGGTCAGTGTCTGGTAGGCGTTCTGCCAGCCGTGCTCCCAGACCCGGTTGCCCCGCTTGTCGATGCCGACGCTGGTGCCGCCGACCGCGGTCACGAACGGCAGGTCGGACGGGAAACTGACCGACTTCGACGGCAGGTCGGTGCCGCCCGAGGTCTGGTCGCCGGCGTCGCCGCTGGAGAAGTCGACGGTGATGCCGGTCAGCGCCGCCTTCAGCGAGAACAGCTGGTAGAACTTGACCGTCTCGGCGCCGAGCAGCTCCACGTCGTCGGTGCCCGAACCCCACGAGTTGGTGACGATGTCGGCCACGTGGTCGTCGATCGTCTGCGCCCACGCCTCGTCGAGACCGGCGAGACAGTTCGGTGCGCCCACGTAGACGATCCGGGCGCCCGGGGCCATCGTGTGCACGGCCTCGATGTCCAGGGTCTCCTCGCCGTACCAGCCGCTCGCGTCACACAGCTCGGTGTCGGTGTACCCGTCGGCCGGCGGGGTGATCTGCGAGAACTGGCCCGGCTCGAGAGCCGGAAGACCATACTTGCGGCTGTACGTCCGCACGTCCCGCGCGATCGTCGGGGACGCGTAGGCGTCGGTGACCGCGACCGTCACGCCGCGACCGTCGAGACCGCGCTTGAGCTGCTCCGTCACGCCGTACGCGCTCTGGTACTGCTTCGGGGTGTACCCGCAGACGACGTACGGCTTCTTCTTGCCGTCCGGCGCCGCCGGCAGCGTCGTCGCGACCTTCTCACCGTAGTACGACGAGCACGGCGTGCCCGCCCGGAACCCGTCGGACGGCGGCGGCAGCGTGTCGGCCGGCTTCTTCAGCAGCGAGCCCTGGTCGATGCCGACGACCGCGTTGACCAGGCCGGTCACCACGGCCGGCGCGTCGGAGGGCAGGGACAGGTCGGTGCTGTTCGCCGTGACCGTCTTCCCCTCGTACGTGTACCGGCGCACCGTCGTGCCGAAGGTCTTGTCGATCTGCGCGACAGTGCCGGACGCCTCGACGTAGAGGCCGCCCGCGAGCGTGTCCCGCACCCGCAGGCCCTGCCCGGTGAGCCAGGAGGTCACCGACCTGACGTCGGCGGCCGAGGGGGCGTACGCCGCCGTGAACTGCGCGTTGTTCAGGTACTGCCCGTAGCTCGCGCTGTCCGGGTCGGACAGGGCCGCGAGCCGCGCCTCCGCGCCGGCCTGGTCACGCATGGTGAGCAGCAGGCCGAACTGGACGGTGCCGACGGGCGCCGGGGTGCCGGCGTCCTTGGCCTGGCCGATCCACCGTGGCTTGCTGCCGCCGAGGGTGTGCCGGCCGGGTCGCGACGCGCTGGCGGGCGTCGCGCCGAGGACCGAGACGACTGCCGCGCCGAGGGCGACGACAGCAGTGACCCGGTACCTCAGCGTCGATGGGATCAACATCCGGTGTCTCCCTACTTAACTTCGTTATGAGAAGCCGTAGGGGACACGCAACTCCCGTTCATCGACGGAGTCAAGATTTACGTCTGTTAAAACCTCACTACGGGCGGCATCGTCACGGACAGTGACAGTCTCCTGAGGGTGCCGCGCGTTCTCTGCCGCGGTAGAGGTCCTTGCGTCGGCGCGAGCGTGCGGCCGGGGCTGACCGGACCTATCGGGAAAGGACGTCGACCAGCGGCAGCGAATTCGGTTGCGTCCCATACCTGGCGAACCCAACTCGGATGTCGCGTGCGAGTCATGGGCCTGCACTCTGGCGGTGAAAACCAATTGCGTGGTCTCTGTGGTGTGGTTAGGTCGGCGCATGTCGATCTCGATGCAGCTTGCGACGCCGGATTCGTTGGGCGAGATCGTTGAGGCGGTAGCGGTCTGGCAGCACACCGGCGGGCCGGTGCAGCTTCATCCAGGCGACCTTGGGTGGCACTGGAGGTTCGGCGGGCGGGAGTTGGCCGAGGCCGTCCGGGTGTGGACCCGTAACGGGCAGATCCTGGCCGTTGGCATGGTGGACGACGGGGTGATCCGCATGGGCATCGCACCGAGCGTCGACGAAGACGCCGCGTTCGCCGCCCGGCTGCTGGCCGATCTGTCGGATCCGGGGCAGGGGGTACTGCCCGACGGCGCCGGGGCCGTCGAGGCACGCTTCGGCGCTGCTCTTCGAGACCTGCTCCGCCGCAGCGGTTGGGTGCCCGACGAACCGTGGACCCCGTTGTCTCGCGAACTGATCGAGCCGGTGGAGGACTGCGCGCTCAGGGTCGAGGTCATCGGGGCGCACGACGTTCGGGATCGGATCGTTGATGATCGGGTCGCGGTGCAGCGGGCGGCGTTCGCCAACTCGGCGTTCACTGTGGAGCGCTGGCGCGCGATGGCCGCTGCCCCGCCCTACCGTCGGGCCCGGTGCCTGGTCGGTTACGACGGCGACGGCGTTGCGGTCGCCGCGGTGACGGTTTGGTCGGCCGGGGACGGGCGACCGGGTTTGCTCGAACCACTGGGCGTTCATCGGGATCATCGTGGCCACGGATACGGCCGCGCCATCACGGTGGCCGCGGCCGCCGCGTTGCAGGAGATGGGGTCGTCCAGCGCGACAGTGTGCACCCCGAGCAGCAACGTCGGCGGCGTGGCGACGTACGTCTCGGCTGGCTTTCAGAAGATCCCGGACGTTACCGACTTCCGCCGCACGAGTTGACTGTGCCACCACAGCCGTGAAGGTAGCGGAAGCTCCCCATGATGAGTTTTCGCTTCTCGATGCGCGCGTCAGCACGACGCACCACTTTCGGCAAAGTCGTGTACGCGAACCTGGCGCGGGCATGCCCTCTCATCGCCATGAACGCACATTCGATCATGGCTATGTTCCGGAGGCCATGAAGGCGGCGAGAATGTAGTTGGGGTGCCGGACGAGGTTCTTGTGGGCGTGGTCGTACCGGATGGTCGTTCGTGGGTCGGCGTGGCGGGCGGCGATCTGGACGTCGCGGAGGCTGACGCCAGCGTCGAGCATGATGGTGACGAAGGCGTGCCTTTTCTTCGCAGAGGCCGTGTGCAGTGGCGTCGTGCTGGCAATCGAGCAGGCTCGCCGGAACCTCCGTGTTCGCCACGAAGATTGGCCGCTGTGTTGCGTTCCCATCCTCTTCGAGTGATGCCGTCCACGGGCAACTGCTGCGCGAAGTCGGTTGATAGCTTGATCGACATGACGCTGAGTCGTGCGCTGGACGCGTTTCGCCTTGAGGCCGCGAGTCTTTCTCGGGCGGTGGCAGGTTTGTCCGAGCAGGAATGGCGTCTGCCGACGAGGTGTGAGCCGTGGACGGTCCGGGAGTTGTTGGGGCATGTCCGGGTGGTGATTGCCTGGCTGCCGGGCATGCTGACCGCTGCGGAGCCGGCCAAGGCCGAGGTCTCCGCGGTCGACTACTACCGGCCGGATGACCGTTTCGATGCGCAGACCAATACGGCCCGGATCGGTTTGGCGCAGGACTATGCGGCCGGGGTCGGCGGCGGTGCCGCGCTTGTCGCGGATTTCACCGCGACATGGCAGCTGGTGGATCGGCAGTGCCGCGCTGAGCATGAGGACCGAGTGGTGCTTACTCGACATGGGGACGCGATGTTGCTGTCGCAGTTCCTGCTCACTCGGGTAGTGGAGATCGCCGTCCACGGTCTCGACATCGCCGACGCGCTGGGGCACGAGCCCTGGCTGACTCGGCAGGCCGGCGACGTCGTGATGGAGTTGCAGCTCGGCCCGGATTGGAGGAACGCGATCCGCGCGCTGGGCTGGGACCGACTTGCTTTCCTGCGTAAGGCAACTGGGCGAGAGCCGCTCGAGTCGGCGGATGTTGCGCGGGTGGAACGGCTCGGCGTCCGGTGGCTCACGCTGTCTTGAGCGCGATTCGGTCAGCGATGCGGTGGTCATCACGACCAGATGCCGCATCATCACCGTTGACTTCCCGGACGACTACGGAGGGGTAGAAACCTGTCAGGAGGCGGCGGCCAGCCGATGGCCGCTGGTCAGTGGCTGCCGGCGCCACACCGCGTACCGATGGGCGTAGGCCAGGGCCCGGACGGCCCGCTCGGCGTCGGGATAGACCGGCGCGCCGCGCTCTCCGAACGACGGGATGGCATCGCTGCCGCCGGCCAGCACCGCCGCGATGGTGACGTCGGGATGGTTGTCGACCACCGAGCCCAGCGCCGTCATGATCGCGATCGGGCAGTTCGCCCGGGTGCCGACGATCATCAGGAGCAGCACGTCGGCCTCGCCGCTGTTCGCGACGGTCTCGGCGGCCGATGCGATGTGGGCCGGCGACGCGTCGATGCCCAGGTCGATCGGGTTGTCTCGGGCGCGGGGCACCTGGCGGCGGGTCCGGTGGCTCAGCGGCAGCATGGTGAACCCGGATGCCTCGGCCCGGTCGGCGGCGAGCGCGGTCAGGCCGCCGCCGTTGCCGACGATCGCCATCCGCGCGCCGGCCGGGGCCGGCTGCCCGATCAGCACCCGCGCGGTGTCCAGCATCTCGCCGATGCCGGTGGTGCAGATGACGCCGGCCTGCTCCAGCACCGCGCCGGCCCGGGTGACGGCGAGGACCGGCTTGCGGCGGCCCAGCGCGTGGACCATCCGGGCGAACCGGTCCGGGTCCCGGATCGACTCCAGGCAGAGCGCGACGGCCTGCGTGCCCGGGTCGTCGTACCAATGCCTGACCAGGTCGTTCTCGTCGATGTCGAGGGTCTCGCCGAGCGACACGAAACTCGAGATCCCGCAGCCGCCGCGAGCCGCGTCGGCCAGCAGCGCCACGCCGACCGCGCCGGACTGCGCCGCCACCGCGAGACCGCCGGCCGGTGGGCGCACGGGGGACAGGCAGGCGTTGAGCCGGGCCCGCGGGCCGGTGCTGATCACCCCGATGCTGCTCGGCCCGAGCAGCCGGACCCCCTGCTCCCGGGCGATGTCCCCGGCCTCGGCCCGGCGTTGCCGGTTCACCGGCCCGGACGGCGAGAAACCTTTGCTCAGTACGACGGCACAGCGCGCGCCGCGCTGTCCCGCCTCCTTGAGGGCGGAGGCCACCAGGTCCGCCCGCACCGCGACGACCGCCAGGTCCGGGACTTCCGGCAGGTCGGAGACACTGCGGTAGGCGGCCACCCCGCAGACCGGCCGGCCGCCCGGGTTGATGGCGTAGAGACGCCCGGCGTACCCGTAGTCGCGCAGCGCGCGCAGCGTCTCGTGTCCGGCCCCGCCGTGCCGGGGGCCGGCGCCGATCACCACCACCGAGCGTGGCTCGACCATCGGGCGCAGCTGGTCGCCGCGGTCCGCGACGTCACCGACGAACTCGGTGATCCCGATCGGACGGGCCCGGTCCGCGAGATGCTCCAGCAGCAGCGTGCTGACACCCCGGCCGCGGTGATGTGGCGCGACGTGGCTGACCACCTCGGCGGAAGAGCTGCCCACCCCCAGCCGGGCGCAGGCGGCGGCGCCGATCAGTGCCGGGCCGTCGTGCGCGACCACGGTCAGGCGCTCGCCGGCGCCCGCGGCGAGCAGGAACCGCAGATGGCCGGTGCGGTCGGAGGGCCCGGCCAGGCGGATGGCGACGAGGCCGCCGTCGGAAGCGAGTTCGTAGGCGGTGACGGTCATCGTGATCACGGCCTTCGGGTCTGGACGCCTGTCCCGTGGCGCCACGGCCCATCCTGCCCGGCGGGGGAGCGGCTGCAAAGTGCTCCCGGTCGATGGCGTCGCCTTTGGCACGCCCGCCCGATCAGGCCACGGTCACCGCGAGCCGGGCCGTGTAGTCCGCGAACCACTGGTCGAAATCGGCCGCCGGCATCGGCCGGGCGTAGTGGTAGCCCTGCGCGACGTCACAGCCCAGCACGCGCAGCGCGACCACCGCTGCGTCGTCCTCGACACCCTCGGCGACCACCGACAGGCCCAGGTTGTGCGCCAGCGTGATCGCCGTGCGCACCAGCACCTCGTCGCCGTGGCTGGTGGCCATGGCCTGCACGAACGACTTGTCGATCTTCAGCTCGTCGACGGGCAGGTGCTGCAGGTACGTCATCGACGAGTGCCCGGTCCCGAAGTCGTCGATCGACAGGCTGATCCCGCCGTCGTGCAGGGCGCGCAGCACGGTCAGCGCCTTCTCCGGGTCGGCCATCGCCACGCTCTCGGTGATCTCCAGTTTGAGCAGGTGCGCCGGCAGCCCGGTGCGGTAGAGCAGGCCGAACACCTGCGCCGCGAAGCCCGGGTCGAGCAGGCAGCGGGTGGACAGGTTCACCGCGACCGGGATCGGGGTGCCCCGGTCCGCCCAGCTCTTGGCCTGCGCCACCGCGAGCTCCAGCACGTGGCTGGTGAGCGGGTGGATCAGGCTCGTCGACTCGGCCATCGGGATGAACACGTCCGGGAAGACCTTACCGCGTACGGGATGCTGCCAGCGGATCAGCGCCTCGGCGCCGGTGACCCGGCCGGTGGCCAGGCTGACCTTCGGCTGGTAGTGCAGCGAGAGCTGGTCGTCGGTGCCGATCGCGCGGCGCAGGTCGCCGAGCAGCTCGAGGCGGCTGGCGGTGTTGCCGTCGGAGGCCGGGTCGTACTGCTGGACCGCGCTGCCCTGCTCCTTCGCCAGGTGCAGCGCGGAGTCGGCGTGCCGCAGCAGCGTCTCCGCGTCGGCACCGTGCTCCGGGGCCAGGGCCATGCCGGCGTTGGCCTCCACGTCCACGTGGAACTCGTCGATCATGAAGGTCCGGTGCAGGACCGCGAGCAGCGCCTCGGCGGCGGCCCGGGCCTCGGCCAGGTCCGCGCCGGGCAGCAGCACCGCGAAGTCGTCCGCACCGCCGACCCGGGCCACCGTGGCGTCGGCCGGAGCCGCCTTGACCAGGCGCTGCGCGACCTGGTTGAGCAGCTGGTCGCCGTGCTTGTGGCCGAGCACGTCGTTGACGTTGCGGAAGCCGCGCAGGTTGACGATCAGCGCGGCGGCAGGGCGGCCACCGCGCAGGGCGGCCTGCGTACGCTCGGTGAACAGCGCCCGGTTCGGCAGGCCGGTCAGGGCGTCGTGGGTCGCGGCCCGGCGCACCGAGCGGGAGTGGCTGAAGAAGCTCAGCCCGGAGATCAGGATCGTCAGCAGGGCGCCGAGCAGCAGCGCGAGCGACGCGACGCTGAACCCGCGGGTCCAGCCGCCGCCGTAGACCGGGGCGGAGACCGCCACGTACCAGTCGTTGGCGTTGTTCAGGGTAGCCGGGAGCCGCTGGTACGCCACGCGCCGGTCACCCAGCGTGGTGGTACCGGTCAGCCCGCCGTCCGTGACGATCGGGTCGAACATCCGGTCGCCGGTGCCGCTCGTGGTGGTCGCGGCCCGCGAGTCGACCATGACCCGGCCGGTGCCGGCGTCGATGATCGACGCGGCCCGCCCGCTGGTGGTGGCCGGCATCCGCAGCGCGTCCAGGGCCATCTCGAAGTGCACGATGCCGGTGTGGCCGCTGGCCGAGATGACGATCGAGTTGGAGATCACCGCGTGCTGGGTGTCCGGCGACGTGTAGGCCTGCGCCTGGTAGACGCGCTCCGGGCCGAGGTTCAGCGTCGGGGTGAAGTACTGGGTCTTGTTCTCGTAGTTGCGCAGCTCGGCGGTCTTCGCCGGGATCCCGTTGACGATCCGGGCGATCTGCCGGCCGCTGCTGTCGACGAAGCACGCCTCGCCGATCCGGCTCGGGTAGAGCTGCTCCAGGTACGCCAGGGCGTCGTCGACCCGTTCCAGCACCGGGCCGCCCTCGACGATCTTCTCCTCGGTGGTGCCGGGCGCCTGGAAGAAGTCGATGAAGACCGGGCTGTCGGCGAGCACCTCGGCGATCGCGCGGGACTGCTCGAAGTAGTTCTTCACCGCCGCGACCTGCTGGCCGAGCGTCAGGCCGAGCGCGTGATCCTGCTGCGCGACCTGCTTGTCCCGGCCGACGAGCGCGCTGGAGAACACGCTGAAGACCAGCACCAGCAGGCCGGTGAGGAAGGCAGCCGCACGGGCGTGACGGATCACCGCCGACCAGCCGATCATGCTCCTCCTCGTCCGCGCCGTTCTGCTCCTGTGCTCGACGATCGGCCATTGCCGGGCCTGGTTGAGGTGGAGTGAGCAAATTCGGTCGGGTTTCAAGATCGCGGTGCACGACCATACCGCCCGGACGGTGCTCGTGGGGGTGCCTCGTGCCGATGGGGCCGTAAGCGGACGTTCCGGTCCCGGGATGCCGGAACAGGTCGTGCCGGTGGCTTGCCACCCATCCGTGTGGTCCGGCGAGGGAAGGAGGAGGCTGCCCGCCGCGATGATCACCTCGGGTGCGGAGCGCGGGCGGCGGCGCCTGCCGTCGCCGGGCGTAGAGCCGCGGATACGCAGGTCAGAGGTGCTGCCGGGCCGGGCCGGCAGCAGACGTCGCGCCATCACCTCCCGCTCACCGGGCCGGCCCGTCGCCAGGCACATTTCCCGATCGGCTGACCGGTGCCGGACCCGTCTCCGGTCGGCCGCGGCTCGCGGTGCCGGGCGGACCCGTTACGGTTATGCACCATGACGACCTACTCCGGGCCGGCGAGGCTGACCCTCGTCGACGGCACCCAGGTGTCCGGCATGGCATCGCTGAGCACCAACCAGCGCGGCGGCACCGACGGCTGGGGCGGCACGTTCCGGCCGGACAAGACCACCGCCGACTTCCACAACGCGGGCGACGGGCTGTCCCTCGAGCTGCCCTACGACCAGATCGGGTCGGTCGCCGTCACCGGCGTCCGCAAGCTGCTCGCCACCCAGCAGCTGGTCTCGCTCGCCGGCCGCGGCCCCGCCCCGTTCTGATCTCCGGCGAACGCTCACCCCGGCGGGCGCCGCCGAGGCGGTCCGGCGTGCCGCCCGGCCGCCCCGGGTGGGCCCGGCCCGCTCCGACCCGGAGTCTGACGACGCGATGACCGACCGAACCTCGCCACAACCGGCCCGTGTCGACCGGCCCCCGGCACTTCCCAAGCCGGTCTGGCGCGGGTGGTTGCATCTCCTCTGGTTTCCCGTCTCGGTGCTCGCCGGTGCGGTGCTGATCGTCGCCGCGCGGGGCACCGCCACGGTCACCGCGACGGCGGTGTACGCCGGTGCCGTGAGCGCGATGTTCGGCACCAGCGCCCTGTACCACCGGGTCGACTGGCGGTTCACGGTGAAGCGGATGCTGCAGCGCTGCGACCACCTGATGATCTTCGTGTTGATCGCCGGCACCGTGACGCCGATGTACCAGCTCGCCGCTCCGGACCGTTACCGCCGCGTCTGCCTGATCCTGACGTGGGCGCTGGCGGGCGTGGCGGCCGGCTTGCACGTGGCGCGGATGGACGCACCCGAGCGGGTGGTCGGTGGCACCTACATCGCTCTCGGGGCCGTGGCGGTCCCAGCTCTGCCGCTGGTCTGGGTCCACGCCGGGCCGGCCGCCGGTGGTCTTGCGGTCGCCGGTGGCCTGCTCTACCTCGCCGGAGCCCTCGCCTACCACTACCGCCGGCCCAACCCGGCGCCGGAGGTGTTCGGCTATCACGAGGTCTTCCACGCCTTCGTCTGCGCCGGCGCCGCCTGTCACTACGGCGCCGTCCTGCTTCTCGTGACGTGAGATCTCAGCCCCGAATTCCCTCTACGCTGGGACGAGGTCAGCGCAGTGCGCGCCGGCCCTTCACCACGCCGAGGACGATCGAGGCGATCAGCGCCACGACGCCGAGGATCAGCAGCCACTTCAGCGCCTTCAGGAGCAGGCCCAGCACGATCAGCACCACGGCGACAACACCGAGAGTGACAAGCAGCGTACGCATGGTCGGACTCCTTCCGCGCCGGCACACCGCCGGACCGTCCGCGCTGCGTACCCCCTGCGCGGTGGTTCCATGCGCCGGCGGCGCACCATGCGACCGGCGCGCCCGGCGTCCCGGGGTTTTCACCACTCCCGCGTGAGGAGCCGGTCGGCACCGCGTGAGGAGCCGGCCGGCACTATGCCCGGTGCATGACGGCGTGCGGGAAGTGCAGCCGGACCGAGGTCCGGCCGGGCACCGAGTCGACCAGCACGACGTCGGCGAGTTGCCGGACCAGCCAGAGCCCCCGGCCGCCGGGTGCCGCGTCGGTGGCGCCGGGCCGGTGATAGCCGGCGGTGGCCGGCACCGGGAGCCCGGCGGTGTCGTCGCACTGGACGATCAGGGTGTCGTGCTGGTGCCAGGCCCGGATCCGGACCGGGGTCACGGCGTGCCGCAGCCCGTTACTGACCACCTCGACCACGGCCACGAGCAGGTCGTCGGCCGGTTCGGCGGCGAAGCGGTGCTCGTGTGCCCAGGCACTCAGTGTGGCGCGCAGGCCGCTGAGCTCCGCGACGCCGGTCACCGTCCGGTCATGGTCGGTGTGCTGTGGCGCCGGGGGCATGGGCAGGTGGTGTGCACCGGTGAGGAACGCGTCGGCGGGCTGGAATCGTGGGCTGGGCTGCCGGCCTGACGGGGTGAGCAGGTGACGATGGGTGGCCCGGACGCCGTCGAGGAGGTGGGCCGGGTGGCGGCGGCTGTCCCAGATGCAGGTCACCGGGGACCCGTACGGAGCGTAGGTGTCGTTGCAGACCGCCTCGTACGCCAGGTAGGCGTCGTATCGCCCGGGCCGCGGGTCCGAGGCGGAGTCGCCGGTCAGTTCCGGTTCGGCGACGACGTGCACCCGGCGGCCCTGGGTCGCCTGCTCGGCCAGAAATCGGCGGAATCCTTCGTAGGCGAACCCCAGTCGCTGATAGAAGGCGGCCGGGTCAGCCCACTGATGGTCACACTCCAGGTCCCGCAACGGTTCGGTGAGCAGGGCGCGAGCGTGGTCGCTGACGACGAGCAGGATCTGGTCGCAGGTGTGCGCCGAGTGCCGCAACTCCGTCGCCAGGGCGGTGACCAGTTCGTCGTCCGAGCCGGGTAGCACCGCGCTGTGCAGGAAGGCGTCACCACTGGGCGGTTCGCGGTGGTTCACGATCGTCACGGGCGACACGATCTCGCACCGGTCACGATGATCATGATGGCGCCGATCGGGCTGCGTGTGACCATGTCACTGTGCGTGATCGAACGGGCATAACTGTTCCGATACCCCGAGGCCGCCAACGTATGCCGATGCCCGGCGGTGGGAAGTCTCCACCGACCGGACCCATCCGCTGCGGCTCCGGCTCCGAATCATC
>NZ_BOMH01000060.1 GCF_016862095.1 Actinoplanes cyaneus
GGTGTAAGTCCCGATAAAGAGGAGCAAACCAATGCGTGCAACGAAGCTCACCGCCCTGGCCGCCGCGACCGTCTTCGCGATCTCGCTGTCCGCCTGCGGCAGTGACTCCGACGACGGCAACAGCGGCGGGACGGCGGCCGCGGCGCCGACGATGACCTCGGCGGCGCCCAGCATGGCCCCGAGCATGAGCACCGACATGGTGAACTTCGGCCCGGGCTGTGCGGCGGTGCCGGCCGACCCGGCGAACGCCGGCAGTTTCGAGGCGATGGGCAAGGTGCCGGTGGCCACCGCAGCCTCCGGTAACCCGCTGCTGTCCACCCTGGTCACCGCGGTGAAGAAGGCCGGCCTGGTCGACTCGCTGAACTCGGCCGACGGGATCACGGTCTTCGCGCCGACCAACGACGCGTTCGCCAAGATCCCGAAGGCGACCCTGGACAAGGTCCTTGCCGACAAGAAGACACTGACCAGCATCCTCACCTACCACGTCGTGCCCGGCAAGCTGACCCCGGCAGACCTGGCCGGCACCCACAAGACGCTGCAGGGCGACGACGTGACCGTGACCGGCAGTGGCGAAGACTTCAAGGTCGGTGCGGACAACGCGTCGGTGGTGTGCGGCAACGTGCAGACCGCCAACGCGACCGTCTACATCATCGACTCCGTCCTGATGCCGAAGAGCTGATGAGCCGGCTGCGCGGGGCGATCAGCGGGATCGTCGCGGCGGGCACCGGGATCGCGGCCGCGGAACTCCTCGCCGCCGCGGTCCGGCCCGGTGCGGGTCCCCTGGTCGCGGTGGGTGGCGCGGTCATCGACGCCACCCCCACCCCCATCAAGGAGTTTGCGGTACGGGAACTGGGCACCCACGACAAGCCCGTGCTGCTCGGCGTGATCGGCGTCGTGCTGATCCTGCTCGCCGCGGCCACCGGGATCGCGGCGACGACGTGGCGGGCCGCGATCCCGGTGGGCACGGCACTGCTCGGTGCGGCGGGGGCGGCCGCCGCACTGTCCCGACCGGCCGGGACCGTGCTGGACGCGGTCCCGGCCGTGTTCGGGGCGGCTCTGGCCGGCCTGGCGCTGTGGTGGCTGCTGCGCGACCGGCAGGGGGCTACTGACGCCGTACGGGACAAGGGGGTTGATCGGCGGTTGGTTCTTCGCCTGTCGCTGCTGGCGGCCGGCGCCGGTGCGGCAGAGGTCGCTGGTCTGGCCGTTTCCGGTCGGCGGGAGAACGCGGCCGGCAAGTCCCGGGAAGCGATCGCGCTTCCCGCGCCGGCCGATCCGGCGAAACCGCTGCCGAACGGGATCGCAGCGGACTTCACCACACCGAACGCGAACTTCTACCGCGTCGACACCGCCCTGACCGTGCCCCGCATCGATCCCTCGACGTGGCGGCTGAGGATCCACGGGATGGTCGACCGGGAGATCGAGCTGTCGTTCGCGGACCTGCTGCAGCGACCGCTGATCGAGCGCGACATCACTCTCAACTGCGTGTCCAACGAGGTGGGAGGCCCTTACATCGGCACCGCACGGTGGCTTGGCGTGCCCCTCGCGGCGCTGCTGGGAGAAGCTGGGGTGCAGAGCGGCGCCGACCAGATCGTGGCCCGCTCGGTCGAGGGGATGACCATCGGCACGCCGGTCACGACCGCGCTCGACGGGCGCGACACGATGCTCGCGGTCGGCATGAACGGTGAACCCCTGCCGCTCGACCACGGTTTCCCGGTGCGGATGCTGACGCCCGGGCTGTACGGCTACGCCGGTGCCTGCAAGTGGGTGACCGAGCTGGAGCTGACCACTTTTGATCGCTTCGACGCGTACTGGGTCGAGCGTGGCTGGGGCAGCCAGGGGACGGTCAAGACTGCGTCGCGGATCGACAAGCCGAAGCCGTTCGCCCGGATGGCCGCCGGGACGGTCACCGTGGCCGGCGTCGCCTGGGCCCAGCGCCGTGGTGTCGCCGCCGTCGAGATCAGCGTCGACGGCGGCCCGTGGACGAAGGCGGAACTGCTGCCCACAGCGTCGATTGATACCTGGACGCAGTGGCGGTTCAGTTGGAAGGCGAGCGCCGGGCCGCACTCGCTGGCGGTGCGCGCCACCGACAAGAGTGGTGCGGTGCAGCCCGAGACCCGGGCCACCCCGTTCCCGGACGGTGCGACCGGCTGGCACACGATCAGCGTCACCGTGGGCTGAGCCCCGGGCGGTGCGACTCTGGACTCACCGGGCCGGCTGATCGACGACCCGGTGCCCGTCCGGCGGTGCCGGCCTCAGGAGGCTGCGCGGGGTGCGACACCGGCTGGTGCCGTCAGCGCCACACGGTGAAGCGAACGGTCTGGATCTCGGGCTCGATGTAGTCGACCTGGTACAGGACACGGAAGACCGTGCCGTCGGGCACGTCGGTGGCCAGCACCGTGCGGTGGCCCGGCGGCGTGGAGCACGCCCGCACCGGCTCGCTGTAGGTGGGGTCGCCGCCGTCGGGTCGTAGGTAGGCCAGCAGGAACGTCTGGCAGTTGTCGTCGGGGTGGCGGATGTCCCGGATGTGGGAGACCGCGATGGTGGTGCACGCCGACTTCGGCACGGTCACCGGGGCGGAGGCGATGCGGCCGCCCGCGTAGAAGCCGGTGCCGGGTCGTGCCGGCGTGCATGTGCCGTTGGCGGAGGTGTGGGCTGCGGCGACCGTGGCGGGTGCGAGCGCGGCCATGCCGGCTACCGCGAGGGCGGTAGTGATACCTGCGGGTCTGTTCATGTGGACGACAGTGCTCCGAGCACCCCCACCTACCCGATGACCATGAGTGACTGGCACGTATCCGGGAGTGACGGGTCGATCCCGCCGTGCCGCAATGCCGTCCATCGCCGCAAGCCGTAGATCGTCGCACGTCGATCACCGGCCAGCCGCTCCCCCGAATGGTTGCTCTTGCCGTGCCACCGAGCCGGGTGCGCCGACGTCTCGGTCGAGATCGCCGCGAGCGTCGGCAATCCGACAGTTCCACGATGGACCGGGTGCGTACGATCCCCGGCGCCGGACCTAGGAGGCAGACGTGTCGTTCTTCAGAAGACGAAACGCTCAACCCACCAACCGCCCGCTCACCCCACCACCCGCACCCCGCCGCCCCGAGTCGGCGTCGGTACTTCTAAACGTTCTTGCGGCCGGGCTGGAGAAAGCCCTGCCGGACGAGCGGCAGTCGCAGATCTGGTCCGTGCTCGAAAACCCGGTCGACGCCTCGGCGGACGCCGAGACCCGGCGTGCCTTCGTGGCGCTCGACTGGCTGGTCCGCGTCTGGACCCCGGCCTGGACGGCGATGGTCCCCGGTGTCGGCGAGGATCTGGCGGCCAAGCTCCAGGAGCTGCCACCGATCACCGATCTCGCTTCGGCCGAGGCCGCGGGACACTTCGTCGGCGTGCTGGAGAGCACGTCGGCCCAGGCCGAGAAGACGATCGCCCCGTACAAGGACAATCTGTACGACGAGGCCGCGGCGGCCGCCGCCCGGAGTGCGTCCGACCGGGTCCGCGTCGAGTCGGCGGGTGCCGCCGTGGCCGACGCCGCCGCGTCGACGATCCTCGAGGCTTGTCTGGCCGCCCGGACGGACGTCGCCCTGACCGGCGCGACCGCCATTTCGCTGCTGGTCAGCCTGGACGGCGTGTCGCCCTACATCCAGAACTGGGCGTCCGGACCGGGCGAAGTCGAAGCGAAGATCCTTTCCATTCGGGCTCTGGCCCCGCTCGCCGCGTGGCGGTCGCTCGAACCGACCGCCGAGGCTCTCCAGCAGTCGGCCCTGGACCTTCACCGCCGTCTGGCGCAACCGCGTCAGTAGAACCGCCAGGGGGCCGCGATCATCACTTCGGACATCGACGACACCCGGGCCGCGGCCGACGCCGCGTTCCGGTGCGACGCGCTCGCCGCGCTCGCCGTCGAACGAAACCTCGATCTGGTACGGACACTCGCCGCGGCCGCCGGGCGGGCCGGCGACCTCCTGCGCGCCGACAGCGCCGTCCTGTCCGACCTGTCGTCCGGCATACTCGGCTCGACGACGGCCCGTCATCTCCGGCTGGCGCGGATCGGCACCGACCGGGTCTTCGAGCTTCTCCAGAATGAGATACGCCGAAGTCACCGTGCCGCGCACGACCGGACGGGAACCACCGGCGCGCTGGAGGCCGAGTTCGACAACTTGGCCCGGGCCTGGCGGCAGGCGGTTCAGGAGGCGGCGCAGGCCGCGCGGCACGCGGCTCAGGCGCTGCCGGCCGGACTCGACGCGCTGGAACCGGTCATGGCGCAGATCCGCCCCGGACCGGGCTCGGCGCTGCCCCCGTACGTCTTCCCGCAGGACGCCTGGATCGGGGACGGCCGGCCCGGTGCCACCGGGCCGAGCCGGTGGCTGATGGAACTGGACGTGCTGCCCGACCGGCCGTGGGCGGTCGTTCCCCGCATCGACCGGGGCGAGCGGAGCGTCGTCTTCCAGACTGACGACCGCGACCTGACAGTGGCGTCCGCGGCCCGGGCGGTGCGGAGCATCGTGATCGACCAGATGTCGCGCGCCGCACCGAATCTGCTGCGGCTGACCTGGATCGACACGCTTCAGCACGGTAAGGGCGCCGGGCCGCTCCTGGACCTGGTGACCACCAACGACCGAGTGATCGACGGGCAGGTGTGGACCCAGGCCGACGACATCGAGCAGGCGCTGCGCCGGGTCAGCGAGCGGATGGCGCAGATCGAACAGCACTGCCTGCTGGGCCGGCACTCGGACCTGGACGACTACAACCGGCAGGCCGGGCCGCTGGCCGAGGCCCGTCACGTGGTGGTCGTCTCGGGATATCCGCACGGGTTCACCGCGGCCGGCGCCGAGCAACTCGGACGGGTCACCGAGTCCGGGGGACGGCTGGGTG
The DNA here is from genome assembly GCF_016862095.1 of Actinoplanes cyaneus. Lineage (GTDB taxonomy): Bacteria > Actinomycetota > Actinomycetes > Mycobacteriales > Micromonosporaceae > Actinoplanes > Actinoplanes cyaneus. The sequence goes on from NZ_BOMH01000060.1 coordinate 4,867, forward strand.
TCTCGGTCCTGGTGGTGATGCATCCGTCCATGGCGTCCCTGACGCGTCTGGTGGACGGCCCGGCGCCGGGGTACGCCCGGCTCGTGGACGGTGCCCGCCCGCCCGGGGCCCCGGCCTGGTGGAACGACAGTCACCTGCTCCGGGGTGACTACGTGCTCGGCCGTGCCGGACGCCCGTACGCCGGTGTGACCGACCGCAACACGGCAACGACCGTGTGGGTACCAGCCCGGTTCCGAGCCACTGACGACACGGTGGCGGCCTCGATCGTCGGCGCGTACGCGTCGGTGTCCGACCGGCTGCCGCCCTCCGGGGTGAGCACCCGCCACCAGGCCGAACAGGAACTCGACCCGGCCGTGCGCACCCCGGCGCTGCGTACCGCGATGGTCCGGTGGCTCTACGACCGGCACCGGGCGGGCGACGCGCCCGAGGACTGGACGGGCTTCGTCCGTACGGGATCGTCGTCCTTGAGGTTCTTGAACCGCGAACCGCTGGGCCTCGACGAGGTCCGCCGGCAGGCGGCATACCTCTACCAGCAGGCCTACGTGGACGCGGCCGGTGACTCCGGCGGCTGGACGAGGCCGCGACTCACCGCCCGGGGCGAGGACAAGGCCCTGGCCCACGACAGCTCGCTCGCGGGTTACCTGCTCAGCAATTCGAGGACGGTGGTGCACATGACCTCACAGAACAACTACGGCCCGATGATCCAGGGGAACGTGCAGGGATCGCAGTTCATCTGGCAGAACGGCACCGCGAACAACAATCAGGTCGGCGGGTCACCGGTCGCCGCGGGCTACGAGAGCGTCGCGGAGGTCGTCGCCGAGGTTCTCGCCCAGCTGCCGCGGCTCGGCCTGCCCGCCGAAGAGGCGGAGGGCGCGCGGGACAGCGCCGGCGAGATTTTGGCCGAGGTTTCCTCGACGGCGCCGAACCGGAGCCGGGTGGTCCGGTCGCTGGCCGCGCTGAGAGGTTTTCTGCTGCCGATCCTGAACCAAGCCGCGGCCGGCGCCGGGGCCGGCGCGCACGATCTGGCGAAAACGGCGCTGGACCGGTTGCAGCACGTCACCTTCTGACCCTCCCGACGCGACCCGAGCAGCGACACATGGACGAGGACGAACTGCGGCGCACGGTCCGGAAGAGCCTCGACGAGGCGTTCACCGGCGTCAGCCTCACCGAGAGCGGGACGATCATGGTCCCGATGCCGGACAATCCGATCGGCTGCAAGACCGCTCGCCTGGCCGACGGCTCGCTGACGGTCAACCTCGAAGCGCCGGTCCTGTTCGACGTGCCGGCCCCCTCGGCCGTCCTGTACGAGCTGATCTGCGTGCTCAGCAACAACCTCGGCTACGGCTCCTTCGTGGTGATCGGCGGCCCGAACGGGGACATCCACATCTTCCTGCGGGCCCAGGTCCCGCCCGAGGCGGCGCACGGTCCCGCGATGCCCCGCGCGGTGCGGCTGCTGCACGCCGCGGCGCTGCACGAGATCCAGCGGTTCCGCTCCCTGACGCCGCCCATCGGCGGGACGACAGCACTGTAGTGACGATCACCCTCCACGAAAGGCGACCGATGACGGTAGAGCAGTACTGGACCAAGACCGACGACGAGTTGTACGCCCTGCTGGGCGCCGAACTCCTCGGTGAGGGTGTCGGCCTGTCACCGGAGGACGACGAGAGCCATCGGCGCTTCGGCAAGGAGTGGTTCAGCAACAAGCACCGGGAGCTGCAGCGCAAGGTGTGCCACGACGAGCGGATCCAGCCGTTGCTCGGCACGACCGGCTCGGACCGGCTCGTCGACGCGGTCACCGTGGCCGAGACACTGCGGCTGCTCGACGACGCGTCGCTGCCGACGGTCGGCCTGGTCGCCGTACTGATCGCCCGGGTCGGCCTCGGCGAGTTCTGCCGCAACGCGCCTCAGCCCCGATGAGCACCGGCCCGGGCGCCCGCTCCATGGCCGAGATCCTGGCCACCAGGATCAGGAGCGACCGTGAGGATCAGCTGGAGGAAATGATCCAGCGGCTGACCGAGCTGGACGCCGCCGACGACCTCGCCCAGCTCGACGAGAACACCCGCGGCTGGCGGCAGAGCGAGTGGAGCGCCCGGCACGACAACCCGGTCGACGGGCTGATCGCGGAGCTGATCGCCGACGTGATGGCCGCGATGGCCGACCTGACCGACCGGCCCGAGCGGCTCGCCCGGGTCTTCGTGGTCACCCTCAAGCAGGAGAGTGTGGCGGCTCGCCTGCGGCAACTGGCCGACGGCTCCGCGCTCGTCTACTTCTCCGACGCGACGCTCACCCTCTGCCAGCTCTACGCCGGCTGCGCGGCCGAGGGCCTGACCGGTCTCTATTCGGGAGGGCGCCTGCGCGACCTGTGGCGGGTGGCGAAGTCGGTCCGCGATCACCAGCGGCTGGGAGCCGACCCGGCGCTGCTCGGCGGTTTGCTGCGGTACTACCTCGTCAACCAGCGGATCTACGCACTCGCGGCCAAGCTGAGTCACCGCCTGACGCCATCGGCCGAGCCTCTCGGCGTCTGGCTCACCGCCCAGGCCGTGACGTTCGTGCTGGGTCACGAGATCGCCCACCACGTGCTCGACCACCGTCCCGCCGCCAGCGACTCCCCGCCCGCCGACGACCTGTCGGCTTGCCCGCTGAGCGAGCAGCAGGAGTTCGAGGCGGATCTGCTCGGTTACCGGGCGGCCGTCCACGTCGGCCGGCGCGACGTCGCCCGGATGCCGGCCGGCGCCGGCGTCGGCGCCGACCTTCCCGAGATCGGTGCGGCGCTGGGCGCGCTGATCGGGATGCTGGCCATCCACGTGACCGAACAGGGACTGTTCATCCGGCGCGGGCGCAGCCATCCGCCCGCTCCGGCCCGGGCCGCCCGGCTCCTGGACGAGTTCAGCGACCGGGTCCGCCGGTTCGCCGAGCCGTTCCAGGCCGACCTGCTGCGGGCCACCCGGGACGCCGCCGACTTCTCGGCCTCGGGCCGTTCGTTCGACCCGGCCTGGTTTCATGCACAGCCCCAGGTCAGCACGCCGCTGCCGCTGCAGAACCTGCAGAACGTCTCGATCCTGGACCGGTTCCAGTGCCGTACCCGGGCAGATCATGCCGCGGTGCTCGTCGGCATCGGCGAGATCTCCCCGTTCTCGCCGGCCGCCGGCGCCCACGCGGGCCTGGCCGGTGATGCCCGGGGCGCCCTGCTCGGCTGGGGTGTGCCGGAGGCCACGACCGACGAGCTCTGTGCCGAGCACCGGGCGCTGGAGTTCTCCACGCTGGTCGCCAGGTTGCGGGTGGCGTTCGCGGCGCGGGGCGTACCCGAGAAGGCCCTGCTCGCGGGCAGTCTGGCCGGTGCCCAACTGCTGGCCCCGCTGTTGAGCCGAGGTGAGCACCCACCTGCCGGGATCTGACGTGCCGCCCGGCTCGCGGCACCTCTCGGTGGTCAGACGCGGAACTGGGACACGATGGTCCGCAGCTCGGCGGACATCCGGGCCAGCTGTTGAGCGGACTGCTGGGTCCGGCTCACCGTGGCGGTGGTGGTCTGCGCGGCCGCGGCGACACTGGCGATGTTGTCGCTGATGCTGCTGCTGCCCTGCGACGCCTCGGTGATCGACCGGGTCATCTCGGCGGTGGTCGCGGTCTGCTCCTCCACCGCTGAGGCGATGGTCATCTGGTGGTCGTTGATCTGCGAGATGATCGTGGAGATCTCGGTGATGGCGGCCACCGCGTTGGTCGTGTCGGCCTGGATGGCCTCGACCCGGCGGGAGATGTCCTCGGTGGCTTTCGCGGTCTCCTGGGCCAGTTCCTTCACCTCACCCGCGACGACGGCGAAGCCTTTGCCGGTCTCACCGGCGCGGGCCGCCTCGATGGTGGCGTTGAGCGCCAGCAGGTTCGTCTGCTCGGCGATGGAGGTGATCACCTTGACCACGTTGCCGATCTCCGCGGAGGAGTCACCCAGCTTGGCGACGGTGTGCTGAGCGGTGGCAGCCGCGGTGACCGCCTGCGCGGCCACACCGGCGGCATTGCTGGCCGACTGGGAGATCTCCAGGATCGCCGAACCCATCTCGTCGGCGCCCGCGGCGACGGTCCGCACGCTGTGCGAGACGTCCTCGGAGGCGGTGGCCAGCAGCCGGGTCTGATTCGAGGTGTCGTGCGCGGTGCCGGCGATCTCCTCGGCCGAGGCGGACAGCTCCTGCGAGGACTCGGCCAGTACCCGCGACGAGTCGGCGAGTGCGCTCACGGTCGTCCGGATCGACTCGGTGGCCCGGTTGACGGCCTGCGCCATCTGACCGACCTCGTCGGTGCCGGTGGCCTGGGCGGCGTGGGTGAGGTCACCGCCGGCGACAGCGTCGAGCACGGTACGTACGCCGGTGAGCCGCCTGGACACGCTACGGCCGATGACCAGAGCCAGGCCGAGCGCGAGCAGCACCCCGGCGCCGACCAGCACCATGATCAGCCGCTGGGCGTTGCCGGCCTGCTCGTGTGCCTCGGCTCCGGCCTCCGCGGCCCGTGACCGCTCCAGCGTCATGAGTTGTTCGACAGCGGTGTTCATGGTCGTCTCGGCCTGTCCCCACAGGGCGTACTGATCGGCGAGCGTCGTGGGCAGCTCGACGCCGGCCGGTGCCGGGTCGCCGAACAGCAGCAGGTTGACGAGCGCCTTGTACTGCGCCCACGCCGCCCCGAAGGCCTTGACCTGGGTCTTCCACATCGCCGCGGCGTCGGGGACGGCAACATACCGGGTGCCCGCGTCGTCCACCGCCTGCTGCGCTTGTTTGGCCTGCTTCTCGTAGTCCGCCTTGTCGGTGGCGTTCTGTGCGCCCTGGTACAGGAAGAGGCCGCGATACATGTCGGCCATGCCGTCCTGGAGCGTGACCAGCGCGTCGAGCCGGCTGATGTTGCCGTTCTGCAATCGCTGGACGTGGTCGTCCAGCGACTCCATCCGGGACCACGCGACACCGGCCGTGACCACGGCGACGATCGCGACGACGGCCACCGCTGTCACGATCTTCGTCCCGACCCGCAGGTTGTTCAGCTTGCGCCACGGTGCCCGTGGCGTACCGAGCTCGTTCATCAGGCTCCTCAGCTAAGGGTCACCGCGTCAAACGCAGAGCACGTCCTCCCGTTCGGCTGCGTCCGGCTCCCGCTGAGGAACAACGCTCGGACAGGTACGAAACCGCCGTTTCGGTGCCGCAGGACACGAACGCAGGAGCCGGGCCACCGGCGCCCGCTTGTCTCGGACGGGGTCATCCGGGATTCCGGTCGAAGCGGGCGGCGAATCGTGCGGTGAACAGGTCGGCGCCTTTGCGCTGGTGCACTGTCTCGACGGTGGCCGCGGCGGGGCCGTCGGCGGTGGGGAGCTGGCCGACGCCCCCGTGGACCCCCAGGGGCAGCAGGATCCGCCGGTCGGAGGTCGGGGCATGGATGGCTCCGGGCATTTCGCCGGCGAGTTGCGCTCGGATGTTGTCGGCCACGATGACGGCGTGTTCCATGGCGTAGGAGGCCATTTTCGGATCGGGGAGGTCCGCGACGTCGCCGATGGCGTAGACATGGTCGTAGCCCCGGACGTTCAGGTGGTCCGTCACCGGGATCATGCCGTGGCCGGTCAGCGGGGTGAGGCGTCCGTCCGCAAGATAGCCGGTATTGATCTGGAGGCCGAACGCGCGGAACCAGATGTCGGCGGCGATCTGCTCACCGCTGTCGGTCGTGACCGCGAAACGGGCGATCCTGCCGGCGGGGACCGGCGGCGGCGCGGTCAGGCTGGTACCGAGCCGCAGCTCGATGCCGCGTTCCGTCAGCTGGCCGTGCAGGCTGTCGCGTACCTCGGGAAGAAATCCGAGAAGCAGCTCGGCGGTCCGGTCCACGATGATCACGCCCTTGTCCGGCCAGACGTCCTTGATCTCGCCGGCCAGTTCCAGGCCGACGGGGCCCGCGCCGAGGATCAGCACCCGGGTGGCGCCGGACAGCTCCTTGTGCGTCTCGCGGAGGTCGTCCAGCTGCTCGGCTATCGCCGTTGCGCCCGGGCGAGGTTTGGCCGGGTACGAGTAATCGGAGCCGGTGGCCAGAACCAGGTGGTCGGCTCGGACCCGCTCACCGGAGGCGAGGGTCACGCCCTGGGGATCCACCGACACCGCCCGATCGCGGATGACCAGCCCCCGCTCGAGCAGGGTCCCGTACGGGAAGAACGCGTTGGGTGCCCACGCGGGGCGAGTCAGTGCCCGCAGCGACGCGGCCGCGTTGACGAAGCCTTCCCGCGGGTCGATGAGGATGACGTTCGCGTCGGCGTCGAGTTCCTTGGCCACCAGGGTGCCGCCGTAGCCTCCGCCGATGATCACGACTGTTCGTTCCATGTCCCGGTCCTCCTAGAGTTGACGCGACAACTGTAGCCGCCCCAGTTGTCGCGTCAACTCCTTGTGCCGGTACGATCTCCGCCATGGCTGACCGGCGCGCTCTCACTCCGGAGCAGTGGGAGCTGTGGCACTCCTGGATGCAGGCCCACCGCCTGCTCCAGCGCGAACTGGACCGCGATCTGCAACGCGACCACGGCATCTCCAAGGCCGAGTTCAGCGTGCTGGTGACCTTGCACGAGGCCCGTGGGGGAGCGATGCGGGTCGGTGAGCTGGCGGAGTCACTCGGCTGGGAGAAGAGCCGCGTCGCACATCAGCTGACCCGGATGGAGAACCGTGAGCTGGTGGACCGGACCGACCACGAGTCCAACGGCCGCCGCGTCAGCATCAGGCTGACCGCCAAGGGCCGGAGCGCGGCCGAGAATGCCATCGTGAGCCACGGAGCCAACATCCGTCGCCACTTCTTCGACGCGCTGACCTCCGACCAGGCCGCGGCCATCCACGCGTGGAGCCGCCAGACGATCGACCGCGATCAAGCTACCGGGCCGGAGCCGGCGAACGACGGGTGACCCATGACCGCGGAGAACGACGGTTCGACGCGGCTTCCCACGAATCGACGGCCAGAAATCCGACCACAGGAGCCCGAGTGACCATCCGCGTCCTGCTCGCCGACGACCACGAGTTCTTCCGCGCCGGTTTCCGCAGTGCGATGGACACCCAACCGGATCTGGAATGCGTCGCGGACGTGGGCGACGGCCGGGCCGCGGTGGCCGCGATCGAGCGGTTGCGCCCGGACGTCGCCGTGCTCGACATCCGGATGCCGAGGATGGACGGGCTGGCCGCGGCCGAGGCCGTTCTGTCGGGGGACACCGGGGTGAAGGTCCTGCTGCTCACCACGTTCGACGACGACAGCTACATCTACCGGGCGCTGCACGTCGGCGCCAGCGGCTTCTGCCTGAAGAGCATGCCCACCGAGGAACTGCTCGGCGCGATCCGGGTGGCCGCGCGCGGTGACGCCCTCATCGATCCGTCAGTGACCCGCAGGCTTGTCACCCGGCTCGCCGCCGGGATGGCCCCGGCGCCCGCGCCGGCGCAGGCGCTCGCCCGGCTGACGACGCGGGAACGGGAGATCCTGCTCGAAGTGGCTCGCGGCCATTCCAACGCGGAGATCGCCGCGCGCCTCTACGTGGGCGAGCAGACCGTCAAGACCCACGTGTCGCACGTCCTGACCAAGCTCGGCCTGCGGGACCGGGTGCAGGCGGTCATCTACGCGTACGAGAACGCCCTGCTGTAGAAGGCGTGGCAGCCGTGGGCCCGGGCCGCGCCGGTCACCCCGATTCCTCGAGCGGCAGGACAAGGCTGGTCCGCCACGTGGCCGGCCGGTCCGGGGCGGGGCCCGAGGTGACCGACCCACCGAACAGCGAGACCCGGTGGCGCATGCCGTCGAGCCCACGGCCGGTTCCCCGGCCGGGGACGCCCGCGATGCGATTCGCGGACGAGACCCGCAGCTCGGTCGCGGTCTGGGTCACCACGAGGTCGAGGTCGCCGTCGCCGTAGCGCAGCGCGTTGGTCAGAATCTCCTGGATGATGCGATAGGTCGCCAGGTTGAGCGAGTCCGGCAGGCGGTCCGGCTGCAGGTCCTCCCGCCGGAGCTCGACGTTCAGGCCCGCCCGGCGAGTGCCCTGCACCAGCTCGTCGAGAGCATTCAGACCCGGTTGGCGTACGCCGTCGGAGTCGTTGCCGTGCAACAGGTCGAGCATGCGCCGCAGGTCCGACATGGCGGCCCGCCCGGACACCTCGATCTGCTCCAGGAATCCCCGGGTCCGATCCGTCCCGGACGGCCCGAGTGACAGGCGTGCCGCGGCCGCGATGACCCCGACCGCACTGACGTGATGCGAGATGGTGTCGTGCAGATCCCGGGCGATCGCCACCCGTTCGGCCTCCACCGCCGCGGACATCGCCTCGGCCGTCTCCCGGCGCTCGTCGTCTGCCTTGCGCCGGATCTCGGCGATGTATCCGCTGCGCCCGGTGGTGTAGCGGCCCAGCAGGAACGGGATGAGCGTGTTGGTGAGGGTGAGCAGGATGTTGTCGGCGGCGGCCTGATAGCCCTGCACCACCTGGGTCACCGTCATCCCGGCGATCAGCGCGCCCAGCGCGACCCAGGTGCCCCGTCCCTTGATCCAGGCGCCGGCCCGGTAGCCCGCCACCACCAGGCCGGTGGCGTTGCCGATGCCGTTCTCCCGCTCCCCGGTGACGACCAGCAGGACGACCGCCACGCCGACCCGGACCACCGCGTGGGCGACGGCGACCGGCCCGGCGGTGCGCGCCGGCAGGGCAAGCGCCAGATCGACGGCGAGAATCACCAGCCCGGCCAGCCAGATGGCCGGGTGGCCGGGATGGTCCACCGTCGCGTGCAGCAGGAACGGCGCCCCGTCGCCGATGACGCAGCCCAGCGCGATCAGCAGCGACTGCCGGCGTAGCGTCCGGTTCTCGTCGCGCGGGACGCGATCTTCACCCATCCGCACAGTCTCCCGTCAGGCGCGCGGGTCGCGGATGAACTCGACCATCGCGGCCGCTCCGGCCGGAGTCGAGGCGGGCGTGTGCCCGGCGCCGGCGACCTCGACGAAGCGCGCCCGGGGGAACTGGGCGGCCGCGGCCTTGCCGGAGGCGATCGGCGTGTTGGCGTCCAGGTCGCCGTTGAGCACCAGCACCGGCACGTCTGGCATCGTCGCGCCGGGCCCGAAGGGTGGCCGGGCGCTCGGGTCGCCGGGCCAGTTCAGGCACGCACCGGCGTCGAAGTCGGCTCGGGACGTCCAGGCCTCGGCCGAGAACGGCGTGAAGTCCGCGTCGTTCTCCTTCGCCAGAGCCGAGTCGTAGTCCCGGATGCGCGCGGGAACGGTATCGGCGTAATCGAAGTCCCGCAGGTAGTCATGGCAGCTGGTCGCCCACTGCTGCGCGTCGGAGAGGGCTGCCGGACCGTACGAATAGGTGTCCGCCGCCGCGAGAAGGCTGCCACGTACGAGGTCGCGTACCGGCCCCCGGTCGCCCTTGCGTGCCGCGGCCACGGCGGCGGCGAGCTCGAGCTGAGCCCGGGTGTCGGGGCGGCTCGAGAACAGCCGCCCGGCAACCGAGGTCATCTGCCACTCGTCCAGGACGACCCGGTGTCTCGTACCGCGATAGGTGATGTCGAGGTTCTCCGGGTGTTCCCGCAGCCGCCGCAACAGGGTGCCGAGGTCGGTCAGCACCTGTTCGCCCGAGCACCGGCCGGTACGCCGGCACACCAGACCCATGGCCCGGCGGAACGCGGCGGCCCCGACCACGCCGGTGGTGTCCACGTTGACGGCGTACGCCCCGGAGAGCGTGACGGAGCGCACGTGCCGCGGGTAGCGCTGGGCGTAGGCCGGCATGAGGTAGGTGCCGTAGGAGACACCGAGCAGGTCGAGGCGGTCCAGGCTCAGCGTCGCCCGGACCGCGTCGATGTCGTCGGCCACCGCGGTGGTGGCGTACTCGTCCATCCGGTCGCCGAGCTGCCTGCCGCATTCCCCGATGAGCTCGCGCTGGCGCCGCAGCGGGACGAAGACACGGGTCGGCCCGTTCAGGGCGGGACAGCTCAGCGGCGTGGACCGGCCGACCCCGCGCGGGTCGATCAGCAGCAGGTCCCGGCGGTCGAGCAGCGGGCCGAGCGCTTCGGCGAACGCCCCGCCCGACACGTCGATGGCCGACGTGCCCGGACCGCCCGGGTTGGGGACCACCGTGCCGAGCCCCGGCCTGGTGGTGTCGGTGTGCGGGACGAGCGCGAAGGCGATGTCGATCGTGCCGGCCGCGGGACGGCCGCGATGGCGCGGCACGGTGATCTGCCCGCATCGCGCAGTCGGCAGGCTGGGCAACTGCGGGCATTCGACCAGGGCCGCGAGGGTGTCGGCGGTGACGGTCGGTCCGGGCTCGGCGCCCGCGGAGCCGACGGGAGTGCCGGCACAACCGGCCGCGACCGCGGCCACCGCGGCCAGCGCCGCTACGAGTCGAGCTTTCGACATGATCATTTCACCGACGATAGGAAGTTGCGGGCGCCGGATCGTCAGTCATCAGCGGGAGACGGATCTCCCTCTACCGGGGGAGACCACGTCACCGGAGGTGCGACGTCCCGGCCGTGGCGGACCGGAGCGCCGGGCACCGGCTGGGCCGGCTCACCCGTACCGCACAGGGCTTCTCCCTCGGGAGAGGGAGACGAAAGCCAACCGGCGGGTGACGATTCCGGGCGCCGTGATCGACAGGCTGAGCCGGTGAACCCGTCCCGACCGGTTGACCCGGAACCTCCCGCCACCCGCCGCTCGCCGACCCACGCCATCGCCGGATGGAGCATCCGCCATCCGTGGACGGCCGTGGGACTGTGGATCGCCTTCGTCGCCGCATGCCTCGCGATCGGCTCGGCCGTCCCGGCCCGGACGGCGACCAGCGTCGAAAGCACCGTCGGGCAGGCCGCCCAGGCCGAAAGGATGCTGCGTGCGGCCGGTCTGGCCGATCCCGCGTCGGAGAACATCCTCATCACGGCCCGCAGCGGCCGGCTCGACGTGAACGCCGCACAGGCCGCGGCGGCCGCCGTGAACTCCCGGCTGAGCAACCTGCCCGAGGTGGCGCAGATCGGCATCCCGGTCACCGCCGAGGGCAAGGACGCGGTGCTGCTGCCGGTCGTCCTGCGCGGCGACCCGGACACCGCGGTCGACCGCATCGCCGCGGTGCACGCCGCCACGGACACGGTGGCCGCACAGTTCCCCGCCCTGCGGGTGGCCCAGACCGGCAACGCGTCACTCACCGAGGGACTGGCCGAGCAGAGCACGAAGGACCTCGACGCGGCCGGCGCGGTCAGTCTTCCGCTGACGCTGGTGATTCTGCTCGTGGTGTTCGGCGCTCTGCTCGCGGCAGGCGTGCCCCTGCTGCTCGGGCTGTCCGCGGTGGCGGCCGCCTTCGGCCTGTCGTCGCTCATGTCGCACCTGCTGCCGAGCACCGGCACGACCTCGGCCATGATCCTGCTGATGGGCATGGCCGTCGGTGTCGACTACTCCCTCTTCTACGTCAAGCGCTATCGGGACGAGCGGGCCCGCTCCCATGAGCACCTCGACGCCGTCCGGATCGCGGTGCAGACCTCCGGCCACTCGGTCCTGGTCTCGGGCATCGCCGTCATCGTGGCGATGCTGGGCCTGTTCTTCGTCCAGGACGTGACGTTCTCCTCACTGGCCGCCTCCTCGGTCATGGTCGTCACGGTCGCCATGCTCGGCTCGCTGACCGTCCTGCCGGCGTTGCTGGCCGGTCTGGGGCGCGTCCTGGACCGCCCGAGGGTGCCGGTGCTGTGGCGCCTGGCGACCCGTACGCGGGAGCCCCGGCTCTGGCCCTTCCTGCTGCGCCCGTCGCTGCGCCGCCCGTCCTGGACGCTGGCGGCCGCTGTCCTGGGCATGCTCGCGCTGACCGTTCCCGCCCTGAGCATGACGCTCAGCCAGCCCGACATCGACGCGCTGCCCCGAGCCGTGCCCGAGGTGGCCACCCTCCGCGAGTTGACCAAGGCGTTCCCGGACGAGCAGGCCCGCCACAAGGTCGTGGTCACCGCCCCGGCCACGCAAGCGGATCAGGTCGAACAACGGTTGCGGACGCTCAGGGGCGACGTCGGAGGCACCAGTCTGCGAGCGTCGTCCGACCGCCGGGTGCACGAGCTGATCCTGGACACGGACGCCGATGCGGAGTCGGCCCAGGCGCACGACCAGGTGGAGAGCCTGCGTGAACGCCTTCCGGAGACCCTGCGGGGTATCGACGCGACCTGGGCGGTCGGCGGCGACACCGCGAGTTCGATGGACTACACGGCCAACCTCGATCGCGCGCTGCCCTGGGTCGTCGGCTTCGTCATCCTGGCCACCGCCATGATCATCGTTGTGGCGTTCCGATCGCTGGTGCTCGCCCTGGTGACCGCGGTCAGCAACCTGCTGTCGGTGGGGGCGGCGTTCGGCGTCATCACACTGGTCTTCCAGCACATCGGCGGCGGGAAGATCGTCAGCTTCGTCCCGTTGTTCGCCTTCGCGGTCCTTTCCGGACTCTCCATGGACTACCACGTCTTCGTACTGACCCGGATCCGGGAGCTGGTCACCGAGGGGCTGCCGACCCGGCAGGCAGTCGCCCGCGGCATCACCGAATCCGCCGGCACGGTCACCAGCGCCGCCGCGGTCATGGTTGCCGTCTTCAGCGTTTTCATCCTCGGCAACGGCATCGAGTTCCAGCAGCTCGGCGTGGGACTTTCCAGCGCCGTCCTGATCGACGCGCTCGTCATCCGGGCACTCGTGCTGCCGGCGGCGCTGACCATGCTCGGCCCGCGGACCTGGTGGCCGTCGCGTCCGCAACCACATTCGCCCGCGGGGACCCCCGCGCCGCAGCAGCTCGTCGAGGGGGAGTCGCCCACCCTCATCGACGCCACCATGATGCCCACCGGATCCACTCTTGACGGCTGCCCCAACGGCGGTGTGCGGCACCAGAACTGAAGGCTCGCCGTCACTGCTCGCGCGATGATCCAGTGCCCCTGCCGGCGGAAGACCTTGCCCGGTCAGGAGCCTTCCGGCTCGGAGCGCGCCGCCTCGGCGACCTTGTCGAGCAGCGTCTTGAGGGTGGCCACTTCCTGAGCGGACAGGGGCCGCGCCAAGCGCTCGTCGAGGTGGGCGACGCGCGCGTCGGCGCGGGCGAACAGCTCGGCGCCCTCGGCGGTCAGCCGGATCTCGATGAGGGTGCCGTGCAGGGGGTGCGGGCGCCGCTCGATCAGGCCGCGCTGTTCCAGGCGCCCGAGCGTGCTGTTCATCGTCTGCGGGGTGACCGCGCATCGCCGCGCCAGCTCGGCGGCGGTGATGCCGTCGTGGTCGGACAGAACGGCGAGCGCGCTCTGCTGGGCCGGCGTCATCGCGAACTCGCGCAGCACCCGCTCTTTGGCCGCCTGGGTCGTCTGCTCGGCGCGTTTGACGTAGCCCAGCAACCGCTCGGAGTAGTGCACGTCACCCACCTTAACAGGTTGCGCATTCCTATCAGCATGCTGTTGGCTGTTCGATATCTGATGGACTTCGGCATGCGGAGAGTCTCGTGCACCCTTCACCCCGGCGCTGGCTGGTCCTGGCGATCGGCATGATCGCCATGACCAGCGGCTGCGCCTTCCAGTTCGGCCTCGCCTACCTGATTCCCGCCCTGCGCGCCGACGGCCTGTCACTGGCCACCGCCGGACTGCTCGCCGCCGCACCCACCGCCGGGCTGCTCACCACGCTGATCGCCTGGGGTGCCGCCGCCGACCGCTGGGGCGAGCGTCTCGTGCTCTCGGCCGGGCTGGCCGCCTCCGGCGCGATCCTGCTGGTCGCCACCCGCGTGCAGGACCCGGTGCGGCTCGGGGTGTGCTTCCTGCTGGCCGGCGCGGCGGGCGCCGCCGTGCACGCCTCCAGCGGGCGGCTGATCATGGGCTGGTTCCGCGCCGGCGAGCGCGGACTGGCCATGGGCCTGCGCCAGACTGCCCAGCCCGCAGGCGTCGCGGTCGCCGCCGTCGCGCTACCGGCGCTGTCCGCCTCCGGTCCGGCGCCGGCGATCGGGCTGCTCGCCGCACTGAGCCTGGCATCGTCCGTCCTGGTCGCCGTCCTGATCCGCGACCCGGCCCGCACGACCACCGGGGACAACGCTCGAACCGACTCGCCCTACCGCACGCCGGTGCTGTGGCGCGTGCACGCCGCCAGCGCGCTGCTGATCGTCCCGCAGTTCACCGTCGCCATGTTCGCGCTGGTCTTCCTGGTCGACCAGCACCACTTCACGGCCACCGCGGCCGGACGCGTGCTGGCCGCGGGGCAGGTCGGCGGCGCGGTCGCCCGTCTCGCCGCGGGCTGGTGGTCCGACCGGACGGGTTCCCGGCTGCGTCCGATGCGTACCGTCGCGCTGGCAATCGTCGCCGTCGTCGCCCTGCTGGCCGCCACCGCACCGACCGGGATCTCGGTCGCCGTGCTGCTCGCCGCCGCCGTCCTCACGGTCAGTCCCAACGGCCTGGCGTTCACCGCCGTCGCCGAGTACGCGGGGCAGGCCTGGGCGGGCCGGGCGCTCGGCATCCAGAACACGGCGCAGAACGTGGTCGGCACGGCCACACCGCCGACCATCGGCGCGGTGATCGGCGCGATCGGGTACGGGCCGGCCTTCGCGACGATCCTGATCTTCCCACTGCTGGCCGCCGCCATCATCCCGGTGGAACCACGCCCCGGCAGGCGTCAACCGGAGAGCCCCGGCACGCCGGCCGTATCCCGCGCCTGACCTTCATCCGTTTCCCGCTGTAGACCCTGGAGATCCCATGAGCCCCTTCCGCACCGTTCCCGCCCTGACCGCGCACGCCGCCCGCGCTGTGCTCGACGCCGCTCTGGCCGCTGCCGAACACAGCGGCATCCCGTCGTCGATCGCTGTCGTCGACGCCGGCGGGCATCTGACCGCGTTCGCCCGCATGGACGGCGCGCCCGTCATCACCGTGCAGGTCGCGACCGACAAGGCGTACACCGCAGCCGGTTTCGGTCTGCCCACCGCGGCCTGGCACGAGATGCTGGAGCGCGACGCGCCACTGGCGCTCGGCGTGCCCGCCCAGATCGAGCGGATCGTCACCTTCGGCGGCGGGCTCCCCATCACGGCAGGCCAGCAGACCGTCGGCGGCATCGGAGTCAGCGGCGGTCACTGGAGCGACGACGTACGGATCGCATCAGCGGGACTCGCCGCAATCACCGACTCGGCCATGAGTCAGAATCGATAGGTTTCTCTCGGTGACGTGCTATCTATGGGCCGTCGCCAAGTGAGGAAGGCGCCGCAGGGGTGCCGCAGTTGTGGTTGGCCGAACCCGGCACCTCGGTGCCAACCCGGTCCTCAACAACGCTCTCTCGATCGTCAGAACGCTCCGACCTTGATCGACCGGCGTCATCGTGCTGCGAGAGGCGACGCGCGAACAAACGTGGACCGGGATGCAACCCCGCTGCCGGAGGTTTCCGTCGTGCCGAGAAGAGATGTGCCGGGGGACCGATCGGAGGATGGGTGGACAGGTCCGAGGAGGACGAGTTCCGGGTGTTCGCCGGCGCCCGCACGGAACGCTGGCGACGTGCCGCCTACCTGCTGTGTCACGACTGGCATCTGGCCGACGATCTGGTGGCCACCGTCATCGGCAAGCTGTATCAGCACTGGCGGCGGGTTTCCACGGCGGACAATCCCGACGCGTACGCCCAGCGGATCTTGACCACCGCCTGGGTCGACGAACTCCGCCGGCCGTGGCGGCGGGAGCAGGCCACCGAGGCGCTTCCCGATCGGGGGTGGACGCCGCCGGACCGGGCCGGTGACCGGGAACAGCTGGTGGCGTTGCTGCGGCAACTCGGGCGGCGGCAGCGCGCGGTGGTCGTGCTGCGCTTCTACTTCGACAGGTCGGTCGAGGAGACCGCGGAGATGCTCGGCATCTCCCCGGGGACGGTCAAGAGTCAGTCGGCGCGTGCGCTGGAGTTGCTGCGCGCCCTTTCCTATGCGAGGGAGAGCCCGCGATGACCCAGGAGATGTTGGATCGGCTCATCGGTGCGGCACCGCCGTCGACGGTCGACCTCGACGCGGTGATCCGCCGTACGCGCCGCGGGCAGCGGATGCGCCGGATCGCGGCGAGCGGATCGGCCGCCGTCGCGGTCCTCGCGGTGGCGGTGGCCGGGGTGAGCCTGAACGGGAACGAGCAGCGGACGGTCGCCGTACAGTCGCCGCCTTCGCCTTCGCCTTCGCCTTCGCCTTTGCCTTCGTCTTCGCCGTCGCCGAGTGTCACGGCGGGGCAGAGACTGACGCCGGCTCGCCTGCGGGCGGCGGTCGAGGAGGCGACCGCCGAACAGGCTCCCGGGACGAGGTGGATCTACATGCCGGACGTGCCGGGGGAGAAGCGCGACCCGGACGGACACCTGAAGGTGTGGGAGAACAAGGATCCCGCGTCGTTCGAGGGCCGCTCGGGGGTGACCCGCAACGGACGCAAGGGCGGCTTCTACCTGTCGCTGCGCGTCGCGCCCCTGTACGAGTGCGACGGCACCGTGCCGGTCTGCGAGATCACGACCACAGCGGACGGGCTCGAGCTGGTGCACTACGTGGACAAGCCCGGCAACGGCTGGGTCTTCTACGGCGCCGACGTGCTGCTCCCCGACGGAAAGCACGCCCTGCGGATGTCCGCGGTGAACTACTTCGGCGGGGACGGCAGCCCGGCGGTCGCGCCGGTCCCGGTGTTCACCCGGGACGAGCTCGACCGGATCGCCGCCACCGTGGCCGCGGACCTGAGCCAGTAGCGACGCCGGTCGGAGCGGGGTACGCCGTCAACGGGTAGGGCAGCGTCCACCCAGGCGTCACCCGCACTTCACAGGTGAGGGCTTGGGTGATCGGCATGCCTACTCGTCGTCAGCTTCTCTCCGGAGCCGCGCTCACCGCGGGCGCCATCGCCCTGCCGGGTGGCGCAGCGTACGCGTCCGCGCCGGCCGACCTCTTCCCGCTCGGTGTGGCCAGTGGTGACCCGCTGCCCGACCGCGTGATCCTCTGGACTCGGCTCGTCAAGGACGGTGGCCTGCCCGGCCGGGCCATCGAGGTCGACTGGCAGATCGCCCGGGACGAGCACTTCAGGCGAGTGGTCCGCTCCGGTCGCACGTACGCGCGGCCGGAGCTGGCCCACTCGGTGCACGTCGACGCCCGCGGCCTGGACGCCGGCCACGAGTACTTCTACCGCTTCCGGGCACAGGGCCGGATCAGCCCCACCGGCCGTACCAGAACCGCCTCTGCGTCGCGGGCACTTCGCTTCGGCATCGTCAACTGCCAGGACTTCCAGAACGGATACTGGCCCGCCTACTGGGGCCTGGCGGCCGAGGACCTCGACGTCGTCCTGCACCTGGGCGACTACATCTACGAGTACGACCCGGCCAGCGCCTACGCCGATCGCAAGCACACCGCCCCGCAGACCCTGGGCCTGGACCAGCTCGTCACGCTCGACGACTACCGGGCACGGCACGCCCAGTACAAGAGCGACCCGGCGTTGCAAGCGGCGCACGCGGCCTTCCCCTGGATCGTCACCTGGGACGACCACGAGACCGAGAACAACTACGCCGGTCTGGTCGACGGAACCGACGACACCGGTGCCAAGAAGCAGACCCCCGCGCAGTTCGCCAAGCAGCGGGCGGCCGCCTACCAGGCGTACTACGAGCACATGCCGATCCGTGCCGACCTGCGCCCCGGCCGCGCCGACCTGCGGATCTTCCGCCGTTTCGACTACGGGCGCCTGGTGCGGTTCAACGTGCTCGACACCCGGCAGTACCGCACCGACCAGCCGGGTGGCTTCTCCGGCGACTTCGGACTCGCCGAGGCCGGTCTGGCCAACACGGCCGGCACGCTCACCGGCGAGGACCAGGAGCGGTGGCTGCTGCACGGCCTCGACCACAGTCCCGCCCGCTGGAACGTCATCGCCCAGCAGGTGATGATGAGCCGCATCAAGTTCCCGAACCCGGCCGGCACGGTGCCCGCCACCCTGGCCAACCTCGACCAGTGGGACGGCTACGCGCCGCAGCGCACCCGCCTGCTGCAGCACCTGCACGATGCGAAGGTCGCCAACCCGGTGGTGCTCGCCGGCGACATCCACTCGAGCTGGTTCAGCGAGCTGAAGCTCGACTTCGACCGGCCGGAGCAGGCGTCGGTGGCCGTCGAGTTCACCGCGACGTCCGTGAGCTCGGACTTCCCGGCCGCTTACGACGCGCCGATCAAGGCACTCAACCCGACCCTCAATCCGCACGTACGCTTCTTCGACGGCTCCCGCCGCGGATATCTGCGCTGCACGGTGACCAGCCACGAGTGGCGCACCGACGCCCGCACTGTCGAAACGATCGCCGTACGCGAGGCTCCGGTCAGCACCACCGCCTCGTACACCGTGGAATCCGGAACGTCGACGCTCGTGAAGAGCTGAACCACCCCGAAGAACCCGACTGCCGGATCGGCTGTGCGGCGCTTGCCGAACAGCCGATCCGGCAGTCGGGATGCGCTCGGACGTCTCGTCCGGGTCCTCGGCCGCTCGAAGGCCATCCAGCCCCGCCGCGTCGATCAGCGTGATCAGCCCACTGGTTCGCAGGGCTTGTGGTCGTCCAGCGTCCGGGCGCGGCGACCACCTGGCATCGACTCGCGTCACGATGTTCGCCGATTGTTCAAACGCCGGACCCGGTGGCGGCTGTTGTCACGGGCAAAGGATGACTGTCGAAACATCGCCGACGACAGGTTCAGTCATGATCGTTCTCGTAGTGGCCGCGATGGTTCTTCTCGGTGGCACGACCTGGCTTGCGCTGGAGCAGCCGGTCGCGTCCGACCCGGAGCTGAACCGCCGCCTGACCACCATCGGCCTGCTGTTGTGCGGCGTGGCCGGAGCTGTCGCAGTCGCGGTCACCTTCGTGACCGGGCCGTAACCGCGGCCGAGGTTTGCTTCCCCCGGGTGCCGACCCGCTTGCGAGCAAACGGGCCGGCACCGTGTTCGAAGCGGACGACGTCAGGATCGGTCGCAGGCTGCGCCGTTGAGGGTGATCAGCTCCGGCGCCGGGTTCGGTCCGCCCGGCGTGGTGGCGTTGAAGCCGAAGTACACCGTTGCCCCGGGCTGGATGCGCCGGTTCGTGGTGGTGGGGCGGGCCGTCACCGTGGCGCCGGACTGTGCCGCGTCGGCCGACCACGCCTCGCGGAGGCGCTGGCCACCGAGGAAGGCGAAGCGTACCGTCCAGCCGTCGATGGCCGTGGTGCCGGTGTTGGTGACCGCCAGTTGCGCGGTGAACCCGCTCTTGTCCGCCCACTCGCCGTAGTTGGTGTAGCTGGCCCGGCACGACGCCGCCGGGGCCGGCTGACCCTTCTCCTGATCGGCGAGGAAGGACGCGACCCAGGCCAAGGATGAGTTCCAGTTGATGGCGATCTCGTTGGTCGCGTACGACTCGATGTCGTCGACGTAGCAGAACATCGGCTTGCAACCGGCGAGCAGCTTCTTCGCGTACGGGTCGTCCAGTCCGGCGTTCGCGCCGCCGGCCAGCGATCCGGCTGGCGGGTGCGGCAGCCCGGCATCCTTCTGGTGGGCGTAGATTCGGGTGTGCTGGTTCTGTGACGCCTTCTCGCCCCAGCCGGTGACGTACGACTGGTTCAGCGCGTTGCGGCCGAAGATGTAGTCGACGCCCTGCACCGCTCCGTCGCGGTACTTCGCCGCACCGGTCAGGTCGAACGCGGTCGCCAGCACTTGGACGTTGTTGAGGATGTTGCTGTTGCCGCCCCAGAAGTAGCTGCCCGCGTTGCCCGGCATCGGCAGCCCGTACGCCTGGGCGCCGAGGGTCGCGAGATAGCCGTCCGCGGCGGTCACCACCGACTGGCGAACCCGCTGCCGGTCGGCGGCCGGCAGTGCGCTGGGCACCGTGGCCAGGTCGAGCCGGCCCAGTGCCGCGGTGCTGCCCCAGCCGAAGCCGGTGGCGGCGAAGGTGTCGCCCGTGTGGTGCTTGGACGCGGTGACGTCGGTGAGGAACGCGGCCTCGCCGGTGGTCAGGTACAGCTCGGCGGCGGCCCAGTAGAACTCGTCGGAGACGTCGTCGTCGCCGTACCCGCCACCGCCGCCGCCCAGGTCCCGCGCGGTCATCGCCGGGTTGGCCTTGGCCGCGGCGTACGCGGTGCGGGCGGCGGTGAGGCACTTGGCCGAGAATGCCGCGTCGTAGGGCGCGAACAGCCGCGCGCACTGGGCCGCGGTGGCCGCCAGGTTCAGCGTGGCCGCTGTCGACGGCGGTTGCAGCTCGCGCTGCTCGGGGTCGTTCTGGGGCTGCATCGGAATGCCGGTCCAGTTGGCGTCGTGCATCTTGTGGTGGGCCATCCCGGCGAGCGGCTTGCCGGCCGGCACCTGCATGCGCATCAGGAACTCGAGCTCCCAGCGTGCCTCGTCGAGGATGTCGGGAACCTGGTTGCCCCGCTCGGGCACCCGCAGCGTGCTGTCGGCCAGCCCGGCGCCGTGCGCGGCGGTGACCGCGGTCTTGGTGCGTTCGAAGCTGCTCATCAGCTGCTGTACGGCGATCCCGCCGTTGACCACGTACTTGCCCTGGTCGCCGGCGTCGTACCAGCCGCCTCGCACGTCCAGCCGGTAGTCGCAGGAGTTGGCCCGGCACGGCACGTCGGTGTCGCCCTTGTTCGGGGCCACGCCGAGGTGGCCGGCCGGGCGGGCGTACTGGTCACCGACCAGGTCGCCGTCGATCGCGATGCCGCTGCGCTGGATGTAGAAGAACTGCAGGGCATCCGAGCGCAGCTGCTGGTAGACGGTGCCGGAGATGTCGAACGGGTGGCTGGTTTGCCCGTCGGCGACGAGCGTGTAGCCGGTCCCCGCTCGGGTGTAGGCGGTGAAGTCGATGGTGTGGACGTTCTGACCGGACGCGCCGTCCACCCCGCGCGGCCTGGTCCGGCCCGACTCGGCCACGTCACCGGCGGCGTTCTTGAGCTGCCAGGTCAGTGCCTCGGTGGCGTCGGTGACCAGGGTCGCGTTCTTCGGGCCGTTCGGCAGGTAACCCACCTGGTTGACCCGGACCCGGGGACCGGTCTCCGGCACGTACGGCGGTTCCGCCTCGCCGCCGGCCAGCGACACGTTGTCCAGGCACAGCCGGTACTCCGCGGCCGCGCCGCCGACCTGGAAGGCGACCTGGCCCGCGGTGGTGTCCTCGGGTGAGGTGAACGTGTACTCCAGGTGCTGTCGGGTGGGGGTCAGCGCGACGTCGCGGGTCAAGTACGAGGTGTACGGCTCGGCGCCGAGCTGGACGGCGGCCCGCACGGTGGCGCCCGGGGTGGCAGTGGCGTCGAACGACAGCGTGTAGGACGATCCGGCCTTCAGCGCGACGTTGTTCTGCCCGATGCCGGCGTCCCAGGGGTTGGCGAGCCCGGTGGGCACGGTGGCGCACAGCTGTCCGTCGTCGACGCCGGTCGCGGTGGTGCCGTAGGAGTACCAGCCCGCGGTGCCGTCGGTGAAGTCGCCGTTCTCCAGCTGTTCCGGGCCGGTCGGCGGGGTGGCGGCGTCACTGGTCAGCGAGACGTCGTCCAGGCAGAAGGTGAACGTGTCGGCGTTCCCGCCGAGCTGGAACGTCAGTGTGCCGCCGGCCGAGTCCAGGCCGGAGGTGAAGGCGTACTCGAAGGTCTGCGCCTCGGTGGTCAGCGTGGCTGCCCGGGACAGCGCCGTGGTGTACGGCGCCTCGTTGAGCTGAACGTTCACCCGGACACTCACCGGCACGCTGGCGTGGGCGCGGAAGCTCAGCTCGTAGGGGGCGCCGTCGACCAGCGGGATGTCGTTGTGGCCGAGGCTGACGTCCCAGGCGTTGGTGGTGCCGCCGGCAATCTCGGCGCAGAGTTCCCCGCCGGTGGCGGAGAGAGGCGCGTTGTCGGTGGACCACCAGCCGGTCGTCCCCGCCGTGAAGTCGCCGTTGGCAATGTGCTGGGTCGGTTCGGCCGAGGCCGGTTGAACCGTCAAGGACGTCAGCGCCAGCGTGGCCGCCGCCGCGACCGCGGTCAGCAGGGTGACCCGCCTACGCAGGGATGAAGTCACGGAGTTCCTTCCAAACTTGGCAGGGCGGAGCGACCGAACACTGGGAGCGCTCCCACATCGGCCATTGTTGCCACGGAGTTACGGCGAGTCAATCGACTGGCTTGGATAACTCCGGCCCGGGCGGCGATGCGGGGGCAGGCGCGGCGTCGCGGGTCACCCGTCGGGCGCGACCGGGGACGCCGACTGGTTATCGATAAGGCATCTCGTGGTTCCGGGCTTCGAAGCAAGGCACATCGGATCCGCGTACGCATTCAAAGGCGCCAGTGTCCGGTCGACCATTCATGCGCTGCGCCGACTGAACTGCTGCGCGACAAGAAGCGGCCCGGCGGGTCGCCACCGGCGCTGCGCCGAGCCGGTTAGTGCAGCTCCGTGCCCTTCGGTAGAGGTTGGCCGCGCCGGTCATCGACGGTCGGCTTTTCGCCATTGTTCAAAAGTGGTCGAACGGAAAGTGTTATATCGGCGGCTCCCTGAAAACGGCAGGACATTGATGCGATTCGCTTGATGCGTCGGAAACAATCTGGCAATCTGGGAGCGCTTCCACGCCGGTCAGGCACTCGACTCAACTTCGCTCGGAGGGACAGCCATGCCCGAGGTGACACGGAGACGCCTGCTCGTCGGAGGCGCGGCCGGGGCGGCGCTGCTGCCACTGGGCTGGACGGCGGTCGCACGGGCCGGCTCGGCAGCGCCCGCCGAGGTGCGTGCGGCCGGCGACCTCGCCCTCTGGTACGACGAGCCGGCCGGCACGGAATGGCTGCGGGCGCTGCCGATCGGCAACGGACGCCTCGGCGCGATGGTGTTCGGCAACGTCGACACCGAACGGCTCCAGCTCAACGAGGACACCGTCTGGGCCGGTGGCCCCTACGACTCCAGCAACACCCGGGGAGCGGCGGCCCTGCCCGAGATCCGGCGGCGGGTCTTCGCCGACCAGTGGACGTCGGCGCAGGATCTGATCAACCAGACCATGATGGGTACGCCCGGCGGGCAGCTGGCGTACCAGACCGTCGGTGACCTGCGGCTGGCCTTCGGTTCCGCTTCCGGCGCGACGCAGTACCACCGGACCCTCGACCTGACGACCGCGATCGCCACCACGACGTACGTGCTGAATGGGGTGCGTCACCAGCGTGAGGTGTTCGCGAGCGCGCCGGACCAGGTGATCGTCGTCCGGTTGACGGCGGACCGGGCCGGCGCGATCTCGTTCAGCGGCACCCTCGCCGGCCCGCTACGCACCACGACGTCCAGCCCTGGGGGCGCCACGATCGCCCTCGACGGGATCTCCGGCACCATGGAGGGCGTCACCGGATCCGTCCGCTTCCTCGCCCTGGCCGAGGCCGTCGTCACCGGGGGGTCGGTCGCCAGCTCCGGCGGCACGCTGCGGGTGTCCGGAGCCACCAGCGTGACGCTGCTGGTGTCGATCGGCTCGAGCTACGTCGACTACCGCACCGTCAACGGCGACTACCAGGGCATCGCGCGCAGCCGGTTGACGGCCGCCCGCGCCATCGCCTACGACCAGCTGCGCAGCCGGCACGTCGCCGACTACCAGGCGTTGTTCGGCCGGGTGACGATCGAGCTCGGCCGCACCGCCGCCGCCGACCAGCCGACCGACGTGCGGATCGCGCAGCACGCCACCGTGAACGACCCGCAGTTCTCCGCGCTGCTGTTCCAGTTCGGCCGGTACCTGCTGATCTCCTCGTCGCGGCCGGGCACCCAGCCGGCCAACCTGCAGGGCATCTGGAACGACTCGCCCAGTCCCCAGTGGGACTCGAAGTACACCCTCAACGCGAACCTGCCGATGAACTACTGGCCGGCCGACTCCACCAACCTGGCGGAGTGCTACCAGCCGGTCTTCGCCATGATCAAGGAGCTGGCGGTGAGCGGCGCCCGGACGGCGCAGGTGCAGTACGGCGCCGGCGGCTGGGTCACTCATCACAACACCGACGCCTGGCGGGGCACCTCGGTGGTCGACGGCGCGCTGTGGGGCATGTGGCAGACCGGTGGCGCGTGGCTCGCCACCCTGATCTGGGACCACTACCGCTTCACCGGTGACCTCGGCTTCCTGCGCGCCCACTACCCGGCCATGAAGGGCGCCGCGCAGTTCTTCCTGGACACGCTGGTCACCGACCCGGCGCGCGGCTACCTGGTCACCAACCCGTCGAACTCGCCGGAACTGCCCCACCACGCGAACGCCAGCGTGTGCGCCGGTCCCACCATGGACAACCAGATCCTGCGCGACCTGTTCGACGCGGTGGACCAGGCCGGTGACCTCCTCGGCGCCGACCAGGAATTCCGGACCCGCGTACGGGCGGCGAGGGACCGGCTGCCACCGATGCGCGTCGGCTCCCGCGGCAACATCCAGGAGTGGCTGGCCGACTGGGTGGAGACCGAGCCGAACCACCGGCACGTCTCCCACCTGTACGGCCTGCACCCCAGCAACCAGATCACCAAGCGCGGCACTCCCCAGCTCCACCAGGCCGCGCGCCGGACCCTGGAGTTGCGCGGCGACGACGGCACCGGCTGGTCGCTCGCCTGGAAGATCAACTACTGGGCGCGGCTGGAGGACGGCGCCCGGGCGCGCAAACTGCTGGGCGACCTCGTGCGCACGGACCGCCTCGCGCCCAACATGTTCGACCTGCATCCGCCGTTCCAGATCGACGGCAACTTCGGCGCCACCTCCGGCATCGCCGAGATGCTGCTGCAGAGCCACAACGGCGAACTGCACCTGCTGCCGGCGTTGCCGGCCGCCTGGCCCACCGGCCGGGTGACCGGTCTGCGGGGGAGGGGCGGATACACGGTGGGGCTGAGCTGGAGCGCCGGTCACGCCGACGAGCTGCTGATCACGGCCGATCGTGACGGTGCCGTCAAGCTGCGCGCCCAGCTGTTCACGGGGGCCTTCACCGTCGTCGACCTCACCGACGGCGCCACCACCGCCGTCACTCGCCTCGAGGCCGACTCCGTGCAGCTCTCCGCTCGCGCCGGCCACACCTACCGGGCGGCCCGGCCCGGGGTGTCCCCGTCCCCTTCCGCGTCGTCGTCACCTTCGGCTTCCGCTTCGCCGTCCCCGTCGTCGGCGGGCGCGCGAGCGGCGTACGCGGTGACGAGTTCGTGGTCCGGCGGCTTCCAGGCCGAGGTGACGGTGACCGCGGGGGCCACGGCGATCAGGGGATGGACCGTCTCCTGGACCTTCCCCGGTGGCCAGGCCATCAGCCAGGTCTGGAACGGCACCCACACCCAGAGCGGACCGAACGTGACGGTGACCAACGCCGCGTACAACGGTGCCCTCGCCCCCGGCGCCGCCACCAGCTTCGGACTGATCGCCTCGGTGACCGGCGCCAACGAACCGCCCACCTCCATCACCGTCACCACCAGCTGAACCTCGGAAGGAAGTACAGAGATGACCGAACGCCGTACCGGTGGTCGCGCCAGACTCCTCCTCGGCGGCGCCTGCGCCGTGCTGATCGCCGTGTCCTCGGTGGCCGTGGCCACCGTGGCCCGCGCCGATCTCACCGGCCCGCCCGGCACCACCCTCAAAGCGGCCGCCGAGCGCAGCGGGCGGTACTTCGGCGCCGCCATGGGCGGGGACCGCCTCAGCGACCAGGGCTTCCTCACCATCGCGAACCGCGAGTTCGACATGATGACGGCCGTCAACGAGATGAAGCCCGACGCGACCGAGCCCAACCGCGGCCAGTTCGACTTCCGGGCCGGCGACGCGATCTACAACTGGGCCACCCAGCACGGCATGCGGGTCCGCGGACACACCCTGGCCTGGCACGCGCAGCAACCGCGATTCTGGGGAAGCCTCAGCGGCAGCGCCCTGCGCACCGCGATGATCGACCACATCAACGGCGTCATGGCCCACTACCGGGGCAAGCTCTACGCCTGGGACGTGGTCAACGAGGCCTTCGCCGAGAACGGCAGCCGCCGCAGCTCCAACCTGCAGTCCACCGGCAACGACTGGATCGAGGTCGCGTTCCGGACCGCCCGGGCCGCCGACCCGACGGTCAAGCTCTGCTACAACGACTACAACATCGAGAACTGGACGTACGCCAAGACACAGGGCGTCTACAACATGATCCGGGACTTCAAGTCCCGTGGCGTCCCGGTCGACTGCGTCGGCCTGCAGACCCACTTCACCGGGGGCAGCTCGCTGCCGGGCAACTTCCAGACCACGCTGCAGAGCTTCGCCGCGCTCGGGGTGGACGTGGCCCTGACCGAGGCCGACGTCACCAACGCCTCCGCCACGCAGTACGCAGGACTGACCCAGGCCTGCTCGAACGTCCCCCGCTGCGTCGGCATCACGACGTGGGGCATCCGGGACAGCGACTCCTGGCGGGGCAACGAGAATCCGCTGCTGTTCGATCGCAACAGCAACCCGAAGGCCGCGTACA
Source organism: Actinoplanes cyaneus (assembly GCF_016862095.1). Lineage (GTDB taxonomy): Bacteria > Actinomycetota > Actinomycetes > Mycobacteriales > Micromonosporaceae > Actinoplanes > Actinoplanes cyaneus. The sequence goes on from NZ_BOMH01000060.1 coordinate 31,179, forward strand.
CGTCCGTCCTCAACGCCCTCAACGCCGCCTCCACCACGGTGCCCGGTACGAGCATCCCGTCGCCGAGCGCTCCGGGCAGCGTGTCACCGAGTGCTCCGGGCAGCGCGTCACCGAGCTCTCCGGGCAGCGCGTCGCCGAGCACCGGATCGCCGGGCGCCTGCACCGCGACCTATCACCTGACCAACAGCTGGAACGGCGGCTTCCAGGGCGAGGTCACCGTCGCCAACAACGGCTCGGCCCCCCTCAGCGGCTGGACCGTGCGGCTGACCCTGGCCGGCGGGCAGACCATCGCGAACGTCTGGAACGGCGTCAACACCGGCACCAGCGGCACGGTCAGCGTCCGCAACGCCGACTACAACGGCACCCTCGGCGCGAACGCCTCGACCAGTTTCGGCTTCCTGGCCAACGGCAGCAGCAGCACGGCACCCGTCCCCGTCTCCTGCACCAGCCCCTGACCCGCGCCTGCCCGGAAAGGAACGGCATGCAGATGACATCACGTAAGGACCAAGAGCCGACCCGCCGGCGGCCGTCCCGCGGCTGGGCCGCGGCCACCGGTCTGCTGCTGGCAGTGTCGGCAGCGCTGGTCGCGAACCCTGCGCCGGCGCAGGCCGCCACGGCGATCACCATCAACGGCGCGTCCGGCGGGCGCACGTTCGACGGCGTCGGGGCCATCAGCGGCGGTGGCGGCAACACCCGCCTGCTGATCGACTACCCGGAACCGCAACGCGGCGACATCCTCGACTACCTGTTCAAGCCGGGGTACGGCGCGGCCATGCAGATCATGAAAGTGGAGATCGGCGGTGACACCAACTCGACCTCCGGCGCGGAACCCAGCCACGAGCACACCCGCGGCCAGGTGAACTGCGACCGCGGGTACGAATGGTGGCTGATGGGCCAGGCGAAGGCCCGTAATCCCGGCATCAAGCTGGTCGGGTTGTCCTGGGGCGCCCCCGGCTGGATCGGCAACGGCAACTTCTGGTCCAGCGACTCGATCGACTACCTGATCAACTGGCTCGGGTGTGCCACCTCCCACGGGCTGACCATCGACTACCTCGGCGGCTGGAACGAACGCGGCCGGGATCTGAACTGGTACAAGAACCTGCGCTCGGCGCTGAACTCGCGCGGCTACCCGAACGTCAAGATCGTGGCCTCGGACGACTTCGGCTGGGGCTCGGCGGACGACGCGCTGCGTGACCCCGCGTTCGGCTCCGCCATCTCGGTGGTCGGCAGCCACTACGTCTGCGGCTACCGCAGCGCCCAGACCAACTGCCCCAGCTCGGCGAACGCGGTCAACTCGGGCAAGACGCTGTGGGCCAGCGAGAACGGCTCCGACGACTACAACGGGGGCGCGCCGGCCCTGGCCCGCGGCATCAACCGTGACTACATCGACGGGAAGATGACCGCCTACCTCAACTGGCCGGTCATCGCCGCGATCACCCCCAACATCCCCTGGGCCACGACCGGTGTGGCCGTGGCGCCACAACCGTGGTCCGGCTACTACTCGATCGGCACGAGCGCCTGGGTCATGGGCCACACCACCCAGTTCACCGCGCCGGGATGGCGGTATCTCGACAGCTCCACGGGCTACCTCGGCGGCAACCGCAACAACGGCAGCTACGTCTCGCTGAAGTCCCCGACGAGCAGCGACTACAGCACCATCATCGAGACGATGGACGCCGGCTCCGCCCAGGACCTCCAGTTCACCGTCACCGGAGGGCTGTCGACCGGGACCGTGCACGTATGGTCCACCAACGTCCGCTCGGGAAACCCGGCCGACCAGTTCGTCCGGCGCAACGACATCACCCCGTCCAACGGAACGTTCTCGCTGACCGTCCAGCCCGGCTACGTCTACAGCATCACCACGACCACCGGACAGGGCAAAGGCGGCGCGGCCAGCCCCACCCAGGGCGCCCTGACGTTGCCCTACAGCGACGACTTCGACGGCTACCCGACCGGCCGCGAGGCGAAGTACCTGTCGGACCACCAGGGCTCCTTCGAGGTGGCGCCGTGCGGTGGCGGCCGCACCGGTCAGTGCGTACGCCAGATGTCGGAACAGGCCCCGATCTTCTGGACCTCCGGCCATGCCGAGCCGTTCACGCTGCTCGGCGACGTCAACTGGCGCAACTACACCGTCTCGTCCGACGTCCTGCTGGAGAAGAGCGGCTACGCCCAGCTCGTCGGCCGGGCCGGCAACTACAACCACGACAACCCGCACAACCTCAACGCCTACTACCTGCGGGTCTCCGACAACGGCTCGTGGTCGATCCGCAGCAATAGCACCAGCGGCAACCAGCGGACCCTGGCCAGTGGCACCACGACGGCCCTGGGCACCGGGCGCTGGCACAAGCTGGCCCTCACCCTCAACGGCAGCACCCTGACCGCCACCCTCGACGGGACCACGCTGGGCAGCGTCTCGGATTCCACCTGGGTCGCCGGCCAGATCGGTTACGCCACCGGCCAGGGCGTGACCGCCCAGTTCGACAACCTGACCATCACCCCGCTCGGCGGCGGCCCCAGCCAGACCGGCACGATCCGCGGGGCCGGATCGAACCGGTGCCTGGACGTCAACGGGCAGAGCCAGGCCGACGGGACGGTCGTGCAGATCTGGGACTGCAACGGCGGCGCCAACCAGACCTGGACGGCGACGTCGAGCAACCAGCTGACCGTGTACGGCAACAAGTGCCTCGACGCCCCGAGCACCTCCTCCGGCGCCCGGGTCCGGATCTGGTCCTGCACCGGCGCGGCCAATCAGCAATGGCGGCTCAACGCCGACGGCACCGTCACCGCCGTCCAGTCCGGTCTGTGCCTGGACGTGACCGGCGCGGCGACGGCCAACGGCACCGCGGTCGGACTGTGGACGTGCAACGGCGGAAGCAACCAGCGATGGATCAGGTCATGACCGGACCACCGGACGGGGACCGCCGTCAGCCCCCGTGAACCCAGGCAGCGCCGCCGTCCCCTGCTGGTCGGCGGCGCTGCTGTCCTGAGCGGCGAGAAACTACCGCCGCTTCAGCTTGGCGAGGATGGCGATGATGCGGTCACGGATGCGGTCACGCATGCGGCGGCGAGGCGGTGCGGGCGGCGCGGGCGGGCGCGTTATGGCGTTGATGGCGGGCCAGGCCGCGCCGAGGCGGTCGAGCTCGCCGTTGCCAGGTGCGGCGCTGCCCGGGGTGACCGTGCCGCTCTGGCGCCAGGAGCGGGTCTCGTCGACGGCGATCTTCAGGCGCACGTAGAACTCGGAGGTGACGGGAATACCGTCCTGCTCGGACCAGGCAAGCAGGTGGCTGAGCACCGCGTCGTACTCGAACAGCGGCTTCGACGCGGTGTGGCCGCTCAGCTTCTGGGCGATCTCGGAGACGCGGGCCGGGCTGAAACCGGCATGCGGCAGCAGGTGCATGAGGTCCGCGGCGGTGCTGGTGACGTAGTCGTTGAACTGCCGGATCTGTTCCGGGTCGGTGGCCGCGGTCCGCTCCGACTGCCGCTGCCCCTCCGCGGTCGCCGTGGAGGTGGCGGGGAGCGGGGCCACCGGGTAGTTGAGCATGTCCGAGCCGTAGGACTCGTTGACCAGGATGTGGGTGAGCTCGTGCACCAGGATGGCGACCTGCTCCTGGACCGTGCCGTCACCGGCATAGCTGATGGCATACCGGTTGCTGCCGGCCGCGGCGGTGGCCTCCGGGTCGATCTGGGTGCTGCCACCACCGGTCATGTTCGGCATCCGGCTCCAGGTGGAGACCCGGTCCAGGTGCGGAATGAGCTGGTCGAGCAGGCGCTGCACGTCCGCGTTGGTGGTGGTGTCCCGGTAGTTCCGGATCTCCTGGGCCTCGTCGGCGGTGATCGGCGCGGGCGGCTGTGCCGTGGTCTGGTCCTGCTGCACCCGCTGGACGGTGAGCAGGCGGCCGACGGCGGCGTTGCCGACGCTCCGCTGCAGGGCCAGCACCGAGGCGGCATCGTTCAGGGCCGGGGCGGCGGTCGCGGTGGTGCGCCGGGAGCGGGACGGGCGGTCGGTCCTGGTCTCCTGGCTGCCCACATGCTGATGCATCCGGCCACTATGCCCGATGACCAGCAGACGACCGGACGGTTAACGGCAACCCTTGCCCCGACGGCGCCCAAGTCTGCCCTCAGCGGCGTCCGGCCGGCGGGACGTGACAGATCGCGGGAGGGTGTCATCCGATCAGCCTGATCTTGAAGGCCCCGGCCCGGAAGGTCGTCGCTGAACAGCAGGCGAGATCACCACCATGCATGGCTTCCCCTTGGCGAGCGTGCTCCCGCGGTGTCGGTGTCGCCGGTTACATGACGTCGAGCGCACCCGGTCGTTGGTACCCCTGGGGGGTACGGGTATCGTGGTGGGCGGGCGGCCACATGGCCGTCCGGCCACTCGTTCGGAAGGACCGTCATGGCAGCCACACAGACCTACACCGTCACCGGCATGACCTGCTCGCACTGCGTCACCTCGGTCAGCGCCGAGATCGAGCAGCTCCCCGGCGTCAGCGACGTCCAGGTCGACCTGTCCAGCGGCGCCGTCACCGTCAGCAGCGAAGCCCCTCTCGACGACTCCGCGGTCGCCGCGGCCGTCGACGAGGCCGGATACGAACTGGCGAGGCAGCCATGAACACCCCCACCAAGCTCGGCGCCTTCGGTCTGGGACTCGCGGTGGTCTTCACCGTCGCCCTCGGTCTGGGCCGGGTCGCCGGCCCGGCCCCCGCAGCCCCGGCCGCTGCCCATGATCAGCACGACGAACCCACCGGTCAGGCGGCTGTAGCCGTCGGATTGCCGGCCGGACTGCAAGTCACCCAGGACGGCTACCGGCTGCAGCCGATCAGCGCCGAGCTGGGCACCGGGGCACCGCAGCCGTTCCGGTTCCGAATCCTCGAACCGGACGGCGCGCCGGTCACCGGCTACACCACCAGCCACGACAAGGACCTGCACCTGATCGTGGTGCGGCGCGACCTGGCCGGCTTCCAGCACGTGCATCCCACCCTCGCCGCCGACGGCACCTGGTCCATCCCTCTGGCGGTCGCCGCGCCCGGGCAGTACCGGGTGTTCGCCGACTTCCAGCCCGCCGGGCACACCGGCGGCCTCGTCCTCGGCGTGGACGTCCCGGCACCCGGCGACTACCGGCCCCGGCCACTGCCCACCGTCCAGCGCGAGACGACCGTGGACGGTTACACCGTCACCCTCACCGGCGACCTCACACCGGGCGGCTCGTCGAAGCTGACCCTCGCCGTCAGCAAGGACGGCACGCCGGTCACCGACCTGCAGCCCTATCTCGGCGCTTACGGGCACCTCGTCGCCCTGCGCGAGGGCGACCTGGCCTACCTGCACGTGCACCCGGACGGCGAGCCCGGCGACGGCCGTACCCAGGCCGGCCCGGACGTGGTGTTCCACGCCGAAGTGCCGTCCGCCGGCAACTACCGGCTCTACCTGGACTTCCGGCACGCCGGCACGGTGCGCACCGCCGAGTTCACCGCGGTCGCCGGCACCCCGGCACCGGCCGCCGAGCCGGTCCCGTCGGCCACCACGCCGGCGCCGGCCCCGAGCGGGCACGACGCCGACGGTCACACCCACCAGTAAGGAGAAGCGCTCATGGCGATCACGCGGCCGCCGGAAACGGCCCCGAACCGGATCGAGTTGGCGATCGGCGGCATGACCTGCGCCTCCTGCGCGTCGCGGATCGAGAAGAAGCTCAACCGGATGGACGGCGTCACCGCCACCGTCAACTACGCCACCGAGAAAGCCTCCGTGACGTACGCGGAGGATGTCAGCACCGACGACCTGATCACCACGGTCGAGAAGACCGGCTACACCGCGGCCCTGCCGCCGCCACCGGCAACCGCCGACGACCCGGCGGAGCACGCCCAGCCGGCCGACGAGCTGCACGCCGTACGGGTCCGGCTGCTCGTCTCGATCGCGCTCAGCGTCCCGGTGATCCTGCTCGCCATGGTGCCGGCCTGGCAGTTCACCTACTGGCAGTGGGCGTCGCTGACCCTGGCCGCGCCGGTCGTCGTCTACGGCGGGCTGCCGTTCCACAAGGCGGCATGGACCAACCTGCGGCACGGCGCCGCCACCATGGACACCCTCGTCTCGCTGGGCACCCTGGCGGCGTTCGGCTGGTCGCTGTGGGCGCTGTTCGTCGGCACGGCCGGGGAGCCGGGCATGACGCACCCGTTCAGCTTCGACATCGGCCGTACTGACGGGGCCGGCAACATCTACCTCGAGGCCGCTGCGGGGGTGACCACGTTCATCCTTGCCGGCCGGTACTTCGAGGCCCGGTCCAAGCGCCGGGCCGGGGCGGCCCTGCGTGCCCTGCTCGAGATGGGCGCCAAGGACGTCACCGTGCTGCACGGTGGCACCGAGGTCCGGATCCCGGTCGGGCAACTCGCGGTGGGGGACCGGTTCGTGGTCCGGCCGGGGGAGAAAGTCGCCACCGACGGGGTGATCGAGGACGGCACGTCGGCGGTCGACGCCAGCATGCTGACCGGCGAGTCGGTGCCCGTCGAGGTGGGCCCGGGCGACACGGTGGCCGGCGCGACCGTCAACGCCGGTGGGCGGCTGATCGTCCGCGCGACCCGGGTCGGGTCGGACACCCAGCTGGCGCAGATGGCGAAGCTGGTCGAGCAGGCGCAGACCGGCAAGGCCGCCGCGCAGCGTCTCGCCGACCGGATCTCTGGGGTGTTCGTGCCGATCGTGATCGCGCTGGCCGCCGGCACGCTCGGCTGGTGGGTCGGCACCGGCAGCGGCTGGACCGCCGCGTTCACCGCCGCCGTCGCCGTCCTGATCATCGCCTGCCCGTGCGCGCTCGGCCTGGCCACCCCGACCGCGCTGCTGGTCGGCACCGGCCGCGGCGCCCAGCTCGGTATCCTGATCAAAGGCCCCGAAGTCCTCGAGTCGACCCGGACCGTGGACACGATCGTGCTGGACAAGACCGGCACGGTGACCACCGGCCGGATGGCCCTCGTCGACACCGTCGCGACCGACGGCCAGGACCGGGACGAACTGCTGCGGCTCACCGCCGCGGTGGAGGTCGCCTCCGAACACCCGATCGCGCAGGCCATCGCCCGGGCCGGCGCCGAGCACACCGTCCTGCCGCAGGTGACCGGCTTCCAGAACCTGGAAGGTCTCGGCGTCACCGGCACCGTCGACGGCCGTGACGTGCTGGTCGGTCGCCCGCAACTGCTGCGCGAGCGCGGCTACGAGCTCACCGGCGAGATCGAGCGGGCGGTCGAGAGCGCGCAGCAGGCCGGACGGACCGCGGTGGTCGCGGGCTGGGACGGTCAGGTACGCGGGATGCTGGCCGTCGCCGACGCGGTGAAGCCGACCAGTCGCGAGGCGATCACCGCGCTGCGCCGGCTCGGCCTGACGCCGGTCCTGCTGACCGGCGACAACGCCACCGTCGCCCGCGCCGTCGCCGCCGAGGTCGGCATCGAGGAGGTGATCGCCGACGTGCTGCCGGCCGACAAGGTCGACGTGGTCAAACGGCTGCAGGAGCGGGGCAAGGTCGTGGCGATGGCCGGTGACGGCGTCAACGACGCCGCCGCCCTGGCTCAGGCGAACCTCGGTCTGGCGATGGGGACGGGCACCGACGTCGCGATCGAAGCGTCGGATCTGACCCTGGTCCGCGGTGACCTGATGGCCGCCGTGGACGCGATCCGCCTGTCCCGGCGCACCCTGCGAATCATCAAGAGCAACCTGTTCTGGGCGTTCGCCTACAACGTCGCCGCCCTGCCGCTCGCGGCAGCCGGCCTGCTCAACCCGATGATCGCCGGCGCGGCGATGGCGTTCTCATCGGTGTTCGTCGTCGGCAACAGCCTGCGACTGCGCCGCTTCACCTCTGTCGTCGGATAAGGACGCATGACGACAGCCGGTGACCGCAAGATCCGCGGCCATCGGCTGTCGTCATCTGACGAGCCGGGCGATCGCGGCGGTCGACGAGCACATCCCCTCCTGCCCCTGACCGCAGGTGCGCCGGTGCTGCCGGTACGGGCAATCAGCGGAACTCCGCAGCCGGGTCTGCGCGACGGGCAGCACCGTGTCAGTGCCGGAACCGGCTGACGAGGCGAGTGAGGTCGTCCGACAGGCTTGCCAGCCCCGCGGCGGCCTCCTGCGTGGTGTGGGCGCCGGCCGCGGTGGCGTCGGCGACCTCGGCGACGCCGGAAACAGTCGCGGCCACCTCGCCGCTGGTGGTGGCGGTGTCGGCGACCGAGCGGCTCATCTCGGCGGTGGTGGCGGTCTGCTCCTCGACAGCCGAGGCGATCGTGGTCGTGTAGTCGCTGATCTGCTGGATGACGCCGGTGATCTCGCCGATGGCCTCGGCTGCGGTGCCGCTGGAGGACTGGATGGCCGCGATCCGGGTGGTGATCTCGTCGGTCGCCCGGGCGGTCTGCTGAGCGAGCTCTTTGACCTCACCGGCGACGACGGCGAAGCCTTTGCCGAGCTCACCGGCGCGGGCGGCTTCGATGGTGGCGTTGAGAGCGAGCAGGTTGGTCTGCTCGGCGATGGTGGTGATGAGTCTGACCACGTCGCCGATCTCCGCGCTGGCCGTGCCGAGTTGCGCGACCTGCTCGGTGGTGCGCCGGGCGACCGTCATGGCTTGCTGAGCGACCTGAGCGGCCTGCCCGGCGTTGGTGGCGATCTCGGTGATCGAGGCGCTCATCTGCTCGGCTCCGGCGGCGATCGACTGCACGCCGGCGTTGACCTGCTCCGAGCCGTGCGACGCCGCGCTCGCCTTGGCTGCGGCCTCGGCGGCGCCGGACTGCAACCGGGCGCTGACCGTGGACAGGTCCTGCGAGGCGCCGGCCAGCGTGCCGGCCGAGCCGCTGATCGTGGTGAGCGTGCCGCGCAGGCTGACCACCGCGGTGTCCAGGGCACGGCCCATCTGGCCGGGCTCGTCGGCGCTGGTGAGCTCGGTGGTTCGGGTGAGGTCACCGGCGGCGAGGCTGTCGCAGACGGCTTTGACCCGGTTCAGCGAGCGGACGATGCCGCGAGCGGTGAGGACGGCCATGGTCAGAGCCAGTAGAAGTCCTACGACGAGCATGACGATGGACGTCGTCAGGTTCGAGCGGTAGGCCGCGTTAGCGGAGCCGGCGATCCGTTCGGCCTCGCCGGACTCGGTCCGGGTCATGTTGGTGATGTCCTGCATCGCCTCGTTCATCAGCGGGGCGATCTTCTCGTCCCGGATCCGCTGCCAGGCGTCGATGTCGTTGCGCAGGCTGGCCGGGATCAACTCGTTCTGCGCGGTCTGCGCGAGGGTCCGGAAATCGGCGTACAACTCGTCCACCGCGGCCGGCTCGACGGCGGGACCGCTGGCGCGGTAGTCGGCGAAAGCCGCTTCGGCGGTCTGCTCGTTGTCGGCCAGAGTCCGCAGGTACTTGGCTTTGGTGGTCTTGTCCTGCGAGATCGCATGGTTGGCGATGGTCAGCCGGGTCTGCAGAATCGATGCCCGCAGGTCGCCGAGGGCGGCGACACTCGCCAGATTCTCGCGGTAGATCTTCTGTGCGATGGCGTCGGCGTGCTGCAACGCCCGCAAGCTCAGGATCGAGACGACCACGGCGACCACAGCGGCGATCATGACGACGCCCAGAAATCTCGTCTTGACGCTGAGGTCGGCGAAATGCCGGCGGGAAGAACGGCCGGTCGGCGTCGCGGTGCCGCTGTCCGATCTATCCATCACGGGTCCCTTCCGCCGGCGGACGGCTCTTCGCGCCCGTATTCCTGGAGTGCTCCCCAACGGGAGAATCGGCAATGTCGGCCGGCCGCTGAGCGTTGCGCCGCGCAGGTCGCCGGCCGAAGCTCAGCGTGATGTGTTCCATCGCCGCGTCCGCGGCAGGCAGGGCGCGCAGCCGCAGCTGGGTAGTGGCGCGGCCGGTGACCTCGACGACCTCGGCGGTGTGCCCGTCGACGGTCACGATCTCGCCCGGGGCGGTGGGGATGTGGCCGAGGTGGGCCAGGACCAGACCGGCGACCGTGGTGTAGTCGCCCTCGTCCTGCTCGTTGACCTCGACGGCTGGCTGCTGTCAGCTCGGCGAAGCGACCGTGTCCGGGCGGTAGATGTCCGGCTCGAGGTAGATGATCTTCGCGGTGGGGACCGCGGCGCGTACGCGGGCTTCGGCGTCGTCGATGGTCGCCGCGATGTCGCGGGCCTCGTCGTCGGCGTCGACGCCGATCTTCGCGGCCAGCAGCAGCTCGTCCGGGCCCAGGTGCATGGTGCGCAGGTGGATGACCCGTTGCACGCCGGGGGAGGCGAGCAGGGCTTTCTCGATGGCGGTGAGCTGTTCCGGTACGGCGGACTCGCCGATGATCAGGCCGACCAGGGCACCGCTGTCCTCCAGCAGAATGACCGGCAGTTCGGGGTTGCGGGTGCGTTTGATGAAGCCGAGCCAGCTGCGTACAGGCCGCCGAGGGTGAACAGGATGATCGCGACCAGGAACGCGTAGACGTACCGTTCCCGGGCGTATCCGAATGGATGCAACGCCGACGCCGGCCGTTTCGCCCGTCGTCCGCCGACCAGCAGCAGCACCTGGTTGGTCGAGTCGGCGACCGAGTGCACCCCCTCGGCCAGCATCGACGCCGACCCGGTGATCGCGGCCGCGACGAACTCAGCATGTCCGATGGCGCACAGAGGTCGGAATCCTGACTTTCGTGCCGGTATCCGCCACCGGATCGCAGATCCTCGATCAATCACGTTTGGCATTCGCCCACACCTGGGAATCCCTGATCCGGCAGCCACCCGAAAGCTTGACTAGGAGCGGACCGTGGAAGTTACCGGCATTCTCGCCGCCATCATCATCGGCTTGGTCATCGGCGCTCTCGGCCGTCTCGTCGTCCCCGGCAAGCAGAACATCCCGATCTGGCTGACCATGCTCATCGGTGTTGTCGCTGCGCTCATCGGCACCTTCCTCGCGGCCGCTATCGGCGTCGATGAGACCGACGGCGTCGACTGGATCGAACTTGCCATTCAGGTCGGCCTGGCCGCAGTGGGCGTCGCCATCGTCGCCGGCGCCCGCGGGCGCCGCGGCCACTGATCCTGCACCGCTCCCGAGACGACCGCCGGCCATCAGCCGGCGGTCGTCTCGCGTGGGACTGTAAGTAGAAGGGCTCTGTCTCACTTTCGTCACCATAGGCATCGCCTCGGCGGAATCCTGAGGGGCGGCCAGATCGGCCCGCGATGCTGGGCCGAGAACGCCCGGGGCTCAGCAACGTCGAGCGCCGTCGGGGCCGATACTCCTACCCGCTGCGTTCGTGTGGTCCAGTGTCCCTCGGCATGCGACGGTGCTGCCGCTGATCACAGCGCCGGACGGCGGGCGGCAGGCTGGCCCGGCGAGCACAGCGGCCTGTGCTCGCTTTTGTGCCGTTGCGGGCGCTGTCGCGCCGGCAGCGAAACCAGGTGATGTACAAGGTTTTCACTGCGGCGTAACTTTCCTGTCATGGAGGCTCGGCGGCGAGGGTCCTACGCCAAGACAGCGCAGCGCCGCCGGGACATCCTGCGTACCGCTCTGGAAGTGTTCACCGAACGTGGCTACGAGGCCGCGTCGTTCCGGGAGATCGCCCATCGGGTCGGGATGAGCGAGACCGGTCTGGCCCACCACTTCGGCGGCAAGTCGGCCCTGCTGGCCGCTGTCCTCGCCGCCGGCGAGGAAGACGACAAGGCCCGATGGGGCGCAGACGGCGTCATCCCGCCCGAACGACTGCCCGACCTGGTCGCGCAGAACGCCGAGCGCCGCGGCATCGTCCAGCTCTTCACCAAACTGTCGGCTGAGGGAACCTCGCGGGCAAGCCAGGCCCACGAGTACTTCACCGAGCGCTATGCGCGTCTCCGGCGGCTCACCGCCAACGATGTCCGAAGCAGACAACAGGATGGGACCATCCGCCCCGACGTCGATCCCGACGTCGTCGCTCAGGTGCTGCTCGCCGTCATGGACGGCTTGCAGGTGCAGTGGCTCTACGACCAGGACGTGGACATGGTCGCCGGGCTCGACCTGCTGCTCGAGACGTGGCTCGCGCCGCGCCCGTCCCCTGAGGCGTGACCAGCACCCCGGTCCGGTGACAACCGAAATCTCCAAGCGCATGCCCAGCACGCATGTGCGTCGCGACGCATGTCCGGGAGAAACCATGACCAGAACGATCGTTTCCATCAGCATCGCCGTGGCGCTGGCCGCGGGCATGAGCCTGAACGCCCTGCCGGCCGCGGCGCACGGCACCCACCAGCCCGTGCTCGGATCCCGCAGTACACCCATTCTGAAGATCGGCAAACTGTCGTTCCGCGATCTCGACCGCAACGCGAAGCTGACCCCGTACGAGGACTGGCGGCTGTCCGCGAAGGCCCGCGCCACCGACCTGCTGTCGCGGATGAGCCTCGAGCAGAAGGCCGGCCTGCTTGTGCACGGCACCCTGCCGACCTCCGGAACCGGCTACGACCTGGCCCGGCTCGGCCCACTGGCGGCCGACCGGCACATCACCACCTTCATCACCCGGCTCACCGCCGGACCCGCACAACTGGCCGCGGCGAACAACAGCGTGCAGGAACTCGCCGAGCGGCAACCGCTCGGCATCCCGGCGGTCATCTCCACCGACCCGCGCAACGGTTTCTCCGTCACCGAAGGGCAGACCGTGTCCCGGGTCGGCGTCACCGCCATGCCGGACGCGATCGGTCAGGGCGCCGCCGGCGACCCCGCACTCACGCGGCGACTGGCTGACATCGTCCGGCAGGAATACCGGGCCGTCGGCATCACCGAAGGCTTGTCACCGCAGGCCGACCTGGCCACCGAACCACGGTGGACCCGCATCGACGGCACCTTCGGCTCCGACCCGCAGAACGTGAGACGGCAGGTCCAGGCGTACGTCGAAGGATTGCAGAACGGCTCCGACGGACTCGGGAGCCGCTCGGTCGCGACGGTTACCAAGCACTGGGTCGGTTACGGCGCCCAGGAGAACGGCTACGACAGCCACTACTACTACGGCCGGTACGCGACCTTCCCGGGCAGCGCCTTCGCCACCCACATCGTGCCTTACCTCGGCGCGTTCGACGCGGACACCGCCGGAATCATGCCGACCTACTCCATCCTCAAGGACCTCGTCTACAAGGGCACGACCGTCCCGCAGGTCGGCGCGGGCTTCAACTCCTACCTGCTGAAGGACCTGCTGCGGGGCCGTTACGGCTTCGACGGGGTGATCGTCTCCGACTGGGGCATCACCGGCGACTGCCCGCAGCAGTGCCGCGACAACCGTCCGCCCTCATCGTTCATCGGCCCGTGGGGTGTCGGCATGCCCTGGGGCACCGAGGATCTGACCGTGGTCCAACGTTTCGCCTTGTCCATCAACGCCGGCGTCGACCAGATCGGCGGCTCCGACGTGCCCGCCAACGTCGTCGCCGCCGTCGGCCAAGGCCTGCTCAGCACCGCCCGGGTGAACCAGGCCGCACACCGGGTCCTGACCCAGAAGTTCCAGCTCGGCCTCTTCGAGAACCCGTACGTCTCGCCGGAAGCCGCCACCCGCATCGCCGGCAACCCCGACTTCCAAGCAGTCGGCGACAAGGCCCAGGCCGCGTCGCTCACCCTCCTGACGAACCGCGCCGGCTTGCTGCCCGCCAAAAGGAAGAAGACCACCCGGGTGTACGCGTACGGCCTCGACCCGGTGGCACTGCGCGATCGCGGCCTGACCCCGGTCACGAACCCGGCCGATGCTGACCTGACGATCGTGCGGCTCACCGATCCACGCGGCGGCGCCGATCTGACCGGTCTCGACTTCACCGGCGCCGAGCCCGACTACCGGGCACTGCAGGCCGCCGCTGACGCGGGAGTCCCGACAGTGGCCGTACCCAAGCTGAACCGGCCGCTCATCCTCACCGACGTCGTCGACCGCGCCGACGCCGTGCTGGCCAACTACGGCGTCTCCGACGAGGTCCTCCTCGAGACGATCTTCGGGGAACGCGCTCCCGGCGGCCGCCTCCCGTTCGAGCTGCCGTCGTCGACCCGGGCGGTCGAGGCGCAGAAAGCCGACGTGCCCGACGACTCCATGGCGCCACTGTTCACGAGGGGCTACGGACTCACCTATCCGCGCGGCCGCCACTGAGACGCCCACGTCGCGGATGCCGTCGGAAGTGCAGGCCGGCGGCATCCGCGACGTGGTCCGTTCCATCCAGGCCGGGTTCGATGCGTGCCGAAGACGTCGCGAGCCATCGCCCGCTGTTCACGGATCCGCGCCGAGCTGCCGGCGAACTCAGTCCCCGGCGCGTAGCGCATCGGAGATCGACTTCGCGCCGCCGTGCGAACTGGCACCGCCGTCCACCGGGATCTCGGCGCCGGTCACGAACGCTGCCGCGTCGCTGAGCAGGAACGCCACCACGGCGGCGACCTCCTGCGGCGTACCGGTGCGGCCCAGCGGAGTCTCCGCCACGGCAGCCGTGCGGAACGCGGGAGCGGCCGAAGCGGTCATCGCGGTCTCGATGAAACCGGGGTGCACGATGTTGACCCGGATACCGCGCCGCCCGAGCTCCAGGCAGGCGGCATGGGTCAGGCCGCGCAACGACCACTTGCTGGCGGTGTACGCGACCGGATAGTGCCCCTGCAGCGCGGCGAGTGAGCCGACGTTGACGATCGAGGCGCCGGCATCCATCAACGGTGCGAGCGCCTGAATACCGAGCATCGGCCCGGTCACGTTGACGGCGTGCACCTGCGCGAACGCCTCAGCCGTGACCTCACCGAGCCTGGCCCGCCACGTCGCCCCGGCGCAGTTGACCAACCCGCGCGGCCGTCGGCCATCCAGGTCGGCGGCCAGTTGCGCCCAGGCCGCGGGATCGCGTACGTCGAAAGCCCGGATCCTGTCCGCGGGTTCGAGGTCGAGCCCGAGCACCTCGGTGCCTTCTGCCCGCAGGGTGGCGGCGACAGCCGCACCGATCCCGGAGGCCGCGCCGGTCACGACAACCGTCATCGAGGGCTCCGCTGCACCGCGGTCGCGGCCCGGCCGGCAGTGGCCTGATGTGAGTGGTTGGGCACCGGTAACTCCCCTGGCAGATGGCGATGTCGTACCACTGTGCCGGGGCGACGGCGGCTGCGGAAGATCGGTCCGGCGATGCCGGCCATAACTGCCGCTGATGGTCCCGGTGGCCTGTCCGGCACTACGACCACCCGCCGATGAAGGTTCGCGGGGCCTGTTCGCCGGTGTCTGCGGGCAGCGTGTCGGGGCGTTCAGCGGGCCGGCCAAACGAACCGCCTACTGCTGATCGGCGCCGGGCGGCTGGCTCGCCGTCCGCGAACAGTCGAGCCCATACCCGTCCTGATCGGGCGGCCCGGCCAGGTGTGCGCTGATCAGGTCGTGGCGGAACTGGTAGGCCGGGCCCGCCTGGCGGAGCACGCCCGCCTCGCGGGCCTCGCGCAGGAAGCGGGCGAGGCGCCACGGCAGCTGGCCGTTGGCGGCCAGCCACAGCCGGGCCACCGAGTAGGTGAACCACAGCGAACCCGAGCCGAAGAAGACGACGATGGCCGCGCACCCCATGATCAGGAATGGCACGACGACCCACGCGTCGTTGACGTTGCCGCAGAGGACGTAGCCGATCGCGGCTGTCCCGGCGGCGACCAGGCCGGTGGTCAGCAGCAGCGCGGTCCGGTCGCTGCGCAGCAGCGAGTCGGGCGAGACCGCGACGGCGTCGGTGGCCGGCTCGACCAGCCCGCGGCCGACGGTCACGATGAGCCCGGTGATCAGCCCGGCGGTGCCGGCGATCGACAGCTCACCGCCGGTGGGGGAGAGGCTGTAGAGAGCCACCCCGACGATGGTCGCGGCGACGATGCCCTGGTTCAGGCCGGCTCGCATCGTCCGCAACCGCGGGGTGGTGGCGCGCGGGCCGTCCCGCCCGGCGGACAGTATCTGGATCACCGCGCTCATCAACAGCCCGCCGACCACGAAGGCCAGAACAAGGAACAGCCCGTCGGCTCGGAAGAAGTCGGCGTCACTCGACATCATCTCGCCGGCATGCCGGTCGGCCTGACGCATCAGCTTGGTGACCACGGCGGCCAGGGGGACGACGACGAGCGCGGCCACCAGCACGTCGGAAACGGCCACGAGAACGGTGGCCGCTACGGTCGGCCCGCCACGACTGTGCACCGTCCGGGCGACGTTGAGGCCGCACAGCACGCCGACGCCGAGCCCCGAGATCGATCCGATGGCCACTCCGGTGCCGTCGTAGGCGCTGCCGCCGGTCAGGAACGCCACCAACGGCGGGCCTCCGGCCAGGCCGATGATCGTGATGGCCAGCGCGACAAGTACGGCGATCGTGGTCCGGGGCACCGCCCGGGGCAGTTCCCACCACCGGTAGTTCGGGTCCTGAACCTCGTCTCGCAGGTGACGGGCCAGGAACGCCAGCCATCCCCGGGCCCGCTCCGCGTCGCCGGGATTCGGGTACGCCCCGGCCAGGAAGCCGTCGAGCAGGTGGTCCCGCACGTCGTCGGTGGTCGCGAGCTCGGTCAGTGCGGCCGGGCTGGCACGGTGATACACCCGCCGGGCCAGGGCGATCATGAGCGGCGTACGCAGTGCCGTCGCGAGCGGGCCGTCGGGCGCCCGCCGGATCTCGGTCAGCACGGTGTCCCACCGGGTGCTTCCGTCCACCTCGGGCTGGGTGAGGAACGCGGCCACGTCGGCCGGCTCGACCGGCTCGATCTCGACCACCGCCGCACGCGACAGCGGGCCGGCCTCGCCGACCGCCGCCTCGAACTCGGCGCCGCGGCAGGTGAGGACCATCCGTACGCCGGAGCAGGCGGCCCGGTCCAGGTCCTGCAGCCCGTCCGGGAGCAGACGGTTCGGCATCTCGTCGAGACCGTCCAGTACGAGCTCGATGTGTCCGCTCTCGATCAGGCTGAGGACGGCGTCTGGTCCGCGTACGAACTCCGGGTAGCTCTCCTGGATCCGGCGGGCCGCCCAGTCCTCGACGCGCTCGGCCGGGTCCCAGCCGCCGGCCGACAGCAGCACCGGCGCGGGCCCGTCGGCCAGGTCGGCCGACGCCAGCACGTACAGGATCGCCGTGGTGGTCTTGCCGGCGCCGGGATCACCGAGGATCACCAGTTGCCGCCGTGGGTCATCGCGGAAGAAGGTGACCAGTTGGTGGGCGGCCGGGCGCGATTCGCCCGGTCCGCGCAGCAGCGAGCCCTGCCCGTGCCGGCCGGTGGACGCCACCGCCACCGGCCGCGTGGTCGGCCGCCAGCTCAGCCGCAGCGGCTCGGGCCGGGAGATCCGCCGCGCGCTCGCCTCCTCTGCCCACTGGGCCCGGACCGCCTGCCTCAGCCGGTCGGCCAGGCCCTCGGTCCGCGGGACGGATCGCGCCCGGCCGAGCATCCAGCGCATCACGGAGACCAGGGCCACCGTGCCGGCCAGCACGAGCGAGCAGAGTGAGATGACGTCGCCCGCCTTGAGCCCGTTGGCGGCCAGAACCGCCACGGCCGTGCCGGTCACGATCGTGCCGGCCCCGCCGGTCGCGATCGCCGACCGGATCCACCTGCGTTGACGCGACACGACCACGCCGTCCCACCCTCTGTCGCCGACCCGGACCACCAAGATCAACGACTGATCCGGTCAGCGGTGATCGTGACGGTTCGGGTCGGAGCCGGCGGGCGGGCGGCGACAGCTGACTCCCATGAATCGAAGCTTCGTGCCCGCCTTGCTGCCACCATCCGAGAGGTGGGACCGGCGAGAACACGCATCGCGGTCTCGGCGGGCCGTGCCTGCGACGATCGAGGTACGGCCTCCGGTATCTTGCCGACCATGCAGCCACGGGTGTCAGCGGCAGTGCCAGTGTGTTACGTCCGCGATATCGAAGCGAGCAGTGCCTTCTACTCCTTGTTCGGCTACACACAGGTGCGCGCGGGAGGTGACGGTGACAGCCGATGGTCGTACCTGCAATGCGGTGAGAACACCCTGTTGCTGGCCTACGTCCAGCCGCCGCTGATCCCGGTCGAACTCCCACTGCTGATCTACCTCTACGTGGAAGATCTGGCTGTGGTGAACGCCGGGTTGGACGCCGCTGCTGTCGACTACGAACTCATCGGATACCCGGACCATGCGCCCGGCGGCGAGGTTCGTACGAAGGATCCGGACGGCAACGTCGTCCTGATCGGGCAGCGAGTCGCTGTGACGACGGAAAACAGGGTGGTGCCGACCGGTGCAGCGGCACGTTCCTCCCTGATCCGACAGGCGGCCGAGGCCATCAGCCGCCGCGGCGGCGCGCCGGCGAACTGCCAGATCGGATTGCCGGACGGCGGCGCCTGCCCGGAGCCGGCCGAGTTGAAGCTGGCCGACCCGTGGGGCGAGACCGTGTGGGGTTGCAGCGCTCACGCCGATGAAGCGTTGCTCACCGCCCGCAGCGCTTTCATCGCCACTGAGGACGCGTACGGGTTGGGACCCTGGCTGCGTCATCGGCAGCGCCGCGGGCAGTGACACCGGCACTGGATGATGCCGGGCGTAGCCACGGCACCCGGCGTCATCCGGTCGTGGAGTGCCCCGGCCCGGTGGGCTG